>CAWKIU010000015.1:0-275533 GCA_963849895.1 uncultured Alphaproteobacteria bacterium
TATGTGATGAAAGGTCTGTCGAAGACCTATCCCGGCGGCAAACAGGTCCTCAAGGATATCTGGCTGTCGTTCTATCCCGGCGCCAAGATCGGCATCGTCGGCGTCAACGGCGCGGGCAAGTCGACGCTGATGCGCATCATGGCGGGCCTCGACAAGGAATTCACCGGCGAGGCCTGGGCGGCGAATGGCGTGCGGATGGGCTATCTGCCCCAGGAGCCGCAGCTCGATCCAACCAAGGACGTGCGCGCAAATGTAATGGAAGGCGTCGCCGCCAAGCAGGCACTGGTCGACCGCTACAACGAGATCGCCTCCAACTACACAGACGAAACCGCCGACGAGATGTCCAGCCTGCAGGACGAGATCGAGGCCAAGGGGCTGTGGGATCTCGACAGCCAGATCGATCAGGCGATGGATGCGCTGCGCTGCCCCGATGGCGATGCGCAGGTCTCAACGCTGTCCGGCGGCGAGAAGCGCCGCGTGGCGCTTTGCAAGCTGCTGCTCGATGCGCCCGATATTCTTCTGCTCGACGAACCGACCAACCATTTAGACGCGGAATCGGTGGGCTGGCTCGAACATACGCTGCGCGAATACAAGGGCTGCATCATTCTGGTCACCCATGACCGCTATTTCCTCGACAATGTCACCGGCTGGATTCTGGAACTCGACCGCGGCAAGGGCATTCCGCACGAGGGCAATTACTCCTCCTTCCTCGTCGTGCAGGAAAAACGTCTTCACCAGGAAGGTTCCGAAGAGGCCGCGCGCGAACGCAACATCACGCGCGAACGCGAATGGATTCAGCAAAGCCCGCGCGCCCGCCAGGCGAAGTCCAAGGCCCGCATCAACGCCTATGAAGAATTGCTCGCCAAGTCGCAGGAACAGCGCGGCAGCACGGCGCAGATCGTCATTCCGGTGGCCGAGCGGTTGGGCTCGCTGGTGGTGGAGAGCGACGGTCTCGCCAAGGGCTTCGAAGACCGGCTTCTGTTCGAGAACGTGAATTTCAACCTGCCGCCCGGCGGTATCGTCGGCGTCATCGGGCCGAACGGGGCGGGCAAGACGACGCTGTTCAAGCTTCTGACCGGCCAGGAAAAGCCGGATTCCGGCACGCTGCGCATCGGCGAAACGGTTCAGATCGGCTATGTCGATCAGTCGCGCGACGCACTCGATCCCAAGAAGACGGTGTGGGAGGAAATCTCCGGCGGCCTCGATGTCCTGGAACTGGGCAAGCGCACCATGCAGAGCCGCGCCTATGTCGGCGCCTTCAATTTCAAGAGCGGCGATCAGCAAAAGAAGGTTGGCCAGCTATCGGGCGGAGAGCGCAACCGCGTTCATCTGGCCAAGATGCTGAAGTCCGGCGCGAATCTCTTGCTGCTCGACGAACCGACCAACGATCTCGACGTCGATACGCTGCGCGCGCTGGAAATGGCGCTGGAAGAATTCGCCGGCTGCGCCATGATCATCAGCCATGATCGCTGGTTCCTCGACCGCATCGCCACCCACATGCTGGCCTTCGAAGGCGACAGCCATGTCGAATGGTTCGAGGGCAATTTCCAGGACTATGAGGCCGACAAGAAGCGCCGCCTCGGCATCGACGCCGACCAGCCGCACAAGATCAAGTACAAGCGGTTTACGAGAGCTTAGAGCGCAATCGGCTGAAGCGTAATTCGCTTCAGCCATAAATTGCGCGGCAATTGAAGAGTCTCGCTATTTTATCTGCTGGGCTTTGGTCCTCAGCATCGCGCTCAGCTTGGGGACGGAGCCGTTGTTCTGACTGAGGTACGAGGTAAAGTCGCTCTTCTCGGTTTCGCGCAGCCATACGCCGCCCACCGAGAAATCGATCACGGCCATACGGCCATTTGCGTTGCTGACCCGGAAGTCGACCTCCAGCGGGTTTGCGTTGTTCGTCTTCTTGGGGTCGTTCATGATCGATTTGACGACGATTTCATCCGGCGCGACCGAATAGGAGCCGGTGACCTGCAGCGTCTGGCCCGAGAATTTGTCGAAATAGCTCTGGTAGACCGCCAGCGCATAATCCTTGAAGGCCGCGCTGAAGGCGTCGAGGTCGGCGGGCGAGGCGGTGCGCCGGTACTGGCCCAGCGTGTAGACCGAGATCGCCTTGATGTCCGCCAGGCCAAGCAGGAAATCCTGGAACTGCGCGCGGCGCTGATCCTTGCTGAGCTGCTTGTTGCCCAGGATGGTGATGCCCTTTTGGGCGTTGTCGGTGATGAATTGCTCGGCCGGGCCTGCCGCGCTGGCCGGCACTGTGGCCGCCGCAAACCCGACCGCCAGAACCACAATAGCAAACGCGGCACGAAACATCCGCGCTCCGAAGAAACCGCCTTGGACCAAAGAAAAATCGCGCATTCTCAAAAACCTCTGACTGCCTAACCCCGCCACAGGTAATGATCGAGCGGGCTTGTGGCAAGTTAATGGCATGAGAGCAGATGTGGACGGCGTCATCGGGGCGGAAATCCGCCAGGGATCGGTTTGCAGAGCATATAAAGATATGTTTATATGTATCGGATGGAGGCCGACATGGACAAACTCGTCGTCATGCTGCGCGCCGCTGGCGATCCCACGCGCCTGCGCCTGCTCCTTCTGTTGCGCCAGGCGGAGCTCACCGTCAGCGAACTGGTTGAAATCGTAGGCCAAAGCCAGCCGCGCGTCTCGCGCCACCTCAAACTCTTATGCGAGGCGAGCCTGATCGCGCGGTTCAAGGAAGGAAGCTGGGTGCTCTATCGCGCGACGGACGAGGGACTGGGCACCGCGCTCGGCGCTGCGCTTTCGGAGCTTGCGGCGGGCCCGGTTCAAACGGATCTAAAGCGGTTGACGGCGGTGCGCGAGGCGCGCGCCGCGGAGGCTGCCGCTTATTTCAAGGCGAACGCCTCACAGTGGGGCCGCATCCGCGCCCTTCATGCGCCGGAAATGGATGTCGAAGGCGCCATTCTGCGCCACCTCGACGGCAAACCCATCGAGAATCTGCTCGATGCGGGAACGGGCACCGGACGCATGCTGGAGCTTTTGGCTTCGCACGCCAAGCGCGCCGTCGGCATCGACGTCAGCCCGGAAATGCTTGCGATTGCGCGTGACCGGTTGATGCGCGCCAACCTTGCGCATTGCCAAGTCCGGCTGGGCGACACTTATCGCTTGCCCTATCCGGCGGGTGGGGCGCTCACCGGCTTTGATACCGTGCTGTTCCATCAGGTATCTGCATTATCTCGACGATCCGGGCGCGGCGGTCGCCGAAGCCGCGCGGGTGATGCGCGCGGGCGGGCGGCTTTTGATCGCCGATTTCGCCTCGCACGATCTGGAGTTTCTGCGTCAGGATTATGCCCATCGCCGTCTGGGCTTTTCCGACCGCGAGGTTCAGGGTTGGTTCGTGGCCGCCGGTCTGAAGCCGCTCGCTGGGGACGCCATCGCGCCCCATGCCGGTTCCAAGGAAAAGCTGACGGTAAAACTGTGGCTGGCCCAGGCCAGTGCAAAATCGCGCGCGGAGGCGGCATGAGTCTCAAGGATATCGCCTTGGACGCGCGCCCCATCGGCGTGTCGTTCGAATTCTTCCCGCCCAAAACGGCGCAGATGGAAGAACAGCTTTGGCGCGCGGTGAAGCGGCTGGAACCCCTCGCCCCCGATTTCGTGTCCGTCACCTATGGCGCGGGCGGCTCGACGCGCGACCGCACCCACGCGACCGTCAAGCGTATTGTCGAAGAGACAAAGCTCAGCCCCGCAGCGCATCTCACCTGCGTCGCCGCCGCGCGCAGCGAGGTCGACGATGTCGTGCGCGGCTATTGGGACGCGGGCGTGCGCCATATCGTGGCCTTGCGCGGCGACATGCCCGAAGCGGGCACGTCCTATGCGGCGCATCCGCAAGGTTATGCCTCCACGCCGGAATTGATTGCAGGCATCATGGAGATCGCGCCCTTTGCGGTCAGCGTCTCGTGTTATCCCGAGCGCCATCCTGACTCGCCGTCACTCGACCACGACATCGCGCTGTTGAAACGCAAGGTGGATGCGGGGGCGGCGCGCGCCATCGGGCAATTCTGTTTCGACAACGACGCCGTCGCGCGACTGCGAGACCGCGCCGCCGCGGCGAGCGTTACCGCACCCATCGTGCCGGGGCTGATGCCGTCCACCAATTTCGTCGGCATTGCGCGCATGGCGGCGCGCTGCGGGGCATCCATTCCGCCCTGGCTGGCGCGGCTGTATGAAGGCCTTGAGGACGATCTCGAAAGCCGGCGCATCATTGCAGCCAATGTCTTGGCCGAGCAGGTGCAGGAGCTTCACGCCCACGGCTTCGACAAGTTTCATTTCTATACGCTCAACCAGGCCGACCTGACCTATGCGACATGCCGCATGCTCGGGTTGGCGCCGAAGGAATTGTCATGAATTTCGACCGCGCCGCGCGCATCAAATGGATGAAAGAGGAAGCGCGAAAGCGCGTCCTGCTGCTCGACGGTTCCTGGGGCGTGATGATTCAGGGCTACAAGCTGGGCGAGGATGATTTTCGCGGCTCTCGTTTCGGGAACCATCCCAGCGATCTGAAAGGCAATAACGACCTCTTGACGCTCACCAAGCCGGACATCATCCGCGAGATCGGCAATGCCTATTTGTCGGCGGGCGCGGATATCATCGAGACCAACACTTTCACGGCGACGGAAACCTCGCAGGCTGATTACGGGCTGGCGCATATCGTCGGCGAGCTCAATTTCGAGGGCGCGCGGCTGGCGCGCGAAATCTGCGATGGACGCACCACGGCGGATCGCCCGCGCTTGGTCGCCGGCGTGCTGGGTCCGACCAATCGCACGGCCTCCATTTCGCCCGACGTGAACGACCCGGCATTTCGCAACATCACCTTCGACGAGCTTCGGCGCACCTATAAGGAAGCGGCAACCGGTCTCATCAAAGGTGGCGCCGACGTGCTGATGGTCGAAACGATCTTCGACACGCTGAATGCCAAGGCCGCGATCTTCGCCATCGAGGAAGCCTTTGACGAAACCGGCGAGCGCTTGCCGGTGTGGATATCGGGCACCATCACCGATCTGTCCGGCCGCACGTTGACGGGCCAGACGCCGGAAGCCTTCTGGCATTCGGTGCGTCACGCCAAACCCTTTGCCGTCGGGCTCAATTGTGCGTTGGGCGCCAAGGAACTGCGCCAATACGTGGCGGAGATTTCCGCCGTTGCCGACACGCTGGTCAGTGCCCATCCCAATGCCGGGTTGCCCAATGAATTCGGCGGCTATGACGACACACCGGAATCCATGGCCGAACGGATCGGCGAGTTCGCGCGTTCCGGCCTTGTCAATATCGTGGGCGGCTGCTGCGGCACGACGCCCGATCACATCAAGGCGTTTTCCGAGGCGATTAAAGGCGTGGTGCCGCGCGCGATTCCGGAGAAGCCGAAATATCTGCGGCTGTCGGGGCTGGAGCCCTTCACGCTGACGCCGGAAATGAATTTCGTGAATATCGGCGAGCGCACCAACATCACGGGCTCGGCCAGGTTCCGCAAGCTGATCGCGGCGGGCGATTACGAGGCGGCACTTGAAGTGGCGCGCGGCCAAGTGGAAAGCGGCGCGCAGATCATCGACGTCAACATGGACGAAGGGCTGATCGATTCCGAAGCCGCGATGCGCCGCTTCCTCAACCTCATCGCAGGCGAACCCGATATCGCGCGCGTCCCGGTGATGATCGACAGTTCCAAATGGAGCGTGATCGAATCCGGCCTCAAATGCGTGCAGGGCAAGCCCATCGTCAATTCGATCTCGCTGAAGGAAGGCGAGGAGGCGTTCGTCGCCCGCGCGCGCGAGGTTTACCGTTTCGGCGCCGCCGTCGTGGTCATGGCGTTCGACGAACAGGGCCAGGCCGATACGCGCGAGCGCAAATTCGACATCTGCAAGCGCGCCTATGGTATTCTGGTCGACAAGGTCGGTTTTCCGCCCGAGGACATTATCTTCGATCCCAATATCTTTGCGGTGGCGACGGGCCTGGAAGAGCACAATGATTACGGCGCGGCCTTCATCGACGCGATCACACGCATCCGCGCCGAGCTTCCCCATGTTCATGTGTCCGGCGGCGTGTCGAACTTCTCTTTCTCCTTCCGCGGCAATGATGCGGTGCGCGAAGCGATGCATTCCGTATTCCTGTTCCACGCCATCAAGGCCGGGATGGATATGGGCATCGTCAATGCCGGACAGCTCAGCGTCTATCAGGATATCCCAACGCCCTTGCGCGAGGGTATCGAGGACGTGCTGTTCAACCGGCGCGCCGATGCGACCGAGCGGCTTCTCGATCTGGCGAATCAGTTCAAAGGCGGCGGCGCGGTGGCCGAGGTGGAAGACGCCGCCTGGCGTTCGCTGCCGGTCGAGGAACGGCTGACGCATGCGCTGGTCCACGGCATCGATGCCTTCGTGGTGGAGGACACCGAGGAAGCGCGCGCACGCGCGACACGTCCTCTCGACGTCATCGAGGGCCCGCTGATGTCGGGCATGAATGTGGTCGGCGATCTGTTCGGCTCTGGAAAAATGTTCCTGCCGCAGGTGGTGAAGTCCGCGCGCGTGATGAAAAAGGCGGTCGCCCATCTGCTTCCCTATATGGAAGCCGAACAGGCGAAAAACCAGACCAAGGAACCCGCGGGCCGCATCGTCATGGCGACGGTCAAGGGCGATGTGCACGACATCGGCAAGAACATTGTCGGCGTGGTGCTGCAGTGTAACGGCTATGAAGTGATCGACATGGGCGTGATGACGCCGGCGCAGAAGATTCTCGACCGCGCAAAGGAGGTCGGCGCCAACATTATCGGGCTGTCGGGCCTCATCACCCCGTCGCTCGACGAAATGTGCCATGTCGCGGCCGAGATGGAGCGTCAGGGCTTCGACATTCCGCTATTGATTGGCGGGGCGACGACCAGCCGCGTTCATACCGCCGTGAAGATCGATCCCAATTACCGGCGCGGGCAGACGGTTTACGTCACCGATGCGTCGCGCGCGGTGGGCGTGGCTTCGCAATTGCTGAGCAAGACCGCCAATGCGGATTTCGTCAGCGGCGTTCGCGCCGAATATATCGAGATCGCGAAGAACCATGCGGCCCAGCGTGCGCCGGGGCGCCGTCTTTCGCTTGGCCAGGCCCGCGCCAACAAGCAGAAAATCGATTGGGCCACCTACACGCCGCCGACGCCCACTTTCATGGGCGTGCGCGCTTACGAGCATTACGATCTCGCCGACCTGGTGCGCTATATCGATTGGACGCCGTTCTTCCAGACCTGGGAACTCACAGGCAAATATCCCTCCATTCTTGAGGACGACAAAGTCGGCAAGGCCGCGCGCGGCTTGTTCGAGGACGCGCAGAAAATGCTAGCGAAGATCGTCAGCGAGAAATGGCTGACCGCGCGTGCTGCTTTCGGCTTCTTCCCGGCGAACGCCCAGGGCGACGACGACATCGCCGTGTTCGGCGACAAGGTGCGCAAATTCCCCATCGCGACGCTGCATACCATCCGCCAGCAAATGGCGCGGGAGAACAACCGTCCCAATCTGGCGCTGGCCGATTTCATCGCGCCCGCGGGCGTTGCCGATTATATCGGCGGCTTCGTGGTGACGGCGGGCATCGGCGAGCAGGCGCATATCGACCGCTTCAAGGCCACGCATGACGATTATTCCGCCATTCTGCTCAGCGCGCTGGCCGACCGTCTCGCGGAGGCCTTCGCCGAGCGGCTGCATGAGCGCGTGCGGCGCGAATTCTGGGCCTATGCGCCGGATGAGAATCTCGCCAATGCACAGTTGATCGCCGAATCCTATCGCGGCATACGCCCGGCGCCGGGTTATCCGGCCCAGCCCGATCACACCGAGAAGGGCACACTGTTCAAGCTGCTCGACGGCGAGGGGCGCGTCGGCGTCAAGCTGACGGAGAGTTTCGCCATGTGGCCGGGCTCGTCGGTGTCGGGATTTTATTTCTCCCATCCCGAGAGCCGTTATTTCGGCACCGGCAAGATCGAGAAGGATCAAGTGGAGGATTACGCGCGCCGCAAGGGCTGGACGCTCCAGGAAGCCGAGCGTTGGCTGTCGCCGATCCTCAACTACAATCCGCGCGCGGTGGACGCGGCGTAGCGGCGAATTGCGACCTTGGTTCATATTGCCGCCGCTCGTGGATCCCTCTATGATTTCAACTCAGGGGGGAATAATCATGATGCGGGTACTGTATGCCGCCCTGTTTCTCGTGGCCGGCGCGGGTGCGGCGTCCGCCGCCGCGTATGACGATTTCAGCCGGGGCGTGAACGCCAACAACAAGGGCGACGCCAACTTGGTGATCACTTCCTTTACGGCAGCGCTCGCGGCCGGCGATCTGGCGCCAGCCTATGTTCCACAGGCCTATTTCGGCCGCGCCAGGGCCTATCTGCAAATCCATAAATGCACCGAAGCGCTCGGCGATCTTGCCGAAACGGCGAAAGCCAGGCCGAACGACGCGGAGGTTCATCTCTACAACGGGCTCGCGGATTATTGTTTGGGTAAATTGGATGAAGGACAAAAGGAATTCGAGACCGCCATTGGTATGAGGCCAAGCGCGGCCTTCTATCAGTCGTTCGCGCTAGGTCAGTGGGGATTGGGGCTTTCCCAGCAAGCGGCCGAGAATTTCCGGCAAGCCGCAACGCTGACCGCGAAGTCCGATCGGCACGCGATTTATCTCGTCCTGTGGTATGCCATATCGGCGGCCCGCGCCGGTACGCTCGACCATGCGGCGCTTGATGGCTTCGAGTCCAAATTCGATTTTGACGATTGGCCGCGGCCGATCGTTGATTTCTATCGCGGAAAATCGACGGTGGAGACGCTCTACCGCGAGGCCGCGAGCAGCGACACCCAAATTGCCGCCAATCAGAAATGCGAAGCCGATTTCTACGTCGGCGAATGGCAACTCGCCGGCAGCGACAAACCCGCTGGCAAAGGTTTGCTGCAACAGGCCGTAAATGAATGTCCGAGAAATTTCTTCGAATATTACATGGCCAAACATGATTTGGAAAAACTGCCATAGGGCAAAAGCCCGGTGCGAGGAAATATGCGCAAAGTATGGTTCGTAGCGATCTGCATAGCAGCGCTTGTCTGCGGGCTGGGCGCGGCTAAGGCGGATGACGAGAAGTGTCACCTTGTGCGCTACACGTCGCTCCCGATTACCATCGACGAATCCGGCGGCGTCACAGTGCCGATCAAGGTCGAGGATCAGATTCAGAATCTACTCGTCGATACGGGTGGCGCTTTTTCGATGTTGACGCAAAGCGCGGCTGACAGGCTCAAACTGCGCTCGATGATGATGATCATGGTCTATATGAAGATGTTTGGGGGCCGTACGCTCGACCATTATGTGGTCGCCCATTCGATGGAAGTCGTCGGCGTGCATGTGCGCGACCACCAGTTTGTGGTGATACCGGACGATATATTGCCGCCGAGCGTCGATGGAATATTGGGCCCCGATATCTTGCAGGTCTTCGACGCCGATTTCAATTTCGCGGCAAGCAAGCTCGATCTTTTTTCCAACGACCACTGCCCTGGCAAGGTGGTGTATTGGACGCATGACGATTATGCGGTCATTCCGTTCAAAATGGACGAAGGACGGCATATCCAGGTCGATGTGCAGCTCGACGGAAAGGATGTGTCGGCGATTATAGATACAGGCGCGTCGCGCTCCCTGATGAGCCTGGAAACAGCCGAAGACATGTTCAAGTTGGATGAAAAGACGCTAAGCGCAAACAACGGCCACTATCCGTTCAAGGCGCTGACGCTGCAGGGTATCACCGTGAACAACCCCGACCTCATCCTGGTGTCGGACGACAAGAGCAAGATCATGGGGGGCTATCGCGAGCCGAGGTTAATTCTCGGCATGGGCGTTCTGCGCCAGCTTCACCTCTACATCGCTTATAAAGAGCACAATATCTACGTCACGCCTGCCAGCGCGCACTGAACGTGGATAGTTTGGCGATGCCTGGAAATTCATGAGGCGGCCGGCACGCTTTCGCGCCGTAGCCGCCTCATGCTGCCCCCTTCAATGTGGACCTACGCCAGACCGTTCAGCTTCCCCAAGCTGTCAGCCCGGCGCGGGCGAAGTAGCACAAAATTAAGCAGCGGGCGCAACGGTGCTGGTGGGAAAGCCCCTGCTTTTGTCATGGACGTGTGGATTTAAGGCAACAAATTGACAGGGTTAACGGTCAGTCCACCCTGAAATGCTTGGAAAGCTTGAGGCCCTGGCCCTGATAGTTCGAGCCTAGCTCCGCGCCGTACGTCACCGGCGGCGGGTCGGTCAGCCGCTCGAACACCAGCCTGCCGATGATCTGGCCGTGGTCCAGGATGAACGGCACCTCGCGCGAGCGCACCTCCAGCACCGCGCGGGCGCTGGGCGGCTTGCCGGGGGCATAGCCGAAGCCGGGATCGAAGAAGCCCGCATAATGCACCCGGAACTCGCCGACCAAGGGATTGAACGGCATCATCTCGGCGGCGAAATCGCTGGGGATCGCGACGGTCTCGCGCGACACCAGGATGTAGAACTCGTCGGGGTCTAGCACCATATGGCCCAAGGCGTGCGCCTCAATCGGGTCCCAGAATGCGTGCGCCGAAAGCTTGCCGACCGCGTCGACATCGATCAGTCCGGTATGGCGCTTGGCGCGCCAACCGATGGGACCGCCCAGAACGCCTTTCAGGTCGATGCTGAGCGCCAGGCCATTGTCGATATCGGCGTCGCCGCTGGTCAGCGGGGTCTGGGCGTGCAGGCGCCGCAACTGCGTATCGGTGAATTGCGGCGAGCCGCGGCGCACGCGCAGCTGATTCAGCCGTGAGCCCTTGCGTACCAGAACCGGGAAGGTGCGCGGCGATATCTCGGCGAAGAGCGGCCCGCAATAATTCGGTTCGATGCGATCGAAGGCTTGTCCGCGATCTGTGATGAGGCGCGTGAAAACGTCGATGCGCCCGCTCGAAGACTTGGGATTGGCAATGCCCGACACCCGCCACGAAAAATTGGCGTGTTCGAGCAGCGGCACGATGTAGACGCAGCCGGTTTCAAGCACGGCGCCGTTCGTCAGGTCGATCTCGTGCATGAAGACGTTTTTCAGCTTGTCTTCGACGGTCGCATTGGGCCCCGGCAGGAAGCTGGCGCGCACCCGCCACGCCACCGGGCCGAGGCGCAGATCGATGCTGGCCGGCTGGATCTGGTGGTCTTCGATCTCCTCGGTCGCCAGCACTTCGCGGTGCGCCCGGATCAGGCGCTTCAGCACATGGCCCGGCAGAATACCGGTCGAATGGCGGCCGTAATGCTCGCCTTCGCCGCCCTCATCGCCGCCGAACAGGTTTTCTTCAATCTCCGTCATGCGGCTTTTATAGAAGCGTCCGCCGCCCGGGTCACTTGGGCTCCCCAAGAAACCCACGGATTTCGCGCATCGCCTCGGCCAGCCCGCAGCGCAGCACCGGGGCCTCGGCGGGCAGGGCGGTCAGTAGCCGCGAGGGGGTGCGCGATTCGAGGATAACAAAGCAGCCCTTGTCGCCTGCGCCCCGGATCAGCCGGCCGAAAGCCTGTTTCAGGCGCAGCCGGGTCAGCAAATCGTCATAACCCTTGCCGAATCGGGCGCGGCGGGCCTTGTGCAGAATGGTCGGCTTGGGCCAGGGCACTTTGTCGAACACGACGAGCCGCAGCGAACGCCCCGGGACGTCCACGCCGTCGCGCAATGCATCGGTGCCGAGCAGACAGGAATTCTCCTCGCTGCGGAAGAGGTCCACCAGCGCGCCGGTGTCGAGCCGGTCGACATGCTGGGAATAGAGCGTCAGGCCCGCTTCGGCGAGCGGGGCCGCGATGCGACTCTCCACCGCGCGAAGGCTGCGCACCGATGTGAAAAGCCCGAGCGCCCCGCCGCCCGCCGCTAGGAACAATTCGCGGTATGCGGCGGCCAGCGTGTCGGCGTCGCGCCGATCCACGTCTTTCACGATGAAGACGCGTGCTTGCTGGGCATAATCAAAGGGCGATCCGAAGCTGGCGCGTTTGGGCGGCTCGGGCAGGTGAAGCGCGCCGGTGCGTATTTCGGCGCTTTGCCAATCCCCCTCGCCGTCGCCTTCGTCGCGCAACGTCGCCGAGGTGATCAGCGCGCCATGGGCGTGCGCCAGCACTTCATTCGCCAGCGGAATGGTGGGGTCGATCCAGCGCCGCTCCAGCCCGACATCGAAATCGCGCCCGTCGTCGCGCAGGATTTCGAACCAATCGACGAATTCGTCGTGGATTTCGCCGGTCTCCAGCGTCTCCAGCATCGACATCCAAGCGGGAAGCACGATCTTGGCGCGGCGCTCCAGCCCGCGCGCCGCCGCTTCGATGCGCGCGCGCTGATAAGGCTCAAGCTCGCTGGCCTTGTCGCCCAATTGGGCGCGCAGCGATTTCGCCAGCCGCATCAGCGGCACCGCGATCCGCTTGAGCGCCAGGCTCAGATGCTTGGCCGCGTCGGCGATGTCGCCGCCGAGGGGCGTGGTCTCCGCTTCCAGCGAATAGAAGCCGTCGCCATCGTCGCTGCGCGCGCGCACATGCTGGTAGGCGGCGGCCAGAAACATCTCGCCCGGTCCGCGCGGGCTTGCCAACCGGCCGAGGAATCCTTCCCCCGCCAAGGCGCCTGCGGCGGAAACCGCTTCGCGCAGCGCATCGCGTGCAGGCTCGCTGTCCTCCGTCAGGTCTTTCAGCCGTTCTTCCAGGCCGCGCATCCGGCTTCGCGCGCGTCCTTCCGCGCCGCGTATCCAGCGGCGTAATTCGGCCATTTCCGAGCCGGAGATCAGCGCCGCGAAGCCGCTATCGGCGGCATCGAACAGATGATGGCCTTCGTCGAAAACATAGCGCACGCGCCGCTCGGCGGGCGTGTCGGTCGTCTCGTCCACGCTCAGCCAGTCTTGCGCCGCTTGCGCGATGACCAGCGCATGGTTGGCGACGACGATGGGGGCGACGCGCGCGCGCCGCACAACTTGTTCGATGAAACACACCCGGTAATGCGGGCACGCCGCATAGATGCATTCCCCGCGCCGGTCGGTGATTTCGCGCAGCGGCAGATGGGCGGCGAGGAAGGCGGGAAAGCCCGCGCCCGACATGTCGCCGTCCGCCTTGGCACCGATCCAGCGCGCGATCAGCGCCAGTGCGACGGTGCGCTGCCCCGGTGCCAGAGCGGTGCGCTTCACGGCGTCTTCAAAATTCAAAAGGCACAGGTAATTCTCGCGCCCCTTGCGCACCACGGCCTTGTCGGCGCGCTCGGCTGGGTCGGGATAGAGGCGGGCGATCTCCTGCACGATCTGGCGCTGCAGATTTCGGGTGTAAGTCGATATCCATAGTCCTGGCCCGTTCTTCTCGGCCCAAAGGCTGGCGGGCGCCAGATAGCCCAGTGTCTTGCCGATGCCGGTGCCGGCTTCGACCAGCGCGATCTTGGGTGCGCCGGCATGTTCGCGTGCGCTGAAGGCATAGCTTGCGGCGTCGGCATAGGCGCGTTGTTCGGGCCGCGCCTCGCCGCCCGTGCCCACCAATTGCGCCAGGCGTGCGCGCGATTCCTCCACGCCGACGGGGTGCGAGGATGGCTTGGCGGGCAGGGCCTCGTCCTCCCATTCGGTTAGCGTGCGCCAAGCCTCGAAACCGGCCAAAGGCGATTTCGCGCGCTCGCCTTCGCCGATGATGTGCAGGATCGGGTTCGCCCAGCGCCATCCCGCTGTCGCCAGTGTCTGGACCAGCGGGCGCAACGCTGCGCGATCCTCCGCCGTCATGTTGGCAATATCAGCCAATAAAGTTGTGGCCGCTTCACGCAGTGCCAAGGCCGCGCCTTCCGGCGTCGTGGGCGCCGAAATTCCCAGCGCGCGCGCGATGCCGCCCGCACTTGGCACGCAAGGCATGTTTGGGCGCACAAAGGCGAACAGTTCCAGCACGTCGTAGAGCGGTTTGGCGGGCGGCGTCTTCAGCCGTCCGGCGACAAATCCCGCATGCGCCACCAGCGCCTCGCCGGAGCGATAGACCTTGCGGGCGTCCTCGAGGCCGATGCGGCGGCATTGGCCCTTTTCGCACAGCACCGCGCCCGATCCGGCGGGCACAAGCGCGGGCAGATCGTCCGGCAAATCGGCAATGGTGATTCTGTCGCTCGACATGGCCGGCGATCATATAGGCGTGGAGCGCTAAGCCACCAAATCGGGGTAGAGGTTCTCAAGCACCTGGCGGACGCGTTCGTGTTCCACCACGATGGTCTGCGCATCATTGCGCAGCGAATGAGGGCTTGCGCCTTGGCGGGCGGCATTGGCAAAGCCGCGCGCCGCGGCGGTCATTGCAAGCAGACCGAGCCCGCTGGCGCTGCCTGCAATGTCCTGGGCAAGGCGGGCCGCCTGCTGCCAATTGTCGTCGCTGCTGGCGGCACTGAGCGCCGCGCAAAGCTGTTCGGTGGTTTCGATGTAGGATTTCAGGATCTCGACCAGCGTTTGCACGCCGACCGATTTTTCGAGTGCTGCAAAGGCTTCCGCGTCGATCGACGCCATGGGCTGTTCGGTGGCGGGCGCAGGCGAAGCGTCGCTTTTCTCCGCCAGAATATTGGCGAGCGCGCCATAAAGCTCACGCGCTTCCGCCGGCCAGCGCAGCATTTCCTTGGCACAGATCGGCGCGCGTTCGCCGCGATAGAGAAGCGCCAGAATGGGTGCCTTGACGCCAGGAGCGGCGGCAATCGTGTCGGCACTGTCGGCCGCCAGCACAATGGCGTCGAAGGTTTCGCGGCCCGCGCGCGCGATGGCTTCCGCCGCCGTTTTCGCGAAGACGAGCTTGTTGCCGAACGGCTCAAGCATGTTCGCCAATTGCGTGTGCGTGTCGTCCCCGGGGACAAAGACCAAAAGGCTTACGCCCGATGGCGCGGGCGCCGCGTCTTGATCGGCTGGCACGTGCGCCGCTGCTGCTTGTGCCGGTAAGGAGAACCAGAATGTGGCGCCCTGTCCGGGCTCGCTCTCGAAACCCACATCGCCGCCGCATGCGTCGATGATGCGTTTGACGACGGCAAGGCCAAGGCCCGCGCCCTGATCGCGCCGCGCATAGGAGGTGTCGCCCGGTGAGAATGGCTTGAAGAGGCGCGGCACGATCTCGGGCGGCACGCCATGGCCGGTATCGATCACGGAGAAGCGCACGAATTGGCGCCCGTCGTCGCGGAGGAGCGGATCGACGCGGATCTCGACGCCGCCCGTCTCGGTGAATTTCAGCGCATTGTCCGCGAGCTTCAGCAAGGCTTGGCGAACGCGCCTGGGATCGGCGGCGACGCGCGGCAGATTGGCGCCCGCGGTGACGGTCAGCCTCAGCCGTCTTTCCCAAGACAAAGGCTGGAGCAGGCGCGCCACGGCGCGCGCGGCGTGCACCGGATCGCATTCGCGGTCAACCAAACGGTCTTCGTCGTCCTGGGTCAGCGCGATCACGTCGTCGAGCAGCGTTTGCAGGCCGCGCCCGGCCTCGAGCATGACCTTCACATGATTGCTGTGCGGCGCGTTCAGTTCGGCGCGGTCGAGCAATTGCGCCATGCCCAGCAGCGCATTAAGCGGCGTGCGGAGTTCATGGCTGATGTTGGCGACGAAGGAGGATTTTGCGCGTGCGCTCTCCTCGGCGGCGTCGCGGGCAGCCTCCGCCACGATCTTCTCTGTCCGCAAATGCTCGACGAGGCCGATATTGTCGAATTTCAAGCGGATGCTTTCGTCCAGCAGCCGCGCCATGCCGGTACAATAGCTCGAGAGCACGGCGGCAAAGCACACCACCAGCACGGCCGTCATATCGCGGTAGGCGCCGCCCTCGATCAGCAGCATGATGACCAACGGACCAAGCGAGAAGCAGGCGTGCGCCAGATAGGCCGGACGGTATGCGGAACGCGCGATAAATTCCGTCGCCGTCATGCCCATGAAGGCGAGGCAGAGATAGGCCTCGGCCTGAAACGAGTTCGGGACGTACCAGAAGAAGACACCGACGCCCCAGCTGGCCCCGGCAATTGCCGACACAAGGGTATAGCGCCGGGCCCACATGTGCGGGTCGTCTGCGGCGGTACGATGCTTGTAGGCCTGGATAGCTTGTTCTGCCGCAATGGCGACAACGATCAACAGCGCCAGCGGCATAAAGGGAAGCATGGTCGGAGGCGCCCCGCCGAACAGGGTCGCGTAGACGCACAAAGCCGCGAAAGGTAAGGACAGATAATGCCGGCCGAGCGAGTATAGGATGTCGACGCGGCCAGCGAACACGCTGCCTTTGTACTTGCTGTGACTTTGTGGCTCAGCGGACATTGACGAAATCCCTCGCCAAAGCCTAGCTTTCCTTGTCTTTCCAAACGCTTAAGGTTCAATCGCATTATGCCAGCCAACCCACCCAATCCGCTCCATGACGAGGCGCTTGCCGCGCGTGCCTGGCCTTTCGAGGAAGCGCGTAAGCTGCTGGCGCGGGTGGAAAAACGCGATCCTGACCGGGACGTCATCTTTGAGACCGGCTATGGGCCGTCGGGATTACCTCATATCGGAACTTTCGGCGAGGTCGCTCGCACCACATGGGTGCGCCGCGCCTTCTCGCTGATGTCGAACGCCAAGACGCGGCTGCTGGCCTTCTCGGACGACATGGACGGGCTGCGCAAAGTTCCCACCAATCTGCCCAATCAGGAGATGCTGACGGCGCATCTGGGCAAGTCGCTGACCGCCATCCCCGATCCGTTCGGCACCCATGAGAGTTTCGGGGCGCACAACAATGCGCGGCTGAAGGCGTTCCTCGACAGGTTCGGCTTCGACTACGAATTTCTCAGCTCGACGCAATGCTACAAGAGCGGCCGCTTCGACGAAGCGCTGCTCACTGTGCTCGCCTATTACGAGAAAGTGCGCGACATCGTGATGCCGACGCTGGGGCCGGAGCGGCGCGCCACCTATTCGCCGTTCCTGCCGATCTCACAGAAGACGGGCGTCGTGCTGCAGGTGCCTATTCTGGAATGGGACGCGAAGCGCGGTACGGTCGTCTATGAGGAAGACGGCAAGAAAGAGGAAACCCTCGTCACCGGCGGGCGCGTCAAGCTGCAATGGAAAGCGGATTGGGCGATGCGCTGGCTGGCGCTTGGCATCGATTACGAGATGGCGGGCAAGGACCTCATCTCCTCGGTCGAACTGTCGTCCAAGATTGTGCGCGCTATCGGCGGGGTTGCGCCCGAAGGCTTCAATTACGAATTGTTCCTCGACGATCAGGGCCAGAAGATTTCCAAGTCGAAAGGCAATGGACTTGTCGGTCGACGAATGGCTGACCTATGGCACCGAGGAAAGCCTGGAGCTGTTCATGTTCCAGAAGCCGCGCGCCGCCAAGAAGCTCTATTTCGATTCCATTCCCAAAGCGGTCGACGATTACATCGCGCTGCTCGATCAATATCATGCGAACGCGATGGGGCCGGCCGAGCGCCTCGAAAGTCCGATCTGGCACATCCATGGCGGCAATCCGCCAGCGGAGCGTTATCCGGTCAGTTTCGCGTTGCTGCTCAATCTTGTCAGCGCCTCGAACGCGCAGAACCGCGAAATATTGTGGGGCTTCATCCGCAGCTATGCGCCCGATGCGAAGCCCGAGAGCAATCCCGGCCTCGACAAGCTGGTCGGCTACGCGATCAAATATTACGACGATTTCGTCAAGCCGCAAAAGCGCTATCGCGCGCCCAGCGATAAGGAACGCGCCGCCCTTGCCGAGCTGGCCGAAAAATTGCGCGGCTTCGGTGCCGAGCGCGACAGCGAGAAGGTGCAGTTCGAGATCTATGAGATTGGAAAGCGCCACAGCTTCGAACCGCTGCGCGATTGGTTCAAGGCCATCTATGAAGTTCTGTTCGGTCAGACTGCGGGGCCGCGTTTCGGTTCCTTTGCGGTGCTGTTCGGATGTAACGAGACCGCCGCATTGATCGACCGCGCGCTGGCCGGCGAAATTGTGGACGCCGCATGAAGCGGCTTTTCGTCCTCGCGTTTCTTCTGCTGGCGCAGCCGGCCTTTGCCGACACGCCGGACCAGCTATATACCGAAGGGCGATACGACGAAGCGATCGCGGCGGGCCTGGCGCAGAACGACGCGATAGGGCTGGCCGTCGCGGCGCGCTCGGCGCTTGCCCAAGAGTCCTCGCGCGACCAGCCTTGTCTGGAATGTCTGCGGCGCGCGGAGGACTATGCCACGCGCGCGGCCATCGCCGATCCCAAATTTCCCGACGCACGCGTCTATTTCGCGGTCTCGCTCGGGCTGGAGTCGCACATCGTCGGGCCGGTCACGTCGCGGCTTCACGGCTATCCGGGCAAGGCAAAGCGCGCACTGGATGCGGCGTTGGCCGCCGATCCGAAGAATGCCTGGGCGCTTGCCGCCATGGGCGGCTGGAACATCGCCATCGTACATGGCGGAGGGGAGACCTTGGCGCGCTTGTTTTATGGCGCGACGCTGCAGCAGGGGCTCGACGATTTCGCGGCCGCGATCAAGATCGCGCCGGACAATGTCGCGGTGCGCTATCAATATGCGCTGTCATTGTCGGTGTATGACACCGACCGCTTTCGCGGCGAGATCGAAGACGAGTTGTCCCACGCCATGAGCGGTACGGGCGACACGGTCTATAGCCGCCTGGAGCAGAAACGCGCCGGCGAACTTCTGGAACTTCTCAAGAAAGGCGACAGCGCGGGTTACGCGGCGCGCTTGCGCAAGTTCCAGGGCTATCCGTAACGTCTCTTCACCCTCCCCTTGAGGGAGGGTCGCCGCGGCGAAGCTTTCGCAAAGCGAAAGCGAAGACGGGCGGGGAGGGGTACGCGCGTCAGCGCGCGGCTATTGTCCGCGCTGCGCCAATTCCATACATTCGGAATTTGCCTCGTGCCGGACGTAAGCGCGGTGCCGTTGTTGCGTGTTGATCAAATCACTAAGCTGAACCTTCGGGAGTTGGCCTTGAAACGATACGCACTCATGGCATTCTTGGCGGTACTGGCGATTTGGGTTGCGCCTGCATTGGCGCTTCCATGCGATCCCAACGTGATGCCAATGCCCGAACCTCAGCCTGACGAAGCCAAAGCGAGTCCTGTTTCCACCGTCGAAAGGGGATGCATGACATCGGTGAATGCCAGGGTAAGTCTCATTGGTACACACATCGGTCCGCCAGTCTTTACGCGAAGTCCCAAATGGGGTGACGTCGTTCGAATGGACATCGGTGAGCCGAACCCGAGCAGATACTCGCGAATCGTCTGCTTTCAGCGAAAGGGCGATGCGGCGGTTCAGATGGGCCTTTACGACATTACAAAGAAATTCTGTGACGGACACATTGCCGGAGTATCTTTCACCTTGAAGCCGCCAGGGGAACCCACAGCCGGAATTGGTTCGCCGCCTTCATTCAGAACATTGATATTCCTGCCAAATGGGCACATGCGATTTGATGTAGGTCCAGAGATCAATATGCGGCAGTTGAAATCAGAGATAAGACGAATGGCGCGCGAACACAATTGCCCGGATGTTCACCTGAACACCGCCAACGGTGGTGACTATTCAAGCATGGCGGAGGCACTTAGGCTGTTTCAAAAGTATGGCTGCAACGATCTGGGTTTCAGAGGACTCGAAAAATAGAATTGGATCTCGCGGTCGCTATATTTTCCAGTCTCATCCCGATACCGTTTTTCCACCATCGAACGACCGGAACAGGCGCATAGCGGAAGTAGAGAGGGCCAGGCGCGCGAACGCGCGACCCCTCCCCGAAACGCTTCGCGTTTCGACCCTCCCTCAAGGGGAGGGTAAAAGTGAACGTTACTGGCTCGACCAGATGATGCGCTGCACGAAGGCGATTTCGGAGAGTGCGAAGGCGCGGTCGTCGTAAGCCGGATTAAGCGATTTGAGTTCCAGACGCTGTGCGGTCATGCGCGTCAGGAGTTTCGCCATCACTTCGCCGGCCGTGGTCTTCACCACTACGCGATCGCCGCGGCGCACATTGGCGGCGGGCGAGACGATGATGCGGTCGCCGTCGCGGTAGACCGGCAGCATGGAATCGCCGGTGATCTCCAGCGCGTAAGCATGCTCGTCGGCGAGCTCCGGAAATGGGATCTCATCCCAGCCGCTGCCGACGGGAAATCCTGCGTCGTCGAAATAACCTCGGCTGCCGGCCTGCGCCATGCCCACGAGCGGTATCAGCCGCGCGTGCTGGCGCGCGCCGCCGCTGCGGCCGATCAGCGCGACGAAATCCTCGATGTTGGCGCCGGTGGCCGTCAGCACTTTCGAAATGCTCTCGGTGGAGGGCCAGCGCAGCTTGCCGCCTGGCCCGCCACGCTTGCTCTTGTTGAAGGTTGTGGGATCGAGCCCGGAAAGCTTCGCAAGGCCGGAGGACGACAATCCGTATTTGGCGGCCAGCGCGTCGAGCGCGCCCCAGATTTGTTTATGCGTCAGCATGGTTCAATTCCGTTGGATGGTTTCGGGTATTGTGAAAACGCATCTTGCGCATGCCCTCATCGGTGATCGGATGGACGCGATGATGAGTCGGCCTGCGCCGGCATGAAAAAGCTATGAAACGCGTCCGGCGGACGGTAATTCTTCCTATATTACACTAACAATAGGAATTACCACTGCCGCGCCCGTTTGGTCTAGAGGGCTGACACAATGGACCTTGCCGTCGCGCTTTTGCGCCTTTTACCGCCGGAGGCCGCGCACCGCGCCACGGTGGAATTGGCCGCCCGATTCGCGCCTTTTCTGCTGGGGGCGCCCAAGGATGATTCCCGCCTGGCGGTCGAGGTGATGGGTATTCGGTTTCCCAATCCCATCGGCGTGGCTGCGGGGTTCGACAAGAATGCGCGCGCTTTCCGCGCTATGCACAAGATGGGTTTCGGTTATGTGGAATGCGGCACCGTCACGCCGCTTGCCCAACCGGGCAATCCGCGCCCCCGGCTTTACCGGCTGCGCGAGGACGGCGCCATCATCAATCGCATGGGCTTCGACAATGACGGCATGGACCGCGTGGCGCAGCGGCTGGCGCGTCCGCGAAAAGGGATTGTGGGCATCAATATCGGCGCCAACAAAAACAGCGCCGACCGCATCGCCGATTATTGCGCGACCTTCGCGAAGCTTTCGCCATTGGCCTCTTACGTGGCGGTGAATGTTTCTTCGCCCAACACGCCGGGACTTCGCGCCTTGCAGGACCGCGATCAGTTGCGGACTTTGCTGGGCGCGCTGGTCGAAACGCGCGGGGAAAAATCCGTGCCCCTGCTGCTCAAAATCGCACCCGATCTAGAGGGCGGCGCGATGGACGATATCGCGAGCGTGTTCCTGGAATCCGGGATAGAGGGGCTGATCGTGTCCAACACGACGGTGGCGCGCCCGCCAATGCTGAAAAGCCGATATGCCGTGGAAACAGGCGGGCTGTCGGGCACGCCGCTGTTCGATCCATCGACACTTGTGCTGCGCGAAATGCGAAAACGCGTCGGCGCGAAGCCCATATTGGTCGGCGTCGGCGGGATATCCTCGGGTGCCGACGCCTATGCGAAAATTCGCGCCGGTGCGAGCCTGGTGCAGCTTTACACGGCGCTGGTCTATGAAGGGCAGGGGCTCATCGCCCGCATCAAACGAGAATTAGTGCAATATCTGGTACGCGATGGGTTTGCATCCATCGCCGAAGCGGTCGGCGTCGACGCAAGCGCCTGAACGTCCTCTAAGCAAGCCCAATAACTAATCGCATTGCCTGCTTCATAGGCATGCTAACCAAGCTTCGCGCGAACACGATGCCGCGCATCGGAACGCTTTGGAAAACGGCCCGTCTGATGCAGTATGGAAAAATAACAGGGGTACTTTCGGGGGCGGTCGGCAATGAGTCATGCCGGTTGGAGTGATTTGTGGGAACGCGTGCTGACGCTTGTTGGAGCTGAGGCAGCGCCGTATCGAGTTCTGTTCGGCCTGGGCGTGGCCTTCGTGATCTTGATGATCGTGGAGGGGCTGCGCGCGAGTTTTCGTTCGGGCTATCGCACCATACCGAACACCGCCAAGCCGTCCGTATCCGTCCCGAGGCCGGTGGCGAAGGCAGCCGAGATGCAGCACGCCAAGGCGGCATCCACGGCGCCGTTCCACGCGCGCGAAGTCGAATACAACCAGAAACGGGTGAAACCGCGCGTCAGCAAACATCGTGTGCTGCGTCCGCAGGTTCGGCGCGTGCCCGGGGCCGCCATTACGGCCATGGAATATCCGCCTCCGCCGCGGAATTTTGTGACGCCGATGCCCGCGTTAACCGAAGATGCGGCGCCCTTCTCGCCGCTTCTTCCCATTGAGGAGCGGATTGAGATATAATTTTCCCACAAGAACAACCACTTATGCGTGTGGGGGGATTTATGTCGGAAGATCTGGGCAAACTGATACTGCGACTGAGCTTGGGCGGGCTGATGCTTTTTCACGGCCTGCATACGCTCTTGAATGGGCTCGCTCCGCTTCAGGCGATACTCGCGGCCCACAACATTCCAGAGAACGCCGCCTACTTTGCTTATCTCGGCGGGTTGGTGGCGCCCATTCTCATTATCGTTGGGCTCTTCTCGCGTGTCGGCGCGGTGCTCGTCATGCTCAATGTGGTGATCATGTTGGTGCTGGCGGATTTTCCCAAGATAGCCTCGATCGCATCCGACGGAAGCTACGCGCTGGAAGTCCAAGCGTTCTACTTCTTCACCGCGCTGGCCGTGAGCTTGCTCGGAGCCGGACGCTTCAGCGCCGGTCCCGACCACTTCAACTGACGGCATCAAGCCGCCCGCGCTGCGACGCTCCCCCGCCAATCCCAGCGGCAGATTTAACCGTGCGCGCTTGTCTGCTCTTTCTCTGATGAGCGGAAAAAATCCAGCCAAACAGCCAAAAATACTTGAGTGTCAAATCACAGCACGTTGTATGGAATTACAATAACTAAAGTTGACGAGATGTCACGAAGGGGTAGAGTCGCGCCTGCTCCGGCCTGCCGGGGCAGAAAAAACGCGGAAGGCCTATGTCCATGGATGCCAGCTTGATGAAGAGTTCCTTGTCGCGCCCCGGCGGGCTCGGCAAGCGCGAGCAGACCAAATTGCTGAACCGCGAACTCATCCTCGATGCGGCGCGCCTGGTCTTTGCCGAACTCGGCTATGGCGCGACCACGGTGCGCGACATCATCCGCGCGACGCCGCTCGCCTCGGGTACGTTCTACAATTACTTCAAATCCAAGGAAGAGGTGTTCCAGGCGATCCGCGACGAGGTCGCCCTCGCGATCCGTCCGCGCCTGCATGAAGAGCGCATGAAAGCCACGACGGTCGAGGATTTCATCAACTGCACCTTTCGCACCTTCTTCGAATATGTCGCCGATGACCGGATAAACTTTCGCGCCATCCGCCATACGGCAGACGCCACCCGCGTACGCATGGACACGCCCGAGGTGATTGCCGGCTTCGAGGAGTTGCGCACGGATATCGAACTGGCCATCGCCAAAGGCTTGTTTCCGCCCGTCGATGCCGATTTTTTGATGGCGGCCCTGGTCGGCGTCGCCTTCGAAATGGCCGAACGCATGAACCGGCGCGAGCCGCACGATCCGGTGGCCGCCGCGCAATTCGCCACGGCGCTGTTTCTCGGCGGCGTGCGCAAGCTGCCCTATGCGAACGTGCAGGGCGTCACATCCGTGAATGCCTAAGGATCAGGCGGCAAGCCTGGCGAGCGCCTTCAGAATCGCATCCGTCATCGCCGATGTCCCGACCTTCGTCATGCCGGGCTGCATGATGTCTGCGGTGCGATAGCCTTCCGCCAGCACGCGTTCCACCGCCTTTTCCAGCAGCACCGCATCTTGCACGCGTCCGAAGGAATAGCGCAGGCACATCGCGAAGGAGAGGATCGTGGCGATAGGGTTCGCAACGCCTTGGTTCGCGATATCGGGCGCGCTGCCGTGGATCGGCTCGTAAAGCGCGGGTTGGCGGCCGTCCGCGCCCTTGGCACCCAGCGAGGCGGAGGGCAACATGCCGATCGAGCCGGTGAGCTGCGCCGCTTCGTCGGACAGCACGTCGCCGAACAGATTGTCGGTGACGATCACGTCGAATTGCTTGGGATTGCGCACAAGCTGCATGGCGCAATTGTCGGCCAGGATGTGCGACAGCGCGATGTCGGGGAATTCGGCGTCGTGGATGCGCTGCACGGTCTCGCGCCACAACACGCCCGTCACCATGACATTGGATTTGTCGGCCGAGGCCACCCGGCTGCCCCGCAGCCGCGCCAGTTCGAACGCAACGCGCGCGATGCGCTCGATTTCGATGGTGGTGTAAACCTGCGTATCGACAGCGCGCTTCTGGCCGCCGCTCAGCACCGTGGTTTCCTTTGGCAGGCCGAAATACACCCCACCCGTCAGCTCGCGCACGATCAGAATATCCAGGCCCGAAACGATTTCCGGCTTCAGGGTGGAGGCATCTTTCAACGCCTCGAAACACAGCGCCGGACGCAGATTGGCGAACAGGCGCAGATCTTTTCTCAGCCGCAGCAGGCCCTGTTCGGGCTTGAGCAGGAACGGCAGCTTGTCCCATTGGGGCCCGCCGACCGCGCCGAACAGCACGGCATCCGCGCTCAGCGCCTTCTGCATCATCTCTTCGGTGGCTGGAATGCCGTGCTTCTCAAAGGCGATACCGCCGACCAGATCCTCGTCGATCGAGAAGGACAGATTGCGATTGGCGGAGAACCAGCTAAGGACGCGGCGGGTTTCGATCATCAGTTCCGGCCCGATGCCGTCGCCGGGAAGCAGGAGGAGCATGTAAGTCATCTTAAGCCTTATCTAACCCGCCGCGCCGAGGACGTGCTCAGAGCCACGGCGTTTGCGCTTTGCGCGCCGCCTCGAAATTGGAGATCTTGTTCTCGTTGTGCAGCGTGAGGCCGATGTCGTCCCAGCCGTTCAGCAGGCATTGCTTGCGGAACGGGTCGACGTCGAATTTGATGCAGCCGCCGTCCGGCCCGCGAATTTCCTGTTTCTCCAGGTCGATGGAGACGACCGCGTTGGCGCCGCGCTCGGCGTCATCCATCAGCTTGTCGACGTCGCTCTGAGGCAGCGCGATCGGCAGGATGCCGTTCTTGAAACAATTGTTGAAGAATATGTCCGCAAAGCTTGGCGCGATCACGCAGTGGATGCCGAAATCGAGCAGCGCCCATGGCGCGTGTTCGCGGCTGGACCCGCAACCGAAATTCGCTCCGGCGATTAAAATTTGGGCATTTTTGTAGGCGGGCCGGTTCAGCATGAAATCCGGATTCTCGCTGCCGTCCGCCTTGGTGCGCATTTCGTGAAACAGCGCGGAGCCCAGGCCCGTGCGCTTGATGGTCTTGAGGAACTGTTTGGGAATGATCATGTCGGTATCGACATTGATCATCGGCAGGGGCGCGGCAACGCCCGACAGGTGTTTGAAGGGTTCCATGGCGGGGCGGAACTTAGCGATTGGGGACGGGCTTCTCAAGGTGGACGATAAGGCCCAATTCGTCACGCCGCGACCTTTCCGAATGGCGGTTTTTCGCGGTATGGTGGCGCAAAGAGAGTGGGGAAAATGTTCAAGTTTCTGTTCCGGCGCCGCCAGGCGCTTGCTCAGGTCGCCGAAACGCCCAAAAGCGCTGCGCCCGAGCCAACCAAAGGAGTTCCGTCCATGTCCAGCGAAGGCATCCACATCCCATACGAGAAACTCTCGCGCCACACGCTGCAAATGCACTACGCCATCACCTCGTTGATGGAGGAACTCGAGGCCGTCGATTGGTATCGCCAGCGCGCCGACGACACCGAGGATGCGGACCTCAAAGCCGTCGTGCTGCACAATGCGAACGAAGAAATCGAGCACGCCGCCATGGTGCTGGAATGGATCCGCCGTCAGGATCCACAATTCGACAAGCAGCTTCGCATGTATCTGTTCAGCGAAGGCCCGATCACCGAAGTCGAACACAAGGCTATGGGCCGGAAATAGTATCGGCCTCGGTATCGTGGAAGCGGGTGAGGTCGACGACACGCCGTCCGCGCTCCGTCATCGACAGCACATCGACGAAGCGGCGGTTCCATAGGATGTGCCGCGGCGTATAGGCGTGCCGCGCGAAGATCGTCTCCGACAATGTATCATCCGTGCCTCTGAGAAGCGCGATCAGCTCGATCTGATCGGCGAGCAGCATGTCGGTGGTCTGGCCGTAGAGCGGGCTGGTTTCGTCGATCCGGTGCATGATCGTCCAGGAGAGCGCGAACAGCGGCGTGCGCGCGCGCACCAGATTCAACTCGTCGAAGCGGCGCATGACATGTCCTTCGCGCGTCACGGTTTGGCGGGCGACGGAAACGGTGATGGAAGCGTCCAGGATCTGATTGCCGCGCTGGTTCGCGGCGCGAAACATCAGCGTCGGCGTTCCGTCAAAGGTGGTGACGACGGCAACCTCGGAGAACAACACGCGCGCGAAAGGCCGCGAAAATCGCGCATAGACCAGCCCGGTCGCGATCGCGGCATAGACCACCGCCGTGAAAGACTCGATCGTCACCAGAATATTTACGGCGGCTGACTTCGGGGCCAGAACGCCATAGCCGATAGAGCCGAAGGTCTGCACGCTGAAGAAGAACGCGTCGGCGAACGAGCCGGGCCGCGCATTGGCGATGCCGCCGGGATGAAGCAGATAAAGTGCGCCAAAGAGCGCATTGATCCCGATAAATACCGCGCCGAGGCCGAGAAGAAACTGCCACCACGGCGCAGTCAGGACGTCGTGATAGAAGTCCGTCCAGCGGCCGTAGTCCTGGCCCTTGATAATGGCGAGGCGGCGGCGCGAGCGCGAACGCATGATGTCGGCAGGGCCGGGATGGCGCCCACTCTTGTCATCATCGCTCGCGGGTTCAGGCATCAGGCGCCGCTCGCCCTCAAATAGGCCGCCCATTTGGTTTTTTGTTCGCGGCCGAGTTCGTATAGGTAATCCCAGCTGAACAGGCCGGTGTCGTGGCCGTCGTCGAACAGGATGCGCACGGCGTAATTGCCGACGCGCTCCAGCCCCTGGATCGTCACCTTGTCCTTGCCGCGCACGATTTTCTTTTCGCCGGGCCCGTGGCCCTGAACCTCGGCACTGGGCGACTCCACGCGCAGATATTCCGCCGGCAGCGCATAGCGCTCGCCATTGTCGAAGGCGACGTTGAGTGTGGTCTTGGCGCTGTCGAGGCGCAGTTCGGTTGGCCAGGCGCTCATGGGCGTTCGCGCTCCGCGTCGGACAGCACCCGCGCCTCGTCGGGCAGCATGATGGGGACGCCACTGCGGATCGGATAAGCCACTCCGGCTTGGCGGCTGATTAGTTCCTGCTTTTCGCGGTCATAGACCAGCGTCGCCTTGGTCAAGGGACAGACCAGGATTTCGAGCAGCTTCGGATCGGGTTCCATCGGCGTTATGCCTCAGTTCAGCGTCGCGGGCCCCGGGGGTGCCGCGCTCGCCATTTCCAGCAGCGCGACGAGCGTATCGACGCGCTCGAGCCAGCTTGGCGCTTCAAGCAGCGCTTGTTTTTCCGCCGGCTCGAACGGACACAGCATCGCCAGCGCGTTGACCAGCGTCTCGGGCTCCGCGCCCAGCACGCTTTTCCAGTCGGCCTTCAAATCGCGCTGCGAGAGATAATCCTTCAGCGCCGAGAGCAGCCTGTCGCGCGGAAAATCGTCTTCGCCCGCGGCAATCAGATCGGCCAGGAACGGCGCGAAGTCCGGTTTGACAAGGCGGAACGGCTCGGACGTTTCCAATTCCTCGGCAACGCGAAAGCGGCACACGCCGGTCAGCGTGATGAGGTAACGCCCATCCTCGGTTTCGCGGTAAGAGGTTACCCGCCCCGCACAGCCGATGTTGGACAGCGTGGGCTTCAATATTTTTTCTTCGCTTTGCGTGGGCTGGATCAGGCCGATCAGCCGCGAACCCGCAAGCACGGCATCGACCAGCGCCAGATAGCGCGGCTCGAAGACGTTGAGCGGCAATTGCCCGCGCGGCAACACCAAGATTCCCGACAGCGGGAAAATCGCCAGCGTCTGCGGCAGATCGTCCAGCGTGTGATAATTCCCGCCCATCGCCACCTCAGGAAAACAAGATCGACGAAAGCTTGCGCCTCGCATCGATCGTTCGCGGATCGGTTGGTCCCATCGCTTCGAATAGGGTGACGAGCTGCTTGCGGGCGGCGTCCTCGTTCCATTTGCGGTCCCGGCGCACGATTTCCAAGAGCGCCTCGATGGCGCCTTCGCGGTTGCCGCCGGCGTCGAGCGCCAGCGCCAGATCGTAGCGCGCTTGATGATCGTTCGGGCTGGCCGCGAGCTTGGCCGTTAGCGCCGACGTGTCGACGGCGTTCGGCGCGGCCTCGCGCAGCTTGAGTTCGGCTTCCACCGCGCGCACCGCTTCGTCCGATGCCGCATCGGGGCGCACAAGCTGCAGCGTGTTCTTGGCGCGCTCGATATCGCCGCTCTTTAGATAGCAGCGGGCGAGACCCGCCACCGCTTTGGGATTGCCCGGATCGTCCTGCAGCACATGCGCATAGGCCTGGGCGGCTTCGCCCATATTACCGGCTGCAAAGGCGGCGTCGGCGGCGGCCAGAACCTCGGCGGCATGTTCGTCCTCGCCATGCCCGGCGTCGCCGGCCAAGGTCTGCACGAAGGTTTTGATTTGGCTGTCGGGGATCGCGCCCATGAAGCCGTCGACCGGCTGGCCGTCCTTGAAGGCATAGACGGTCGGGATCGACTGGATGCGAAGCTGGCGGGCGATCTCCTGGTTTTCGTCGATGTTGACCTTGACCAGGCGCACCGCGCCTTTGGCCTCGTTCACCGCTTTCTCGAGCGCCGGGCCAAGCTGCTTGCAGGGCCCGCACCATGGCGCCCAGAAATCGACGATCACCGGTGTCTGGCGCGAGGCCTCCAGCACATCGGCCGCGAAACTCTCCAGCGTGGCATCCTTGATATAGGGGCTCGCACCGGCTTCGGCGGGTTTTTGCCCGCCCAAGGGCTGTCCCGAGGAACCGATCAACGCCATGGCATTCGTCCTTACCTAATCCCCCGGAAGATGGGGGCAAGCGACCGGAAAGGGAAGGGCCAATCGGGCCCTAAACCGCCTTACCCGCCTTGAGAATCCAGGGATTGCGCGCGGCGTCGCCTTGCACCATCTGCGTGCCATCCGACAACACCCGCGCCAGTCCCTCCGGCGCGAATTGCAGGATCAGCGCCTTGCGCGTCGCCCCGGTCAGATTGGCGCCCGTGCGATGGGGCGTCAGCGACGAAAACAGAACAATGTCGCCTGCAGATGCTTCCACCGCGCGTGCCTCCTGTTCAAGCGCGCTTACGCTTTCGATCTGAAGGCCACTATCCGTCCTCTCATGGACGAGCGTCCCCTTGCGATGGACGCCGGGCAATATCCAAA
This sequence comes from uncultured Alphaproteobacteria bacterium, assembly GCA_963849895.1. Taxonomy (GTDB): domain Bacteria; phylum Pseudomonadota; class Alphaproteobacteria; order Micropepsales; family Micropepsaceae; genus Rhizomicrobium. Next base: position 29,327 of record CAWKIU010000015.1, read on the forward strand.
CGCAGCCGTTTTCCAGCGTCGCTTCGGTGAGCGCGATCCAGCAGGTCAGATAGGTTTGGGGCTCTGTAAAGGTGTAGCCATTGTCCTGATGCCAAGGAAAGACGCGGCCTTTCTCCGGCTTCTTGTAAACGGCCTGATTCCAATAAAGCCGCACATCCTCGCCCACCAGGTCGTGAACGATGCCCGCGAACAGCGCCGAATGGCACAGCGCGCCGACGCTCGGCGCGCGTGCGATCAGATCGACGGCGAAAGTCATGTCGTCGGCGCGGTAGGTGATCGGCTGCGCATCGTCGAGCGTGAGAACATAGCTTTCGATCGCGTGTTCGACGGCGTCGACTTCGCCGAGGATGTCGCCGATTGCGGCGGCATCGAGCGCGCCGCGCAGAACGCAATAGCCGTCCGAATTATATTGCGACACTTGCGCACATGACAGCGTCCGAAGGCCGGTCTGCGGCCTGTCGCTCCAGACAAAATTCTTGTTCAGCGTGTGGGGACGAAGCGGCATTTGGGGTGGCCAGTTCTGATGCGGCCACCGGGCGGCCGCTTGGAGAGGTTCAAATCAAATACACCCGGCCGGATTGATCCACAGGATGTATAGCCTTTTGCGTACTCAATAAGACACAGCCAGGCGCAAAAGCGACAAGGACACCACCCGGTCGACCGTCTTTTCGATTGACGATTTTTACCATGCCGTCACATGATCGTCGCAATCAAAAAAACAAGAAATCAGGCGCGGAATCTCCAGAGAAGGTTCACTAACAGACGGTCGCGTGGCGGCCGGCATAGGAGCTTATTATGGCGCGGGTGGGTACGAATTCTAACCGGTATGGGAAATATCTTCTTTCGGCCGCGGCAGCGGCCATGGCGTGTGCCGCTTTGCCGGCGCAGGCGCAGCAGGTGGAGACCGTCACCGTTACGGCGGAACGTCACAGCGAAAATCTTCAGGATGTTCCGCTCTCCGTGACGACGCTGTCGGACGAGCAACTCGATACGATCTTTTCGTCAGGCGAGGACATAAAAGCGCTCGCCAACCAGGTCCCCGGACTCTACGCGGAATCGTCGAACGGCCGCGTGGCCCCGCGTTTCTACATTCGCGGCCTGGGAAATACGGATTTCGATTTGGCGGCCTCTCAGCCGGTCTCGATCATCGAGGACGGCGTGGTGATGGAAAACACCGTCCTCAAGAGCGGTCCGATCTATGACCAGGACGACGTGGAAGTTTCGCGCGGTCCGCAGGGCACGCTGTTCGGACGCAATACCACGGCGGGCGTCGTCAAATTCACTAGCAAATCGCCGACGCAGGAATTGTCGGATTACTTCACCGGCTCCTATGGCGAGCTCGGCACGTCGGATATGGAAGGCGCCGTCGGCGGCGGACTGACCGACACGCTCTCGGTGCGCGTCTCCGGGCAGTGGCAGCATCGCGACAACTATATCGACAATGCCTATACCGGGCAGAACAACGCACTCGGCGGCTATGACGAAAGCGCGGCGCGCGTGCAGGTCCTGTTCAAGCCGAACGACGATTTCAGCATGCTGTTCAACGTGCATGGCTGGTCGCTCGACGGCACGGCGGCGATCTTCCGCGCCAACATCATCGGGCCGGGCGACAACCACCTCAATTCCAACTATGTCTGGAACAAGGTGTGGTTCGACGCCGGCGCCAACAATCCGCAGAAATACAACACACTGGGCAGCAACCTGACCACGTCCTATGATTTCGGCAGCGTCAAGCTGACCTCGATCACGGGCTACGAATACACCCACGGCTTCAGCCGCGGCGACATCGACGGCGGCAACCCCGGCGGTCCGGGCGTCATCTTCTTCCAGTCGGAATCGCAGGACGGACTTGATTACCTCCACCAATGGACGGAGGAACTGCACCTGGCGTCGGACTCGACCTCGCCGCTCTTCTGGCAGGTCGGCGCTCTCTACTTCTACACGGATTATCAGGACACGACGTATCCGTTCTACATCCCGCCGACCTCGGTGCGTCAGTCCAACGTCTCCGAGGCGGTGTTCGGTCAGGCCAGCTATCACGTCACCGATGCACTCACCCTGACCGGCGGCGTACGCTGGACATCGGACATCAAAGGCATGACGGCAAACGGAGCGGGCGGACCGCCGCTCCCGATTACGACGCCTGTGAAACTCAGCGGCGACAACATCAGCTGGGACGTCAGCGCGGACTATATCGTCAACGAAGACGTTAATCTCTACGCGCGCGTGGCGACGGGCTTTCGGGCACCGTCGATCCAGGGGCGTAATCTGGCCTTCGGCAGCGGCTATTCGACGGCGCGGTCGGAGACCATCACCTCCTACGAAGCGGGCGTGAAGACCGAACTGGCGAACAAGCAGATTCGTCTCAACATGGATGGCTTCACCTATTACCTGCAGCACCCGCAGTTCTCCGCTATCGGCGGCGGGAGCAACTCGGTGATCCTGATGAATGCTCGCGCCGGTTTGGCTTACGGTCTCGAAGCCGACGCCGAGTATGCCGCGACCGACAATTTGCTGTTCACCGCGGGCGCTGCTTGGACGCATACCGAAATCCGCGACACGACGTTGAAGACGGCGATTTGTGCCCAATGCACGGTGACCAATCCGACCGACGGAATGGGCAACGCCTATCTGAACGGCAATCCGTTCCCGCAAGCGCCGAGCTACGACTTCACGCTGACGGCACGTTACGGCTATCCGCTGTCCAACGGCGGCCAATTGTTCGCCTATACCGATTGGTGGCTGCAGGGCTACACCAACTTCTTCCTCTACAAGTCGCTGGAGTTCCACTCCGACGGCAATTACGAGGGCGGGCTTAAGCTCGGCTATCAGAGCCCCGACAACACCTATGAACTGGCGGTCTATGGCCGCAACATCACCAACAAGGCCAATCTTCAGGGTGGCATCGACTTCGATGACAACACCGGCTTTGTCAGCGATCCGCGCGTTATCGGCGTGGAGCTGACGGCGCATCTGAAATAGCGCTGGGCATAGCAAAACAACCCCCGCGATCCGGCAACGGACCGCGGGGGTTTTTCATTGCGCGTTTCAGCCGAAGGCAGCGAGGCGCTTCTCGAGACCAGCTTTCACCGCTGGCCATTCGGCGGCAAGGATCGAGAAATAGACCGAGTCCCGGAAATAGCCCTGCGGCATCCACATATGGGCGCGCAGGATGCCTTCCTCCTTCGCGCCCAGTTTCTTGATCGCCGCGCGCGAGCGGGCGTTGCGCGAACAGGTCTTGAACTCGACGCGGTTGTAACCGGCAGCATAAGCGTTCTCGAGCAGCAGATATTTCGCTTCTGGATTGATCGCGGTGCCCTGCGCTTCGGCGACGTACCAGGTGGCGCCGATCTCGACCTTCGCATCCTGCGGCGCAATGGCGAGGTAGGAGGTCGAACCGACGATGGCGCCGTCCGCCAGCCGCCGCACGACAAAGCTCACCTGGGTCCCCTTGGCCATTTCCTGGACGAAGGAAGGCAGTCTTGCCGCGTAGCCCTGTATTAGGTCGTGCGGGAAATAGGTCCATATGTCGGGATCGGCGGCCGCCGCGATTAGCGCCGCGTGATGGCGCTCTTCCATGCGTTCCAAACGCACGAAGCGGCCGGCCAAATCTTTCGAACCCAACGGTTTGACGGGAACCATGATGTCATCTCGATCAGCGCGGCGACCGGGCTCGTCGCGATTTGTTCGCATAATGTATGGCCCTGAAGGTGAAATCAAAGCCCGCTCGCCTGTGGTCTAATTTGTCTGATAAACTCGAAATGATCGGCCACCACCAAGGCTGGCACATCGCGAGGAAACGACATGACGTTCAAGCGGCTGTTCTGGTTGTGCGGCATGACGGCCGCCTTGCTGGTTGGTTCGGCAGCGGCCAAACCGCTGCTCGACGAGACCAAGATCGCCGTGGCGCGCTTCGGCAATGATGCGCCGTGGTACGAGAACAACATTCCGTTCTTTGAATCCGCCGATCCGCTGCTCGACCGGATTTATTACTATCGCTGGCAAATCTACCGCGCCCATCAGCGCGATCTGGGCAGTCGCGGCTACATCACCACCGAATTCCTCGACGATGTCAGCTGGCAGCTATCGCCTTATGCTAGCCTCAACGACGCGACTGGCTTTCACATTTATGAAGGCCGCTGGCTGCGCGACCGGCGCTATGTCGACGACTATATCGATTACATGTTCACCGGCGGCAACGACCGGCATTTTGCCGAAGCGATTTCGGACGCCGCTTATGCGCGCTTTCTGGTCGACGGCGATCTCGGCTTTGCCGCCAAGCTGCTGGACGGCATGAAGCAGACTTATGCGGCCTGGGACGATCACTACGACCCCGCCAAGGGGCTCTATTGGATAGAGCCGTTGCTCGACGCCACCGAATATACAATCGCTTCCATCGACGCGAGCGGCGGCAAGGATGGCTTCACCGGCGGCGATGCGTTCCGTCCCTCGATCAACAGCTACATGTTTGCCAATGCGCGCGCCATCAGCCGTCTTGCGGCGCTGACCGGCGATGACGCAACGGCGAAGCTCTACGACGAAAAGGCCGAGGCCTTGCGCGTCCATGTGCTGAACGATCTGTGGAGCACCGATCTCAACCACTTCATCGACCGCTACAAGGTCGACAACGAATTCGTCAAATATTGGCAGCCCATCCGCGGGCGCGAATTGGTCGGCTATCTGCCTTGGACCTACGATCTGGTGCCCGACGATCCGCATTACGCCGAGGCTTGGAAATACGCCCTGTCGCCCGATGGGCTGGCGGGACCGGAGGGGCTGCGCACGGTCGGATCTTCCTACGAATACTATATGCGTCAGTACCGCTACGAGGCCGGCACGGGCCTTCGCGAATGCCAGTGGAATGGTCCGGTCTGGCCGTTCCAGACGACACAGGTGCTGACCGGGATGGCGAACCTGTTGAATGACAATCAGCAGAGCGTCGTCACGCGCTCCGATTACATGCGCCTGCTGCGTCAATACGCAAGGCTGCATCTGAGAGACGGCAGGCCGGACCTCGAAGAGGATTATGATCCCGCGACCGGCAAAGCGATTGTCGGCCTGGCGCGCAGCCATCATTATTTCCATTCGGGCTTCAACGATCTGATCATCAGTGGACTTGTCGGCATCCGCCCGCGCGCCGACGATGTGCTGGAGGTCAATCCGCTGGTCCCCAGCGATCCGGCCGATCCGCAATATCTGCGCTATTTCGCTTTGCAGGATGTGCCCTATCACGGCCATCTCGTCGGCGTTGTGTTCGACGCCGACGGCAAACATTACGGCCTCGGCGCCGGGTTGTTCGTGCTGGTCGATGGCCGCGTCGCGGCCTCCGCACCGAAACTTGGTCGCTTGACCGTAAAGCTGACGCGCAAGGCGCCGCCGCCCATTACGCGGCGCATCGATCTCGCGATGAACCTGAAGCCCTACGAACTGCCGCGCGGCGACGCCTCTGTGAATGCGGAGGCGGGCATGGTGCATCAGGCGCTGGATGGGCGCGTCTCGTTCTTCCCCGAAATGCCCAATGGCTGGTCGACGCAAGGCTCCGCCGCACGCGAACAATGGTTCTCGGTCGATTTCGGAACGCCGCAGACGTTAAGCGCGGCGGAACTCAGCTTCTATGGCGACGGCAGAACCTACCTGGCGCCCGACGCGTATGGCATCGAGGTGTGGCAGGGGAACCGCTGGGTGGCGGTGAAGGGCCTGCACGGGGCGGTGAGCCATCCGCTGGCCAACGGTGTCAACAAGGCGGCGTGGCTACCGGTGACCGCCAGCCGCTTACGTGTCCTGTTCCATGTGCATCCAGGCAGCACGATGCGGCTGGTCGAGCTTAAGGTGTTCTGACGATCTCAGGCATTGGCGCGATCAGCGGCTCGTGACCCGTCGCGCGGACGAATTTCAGAAGTGCCTCCGACGAGATCGCGGTGGTGCGGTCGTTGCGCAAGGGATGAAAGTTGAGCGGCTCCAGCGGCAGCATGGCTTCGTCCAGCACCACGCGCACCGCGCCCGCCGCATCGTTCATCAGCGCGAAGGGCGTCACCGAGCCCGGCTCGATGCCCAGCGTGGCAATCAAGAGCTCCGCCGAGCCGAAGGAGAAGCGCGGCGCGCCGAGTTGTTTGGCCAGTGCGTTTAAATCCACACGCAAATCGTCGCGCAGCACGACGAGCCACAGCCCGCCCTTCTTGTCCTTGAGAAAGAGGTTCTTGGTGTGGCCGCCCGGCAGGCTGTCATGCACCTTCGAGGCTTCCTCGACGGTGAAGACGGGCGCGTGCTCCATGGTCGTCCAGCCGATGCCAAGCGCGCCAAGCCGCTCATAGAGCGCCGCCTCGCGCAGATCGGGCGAGGGAAGCGCGCTCATCAGGGCACGAGCCGGCCGATCCACTGCGGCAGCGCGAAGGCCGCCGCGTGCACCGCCGGGTTATAGTAATCCGTCTTCAGCTTGCTCTTCTTATAAGCCGCCGCGGCGCGTTTCAGTCCCTTGGGCGTGCCGAGCCGCGCGCCCTTTGCGGCCCAACTCAGTGCCATGAAACCGCCGATGTAAGTCGGCACGACAGTCAGATAGAGACCGGATTGGGGGAAGAAAGCCTTCAATTCTTCCAGAGCTTCGGTGATCTCCCAGGGCTGATAGAACGGCACGCCGGTCTGGAAGGTGGCGATGCCGCCCGGCTTCAGCGCACGCTTGATGCGGTCGTAGAAGGTCTCGCCGAACAGCGCCTTGCCGGGCCCGATGGGATCGGGACGGTCGCCGATAATCAGGTCGAAACGGGCTTTGCTCTCCTTGCGGCCGAGATATTCGAAGGCGTCGGCGATCTCGAGCTTGAGGCGGCGGTCCTTGAACGCCTTGGCATTCACCTCGCCAAAGTGCTTGCGGCAGAGCTCGACCACCAGCCCGTCGATATCGACCAGCACGACCTCCTTCACGCCTTTATGCTTAAGCACTTCGTCGGCAATCGACAGATCGCCGCCGCCCACGATCATCACGCGCTCGACTTTGCCGTGCTCCAGGATCGGCAAATGCGTCAGCATTTCGGCATAAGCGCTTTCGTCGCGCGTCGTCATCTGGACGATGTCGTCGAGAATCAGCACGCGGCCATTTGACACCGTGTCGAAGATTTTGATGCGCTGATACTGGCTTTTCTCGTCGACGAGCGGCTTGCCGGCAAGCTCCATGGCCTGTGCGTAACCTTTGTGGAGACGCTCTTTGAAGCTGCTGGCCGCCATCGTGACATCCTTCATCTTGTTCGCCGTGAACACGCAAGGCGGCGCTTTTAGGGCCACCTCGCTTCGCTGGCAAGCGCGCGTGTCGGACACGAGGCGTTGCGGTTTGTGACACCTGGCGTCGGCAGGAACGTCACGCCTCCCAAAAGAAAATTTGCCAAGGGGCGACAAATTTCTTGCGTCGGGGGGCATCAGTCCTATATTTCGCACGTCTCCCTCGGGGGGGACGAAGCGGCGAGGCGGCCTTCCGTCCGCCGCTTTCTTCTTGAGGCGCGTCCGGAAGTCCGTAAGGCCAAGGCGCAGGTGTCAACTCTTACCGAAGGGGTAGGTGCCCGAAATGGCTAAACTCCAACTTGTTACGGCGACCAAAGAAGCAAGGGCGCCTCGCGTCCGGACTTCGGCGAAGACCGCTGTGATTGCCGCGGAAGCGGTGGTCACAGAACAAAAAGACCACTTCATTACCCGCAACGGTCTGACCTATGCGGGAAGTCATCTGATCATCGATCTCTGGGAAGCCGAGGGTCTCGACGACCGTGACAGGATCGAAACGGCGCTGATCGATGCAGTGAAGGCAGCCGGGGCAACCCTGCTGCACATTCATTTGCATAAGTTCACCGACGGCGGCGGCATCTCAGGCGTTGCCGTTCTGGCGGAAAGTCACATCAGCGTTCACACTTGGCCCGAAAGGGGTTATGCGGCGTTCGACGTGTTCATGTGCGGCGAAGCCGAGCCCCGCAAGGCTCTGTCGGTGTTTAAAGCGGCCTTTAATCCGGGCCGTCTGGTCATCGGCGAACATAAGCGCGGCGTCCTGTAAAAGGCCGCAAAGCGTACGAAGTTAACCAAGGGTGGAAATGGCACGTCAAAAGCCGTTTCCGCCCTTGTTCTTCGGCACTATCCTCTCCGAAAAAGGCTAGCATGCGTTAACCGCGTTCCAAGCGCGCGTGCGCGATACTCGCGCGCGGAACACGAAGAGGGGCGGGGCGTGCGATACGACGCTTGCATCATCGGCGCGGGCGCGGAGGGTTTGGCCGCCGCGGCGACGATGGCTGCGTGCGGCCTCAAGGTCATCGTCCTTGAGCGCGACTCGCATAGCGGCGGGCGCTGCGCCGTTCGCGAATTCCACCAAGGCTTTCGCGCCTCGCCATTCGCCGACGAACTTGCCGCGATCCCGTCCGACATCTTCGGCGCGCTGGGTCTGGCGCGTCACGGTGCGATCCTGGCGCCCGCGCCCGCATCGACGGCGTTATGGCCCGATCGTCACGATCTCATCCTGCCTTGGACGAACCCACCCGGCGTCTTTGCGCGAAGCGAGAAGCTGCGCCGGGCAATCTTGGACCGCGTGGCGGCGGAAGCGCGCGTGCCGCCCAGCCGCGGCTGGTTCGCCTCGCGACCGCCCGCCACCCCTTGGCCGGGCGAAGCACTTTGCGGGCGCACGCTGGCCCAGGAGTTTGGCGAAGCGGGCACCGACGCGCACGCCCATGTCATGGCTTCGCTGCTGGCGGGACGGACTTGCGATACCCAGCTTGCGGGCAGCGCGATTCAGCTTCTTGGCGGCACCGGCGGCGGTATGGTGGCGGGCGGGCTTGGCAAGCTCGGCGATGCCCTGCGCGCCAGCGCGGAAGCCGCGGGCGCCGAAATCTCCTGCGGCCTCGAAGTCTCGGACATCAAGCGCAAGAGCGGGCGGGTTGTCGGCGCTGGCCTCGCCGACGGAACCGAAATCGCCGCCCGTGCCGTCATTTCGAGCCTCGATCTCAAGCGGACATTTCTGGCGCTGTTCACCTGGAGCGAGCTGCCGCCCGCACTGGTCGAGCGCATCGGCGCATTTCGGCCATCACCGGGCACGGCGAGGCTGCTGCTGGCTCTGGAGACGCTTCCCGATCTGCCGGCGGGCGTCGATCCGCTCGCCTGGCGCGGCCCGCTCTATCTGGCGCCAAGCCCAGATGCGTTGGCGAGCGCCTATCGCGCCTGGCGCGGCGGCATGGTGCCCGAGCGTCCGCCCGTCATGCTGCGCGCCATCTCCGCGCTCGATCCGTCGCTGGCGCCTGCTGGCGCGGCCAGCGTGACGCTGACGCTCGGCGCGATCCCGCACACGCCCTTCGATGGTCCTTGGACCAAGGAGAAGCGCGACAAGCTTCGCGATGCGGCGCTTGCCATCGTGGAAGAGATTTTGCCCGGCACGCACGCGCGCGTCCTGGGAGCAGAGTTGATCGTGCCGCCGGACATCGAAGACGCCTTGGGCGTCACGGGCGGCGATCTTGCGGGCGGCGAGCTTGCGCCCGACCAGATGCTTGGTCTGCGTCCCTTCGCACAGTGCCAAGGCTCGCGCACGCCCATCGAGGGGCTCTATCTCGCTGGGCCGTCGTCAACGCTGGGGCCGGTTGCGACTTGCGCATCGGGTGTGACGGCAGCGCGCGCCGTGATGGCCGATTTCGCGGCGGGGCGGCTCAAATGAGCGAACGCGAAGCCTGCGACGCGATTGTGATCGGTGCGGGGCCCAGCGGGCTTGCCGCGGCGGCCTATCTGGCGAAGGCAGGCCTCAGCGTATTGGTGCTGGAGGCCGCATCCATGCCCGGCGGCGCAGCGGCAAACACCGTATCCGTCGGCGATCTTCTGGTTCCCGGCGGTCCGCACACGCTGTGCGCGCTCGATCCGCAAATGGTGAAGGATCTGAAGCTCGTTCGCCGTGGCCTCAAATTCGCCGCCCGCGACATGGCGCTGGTCGGGCTCGTTGCCGACGGCAAGCCGCTCGTCCTCGGGCGTGATGTCCACGCGACGGCGCAGAGTCTGGCGGCGCATTCCCCGCGTGATGCCGAGCGCATCGGCGGCTTCCGCAAAGAGCTCTTCGCTTTCGCGCGGGCGATGCGCGCGGTGTGGTGGGAAGAAGGCGCTGTCGGCGACGCCGCTCAACGCGATGAGCTTCGCCGCCTTTCCCTCACGTCCGCCGCCGCGTTCTGCGACGGCGCATTTGAATCCGATGCGCTGAAATCCGTTTATGCCTTCGATGCGATGGCGGGCGGCATGTCGCCCGGCGACGCGGGATCGGCGTTGCTGTTCGCCTGGCGCGCGGCGCAGGAGATGTGCGGCCTGCAAGGCGCGGTCGCGGTCCCGCGCGGCGGGATGGCCATGCTCGTCAAAGTCCTTCTGGCAGTCGCACAAGATGCGAGTGCGCGGATCGAAACAAATTCTCCGGTGGCGGCCATCAGCATTCTTGGCGAGGCGGTTTCGGGTGTCGTGCTCGGCTCGGGCGAACAAATTGCGGCGCGTCTGGTGCTGTCAAGCTTGCCGCGCGGGCGTAGCTTGCTCGATCTCGCACCTGCCGGCCGAGCAGGTTTCGCCGCGTCGGCTGCTCTTCTCGATCAATCCGCCACAGTCGGCGAGGGCAAGCTGGTGCTGCTGCTGAATGCGCTGCCCGGTTTCGCGGCGCTTCAACCGTCTGCTCGCTTCGTTATTGCCGAGCGCTTGGAAAACAGCGTTACTGCGTATGCGCAGGCGCGCGCGAGCCGGTTGCCCGACGACTTGGCGCTGGAAGCCGTCATTCCCACCGCCTTCGATCCCACGCTGGCGCCGCCGGGCCAGCACATCGTTTCGGTGCGGATCGCGCCGCTGCCCGTCGCGCCGCAGGAAGGCTGGCCCGCGCTTGCGCCGAAGCTGAGCGAAACCGTGCTGACGGCGTTCGAATACTTCGCTCCAGGTCTCAAGTCCACGCTCGTCGCGCAGCACTTCGTCGCGCCGGACCCCGGCCAAGAATTGCTGAGCGCGGCGCATATCACCGCAAGCTGGCGCACACGCATCCAAACGCCCATCGAAGGATTGCTGCTCTGCGGAACTGGGGCGGAACCGGTGCCGTTTTTGTCGGGCCGTGCGGCACGGATCGCGGCGCGCATGGGCGCGGCGCATTTCAAGGGAGAAGCGCGATGACCGGCGAGATTCTCCGCGCCACGCCATTCCACACGCGCGCCGCAGGCAGCAATCGGCTCAACGATTGGGAAAACCGGAGCAGCTTCACGCTACCCAGGAGCTATGGCGATGAAGAGGGCGAGGCCTTGGCCGCGCGCTTTGGCGCGGTGCTGGCGGACCAGTCCTGGCACACGCGCATCATGATCAACGGCGAAAGCGCCGGCGCCTTCGTCTCGCTTCTCTTCACGCGCGACGCGACGGCGCTGGCGCCCGGTGAGGCATTAAGGGCGCTCTGGCTCAACGATGCGGGCAGCGTGCGCGGCAGAGGCATGGTGGCGCGCTTTGGGCGCGATGCCTATTTGCTGATCTCGGAGGCGTCCGATCTGGAATGGATCGAGCAGGCCGGAAGGCTCTTTCATGTTGCTGCGCGCGACGTCACGGCGGAGGACGGTGTCCTTGCGCTTGCGGGGCCCTATGCAAGCCAAGTGCTCGAAGCAGCGGGGATCGACGCCAAGCTTGAGCCGCTCGCCTTTCGCAAATTCTATTGGCGCGGACTTGACGTCACGCTGTCGCGTTTCGGCGAAGGCTGTGAGCTGTGGTGCAAACCGGACGACGCTTTGGTCGTCTGGGATCGGCTGTGTGCTGCGGGCAAGCCATTCGCGCTGACCCCGGTCGGGCTCGCCGCGACGGGCATTCTCAGCCTTGAGCATGGCGAGGTGCGCGATTTCGCACGGGCGGAAGACGGTTTCGCGCCCCAACCCACGCCGCAATTTCTCGGTCTGTGCGATTTGATTGACCGCGAGCATGTCTTCAACGGCCGCGCCGGTTTTCTCGCCGCCGGTCCCGATAAGGCGCTGGTCGGCATTTTGATCGACGGTCAGACGCCTGCGCCACACAGCGCGCTTATGCGGGACGGCCGGGCCGTCGGGCATACGGTGGACTCGCTTTATTCTCCGGCGCTGCGCCAAGTCATCGCACTGGGCGTGTTGGATACGGATGCGCCAGCAACCGGATTGACGGTGAACGGCATGCTGTGCCGCACCTGCGCGCTGCCGTTTCTCTAGGCTTTGGGCAGCCGCAATTCCGCACTGGTGCCTTCGCCATGCGCGCTGGCAAGCCTCACCGCGCCGCCCATGCGCCGCGCCAGCGCCACCACAATACTGAGGCCAAGGCCCGTTCCGGTGCTGATTCCGGCGCGCTCGAAGCGGCGGAAGGCCGTACCCGCCGCGCGTTGCTCGCCGGGGCTGAAGCCGTTTCCATTGTCGGTGACGGCAATCGCGACGGCGCCTTCTTCCGTGTGCACGCCGACGCGCACATGGCCGCCCTCCTGCGTGTAGAGCAGAGCGTTCGACAGCAGATTGGTGACGATGCGCTTGACGGCCATCGGATCGGCATTCACCGGCGCGGGTTCACCCGGCATCATGTCGAGCACAATGCGCCGCGAGAAGGCGCGCCCGGCGCTTTCGTTGACGCAAGCCGCCACCAATTCGGTCGCATCGAAAGACACCGATTTCAACGGATAGCGCCCCGCTTCGAGATTGGCGAATTCCAGAATGTCGCCGATCTTGGCATGCAGGCTGCGCCCGGCCATCGAGATGTCGCGCGCGTATTCGATATATTTGGCGTGCCCGACGGGGCCATAGAAGCCGCGTTCGATCACTTCGGCAAAGCCGATCACGGCGTTGAGCGGCGTGCGCAATTCGTGGCTCATATGGGCGATGAACTCGGCCTTGGAGCGCTGAGCTTCCACCGCGCCACGCTCCGCATTCGCGAGCCTAATCAGCAGGCGCGCTTCGGCGGGACGCGTCGAACGCAAGGTGCGGACGGCTTCGGAGGCTCTGGCGCGCCGCTCGAATTCCCGCACGAAGACGGCCGCGAGCCCGCCGCCGACCAGTGCTGGTCCCAGGATCACGAAGAGATAGAGCGGCAATGAGCCGTACCAGGCCGCCATCGCGCCGCTGTCGTCGATTGTGGCGCGCGCTTCGACCGGCCATCCCGCGACCCGCGCCGAGGCGCCGTCGCGTCCTATCGGGCTGCCCGCCAAGAGCGTCCCCATCGTGCTCACAAGGCCTGCGCCGTCCAGCAGCGACGTGGGCGCCAAGGACGCGGCGTCGAACGAGACGGCGACGGTTTGAGCGCCGTCGGGAAAGGCGATGACGATGCGCCGCGCCGCGCCGATCACCACGCGGCCCGCCTGGGCCGGTGCGGCCAGGCTCGCCATGTCGATGGACTCGCCGCTGGCGCGCAGCGTGTGTCCGCCCCCGTCCGCCACGGCAACGCCGCGCAGCTCCGGCGTGGCGGCCAAGACGCTGTCCGTCATTTCGTCGGAGGCGTAAAGCCGTCCCAGCCGGGCGAAGCGGGCAAAGGAAGCCTCCGCGACGCTGGCGATTTCCTGGGCGCGCTTGGTCTCGAAATAGGTGGCTTGGCGATAGGCCTCGACCCGGTCGAAGTTCATTTGCAGCGCGCCTGCCGCGGCGAAGCTGCCGCCAATGGCGATGACGCACAAAAGAACCGTCACGCGGATATTGCGCGTAGGAAGGGCCGCGATCCCCGACAGCACGCCGTGCAGGAACGAAACCGGCTTGGTTGCTGTTCGTCCGACCGCCATGAAGGACAGTCCCCCCGCAAGCGCGAGCCACTGATTCGCGCGTTAACGATTATGCGAATCGGCGAGTCGCTGTCACGCGGTTCCGCACGCTTCAGCCCAACATCTTTCCCACAACCTCGAACAGATTGGAGGATAATCCCGGTGTCTTGGCGATGGCGTCGAGTTCCTGCCGCATCAGCGCCTGCCTCTCGCTGTCAAACCGCCGCCAGGTCTCGAAGGCGCCGGCCATGCGTGCGGCCACCTGGGCGTTGAACCCGTCAAGCGTGCGGATGATCTCTCCCACCAGCTTATAGCCGCTGCCGTCCGCCGCATGGAAGCGCAGCTGGTTTGCCGAAAACGCGCCGATCAAGGCACGCACCCGGTTGGGATTCTTGATGTCGAAAGCGGGATGGCCCATCAGCGCGCGCACGCGCTCCGCCGTATCGGCACGCGGCGACAGCGCCTGCAGTCCCATCCATTTGTCGAGCACCAGGGGATCGTTCTTGAAGCGGTCGTAGAAATGGGCGAACTCGACATTGGCGCGCGGCGAGGTCATGCGCGACAGCGCCGCCAGCCCGGCGATCATGTCGGTCATGTTGGCCGCGGTGCGGTAATGGGCCACCGCGAGCTTGGCCGCATCCTCATCGTCGGCGGCGGTGAGATAGCGCAGGCACGCATTGCGCAGGGCGCGCCGCCCCGCAGAGGCCGCATCGGGCGAGAACGCACTGTCGGAGGCCATCGCGACATAGAGCGCAGCGAATGTCGCGCCATGCGCTGCGGCGATAGTGCGGATCAGCGTCATGCGCGCCTTATGGATGGCGTCGGGATCGATCACGCTCATCGCCATGGCCAGCTCGCTTTCGAGCGGCGGCGACAGCATATGTGCGGCGAACGCCATGTCGTCCTTGGCGCGCGTGAGCACTTCGCCCATCGCCGCGACATAGAAGGGATCGGGCGCGGTTGCCTTGCCGGAAATCAGGTTCAACATGGTGTCGCGCGCGGCTTCCTGGCCCGCTTCCCAGCGGTTGAAGCTATCGGCGTCCTTCGCCATCAGCGTGGCGCGATCCTTGGGCGCGCGGTCGAACTTGAACACGGCGGGGGCCGAGAAGCGCCGGCCCAGCGACAGCAGCGGCGCTTCGTCCACGCCGACAAAGGTGAAGGTCTGCTCAGCCTCCGTCAGTTCGAGCACGCGCTCCTGCGGCCCGGTTGCGTTCTCGCCTTCGAGGGTGAGGGGCACGGCGCGACCCGATTTCGCGACAAGGCCCAGCCGCACCGGTATTTGCATCGGCTTTTTGACCGGCTGGCCGGGCGTCGGCGCAAGGCTTTGCTTCAGCGTCAGAGAATACGTCTTCGCATTGGCGTCATATTTTCCCGCCGCCTCGATGACGGGCGTGCCCGCTTGGCGGTACCACAAACGGAACTGCGTCAGATCGCGCCCGCTGGTGTCCTCAAAGCATTTGACCCAATCCTCGACTGTCGCCGCCTGTCCGTCATGGCGTTCGAAATAGAGGTCGGTCGCCTTGCGATAGAGTTCCGGGCCGACCAGCGTCTTCAGCATGCCGATGACTTCGGAGCCCTTCTCATAGACGGTCGCGGTATAGAAATTGTCGATGGTGATGTAGCTCTGCGGCTGCACCGGATGGGCGAGGGGACCGGCATCCTCCTGGAATTGGCGCAGGCGCAGCACGCGCACGTCCTCGATGCGCTTGACGCCCGCGGAACGCTCATCGGCCGAAAAGCTCTGATCGCGGAACACGGTCAGCCCTTCCTTCAGCGACAACTGAAACCAATCGCGGCAGGTGATGCGGTCGCCCGTCCAATTGTGGAAATATTCGTGGGCCACGACACCTTCGATGCGCGCATAGTCGTCATCGGTGGCAGTCTGAGGCGAGGCCAGCAGCACCTTGTCGTTGAAGATGTTGAGGCCCTTGTTCTCCATTGCGCCCATGTTGAAGGCGGAGACCGCGACGATCATGAAGATGTCGAGATCGTATTCGCGGCCGTATTTCTCCTCGTCCCATTTCATCGCGCGCTTGAGCGAATCCATCGCATAGGCCGCTTTGGCTTCGTTGCCGTGCTCGACGAATATCTTGAGATCGACCTTGCGGCGCGACATGGTAACGAACTTGTCCGCGATCATGGCGAGGTCGCCCGCGACCAGCGCGAAAAGATAGCTCGGCTTGGGGAACGGATCGTTCCACACCGCGAAATGCCGTCCGCCTTTCAGTTTGCCCTTGGCCGTCGGATTGCCGTTCGACAGCAGCACGGGATAAAGCTTCTTGTCCGCTTCGATGCGCGTGGTGAAAACCGCCAAATTGTCCGGCCGGTCGAGGAAATAGGTGATGCGGCGAAATCCTTCCGCCTCGCATTGCGTGCAGAAGATTCCCTTCGCGAGATAAAGCCCCTCCAGCGCGGTGTTGCGCGCGGGTGCGATCTCGGTGACGATTTCCAGCGCGAAGCGCGCGGGCACGCGGTGTATGGTCAGCGTTTCGTCGTCGGCCTTGTAGTCGACCGGCTTCAAGGCTTGCCCGTCGATGGCGACCGAAATCAATTTCAGATGTTCGCCGTCCAGCACAAGTGGCGCCACAGCGCCGGTGCGCTCGACTTCCATCTTGGCGGAGACGCGCGTCGCCTCGGGCTCGAGGACGAAATCGAGCGCAATCTCGGAAATTTTGTAATCGGGCGCGCGATAATCCTTCAGATGAACGGCGCGCGGTTCTTCGGTACGCATGTTTGTGCTTCTCCGGCGGGGGCCTTGCCGGTATAGCCCAAACGAGCCTCTAGGGCACGATGATAAATCGCGGTGCCGTTATGCGCCTTCGGTGGCGGGGCGCATCGTGAAGCTGCTGTAGATCAGCAGATGATCGACGGTATCGTCGCTGTCGCCGAGCGGCAGGAAAACGTGCTCGCTGCGGTCGAATTTCGCGTCGGGAAAATCGCGCCCCACGCGTCCGCGTATGGCGAACGGTTGGTCGCTTTGAAAGACATGGGTGTAGACCGACATGACGGTCCGGCAGAAGATCGGCCACTCCTGCGCGATATCGCTGATGCGCTTTCCCTGGAATTGCGCGCTATAGGCTTGAACCTGCGCGTTGCCGACGATGCGGAATTCGAAGTCCGCGCCGCCATCCAAAACCTTCACCAGCATCATGTTGTGCAACACGCCGGCCATATCGCGCGGGCGAAGTTCCTCGCGAGCCGGGTGACGGCGGTCGCCGCGCAGCGTTCGCCAATAGCTGGCGCCGAGTCTGACTGCCGGATTTTCGATGTCCTCGAGTGCAACCTGTTCAAAGGTGGTCGCTTCTGGGATCTCGTAGGGCCCTACAGTCTGCGGATGCGACATCTAGGATCTTTCCAGCGAAGGATCGTGGGAAGGCGTCAGCTATCGCCCTCGATGCCCTTGAGAATATCCTGCGCGTCATGCGCCAGTTCGGTGAGCGAGGTGGGCATCTCTTCGCCGGATTTGCGCGCCCAATTGACCAGCCCTCGCGCGAAGGCCGACAGCCGCGGCGCCAGCGCGATCATCCGCGCCTGTCGCTCGATCTTGGTGGGATCGAGATCGTATTCCGCGCCCGGCACGCGCCAGCCGCCCCAATCGGTATCGCCGGTGATGACGACGGGATAGGTGCCCGGCACCGGATGGCGCGAGCAGTCTTCCGTCGGCTGCCATTTGTTGCGTGCGCGCGTGACGCGCCAGGTTTCCGTCGTCGGTACGACGCGGTCGGACAGCGGTTCCTCGGCCTGGATTTCATCGGCTGTGAATTCGCGACCTAGCCCGCAGTCATAGTGGACGCGGATCGGCTCTTCGAGGCCCTTGGTCCAATAAGGCACGACGCGTTCGATGAGCGCCCAGGTGCCGACGGGTTTCACATAAACACGCTGATTTTTATGAAATTGTGCTTTGGCCATTTCGATCTTTCGCCCAATTGACGCAACTTTAGCGCGCCGCCCTTAAGTGGAAGTTAAGTCTTGGGGCAGGAGGGGTATTCGGCGAAGATCGAAAAGCTTGACGCGTTTGCCCTGTGGGACACCGATTTCCGCCTTGACCGCAGGCTTCTGTGGTAACGAAATCCTTTCAGGTGGTTTCCAATTGTGACGCAGCCGATCGCAACGCCCTGCATTGACATCTGTGCGATGGATTCAGCCAGCGCCTTGTGCCTGGGCTGCGGGCGCACGCTCGATGAAATCGCACGCTGGGGTACGATGCGCGAACACGAACGCGCCGCGATCATGCGCGAGCTTGAGGCGCGAAAGGCGGCGCTGCTTAAGACGCGTCGCTGAATCTGGTGCGTCCCAGCGGTTCGGGATCGAGCGTCTTGCCCGCCAGCGCGCCCAGCCAGTCGAGACCCGCGCGCAGCTTCACATTCTCGCCGATGACAAGGATCGCGGGCGCGGCGCTTTGCGCGGCGGCATCGCCCAGGTTTTCGAGCGTCGTCACCCGTACATTTTGCGCGCCGGACGTCGCATCGCTGACCACGGCGGCTGGCTCCCCCTGCGCGCGTCCCGCGGCGATCAATTTCGCGGCGATCTCGCCGGCGTATTTGCGCGCCATATACAGAACAATGGTCGGCGAGCCATGCGCGATGGCGGCCCAATCGAGTTTGGGCAGTTTCCCGTCCGCGCCATGGCCGGTAACAAACGTCACCACATGGTTGGTGTCGCGATGGGTTACGGGAATTCCGGCATAGGCAAGTCCGCCGATGCCTGCGGTCACGCCCGGTACGATGCGGAACGGCACTTGGCCGCGCGCCAGGGCCAGCGCTTCCTCCGCGCCGCGCCCGAAGACGAACGGATCGCCGCCCTTCAGCCTGAGCACGCGATGCCCCTTGCGCGCCAGCGACACCAGCGTGCGCGAGATGTCGCTTTGCTTGCACGATGTTTTGCCGGCGCGCTTTCCGGCATAGACCAGCTCGGCCCCCGGCCGCGCCAGTTTCAGCAGTGCTTCGTTGACCAGCGCGTCATAGAGAATGACGTCGGCACTCGCGATGGCGTGCAGGCCCAGCGCCGTGATCAGCCCCGGATCGCCCGGCCCGGCGCCCGCCAGCCAAACCCAGCCCTTGTCGAAAGCGGGCAGGCCAAGCGTCGCCGCAAGCCGCTGGATCGCGGCACGGTCGGTAGCATTGAGAAGATCGTCAGCCATATCACATATCCACAGTGTGAATATTATTATATCACATTATCGCAAATGGGAAATAGGCGACCAAGCGTCGTTGCGCGCCGCCACCCCCGCGATACCACTGACATTAATTCCGCTGTTGCGTTAGACAGTCCCCCTTCAATCCTTGAGTTACCCAGCACCATGTCCAAACCGCGCGCCGATCTGAAGCCCAACACGCTCGATTACGAGAATCTGCCCCAAATCACCGCCAATGGCTTTCGCGAATACGACGCGCGCTGGCTGTTCGGCAAAGAGATCAATCTTCTGGGCGTGCAGGCGCTGGGGCTCGGGCTCGGCACCTATCTGCACGAGGTCGGCGCGGCGAAGGTCGTCACCGGCCACGATTACCGTTCCTATTCCTTGTCGATCAAACAGGCCTTGACGCTCGGGCTGATGCAGGCGGGCTGCGAGGTCGTGGACATCGGCCTTTGCATGACGCCGATGGCTTATTACGCGCAGTTCGCGCTCGATTGCCCCGCGGTGGCGATGGTGACCGCCAGCCATAATGAAAACGGCTGGACCGGCGTGAAGATGGGCGCGCAAAAACCGCTGACCTTCGGCCCCGACGAAATGGGAAGGCTCAAGCAAATTGTCCTCGGCGGCGAAGGCAAGGCGCGCGCGGGCGGCAGCTACAAATTCGTCGAGAATTTCCGCGAGGCCTATCTGACGGCAGTGACCGATGGCCACAAGCTTTCGCGTCCGATCAAGGTGGTGGCGGCCTGCGGCAACGGCACGGCGGGCGCTTTCGTCATCGACATGCTGAAGCGCATCGGCGCCGACGTTGTGCCGATGGATGCCGAACTCGATTACACCTTTCCCAAATACAATCCCAATCCCGAAGATCTGCATATGCTGCATGCCATCGCGGATACGGTGCGCGCGAACAGGGCGGATATCGGGCTGGGCTTCGACGGCGACGGCGACCGCTGCGGCGTGGTGGACAACACGGGCGAGGAGGTCTTCGCCGACAAGGTGGGCGTGCTGATCGCGCGCGATCTCTCCTCGCGCATTCCGAACGCGCAATTCGTGGTCGATGTGAAATCGACCGGCATCTATCTGATCGATCCGGTGCTGAAAGCGAACGGCGTGAAAGTCGATTACTGGAAGACCGGCCATTCCTACATCAAACGCCGCACGGCGGAGCTGAAGGCGGTCGCCGGTCTGGAAAAGAGCGGCCACTATTTCTTCAACCCACCGCTTGGCCGTGGTTATGACGATGCCAGCATTGCCGCGATTGCCGTGCTGGAAATGCTCGACCGTTCCGGCAAGACGATGTCGGCGATGGTGGAGAGCCTGCCCAAGACCTGGTCCTCGCCGACCATGAGTCCGTTCTGCCCGGACGACAAGAAATACGGCGTGGTTGATGCCGTGACAGCGGAATATGAAGCACTGAAGGCGCGCGGCGAGAAGGTGCTGGGCCAGAACATCGTCAGCATCGTCACCGTCAACGGCGTGCGCGTCACGCTGGAAGACGGCACCTGGTGCTTGGTGCGCGCGTCGTCCAATAAGCCGTCACTGGTGGTGGTGGTGGAAAGCCCAACCTCCGACGCCAACATGCACGCGATCTTCAAAGACCTCGATAGGCGGCTGTCCAAACATCCCGAAGTCGGTGAGTACGATCAGAAGATTTAAGAGAGCGCATCTTAGAGCATCCGCTACCCGTTCGAGAGTGCGGCGACGAAATCCGCCGGTGGCGCGCCTTCCGGCCAGTTCGGCAAGTTCTCGGGAATGGCAATCCCGGCCATTTTCCGCTTGGTCCAGATGTGGGCCACGATCTTCAATTCGTCGCTGCGGTCCAGCGTGCCGGCGCGGACCCCCACGAATCCGGGGCGGCCACTGTTGGTGTTGTAGATGCGCGTGAAGCAGATGGGACAAGCGTGCTGGCGTGACGTGCGACCGCTCGCGGGCGAGGTGAGTTCGTAAAGCTGCGGTTCGCCCGTCACCTCGAATTGATTTTCGGGCACGATGAATTGCACGCTGAACGCGCTGCCCGACCAAGTCTGGCAGTCGCGACAATGGCAGGCGTAGACGTTCGGCAGTTTGTCTATCATTGCGCAATAACGGATTCGACTGCAGCGGCAACCTCCTTCAATCCTATCGGCCATGTTGCCTTTCCTGCTTTGCGCCCAACGCACTCTACGATCTTAAGGCACCGCATCCCACAGCATCTTCGCTGCCGTAATCGCGACGAACAGTCCGAACAATTTGCGCAAGCGGTTGGTGTCGGTCATGTGGGCGATGCGCGCGCCGAGCGGCGCCATGAAGAACGCCACGGGCGCGATGATGGCGAAGCCCATCAGGTTCACATAGCCGTAGGAGAACGGCGGCAAGCCGTGCACGCCCCATCCGGCGATCGCCGCGCCGATGGCGCCGGGCACCGAGATGATGGCGCCGAACGCCGAGGCGGTTCCCACCGCGCGGTGGATCGGCACGCCGCTGAGCGTTTGCGTCGGCACGCCCAGCATGCCGCCGCCAATGCCCATCATGGTGGAGATCCAGCCGATGACGAAGGGCGGCAACGCGCCGACCACGCCGCTGGGCAAATGGTCGGCGAGCCGCCAACTCTCTTTGCCGAATGCCAATTGCGCCGCCACCGGCATCGCGATCAGCCCGAAGACCAGCGTCAGCGTTTGGCCGCGCGCGATGCCGGCCAGCAAGCTTCCCGCGATCACGCCGAGCAGCATGGGGCCGACCCAGCGCTTCAGCAGCGCCCAATCGACCGCGCCCTTCTTGTTGTGCGCGCCAAGCGAGGCAAGCGAGGTCGGAATAATGCACGCCAGCGAGGTGCCGACCGCCAGATGCATGCAGAGGCCCTGCTCCACGCCAACCGCGCGCAGCACCTGATACATCACCGGCACGATCACGATGCCGCCGCCGACGCCAAGCAGCCCGGCCACCAGCCCCGACACCACGCCCGCCATCGCCAGGCCCAATGCCAGCGTGCCCAAATCGCCGCTCGCCATGGCGGTTGTGAAATCCATGCGTCTTGCCCCTGCTTCGTGCGGCGCGAGTGAACTTGCATTCCCCCGCGCGCGCAAGCGATGGTTCGCCGCCATAAATCGGGAGACGCGGATGGACAGGCGAGAGGTGCTGGGCTTGGGCGCGGCGGCGCTGGCGGGGCTGACCGCGCGCGCCACGGGAGAAGACATGAACGCGGCGGGCGTGCTCTCCACCGATCCGACCGAAATCTATCCGCTGTGGCCCGGTACGCCGCCGGGCGGGGAGGGCGTTCATCTCGAAGCCAAGATCGTCGAACGCAGCACGCAAACTGATATTTTTCATGATCGCTTCGTCACCGATATCGGTACGCCGGAAATCCAGGTGTTCCGGCCCGAGCGGCCCGACGGCTCGGCCATGCTGCTCGCGCCCGGCGGCGGCTATATCCGAGTCGTGATCGACAAAGAGGGCGTGGAAGCCGCGCGGCGACTCAACGCTTCGGGTGTCACCGTGTTCATTCTGCGCTATCGCTTGCCGGCGGAAGGCTGGGCGAACGGCGCGGATGTCCCGTTGCAGGATGCGCAGCGCGCCATGCGGATCATCCGTTCGCGCGCGCGCGAATTCGGGATCGATTCAAACCGGCTGGGAGTCCTCGGCTTCTCCGCCGGCGGCCATGTTGCGGCCTGGCTGGCAACACGGCCTTATGACCGAGTCTATACGCCGATCGACGAGATCGACGCGCTGGATGCCAAGCCGGTCTTCGCCGCGTTGATGTATCCCGTCATTACCATGGGCGTCGGCGCGCATCCTGGCTCGCGCGATCATCTGCTAGGGGCCAACCCGTCGCAGCAGCGCGAAGCGGCTTATTCCTGTGAAAAGTTGGTGACGGATAAGACGCCGCCCAGTTTCATTGCCCTCGCCGCTGACGACGATGTGGTGCCGCCCATGACGAACGGCATTGCGATGTTCGATGCTTTGCGCACTGCGAAGGTCCCCGCCGAACTGCATGTCTTCGAGAAAGGCGGCCACGGCTTCGGCATCCGCTTGGCGCATGGCGAACCGGCATCGGCTTGGCCTGAACTCCTGCTGCATTGGGCCTATAGCCATGGCTGGGTCCGCGACCCCAGCGCGGCGCCCGCTTAAGCGGCGCACGCCTCGCGCCGCAGCACGAACGCCAGCGCATCGCGCAATACCGCGATGCCCGCGCCCGCCCGCGTCGCGTTTTCGGAGAGGTGGCGGCGAAACTGCCGCGCGCCTGGCCGCCCGTTGAACAGCCCGAGCATATGGCGCGTCGTCGCGTGCAGCGGCACACCGGCGGCCAATTGCTGCTCGACGTAACCAAGATAAGCCTCAACCGCCGCTTCCACGGTACGCGGCGGTCCGCCGAAGAAGCGCGCATCCACCTCGGCGAGGATCGCGGTCGATTGATAAGCCGCGCGGCCCAGCATGACGCCGTCCACGTGCTTCAGTTGTGCTTCGGCTTCGTCCAGCGTGGCAATGCCGCCATTCAGCACAATGGTGAGTGCCGGGTTCTCGCGCTTGATCGCATGGACCAGTTCGTAATCCAGCGGCGGCACGTCGCGATTTTCCTTGGGCGACAAACCGTCCAGCCACGCCATGCGCGCATGCACGATGAATGTGTCCACGCCCGCGCCCGTGCAAGCCGCAACAAGCGTGCGCAGCGAGACCTGCGGATCCTGGTCGTCGACGCCAATGCGGCATTTAACCGTGACGGGAACGCGAACCGCCTGGCGCATGGCCCCGACGCAATCGGCAACCAGAAGCGGCTCGCGCATCAAGCAGGCGCCAAAACGGCCCGACTGCACGCGGTCCGAAGGGCAGCCGACATTCAGATTGATTTCGTCATAGCCGAATTCTTCGCCGATCTTCGCCGCCTGCGCCAAACCGGCGGGCTCGGCCCCGCCCAATTGCAGCGCCACGGGATGTTCGCGCGCGTCGAAGCCTAGCAGCCGCATGCGGTCGCCGCGGATCACCGCCTGTGCCGTCACCATCTCGGTATAGAGAAGCACCTTTTCGCTCAGCATGCGATGCAGCATGCGGCAATGGCGGTCGCTCCACTCCATCATGGGGGCAATGCAGAAACGGTGGCTCATTATGGGCTTTTAGACGAGGTGACCCTGGCGGGCAAACGACCAGCGCGCGAGATCGCGACCTATTGGCGATACTTCATATTGCCGCAAGGCCGCGACATAGCAGCCAAACCGGGCCGCTATGGTTTGAGGCGGTTTGCCGAACGGCCTAAACTGGCCCATGAGGTCCCCTATTGCCATGCGTGGAAATTTGCCAAGTGCCGTCGCGCGCGCCGCGAGCGTGCTGCCGCTTCTCCCGTTGGAGCTGGTTTCGCGCCGTCTGATCGCCAATGCGATGGCTGCCCGTCCGTCCTTTGTGAGGCGGCTGGCCGAACATGCCGGGCGCACCTTCGCCATCGATCCCACCGATTGTCCCTTCGCGTTTCTCATCACGCCGGGCGGCGATAACGCCCGCCTCAGCGTGGTGCGCGATCTCGCCAAGGCGAATTACGACGCGCGCATCGCCGCGCCGATGATCGTGTTGCTGGGAATGATCGACGGCACCTACGACGGCGACGCCTTGTTCTTCTCGCGCGATCTATCCATAGAGGGCGACACCGAAGCCGTGCTGGCGCTGCGCAACGCCATCGAGAATGCCGAGCTCAGTCCCTCGCTCGTTCTGGGCATGCCGAAATCCATCGGCGCCCCGTTCAATCGTGTGGCACGCTTCGCGCTGGCGCATTTGCGCCGCGCGCTGGATGCGCCCGAAGAAAGCGGCCCGGGCGCAAAGGTCTATTCGTCATGACGGTGCCCGCGCGCATTCCCGAATTGGTTTGCCCCGCCGGAACGCCCGCCGGTCTTCGCACCGCCGTCGATGCGGGCGCCCATTCGGTCTATTGCGGCTTTCGCGACGAAACCAATGCGCGCAATTTTCCCGGCCTCAATTTCGACCGCGCGGAAATGGAAGAGGGCGTGGCCTATGCCCATGAGCATGGCGCCAAGGTTCTGATCGCGCTTAATACCTTCATGCGCGCGGGCGGCACTGAGGTGTGGAAATGCGCCGTCGACGATGCGGTTGCCGCGGGCGCCGATGCGCTGATCCTGGCCGACATCGCGCTGGTCGCTTATGCGCGCGAGAAGTATCCCGACCAGCGGCTGCACCTTTCGGTTCAGGCCGCCGCCGCCACGCCGGAGGCCATCTCTTTCTATCGCGACCGCTTCGGCATTGCGCGCATCGTGCTGCCGCGCGTTTTGACGGTGGAGGAAATCGCGCGGCTGACGGCACTGGCCGCGCCCTGCGAAACGGAAGTCTTCGTGTTCGGTGGTCTCTGCGTCATGGCCGAGGGGCGCTGCATGTTGTCGTCCTACGCCACCGGCAAATCGCCCAACATGAACGGGGTGTGCTCGCCGCCAAGCCATGTCGCTTATCGCCAGCAAGAAGACGGCGCGCTGACGGCGGCGCTGGGCGATTTCACCGTGGAGCGCTTCGAGCCCGGCGAACCCGCGGGCTACCCAACCCTGTGCAAGGGGCGCTATGCGGTGGACGGCGTGGTCTCTCATCTCTTCGAAGACCCGGTCAGCCTAAACGCGGCGGAACTGCTGGGCAGGCTTGCCGAGATCGGCGTCGCGGCCTTCAAGATCGAAGGGCGCCAACGCGGCCGCGCCTATATCGCGACCGTGGTGCAAAGCTTTCGCCGCGCGGTGGACACCATCGCCAAGGGCGGCCCTATTGACGTCGCGGCACTCCGCGCCCTCAGCGAAGGCCAGCGCGAGACGACCGGCGCTTATCGAAAGACCTGGCGATGAGCACACAGCGCCTTTCCCTCACGCTCGGACCGGTGCTGTTCAACTGGCCGAACGGCATTTGGGCCGACTTCTACGCCCGCATCGCCGATGAAGCGCCGGTGGATCGCGTTTGTCTTGGCGAGGTCGTGTGTTCCAAGCGCGAAGCCTTCCGCGACGACGTCATGCTGAAGGCCGCCGAGCGTTTGACGCGCGGCGGCAAGGAGGTGGTCTATTCCACCTTGGCGATGCCCACCGCCAAGCGCGAGATTCAATCCATTTCGGATCTGATCGAAGCGGGCATGTTCATTGAAGCGAACGACATCGCCACGATTCAGCTTTTGAACGGGCGCAAACATATCCTTGGGCCGTACCTCAACATCTATAACGAGGCCACGCTGGCGCTGCATGTTTTACTGGGCGCAACGCGCATCTGCCTGCCGCCCGAGCTTTCACTCGACGCCATCCGCATTCTGGCGGCGGGAAACGACGTTGTGGAAGTCTTCGCCTTCGGCCGCGCGCCGCTGGCGCTTTCGGCGCGTTGCTATCACGCGCGCGCGCATCATGTCTCAAAAGACGCCTGCCAGTTTATATGCGAGCGCGACCCGGACGGTCTCAGCGTTGATACCATCGACGGCACGCCGTTCCTGGCGATCAACGGCATCCAGACCTTGGGGCAAGTGGTGACGGCGGCAACGCGCCAGGTTGGGAACCTCGCCGAAGCGGGCGTCGCCTCGCTGCGCTTGTCGCCGCAAAGCTGCGACATGGTGAAGGTGGCGGCGATCTTCCGAAATCTCGCGGACGGGCTGGTCACCGAAGAAGAAGCGACCGAGGCGCTGGCCGTCATCGCAATGCCGGGACCGTTGTCCGACGGTTATCTGCGCGGCCTCCCCGGCGTGCGCCACCTTCACGAGATCGTGGACTAACCGTCCAAATCGTAGCTCACGACGAATTTGAACAGTTCCGGCGCCACGACTTGGTCGCCGACGACGTGTTGATAGACCGGAAATTCGACATCGCCGTAGAGTTTCCAGCCGTTCATCGCGATCTCGAGTCCGGGCGACAGCATGATGCGGTCGCAACCTGTGTTGCCCGGATCGGCAACAGGCCCGCTGTCGCTGGTGCGGGTTGATCCGCTGGCTTGCAGGCTTGGCGTCAGGCGCACGCCGCCGAGCACAAATCCGCCATAGGAAAGCGTGAGCGCGCTATCCACTTCGCTTCCCGGCATGAAATCGCTGTTGCCGAGTAGCGGTTTCGACCACGCGACTTGCGCGGACCAATCCCATTCGCTGGCGAGCGCGCCGCCATAGGAAACAGCAATAAGCAGGTCTGTGCTGCCCGTGCCGATTTGCGTGTCGCGGGCAAATCCCCGGTAGCCGATGTCGCCGGTCGGCAATTTGAAACCGGCGAGCAGCACGACCGAGCCGTCATCCAGCAACCCCGAATAAAGCGCCGTGACGCGCACATCGCCCAGCGCCGCATGCTGGAAAGTGTGGACGCCAAAGCCGTCATCGCCCTTATAGGTCTGGTTGGTGAGCGGCACTTCCAGGCGCCCGCTCCAGCCGCCGTCGAACGCGAATTCGCCGCCGACGATGGAGAAGTCGTCCCGGATATTCTTATCGGGATTGTCGGCGGCAGGCGCGCGTGCCGTTCCACTCCAATTGTGGCTCTGGTCGGAGAGATCGTATTCCAGAAACAGCGTCGATCCCTTCACTTGCGGGATCAGATACTCCGGTCAAAGATTGCAGATGCGGCATCCGGCGGCTTGGCTTGGGGTTGGGGCGAGCGCCGCGACCAGCGCTGCCGCCAAAGCCCATTTCTTGAATTCCATCGTTGCGACCTGCGGGCGAATTGCGCCCGTCTGCTAAGTGCGGCCGCAAATTCCGCCTGTGCCCCTATCGGAACAAGATGCAAGTGTGTCGCAGTCGCATCTGTCGCAGGCCCTAGGTGCCCAAGCTGTAACTCACGACGAATTTGAACAATTGGTGCGCCACGAGCTGGTTGCCGTTCATGCGCTGATAGATCGGCAATTCGACGTCGCCGTATAATTTCCAGCGGTTGAACGCGACCTCAATACCGGGCGACAGCAGCATGCGGTCATAGCCCGAGTCCGCCGGATCGGCCTCAGGCCCGCCATCGCGAATGCGGCTGGAGCCGAGGATTTGCAGCGTCGGCGTGATCGCCACGTCTCCGCTGACCGGGATATTCGTATAGGCAACGCCCAAGGCCGCATCGATTTCGGCGCCCGGCGTGTACCCGCCCTGGCTTGCCAGCGGCTTGTCCCACATCACTTGTCCGAACCAGACCCACGGGCTGCCAACGGCCAGCGCGCCGGAATGATAGAGGCCGAGCAACGCATCGGTCGAGCCGCTGCCGATTTCGGTGTCGCGATCGAAATTGGCATAGGTGAAATCGCCGGTCGGCAGCTTTACGCCGAAGATCGCGCCGGTCGTCATATCGCTTGAGAAGCCGGTATAGATTGCCTTCAGGCGAAGATCGCCGAGCGCGGCGTGGTCGAACGTGTCGATGCCTGCGCCATCGTCCGTCCTGAATAGACGATTGGCAACCGGCACCTCCGCCATAACGCTCCAATCCTCGTTCAGCATGGTTTGGCCGCCAAGGGTCAAGAAGTCCGTTTTGATTTCCTTGTCGTCGTTGTCGGCGGCGGGCGCGCTCTTCGTGCCGCTCCAGTTTTTGTTCTGGTCCATGAAGTTGTATTCCGCGAACAAATTGGTTCCCATTGCCGACGGCATGATCGTGTTGGCGCCTACCTCGAAAACGCCGCAGCCGCAGGCACAAGCCCAACTCGCTGTCGGCGCCGCAAGCCACAGCAATGCCGGCGCCGCCAGCAGCGCCATTTTGATGCACTTCATGGTGGCTACTCCCCGCTCGCGTTGCGGACGGTGAAGTCGGACTGCACGCTTGTTCCGTTCGCGAATTTCAGCGTGACGGGCACGCGCGCGCCCGGCTTGATCGCCGCGCTTGGGCTCATGCACATCAGATGATAGCCGCCCGGCGCGAATTTGACGGTGGCGCCCGGTGCCGCCTCGACACTGGAGACGTCTTCCATCTTCATCATCCCACCCATGTCTTCGCTCTTGTGCAGCATGAGCATGCCGCAAGCGGGCGAGGCCGCGCCCGTCAGCGACACGGTCTTCTCGGTGCCGTTGTGCATGTCGAAATAGCCCGCTGCCGGAAGGCCGGCGGGTAGGGCGCGTATCCAACCGCCGGTAACGGTGACGGCGGCGGCATTGGCATGGGTCGCAAGCACCAGCGCCAGCAATCCGGCGATCGCGGCGAAGTGCAGATTGTTCGAACTCAGATTTCGCAGTCGCATATGTTCTCTCGCTTGAAAAATGGAGTCACGGCCACGCGCGGCCAAGCGGCGCGCGCAACCTCGCGTCAATTTGGCTTCAAGCGATGCCGGGTGGGGCGCGCGCGGACTGGGGTGCGTGACGTGCGGCGGTGATGATAGAGCCGTGCGGCTGAAGAGTTTCGGCGGTCACCGGCAACAGCGATGGCGCCGTCACGGGTGCGACTGCCGCGAGTTCGGCCAGGGGCGGCGCTGCGGCAAACGGGCAAGTGTCGTGATGGGGCTTCTGCTTGATGGGGGTTCCGTCGGGACCCAGCACCATCTGGACCGGCCCGTTCATCGTGCAGATGGTGAGCGGGGATCCCGCCGCCGCGCTGGGCATCCATCCCACGGGCATCACGGCGCGCAGCAGCATCGCGGCAAGCGCGAGATGTACGGCGGCGCGGCGGAAATGGTGCGTCATGCCGCCCCAGCGTCGGGCCAGCGCGGTGTGCGGTCAAGCGATACTGTGTCGCACTTGCAGAAACTCGGCCCAGCCCGGCCCTACGGGAGGCGTCAGAAACCGGGAAAGCACACGGGCGGCAGCAATCGAAAAATCCGACGAAGGGGGGTGGGTTTCGGGATATTCGATTTGGCTTTTGAGCCGCCGCCCGTGAGTTGATGTTCGGTGGTTTCTTGTTGTTGTGATGATGATGGCCGCGGATCGCCCGATTGAGTAGTCGGGACTTTTCCTTAAGGGCTAACCCTTACGCGGATCGGCGGGACGCGCACTAGATTCCTTGGGTGACATTTGTCATGGCATAGCTGTCGAGTTCGCGCGCGACCCTCAGAAGATCGCTATCGACGACGCCGCCGCGCGATGCAAGCTGGCGCAGATCGCGCGCCGCGGCGGCCAGCCTGGCGCGGATATCGAAGTCCCATTCGAGCGTCTGCTGCCGCCTGAGCGCGAGATGGGCGATGGTGCGCAAATCGGCGTGCTCCACCCGTTCGCAGATTTGTTGTCGTCCGTTCATATCGAAAAGCCCACTTTGATCGGTTTCTTTCGCCACGCCCTGCTATTCGTGCTGTCCACAAAAGATAGGCACCGAACGGCGGCCTCGAAATGGGGGTAATTCCCGTAGTGGTTGCTCCCTATACGGAGGAATTGCGCGAAATCGATGGTTAGGCGCAGGTTAATGCGGTCTTGGCGCGGTAAGAATTTGCTTGGAAATGGACTTTAATGCGCGGCTTGTTCGCGCGCTTCTTCGATGCAGCTGACGAGTTGCTCGTCGTTGATCGGCTTGTGCAGCAGCCTAAAGATGCCGGCGCGCGCCAAGCGCGATTCCAGCAGCGGATCGTTGCGGCCGGTCACCATGAGCGCGGGCGTGCGCGTGCCTTGAGAGCGCAGCATTTCCATCAGCTCGAGCCCCGTCATGCCGGGCATGTGCTGGTCGACGATCATGCAATCGCTGGGATTGGACTGACCGCTCTTGAGGAATTCCGGGGCCGAAGCAAAATCACGCACCGTGTAGCCATAGGACTCCAACAGCGCGCGTAGGGAATCGCGCACGGCGTCATCGTCTTCGACGATATCGACCGTCAGGTTCAATTTGCTGATCTCCCAATCCCGCATAATTTATAGGGATATTTGTTGCACCCTGTCCAGAGCAAGGAGATAGGCCCGAAGGTGCGGCGTCAGAAATACGTAATAACCCTATTGCGACACGGACAAAGCCATGCGCACCAGGTCCGCGAGGTTGCGCGCACCCATCTTTTCCATCACGCGGGAGCGGTGGATTTCCACGGTGCGCGGCGATATCGACAGCTCATAGGCGACAACTTTGTTCGCCTTGCCCGCGACAATGAGGTCCAGCACCTGATGTTCGCGCTCCGTCAAGGTCTGCAAGCGGCTCTTGGCCTCGCGCGCGGCGTCGGTCTGGCGGTTGGCGGTGTCGAGCAATTGGAAGGCGCGCGAGACGCTGTCGAGGAGCGTTGCTTCCTCGAACGGTTTTTCGAGAAAGTCCACCGCGCCCGCTTTCATCGCCTGCACGGCGATGGGAATGTCCGCATGCCCGGTCATCACGATGACGGCGATCGTCGAACCGCGTCCGACAAGCTCTTGCTGCAGCTCCAAGCCGTTCTTGCCGGGCATACGCACATCGACGATCAGGCAGCCCACCGCGCCGGGCGCATCGCTCTCCAGGAACGCTGCGGCGGACTCGAAGGCCGCCGCGTCATAGCCCGACGCCTGCAAGAGCATCGTGAGGGAATCGCGTAGAGCGGGATCGTCGTCAACGACGAAGACCTTGCTGTTCTGCGGCATCATTCAACTCCAACTTATGCGGCCGGCAACCGGAACCGGAAGACCGTGCCGCCGCCGTTGTTGGGGGTCATCTCCAAACGTCCGCCATGGGCTTCGACGATATTGAGACTGATGGCAAGCCCAATTCCCATGCCGCCCGATTTCGTGGTGACGAAAGGCTCGAACAGGCGCTTGGCGACATGCTCGGGAATGCCCGGGCCGGTGTCCGCGATGATCACTTCGACGCCGCCGCCTTCGACCGCGAGCGTCGTCACCGTCAACTCACGCTTGGGTGCGCCGATCATGGCTTCGGCGGCGTTGCGCAGAAGATTGACCATGACTTGCTGAATCTGGACTCGATCCACCATGACCAGCGGCGGATCGGGCGCGAATTCCGTGCGCAGCTTGATATTGGCGACTTTCGAGCCGATCAGGCCGAGCGCGATGGCGTCCTCGGCGATCTTGTTGATGTTCTCCACTGTGCGATTGGTGTCGCGCTTGCCCACAAAATCGCGCATCCGCTGGATCACCTGTCCGGCGCGCGAGGCTTGCTGGCCGGCCTTGGCAATGGCGTCGTTCGCCTTGGCGATGCCGTCGGGCAGGGTGAGCAGCCGCTTGGCGACATTCATATAATTCATGATCGCGGCGAGCGGCTGGTTCAGCTCATGCGCCAGCGCGCCGGAGAACTGGCCCATCTCGTTCAAGCGGGCGACATGCGTCAGCTCGTTCTGCAGCGAGCGCAGACGGGATTCGGCGGCTTTGCGCTCGGTGATGTCGCGCGCGGTTTTCGATGCGCCAATGATGGCGCCGCTCGCATCGCGCACCGGCGAGATGGTGAGCGAGATTTCGACGTCGCTGCCGTCCTTGCGCCGCCGCACGGTCTCGAAATGCAGGATGCTCTTGCCCTCGCGAATGCTGTCGATGATGGTGTCTTCTTCGTTCAGCCGGTCCGGCGGGAACAGGACGGTAATCGATTTGCCGATCATTTCCGCCGCGGTGTAGCCGAACATGTCTTCCGCGGCCGCGTTCCAGCTGGTCACGGTTCCGTCCAGCGTCTTGCTCAGGATCGCATCGTTCGACGATTCCACGATGGAGGCCAGGAAGTTGCGCTGCTCCTCGCGCGCTGCTTTTTCCGCATTGATCTGGCTGAGGTCGTGGATAATGCCGACGAAAATGCGTTCGCCGTCCAACGTGCCCGCGCCGACGGAGAGGTACATGGGAAAGATCGATCCATCGCGCCGCCGGCCTTGCACTTCGCGCCCGCTGCCGATGATTCGGGCCTCGCCGGTCGCGTTGTAGCGGTGGATGTAGCCGTCATGCTCCGCCCGGTATGGCTCCGGCATGAGCATTTTGACGTTCTGTCCGATGACTTCGCCCGGTTCGTACTGGAATAGCCTTTCGCAGGCAGGGCTATAAACCCGCACGATTCCGCGCGCGTCGATCACCATGATGCCGTCTGCGGCCGTGGCGATCAGCGTTTGGAACAGAGAATCGTCGCTTTGCGCGCCCCGCGGCGCTTCAGCGGCTGGTGCCATGGAACCTTGCGAGTTTAATTCATTCCCGAATCTAGCAGGCCGTTTGGGCCCAGCCAACCAGCAAGGCGGGGGAGATTTGCGCCGAACCGCCATTGGGGCATTCCCCGATTCGCGCCACTTCCAGGCGAATCCGCTTTAGTGTCATCGTGTCCTCCCCGGCTCGGCTGGAATTTTTCTGAGAATAATGCGAAGCCGCAGCGGCATAATTGACATTGGTCAATTACGCGCTTCGCCCGCCCATGACAGAAGCGAATTGCTTCGGTTGGGAGGAATGTCGCATGTCGATTGGCGAAGTTTGGTTCTTGGGGATGGTGATTTGCACATTCGCCGCTTTTGCGGCGGTGCTGGCCGTTATAGGGTGGAGCGAACGTAGCTGGGCAAAGAAAAACGGAAAATGAAATCTGCCCGAGTTCGGCCTCGCCTGGGGATCGAGATCGCCGCCCTGCTTGTGGCGAAGCTCATCTTGTTGACCTGTCTGTACTTTGCGTTCTTCAACCACGGCCCGCGCGTCGATGGGGCCGCCCTCTCGTCACACCTCCTCAATTCCGGCCACTAGGTCAAAGCTAGGAAGGCATCATGGACATCGTCGAACTATCGCGGCTGCAATTCGCCGTCACCGCCCTCTACCATTTCCTCTTCGTTCCGCTGACGCTGGGTTTGTCGATCCTGCTGGGCATCATGGAATCCGTCTACGTCATGACGGGCCGCGAGATCTGGCGCGACATGACGAAATTCTGGGGCGCGCTGTTCGGCATCAATTTTGCCATGGGCGTGGCGACCGGCATCACCATGGAATTCCAGTTCGGCACGAACTGGGCCTATTATTCCCATTATGTCGGCGACGTGTTCGGCGCGCCGCTCGCCATCGAAGGCTTGATGGCGTTCTTCCTCGAAGCGACCTTCATCGGCCTGTTCTTCTTCGCCTGGAAAAAGCTCTCCAAGATCGGTCACTTGATCGTCACCTGGGCGCTGGCGATAGCCTCGAACATGTCGGCGCTGTGGATCTTGATCGCCAATGGCTGGATGCAGTTTCCCGCCGGCGCGCGCTTCAATGCGGAAACCATGCGCATGGAAGTCACCGACTTCATGGCGGTGCTGTTCAACCCGGTGGCGCAGGCCAAATTCGTGCACACCGTCAGCGCCGGTTATGTCGTGGGCTCGATGTTCGTGCTCTCGGTCAGCGCCTATTACTTGCTGCGGGGGCGCCATGTCGAACTCGCCAAGCGCTCGATGACGGTGGCGGCAAGCTTCGGTCTGGCCGCCGCGCTCAGCGTCGTCGTGCTGGGCGATGAGAGCGGCTATACCGCCGGCCTGAACCAGAAAATGAAGATCGCCGCCATCGAGGCGATGTGGAACACCGAACCGGCGCCGGCGTCCTTCACCGTCTTCGGCATTCCCGACGTCAAGACGCGCACCACGCAATACGAAGTGAAAGTGCCATGGGTGCTTGG
The DNA here is from genome assembly GCA_963849895.1 of uncultured Alphaproteobacteria bacterium. Classification (GTDB taxonomy): domain Bacteria; phylum Pseudomonadota; class Alphaproteobacteria; order Micropepsales; family Micropepsaceae; genus Rhizomicrobium. Next base: position 63,510 of record CAWKIU010000015.1, read on the forward strand.
CCTGATCGCCACGCGCTCCAGCGACAAGGCGGTGCCCGGCATCAACGATCTTGTCGATCTCGCCAAGCTGCGTATCAGGAACGGCATGATCGCCTATGGCGCACTCGACAAGCTCAAAGCCGATCGGACGAACACGGCCTTGCGCGAGGAACTCGACACCCATGTCGACGATCTGGGCTATGCGCTCCTGCTCAAGCGCTTCCGCCCCGATGTGCAGAACGCGACGCCCGCCCAGGTCGATGCTGCGGCCAATTCCACCATCCCCAACGTGCCCGCGCTGTTCTGGTCCTTCCGCTTCATGGTCGGTCTGGGCTTCTTGTTTATCGCGCTGTTCGCGCTGGCATTCTGGCTGTCCGCCACACGCAAGCTCGAGTCTTCGCACCTGTTCCTGAAAGTGGCGCTGTGGTCGCTGCCGCTGCCCTGGATCGCGGCGGAACTGGGCTGGGTCGTCGCCGAATACGGCCGACAGCCCTGGGTGATCGAGGGCGTGTTGCCCACGATGCTGGGCGTGTCCTCAACGGCGCCAGGCAATGTGCTGTTCAGCCTGCTCGGGTTCCTTGTCTTCTACAGCACGCTACTGGTCGCCGACATTTATCTGATGGTGAAATACATCCGGCTCGGTCCGGACGGAACGCTCGGCCATGCCGTTGCGGCGCCGTTCGCCCGCGTTGCGGGGGAGTGACCATGATGGATTACGATACGCTGCGGATTATCTGGTGGGCGCTGCTCGGCATTCTGCTGATCGGCCTTGCGATCATGGACGGCTTCGACATGGGCACCGCGATCCTGCTCCCCTTTGTGGGCAGGAACGATTTGGAGCGCCGTGTGGTTATCAACACGGTCGGCCCGGTGTGGGAAGGCAATCAGGTCTGGCTGATCCTGGGGGGTGGGGCGATCTTCGCCGCCTGGCCGCCGCTTTATGCCGCCGCGTTCTCCGGCTTCTACCTCGCGATGTTCCTGGTCCTTGCGGCGCTCATCGTGAGGCCGGTGGCTTTCAAGTTCCGCAGCAAGCTTGCCAGCCCCACCTGGCGCAGCATTTGGGACTGGGCGCTGTTCTTCGGCGGCTTCGTGCCCGCTTTGGTGTTCGGCGTCGCGTTCGGCAATCTCTTCGTCGGCGTGCCGTTCGCTTTCGACACGGATCTGCGCCTGCATGAAACCATCACGCTGTTCTCGCTGCTCAACCCCTTCGCGCTGCTCGCCGGCCTCGTTTCGGTGTCGATGCTGGTGCTGCATGGCGCGACCTGGCTCAGCCTGAAGGCGGGCGGCGCGCCGGGCGTGCGCGCCCGCGCCATCGTGCCTTATGCGGCGCTGGTCTTCGTTCTGCTCTTCTCCATCGGTGGCTATTGGACCCTCCACATGGACGGCATGCGCATCACCAGCGCCATTGCCGCCGATGGCCCGTCCAATCCGCTGTTCAAGACGGTGGCCCGTGTTGCGGGCGGCTGGTGGAGCAATTACTCGGCCCACCCGATCATCTGGCTGGCCCCGTTTGTGGCTTATCTCGGTGCCATCCTGGCTGTGCTGACGCGCCGCCACCCGCTGATCGCCTGGATATCTTCGGCGCTGGTCCCGCTGGGCGTTATCGCCACGGCAGGCCTGTCGCTGTTCCCGTTCCTGCTGCCGTCCAGCGCCAATCCCGATATGAGCCTGACGGTATGGGACGCCTCCTCCAGCAAGCTGACGCTGGAGATCATGCTGGTCTGCACGCTGGTATTCCTGCCGATCATCCTGGCCTATACCGGCTGGGCCTATCGGGTGCTGCGCGGGCCGGTGACGGGCGAATCCATCACCTCCGACAGCCACAGCAATTATTGAGGGCAAGCGCTATGTGGTATTTTGCTTGGGTACTGGGTCTGGGCTTCGCTTGCGCCTTCGCGGTGTTGAACGCGATGTGGCTGGAACTCGACGCCGAGGACGACCGCAAATAGGCGCACATTGCGCGGCAAGCCCGCAATCGCTTAAGACTGGCTCAGACATCCCAAGGGCCGGCCGATGGCGAAACCTGATCGTGAACTCCTGCGCCTGCGCAACAGCATCGACAATATCGATGCCGCGCTGATCCATCTGCTGGCCGAGCGTTTCAAATGCACCCAGACGGTCGGCCGCTACAAGGCCGAGCACAAGCTGCCCGCCGCCGATCCCGCGCGCGAGAAGAAACAGATCGCGCGTCTGCGGGCCTTGGCGAAAGACGCCAAGCTCGATCCCGATTTCGCGGAGAAATTCCTGAACTTCATCATCAAAGAAGTCATCCGCCACCACACGGACATCGCGCGCGCCAAGCGCTGAACGATTCCGTCGCGTCAAGTTAAAGTTCGCCGCGGGTGCTTGGCCCGCCGCCATGGGTATGTTCTGCTTCCCGCCTGTTTGGGAGCAGCGCATGGATCTTTCGTTTTCGCCACAGGAAGAAGCGTTCCGTGCTGAGGTGCGCGCCTTCATCGCCGAGGCCAAACCGCTTTTGCCGCGCGCGCTGGGCGAGCCGCAATCGGCCATGCGCACGCGCGAGGATTATCTCGCCTGGCACAAACTGTTGTTCAACAAGGGTTGGATCGCGCCGCATTGGCCGCGCGAATATGGCGGCACCGGCTGGAGCGTGACGCAGCGCTATATTTATAATGAGGAATGCGCCGCCGCCGAAATGCCGGCGATCCTTCCGTTCGGTCTCGCCATGCTGGGGCCGGTGCTGATCGCCTTCGGCAACGCGGCGCAAAAAAAGAAATTCCTGCCGCGCATTCTATCGGGCGAGGATTGGTGGTGTCAGGGCTATTCCGAGCCGGGCTCGGGTTCCGACCTCGCAAGCCTCCGGCTTCGCGCGGTGCGCGAGGGCGATCACTACATCGTCAACGGCCAGAAGACCTGGACCACGCTGGCGCAATATGCCGATTGGATTTTCTGTCTGGTGCGCACCGATCCCGCCGCCAAGGCGCAGGAAGGCATCAGCTTCCTGTTGATCGACATGAAGTCGCCCGGCGTCACGGTGAAGCCGATCATCGTGCTCGACGGTGCGCAGGAGGTGAACGAAGTTTTCTTCGACGATGTGAACGTCCCCGCCGAAAATCTGGTGGGCGAGGAAAACAAGGGCTGGACCTACGCCAAGTATCTCCTGGTGAACGAGCGCGCGGGCATCGCGGGCGTGGCGCGCTCCAAGCGCTGGGTGGAACGGCTAAAAGCATTCGCGCGCGGCGAAATGGCGGACGGCGCGCCACTGATGGAAGCGGGCGACTTCGCGCGCAAAGTGGCGGAGGTCGAAATCGATCTCGCGGTCCTCGAATATACCGAGCTGCGCACACTGGCCGCCGAGGCCAAGGGCGAGATGGCGGGCTCGGAAAGTTCGATCCTGAAAATCCGCGGTACCGAAATTCAGCAGCGCATCACCGAATTGGTGGAAGAGGCGGTGGGCTATTACGCCTTTCCCTATGAGCGCGCGCTGGGCGACAACGAATATATCGGCCCCGAATACGCGCTGGGCGCGGCGGGGCGTTACTTCAACATGCGCAAGGCATCGATCTATGGCGGGTCGAACGAAATTCAGCGCAACATCATCGCCAAGGCGATTTTGGGGCTCTAATGGATTTTTCCTTTAGCGAAGAACAGACCATGCTGCGCGACTCCGTGGCGCGCTATCTCGCCGATCAATACGCCTTCGACGCATGGCGCAAATTCACCCGTACGGGCGAGGGACGCGATCGGCGCCATTGGAAGCAGTTCGCCGAGCTTGGCCTTCTCGCCGCGCCCTTGCCGGAGGCTTATGGCGGGCTGGGCGGCGGCGCGGTGGACGCCATGGTCATCCTGGAGGAATTCGGCAAGGCGCTGGTGGTCGAGCCTTATGTGCCGACCGTCATCATCGCCGCTGCGGTAATCGCGCGCGCTGGCAGCGAGGCGCAAAAGGAAGAATGGCTGGCGAAAATCGCCGCCGGCGAATCCATCTTCGCGTTCGCCTTTGCCGAACCCACCGGGCGCTACAATCTCGCCGATCTACGCACCACCGCGAAGAAGCAGGGCGCGGGCTATGTGCTCAACGGCCACAAAGCAGTCGTGCTCGGCGCGCCTTGGGCGGATACGCTGCTGGTCACCGCGCGCAGCGCGGGCAGCGGGCGCGAGGAAAACGGCATCGGCGTCTTCCTGGTGGACAAGCGCGCCAACGGAATCTCGACGCGCGATTATCCCACGGTGGACGGCGCGCGCGCTTCGGAGATCACGTTCGAGAATGTCGCCTTACCGGGCGAGGCGGCGATCGGCGCGCCGGACGGCGGCTTTGCGCTGATCGACCGCGCCTGCGACGACGCCATCGCGGCGCACGGCGCCGAAGCCGTCGGCTGCATGAAGGTGTTGCTGGATGCCACCGTCGCCTATTCCAAAACGCGCAAGCAATTCGGCCAGCCCATCGGCAAGTTCCAGGCGCTACAGCATCGCATGGTCGATATGTTTGTCGGCGTCGAGCAATCGGTCTCCGCCGTCTTGATGGCGACACTGAAGCTGGACACCGCCGAGCGGCGCAAGGCGGTCAGCGCCGCCAAGGTGCAGATCGGCCGGGCGGGGCGCTTTGTCGGCCAGCAGGCGATTCAGATTCACGGCGGCATGGGCATGACCGACGAACTCAATGTCGGCCACTATTTCAAGCGCCTTACCATGATCGACACGCTCTACGGCAATGTGGACCATCATCTGAAGCGCTTTGCGGGCTGAACCTGCGGCGAGACTGCGACCGCGTCGCATCTGGCGCGTTCACCCAATCTTGGACAATTTGCGCCAGCATGACGCCGTTTTCACCGGGGCGGATTATGGCCAAGCACAACAAATTGATGCTCTTGAAGATACGCAACGAACTGCAAGCCGACGCCAAGGAGAAAGCGCGAGTCGAGCGGCGCTGGCACATCCTGGGCGATGCGCACCCGCCCAAAGCGCCGCGCAAGAAATATTCCTACATCGATGAACTCACCCGCCTGCAAATCGAACTTCTCAAATTGCAGGAATGGGTGCGGCTGGAAGGCCTCAAGGTCGTGGTGATCTTCGAGGGGCGCGACGCGGCGGGCAAGGGCGGCGTCATCAAGCGCATCGCCGAAAGTCTCAACCCGCGCTCCTGCCGCATCGTGGCGCTGGCGACGCCGACCGAGCGCGAACGCGGCCAATGGTATTTCCAGCGCTATGTGGAACAGCTTCCGGCGCGCGGCGAGATCGTGCTGTTCGACCGCTCCTGGTACAACCGCGCCGGCGTCGAACATGTCATGGGCTTTTGCACCGAAGACGAATACCGCGAATTCCTGCGTGCCACGCCGCTGTTCGAAGAGATGCTGGTGCGCTCCGGCATCGTCCTCATCAAATATTGGTTCAGCGTGAACGACGAAGAACAAGAGCGCCGCTTCCGCGACCGCATGAAGAACCCGATCAAGCGCTGGAAGCTCTCGCCCATGGACATCGAATCGCGCGAGCGCTGGGTGGAGTATTCACGCGCCAAGGACGTCATGCTGAAATACACCGACAAGAAGCTGACGCCCTGGCACATCGTCAACGCCGACAGCAAGAAAAAGGCGCGCCTCAACTGCATCGCCCATCTGCTGCGCCAAATCCCCTATAAGGATTTGCGCCCGGTGCAACTCGAACTGCCGCCGCGCCAGCCCGACGGCGCCTATGTCCGCCCCAAAAAATCCAGCCAGCGCTGGGTGCCGGAAAAATACTGAGGCGCACGCCCGCGCAAAAAAAAACGCCCCCGGAAGCAATGTCTCCGAGGGCGAATTGCGTGGGCTAACGGCTAGTAGAACAGCCCGTATTCGACGCTCAGAATGTCGCCGGTTTCCACGTTGACGAGCAACGCGTCGTCGCCGTTACGGACCCAAACATAGCCATAAGGCGGATCCATCAACCCGTAATCCCAATAGCTGTCGATCCAATAATCGCGGCTCCAGAACAGCGACGGCAGGATCATGCCGAAAGCCCAGCGCCGGTAATACCAGCCCGATGGGCGTTGATAGCTGTTCCAGTGATAGTGCTGATCCGCTTGGCGGTTAAATTGCCAGGCGCCGCGGTCGAAATTGCTGTGGCTGCTCGCGTCCGGCGGGCGGCGGCCGGGCTGATAGTCCTGCCAGTTATAGCGCTGGCCTTTGGCCTGCTGAACCTGGCGCTGCTCGTGCTGCATCTGCGGCTGATTTTGCTGCCGTGCATTCGTCTGGATGGTCTTTTGCTGACGATCGCTTGGCTGGTCGTGCTGTGTCCGCTGCACGCGCTGCACCTGTTGCACGGGTTGGGGCTGTTGCGCACGCTGCGTATGCTGCACACGCTCGGTATGCTGCGCGGGTTGGGCCTGCACAGGTTGGGTGTGCTCAACGCGCCGGTTCTGCAGCGCTTCGTGACCGGCGGGCTGTTGGACGTGTTGCGCGGCAGGGGCATGCTTCGTATCGCGATTGTCCTTATTGCCCGAATTGTCGGCCTTGTCCTTGTTGTCTCTGCCTCGGTCCTCGTTTTGCGCGAACATCTGATGCGTTGTCGCCCATACCGTCCCGGCATCTGGCGCGCCCCATGCGGGCATTGCGGCGGCAAGGCTGATCGCCGTCGCAGCCGGAATAAACAGCCATTTCATGATTGCGTCCTTTCGCGAAAATTCGCGCCTTTGAGAAGGCACATTGTCCGAATGGAACAATGGTTAACTGCGCCAGTTATAGCGGCGGAAAATCGCCCCGAGCAGCTTCGGAAACTACTCAGATGGCATTCAGGCGGGCGAGTAACGCCTCCGGCAATTTGAGCTTGGCCGCGGCGAGATTCTCTCGCAGGTGGCCGAGCGACGAGGTGCCGGGGATCAAAAGAATATTGCGCGCGCGATGGAGCAGCCAGGCAAGCGCGGTCTGCATCGGCGTCGCGCCAAGCTCGCCCGCCACCTCCGAAAGAACCTCCGACTGCAACGGCGTAAAGCCGCCGAGCGGGAAGAACGGCACATACGCGATTCCCATGCGCCCAAGTTCGTCGATCAACGCATCGTCGGCGCGCTGAACGAGGTTGTAGTGGTTCTGCACGCACACGATTTCGGCAATGGAGCGCGCCTCTGCGATTTGCGTTGGCGTGACTTTGCTGATGCCGAGATGGCGGATCAGGCCTTGTTTCTGCAACTGTGCCAGCGCGGTGAACGGCTCCGCGATCGATCCTTCGCTTGGCGCGTGAATGCGCCCCATGATCCGCAAATTGACGACATCCAGCGCATCGACGCCCAGGTTCCGCAGATTGTCGTGGACGGCGCGCGTAAGGTCCGCGGGCGCCATCGCCGGCATCCACGAAGCATCGTCGCCGCGCATCGCGCCGACCTTGGTCACGATGACGAGATCCTTGGGATAAGGATGCAGCGCCTCGCGAATGATCTGGTTGGTAATATACGGACCATAGTAATCGCTGGTGTCGATGTGATTGACCCCGCGCGCCACCGCTTCGCGCAACACGGCAACCGCCGCCGCGCGATCTTTCGGCGCCCCGAACACGCCCGGCCCCGCAAGCTGCATCGCGCCATAGCCCAAACGGTTCACGGAGCGGTCGCCCAAAGAAAAAACGCCGGCGGCGGCAAGATCGGTCATGTCAGTTCTCCGTGTTTGGGACAGGAGGAATACAGGGCGATTGGTATAGCACGATAATCCCGCATCATCGCACAGGCACGGCCCGGCGGCGCGAGAGAGAGTAGCGCGATCGCATTTATTTAGTCCGGCAGCTCACCCACCACCCGCTCGCGCGCTTTTCGCCTACGTCCTGAACAAGGTGTTACCGTTCGCGGCGGTCAACGGCGCAGAGCGGGAGCAGGGCCGCAGAAGCGAAGCGACGAGAGGAGCACCTACGCGTTGACGGGGCGGCAGGGCGTGCTATCGGTCCGATGAGGTAGTATTTGGAGTGATGAACGGAGATTGCCAATGAAAATGCCACGTCGCCCGTTTTACCCCGTGAAGCTTCCACCCGACATATTTGGCCTTCAACGGCCTACCATTTTGGAGCAGGCCTGCGAGACCAAAGAGGAGACACAGAAGCGTGTCGCTGCTGTTGAGCATGGTGTCGGGGACGCCTTCAAAGCTGCGATTTGGCATTTAGGTGATGTGGAAGCTAGGCGACTTTTCAAGCATGTCATGCGGCACACCAAGCGAGGCCGGGGTAAAATGCTCGCGCAAGATCGGGATGATCGACTGCTCAAAGAGTATGACGCCGCCGTTCAGAAAGGAGAGTCGATTGCTGCCGTTGCGCGACGCTTACGAGCCGAGGATACGAAGCTAGGAGCAACGAATGGTGCGATTGCAGCTCAGATTCGAAAGTTGAGGGACGAGCGCAGAAAACGGGAGAAGGCAGCTGCGATTGAAGCGCGGCGCTGGCGCATGGCACTACGCAACGAACCTCCGACACTGCTCTCAGCCGCACAGCGAGAGAAATAGCCCTAGCGCCTTTTTTCTCTCATGAGATGTAGCGTTATCGTGGATAATTTCTCGACTGGGGCAGCCAGTGCTGCTGACAGCGGAGAAAAATGATGCGTCCGAATCGTGATCGTCTACTTTTTAAGCTTTGCAACTACTTCGAGGGATCCGCCGAGGGGCGCTTCGCAATTTCTGCTCTCGTAGTACTCGTACTGGCTGCGCTGTTTCGCTTATGTTGAGAAGGGACTATGGAAGGTAGTTGCAAGCCGCTGCTCCCACCCACCCCACACCGGCGTCTGTGTCTCTTGGTGGCTGCCGATATGAGCGTGCCCATTGCGCAAAGGTGCGCATGAGTTCGAGTACTAGTCGCAAGAGCGACCGATGCCTGCAGTCTCCACTCATTCGGTTAACCCACCATAGGTCTAATCCCTCTGACTTCGCGACGAAATTATAGAAAACAACCAGCCAAATCATTCTGATCACCTCTATTTCCAGGTACTTCTAAGACTTGTGACTGGACTTGGGATCATTGCAGGAGTGAGCTAAGCTTAACTGGGCTATCGGGGGGTAGACAGGTATGTTATCGAAGGAATCTACGCGGCTACTGACGAGTGTAATCGCGTTCATCACCGTCGTCGCTGCGATAGGCGCCCATCTTTTTGGCATCGACGCTGGAGGCATATCCCTGCTTAGCTTTTCGCCGTCCGTTACCCTTCATGATCCTTCGGCCGCGTCGCAGGCGTCACTTAGCGGATATGGAAGCAGCGCATTATCAGCACCGCCGAGTGCAAATGCTCCCCCCCGTGCTTTGATGTCGCCTGCTGCCGATCCGAGTTTTGACTGCAATGTCGATATCCGGCACTGGGCCGAGCGGGCAGTCTGCGCATCGCCGGAACTTGCTGCGTATGATCGGCAATTGGATAGTCTCTACACGTCCACGAGAAATAGTGCTGCAAAAGAAATGCGCGAATCGTTGCGCGAAGCTCAACGGGCGTGGATTGCGAAGCGAAACGCCTGCGAAGCGGTGGTGGACGGCATCGGTTGTCTGCGCAACGTTTATCTTGGAAGAATTGCGGAGCTTTCTGGTAAGAACCAAACTGGTGGAGCTCCATTCGCAAACGATTCGTTGACGGTACAAGAGCCCTCACAACCGTTGACGCCCCCCACGGTTATTGATCGAATACCACCTGAGTATCCACTCGCTGCCCGGTTACAGCGGCAGGAAGGGTTTGTACTCGTCGAATTCACGGTAGCGAAAGATGGCACCGTCTCGAACCCCACTGTCTTAGGCGCAAATCCGCAGGGCATTTTCGATGAAGCGGCTCTACAGGCTGTTCATCAATGGCGCTATCAGCCTACGGTCATTGGAGGAGTGCCCGTCGAACGTCCTGGTATGCGCGTCGAAATCGACTTCAAATTAAACGGGTAATCGAACACCACTACGTCGTGGGTACTGCTCTTAAACTTGTGCGTAGCGGACAGAAATCTATCGATTACAAGTCCCGCGTCGGTGCGGATCTTAGTTTAGAGTATGCCGACCTTATCCAAAGCTTTCCGGCCGGGCGTATAATGGGCGGATGAAGACGCTCGATCACCTTCCCGCCGCTACGCCCCGCATCATCGCGGAGGCGCGGCTGCGCCGTCCGCGCCACCTCGGGGGAGGGGGGAGGGTAGCTTGCGCAGGGAACAATTATATTGCCGAAGACGGCGCAAGCCCCAGCGCGGACAAGCAAATTCTGGGTGGCCGCGAAAGCCGCGCGAAGGCTGGCTTGCCAGGCCGGGCGAAGGCCGGGGCTCCGCGCGGCAACCGCAATGCCTACAAGCACGGTGACTACGCCGCCGCCAATATCGCCCGCCACAAGTCCATTCGCGCCTATTGCGAGCGGAAACGTTGGATGTGTGCCGTCATCGGCGCGATCGTGGATGCGCGCGCCGATACCGGTGCGCACCTGGCGCTGATCCAGGCGGTCTCCAAGCAAGGAATGATTTCGCCCGGCGATCTTGCGCGCAACGCGGCGGTTTCTCTCACGCGGCGCGATGCACTAGACTGCGCCGTCGCCAAAACGGAAAATTCATGTCAACGCTGCTCTTCGAAAAATCCGGCTTCGTCGCCACCCTCACCATCAATCGCCCCACCACGCGCAATGCGCTGGGCGAGGCGGGCGACGGCGCGCTGTTTGCCGAGGCCGCCGCCGCGATTAATTCCGATCCCGATTTGCGCTGCGTCATCCTCACCGGCGCGGGCGCGGCCTTCTCGGCGGGCGGCAATGTCAAGGCGATGCGCGAGAAGGCCGGCGTCTTCGCGGGAACGCGCGAGGAGATTTCCGAAAGCTACCGCGCCAACATCCACCCCATCGTGCGCGCGCTCTGGACGCTTGAAGTGCCGATGATCGCGGCGGTGAACGGGGCGGCTATCGGGCTCGGCAATGACGTGGCGTGCCTCGCCGACATTCGCATCGCCTCCGACGCGGCAATGTTCGGTGCGACGTTTCTGAAAATCGGTTTGGTGCCGGGCGATGGCGGCTCATGGCTCTTGCCGCGTATCATCGGTCACGCGCGCGCTGCCGAATTGTTCTTCACCGGCGACACCATCGACGCTAAGACCGCGCTGGACTGGGGATTGGTATCGCGCGTCGTGCCCGCTGCCGACCTGATGGACGAAGCGCGGGCGCTGGCCGCCAAGATCGCGCGTCAGCCGCCGGGCGTGCTGCGCATGACCAAGATGCTGATGCGCGAGGCCATGGGCGCGAGTTTCGACGCCATCATGGAAAGCTCGGCGCAATTGCAGGGCCGCGCCCATGTCAGCGAAGATCACGCCGAGGCGCTCGCCGCCTTCTTCGAAAAGCGCGATGCGGACTTCAAGGGGCGGTAGGGTCGATTATGAAGCCGCCCGCATCGCCACCGGCCTGGTGCGGCTGGCGGGAAGGCGCACGGTGACCGTCGTGCCGACGCCCAGGCGGCTTTCCAGCACGACATTTCCGCCATGGGCATCCACCAATCCCTTGACGATCGGCAGTCCAAGGCCGGTGCCCTTGTCCGCAATCACCACGTCATGGCGGCCTTGTCCGAAATTCTGGAAGACGCGCTTGAGGTCTTCCGGCGCGATCCCAACGCCCGTGTCCTTGACGCCGAAGGCGATGCAGCCGTCCTCGTCCACGCGCACGAAGGCCGTCACATGTCCGCCCTGCGGCGTGAACTTGACGGCATTGCTGAGCAGGTTCAGCAGAATCTGCTTGAGCGCGCGTTCGTCGGCGAAGACTAGCGGAAGATTCGGCGCAATGTTCTTTGCCAGGATGCACTGGCCCTCGAGCGCTCGCGGCTCGATCAGTGTGAACGCTTCGTCGATCAGATGGTCCACGCTGAGTTCGGTCTCGCGCAGCTCGAACCCGCCCGCCTCGATCTTCGCCAGATCGAGAACGTCGTTGATGAGCATCAGCAGATGGTGGCCGGATTCGTGGATCAGCCCGGCGTATTCCTGGTTTTTCGAATCGTCGCCAGCCGGCGTGCTGGTGGAGATGATTTCCGAAAAACCCAGAATGGCGTTCAGCGGCGTGCGCAGTTCGTGGCTCATATTCGCCAGGAATTGCGACTTGGCCCGGCTCGCCGCCTCGGCGCGAGCGCGCGCTTCGTCGGATTCGCTCTTGGACAAGGCGAGCGCGACGATGAGGTCGTTCTTGTCGTTCTTCAGCATCAGCATGTCGCGCGCGGTTTCGAAGATCTGATGGGACATGTGTACGAGGTAGAACACGAAGAATACCGCCAACAGCGATCCGCCGGCATAGAGCCAGTTGCCTTCCTGGAGCGGCGCCAGCACCAGCGCGGAGCCGTAGGCCGCGAACGAAGCCCAGGCCAATGGCTTGCTCGCCCCAAGCAGCGCGCTTGTGCCTGCCAGCGCGCAGGCCAGCACGAGCAAGATGATCATATGGTTGAGATCGTTGTGGGGCACCCACAGAAGATACGCCATCGAGCACCACACGGCGGCGCTGGCGAAATACGTCGCCGTCACCCCTGCCACCCAACTGCGCCAATGCTCGGCGCCCGGCTTATCGCGCAGAAACGCCTTGGAGACCAAAGTGAGCGGCACTTGGGTGACTACAACGGCGGCAAACCAGCCGATCAACCGCGTCGCGGGAACCCAGCGCCAGAACATGGCGCAGAGGATCGCCGTGAATGCGGGCATGATCCAATGGTCCAGCGCGATGTTGCGAAGCGCCAGCCGCATCTGATCGAGCGTGATTTGGCCGTGTGTGTCGCGCGTGCGCGCTTCACTCAGCCAATCGGATTCGCCCAGATGCATCGGCGTCGGACCTCATGCGGTGTTTTCCGCATTATGAGGCGCCCGAGGTTAAAGGAGGTTTGCGAAACGTCGTTAACGCTTTGTGGCGGAGGCCGACCAGAACGGCACCAGCATCGGCACGCGCTCGGCGTAAGCATCATACGCCGCGGGCCCCAATTCCTCGCGCAGAAAGCGTTCCTCAATTCGCGCTTTGACATAAAAACCGGCAATTATCAGCGCAGCACCCACGAGCGAAGATGGCGTACCGCTGACGAGTGCAGTGGCCACCACCGCGATGGCAATGCCGGTATAGATCGGATGGCGCACGATGGCGTAGGGGCCGGTGTCCACGACGTAATGATCAAGTTTGCGCGTCACGCTCGCCGACCATAGGTGGCCCAGATGAAGGCGCGCCCACCAACTGAAGCCAAATCCCGCGATGGTCAACGCAACCATCGCCCATCCGGCTATGCCGGTCAGCGTTCGCCAGAAGCGGTGATCGATTTCATAGGGGCTCATAAAAAGCCCGAAGAGCAGCACGACGCCCACAACGGTCAGGAAGCGATGCGACAACTCGCTTCCCAAACCGGCATGTTTGACCGTGGGATGGGTCGTCAGTGCGGCGAACCACCAGCTGATGACCCAGCAGCCCCAGAGAATGTAAATCGCGATAATCGGCGCCATGTCCGCCCTCCCGGCCCCTAAGTGGCGGGAGGGCGGGTCTTAGTACGCTAGGGTCCTAGAATGCAAGCGCCTTCGCCTGGCGAACCAGCGGCAATTTGCGTATTTCCGCCAGCACCTTCTCACCGACATCGCCGTCCACCTCGACCAGCGCGATGGCATCCGCGCCGGGGGCGCTGCGCCCCAGGGTGAAGTTGGCGATGTTGACTTTGGCTTCGCCAAGAAGCGTTCCCAGCTTGCCGATGAAGCCCGGCTTGTCCTCGTTCGTCACATAGAGCATGTGCGGGGCGAACTCGGCGTCGAGGTTGATGTCCTTGACCTGGATGAGCCGTGGCCGTCCGTCGGCAAATACCGTTCCGGCGACGCCGCGCGTTGCCTCGGGCGTTTTGACCGTGATCTTGATGTAGCCCTCATAAATGCCCTGCCGGTCGCGGCGGGTTTCGCTCAACTTGATGCCGCGCTCTTTTGCCACGATCGGCGCGTTGACCATGTTGACCTCGGGCAGGTGCGGTTTCAGCAGCCCCGCCAGAGCTGCTTGGGTCAGCGCGCGCTGATTCATAGTCGCAGCAGTGCCTTCATAGAGGATCTCCACCGCTTCGATGCTGGTGTCCGTCAACTGGCCCGCGAATGCGCCCAGCTTTTCCGCCAGCGAAATCCACGGCCGCACCAGCGTCGCTTCCTGCGCACTGATCGAGGGCATGTTGAGCGCATTGGTGATGGCGCCGGTGAGAAGGTAATCCGAGATTTGCTCGGCAACCTGAAGCGCCACGTTTTCCTGCGCCTCCTCGGTGGACGCGCCAAGATGGGGCGTCGCCACGACCTTTTCATGACCGAACAAAATATTGGTCTTAGCGGGTTCTTCGGCGAACACGTCCAGCGCCGCACCGGCCAGATGGCCCGAATCCAGCGCGACCTTCAGCGCTTCCTCGTCCACCAATCCGCCGCGCGCGCAATTGATCAGCCGCGCGCCCTTCTTCATTTTGTTGATCGCGTCGGCGGAGATGATGTTGCGGGTCTCGGCGGTGAGCGGGGTGTGCAGGGTGATGAAATCCGCCCGCGCGAAGAGATCGTTCAATTCCACCTTCTCCACGCCGAGATCGGCGGCGCGTTCCGGCGACAGATAGGGGTCGTAGGCGACGACATGCATCTTCAGCCCCTTGGCGCGGTCGGCGACGATGCCGCCGATATTGCCCGCGCCGATCAGGCCAAGCGTCTTGCCGTAAAGCTCGACGCCCATGAAGCGGTTCTTTTCCCATTTGCCGCCATGGGTGGAGGCGTTTGCGGCGGGGAGTTCCCGGGCCAGCGCCATCATCAGCGCGATGGCGTGCTCGGCGGTGGTGATCGAATTGCCGAACGGCGTGTTCATCACGATGACGCCCGCGGCGGTAGCGGCGGGAATGTCGACATTGTCGACCCCGATGCCGGCGCGGCCGACCACTTTCAATTTCTTGGCGACCTTGATCACATCGGCGGTGATCTTGGTCGCCGAGCGGATGGCGATGCCGTCATATTGATCGACGATTTTGAGCAGTTCTTCCTTGCTCAATCCGGTCTTCACGTCCGCATCGATGCCGCGCATTTTGAAAATGGCGACGGCGGCGGGTGATAATTTGTCGGCGATAAGAACTTTAGGCATGTCACAACTCCTTCACCTCCCCTTGCGGGGAGGTCGCCCTCTGTAGCTGCGCAGCAGCACAGGAGGGCGGATGGGGGGATTCCTTACGACTGCTTGACCTTTTCCCAGGCCCAATCGAGCCAGGGTGTCAGCGCCTCGACATCGGCATGGTCCACGGTCGCGCCGCACCAGATGCGCAGGCCCGGAGGCGCCGCGCGGTAGGACGCGATGTCCAGCGCCACGCCTTCCTTGTCCAGCGCCGTGGCGATTTTCTTCGCCGCATCGGCTTGGGCTTCGGGCGAGAGCGCCAGGAACCAGGGATCGACGATCTTCAGGCAGACCGAGGTGTTGGAGCGGTTCGCTTCATCCTTGGCCAGGAAGTCGGCCCAGCCGCATTCCTTCACCCAGCGCGCCAGGACGTTCAGGTTGGCGTTGGAGCGGCCCATCAGACCCTTCAATCCGCCAAGTCCTTCGGCCCATTTCAGCGCGTCGAGATAATCCTCCAGCGCCAGCATGGACGGCGTGTTGATCGTCTCGCCTTCGAAGATGCCCTCGACAATCTTGCCGCCTTTGGTCATGCGGAAAATTTTGGGCATCGGCCAGGCGGGCGTGTGGGATTCGAGCCGTGCAACGGCGCGCGGCGAGAGAATCAAGATGCCGTGCGCGGCTTCGCCGCCCAGCACCTTCTGCCAGGAGAAGGTCGCGACATCGATCTTCTTCCAGGGAATATCCATCGCGAACGCCGCCGAGGTGGCATCGCAAAGCGTCAAACCCTCGCGGTCGTCGCGAATCCAATCGCCATTGGGCACGCGCACGCCCGACGTCGTGCCGTTCCACAGGAACACGATGTCGTGCTTGGGATCGGCTTCGGCAAGGTTCGGCAATTCGCCATAACCCGCCTTGAAAATGCGGCTGTCCTTGAGTTTCAACTGCTTGACCGTATCGGTCACCCAGTCTTCGCCGAAACTTTCCCAGGCGAAGCAGTCCACGGTGCGCGGACCGAGCAGCGACCACATCGCCATTTCCATCGCGCCGGTGTCGGATGCCGGCACGATTCCAACGCGATAATCGGCGGGAATGCCGAGGATCGCCTTGGTGCGGTCGATAGCGTCTTTCAGCCTCGCCTTGCCGGGTTTGGAGCGGTGCGAACGGCCCAAAAGCGCCGCGTTCAGAGCGTCAGGCGTCCAACCCGGCCGTTTGGCACAAGGTCCGGACGAAAAAAAAGGCCGTGCGGGACGCACAGCCGGATGAGTATCAGTCATCTCACATTCCTTTCAGAATGTTGCACCTCGTTGGGGAGGTGTGGCCCACGGTCGATATACAGATTCGCGCGGGCGTCGTCAAATGAGAATGCTGCGACATACTATTTTGCTTAAAACGCAACATTCCTGCGCGACATTCTCTCGAGTGCCATGGCCGGTCCGAAATTAAGTTACAGAGAAATCTCACCCGCCATATAGAGCGCGCAAGGCCCCGACAGGACCGTCCGTGCGCCTTCGTCCGTGCACAGAAGATCACCGCCGCGCGGCGAAACCTGGCGCGCCTTGAGCGTCTTCTTGCCGAGCCGCTTTGCCCAGAACGGCGTCAGCGCTGAGTGCGCCGAGCCGGTCACGGGGTCTTCCGGCACGCCCTTGTCGGGGGCGAAGAAGCGCGAGACAAAGTCGTATCCCTCATCGCCGTTGGCCGTCGCGATCAATCCCCAGATGTTCACGCTGCGCAGCACGCGCGCGAGATCGCCCACGCCTTCGATCGCGCGCACGGTTTTCGCGTCGTCCCACACGGCTAGCAGATAGCGGCCCTTGAAAATCTCGCGCGGCGCGGCCACGCCCAGCGCCGCGCCGATTGCATCCGCAAATCCCGCAGGCGCGTCGAACGGCTCTACGCTATCGGACGGCAGCGACATCACATGCCGCCCGTGGGGACCGCGCGTGACGACCAATTCGCCCGAATGCGTCAGGAATGATACCGTCTTCAATTCTGGATCGAGGAATTCGAACACCGTCCAGGCGCTGGCAAGCGTGGCGTGCCCGCACAATTCGACCTCGCCGGCTGGCGTGAACCAGCGCAGTTCATAACGCCCCGGCGCGATTTTCACGAAGAAGGCGGTCTCGGAGAGATTGTTCTCGCCCGCGATTTTTTGCATCAACGCCGTGTCGATCCAGGCATCCAGCGGCATCACCGCCGCCGGGTTTCCCTCAAGCGCGTGGTTCGCGAACGCATCGACCTGCCAGAGCTTCAATTTCATCGCCGGTTCCTCGTAATCGAGGGTTGACGCTATCGCGGCAGCCGCGCGCGGCGAAGGCGCGCAATTGCATAACGGTCACGATGCGGTGGCATAAGTGCGGCTAGCGCGAGACTTCCGCCCAGCAATTGTCGTTTTCCCAGACCCGCACGGTCTCGCAATTGGCGATACGCTCGAGCAGCCAATGGGCGATGATCTCGGCGGTGGGATTTTCCAGGCCTTGCACTTCGTTGAGCAGGCGGTGATCGATCTGGTTGAGGATCGGCTGTATCTGCTCGTCCATCTCTGCGAAATCCTTGACGAAGCCGCGCAGGTCGATCGTTCCCTTGACCACGACGTCGACGCGATAGGTGTGGCCGTGCAGATTGCGGCAACGATGGCCCTGCGGAACCTTGGGCAGGAAATGGGCGGATTCGAAGCTGTAGCTTCGTCCGATGCGGGTATAAGCGGTGTTGCTCATGGCGTGCCTAGCTTCTCGAAAATCTTGGACGGCGCCCTTTTATGGAGGATTGCCGCCAGAATCCACTGACCCTGCTTTATCCCTTTTGGGCGCGGAGTGCGACGTGGCATTCCGGCCCCCAGCCGCGTAATATCGGCCAAATGGGTGGGGGTGTCATGCGCGCCTTGGTGCTTGTTGTTGTTTTGGCGACGGTTCTCACAGGCGGCCCTGCTTGCGCCGCCAACCAAACGCCCGCGCCAAGTCAGGTATCGCAGAGCAAAGTGGCCCTAGCGGTGGCGCCAGCCAATGTCGGGCAAAGCCTTGCCCATGGCGTCAGGCGGTTCGATGACGCCTATCACAGCCACCGCCAGGGGTTCGCGACGGTTTCGGACTACTCCCAGCGCGCGCGTGCCAATCGGCTGGTGGGCCTATTTGGTTTTGCCGTATTCATTCTGTTGACGCTGCCGAAGAACCTTGGCGGCGTGCGCGCCTTCTATCGCCAGATGATGGAGCATTCGCCGCTGTCCGCCGAACAGGGCGTGAGCGACGACGATAATCGGCAGGCGCGCAAGGTGCTGTTCTTCTATTTGCTGTTTCTGCTCTACCAGATCGTGCAGGTCCCGCTCACGCTCGGCCACGACAAGGGAATTCCGTTTTACGCGGACCTCGTCATCCAGACGTGTTTGCTGGCGACGATCATTTGGACGTTCCATCGCCTGAGGCGCGGCCTGCATATCCGCTGGCGCGAAGACGCGGCCCGGCAGGCAAAGATGGATCATTGGCTGAGTGCGAAACTGGACGGCATGAATGTGCGCTGGCGCGACATCCGCAAGCTGGCGGTGGGCGTCTTCATCGCCGGCTTCGCGCCCGCGGCGTTATCTCACCTGACAGCGTGGCTCGATGTGCTGACGAATTTCGGCGAACGATTTGCTGGAAACTGATTTAAACCACTTATGTCATCCCCTACTGAGCGCTGCGTCAGTAGCGCGAAGGGAAGGGGACCCAGGTGATAAGATAGCACTGGGCTTGGGTTCTTTTGGCCCTAATCCGACGTCTGCACGTAACGGAATTTGCCTCGGGAATAATAATATTGCCTCGCTGCGGACTCCATATGTTCATAGATCAGTGAGTCATGCGGGACGAGGAATTCTTTTGAGTTGTCCCATTCGTGGGTTTTGCCCGGACCTACTCGGTAGATGACATCGGCACGCGATGCTGGGCCTGCTTCCGACAGAATATGTTCCTCAAGCCCACGTTTGCTAAGTCTGAACACCACGACTTTTTCAAGCAGTTGTCCGTTAGAGCGCTGCAACAATGCCAGGGCATGGAATTTTTTGCCGCTGCCGTCGAAATCCACCAACGTCATGCCGGGGCACTGACCGCGAGAGTACTGGTTCCACAGGGCCTGATCGTCACTGACGAGGTCGCTGAACTGTACGATCTTCCAGCCGGAATTTGCTCGCAGGTAATCGGCAACTTCGGGCGGTAACTTGTTGCAGTCCGCATCAGCGTGCGCGGGGGCAACACAGCCCAAGGCCGTGAGAACAAAAAAGAAGGCCGCCGTCAGAGTGCTTTTGCTGAGCATTATCGGTACCCGGCCGTCGAATGATGGTTCCTGCTACCCCGGCGCATTCAGGTTCAGCATGACGCTGCGCTTCTCGCGCAAGGCGTTCTTCATGCTGCGCTGAAGCCGGTCGAAGGCGCGCACTTCGATCTGGCGCACACGCTCGCGCGAAATGCCGAATTTGTGCGACAATTCTTCCAGCGTCAGCGGTTCGTCCTGCAGGCGCCGCGCGCGGATGATCTCGCGCTCGCGTTCGGGCAGTTCGGCCAGCGCGACGTTCAGCAGCGCCTTGCGCTCTTCGACCTCTTCGGTCTCCGCCATGCGGGTTTCCTGGTCGACCGTGTCGTCGGCCAGCCAGTCCTGCCATTCCGATTCCCCTTCGGCGCGCAGCGGCGCGTTGAGCGAGGAATCCGGCGCTGACAGCCGCCGGTTCATGTTCACCACTTCGGTCTTGGAGACGCCTAGCTGGTCGGCCAGCGTGTCCACATGTTCGGGCGTCAGGTCACCTTCCTCGATGGCGTTGATCTTGTTCTTGGCCTTGCGCAGGTTGAAGAACAGCTTCTTCTGATCCGACGTCGTGCCGATTTTCACCAAGCTCCACGACCGCAGGATGAATTCCTGGATCGAAGCTCTGATCCACCACATCGCATAGGTCGCGAGGCGAAAACCCCGTTCTGGATCGAAGCGTTTGACGGCCTGCATCAGCCCGACATTGCCCTCCGCCACGATTTCGGAAACCGGCAGCCCATAGCCGCGATAACCCATCGCGATCTTGGCGACCAGACGCAGATGGCTGGTGACCAGACGGCGCGCCGCTTCGGGGTCCTCATGCGCCTTCCAGCGCTTGGCGAGCATGTATTCTTCCTCCGGCGCCAGAAGCGGAAACTTCCGGATTTCGGTGAGATAGCGCGATAAACCGCCTTCTCCCTGGAGGGCTGGTAGCCCGCGGCTGCTCATTGTCGAACCCCTATCTGCCGGCCGCCCAAGCGCGACCGGTTTTCACATCCTACTACGCCCCCAAGGGGGGTGGGATAAAGGAAATGCATACGCCCCGGACGTGTGAGGAAGATGTAGGGCGCCTTAAGGATTCTTCAAGCCTCGAAGCGCGGCAATTAATCCGGCAAAATCCGCCGGATATTTCGACTCGAACCGCAAAGGCCGGTCGAGGCCGGGGTGATGAAAGCCCAGCAAATAGGCATGCAGCGCCTGACGCGGGAAGTTGGCGACGGCCGCATAGGCTGCTTCCTCGGCGGGCGTTTTGGCGCGCGGGGTCTGATGCGTGCGCCCATAGGTGGCGTCGCCGATCAGCGGGTAACCAAGATGGGTGAGGTGCACGCGAATCTGGTGCGTGCGGCCGGTCTCCAGCCGGCATTCCACCAGCGAGGCAAAGGGGCGGGCCGGATCGCCGAAACGCTCGATCACGCGATAGCGCGTGACCGCCAGTTTGCCGCCCGCGCGCAAGACACCCATGCGCTTGCGGTCGAAGGGATTGCGCCCAAGCTGGGTTTCGATCACCCCGTCGCCGAGCCTTGGGCTTCCCCAGACGATCGCGTGATAGGCCCGCTCGACGGCATGTTTGGCGAATTGCTTGCCGAGGCTTGTCATGGTGCGCTCGTTCTTTGCGGCGACCAGGAGGCCTGTGGTGTCCTTGTCGATACGATGGACGATTCCGGGGCGCGCCACGCCGCCCACGCCGGACAGCGATGCCCCGCAATGGGCGATCAGCGCATTGACCAGCGTGCCGTCGAGATTGCCGGCGGCGGGATGGATCACCAGCCCCACCGGCTTGTCGATGACGATCAGATCGGCGTCCTCATAGACGACATCCAGCGCGATATCCTGGCCGATGGGCGTGGCCGGCGCAGGCGGCGGCACCTCGATCATGTATATCTCGTCAGGTTTGACCCTGTGGTTGGCGTCTCTTATCGTCTCGCCGCCGCGTCTCACCGCGCCCGCATCGATCAATTGACTAAGGCGAGAACGGCTCATATCGGTATGCGCGCCCGCCAGGAAGCGGTCGAGCCGCAAACCCGTTTGCTCGGCCGCAACCAACGCGCGGCGTAGCGTTCCCTCAGCGGAGGACTTCGTGTCAGACATTGCGCAATCCGATCCCAAGAAGACGGTAGGTTACCGCGTGGCGCTGGGCGGCGTCATCACACTAGGCGTTTTGATCGTCGCGGGCATCGGCCTTTTGATCATCGGGATCACCAAAGGCTGGGGTTCGCATAAACCTGCCGCGCCCCCGCCGCAAACCCAGCCCATCTCGATGACGATCGCTCAGGGATTTTCGATCCTCAGTTCCGACACGCAGCCGGGCCGCCTGATCCTGCACCTGCGCTCGCCGACCGAGGACGAGATCGACATCATCGATCTGAACGACGGGCACATTATCAGCCAGATTCACGCCCGGGCGCCGAAGTGACGCAGTTGCCTGCGGATTGGCGCGCGGCTGCGCCTGGGTGATATTCATGACGATGACGACCCTCATTCTGCCGTTGGCGCTTCGCAGCCAGCTCGAAGCGGAGGCACGCGCCGCCTTTCCACGCGAGTGCTGCGGCCTGATCGAGGGGGTGCGCGAATACGGCGCCGTGCATGCCGAAGCGCTGCATCCCGCAGCCAATGTGGGCGCATATTCCGACGAGTTCGAAATCGATCCCGGCGCGCATTTGGGCCATATCCGCAGATTGCGCGGCAGCGGGCGCGAGGTCGTCGGCTGCTACCACTCCCATCCCGGCGGCCTGCCGGTGCCGTCGGAACGCGACCGCGAAAACGGTTCGGACGGGTTTGTCTGGCTGATCGCGGCGCTACCCGCCGCCGCCGGCCCGGTGGAGCTTGGCGCGTTCGAAGGCGCGCCTTTTCGCCCGCTTTCTGTGGCGGACAGCGCTCCCTGAACCCCATTTGGCGGCCAGCGGCGCGCTTGAAGTGGGCCGGGCTTGGCAGCTATAAGCCGCGGTCCCGCTGGCTCCCATCGTCTAGCGGTTAGGACGCGGCCCTCTCAAGGCTGAAACACCGGTTCGATTCCGGTTGGGAGCGCCATTCGACACATGGAATCACGCGCGGGAAAACCAAGGTGACAATTTGAGAATTCCCATTCACCGCGAAGGTTGGCCGTTTATCGCGATCTTCGCCGTGGCGAATGCGCTCGCCTTTGCCATCTCGGTCTGGCTCGGCTGGGTGTTCGCTGCGCTGACCATCTGGTGCATCGCGTTCTTCCGCGATCCTGAGCGAGCGACGCCGACGGGCGAGGGGCTCATTATAAGTCCGGCGGACGGCGTCTTGCTCCCGCTGGTGCATGCCGCGCCGCCGCCCGAACTCGGGATGGGCTCCGAGCCGCGCCTGCGGCTGAGCATTTTCATGAACGTGTTCAATGTTCATGTGAACCGCGTTCCCATGGCGGGAACCGTTGTGGCGCTGAGCTACCGAAAGGGGCGCTTTTTCAACGCCTCCTTCGACAAGGCAAGCGAGCACAATGAACGGATGTCCATCCGAATTCGCGCCGAAAACGGGGCGCAAGAACTGGCGGTTGTGCAGATTGCGGGACTGATCGCGCGGCGGATCAAATGTGACTTAATTGTGGGCGCTCAGGTGCGGCGGGGCGAGCGCTTTGGCATTATCCGCTTTGGGAGTAGGCTGGATGTTTATTTGCCGCCGGGAGCGCAAGTCTTGGTGGCTGCGAAGCAAGGCGTGAAGGCTGGCGAAACGGTTCTCGCGAAGCTCTCTTGAAGAAGGTCTGACCAATATGGCTCGCGACAGGCGAACCCCAAAACAGTGGACCTCGCAGCAACTCGACCGGCTGGAAGACCTCTCGATCAGCAAACTCGTGCCCAATGCGCTGACTTTGCTCGGCTTGTGTTCCGGCGCGACGGCGATCCGCTTTGCGCTGGCGGGCGATTGGCAATGGGCGGTCGGGGCGATCTTCTGCGCCATGGTTTTCGACATGCTGGACGGGCGCGCGGCGCGCTGGCTCGGGGCCGATAATCTGTTCGGCGTGCAGCTCGATTCGCTCGCCGATCTGGTGAGTTTCGGCATTGCGCCTGCCGTCGTGATGTACACCTGGACCTTGTCGCGGATGAACGGCGCGGGATGGATCGCGGCGCTGATCTTCTGCGCCTGCAGCGCCATCCGTCTTGCGCGTTTCAATGTCGAAGCGGCGCGCGATGAAGGCGCGACACCCGCCAATCCCTATTTCATCGGTCTGCCGACGCCGGCCGCCGCCGGCATCATGCTTCTGCCGCTGCTGCTCAGCTTCCAATTCGCGAACGAACTCATCCGCAATCCGTTTTTCAGCGTGGCGCTGATCGCGATCACGTCGGTTCTCATGGTGAGCCGCGTACCGACGCCATCGCTGAAATACACCCGGTTCGGCCGCGCCACGAAAATCGTGATCGCCGTTACCGCCTTGGCGCTGGCCGCACTTGCGGTCTATGCATTCTGGGCAACGCTAGCCCTGACGATCGTGATTTATCTCGTCACGATCCCCTTCGTCATCCATCGCTCGCACGTTGGCCGCGATGCTTTGGAGGAAGACGACCCCGAACCCATTTTCTCGGAAGATGGGCGTAATTGACGCCTTTGTGGGCGTCTTCTGAGTAGATTCCGAGCCTACCCATACGGATTGTGCTTTTGGCACTCTGGGACCAATCGGTCACGGTTATCTATCTGAATCCGTCCGCAACGGAGGTCCCTTTTTGAGCCAAAGTGCTAAACTGATTTCTCTATCGACTGCCGTTCCCGTGCATGTGCTGTTTCAGGATGAAGTCGTCCTAGCCGCGCGCGAAATGTTCGGCAAACGCTATAGCGCCTTCGATCGCATGGCCCCGGTGTATCAAACGGCCGGAATTCGCAAGCGGCACGCCGCGCGCCCGATCGAATGGTATTCCCAGCCGCATGGCTGGAAAGACCGGACAGCGGCCTATCTCGAAGTTGCCCAGGAGCTGTTCGTCGACGCCGCGACCAAGGCGTTGTACGCCGCCGGGCTGACGGCCGAGGAAGTCGATGTCGTGGTCACCGTCTCCTCCACGGGCATCGCGACACCCAGCCTGGAAGCGCGCGCCTCCAAGACCATGGGATTTCGTCCCGACATTCAGCGCGTTCCGGTGTTCGGCTTGGGATGTGCGGGCGGCGTGTCGGGATTCGCCATCGCGGCGCGCCTCGCCAAGGCACAGCCCGGCGCCAATATTCTGCTGGTCGTGGTGGAACTTTGCACGCTGGCCTTCCGGCTGGACGAGCTCACCAAGGCGAACATTGTTGCCAGTGCATTGTTTGGCGACGGCGCGGCGGCCTGCGTCCTGCGGGCGGGCGAAGCGGGCATCGCCGAAATCGAAGCGGCCGGGGAGCATACCTGGCCCGATACGCTCGATATCATGGGCTGGGATCTCAATTCGCAGGGTTTCGAAGTGATTTTCGCGCAAGCTATCCCGTCTTTTGCCGAGGCCAATATCGGGCCCGCGGTTACAGGCATTCTGGAACGTGCGAAAATAAGAATGGGCGATGTGGATCGCTTCGTTTGCCATCCGGGTGGCGCAAAGGTGGTCGTCGCCCTCGAGACTGCGCTGCAAATCGGGCAAGGATCGCTGGATCACGAGCGCGCCGTTCTTTGCGACTACGGCAACATGTCGGCTCCCACCGTGCTGTTTGTTCTCGACCACACGCTGCGCGCCGGCTTGCCGCCGCGCTCCGTGCTGATGGCGATGGGCCCAGGATTCAGCGCGAGCTGCGTATCGCTGAAGAGAGCGGCTTGATCGGCGCGGTTGCCGTCCTTGCCTTCGTCACCGTCGAACGGGTGGCGGAACTTTTTCTCGCCAAACGCAATACGGCGCGGCTCATGGCGCGCGGTGCCGTGGAGATCGCGCCGGGCCATTATCCCATCATCGTCGCGCTGCATGCAGCCTGGCTCGGGGGGCTGTGGTTTCTGGCATGGAACGCGCCGATCCACTGGCTGTGGCTGGCGCTCTTCGCGGCTCTGCAAATCATGCGCGTTTGGGTACTGCTGACGTTGGGGGATCGCTGGACCACGCGCATCATCATTCTGCCGGGCGCGCCGCTAATCAAATCGGGGCCCTATCGCTTTCTCAATCATCCCAATTACGCAGTCGTCATCGGTGAGATCGCGATCCTTCCGCTCGTCTTTGGCTTGCCCTGGTACGCGCTGGCGTTCACGATCCTTAATGCCATGGCGCTTTACATCCGCATTTCCGCCGAAAACGGCGCCCTTGCAGGAGCGTGCGATTTCTCCGAACGACGCGGATAAAGTTTCGGCCGCGACATGGGCCGGCTTCACCATGATGTGCGTCGGCATGTTCATGGCGGTCCTCGACGTGCAGGTGGTTGCCACTTCGCTGCCGACCATTCAGGGTGCGCTCGGCGTTGCGCGCGATCAGATGAGCTGGATCCAAACCGCTTATCTCATCGCCGAAGTCATCGCGATTCCCTTGACGGGATTTTTCACGCGCCTGCTGACGATGCGCTACATGTTCGTCATCACGATATCTATCTTCACCATTGCATCGGTCGGCTGCGCGGCAAGCGACAGCTTCGCCATGCTGATGGCATGGCGCGTGGTGCAGGGTTTCTCGGGCGGGACGTTGATACCGGCGGTTTTTGCGGCGGTCTTCCTGCTGTTTCCCGAGCGGCTTCAGGGCATCGCCACCTCGATTGCCGGTGTGCTTGCGGTTCTGGCGCCCACGGTCGGACCGATCGTCGGCGGCTGGATCACCCAGACTTATTCCTGGCACTGGCTGTTCCTCATCAATGTCGTGCCGGGCGTGCTGTCGGCGGTGGCGACCGTCTGGCTGTTGCCGAAGGAACGGCCGATGCTGAAAGATGCGCGTTCGCTGGACTGGCTCTCCATCTGCTGCATGGCCATTGCACTGGCCGCGCTTGAGATCGCGCTGAAGGAAGCGCCGGATCGCGGCTGGCTTTCGCCTTACGTTTGCGGCCTGCTTGTCGTGTCGCTTGTCAGCGGCGCTGGGTTTGTGCGCCGCTCGCTGGCCCGCGCCAAACCGGTGGTGGACTTGCGCACGCTGCTCGACCCGATGTTCGCGGTCGGCTGCCTGTTGAGCTTTATCCTCGGCATCGGGCTGTTCGGATCGGTCTATATGATGCCGGTGTTCCTGGCCTATGTGCGCGGTCACGATGCGCTGCAGATCGGCACCATCATGCTGGTCACCGGCATCGCACAGCTGCTCACGGCGCCCATAGCTGTCTGGCTCGAACGGCGGATGGGCGCGCGGGTGCTGACGACGGCGGGCTTTGCGCTGTTCGCCTTGGGCCTGGGGCTCAGCGCCTTCCAGACGCCGCAAACCGATTTCGCCGGAATGTTCTGGCCTCAGATCGTTCGTGGCGTGGCGATCATGTTCTGTCTCTTGCCGCCGACACGCTTGGCGCTAGGCCATCTCGCGCCTGCAGCGGTGCCCGACGCCAGCGGGTTATTCAATTTGATGCGAAATCTCGGCGGCGCGATAGGACTGGCGTTGATCGACAGCATCATTTACGGGCGCGCGCCGCATCATGCCGATGCGATCGTCGCGCGGCTGATGGCCGGCGACACCGCAACGGCGAAATTCGTCGGCATCCCGCTTGCCCTGTTTGTCGATCGCCCGCCCGGCCCGCTGGATTCCTTCACCAAGGCGATCCTCAAACCTATGGTCGAGCGCGCCGCTTATACGCAGGCCGTCAATGACGCCTGGGCGGTGGTTGCGATATTGACCCTGGCCGCGCTGATCAGCGTGCCCTTCGCGCGGCCAAGAAAGTCAAAATAGAAACCTGTCAGCGCGCCGCCGGGTGCGCCTTGCTCCAGCTTTCGTATGCTGTTAGCGCTTTCGACGGGCTGGTGACGTACCAGTTGTAGCCATTGCGCCGCTCCAAGGTCAGTTCGTTGACGTTGTCATGAATGGACTTGTCGCGGTCGGCGAACACCGGCCGCACGGGATTGGTCGCGTAATAACGCGCCCAGATCGGCCCAGCACCGGCCTCAGCCACCAATTTGCGGCCCTCGGGCGTGTCGCGCCCGGTAAAGGCATAACCGTAAATCGCCGCGTTTTTCAGAAACCGCACACCGGCATGGATGGCGGCTACCAGTTTCGCTGACGGATCGGGCAACGCCATCAAATAGACCAGCAGATCAGAACTCTCATCGGAGGCAAGAAACGGCGGCTCGAAGTTGCGGGCCGACACCATCTCTAATGTCAGCAGATCGTGCTGCTGGCCCCAGATCGTGCGTTTGCCGTTCACCACCAACTGCGTAGCCAAGATGCAGTCCAGCGCGTGATGCGCGGCGGCGGCGGCCTTGGCGCGTAAATCCTGCGGCACGAAGCCATAATCGCCGGCGTCGTTTTCGGCGACATCGGTCAGGACTTCGGCGGCGAGTGTCACCGCGTCGTCGTTATAGGTGATTGCATCGTGATAGCCGCCCTCCAGCGGCCACACTTGCGGCCAGCCGCCATTGGGGAATTGCGCCTCCAAGAGATAGCGAATGCCGCGCACAAAACTGGCGCGATAGGCATCGCCCTGCGCGCCGGGCGTCTGTTTGGAAACCAGCGCAAGAAAGTGGAGCTGTGTGGAGGTCGCGTCATTGTCCAGTGTGCCGACATAATTCCAATCCGGCTCGCGCGGCGTGTCGAAGTCATTCGGCGCCAGATATTGCGAGATATTGTTGGGCACATAAGCTTGGCCGGGCAGGCGCGGCGCCTTGGTGAAATCCTGATTTTTGCCCCAGGCGCCGGCGGGCGTCTGGTAGCTCACAATCACATCGGCGATGTGCCGCGCTTCCGGTGTGCCGTACCACGCCGCATCGCGGTCCAGCGGCATGCTGTGATCGTGGAAACTTTCCGGCGGCGGCGGCGGGACGGGCACGCCCGGCTTGCGCTCGGCAGCCAGCGCGGCTTTGTCGGCGGCGCGCTGCGCCACAGAACGCTCCAAATAGTTCTGCCATGCGGCGCGCTCTTTGGTGGGCAGTGTCGCGATCCGGTCGGGGGTGAGCGATTGCGCGGGCGTGTTCGTCCCCACTACGGCAGCCCCGGCGCTTGAGACGGCAAGCAGCAGCGACGCGCCCAGACACAGGCCAACAGGCAGACGGTGATGTTTCATGGGGTCCTTTCGCCAATGCGCCGCGGCATTCTTTGGCCGCTCGCTTGGCTGCTTTTAGCCCAAACCAGCCCCAATTGCCACCGGTGTCATTATGCCCGTTTGCCGCTGTTAATCCTGCGCATCGCCAAGGCGCAGCACGGCATCGACCAGCGCATCCACGTCGCGCGTCTGGGTGCGGTGATTGACGAAGGCGGCGCGAATGGCCAGCCGCCCGCCCAGCGTCGTGGTGGAGGGGGCGGCGATTCCCGAATTCGTGCAAATCGGCGACGATCTTCGCGTTGACCGCGTCGGCATTCTCCGCGCGGTAGCGGAAGCACAGGATGTTCAATTGCGCCGGTGACAACAACTCCAAGCGCGGCTCGCTGCGCACGCGCTGTTCGAGGTAGCGCGCCAGCGCGCAGGTTCGCGCGATCACCGCGCCGAGACGTTCGGTGCCAAAGGTCTTCAGCGTGAACCAGGTTTTGAGCGCCCGAAATCCGCGCGACAGATCGGGGCCGTAATCGCTCGGCCAGGGCGCGCCGGCGGCAAGGCCGCGCGTTTCGCGGCGCAAATAGGAAGCGGGCGAGGCGAAGGTCTGGCGATGAAGCTCCCCATCGCGCACCAGCAGGAACCCGGCGTCATACGGCACCTGGCCCCACTTGTGAAAATCGAAGGCGATGGAATCCGCAAGCTCGATGCCCGCAACCAGCGGCGCAAGCTGCGGCGACCACACCGCCAGCGCACCGAACGCGCCATCGACGTGAAAGCAGATCTTCTCTTCGCGGCACAGTTTGGCAATGGCGCTAAGATCGTCGATAGCGCCGGTGTCCACCGTTCCCGCGGTCGCGATCACAACGAAGGGTTCCAGTCCGTTCGCGCGGTCTTCGCCAATCGCTTGGCGCAGCGCCGCGACGTCCATGCGAAATAGATGGTCCACGGGAATTTTCCGCAGCGCATCGGTGCCCAGCCCAGAAATCTCCATGGCTTGCGAAATGCAGACATGCGCGCTGGTCGAGGCATAAGCGCGAAGCCGCTTTCCCACGCCCGCCTTCTTCGCTTCGGTTCCCAGTACGGCGGTGCGCGCCACCAGAATGGCGAGCAAGTTTGCCATCGATGTGCCGGTGACGAATATCCCGCTGGCGCCCAGCGGAAACCCGAACATCTCGCGCGCCCAAGCGACGATCTGGCGCTCCACTTCCACCGGCATGTGATCGCGCCCGCCGAGATTGGCGTTCAATCCGCCCGCCAGCATTTCGGCCAGCATACCCACCGCCGTGCCGCCGCCATGCACCCAGCCCATGAAACCGGGATGCACATTGCCCGCCGCATAAGGCACGACGTAATCGGTGAACTCTTGATAGGCGTCTTCCAGTTCGGTCGGCTGGCGCGGCAGGGCGGCACGAAAATGCGCGCGCGCCGCGTCGGGAATGGGCTGCCACACCGGGCGCTTGCGGATATGTTCGATGTAATCGACCATGTCGTCGAGCATGCGATGCCCCAGGGCGCGCAGCGCGCTCCAATCCTCGGGATCGAGGGTGGGACCGTCAGGTTCGATTTTCTTATCGTTCAAGCGGCGCGGGCTCGGGACTTTGCGGCCCGATCGTACAGCATTGCCGTGAAGGCGTCGAAGACCTTGTGCATCTGTGCCGGCTTATAGGGAAACACCCCCGGTGGGTCCATGTTGTGAACGATGGCCGTGTTGTCGGCCTCGAACACCAACAACTCGCCCTCTTTGGTCTCCGCGCAATCGATCTGGAAGTAATCGAGCCCAATCCGCTCCATCGCTTCGCCAAGGGCTGCGGCATGCCGGGCGGCGAATTCGCGCTCGAAATTCGCCATGAAATGGGCTTCCTCGGCGCGCTTGGCCTCGTCGCAAATCATATTGGCGTTGAGGTACCAGACCTTCCATTCGTCCGCGATCGCCATGTGACAGGCATAGGGAGCGCCGTCGATGCAAACCAGGCGATATTTGCGGAACTGACCGTCCGCGCTCGCATAATCCACAAAGCGCGAGATGAAAAATTCCGCTTCGGGGCGCGCCGCCAGATAATCGGCGATCTCAGCCGCGGTATCGAGCTTGGCAAGCCCGCGCCCGGCATGCGAGCCGGTGGGCCGCACAATCAGTGGAAAGCGGCCGTCGTCCAACCAATGCGAAAGCTTCGCTTCGTTCAGTTCCGACAAATCCTCGCGCGACACCCGCGCCGTCATGGGAATTTCGAGGCCGGGAACCGTGTTCAGCAGCCGGTAAAGCCGGTCGCGGTCCAGCACGCGAATGCGTTCCGGCGGATTAAGAATTTTGCGCGGCCAGGTGGGCGCCCACCGTTCGATCTCGTCCAGCACGCCCTGCGTCTTGTCGTCGTCGGGCGCGATCACGATGGCCAGATCGTGCTCGGGCAGGGGGCTCGGTAAGGGGAGTCCCGGCACCACATACAAGGTGGTCAATTCGACATCGGTGTCTTCGAGCAGGAATTCGATAGGCGTGTTGCCGCCCATGTCCATGTCCGCCGCCAGCGCCAGAACTTTCAGCCCCGGCGTGCGCGCGCCGCAGGGCGAGCGAAACAGCCTTTGGATTTCCAGAGTCTTTTTTTGCAGGGTAAGGCCGGTCTCCTGGTCGCCCAGCAACTGCGCGACGACGGCCAAATCCATCGCGATGCCGGCATCCGCCGGTACGTCCGTCACCTTGGCAAGCAGTTCGTTCCACACCGGGCGCATATCCCATCCGGCGAAGGCCATCTTCGCCAGCTTCGCCACACCCAATCGCTCGGCGCGTAATACGGGGTTGGTTTTCATGTCGCCCTCTCAAGATGTGCGTCGAGAATCAATTCGATTTTCTTCACGACCGTTGCAGCCTGTTCGGCAATGGCGCGAAGATTGGCATCGGTGGTCTCGTCGTCCGGCGACCACGCATCGGTGACGAGGCGCGCGCCGACGGCGATGCGCAGAATGGTTCCGGCGGCCAGCGCAACGGGCTGGCCGATATGGCAAAGCGTCGCCGCCAATTCGCGTTCGGCAGTGCCGTCCGGCAAAGCGAGATCGCGATTGAGCGCGCGATAAATCCGCGTCATCGCGTCAAGCTCCAGCCTGACGCCGTCGCGTTTGACGAAGAACGCAAAGATGGTCGCGGGCAAATCCTCGTCGAACCCATCGCCATGACTTTGTGCGGGCAGCAATTCCAAGACCGGCGAGGCCGCGATGGCGCACGATACCGCATCGCCCAGGTGTTTCAGCGCCGTGCTGCGATAAGTCTGTGACAAGGCGTAATAGGCGCGCATTTCCTCCAAGGCCGCTTCCCAGCGTAGCCATTGGCCGTAATTGGGCACGGGCGGCAAGGCGTCGCGCATCCGGTGCCAGCGCGGCGGCAAGTCGAATGAGGTCGCATAATCGGCCAGGCCGTCCGGCGCGGTATCCGCAGCCGCGATGCGTGCGCTGAGGCTGTGCGGCCAAAGCGACGCGCCGCTGAACGCGGGGCCGGTAAAGAATTTGGATCCCGTCAGCAGCACGATATAGCCGCGCTCCAGATATTCGCGCAGGCGCGGGCGGCCGATCCGCATCTGGCAAGCATCGACCACGATCTGCACGTCATGCGGCCAGCGCGCGCGAATTTCCCGCAAACAGGCATCCGTCGGCGCGCGCCAGCCGAGCTTGGAGGAATCCATGGTTTGCAGGATGACCTTGCGCCCCAACGCGATCTGTTCGTCCACCGCCGCGATCACGGCATTGTCGATGCCGCGTTCGCTGCGAGGGGCGCCGTCTTCCGCAAACAGCGAAACCGGGATGCTGGCGAATTCTTGGGACGTATTCGCGATGCTCTCGCCCTTGGTCACGGTTTTGCCTTGGGCCGTGCAATGGGAGAAATGGCGCGCGCGCGCGGTATGCGCCGTTCCGCTGCCGGTCTGATCGGCGCCGACGACGACCGAGGCGATAGAGCCGCCCATAAGATGACCGGCGAGAAGGAGTGCGTGCAGCTGGGAATCGGTGCCCGAGGGCGAAAATACGATGTCGGTCTCACCCAAATCGAGACAAGCGGCGAGCTTGTTGCGCATGCGTTCGATCTGGGCGTCGAACGCTTCGTCCGGTTTGGTCGCGATGCTTTGGCGCATCAACTCATCGCGCGCGTGATTGGCGCGCCGGTACGAGCGGTGCGAAATCGAGGTCGCCGTGGAAGACGAAAATGCCAGCGCTTGCTCGCGCGGCACGGCGCGGCAGCCATAGACATTCGCGCCGGTCGCGCGGTCGAGCAGGAGGCGCGCATCGCCGCCGCCGGTCAGCAGAAAGTGCAGCGGTTTGCACAGTGCCACGAAGAAATTCGGAGCCGCATCGCCGGCAAGCGGCAAGCGTTCCAGGTCTGCGGCGGCGACCGCCAAGGCGCTTATGTTACGCATTCGCCAAGGCCCCCTCAGGATGGCGCTTCTTGGCGGCTACACTGGGCTTCGCTGGTTAATGTGCGGTTGCGGCAGCGCTATACATTTTAGACATCTCGCCGCACCGCCATGACAAGAATTTGTTAAGCTCTCACCACCACCGCAAATCAGACGCTCGGTTTCTGCGCGCGTATGACAGCGCCGCCGAACTTGGCGTCGATATTGGGCGCGATGGTCGGATCACGGCGGCGATGGGTTGCTGTTGAGCGTCGCGACAGACATGTCCATGAGAACACTCCTCGTGCCAAAATTACATCAAATAAAAACTATATAATTTGAACTGAATAACAATTCTTAATCATGCAAGGCATGGATAAATAGAGTAATTATTCCGCATCGCAATAATTGAATCGTTACTGTTCATTTCACTTTTATTAATCAGTGCAACACAGAATGAGACATATTTTTCGGTTATCTTGAAATAGGTGATAGCGAAAAACAATGGGTAAGCCGTCGTTGAAGCTGTCCGTCGCGGGAGCAGGGCTCGATTATCGGGGGCTCTTCGAAGCGGCGCCGGCGCCGTTCCTGGTCCTCGACCGCGATCTTCTCATCGTCGAGGTGAACGACGCCTATTGCCGCGTCACGATGACGAAGCGCGCAGAGATCATCGGCCGCGGCGTGTTTGCCGTGTTCCCCGACAATCCGAACGATTCCACCGCCGACGGCGTCAGAAACGTGCGCGCGTCTCTTGGCCGCGTCCTCAAATTTTGCCGGCGGGATGCCATGGCCGTCCAGAAGTTCGACATCCGCACGCCGGATGGTGGGTTCGAAACGCGCTACTGGAACACGGTGAATACGCCGGTCCTCGGCGACGATGGGAAAGTCCAATGGATCATCCATCATACCGACGACGTCACAGATCTAGTGCGGATTCACGGCGAAGGCGTGGCGCGCGACCAACTCGCGCGCGACAAGCAACTCGTCATCGACGAACAGCAGACGGTCAAGCGCGAGCTCGCCGAAACCCATTTGGCGGACACGCAGAAGGAAAATGTCGGACTGCAAGGCGACCGTCTCTATCTTGCCGACATCGTCGAGTCGTCGAACGATGCGATCATCGCCAAAACGCTCGACGGGGTCGTCATCAGCTGGAACTGGGCGGCGGAACAACTGTTTGGATACGCGCCCGAAGAAATGATCGGCACGCTATCGCGCAGGCTATATCCACCCGATTTGGTGCATGAGATCGACGAAATTCTGGCTCGGCTTGAGAGCGGGGAACGCGTCGACCAATTTGAAACGCGCCGCGTGCGCAAGGACGGCACCGAAGTTTTGGTGTCGCTCACCGCGTCCCTGATCAAAAATTCCTCGGCCAAGATAACCGGCGTGTCGATGATCTTGCGCGACGTTACCGAACATCGGCGCGGCGAAGAGCGGCTGCACGGTCTTCAGGCCGACCTCATCCATCTTTCGCGCTGGAACACGATGGGAATGCTGGCGTCGACGATTGCCCATGAACTCAATCAGCCGATGACGGCGGTGCTGAATTATGTGCGGGCAGCGCAAAACAGTCTCAAGTCGATTGAGGACGCGAAGATAATCCGCGCGCGAGGCTTTCTCGACGATGCCATCGCGGAGGCCAAGCTGGTCGGCGGCATTATCCGCAGTCTGCGCGAATTCATCGAGAAGCGGGAATCCCAGCGCGTCCGCGAGAACTTGAATTTGGTTGTTCAGGAAGCCATCGCGCTCAGCCATGTTCGCGGCAATCACGTCAAAGTTAATTTGTACGTGAAGTTGGACCCCAATGCTCCCGATGTGTGCGTTGACAAGGTACAGATCCAGCAGGTCGTGTTCAATCTGATCCGCAACAGTATCGACGCCTTTCAAGATAGCGCGCAAGCGGACATCGATATCCGCACGACATGCGACGAACCAGGCTTTGTTACCACATCGGTCTCGGACACCGGCCCCGGCATCGCGCCGGACATCATGAAGCGGCTGTTCCAGCCCTTTGTGACGACGAAAGAGCGCGGCATGGGCGTCGGCCTGACGATTTGCCAGTCGATCATCGAAGCGCATGGCGGGCGCATCTGGGCGACGCCGAACCTGGACAAGGGCGTGTGTTTCCACTTCACGCTGCCCTTCGCCGAGTCCGTGGAGGAATGTCATGACGGTTGAACCGACCATCGTCGTCATCGACGACAATGAAGGCGTGCGGCGCTCCTTGCGTGCGCTCTTGGAGTCTTGGAATCTTGCGGTGGCCGACTACGCTTCGGCAATGGCTTATCTGGAGGACGCTCCGCTCGGCGATTGCATCATTGCGGACGTCAGGATGCCACAGATCAGCGGCATCGAATTGCAGGAGGAACTCACCAAGCGCGGCTCGACCGTGCCGGTGATCGTGATGACCGGACATGCCGATGTTCCGATTGCGGTACACGCCATGAAGGCCGGCGCATTGGACTTCATTGAAAAGCCGATTGACGACGACGCTCTGCTGATAAGCATACGCAGGGCTTTGAAGAGCGGGGAGACGACCCGAAACAACGCGGCGGAGGCAAAACTGGCCGACGAGAAGATCGCCTTGCTGACCGCACGCGAACGTAACGTGCTGGACCATCTGGTCCTGGGACAATCCAACAAGATCGTCGCGCACGAATTGGGAATCTCGCCGCGCACGGTGGAGGTTCATCGCGCGCGCATTCAATCGAAGATGAATGTGGGCTGCCTTTCCGAACTTGTCCGCATCATGCATGCCGCCGGCATCGCGCCGCCGGTTGCCAGTACGTAAATGCTACCAATATCCGCGCCGTCACGGCGGGCGCAGTCTGCGCTCCGGTTTCGCTAAATGTTATAGGGTCGATCTCGATGGTTAAGCGTGACGTCATCGTGTGGCTGGTGGACG
This sequence comes from uncultured Alphaproteobacteria bacterium, assembly GCA_963849895.1. Classification (GTDB taxonomy): domain Bacteria; phylum Pseudomonadota; class Alphaproteobacteria; order Micropepsales; family Micropepsaceae; genus Rhizomicrobium. The sequence continues at coordinate 99,025 of CAWKIU010000015.1, forward strand.
ATGTCGAGTCGGTTCGCAAATCGATCCGCGCCGTCCTAGAGACGGCCGACATCACGATCCGCGACTACGGTTCGGCCAAAGCGTTTCTCGCGGAGTATCAGTCGGATTCGGCCGGGTGCCTTGTTATCGATCAGCACATGCCGGATATGAGCGGGGTCGAGCTTTTGCAGCATCTATCCTCGCGCGGCATAACGCCTCCCGCCATCATCTTCACCGGTCAGGGCAGCGCCGCCTTGCGAGAGAAGGCTCTAAAGGCCGGCGCCATTGCGATGCTGGATAAGCCGGTCGATGCCCAAGAGCTCATCGAATTGATCGAAGCGACCTTTGCCGTCGCTTGATCCCCGGGCCGAGCGCCCCACCGCGTAGAACATACTTACGGCATTCCCCTTACGAACATTTTCCGAATATTGCGTGTCGCCGATTGCGACCATCATCCCGGTGAAATCAAACCAGGATGTTTGTCGTGAACAGGTCGCAGAAACTCAATTCCCTCGCAAACGCGCAACGCCCGCGGGTGATCCAATGATCATCAAAGCGGTCGTGTGTGTTGCGGCGGTGTGGATGTTCCTGCCGCACGAACCGAACCTTGGCATCGACAGTTCTGCAAATTTCCCGCTGGCAAGTTCCATCATGACGAGCGTCGCTTGTGCGGCCATCGGCAAGGTGGACATGCCCTGCCTGCCGGCATCCGCGCCCGCCGCGCGGACATCGATCGAACAGGTTCGCGTGTCGCTTCTGGACCGGCTCCATGACGTCAAGGACGAGTTGCGGGCAGCCCGGCGCTAGTGCCGAAGCGAAGCTTTTGTGGTGGGAGTCGAACGGGGCGGCAGCGCGAAACATATCGCGGCGCCGCCCCGCTCCGTTATAACCACAGGCCGAAATATGTAGAAATTACCGGGCGATAGCCGCCCCGTGCCTCGCCGCCGCGGTCATGCTTGTCGCCGAGCCCCCAAGCCGCTATGTGTGCGCCCCCAAAGGGGACTCTTAAGCACATGCCTCTGCTGCGATTTCTTCCCGAAGCCTCGAATATCGATTTCATCGGCAAGCGCTACTACGCCTTCGCGATGGACGGGCTGCTGCTGCTCGTCTCGGTCATCGCGATCACGGTGTATGGCTTCAATTTGGGCATCGACTTCAAGGGCGGCGTGTCCGCCCAGGTCAAGGCCGCCCATATGATCGACATCGGCAAGGTGCGCGGCGAAATCACCAAGCTGGGCTATCAAGATCAGCAGATTCAAAGCATCGGCGGCGGCGTCTGCGATACGCCCGCCAATTCCTGCGTGTTGATCCGCGTATTGCCAAGAGCGAACCAGGACGGCAACGCCGTCGCCAAGGAGATCAAGGTCAAGCTTGGCCCGGGCTATACTTTTCTCAGCACGCAAGTCATCGGTCCCAAGGTGAGCGGCGAGCTGTTCCGCGACGGCGTTACCGCCACAATTCTGGCCATTTTTGCCATCGCCATCTGGGTCGCCTTCCGCTTCGAGTGGCAATATGGCGTCGCCGCGGCCATCGCCACCGGTCACGACGTGTTCGTGACGGCGGGCCTGTTCTCGGTGCTGCATTTGGATTTCACGCTGACCAGCATCGCCGCGCTGCTGACGCTGGCGGGCTATTCGATCAACGACACGGTGGTGGTGTTCGACCGGATTCGCGAGAACCGGCGCAAATATAAGCGCATGCCGCTCACCGAGCTTATCAACCTGTCGACCAATCAGATGTTGACGCGGACGATTCTAACCTCGGTGGCGACCGCGATCTCGATCATCCCGCTCATGATGTTCGTGCCGGCACTGTACGAGTTCACCGGCGCCATCCTGTTCGGCATCGTGGTGGGAACCTTCTCGTCCACCTATGTCGCGGCCGCACTCTTGATCTATCTGCCGACGCCGGCCGGCGCCATCGATACGCCGGCCCCTGCGAGCCCGTAATCGGCTAAAGCGGGAACCAGTCGCGCTTGTCGGAATAAACCTGATATTGCGCGTTGACGCCTGCGCGCAGACCGACGCCGGTGCGCATCGGCGCCAGTGTCACCCCGCCCGAGCGCATGTAGACGATGCCGATGCCTGCAACGAAGTAGATCGTGCCCTCGACGCCCGGAAAGCGCTGATAGAGCCGGCGCTCGTCCTTTAGATTGTAGACCAGCGTGAAGCATTTCGAGGCGTTGCCGCCGATGTCGAAGCCGACCGACGGCCCCTTCCAATAGACCAGCTTGGGCTCGTGATTCTTGCGGATCAGCCAGCCTTTGCCGTAGCGCGCGCCGATCACGAAAGCGGCGGAGCCTTCATCGCCCTTGATATAGGCGTCGGGTTGGCCTTGATCGCGGAACACGCGCTGCACCGCCTTGGCGGCCGCTTCGGTGGTCAGGCCGAAGAAGCCCGCCGCCGCTTTGGTGATTTCCTGCTCGGTGTAGGTGGCGTCGTCATCCTCGGCATAAGCCGGGGCAACGGCGACCCCAAAAGCCAATGCGATCGCGCCGGCCAGTATCATGCGCCTTATCATCAACCGGTACTCCTTTCGAATCACGCGGCCCCTACAACGCGCAGCATCGCGCAAATCGCCGATGCGCGCGAGGCCCGTATATTATGGGCATCTCCATTGCGGCAACACCGTGGCCGCCTTCGATGACCAAAGGTTCATGATATGGTTGCGCGGCGGTGCCGCAGACTTCGATCACTAGAGAACCGCCGGCCCGAGATGCGCGGGATTGGGTTCACGCAAAGATACGGGATTTGTTTCCAGATAGCGTGCAAGCCAATCGGCGGATTTTTGCTGGATCCAGCGCGCGGCGTCCGGCTTGCGGGGGAACTCGCCGATCTTCATGCGGCGCCCATCCGGCCAGATCACAAGGACATGATACTCGCGCATCAGCACGCCTTTGCGCGGCGTGAATTTCGGTGCGCCTTCTGCCAGCGCCGTCAGCAGGCTGCGTGATGCCGGACTGTTCATGGAACCTTCGCCAACTGGTGGCGCCCCCAAACTTGTATTCTCGAAATCCATTCGAAAACCACGACCCAAGCGGGCGCCGAAGCCCATTCGCGGCTGTGTGTGCGCCGCTTTTTGAAGACGTAGCCGCCCTGCGTGTCAGTTTGACGACTTCCGAACCCGTGGGATTGTTCTTGCGGGAGTTGTGCACATGGATTTTGGTCTTGGTTGACGCTGCGGGAGCTTCGCTGCCGCAGCGCAAGCCGAGGCTGGTCGCGACCGGTACACGCCAAAGGCCCCGCCGCGTTGAAGTCATCCGTCGCAGAATGGAAAATTCCTACGAAAACCAATGTATTTCCCCACCCCCACCCCAGGGAGACATTCAACCATTAGTCGATAGAATAGCGCAACCTAGACGTTCGTCTAGAACAAAATCGCGCATGCCCCCGCGACCAATTTGTGTGCGCATTAATCATGCCGGGACACGTGTCGTGGCGCCGCCGTCGCGCTTGCGCGCGCAGCTCTGCAGTAGGTTGCAGAAAGCCGATTTCGTTATTTGCCGCTTACGTCAGCCCGCGCGCGATGAAGTGCGGATTGAGGAATCCGGGTTTGCCGTAATGGAATGGCTTGCCGTCCACCGTCGTCAAGCTGCCGCCCGCAGCCGCCAGAATCGCGTGGCCCGCCGCGACGTCCCATTCCATGGTTTGGCCGTGGCGCGGATAGATGTCGGCCTCGCCGGCCGCGACCAGACAGAATTTCAGCGACGATCCCGACACCACGAAACTCTTGACCTTGTACTGCGTGAGATATTCGTCGGTCTTCTTGTCCTTGTGCGTACGGCTGACGGCGGCGACCAATCCGTCCGCCGCCGGCATGCGGGCGTGAATCTCTTTCGCCTCGGCGAAGTCCGGTGCGCCGCCGGGCGGAGCAAAGGCCTCAAAGGCGCCCGACAAGACTTCGCCGAAGAACAGCCGGTCGATCGCGGGCGCATAGATCACGCCGCGCACCGGTTTGCCTTCGACGATCTCGGCGATGTTGATGGTGAACTCGCCGTTGCGGTTGATGAATTCCTTGGTGCCGTCGAGCGGATCGACCAGGAAAAAGCGATGGCCGATTTTTGGCGCGTGCCCGGCGGCGGATTGCTCCTCCGCGACAATGGGTATGCCCGGCACCAGATGCGTCAGCCGTTTCAGGATGAAGCGTTCGGCGTCCTCGTCGGCTGCCGTGACGGGCGACATGTCGTCCTTGCGGCGCGCGGTGATCTCTTGGGTGTAATGGGCCAGCACGATCGCGCCCGCCTCATAGGCGATCGTGGCGAGCGCGCGCAGCATGGGCGAGGCGGCATGGGCGTGGCTCTCGGTCATTGCGAATAACCCGGCATGGCTGCCGGCTCCAAGTTTGCGGCTATCTTAAGTATTCCTTAAGAAGCCCGAGGGACGATAACCAATTGCTAACCCTATCGCCTAGCCCGGAGATTCCATGAACGATCTTGAACTATCCACGTTTCTGGTCAGCCGGGTCTGTCATGACCTTGTGGGGCCCCTGGGCGCCGTGGTCAACGGCCTGGAAGTTCTCGAGGACGAGCGCGATGCCGCAATGCGCGCCGATGCCCTGCGAATCGTCACCTCCAGCGCCGCCCAGGCTCTGGCGCGGCTGCAGTTCATGCGCATCGCTTTTGGCGCTGCGGGATCGGCGGGGGCGGAGCTCGATTTGGGCGAGGTTGGCCGCTTGATTTCCGGGCTTTTGAGCGGGGGAAAGATCACGCTGCATTGGGAAGCCCCCCATGTGAACTGGCCCAAGGATTGGGCAAAACTGGTGATGAATGCGGCCCTGATCGCGGCGGATTGCCTGCCGCGCGGCGGCACGCTGCGCATCGAAACCAACCAGGATACCGGCTCTTACGGGTTCAAAATCATCGCGACCGGCCAGAACGCCCGCGTCCTCGAAGACGTGCAGAAAGCGCTCCGGGGAGAGGCGAGCGATAGCCCTTATGACGCGCGCGGGGTGCAGCCCTATTTGACCCATCGCCTCGCCAAAGGCCTCAACGCCGGATTAACGATGACCGGGCTTGAGGGCCAGGTCGAGCTTGTGGCGGGTTAATCGCGCCGCAGCCAAATAAAGGGCGCCTTTACTTTCCCCGTATAGGATTTCTGGCGAGTCTTCCAACCAGGGCCATATGGGATGCCCATGAAGAATTGTCTTGTTATCGACGATAGCCGCGTCATCCGCAAAGTCGCGTGCCGCATACTTGAAGACTTGTCCTTCGCGACCGAGGAGGCCGAGGACGGGGCATCCGCGCTTGCGATTTGCCGCCTTCAAATGCCCGACGTGATCCTGGTCGACTGGAACATGCCCAAGATGAGCGGCGTCGAGTTCCTTCGCGCGCTGCGCGGCGAGAGCCGGGGAAGCCATCCGGTGGTTGTGTTCTGCACGACCGAGAACGACTTGGCCCAAATCACCGAAGCAATGAGTGCGGGCGCCGACGAATACATAATGAAGCCCTTCGACCGCGAGATCATCGAGGCGAAGCTGACCGAAGTGGGAATGGTGTAGGGGTAAACGCAGCAATGAATCCCAAGGATTTCGCCTATCTCGCGGACGTGCTTCGCGCGCGATCCGGCTTGCTGCTTACGCAGGAGAAGGCGCACCTGGTCGAAAGCAGGCTGACGCCGGTCATGCGCCGCTTCGGGTTCAAGGAGGCGGGCGCATTGCTGCGCGAATTGCGCCACGGTCACGAAGCGCTGGTCAGCGCGGTGATCGAAGCCATGACGACCAACAATTCGGCCTTCTTCCGCGATCGCAAGACCTTCGACGAATTCCGCGACATCGTGTTGCCGGCCCTGATGATACAGCGTGCCGCCACGAAGCGGCTGCGCATTTGGTGCGCGGCCTGCGCGGCGGGGCAGGAACCCTATTCGATCGCCATGATCCTGGATGACGCCAAACTGCAAGCCAAGGGCTGGACTGTCGAACTCATCGCCTCCGACATCAATTCGCAGATGGTCGCGCGGGCCGAGGACGGCCTCTATTCCCAGATCGAGGTGCAGCGTGGACTTTCCGTCCGCAGGCTGGTGAACAATTTTACGCAGGAAGGCAGCCAGTGGCGCATCGGTGAACGTCTGCGCCAGATGGTGGAGTTCCATCAATTCAATCTGCTCGATGTCCCCGCTTGGCTGGGGCGCGTGGATGTCGTGTTCTGCCGCAATGTACTTATGTATTTCGACCAGGTGACGCGCGTGTCGGTGCTCGCGAACATTGCCAAAGTGCTGGCGCCTGACGGATCGCTCCTGCTCGGGCCGGCGGAATCGATTGCGGGGCTGAACACGGGTTATGTTCAGACGGAACATGCGCCCGGCCTTTATTACCGGCCGAAGTCTCTGCCGCCTTTGCTGCGCCGCGCGGGTTGAAGAAGGCGGCGGGATTGCCGCCGCCTTGCTCCATCACAGCGTGCCGCGAACTCCCACATAAAACGCTCGTCCCGGTGCGCCATATCCCGCGACCGGTTCGGCGCGGTCGTCGAACAGATTTTCCACTCGCCCGAACAATTCCAGATGTTCGCTCCACTGATATGACCCGAACAGATTGATGTCCGTCGATGCGGCAAGCGGTGTCGAATGAGTGGCGTCGTCGAAGCGCTTTCCGACATAGCTTGCGCTGACGCCGAGAGTAACGCCTTCGCTAGCCCGCCAAGTGGCCGACGCATTGGCGCTGTTTTGCGGCCTGCGCGCCAATTGAAGGCCTGTCGCCAGATCGGTGTCCGACAGATTGGTGTAATTCGCCGATACGCTGACCGTGTCGCTGAGCGGGGCCGCGAGTGCGGCCTCGACACCGGCCGCGCGCGAGCGCCCGATGTTGTAATAGTAGCCGCCTTCCGCCGCGCGCAGCGTGCAGGCCGTCGAGTCGACGCCCCAGCAGGAAAAGAAATCGATCTGGTTCTTGGTGCGCCGCTCGAAATAGGTCAGCGAAGCGGTGACGTCCCATAGGTTCTGATCGATCCCCGCTTCCCAGCCTTTGGCGATCTCGGGAGCGAGGGCGTCGACCGGATTGGAATATTCCGAAAAGAGTTCGTAGAGCGTCGGCGCCTTGAAACCGTCGCCGTAATTGGCGCGCAGCCGCGTGGTGGAAAGCACCTGCCAAGCGCCCGCGAATTTCACCGAGCTATGCCCGCCGAATTCCTTGTCGTCGTCATAGCGCACCCCGCCGGTCAGCGTCAGCGTGTCGATGAGTTTGGTCTGCCACTGGGCATAATAGCCGTTAATCCGGTCGCTGCCCTTGGTCGGGGAGGCGGTGAAATCATAGACGCTGTGGGTGGAGAGCGTCGTTGTCTCCGTTTCCGCGCCGAAGGTGATTTCGTTGGTTTCGTCCGCCTCGATCACGCCTTGATATTCGAGCCGCGTGGCGCGGCCCTTGGCGAAGAAATCCTTGGGGGGTGTCAGTGTCGGATCGAAATTGTCGCGGTCGCTATCGGTATAGGTGAACGCGACCCGGTTGGTGAACCGACCGCCGAACAGCGAGACATTGACGCCGCCATAGCTGGCGAGCAATTCGTCGTCTTCGTATTCATGCGTATCCTGAAAGGTATAATCGGGCGGCGGATAGCCGTCGAAACTGTCGCGCGCCCGCGTGTAGTAAAGCCGCGCGTCGAGGCTGACATTGTCCGCAACATGCACGCGCACATTCCCCGTCGCGCCGAAATTGTGCGTGCCATCCGCTTCGCTGTTGCCGTTCCTGGAATCCGCCGCCGAAACGCCGTTGGTGCCGAAATAATTCGCCGCCGCGCCGTATTCGACCGCGCCGCTGGTGCCGTTCGCTGCAACATTGAAATGATATGTGGCAAACGAGCCGCCCTCCGCGCTGGCGGTGAGCGCGAACGGCGTAGCGCCGCCGCGCTTGGTGATGATGTCGACAACGCCGCCGATGGCATCGCTGCCATAGAGTGTCGATTGCGGCCCGCGCAGCACTTCGATGCGGTCAATTCCGTTCGCCAGCAGGTCGCCGAAGATCGCTTCGCCGCTGGTGGCGCTGGGATCGTTGATCCGAACGCCATCGATCAGCACCAAGGTTTGTCCCGCATCCGCGCCGCGCAGCAGCACATCGGTCGATTGACCGGGGCCGCCATTGCGCACCACGGTCAGACCGGGCGTTTCCTTGAGCACATCGCTGACGATATCGATCTGCTGAGTCTCGATGTCGTCTGCGGTGACGACCGACATCGAGGTCCCCGTCACCTCCAGCGGCTGGAGTGTACGCGTTGCCGTCACGACAACGGTTTCCGGCGCGCCGTCCGCAAAAGCGGGTGCCAGCAAGGCGATGAAAGCGGCGGAAGAAAGAAAGATAGATTTCTGCATGACATACTCCTGGTTTGAGCCAAGAGCCGGCACGCGGCTGACCGTTCTGCGTCTTTCGGATCGAATGAACACCTGGGCACCCCGCGGCGACGACTCCACTTTGTCGTCGCGGCGGTTTCCCCCGCAGTTTTCGGCGCACCCCGGCCGCAAACTGGACGACGGCGTAGGGCAGGTCTCCTGGCTCCCGGGTCATTTGTCGGTGTCCGCCTTCCCAAAGCTTTCGCCTCAGTGGCATTTGGACACGTTCTCGCCGGTCACAGTTGCGGGGGCAGCCACGGTGTTACACCGCGTTCCCTAACCTTACGCGTGGGAACAGATGACATCAGTTCGGCGAGTCGGTCAACGGCCAACCTGACGTTGCGACATGCAAAGCAAGCATTGCGGCAGCGTGCAGCGCGTGGATAATTGCGCCAACAATAAAATTCCGGGAACACAGGAAGAGATGAGCGATACGCAAAAACCTTGGCCGGCCATGCCGCTGGCGCGCGCCCATGCGCTGTTGACCGCACCGGGCTCGCCCTTCGCGATGGAAGAGGCTGTCATTCGCGGACAAAAGCTGCGCGTGTGGAAGAACGTGCCGCCGACCTTGCGCGAATTGTTTCTGCTTGGCCGCTCCTATGGCGCGCGCGATTTCCTGGTCTATGAAGGCGAACGTGCGAATTATGAAAACTTCGCACGCGCCAGCCTTGCTATCGCGGCGGAGCTTCAAAGTCTTGGCGTCGTAAAGGGCGACCGCGTGGCGATCGTCATGCGCAATCTTCCCGAATGGGCTGCGGCGTTCTTCGGCGCCGCGCTGGTGGGCGCTATCGTTACGCCGCTTAATGCTTGGTGGACGGGCGGCGAACTCGAATACGGCATGATCGACAGCGGCGCGAAGATCGCCTTTGTCGATGCCGAACGCATGGAGCGGCTCGCCGCGCATATCGCCAATTGTCCGGCGCTCGAGCGCATCTATGTCAGCCGCTGGGATGAAGACTTGCCCCATCCCATCGCCAAGCGGCTCGAAGACGTCATTGGGGCGGTGAACGATTGGGGCAAGCTGCCGGTTGGCGAGATGCCCGATGTCGCGCTCGCCCCCGACGACGACGCGACCATCCTTTACACCTCCGGCACGACGGCAAGACCCAAGGGCGCGCTCGGCACCCATCGCAACATGCTCACGAACATCATGACGACGGGGCTTTCGACGGCGCGCAATTTCTTGCGGCGCGGCGAGATGCCTCCCGCGGTCGATTTCAAAACCGCGCCGCAGCGCGTGATGTTGATGTCGGTTCCGCTGTTCCATGCCACGGGCTGTTTCGCGGTGCTTGGCCCCGCTTTCTTTGCGGGCGCGCGCGTCGTCTTGATGCGCAAATGGGATCCCGAGCTCGCCATGCAGCTTATCGAACGCGAAAAGGTTCAGCAGGCTGGCGGTGTTCCGACCATCGCCTGGCAATTGCTCGAACACCCCGCGCGCAAGAATTACGATCTGTCCTCGCTGGAGCAGGTCGCTTATGGCGGCGCGCCCGCCGCGCCCGAATTGGTGCGTCAGCTTAATCAGGCGTTTCCCAAGGCGTTCTACGGCAATGGTTGGGGCATGACGGAGACCTCCGCCGCCTGCACGATTCATAGCGGCGAAGATTATGCCAATCGGCCCGGTTCTTGCGGCCCCGCCGCGCCGGTCTGCGACGTGAAGATCATGAGCGTGGACGGCACGCGCGAACTTCCCATCGGCGAAATCGGCGAGCTTTGGGCGCGCGGCCCGAACGTCGTCAAAGGCTATTGGAACAAGCCCAAGGAAACGGCGGAAACCTTCATCGACGGCTGGGTGCGCACCGGCGATCTGGCACGGCTGGACGAGGAAGGCTTCTGCTTCATCGTCGATCGCGCCAAGGACATGCTGATCCGCGGCGGCGAGAACGTCTATTGCGTCGAGGTCGAGGCGGTGCTGTTCGAGCATCCCGCGGTGATGGACGCGGCAGTGGTGCCAAGGCCGCATCACTCGCTGGGCGAGGAGCCGGTCGCGGTCGTGCAACTCAAACCCGGCGCGCGCGCCACGGAAGAGGAACTCCGCGCCCATGTGGCCGGCAAACTCGCCGCCTTCAAGGTGCCGGTGCAAATCGTTTTCCGGCACGATCCCTTGCCGCGCAACGCCAACGGCAAGCTGATGAAAGCCGATTTGCGCAAGGCGTTCGCGGTCGTGTCAGCCGTCTGACGGTCACGTCCGAAAATGGCCAGACGCGGGGCCGCGTTTGGGGCATGATCCCGCCATGGACATACCGCCCCACGACGTTTGCTACCGCGCTTTTTCCACGCATGACGCCCGCTTCGACGGGCGGCTGTTCGTCGGCGTCACCAGCACGGGAATCTATTGCCGCCCGGTCTGTCCCGCGCGCACGCCCAAATCGGCCAATTGCAAATTTTTCGCCAGCGCGGCGGCGGCGCAGGGCGCGGGGTTTCGCCCATGCCTTCGCTGCCGGCCGGAGATTTCGCCGGACGCGGCGGCATGGCGGGGCACTTGCAACACCGTATCGCGCGCGCTGGCCCTGATCGGCGAAGGGGGCTTCGACGGCGATGCAGGCGTCGTCGCGCTGGCCGCGCGGCTCGGCATCGGCGAGCGGCAATTGCGCCGCCTGTTCGACAAGCATCTGGGCGCGCCGCCCATCGCGGTGGCGCAGACGCGGCGCATTCTGTTCGCCAAGCAACTCATCCAGGACAGCGAGCTGTCGATGAGCGCCATCGCCGAGGCCTCGGGCTTCGGCAGCGTGCGCCGCTTCAACGATGCGTTCCGCAAGCTCTATGGCCGCACGCCGCGCGAGCTGCGCGTGCGCAAGTCGGCGACGCATGATAGCGCGGTCACGGTGCGGCTTGGTTTTCGACCGCCTTATGATTGGGATGCGATCCTGTCGTTTCTCGCGGCGCGCGCCGTGGATGGTGTCGAGGTGGTGGAGCAAAACCGCTACGCCCGCACCATCGAAATCGGCGGTGAGGTCGGCAGCCTAGCGATCACTCCAGGCCGCGCACATCTGCAAGCGAGCATCCGCTTTCCCAATGTGCGTGCGCTGCTCTCCATCGTTGCGCGGCTGCGGCGCTTGTTCGATCTCGATGCCGATGTGGAAGCAATCGGCGTGCATCTCTCCGGCGATGCGGCGCTGGCGCCGTTGATCGCAAGGCGGCCCGGGCTGCGTGCGCCGGGCGGCTGGGACGGTTTCGAACTCGCGGTACGTGCAATTCTCGGTCAGCAAGTCAGCGTCGTCGCCGCGCGCAAACTCGCGGGCAAACTCGTGGCGCGCGTCAGCCCCACACTTTCGCCCCAAGTGACCGGCGACGAACGATTGACAGCCGTGTTCCCAAGCGCCCAGCGCGTCGCGAACACTGATCTCGCGGGTTTCGGCATGCCCGCCGCGCGCATCGCGGCGCTGCAAGGTCTTGCGCGTGCCGCGGCTGCCGATCCCGCTTTGCTCGATCCGGTCGGAACTTATGAAGACGCGGTGGAGCGCTTGCTGGCACTGCCGGGCTTCGGCCCGTGGACGGCGCAGTATTGGGCGCTGCGGGCGCTGCGCGACAGCGATGCGTTTCCCGCTGCCGATGTCGCGCTGCTGCGCAGTCCGGTGGTTGCCAGCAAAGGCAAACGCCCGACTCCCAAAGCATTGCTGGAACGCGCGGAGGCGTGGCGGCCCTGGCGCGCCTATGCCGCGCAGCATCTGTGGGCCAGCGATGGGGAGCGCATCGATGGATAAGCCGACGCGCCTCTTGATCGACCGTCTCGAAACGCCCATCGGCACGGCGCTGATCGCCGCCGACGAGGACGGCGCGCTGCGTCTGTTCGATTGGACCGACCACGAAGATCGCTGGTGGCCGATGTTGTGCGCGCGCTATGGCGATGTCGAACTGGTCTCGCAGCGCGATCCGTTCGGACACGCCAGCGCGGTCGCGGCTTTTATGGAAGGCGAGGTGCGCGCCATCGATGCGCTTGCCGTCGCCTATGCGGGTACGCCATTCCAAAACAAAGTGTGGCGGGCGCTGCGCGATATTCCCGCCGGAGAAACTACCTCCTATGGCGCGCTCGCCAAGACCATCGGCGAGCCCAAGGCGGTGCGCGCCGTGGGCACTGCCAATGGCGCGAACCCGATAGGGCTCATCGTGCCGTGCCACCGGGTCATCGGCGCCGACGGCTCGCTCACCGGTTATGGCGGCGGCCTGGAGCGCAAACGCTGGCTGCTGGCGCACGAAGCGCGCTACGCCGGCGCCGGACTATTCGCCGAAAGTCGCAGGGCCTGATCGGGTTAATCCGGGCCGGGCGGCAAATCAGCCGTCGCGGAATGTCACAAATGCGCGCATAAGATGCCCGAATGGGAATCGCTACGGGCACATACGCCGGATGAACAGCAACACTGCGTTCTGGGAGGGCCTGCGCCGGATCTTATGGGCCGTCGCCGCGGGTTTGCTCGTCGGTGGGGGCGTCTTCGCCTGGTTCGGCGACACGGGCATGTGGCTGGTCTTGCCTTCCGTGGTCGCGGCCGCCGCGGTCACCAGTGTCTTTGCCAACCGCCTTCGCCAATTGAAACCGCGCAACGCCGACAATGGCGAGCGCTCCATGCAAATCCTGACGCCGCTGCTGCGCGAAGTTCTGGAGCGGCTGCCCGATCCGTTGATGCTGGTTGATTCGGCGGGGCGCATGTTGTTCGCCAATCGCGGGATGCGCGAGGTGATCGGCGGCGGCGGCGAGCGCAAACATGTCTCCTCGCTGCTGCGCACCCCCGCCGTGCTGGAGGCCTTGTCGCGCACCTCGGCGACGGGCGAGCCGGGCTCGGTCGAGTTCGTTTTCCGCGTGCCAGTCGAGCGCCATTATCAAGCCTATACCGCGCGGGTGGGCAGCGAGCCCGCGGTCATTACGTTGCTGTTGCTGCACGATCTGACCACGGCCAAGCGCGCCGAGCAGATGCGCGTGGATTTCATCGCCAATGCCAGCCACGAATTGCGCACGCCCTTGGCGGCGGTCTCCGGCTTCATCGAAACGCTGCGCGGCCCGGCGAAGGACGATACCGCCGCGCGCGTAAAATTCCTCGACATCATGCGGGTGGAGGCGGCACGGATGCGCCGCTTGATCGACGATCTTTTGTCGCTCAGCCGGATCGAGCTCAACGAGCATGTGCCGCCCTCGGGCGAGACCTCGCTCGATACCGTCGTGCGCGAAGCCGTGGCGGCGCTTTCGCCGCTGGCCGAAGCGGACGACATTACCATCGCCATCGACGCACCGGACGATCTGCCACTCGTCGTCGGGCAACGCGACGAACTCATCCAGCTCTTCCAGAACTTGATCCACAACGCCATCAAATACGGCAAGCCCAACGGGCATGTCTGGATCGCGCTGCGCCCCTGCGCCGCTCCTGGCCGGCGGGGCGCCGATGCCATGGTCTCGGCCGCCGTGCGCGACGACGGGGAGGGCATTCCGCAAGACGCCATCCCGCGCCTCACCGAGCGATTCTACCGTGTGGACGTCAAGCGCAGCCGCGAGCGGGGCGGCACCGGGCTTGGGCTTGCCATCGTCAAGCACATCGTCAACCGCCATCACGGGCGGCTTCAGATCGAGAGCAAGCCCGGCGAGGGCAGCACCTTTACGATCCTTCTGCCTGCGGTAATCAAGCCGGCCGAAGCGGAAGGTGTTGTTGTCACGGAAATGTTATAAAACTGTCGCATAGCCATGGCGGATCGCGCCTAAGCAGGGGGCCAACGGATTTAACCGGATGAGCACGATGACAGAACACACGGTAAAAGCCTTTACCGAAAAGTTGGAAAGCCTGGCCTCTGCCGTGGCGCAGATGGGCGGCCTTGCCGAGGCGCAGCTTGCCGACGCCATCGAAGCCATCGCGCGGCGCGACACGGCGCGAGCGGAAGCGGTGGTCGGCGGCGACAAGCGGATCGACGAATTGCAGCAGCAGATCGAGGAAGAGGCGCTGAAGCTTCTCGCCTTGCGCCAGCCGATGGCGGTCGATCTGCGCGAAACACTGGCCGCGCTCAAATGCGCCAGCGAGCTTGAGCGCATCGGCGATCTCGCCAAGAACATTGCCAAGCGCGCCATCGTGCTCAACCGCGAGCCGCCGCTGCGTTTGACCCAAAGTCTGGCGCGCATGGGCGGTCAGGCCTTGGCGCAGCTCAAGCTGGTGCTGGATTCCTATTCGGATCGCGATGCCGAGGCCGCCGAGGCGGTATGGCGCCAGGACGGCGACATCGACGAGATGTACAACAGCCTGTTCCGCGAACTTCTCACCTATATGATGGAAGACCCGCGCACCATCGGTCTGTGCACCCATCTGCTCTTCATCGCCAAGAACATCGAACGCACCGGCGATCACGCCACCAATGTCGCCGAGGTGGTCTACCACATGGTGACCGGCGGCTATTTGTCATCCGACCGGCCCAAGGCCGACACCACGAGCGAGACCAACGTCCCGTTCGGGAAGGCCGAGTAAATGAAACCGTCCGTCCTGATCGCCGAGGACGAAAGCGCGCTGGTCACGCTGCTGCGCTACAATCTTGAGCGCGAAGGTTATCGCGTTCTGGAAGCCCAGGACGGCGAGGAAGCTTTGCTCGTCGCCGCCGAGGAAAAGCCCGATCTGGTTCTGCTCGATTGGATGCTGCCGCAGCTTTCGGGCATCGAGGTTTGCCGGCGCCTGCGCGGGCGTCAGGAAACGCGCAATGTTCCCATCATCATGCTGACGGCGCGCGGCGAGGAGAGCGACCGCATCCGCGGGCTCGATACCGGCGCCGACGATTATCTCACCAAGCCCTTCTCGATGACCGAGCTTCTGGCGCGGCTGCGCGCCGTGATGCGCCGCATCCGCCCCAGCCTGGCGGAAGATGTGGTGAACGTCGGCGATATCGAGATGGACCGCGCCGCCCATCGCGTGCGCCGCTCGGGCAAGGAAGTTCATCTCGGTCCAACCGAATACAAGCTGCTCGATCATCTGATCCAGCATCCCGGCCGCGTCTTCTCCCGCGAGCAATTGCTGGATGCGGTGTGGGGCAGCGATGTCTATGTCGAGGCGCGCACCGTCGACGTGCATGTCGGGCGGCTGCGCAAGGCGCTCAACATCGAAGGCGTACAAGACCCCATCCGCACCGTCCGCTCGGCGGGCTATGCGCTAGAAGAAAGCATCGCCCCGGCGCCTGCCTGAACGGCGGGCCGTTTCGGCGCGCCAAAAAAAATTCCGCACGCACTTTGATGTGGATGTCCTAATTTGAAATTGGGGCGGTCGGATCGCTTGGAGGGCATTCGATCAGAGTTTTGCCATCTTTCGTTTGGTTTTCCTCCACCTGCCTACTTTCCCAGTCCACCGATCCAGTCGGTAAACAAAAGTCGTACCACCATACTGGCCTCCGGTTCCGACCACAGAGACTCGTAACGACCGAGCAAATAAGATGCAGGCTACGACCACGATTGCCGCTGCCAATGTCTCCCCGCGATGCTTCATGTCTTTCTTCGCCTCCGCCACTATCGCTGCAATGGCAGCGTTCCCGACAGACAATAATACGGCCCGCATGCGCAGACACAGCAAAGAGCCGGTGGCAGAAAATAATTCGAAATTTGGACGAGCCCCCCTTGAACCGACAAGGTCGAATACCCATTTCTCATATATCCCAACAGGAATGTCCCTAAGGCTGGCGCCAAAAAGCGTGGGCGGGGAGGCATTTGAGGCACAACCGGCGAGCGCACGCCGGGCGGCGCGGCCACGCATTCGCGCGCGCTTTTGAAAAAACCCCAAATGATGGGCGGGTGAATTCTCTCAAAAACGAGGTGAAAAAAATTCTGCGCCAACTCTCCTTACTTCGTCATGGCCGGGTTTAACCCGGCCATCCAACTTTTTTTCTCGCGGAGACGCGGAGTTCGCGGAGAAGCATCCCTGCACTCCGCGTGAATTCGCCTTTTTCGATGGATGGCCGGGTCAAGCCCGGCCATGACGAAATTAGGGATACCGACGAATCCCAAACTCCGCGCCCTCCGCGTCTCCGCGTGAAAAGGCCCCTAAAGCAATTTCACAATCGGCGCTTCCAGCTCTTCCGGTTTGGTCGAGGGCGCGTAGCGCGCCACGATGTGGCCCGTGCGGTCGACGAGGAACTTGGTAAAGTTCCATTTGATCCGCCCGGTGCCGAAGATGCCGCGCTTGTGCTTGGTGAGATATTTGTAGAGCGGGTGGGCGCTCGCTCCGTTGACGTCGATCTTGGCGAACAGCGGAAAGCTGACGCCGTAATGGACCATGCAGAAATCGCCGATCTCCGCTTCGCTGCCGGGCTCCTGGCTGCCGAACTGGTTGCAGGGGAAGCCAAGCACCGTCAGGCCTTTGGGATGCAGGTCGCGGTAGAGTTTTTCCAGCCCCGTATATTGCGGCGTGAAGCCGCATTTGCTGGCCGTGTTGACGATCAGCAAGACTTGCCCGCGATAGGTATCGAGCGGCACCTCCGTGCCGTCGATCCCTTTCGCGGAGAAGGCGTAGACCCCGCTCACCCGGCCATCTTATCGCGGTCGCGGCGCTGCTGCTGAGGCTGATAGGCCTTGCGGGCATGCGCTTCGCAATAAGGCGAGCCGCTCTTGGGCTTGCGACCGCAGAAATGGAATTCGTGCTCCGCGGGATCGCCGATCGGCCAGCGGCACATGCGGTCGTTGATCGTCAGCACGGTGGCGAATTGTCCGTCGTCCAGCGTGAGGGGATCCTCCTCCACCACCGGCGCGGCGGGAATATGCGAGCGGATCGCGACGCGCGGCGTCGAAGGCAGACGCGGGCGTTCGATGCGCGACGGGCCGGCGCGACCGGCTAGGCCCAGACGGTGCACTTTGCCGATCACGGCATTGCGGGTTACCCCGCCCAGAACGCGGGCGATTTGGCTGGCCGAAAGTCCTTCGGTCCAGAGATTCTTGAGCTGCTCGACGCGGTCGTCGGTCCAATTCGCCTGAGTCATGACATGCTCCTTTGCGGCGTTCCCGCGCTTGCGGGCCACAACATATCGTATCCGCTAGATGGAAGCGCACAAGCCTTGCGGGAGCGCCGCTAACCCTTGTCCACAGAAACCGACTCAGCGCCCAATTCGTCGATTCTGCGGTCTGTCAAAAAAAGAATCGCATGTGATTCCAAGGAGGTGCCCTGTGCATAACGGCCCGTCGCGGGGTTTTGCTCGTGTGATATGAACAGGAAGGGGGCGGCCCAGCCGCGGCGTCGGGGCACGCGCTCCTGCTTTTTTGGACTCTATGTGACGAGGCTTTTGTGTTGTGAGCGCGATATTCGGCATTCTGCGGTTTGACGGCGGCGAGGCGCCCGCGCGTGTTTCGCGCAGCAATTACCCGTTCCCCCCCTCGACCCAGCGGATGAACTGTCCGAGTTGCACGGCGCGATCGAGATGGGAACGGAATTCCGATTGGCGGGCCTGCGCCTCCCGCGCATCTTTTGGCCATTCGGCGATCAGGCGCTTCAGGCGCGGCAAATCGATCAGGCAGCTGGCCAGCCGGGACGCCTCCATGTGTTCTACCATTTCGACGATCGTCGCTTTCTGGGCGTTCAGCGCTTCAAACCAGTTCAGTCCCTGGACGCCTACCCGGGCTTCTTGAAGGATAATGCGGGGCAGACGGTCTGCGAAAACCTGCCGCGCGAACCAGCGCCGCATGCCGTTCCGCCGATACAGCGTTTCGGGCACTCCCAGGCAGAACTCGATCAGGTCACGGTCTTGGAAGGGCGAGCGCTGTTCGGGCAGGCCGGCTTCGACAGCGAGCTGGTCGTAGTCGCGACCCATCTGTCGCATGTCGAAGATCTGGGCGGCGCGCCACGCCGAACTGCTGCCGTACGGTTGAAATATCGGATGAACTCCGGTTTTCCGCCAATCGCTCGGCAGGTCGAAGTCCTGTACCACTTCGCGGCGCAGCAGGCTGCGCTCAGCATAGAGCTCGATGCCGCGTAGCCTCGCGAGGGCGTCTAAGATGGGACGGGGCAGTCCCGGGATCACGGCATCTCGAGCCAGCACGCGCAGCAATCCCCGTCCTGTTTGGCGGGCGACGATTCGAGCGTCGCGCATCAGGGCAAGCCAGCGGCCGTTGGCAAGCTGGTCAGCTAGTGAGAGTTCTCCGGTCCAGCTGATCGTGAAGTTGCCGCCGCGGCCGGTCAGGGCGACCGAATATCCCGCCGCCGTGACGGAATCTTGCATTTGCGCAAACCAAGGAAATCCCGCTCCCCTCGAGAACGGCAGCGGCACATAAGGGAAGTAGCGCGTAGGTTCGCTCTGTCGCCAATGCGTGCCACGTGACGTCATGAAACGAACGCGTAATCCAGGATAGAGCGTCGCCAGAGCTTCGACCTTGTCACGCTCGCTGCGATACGCGCGTGGGCCGATCGGCACGTCGAGATCAGGCGGCGGCAAACCGGTAAAGCCGACGATTTCGGTTGTTCCGAGCCGCATCGCCGTGGCAGCGACAGCCGACGAATCGAGGCCGCCGCTGAGGTAGATCGCTGCGCGCGGAAGGTCACGCAAAACGCGCGTCATCGCCCGATCGAACAGATGGCGTGCTTCGGCAATATAGTCGGAATCAATCGCGCGCGGTGGTGCCGGTCTCGGGCTCCAGTAATGTCGCCGGTCGGTTCCGCATGGTGTGATGCGGACGACCGTACGCGATGGTACACGGCAGATGTCGCGATAAACGGTTGCCTGCGGCTCATCTGTTTGGAAGGCCAGGAAATGGGCAAGCATTCGCTCATCCAGCAAGCGGGGGACGGCGGGCAGCGTAAGAAGGGTCACGAGATTCGACGCGAATGCGACGAATGTTCCGCCGTGGTAATAGAACAGCGCCCGGCGGCCGAGATAGTCGCGTGCCATTGTCAAGGTGCGGGAAGCTGGGTCCCAATGGGCGAAGGTGAACCCGCCCAGCAGGGCGGCGATGCCGGCGTCGCCACGGCGTTCGAAACTCGCGCGAATGCAGGAGGGCTCGTCTATGTCGGTGCCAAAATCCCTGGCGAGGTCGCCGAGGTTGTCGAGACGGCTTTCAGAGACAAACAGAACGTTTCCGGTGCTAGGTACATCGTGCTTCGGCTGGCGCCCACCGTTCCGAACGAAGACGGCCGATTCACATGCCTGGACCAAAGATTGCTCGCCGGAACGGTTCGAGATGTGGGAGTCCAGCGCCTGCCGCAAATCCTCTTGAGCTTGTCGCACAGGAAACGCGCTGTCCAATGCTACAATGCCAGCAAACATTAGCGTGCCAAGCGGCTAAAGGAACGTCCGGTCAAACTATGAAGTGGGTGAGGCAGGGGACGAGTTACTAGCTTCAATTCGGTAGGGAGACGTCTTGCTCTTGGTTTTGCTGAGCTCACTCTTGATGATAAGTGGCGTCGACCAGCGCTTGCGCGGCGCAGCTTCTTTATCGGACACATTGCGGTCGCTATCCGTTGACTCAATTGCAGACATGAAACGCCCCCTCGAACATGCACCCCAGAATGCCGACAAGCCTACCATCGGGCCGGACAAGTACAAAGCCGCATAGATTGTGCAATTTCTAGTATATATTTGAAATCCCTTCACTTATCGGTAGCGGAAGGCAGGCTCGCGTAGCGCCCAAACCCGTTTGCTTGACCCTCTCGGCCTTGCAGCCGATAAAGCCCGCCCTGGTTATCCACACGCAACGAAACTGCAGGAGGTTCACGTGTTCCCCTCTGTGCTCCCAACCTATAATCGGGCGGATGTTGCATTCGTCCGTGGCGAAGGGTCCTACCTTTTCGCCGAGGATGGGCAGCGATATCTCGATTTCGGGGCGGGCATCGCGGTCAATGCGTTCGGTCACGCCAATCCCGTGCTGGTCGCGGCGCTGAACGCGCAAGCGGGCAAGCTCTGGCACACCTCCAACCTTTATCGCGTGCCGGGTCAGGAAGAACTGTCGAAAAAGCTGGCGGAGGCGACCTTCGCCGACACGGCCTTCTTCACCAATTCGGGCGTGGAGGCGTGCGAATGCGCCTTCAAGATGGCGCGGCGCTACCAATATGTCAGCGGCCATCCCGAGCGTTTCCGCATCATCACCTTCGAAGGCGCCTTTCATGGCCGCACGCTGGCGGGCATCGCCGCGGGCGGCAATGCGAAATATCTCGAAGGCTTCGGCCCGAAGGTCGAGGGGTTCGATTCCATTCCCTCCGGCGATCTGAAGCTGGTGGAAGCGGCGATCACGCATGAGACCGCCGCCATCCTGGTCGAGCCGGTACAGGGCGAGGGCGGCGTGCGCGTGCTGGCGCCGGAATTCCTGCGCGGTCTGCGCAAGCTGTGCGATGAGCACGGTCTGCTCTTGATCTTCGACGAAATCCAAACCGGCGTCGGGCGCACGGGCAAGCTGTTCGCTTATGAATGGCTCGGCATCACGCCCGACATCATGCCGATCGCCAAGGGGATCGGCGGCGGCTTTCCGCTCGGCGCGTGTCTTGCCACCGCCGAAGCGGCCAAGGGCATGACAGCGGGCACGCATGGCTCGACCTATGGCGGCAATCCGCTCGGCATGGCGGTGGGCATTGCGGCGCTGGAACTTGCGCTGGCGCCGGATTTCCTGCCCCATGTGCGCGCCATCGCCAATTATTTGAACCAGCAGCTTGCGGGTATTCTGGCCGAGCATCCCGGCGTGTTCGAGGAAGTGCGCGGGCAGGGGCTCATCATGGGCCTGAAGCTGCGCGTGCCCAATACCGAGTTCGTCGCGGCGGCGCGCAAAGAAGGATTACTGATCGTCGGCGCGGGCGACAATGTCGTGCGGCTTCTGCCGCCGCTGATCATCGAGGAAGAACAAGTGCGCGAAGCCATGGCGATGCTCTCCGCCGCCGCAAAAACTTTCGAAACCGGCAACACGAAAACGGTGGCGGCATGAACGCCCCCGTTAAATCCGTCACGCCGGTGAAGCACTTTGTCGATCTCGCCGATTTCGACGCGGCCACGCTGCGCGCGCTGATCGCCGATGCGCTGGCTCGCAAACACGCGCGCAAGGGATGGCCGCACGGCAAGCCCGACGCCGACAAGCCGCTCGACGGGCGCATCTTGGCGCTGATCTTCGACAAGCATTCCACGCGCACGCGCATTTCCTTCGACGTTGCCATGCGCCAGCTTGGCGGCACGACGATCATGCTGACGGGCAGCGAGATGCAGCTCGCCCGCGAGGAAACCATCGCCGATACTGCGCGCGTGCTGTCGCGTTATGTCGATGCGGTGATGATCCGCCTGCTCGATCACGAAATGGTGCTGGACCTCGCGGCCAATTCCACCATTCCCGTCATCAACGGGCTGACGCGGCTGTCGCATCCCGCGCAAGTCCTGGCCGACGTGATGACGTTCGAGGAGCACAAAGGCCCCATCAAAGGCCGCCGCGTCGCCTGGAGCGGGGATTCCAACAATGTCTGCGCTTCGTGGATTCATGCCGCGGTCAGGCTCGGCTTCTCGCTGCGCGTCGCTTCGCCGCCGGAGCTTTCCGTGCGCCCGTCGCTGCGCGAATGGGTGAGCGCCAATGGCGGCGATGTTCAATTCACGACCGAGCCCGAACAGGCGGTGGAGGGGGCCGAGTGCATCGTCTCCGACGCCTGGGTTTCGATGGGTGACGAAGACACCACCAAGCGCCACAATCTCTTGAAGGCGTATCAGGTGAATGCACAGCTGATGTCGCGCGCGGACAAGGGCGCGATCTTCATGCACTGCCTGCCGGCGCATCGCGGCGAGGAAGTCACCGACGAGGTGATCGACGGCCCGCAATCGGTGGTGTTCGACGAAGCCGAAAACCGCCTGCATGCGCAAAAGGCGATTTTGGCATGGTGTTTGGGCTAGGGCACTTGCCGGGGGGCAAACATGCACGCCGTCAATCCTGACTATCTGTTCAACGCGCGCCCGTTGTGGACCGTCATCTACTGGGCGAGCTGGGTCGCGTTCTTTTTTGAGACCTCATGGGTCAATCGGCGCGAACGCGGCGTGTCGCGCGGCGACAATCGCGATCGCGGCAGCAAGGCGCTGATCTATATCGCGTCCGCGGTCGGTGTCGCGTGCGCCTTCGCCGCGCCGTGTTTTCTGCCGTCCGCGCGTATCGCCCTGCCGCCCGAGCCCGTCTTCGAAACCGCAATGGCGTTATTCTGGGCCGGGGTGCTTATGTACCTCTGGGCTATCCTGACGCTCGGCGCGTTCTTTCGCACCTCGGTGCAGCTTCTCGAGGGGCAGCGACTGGTCACGCGCGGGCCATATCGGTTGCTGCGCCATCCCGCCTATACCGGCGGCATTCTGCTGTTCGCAGGGATAGGCCTCGCCACAGGCAACTGGGTTTCGGCGATAAGCGCGCCGCTCGCGGTCGCGCTGGCCTATGCCTGGCGCATCCATGTCGAGGAAATCGCGCTCGCCGAACGCTTCGGCGCGGAGTTCGAGTCGAACCGCAAACGCACCTGGGCGGTGTTCCCGCTGGTCTGGTAGCGCGGAATTGAATATCCGCCCCGGAACCCTATATTGGTTTCATCATGTCCGACCAAAGCTACACCCCGGCGCCTGCCGCCGATTTTGTGCTGCCCTTCGATGTCGCGGGCGCGGGCATTCGCGGCCGTTTGGTGCGGCTGGGTGCCTCCTCGGCGCGGGCCCTCAGCGCGCATTCTTTGCCCGAGCCCGCCGCGCGGATTGCCGGCGAAATGCTGGCGCTGGCGGCGCTGCTCGGCACGGCGCTGAAGCTCGACGGGCGGCTGACGGCGCAGACCAAAAGCGACGGCCCGCTCGATCTTGTGGCCGCCGACTATTACGGCGCGGCGGACGGCAAGCCCAAAGGCGTGCGCGGTTTCGCGCGGCTGGACGCGGCGCGCTTTGCCGCGCTCGGCACAGCGCTGGACTTTGCGCAAATCGCGGGCGACGGCGTGCTGGCCATCACGGTTGAGCCGCGCCGCGATGGCAAGACTTATCAAGGCATCGTGGCGCTTTCCCCCAAGGGCATCGCCGCCTCGGCGGAGACCTATTTTATGCAGTCCGAGCAATTGCCGACGCTGGTCAAGCTGGCGGCCGCGCCGCTTTATACGGCGGGCGTGCGCGAGCCGTCCTGGCGCGCTGGCGGCTTGATGCTGCAGGTAACGCCCGACGCCAAGCGCTCGGATGACGATTGGGACCGGCTGGTGGCGCTGGCCTCCACGGTCGAAGCCGTCGAGCTGGTCGATACCGCGCTCACGGCGGAAACCTTGCTGTGGCGGCTGTTCCATGAGGAAGAGCTGCGCGTGCAGCCCGCCGAGCCCATCGCATTCCGTTGCGACTGCGATCCGGGTCGCATCTCGGCGGTGCTGGAATCCTATTCGCCTGAAGATCGCGCCGGTCTCGCCGATCCCGACGGCGTACTGCGCGCCCGCTGCGAATTCTGCGGCGTGGTGCATGAAATCGCGGGGGCGAAATTATAATAACTCTTCGACCCTCCCCCCTTGAGGGAGGGTCGAAGGCGGATTTGCGCGTTAGCGCAAAGACGGCTTCGGGGAGGGGTCCTGTTTGGGCCTGACCCCTCCCCGAAAAATTCTCGCGCGCACGCTGTCGCTACGCGCCGCTCAAATTTTTCTACCCTCCCTCAAGGGGAGGGTGGAGTCTTTTCTAGCCCTCCGCGCGCGATGCGGGATTGCCGATCACGCTGAGGAATTCGCGCCGCGTCGTGGAATTGGTGCGGAAGGCGCCATGCATGGCCGATGTCACCATCGTGACGCCAGGCTTGTGCACGCCGCGCGTCGTCATGCATTGATGTGCCGCTTCGATCACCACCGCCACGCCCTTGGGCTCCAGCACCTTCTGGATGCAATTGGCGATCTGCGCGTTCATCGTCTCCTGCACCTGCAGGCGCCGCGCGAAGGTATCCACCACGCGCGCCAGCTTGGAGATGCCCACCACCTTGTTGTTTGGCAGATAGCCGACATGGACGCGCCCGATGATCGGCGCCAGATGATGCTCGCAATGGGATTCGAAGCGGATGTCCTTCAGCACGATCATGTCGTCATAGCCTTCGACTTCCTCGAAGGTGCGCGCCAGGAATTCCTCGGGGTCTTCGTTGTAACCGGAGAACCAATCCTCGAAAGCGCGGGCGACACGCTCCGGCGTCTCGCGCAGGCCTTCGCGCGACGGGTCGTCGCCGGCCCACAGCAGAAGCGTGCGGACGGCGCGCTCCGCTTCCTCGCGCGTGGGGCGCAACGGCAATGCTTTGAGCGGGGAAACGGCTTTGGTCTTGATATCGGACATGGCAATGGCTTTCGGCTGAGGCAGGAAGTGTCGCGCCCCGCCGCCGCCGGATCAACCCGCAGTCATTAGGGACTTAATGTACTTGGCGACGCTCATGCGGGCTTTCAAGGATGAAAGCCGGGATTTCCGCCTCAAAGGCCTCGCCGGAGGCCGCGCGCATCTGATAGCGCCCGGTCATATGGCCCGACGCCGTCGGCAGCGGGCAGCCGCTGGTGTACTGAAACTTCTGCCCCGGCGCGAGCACCGGCTGCGCGCCGACCACGCCCGCGCCGCGCACTTCCTGCACGCGGCCGTCGCCATCGGTGATGTGCCAATAGCGCGACAGGAGCTGAACGGTCTCGGGGCTCTCGTTCTCAATGGTCACGGTATAGGACCACAGAAACTGACCCTCGAGGGGATCAGACTGGTCGTCCAGATAGGCGGGCTTCACCGCCACCCTGATGCCGCGTGTAATGGTCTCGTACATGGCGGTGATTATCGGATTTATGACGGGTGCCCTGCAAGTCCCCGGGGGCGGGCGGGGTTAATGCCGCAGCCTAGCCCCGCGGCTCGACCGTCACGGACGTGGTGACCGAATTGGCGATGAAGCATTCCTCATGGGATTTATGGTGAAGCTCGGCAAGTGCCTGTGCGTCAACCACGATCCCTTCGGCAAAGCGCACCTTGGGATGCAAAATGACGCGCGCCATCCAAAATTTGCCGTTCTCGCCTTTTTCCAGAAAACCCGTGGCGTCGTCGCTATAGGCCTCCACCGCCAGTCGCTTGCGCGCGCAGATCGCCAGAAAGGTCAGCATGTGGCAGCTCGACAAGGATGCGACAAAGGCTTCTTCGGGGTCCACGCGGCCGGCGTCGCCCTTAAACTCCGGCGCGGACGAGGCGGGCAAAACAACCGCCCCGGCCTTGAACGTCATCTCATGCGCGCGGTTATAGGTGTCGTAGCTGAAGTCGGCGCTGGTGCGAGTCCAACGGATTTGGGCGTGATGCAAGGACATGCGTGTCTCCTACGCCTTTGCCAAAGCCTGCTCGAGATCTTCGCAAAGATCGGCGGGGTCTTCCAGGCCGACCGAAATCCGCAGCATCCCGTCGGTGACGCCAAGCTCCGTGCGCGCTTCGGGCGAAAGGCGCTGATGCGTCGTGGTCGCGGGATGTGTCATCAAACTCTTGGTGTCGCCCAAATTGTTGGAGACGTCGATCAGCTCGATCGCGTTTTCGAGGCGGAACGCCGCGTCCTTGCCGCCTTCGACCTCGAAGGTCACCACGCCGCCGCCGCCGTCCATTTGCGCGCGCGCCAGATTGTGCTGCGGATGGTCCGGGCGGAACGGGTAGAGCACCCGGCTGACCTTCTTCTGCTCGGCCAGGAAATCGGCGATCTTTTGCGCGTTCTCGCAGTGCGCGTGCATGCGCAGCGCCAGCGTCTCCAGGCTCTTCAAATGCAGCCAGGCATTGAACGGACTGATGCAGGGCCCGGTGTTGCGCAAGAAGGTCTGCAGATGGTCCTTGAGGAAATCCTCGCGGCACAGGATCACTCCGCCGAGCGCGCGGCCCTGGCCGTCGATATATTTGGTCGAGGAATGCACCACGACATGCGCGCCCGACTCCATCGGGCGTTGCAAGGCGGGCGTGGCGAAGGCGTTGTCGACGATCAGCAGCGCGCCGTTGGCATCCGCGATCTGGGCAACCGCTTTCATATCGACGATGGCGAGCGTCGGATTGGCGGGCGTCTCCAGGAACAGCATCTTGGTGGCCGGCGTCATCGCGCTCTGCCATTGATCGACGTCGGTGCCGTCGACCAGCGTATGGGTAATGCCGAAGCGCGACAGAACCTCCTCGATCACATAGCGGCAGGCGCCGAACATCGCCTTGGCCGCGACCACATGATCGCCTTGGCGAAGCCCCGCCAGGAACACGCCCGAGACCGCCGCCATGCCGCTTGCCGTGGCGCGGGCGCAAGGCGCGCCTTCAAGCGCGGCCATGCGCGCCTCGAACATGGAGACAGTGGGATTGCCGAAGCGCGTATAGGTGAACCCGTCGGCCTCGCCCTTGAAGCGGGCTTCGGCCTCCTCAGGCGCCTCATAGGCATAGCCGGACGTCATGAACAGCGCTTCGGACGTCTCCTGAAAAGGCGTGCGCATTTGCCCGGCGCGAACCGCTTGGGTGCGCGCGCGCCATTTGCCGGGTTTCTTGTGTGTGGCCATATGCGTTTGTTGCCTGCCTTGCCGGGGTGGGTCAAGTTTCCTAAGGTCTCCCTCGCAAAATCAAGGGCGGCACCATGAACACAATCTCCCACCACGCGGCCCTCGTCTACGTCATGGTCATCGTTTCGGCTGCCGATGGCGCGATGAGCGACAAGGAGCTCGCCGCGATCGGCGAACTGACCCGCCGTCTGCCCGTTTTCAAGAACTTCGACCGCGACCGCCTGCTGGTCCTGGCCCAGGATTGCGGCACCATCCTGCAAGAGGATGACGGGCTGGCCGCCGTACTCGGCTTGGTCAAGGAAGCCTTGCCCGACCATCTTTGCGAAACCGCATATTGGCTGGCGCTCGAAGTTGCTCTGACCGACCATAAAGTCATGCTGGAGGAGGTCCGGGTTATCGAAGCGCTGCGTCGCGCCTTGGGCCTGGACCGGCTGGTCGCGGCGGCTTTGGAGCGCGGCGCGCGGGCGCGCTACCAGGTCGCGTGAGGCGGCTCTTTCTTCTGCGACACGCCAAGGCCGGCGCCGAGGGACCCGACGACAAGCGGCGCAGGCTGATCGCGCGCGGACGCGAGGATGCCGTGCGGATGGGCCATTTCCTCAGCACCTATGCCATTGACGTCGCCTTGTGCTCGACGGCATCGCGAACGCGCGAGACGCTGGGACTGATCCTTCCCCAGTTGGCGCCGCATCCGGCCGTGCATTATCTCGACGAACTTTATCTGGCGGAATCCGAAACGATCTTGGCGTTGGTGCGCCGCGCCCACGACACGGCGGGCGCGCTGATGATCGTCGGGCACAATCCGGGCCTCGAGGAATGCGCACAGGCGTTGGTTCATCCGCCGGACGAGCGAAAGCTGCGCAAACGCTATTCCTCGATGTGCGAGAAGTTTCCCACGGGTACGCTTGCGATTATCGATTTCGAGGCCGAGCACTGGAGCGCCATCGGCGGCTGGGTCGGCGAGCTGGAGCAATTCGTGCGGCCGAAGGATTTGCGCGAAGAAATAGGCTAGGGCGCCGGGCTGCGCTCGACCAGCGCCAGCGTTTTCCAACCGAAAGCAGCTTCTGGAACGGCTTCGCCCATCAGCCTGGCCATGCGCTCGGCAATCAGCCTTCCGCCCATCGCCTCATAGAAGAAGCGCGCATGATTCTTGGCATGTGCCCAAATCACGCAGGAGGTCATGCCGTCCCGGCGCAAGACCGAAAACGCCGCTTTAAGCAGCGCTCGCCCGGTGCCGCGCCCGTAAAAGGCCGGATCGACATAAAGTGTGTAGACCTCGCCCTCGAAATCCAGACCCGCGTCGCGCGACGGACCAAGGCTCGCCATGCCGACAATACCGTGGCGGGCATTCTCGGCGACCAGCACGGTCTCGCGGCCCTGCGCGCGAATAAACGCCTGCCAGCGCGCCGTCTGGCCCTTGAGCGTCATGGCGTTCAGAAGCGAGTTGGGCAGAACACCCGGATAGGTGTCGTGCCAGGATTCGATATAGATGCGCGCAATCTCGGCGGCGTCTTCGTGCCGCGCCTGCCGGATTTGGAGCGCGAGATTACTCATGCACGAAGCTTTGCGCGAACGGGCGCGCCTCGCAAGAGTATCGCGAAACATTTTTTCCAGGCGTTTGTCGCATGCCTCTCGCGGTCGGCCCGGCTGTTATCGTGGCGTTTGTGTGACGCGGCGCGAACAATGCGTCATCGTGCACTTTGGATTACGGGCAAATCGTCGTACACTGATTCAGGTCGACCGGGCCCTAAGGGCCGCTGCCGTAACGCTAATTGCGTAACGAGGCCGGCGACGGAAGATGGAAGACGCAACCGGCTGGGGTCACGGCTGCGCCAAACCGGCGCGGCGACGGGGGCTGCGCAGGGCAACCTCCTGGAAAGAACGGTAGTTAACCCTCGGTTCATGTTGAGGGTGAGAGCATGGTGGTAACGAGGTAAGCTGATCAGTCTTGTCATGCCCGCAAGTGGACACGATAGTAGGGTCGTGAGGGTGTGCAGACACAACGGGAGTTCGGGGCTCGATGAGTACACTTGATGTCTTCGACATCTTTTCTCGCGACTATGTGCGCGAACGCTTCGAAACAATGTCCTTGCGCGACTGGCTGCTCGCCGCGCGCGACGACAAGATGCTCTATGCGACGCCGTCAGAGCGGATGGTCGCGGCGATCGGTGAGCCCACTTTCGTCGACACAGCGCAAGACCCGCGCATGGGACGGTTGTTCTTCAACCGCACTCTGAAGGTCTACAAAGCCTTCGACGGTTTCTTCGGCATGGAAGACACGATCGAACGGATCGTGGGCTACTTCAAGCATGCCGCTCAGGGCCTCGAGGAAAAACGCCAGATACTTTATCTCCTGGGTCCGGTCGGCGGCGGCAAGTCTTCGCTCGCCGAACGTCTCAAGGATCTGATGGAGAAGCATCCGATCTATGTCCTCAAGGCGGGCGACGAGATCAGCCCGGTGTTTGAATCCCCGCTCGGCCTGTTCCGCTCGGCCGAACTCACCAATCTGCTGAACGAGAAATACGGCGTCGAGAAGCATCGCCTGGGCAACATCATGAGCCCGTGGGCGGTCAAGCGGCTCGACCAATTCGGCGGCGACATCTCCAAATTCGAAGTCGCGCGGCTTTATCCTTCCAAGTTGCGCCAGATCGCCATCGCCAAAACGGAACCCGGCGACGAGAACAATCAGGACATCTCCTCGCTCGCGGGCAAGGTGGATATCAGGAAGCTCGAGCACTTCAGCCAGAACGATCCCGATGCCTATTCCTTCTCGGGCGGTCTGTGCCGCGCCAATCAGGGCCTTCTCGAATTCGTCGAAATGTTCAAGGCGCCGATCAAGGTTCTGCATCCGCTGCTGACCGCAACGCAGGAAGGCAATTACATCGGCACCGAGACGTTGGGCCCCATCCCGTTCACGGGCACCATTCTGGCTCATTCCAACGAAGCCGAATGGACCGTGTTCAAGGCCAATCGCAACAACGAGGCGTTCCTCGACCGTATCTGCGTCATCTCCGTGCCCTATTGCCTGCGGGTAACCGAGGAAACGGCGATCTACAAGAAGCTGCTTCAAGCCAGTGAGCTTAGCGCCGCGCCTTGCGCGCCCGAGACGCTGGAGATGTTGGCCAAGTTTTGCGTGATGACGCGGCTCAAGGAGCACGAGAATTCCAATCTCACCTCCAAGATGCGCGTCTATGACGGCGAAAAACTGAAGGACACCGATCCCAAGGCCAAGACGCTGCAGGAATACAAGGACCAGGCGGGCATCGACGAAGGCATGACGGGCATTTCCACCCGCTTTGCCTATAAGACGATGTCGGAGACCTTCAATTACGATTCGAGCGAGGTCACCGCCGATCCGGTGCATCTGATGTTTGTGCTCGAACAGTCGATCAAGCGCGAGCAATACCCCGACGATGTCGAGAAGAAATATCTCGAATTCATCAAGGGGGAGATCGCGCCGCGTTATGCCGAATTCATCGGCAAGGAAATCCAGAAAGCCTATCTGGAATCTTATGGCGAATACGGCCAGAACCTGTTCGACCGCTATATCTCTTACGCCGATGCCTGGATCGAGGATCAGGATTTCAAGGACGCCGATACCGGCCAGTTGCTCGATCGCAGTTCGCTCGACAATGAGTTGTCAAAGATCGAAAAGCCGGCGGGCATCGCCAACCCCAAGGATTTCCGCAACGAAGTCGTGAAGTTCGCGCTGCGCTACCGCGCCCAGCATGACGGCAAGAATCCGGCCTGGACCGCCTATGAGAAAATCCGCTCGGTGATCGAAAAGCGGATGTTCACCCAGGTCGAGGATTTGTTGCCGGTCATCAGCTTCGAGTCCAAGAAGGACAGCGACACCGAGACCAAACACAACGAGTTCGTCAAACGCATGCTGGCGCGCGGCTACACCCCGCGTCAGGTTCGCCGGCTCGTCGAATGGTACATGCGCGTCAATAAGGCGGGGTAGGCGATAGGCCTGGCCATGCCCCACTTTATAGACCGGCGTCTCAATCCGAAGGGTAAGAGCCTGGGCAACCGCCAGCGCTTCCTGCGGCGGGCGCGCACGCAAATCCGCGATGCCGTTCAGAAATCGCTGAAGGATGCCGCGGTCGCCGACATCACCAAAGACCGCAAGATCAAGATATCGAGCAAAGGCACCAAGGAGCCGCGCTTCCGCCTCGACCCGAAAACCTCCGGCGAGCGCGATTTCGTGCTGCCGGGCAACCGCGAATACATGCCGGGCGACGAGATCGCCAAACCCAAATCGGGCGAGGGCGGCAGCGGCAAGGAAGCCGCCGATTACGCCGAGGGCGAGGACGATTTCGAATTCATGATGCGCGAGGACGAGATTCTCGACATCTTCTTCGAGGATCTCGAACTGCCCAATCTGGTTCGCACCACGCTCAAGGAAACCCCGAGCAAGGTATGGAAGCGCGCCGGCATCACCACGGCGGGCTCGCCGACCCAGATCAACATCATCCGCACCATGCGCAACGCGCAGGGCCGCCGCTTGGCGTTGCGTCGTCCGAAGCTTGGCGACGTCAAGGCGATGGAGGAACAGCTCGATCTTCTTGAGCGCGAGGATCCGCAGACCGAGGACACCCGCGCCAAGATCGCAGAACTAAAGGAAACCCTCGCCAAGGCTATCTCCAAGCGCAAATGGGTCGGCTTCATCGATCCGGTGGACGTGCGCTACAATTCCTTTTCCGAGCATCCCGTTCCGACCAGTCAGGCGGTGATGTTCTGCTTGATGGATGTCTCCGGTTCGATGGGCGAGCGCGAGAAGGACCTCGCCAAGCGCTTCTACATGCTGCTGCACCTGTTCCTGAAACGGCGCTATGAGAAGGTGGATATCGTCTTCGTCCGTCACACCCATGACGCGCAGGAAGTCGACGAGCACGAATTTTTCTATTCGCGCCAGTCCGGCGGCACGATCGTCTCGACCGCGCTCGACAAGATGCTGGAAATCCAAAAGGAGCGCTACACGACCGCCGATTGGAACATCTACGCGGCGCAGGCTTCCGACGGCTATACCCAGTCGGGCGACGCACGGCACTGCGTGGAGATGCTCAACGCCGAGATCATGCCGCTGTGCCAGTATTACGCCTATATCGAAATTCTCGATGAGCGCGAGATGGAAGTCTTCGCATCCGAGGATTCCGGCGCCGAACTCTGGCGCGCCTATCGCACGGTTGCGGAATTGTGGCCCAACTTTGCGACCAAGCGCATCTCCAAGCCCTCCGACATCTTCCCGGTGTTCCGCGAGCTGTTCAAAAAGACGGAGAACGCCTCGTGAGTTCACTCCTCTTCAGTGAAGCCGAATGGGACTTCTCCACGCTCGACCGCACCTTCAAGGCCATCGAGGGGATTGCGCTGAACGATCTGGGGCTCGATGTCTATCCCAACCAGATCGAAGTCATTTCCTCCGAGCAGATGTTGGATGCCTATTCCTCGCTCGGTATGCCGCTGATGTACAATCATTGGAGCTTCGGCAAGCTGTTCGCCCGCGAAGATACGATGTACCGCACCGGCTATTCCGCGCTCGCCTACGAGATCGTCATCAATTCCAGCCCGTGTATTTCTTATTTGCTGGAAGAAAACACCATGACGATGCAGGCGTTGGTGATGGCGCATGCCGGCTTCGGGCATAATCATTTTTTCAAGAACAACTATCTGTTCCGTCAGTGGACCAATGCCGAGGGCATTCTCGATTACCTCGCCTTTGCCAAGCGCTACATCGCCGCCTGCGAAGAGCGCCACGGCCGCGACGAAGTGGAGGCGGTTCTTGACGCGGCCCATGCGCTGATGGACCAGGGTGTGTTCCGCTATCGCCGCCCGCCCAAGCCGTCGAAGGAGCGCATTCTCGAAAAGCGCCGCTTGCGCGCGCAGCATGAGCAGGAAGACTACAGCGAACTCTGGCGCACGCTGCCCGCCGGTATCGAGCCGCCGGCCACGCCGCCTATACAAGACCCCGACGAGGATTTCGGCGGCGACATGAAACTGCCGGAGGAAAACCTGCTCTACTTCCTGGAAAAATATTCGCCGGTGCTCAAGGATTGGCAGCGCGAAACACTGCGCATCGTGCGCAACATGGCGCAGTATTTCTATCCGCAGCGCCAGACCAAGGTGATGAACGAGGGCTGTGCCACCTATGTGCATCACGCGATCATGAATCTGATGTACGACCGCGGCATGATCAACGAGGGCTCGTTGCTGGAATTCCTGCATAGCCACACCTCGGTCGTGTTCCAGCCGGAGTTTGGCGACCGGCGCTATTCCGGCATCAATCCCTATGCGCTGGGGTTTGCGATGATGAGCGACATCCGCCGCATCGCGGAAAACCCGACCGACGAGGATCGCGATTGGTTCCCGGCGTTCGCGGGCAGCGGCGATGGTATGGGCGCGCTAAAGGATGCCTGGGCGAACTACCGCGACGAAAGCTTCATCGAGCAGTTTCTCTCGCCCAAGCTGATGCGCGATTTCCGTCTCTTCGCCCTGTTCGATAAGGCGGACGACGGCGCCTACAAGGTTTCATCCATCCACAATGAGAGCGGCTTTCGCCAAGTGCGCAGCCTGCTGGCCCGCCAATATGACGCGAGCGCATCCGACGCCAATATCCAAGTGGTGGGCGCCGATCTCAAGGCTGGGCGCACATTGTTCCTCGAACACCGCATGCATCGCGGCGTGCCGCTGCATTTGGGGACCAAAGAGCAAGTCGTCGGGCACATCGAAAGGCTATGGGGCCACGATGTGGTCCTTGAGGAAGTCGCAGACTAGCAATACGCGTCTAGCGAAAGCTCACGCCGGTCGTAAACGATCAGGCGAAAAGCGACGTGTAGACGAGGAAACCCACGCCGGCGAACAGAGCCAGGGTGAGAATGATTGCGCTGATGGATCTGCTGTAACCAGGCGTTTCGCGCCGACCGTAACTCGACATCGTGTCCATGGTGAACTCCCTGTCGCGGCTGGCTGCGGCCTGGAAGGCCGTCTCTAGACCAGCCGTCCCATACGCTACGCCGGTCACATTTGCGCCACAATGTATTTCGTCGGTATCACTCTGCTTGGCCGCCATGCAACCAGAGCATGAGAAACAACGAGGGATACGGCCAAAACTGTCCTAGTGATTAGTTAATACTAGAACGATTTTAAGAGTTTACCGCGGTCTCACACGCCCAAATGCGGTCACAATTGGCATAAGGCTTGAACCGCCGGGAAGGCTTAGGCGGGCTTACGTAGCCCGCCTGTTGCCGATCACCGTAACCGTTTCGATCGGCTGCGCCTGATGCGAAGCCTGCACGGCCGATACCTGGCTGGTCGCGCTTGTCGGCGCCAGCGAGAGCACGGACACAAAGCCAAAGCCGCCCAAGACGGCCACGGTCAAAAGCGCCGCGCGAAGATGTTGCGAGAAACCCATAGTAAAACCCTCCTTCGATTTGTGGACCGAAGCGACCAGGTTGGCCGCGCCTCCACTCCCCTCAGATGGGAAGGCAATCACCAGGGACAATAGTTTTCATGCTGCGATGCAGCGTAGGTCAGCCATGCGCTTTCCGCAGGCGAAAAGGCCTTGAAAAAAGTCGAACCCTCACTAGCGGCAACTTAACACTAGTGTAATGGGGGGCCTCGCTACCCCGCCACCGGCTTATCCCGCAGCCGCGCAAAGAATTTCTGCGATTGCTCGGCGCCCTCGCTCTGCCGCTCCCCCCTTGAGGGGGAGCCAAATTCGCAAGGCGAGGGGGAGCGTCAGCATACGAGCGCGACAGCGCGTCGCCAGCTTCCACTGTGCGCCAGACCAGGACCTTCACCTCCCCCTTGCGGGGAGGTCGGAGAGCGCAGCGATCCGGGTGGGGGTAATTCCGAGTTGCGCCAAGATTTGCCGTTGGGCCGCTGCCAGTTATACGCACCGACGCCTGAGCCGGATTTGCAGCGGTCCGCAATGGACGCCTCCGCGTCACAAACGCGGTGTCGCTTCCGCGGAAGCACCGGACGGGCCGTATGCCCGTGTCGCGTAAATCCACCACAGGTGGGCCGCTTTCGCCATCGCTGGGTTGTCGGAGATGCCCGCAAGTGTTGCGGCTCCCGCCGTGCTTTCGCCGTTCATGACTTGAGCCGCGCCCAACAGCATGAAGGCGTGAGCAGTGTTGCCGCCCAATTTCGACAAGGCGGCGCGCGCAAGGCGGATCGCGTCAGAATAGCGCCCGTAACCGAATTGGCGTTCTCCAATCGCGAGCAGCGCATCGCCGTCTTTCGCCGAGGCCTCCGCCGCAGCAAGCGCGCCCGCATCGTTGGTCGCCTGTCTGTCGGCTTCGTCAAGCATCGCGCTTGCCTGCGCATTGCCGATCAACATGCCGTGCTTGTACGCCTTTCGTATGGCGAGTTGCGTATCGCCAGGTGTATCGAAGTCGATGCCGGCCTCAGCCGTAAGCAGATAGTCGTCGCTAGTGTTTTCAGCGCCGGTGACGAGGCGCAGCCTGTACATATAGAACGCCGCAACATTGACGCCGTCCTCGTCGGATGCCACCCCAAGCAGAGTAATGAGACTTGCGTCGATCAGATGACCCCAGTCCGTGCTGTCACCGAATTGCGAGCACATTGTTTCGAACGTGCGAGTTATCGGGGTGAGATCTTTTTGCCGGACTTCTGCCATGAGCGCGATCTGGCAACTAATGCGCGCCGCTCCATGGCCGGATTTCATGGCTTGGCTGATCGCCTTTTCGGCCATCGATCTCGCTTCCGCATCATTGCCGCTGTCGTAAAAGGCGGTGGCACCGAGGTCGTAGATTCTCTCGTCGGCGATGCCGGCAGTGTCCGCCAACTTGACGAGAATGGCCAGTTTGTCCGGATGCTCGGCGTTGTTCTCAAGCCGGATGCCGTTCAGGATGACAGTGTTGCGCAAGTCCGCCGGCGCACCGGAGAACTGCGCCGCTGTGTAGTATGAGTCTGCTGCGTTCGTCTTGTCGCCCAGACCGTAGTAGGCAATTCCAAGAAAGTAGTTGGCCACGAACTTGTCGAATTCCGACAATCCGGCAAGCGATCCAGCTTCCTTGCATCTCGATATAGCGTCCGTCCATCTCTTAGATTTCAGATCGTCATACGCCTTGCCCAGCGGCACAGCAGCGGCCGATGTGACGTGGCCAAGACCCTCTGCCTTCAGCTTTTCGTCCGATTTTGCAGTATTGTGCCAGTAAAAGGACAAATTATCCGGCGTACCAGATGAGGGTATCGGGGTTGACAGGGGGCCGGAAAGGGCAGCCGCAAGGCACGGATGCAAGAGACCACCTGACAACGCCGTGACCAACAAGATTTTCCTGCCTTGGTACTTCATCACGTCCCCCCTTTGCCACCCAGATGGCACACGACGATGGCGCGCCAAGCCTAGGTTGGAAGCCTGCCCCGTCGCAAGTAGGTATATCGCACGACGCCCGCCTGATGTCTTTGCATGGCGCAAGCAGGTCATCACGTTTGCGCTCAAAAGCAGCCGCAGTTTAGAGTACATCTCAAATGGGCAACACGTTCTCGTGAAATACGCGCGCGTTGCTATGTGGTAGTCTGAACGTACCGAATGAGGCGGGAATCTCTATGATACGCGCGTTACGCCTGACGACAGTACTGTCGTTGTTCTGTTCGGTGCTGGCTGTTACCAAGGCAGCCATAGCTGACTGCGCTACATCCCGTGATATTGAATGTGTAACCGTTGAAGCCAGTGATATCCTTGCGGGCATTTGGCGACTTCCTCCGCACGAGCGCCAGATGATATGGTGGGCGCGAGGGGCGGCCACCTTCAGGTTGATGGGTCCAGAAATGTACTGCCGGATCGGAACTGCGAAGCCCGGCTTCAGTTTCAACTGCTTTGACATCGCGGAGCGATCGGCGCAAGCAACGCTGGACACCCATGAACTGGTCGAGCTTTCCTGGAAAGTGGTTCTGGGAACCCCTTCGAGCTGCAATTGGACGTTCCGCGGTAACCCGCAATCCAAAACCGAAATTTCCGGACACCTCGGAATGTTCTGCAACGGGCAGCTGCGTGAAAATGGGGTGCGCATGACGATCACAAAAATGGTGTTGCCGGACAATACTCCGGACACGGGTGGGCAATCGGCGTATCTAAGGCGTCTGTTGGAGGAAATGGCCAACGGCCAAGTTACCGAGACTTACACCAAGCTACACTATGTCCCGTCCGATCCTGCGGTGGTCCCTATCCCGCCCGATGTGGAACGGCAGCTTTTTGCGTTCTTGACGCCGGACGATCTGCGGCCGCTGGGAAAAATCGTTTCGGTGATTTACGTCGCCCAGTATTTTCCGAATATGGGCTGGTCGCGTGATCGGCGAGACTTCGTATACAGTGACCAGCCGTCTCGCATCTACGCCGTCGAATTTGAGAACGGCGAACGCTTGTGTTCCCTGCACCGCCGACCAGATGGCGTTTTGGATCAATTTGAATGCATTTAACCCGCCTTGTTCACAGTGGCGGTCGGGCAAGCAAAGGCGAAAAGCACAGACGACAAGTTCTGGCGCATCTCGCACATTACCCCCACCCGAAATGCTGCGCATTTCGACCTCCCCGCAAGGGGGAGGTTAGGGTCTGGTGTTTGCGCAATGCGGACGCTGATCCGCGCGCCCAGAAACTTTCTTTCACCTTGCAAACGCTTCTGACCATTGCTCGCACTGGCCGAAAAATTTTCGCGAGGGGGTTGAAACGGCGTTTTGCGCTTCCCATTTATTTATTGTGTGTTCAAGGAGACGCAGGCGGCACAGGGCCTTCTCGAAGGTCCGATCGGAAGATGAACGGCGCGAAAAAGTCATACAGGGCTGGGTGCAACTCGCGCGCATCCGACACGACGCTAGGCCGAGGTACTCCCGCGCGAGCGGTGGATGCGAAGGCTGGCGGCGTAAATCCCGTGGGGGAGCAAAGGTGCTTGGGGTATCCGCCTGAAAAACGGAAATCACTTGCCAGCCGTAGCTTGGGGTCAGGGGCAGGTTCGCCGGGCGCAATTCAACTTTCGGCGCTCGCGGTGCCTGCCTTTTCGTATGTACTACCCCACCACCGGCTTGTCCTGCAGCCGCGCGAAGAATTTCTGCGATTGCTCGGCGCCCTGGAAATAATGTTTGGCGTTCGAAAAATCGGCGATCTTGGCCCAGTTCGCGGCGACATCGTCGGCCGTCGCAGCGTGGCCGAGATTGACGCCTTCGGTCTCCTCGATCTGCGCCGCGGCGAACACGCCCGCCGCCGCCGTCAGAATGACGCCGGTCGGCGCGTCCTCGCTCGCCAGATATACCACGCCGGGCGTGACATATTGCGGCTTCAGCATCGCGATCATCTCGGGCGGCATCAGCGCCTCGGTCATGCGCGTGCCGGCGACCGGGCAGATAGCGTTGACCTTGATGTTGTCCTTGGCGCCTTCCAGCTTCAGCGTGTTCATGAAGCCGACCAGCGAAAGTTTCGCCGCGCCATAATTGGTCTGGCCGAAATTGCCGTAAAGCCCGGTGGAGGAGGTCGTCACGACGATGCGGCCATATTGCTGGTCGCGCATGATCTGCCAGATCGCTTTGCATGGCTTGACGGTG
This sequence comes from uncultured Alphaproteobacteria bacterium, assembly GCA_963849895.1. GTDB lineage: Bacteria > Pseudomonadota > Alphaproteobacteria > Micropepsales > Micropepsaceae > Rhizomicrobium. The sequence continues at coordinate 137,252 of CAWKIU010000015.1, forward strand.
CCCATCAGATGCACGGCCATCACCGCGTCGAAATCCTTCAGCTCCATCTTGGAGAAGCTCTTGTCGCGCAGGATGCCGGCATTGGCGATCAAGACGTCGATGCGGCCCCAGGCGTCCATCGTCTGCTTGACGAGATGGGCCACGCCTGCATCGTCGGCGACCGAGGCGCCATTGGCGATCGCGGTGCCGCCCGCCGCCGTGATCTCGGCAACCACCGCTTCGGCGGCTTGACTGTTGCCGCCGGTGCCGTCGACCGCGCCGCCCAGATCGTTGACCACCACCTTCGCGCCGCGCGCCGCCAGCTCGAGCGCATGGGTGCGGCCGAGCCCACCGCCCGCGCCGGTAACGATTGCGACTTTGCCGTCGAAACGAATGGCCATGACGATATCTCCCGCGCGGTGACAAATTATCCGCCGCAGTGATCGCCCGGCAATGGCCTCGCGGTCAAGTCACGGGCGCTTGCTTCCGCTGCGCAAACATCCGCCGCAAATACGCGTTGGCCGGGTGTTCGACGAAGATCGCGAGCAGCGCCCCCCAGATGACGCAAACAATCAGCAGCGCGAACGGCTCGATCCACCAGATCAAGCTTCCCCAGCGTTGGCCAAGCACGATGGCGTTGTCGGGCGGATACCAGCGCTGTTCGAAATAGTGGATCGCCTGCAGCCAGAAAGTCTGCCCCATATAAATCGCATAAGACCATTCGCCGAGCTTCAGCAAAGGCTGCGATGCGAAGGCGCGCGCGAGGAAGCCGCGGTCGAACGCCAGAACAAAGATCAGCGCATAGAGTGCCAACGCGAACCACATATCGTTCGGCGTGTGTGCCCATCCGGTCTTGTATGTCGCCCAATAGAAAAAGCCGAGCACGGCTATCTGGGCAACCGAGTAGATCCAATCGGGTAAGCGCTCAGCGCCGCCCTTAATCGCAGCGCCATACAACATCGCCAGTCCCACGCCGACGGCAAAACCGGCCATGCCGCGAAAGATGCCGTTGTGAAACGTGATATCGAGGCCGTGCCCCGATGTTTGGGCCATATAGGTCAGCGCCGCGAGGCCCACGCCCAGCATCGCAAAGCCGCGCAGCCATCCCCCGCGCGATAGCAGCACATAGATCGGAAACAGCAGGCAGAGCAGAAACTCCACGCTGACGAACCACGACGCGCCGTTCCAGGTCAGCCAGGGGAAAAGGTTCCACGCCTGCACCAGAAAAAGGTTGGCGACGAAGCTCGGCAAAGTGAGCATCGGATGGTAGGGTTGGTTATAGAACGAGACGTAGCCGCCCAAATCCGCCAGCGTGTTCTGCGCCCACAGCAGGAACAGAATCGCGAACAGCGTGAAAAGATGCAGCGGATAAAGCCGCGCCAGCCGCGCCTGAAGGAATGGGATATAAGCCTTGCCGCGCCAGAATTCCCACGCCCGCCCGCCATAGACGTGAATCAGGATGAACCCCGACAGCGCGAAGAAGAATTCGACCCACAGATAGCCCTTGCCGACCGGAACATCGAACCATTTGGCGTCGCGGTAAAAGTGGCCTTCGCAGAAATGATAGAGGACCAGGATCAGCGGCGGCAGCGCCCGCGCTCCCGACAACGCCTTGATTTCGACGGGACGGGACGCGGCGGACAGGACCATGGCGCGGCTCTCGATTCGGCCCTAGAAGTGTAGGCTGGGGTCAACCGGCGGGGCCAGCATGCTTCAGTATCTCCAGGGAATTGGGTCTTCGTTCCACCTCCAATCCGGGCTCGGCATTATCGCGATCCTGACGCTGGCCTGGCTGCTGTCGGAGAACCGCCGCGCCTTTCCCTTTCGCACGGTGATCGCGGGTCTCGCGCTGCAGGTTGGTTTGGCGCTGCTCCTTTTGAAGGTACCGGCCGCGCGCGATGCCTTGTTTGCACTGAACGGCGCGGTGGGCGCTCTGACCGCTGCAACGCGGGCGGGAACTTCGTTCATTTTCGGCTATCTCGGTGGCGGGACGCCGCCCTTCACCGTCACCAATCCGAGTGGCATGGTGAATTTTGCCTTCGGCATCCTGCCATTGGTGATCGTGATCTCCGCGCTGGCGGCGCTTCTGTGGCATTGGCGGATACTCCCGATCATTGTGAAGTCGATCTCCTTCGTGCTGCGCAAGCTCCTCGGGATCGGCGGGGCGGTGGGGCTGGGCAGCGGCTCGATGGTGTTCTTGGGCAATATCGAAGGTCTTTTGGTGATCCGCCCCTATGTGCCCAAGCTGACCAGGGCCGAGCTGTTCGTCTGCTTCACGGTCGGTCTGGCGGTGTGCGCCGGAACGGTCTTTGTGCTTTATGCGGCCATCCTCAATCCGGTTCTGCCGGGCGCGCTGGCCCACATCCTGATCGCCTCCACCATGTCGCTGCCCGGCGCCATCGTGATCGCACGCATCATGATTCCGGGCGACGGCACCACCACCGGAACCGCCGCGGGCGGGGATTTGAAATACCACTCGACCATGGACGCCATTACCCACGGTACCGAGGACGGGCTGAAGATGTACTGGCAGATCATTGCCATGCTGGTCGTCTTTGTCGCGCTGGTGGCGCTGGCGAATGCGATCCTCGGCAATGCTCCGCCGGTCTGGGGCGGGCCCCTCACGCTGCAGCGGATTTTCGGCTGGCTGTTCGCGCCGGTGGTTTGGCTGTACGGCGTTCCGTGGCGCGAGGCTGTCACTGCGGGCAGCCTGCTGGGCACCAAGACGATCCTCAACGAGCTGATCGCCTATCTCAATTTGGCGAGCCTGCCTGCCGGAACGCTCGATCCGCGCTCCACGCTGATCATGGTTTATGCCATGTGCGGCTTCGCCAACCTCTCTTCGGTAGGCATCATCATCGCGGGAATGAGTACGCTCAACCCCGAGCGGCGCGACGTCTTCGTACCGCTGGTCATGCGCGCGCTTCTATCCGGTACGATGGCCAGCGGACTGACGGGGTCCATGATCGGCTTTCTTCCGATCACCTGACGAGACAATACATTCACGCACGCACTGGTTGTTATTGTCGCAGTTTCGCCGCGCAGGGCGTGCGTAACTGTAAGTGTTCTCTGCATTTTCACCCGCGCGGCCGCCGGCTCGTCACATTTCTAAACGATGCCTTAACCATCTGGGGACGACGCTGCGATCAGAAGTGCGAATCCACAAACGCAACAGATGCCAGATAAAAACAATACCGAGGAAACACCCAAGGCTCAGGACGTATCCGAAGAACTGAGCCACCCGATTACCCTTGAGGAGATCGATAATCCGATCCTGCTGCAGGGTGCTGCCTATTGGCACGATCTGCGCGGAGACAGAGATTTCCCGGCTCGGAGCGATGTGACGCCGCGCGGTCTAGCGGGTCTGTTGCGCTATACGACACTGCTGCGCGTGATCGACGGCGGCAAGGATTACGAATACCGAATCGTCGGCGACGCTTATGTGATGGCGCATGGTGTGTCGTTTCAGGGCAAGCGCTGGAGCGATACCGGCACGATATCGCCCGGCTATCACGCGATGATCAAGCACACTTATGACCGCGTCGTGCGCAAGGGCGAACCGTTCGCCACACGCGGCTGGATCGAGCGCGGCTCGCGCGCCACGGAACTGATCTACAGCGAATATCTATTTCTTCCGCTGGGATCGGACGGCAAAGCGGTCGACCATCTCCTGGTCTTCGCGGTCTACATTCCGCGCGATAAATTCGTCAAACGCGGCTGATCCGGCCAAGAATTGCGCTAATCTCCCGTCGCCACGGAACCGCAGGGCGGCGCTTGAAAGACAGCAAAGCAACCAATCTCCAGCGCCTCTTGGCCGAAATTCGCGCCTGCAGGATCTGTGCGGCCTATTTGGAGCCGCGTCCCATCATCCATGCGAGCGCGACCGCCAAGCTCTGTATCGTGGCCCAGGCGCCGGGCCTTCGTGTCCATCAGACGGGAATTTCCTTCAACGATCCATCGGGCGATCGCTTGCGTGAGTGGATGGGCATCGACCGCGCGGCGTTCTACGATGAAAGCCGCGTCGCCATTATAGGCATGGGCTTTTGTTTTCCCGGCACCGATGCGAAGGGCGGCGACCTGCCGCCGCGCAAGGAGTGCGCCATAGCCTGGCAGGGCAAACTCTTTGCGGCGATGCCGAAATTCAAGCTCACCTTGCTGGTGGGAAGCTACGCCTTCGATTGGCACCTGAAAGGGCGCGCCAAGGCGAACGTGACCCAAATGGTCGAGGCATGGCGCGAATATGCGCCGAGCATTATTCCATTGCCTCATCCGTCCTGGCGCAACAATGCATGGCTCAAGAAGAATCCCTGGTTCGCCGCGGAGCTTCTTCCCTATTTGCGTGCGCGTGTCGCCTCGGCAATCGGCAACTCGAAAGGCACCGCGGGCAGGCCCGCCGAATTATAGATATTGCAGATCGGGCTGTCGGCCCAGCAGAAACGCACGCTTGCGGGCGCGCGCACATGAGCGGCGTCGAGGTCGATCCGATTGCCGTTCTGTTTGGCGTCGACGAAGCTGCAGGTATTCGCGGCGTCGCACAGCTGGAAACTGATCGGCCGGCCGGACTCATAGATCGCCAGCCCATTCGCGACATTGGCGAAGGTCACCGCCACCGTCTTGCCGATGCGCGTGGCGGAAACCGGAGTGGGCCCGGAGCCCACGACGTCTATTCCATAGATCATTCGCTCCGCGATAAGGGAGAGGCGCAGTCCCACCTCCTGCTTGTGCGCGGGATGAATATATTCGCGCTGTCCCAAATCGATCGTCACCGCGAGTGCGGTGTTAGGCACCGTGTCGGCGGTGATGCGCTGTTCTTCGCGCAACTCTGCCCACACGGATTTTTCGGGCACGGTGCTGGGAGGCCCATAGCCGGGAAGCTGCACCACGATGAAGGGCAGGTCGGCGCCGAACTTGCGCCGCCAATCCTGGATCAGCGCGGGGAGCAGGCGGCCATATTCCTTGGGCTGCCAAGTATCGGATTCGCCCTGATACCAAAGGATGCCGCGCATTTGCGTGTCGCCGAGCGGCTCGATCATCCCGTCGTAAAGCATCGACAGGCCGCTTTCCTTGAGCCAAGGCGCGTGCGCCATGCCGCCTGTCTGCGTCAGCGGCGCGGATATCTTGTAGCGCCACGGCGTGTTCATCGTGAGCAGCGAGCCGTCGGCGAATTTCAGTGTCTTGCTGTCCGCCGAGCCCCAGATTCCGCCGCCGGCGCCCGTGTCGAGCACGCCCACCGCGATCACATTCGCGCCCTCATGCAGCGTTCCCGCAGGCACCTTATAGACGCGCGGCGTGTCCCAACCTTCTTCGCCGCCTACCTGCACGCCGTTGATCCATGTCGTATCGATGTCATCCACCGGACCGAGCGACAGAACGGCGTCGCTCTTGGCTTGCTCGGCCGTCAGCGTGATCGTCTTGCGGAACCACACGGTGCCGTCAAAGTCGCTGAGCGGCTTTATTCCCCAACCCTCCCAATCGCCCGCGAGAATGTGCTGGTCCCATGTGGAATCGTCAAAAGTCGGATCGCTCCATGGCGGCGTCGCTGCGCTACCCGGATCATGTGCGCGCCACCAGCCATCGGTGTATTGCCACCAAGTCTTCAACGACGCTTCGGGGTTGTTCTTGTAGTCCGCCATGACGGCGAGTTGGTGCTCATAGCCGCCGAGATCGCGAATTTTCGGCGTGCTGATCCATGTTTGAATGGCAGAGCCGCCCCAGGAATCTTCAATCAGCCCGATTGGAATATTCACGGCGGGTTGCAAATTCTTGCCGAAATTATAGCAGACGGCGGAGAACTCCCTGACCGATTTCGGGGCTGGTGACGTCCCAGCTGACATCGGCGCCGAATGTGTCGCGCGGCGTCACGCTGGCAAAGCGCTGCACATGCATCAGGCGAATATCGGGGTTGGTGGCGCCGTTGACGTCGGCGTCGTAGTTTGATGCCAGACGCTCGGGGAACTCCATGTTCGATTGACCGGAGCAGAGATAGACATCGCCGATCAGGATGTCTTTCACTGTCTGGCTATCGCCCGCGTCGGACGTTGCACTCATGACATACGGTCCGCCTGCCTTCAGCGGCGCCAATGTCGCTTTCCAATTTCCCGCGGCATCCGCCGTCGCCTCGACCGTCTCGCCCGCGAGCGTGACGCTGACATGCGCCAATGGCTTCGTCAGTCCCCACACCGGAATGGGTTTGTCGCGCTGCAGGACCGCATGGTCCTGAAACGTGGTGTAGAGCAGCATCAGCGGCTTGGGCGGAAACGGGATTGCGGGGTGCTGCGGCGGATTTTGGCGCGGGCGTCATGGTGGCCATAAAGCTCGGCAGCGAAGAACATCCGCCAAGCAGCAATGCCAATGACGCCGCCGAGGCGGCCCGGCGAGACTTGCTCATTCGCGTTTCCCCTTTATTCTTCTATGCGTAAGCGCTTACGAGTGCGCTAACATATCGTGGCGAAAAAGGCCACATCGCGTAGCGGCACGGGTCGTAGAAAATTTCATGAAACATGCGACCCTTGCAGCGGCTTGTGTGATTGCCGCGATGCTCGCACTTTCGGGATGCGCCCCTATGGTCGCTCCGCCGGGGGACTTAATCGACATGCCAACGCTGAATGGTGACACGTTTTTAACCCGCGATGGCCTTCGCCTGCCGCTGCGCCATTGGGACGCTGCGCATCCGCGCGCCGTCATTGTCGCACTGCACGGCATGAGCGATTACTCCAATGCCTTCGATATGCCCGCCGAGTGGTGGGCGACGCAGGGCATTACGACCTACGCCTATGATCAGCGCGGCTTCGGCAAGGCGCCGCGTCCCGGCATCTGGCCGGGCGGCAAGGCGCTGCGCGAAGACCTCGCCGATTGCGTCGTCGCAGTGCGCGCGCGCGATCCCGGCGTACCGGTCTATGCGCTCGGTGAGAGTATGGGCGGGGCAGTGGTGCTGTCGTCATTGGCGGACCCAAATCCCCCAAAGGTGGATGGCGTCATCCTGGTCGCGCCCGCCGTGTGGTCGCGCGGGGACATGCCGCTCACTTACCAGAACGGCGCTCTGGATGACGGCCCACACCATGCCCTGGCTAAAACTGTCGGGCAGGGGCCTGCACATCTGGCCGTCGGACAATATTGAAATGTTGCGAAAGCTATCGCGCGATCCGCTGTTCCAAAAGCAAACCCGCGCCGATGCGATCTGGGGACTGGTCGATTTGATGGATACCGCCCGCAAGTCACCGCAGCACTTTTCCTCCGCGCCGCCCATACTGTTTCTCTATGGCGCCAAGGACCAGATCATTCCGGCGCCGCCCACCAGGGCCGTAATCGCGGCTCTAGGCAGCCGCGCAGAGGTGCATGAATATAAGGACGGCTATCACATGTTGCTGCGCGACCTCGACGGACCCAGCATCTGGAAAGATATATTGCATTGGATCGAAAAGCCTAGGGCTTGATTGTGCTCGTCTGTAAATGGGTCGTCGCCGTTGCGCTGATCGCTGTCGACGAGGTGCCAAGCTGCACGGTGTAGTCGCCCTCGGGTACATTCCAGACATTGTTGTCGGTATCGAAGAAGGCGAGTAACCGCGGGTCGGCGGTCAACGTCACGTGACGCGTCTCGCCGGGCTGAAGATCAACCTTGCTCCAGCCGACGAGCCGCGCAACGCCATAGGGCGGCTTGACATAGACTTGCGCCGTCGTCTTGCCCTCGCGCGTGCCGCTGTTCTGAATATCGAACGCGACGCTAACCGTCTTGCCGCCGGACGCCGTGAGGCCGCTATAGCCGAAGCTGGTATAGGAAAGCCCAAAGCCGAACGGGAAGAGTGGGGTCAGCTTCTGGTCCTCGAACCATTTGTAACCGACATTGGCGTCTTCGTTGTAAATCACGTCATAGACCGTCGGCGTGCCGACCGTCGCGACGATCCTCCCATCGGGATTCTTGCCGGTGATGATTGGCCGCGGCAATTGGCTCTCGGCTACTGGGAAGGTGATCGGTAGCCGGCCGGACGGGTCGACCTCGCCGAACAGAATGCGTGCAAGGGCAACGGCGCCATTATTGCCCGGATACCAAGCCTCCACGACAGCACCAACCTTGTCGAGCCAGGGCATCACGACGGGTCCGCCAGTTTCCAAAACGACGATGGTGTTTGGATTGGCGGCGGCAACGGCTTCGATCAAAGCATTCTGGTGGCCCAGCAGGGAAAGATCGTAGACGTCCACGCCTTCGCGCATCCATTGCGTGGCGAAAACGATGACGACATCGGATTTGCCCGCCAGAGCGGCGGCTTGGGCGGCATCCTCGCCATTGTCGAAACTGACCTGCGCATGCGGCGCCTCGGCGCGGATCGCATCGAGCGGCGCTGGCGGATCAAGGACCATCTTGTCGAGCGGCAGGCGTATGGGTTGACCCGCGATATGCACGACCTCCCCGCCGACCAGAATTTCCTGCGACGGCTTGTTGCCGACGGGAATGACTTGCGATGAGCCGCCGCCCGAATAAACACCCAGATCGGCATTTCCGCCGATGACGGCGATGCGCAGCGGCTTTGGCGTCGTGATGGCCAGCGGCAGCAGATTGTGTTCGTTCTTCAGCAGAACGATGCCTTCTTCCGCGACGCGTTGCGCCACGGCGCCGTCGGCCACCTCATCAATCGGCTGCTTGACGGTGGGATAATCGAACAGGCCCTTGGCGAACATGGTGCGCAGAATGCGATGCACCATGCCATGCAGGCGCGAGGCTCGGCACCGTCCCATCGGCAAGGGCTTGTTTCAACGCATCGCCGAAATAATCGGCCTGATCGAAACTGAACGCCGATTCCTGATCGAGGCCGTTAACCGCCGAGTCCACGGTGGAATGCACCGCGCCCCAATCCGACAAGACAAAACCCTTATAGCCCCAATCCTGCTTCAGGACCTGATTGAGCAGAAAATCGTTCTCGCAGGCATAGACTTTGTTGATTCGGTTGTAGGAGCACATCACCGCGCCGGGATTGCCGTGCTCGATGGCGATCTCGAAGGCGAGCAAATCGCTTTCGCGCATGGCCGCTTCAGTGATATCCGCACTCATTACCGTGCGGGCGGTCTCCTGGTCGTTCACCGCGTAGTGTTTGGTCGTCGAAATAATGTGCTGCGCCTGGATGCCGCGAATGGCTTCGCCCACCATCACGCCAGCCAGCAGCGGGTCCTCGCCGGCATATTCGAAGGTGCGCCCGCCGCGCGGCTCGCGCGCCAAGTCGACGCCGCCGGCCAGCAGCACGTTGAAGCCCTTTTGGCGCGCTTCCAGCCCGATCATGGCGCCGCCCGCATAGGCCAGGCCGGCGTTCCAGCTTGCCGTCGTCAAGATCGAAGAAGCCAGCGCCGTCGCCGTATCGCCTGGACGCATATGACGGCCATTGGCGACGCCAAGGCTGGCGTCGGATTCGGCAAGGGCAGGGATGCCCAAGCGCGGAATGCCGGGAACATAGCCGGCCGATCCGGGTAACATTTTGCGGATCGCTTCTGGGATCGGCTTGAAGCGCCGCCAAGTGGCGTCGATTCCCATATAGCCGTGTACCAGTGTCAGTTCTTCGTCCTGGGTCAGTTGCGCCTGAACCAGATCGGCGCGGGCATCGGGGGACAGCGACGTCTTCATCCACGGCTGGGCCGCGCTGGCATGCGCGCCTGTTATTGCGGCCGCGCCAAGCAGGAAGAAGACGGCGCGCGTTGTCTTGGCGAACATGAATTGCCTCTCCGGGAAAAGCGGCGCAGACTAGAACCTTCGCCGCTCGGCGTCTAACGATTTGATGCGGCATGTGAATTTGCGGGCGGGGGCTTGGCGCCCATTGCGGAACAAACAGGGCATCTGGCGGCAGCCCCCATTTTGCTGCAAATTCCCTTCCCGCCATAAAGCGGCCTCAACCATGTCACACTTGTTGGGGCAATATGGCGGGCAATGCGCCGGTTGGGGGACCCATGAAGAAACACGTAGACGACATCGCACCGCTGAGTACCGCTCGCAAGAGCCGCGCCGAGAAATTGCTCACCAGGGCGCAACGTTTCTCGGCCTTGGGCGCCAACGACGATGCAGATATCGGGCAGGAGCCCGCCGGATTCGATATGACGCAAGCGTTCGAGCCGTCCATCGACGGCTACTTCAATTACCACATCGACTATTATCCGCGCTTCGATAAGCCCGGCAATCCGCTCGATCCGCTGAATTGGACCTATTTCGCCGATATCAACGACGAGATCACCGAGCGCAAATTTCCGCGCGACCAGGACATTCGCGCCTTCATCACGGCCTTCCGCTATACGGTCGAAAAGAACCGCCACGGCATCATCCTGCTCAAACGTATTGTTCAGGCCATCGCCATCACGGCAATTTTCGCCGCGGCAATTTCATTCGCTTGGCAATCGGATCAGCAACATCTCAGTTCGTGGACGGTGGGGCTTGGCGTGGCGGCGCTGATTGCCATCGTCGCCGGTGCACTTTATCAGAACATCCGGGACTCGCAGCTGCAAAGCATCCTCGATGCCAATGGCAAGACACTGGCCAATGCCATTCAGGAGCGCGTCAACAATCTGAATAAGAACTTCATCGACTTCCTGGCCGGCATCGACCGCGAAGAGGCCAGCGAAGACATGACGGATCCGGGATGGACCAAGCGCAGCGCGTGGTGGATGCAGCTTTCCATGTGGGTTCCCAAGCGGATTGAGTACATCGAAAAGTTTCTGCAGTCCGAAATGCAGCGCGTGCGCATTTTCATGCTGCGCTCCACGTTGACCGGCTACAGCTCCGCCTTCGCGGTTTTGTCGTCGATTTCGCTGACGGCCGGCCTACTCCTGTGGCTCGACCCGCTTCATGCCGCGGCGCCGAGCGTGCGGTGGGGGGCATGGGCGGTCGGATGCCTGGTTTCCGTCCTGTTCACGCTCTATTCGCTGCGCAGTTCGATGAAGCTGACGGATATATCCGCGGCGCTCGGTCGCGAGCCGCTCGGCAAGAGCTCGCGCTTTGCCGATATCGATTTGCACAAGAAGCTTTCTGAGCAAGTTCGCCGCGACAAGGAAAAGCTGCGTCAGCATCTGCTTGCCGGCGGTTATGCCGAAAATCGGCCGACGCGCCACGCTTAATTCGCTGAAGCGAGTCTTATCCTTCGTGCAATCGCGCGCCCCGGCCGCTATCTTTGGTTGGGGCGCTTCATTGCGGAAGGAGTTCATCATGTCTCGCGGAAGAATGAACGGCCTCGCTTCTGCTGCCTTTGCAGCAGCGTTGTTTGGTGCTGCCGCCCATGGCGCCGACCATCCGGGTTTGATGCACATGGTGTCGCCCGCAAACCTGCCCAAGCCTTACACCACGCCCGTAGCCGCCAATCCATCCAGCGTAATCCCACGACCGAAGGATGCAATTCCGCAGGCGCCCAAGGGTTTCGCCGTTACGATCTTTGCGGACGGGCTTGCGAACGCGCGGTTCATGGCGCTGGCGCCGAATGGCGACGTGTTCATCGCCCAACCTTCGCTCAATCAGGTCACCATCATCCGTGACGGCAAGGCCTATCCGTTCGCAATCGGCTTTGCGCGCCCGCATGGCCTCGCGTTTCATGACGGCGCGCTCTATGTCGGCGATTTGGAAGCGGTGTGGCGCGTTGCCTATAAGGACGGCGCGCTGGCTGGCGGCGCACGCACGCGGGTGACAAAGGACAGTTTCGGCGGCGAGGGCGGACATTCGACGCGCGATATTGTGTTCGGCCCTGACGGCGCTTTGTACGTTGCCATCGGCAGCCAGAACAATATCGCCGAAGATCCCGCGCCGCGCGCGACGGTTCAGAAGGTAACGACCGACGGACATCTGCAAACTTTTGCGAGCGGATTGCGCAATGCGGTGGGCATCGCGTTCTATCCGGGAACGAATGATCTCTACGTCACGGTGAACGAGCGCGACGGGTTGGGCGACGGGCTCGTGCCGGATTATCTGACGCGCATCCGCCAAGGCGATTTTTTCGGCTGGCCTTATGCCTATATCGGCCCGCATCCTGCCCCGGATTTCGGCGCCAAGCGGCCTGATCTGGTCGCCAAGACCAAGACGCCGGATGTACTGTTCCAATCGCATTCCGCGCCGCTGGGATTGGTATTCTATGACGGCGACAATTTCCCGGCGGATTACAAAGGCGATGCCTTCGTTGCGCTGCACGGCTCGTGGAACGCTGCGGCGCCGACAGGCTACAAGGTCGTGCGCGTGAAATTCGCGAATGGTCGCCCTGTCGGCGGCTATGAGGACTTCCTCACCGGATTTTGGTCGGGAACAACTTCGCCGGCGCAAGTATGGGGACGTCCTGCGGGGCTCCTCGTCGCAAAGGACGGCAGCCTTCTGGTCGCGGACGATCCCGGTCAGACGATTTGGCGCGTGCGCTTTGTGGGAAACGGCGCGGCAAAATAGGGTCTTTTGCACCGTACTGAGTAGTTTCCGAACCTACCGCCCTCGCGGCGCTGGCAGCTATCGTTGCGACGGATAATCAGCCGACGCGGACGCCTACACGCCTGGCGATGTCGTCTCGCGTCCCCTTCACAGCACAGGATGTCAGCCATGAAAGCACTTGTTTATCAGGGTCCGGGCAAGAAGGAATTGGCAGATCGTCCCAAGCCCGACATCACCGCGCCGACCGACGCGATTGTCAAAATCAGCAAGACGACGATTTGCGGCACCGATCTGCATATCCTCAAGGGCGATGTTCCGACCTGCAAACCAGGCCGGATTTTGGGTCATGAGGGCGTCGGTATCATTGAAAAGGTCGGGGCCGCCGTTACGTCCTTCAAGGCGGGAGACCACGTCCTAATCTCCTGCATCACTGCCTGCGGCAGATGCGAATATTGCCGCAAGCTGATGTACTCGCATTGCGTGAATGGTGGTTGGATTCTCGGCAACAGCATCGACGGCACGCAGGCCGAGTTCGTCCGCATTCCTTTTGCGGAGACCAGCCTATATCCCATTCCCGCCGGCGCAGACGAAGAAGCGCTGGTGATGCTCAGCGACATTCTGCCGACCGGCTTCGAATGCGGCGTGCTCAACGGCAAGGTTCAGCCCGGCTGCACGGTGGCAATCGTCGGCTCGGGTCCCATCGGGCTTGCCGCGCTCCTCACGGCGCAATTCTATTCTCCAGCGCAGATCATCATGATCGATCTCGACGACAATCGCCTTGCCATGGCCAAGCGCTTCGGCGCCACGGCGGGCGTAAACAGTTCGGACGGCAAGGCCGTCGAAACGGTCAAGAAGATGACCGGCGGGCGCGGCGTCGATACCGCCATCGAGGCGGTTGGAATTCCGCCCACCTTCGAGCTTTGCGAACAACTCGTCGCGCCTGGGGGCACCATCGCCAATATCGGCGTGCACGGGGCGAAAGTGGATCTGCATCTGGAGAATTTGTGGGACCGCAATATTTCCATCACCACGCGGCTGGTCGATACCGTCAGCACACCCATGCTGCTGAACGTGCTGCAATCAGGCAAAGTCGATGCCAAGCTTTTGATCACGCACCGTTTCAAGCTCGACCATATCCTCGAGGCTTACGAGACCTTCGGGCATGCCGCCAAGACCAAGGCGCTCAAGGTTTTGATCGAGGCGTAGGGCGTCGATCACAGCCGATCATGCGCTTTGTACTGTGCCAGGTTTTGCCGTGTCCGCAATGTCCGCCCGCCAGCGCGGCAGCGCCTCGGGATAGTCCTCGCGCAGAAAGGCGAGCAATTTTTCGCGTATTTCGCAGCGCAGATCCCAGGCCAGGGAAGAATTGCGCGCGCTCACCAGCGCACGAACTTCCATGCAGCGCTCGGTGATGTTGGTCACCTGCATATTGACCACACTTCCGTCCCACAATTTCGAATGTTTGACGATCTCCTCGAACTTGGTCCGAATACGTCCGACATCAGCCGTGTAATCCAGATAGAACATCGCATAGCCAAGGATCGACGACGACGACCGGGTCCAGTTCTGGAACGGGTTTTCCAGGAAATAGCTGAGCGGTACAATCAGCCGGCGTAAATCCCACAAACGAATGACCACATAGGTCGAGGTGAACTCCTCGATCCAGCCCCACTCGTTCTCGATCACGACGGCGTCGTCGATGCGGATGGGCTGTGTGAACGCAAGCTGCACGCCCGCGATCAGATTACTGAGCAGCGGCTTGGCCGCAAAGCCGACGGCTAGCCCGGCGACGCCGGCTGAAGCGAACAGGCTGATGCCGTATTCGCGCACCGTGTCGAAGGTCATCAGGGCAAAGCCGGCCGTGACCAGGGCGATCATGACCTCGCCAGTGCGCTTGAGTACGCGCATCTGTGTCACGGTCTTGCGCGCCATCAAATTGTCGTCAGCGTCCAGCTTGAAGCGGCCTATATAGCGCTCGATGGCGATGTTGCTGGCGAGAACGGCGATCCATCCGGTCAATACGATGAAGGCCGCTATCAGCACGCGGTGAACGATATCGGTTGCGCCGCGATCAAGCGGCAAAGCAGGCGCGACCAAGGCCAAGGCAAGAAGGATGAAAGCAAAATGCGCAATGCCTCCGGCGCGCTGCAGCACCGCACGCTGTAGGGTCTGATCTGTCCGCAAGGTGTGTCGCAGGATGGCGCGCAGCAAGCGATATACCAGCGTCGCGGCGATCAACGTCAGCAGCAATACGACAATCGCGATTAGCCAATCGGGAAACGCCGCCAAGGCCAGGTGCACCTTAGACAACAGCGGACGCCTCCCGGTGGGTTGCGGGCACCTTGGCGGGCTCCGCCGCGGCGAGTGCATCCAGGAATGTCGCGCAATAGGCGTCGGCGGTTAGCGCGCGCAGTTGCTGGAACAGCCGGCCATAGCGTTGCTTGCGCTCGTCGAGCGGCATGACGAGGGCCTCATGCATGGCTTCGGCAATTTCATCGGGATCGTAGGGATTGACGATCAGCGCGTCTTCAAAATAGCTCGCGACGCCGGCAAATCGCGAAAGAATCAGGACGCCGGGATCGTCGGGGTCTTGGGCGGCAACATATTCGTGGGCCACCAAATTCATGCCGTCGCGCAGCGGCGTGACGACGCCGACGTGCGCCATACGGTAGAAGCCCGCCAATGTGGAGCGCGCCATCCCCTGGCTCATATAGCGCAGCGGCACCCAATCGAAAGCGCCGTGGCGTCCGTTGATATCGCCCGCCATGCGATTGAGTACTGGGCGGAGCGCGGCATATTCGGTGACTTCCTCGCGCGACGGCGCGGCGATCTGCAGGAAGCTGACTTGCTGGTGATGTTCGGGAAAGCGTGTCAGCAGGCGATTGAAGGCTTCAAAGCGGTTCGGCAGCCCCTTCGAATAATCCAGCCGGTCGACGCCGATCATCAGATTGCGCCCGACAAGACTGTCCTTGAGACGGCGGCTGTTCTTACCTTTTGCGGAATGTTCCGCCTGCTTTTGAAAGGCGACGCCGTCGATGCCGACGGGCGTGACGATGGCGCGAACCTTGCGGCCGGGCGGCGAAATCTCACCGTCGTCGCTGACAGGAAAGCCCAGGATCTGACGCACGCAATCCAGGAAGTCGCGCCGATGCTCCTCGGTTTGAAATCCCGCCACGTCATAGGCGCAAAAATCTTCCAGCAATGCGCCGCCTCTAGGCAAGGCCGCATAGACACTGGACGGTACGAAGGGAATGTGAAGAAAGAACCCGATCCGGTTCTTCACGCCCATTCTGCGCAACGCGGCCGCGAGCGGGATGAGATGATAATCATGCACCCAGATTAAATCATCGGGACGAAGTTGCTTGACGAGAGCGCTGGCATACATCTCATTGACTTTGAGATAGCCCTCAAGATGTTCGCGGCGGAACTCGACAAGGCCAAGGCGGAAATGCAGCAGCGGCCATAGTGTACCGTTGGCGAAGCCGACATAGAATTTCTTGTATTCGCTCTCGGACAAATCGATGGTCGCGTAATTGACGCCGTCATGGGTGACAATTTTGGCGTCCGTGCTTGCCTCGGTGCTGGTATGCCCGCTCCACCCGAACCACAGCGTGCCCGGCTTGATGACGTCCTTCAGCACGATTGCGAGGCCGCCGGCGCGCGGTCCGCGGCTGGTGGGTACGGGAACCCGGTTTGATACGATGACTACGCGTGCCATAAGCCCTGCTCCCAAGTGCGGCTGAGCCGGTGTGCCGATAACGTCAGACCGACCAGCGAATAGGTCTGCGGAAAGTTCCCCCATAATTCTCCGGTGCTTGAGTCGATGTCTTCCGACAGCAGGCCGGCATTGTTGCGGCAGGTGAGTAGATTGACGAACAACTCGCGCGCCTCGTCACGGCGGCCGACGGCAACCAGCGCGTCGATGTACCAGAAGGTGCAAACGATAAACGCCGTCTCGGGCATCCCGAAATCGTCGGCCTCGTTGTAGCGCTTGATGAAGCCGTTCTTCAGCAAGCGAGATTCCACGACCTTTAGCGTGCGCTCATACCGTTCGTCGGTGGCGGGCAGCAGGCCCAAGCGCGGCAGCAGCAGCACCGAAGCGTCTGTGACTTCCGTATCGAGCGCGCCCGAAAGCCAGCCGTCGCGGGTCGTCGCGCGCTGTAAAATCTCTTCCTGTAGGGCCTTGGCCTTCTCCTGCCAGCGTACGGCTTCGTCCGCCGCGCCGACGGTTTGGGCGATCATCGACAGCCTGTGCGCCGCGGCCCAGCACATCGCCGCCGAATAGGTGAAGACGCTGGTGCGACCGCGATATTCCCAAAGCCCCGCATCAGGCAAAAGGGCGTTCTTGAGCGCGGCCTCGCCGAGCGGGCTGAGCCGGCGATAGAGGCTTTCCCCGCCAATCGAGGGTATCCGCGAATCGTAGAAGATCTGCGCCGAAGACAAGACGATCGAACCATAGACGTCATTTTGCTGCTGTTTGGCGGCGGCATTTCCGATGCGTACCGGCCCCATCCCGCGAAAGCCCGCCAGCGCAGGCGCTTCGTATTCTTTCAGATCGGTGCGCGACTGAATTGGATAAAGCGGATCCAATGTGCTGGCGCCTTCGCGGACAACGGTATCCAGCAGAAAGCGGACGTAATGCTCCATCGTCCGCGTCGCGCCCAGCCGGTTCAAGGCATGAACCGTGAAATAGGAATCGCGTAGCCAGCAATAGCGATAATCCCAATTGCGCACCGTGTTGGGCGCTTCGGGAATGGATGTCGTCAGCGCCGCGACAATCGCGCCGGTTTCTTCATAGCTGCAAAGTTTCAGCGTGATGGCGGAACGAATGACGGCCTCCTGCCACTCGAAGGGAATGGCAAGCTCGCGCGCCCAGCCCGTCCAATAAGACGTGGTTTCATGCAGAAAACGTCTTGCGAGCCCGTCGGGTTCCTCCAATACGCTTTCGTCGGAACCGATGAACAGATTGACCGGCCGGCTGAGGAGGAACGGCGACTCGTTCAAGATATAGGTCGGTCCGATATCGGCGGTGACGCGCAAAACGGTATCGGTGCCGATAAAGCGAATATGGTTGCTGCCGATACTGATCTGTGGCGCCGCGGCGCCGTAGTCGAAGGTGGGGCGTAGTCGCAGTGTGATGCGCGGCTGACCGCTGATCGGCTCGATCCGGCGCACCAGCATCGGCGGGCGAAAGCTGCGCCCGAATTGGCGATAGCGCGGCGCGAAATCGAGAATGCGTAATTGCTCGCCAGCCTCGGTGCTGACGATTGTTTCCAGAACGGCGGTGTTGCGGACATAGAATTGACGCGAGGACTTGCGGCCCTCGACCACGACATCCATGAATCCCTTGGCCGGATTGTCGCCATTGACCAAGGCATTGAAGACCGGGTCCGCATCGAGCCGCGGAAAACAGAACCAGACGTGACGTGCATTCTCATCGATCAGGCTGGCGACGGCGCAATTGCCTATGGGTGCGAGATTTAACTTCGACATCGATCACTTCACCGCGAGCTTGGAGAGCTGAAAGAAATGGGCAGCCGACGCGCGGCGCCCAACGATCGACCCGCCGCCACCAACAAGGGCGCGAGCGTTTTGGATAAGACGATAGCATCGGGACCGTCGGCGACATCGATCAGCGTACCGTCGAAATCGAAAAACAGCAGGTGGTCCCGGCGCGGTTTCGGAGCATGAGGCTCCAGCTGCGTTAGCTCCACACCAGCCATGCGGTCAGTGACCATAACCACAGGTTCAGGTCAACCAATTTGGCCCAATTACGCAATATTCGCGCGATTTATTCGCGATTGCGGAACTTTTTCCCCGCATTTGCATTATGTCCCGACGCGATTCTTCTTGAATGCGCAAACCGCGCTTCTCGCGGCGCGCTGCTACGTCTCAACTTATTTTGAATTCGTTTGACGAATATCGAAGTCGTTCAGCAAGGCGGCTTGCGCGAAATGTGGTAGGACATGACGCCTGTCAGAAAGTTCCGGCTTTCTACGCCGGCGAACCCAACTTCCTCGAGTAACGCACTCATTTCGCCCGGTGTGTAGAAGTGCCGGATGGCGCTCGCGAAGTAGCCGACGCATTTCATGCTCTCGGCCGAACTCCCGAAAAGTTTTGCTGTAAACCAAACCGAAAACCGTATGAAGACAAGGTATGGCACTTCGACGATCCTAGAGCTCGGGCGCAGCATGTCATTGTGACAGAAGATGCCGCCCGGCTTGAGAACCCTTTTGATTTCCTTGAAGGCTTTGACGATCTCCAGATGGCGCGATGCAAACTGGAGCGTCACGGCGTCGAAGGTGTTATCTTCAAACGGAAGCGTGTGCGCATCGCAGACCTGGGCATCGATTGTCAGATTGCGTTCGTGCGCGCGGCTCTGACCTTTGGCAATCATATGAGGGCTGCCGTCCACCGCATGAATCTCGAGTGTCGGATCGGCGCCGAGGAGCCGCAGCGGGATATCGTGGGTGCCCGAACAAACGTCGAGTACCTTTGAACCGCACGGCAAATGCTTGCCGATGGCCGCCGCGAATCGGTTGCTCCATCGCGAACAGTTTCCCAGCGATGCGACCGCATTGCCCTGATCGTAATAGGTTGGAACGTCGCGGAAGACTTCCGGAATCAGTGTCCGCCATATATCGCCGAACAAACGCGAGCGAAGATCTTCCTTTGCCAAAAATTCTTCTGAGATGCTCAAGGCGGCCTCTTTCTCTTTGAATTCATGGCAACACCGCCACGACTGGCGGACCATTGCCCTGCAACTGACTCAACCTGCGCAGAAACGAGACAATGAGATCGGCTTCGGCAATCGCACATTCACAACTGCGATCATACCATCAACCGCGACAAAACCCACGCCGCCGATCTTTTGATGAAGCTGGGCAATCATGAAATGCGTAATTGTGCGTACGCCGGGAAAGCGCCGGAAATTCGCTAAATGACGCCGCCGCCATTTTCATCCAACACCGGCAAAACGGCCAAATCGTCACCCGGTTTCGCCGTCGGTTTCCCCGTCGTCAGCTTCCTCGTAGCCGGTGACCATGGCCTTGTAGTGCTCGAGCGGCGTGCGGCCCAGCGTGGCGAGATAGGCATGAAAGGGGATGTAGGCGACAAAGATGATGAAGCCCACAACATGCACCGTATCAACGACGCGCACTCCGCCCAGGAGATTCACCACATGCGAAAAGCGCGAGATATCCCAAAGCAGAACGCCTGTGATGCACTGGATCGGAAGAATCAGGAGCATGACGATCTGGTAGGTGAGGCTCTGCAGCGGATTGAACTTGCTGTATTTGCTCATGTGAAACGGATTGGGCGCGCCTTTAAAGATGCCATAGCCGTAATAGACCGCCTGGCGCACGCAGCCGCGAAACAATTCGATCGGGTTCATTTCCGGCAGGTAGTCCCGGATCTTGTCGGACGTGAGATAGAACAGCAGCCATACGAAGAAATTTGCGACAACGACCCATCCGATATAGCTGTGGACTTCCACGGCGATCCTGAAAGGCACCAGATCAACGAGTCCCACATAGCGGATTTGAATTCCGCTAAGCACCAACAGCACGCAGCTCAGCGCATTGACCCAATGCCATATCCGCACCGGGAGTGGGTGGAGGTAGATCCGATGCATTGCGCTTACCCTTTGCGTTGGTCGTTGTGGGTACGGTTCATGTATCGCCGGAAAGCCCATCTTATTGTTAGATGAACGATAGGGCCGCCGAATCCGGCAAGCAGAGCGAGAACCAACAGGACATCCAAGAATGTGATCCTGGTACCGCCGATGGCGTAAAAGCCGCCGATGGAGTCGATGGAGAACACCGAACTCAGGACATCCTTGTTGACGTCATAGTGTATCGGCATGCCGCTGGGGCCGGCGACGGATATCGTGACGCTCTGGAATGCTTGCGCACCCTTGCGGTGGCAGGTGCTGCAATCGCTGATCGCTTCGCTGGCGGGAGCGAGTGCATGTGCTTCGGCTCCCGTGCTTACGTCCAGTCGGCCCTTGATGCTCGTCTTGTTCTCGATGCCGGGGCGGTTCAGCGTGCGCAGCAAAGTGAACAGCATCTTCGGATCCAGGCCGGGCCGACCCGTCCCGCTTGATCCGGTCGGGCTTTCGAACTCTGGCACGCCAAGTGGCCTGGATGCGTTCTTGTGGGTCGTGCTGTCATAAAGGACGAGTTCGACCGTGCGATGCGCTTTCGGCGCGTGGCATGCCTGACAAGCCACGACATCGAAATGCAGTTCGGTATTCGGAAGCCATTTCTGGTGTTGGGCGACGGCATCGGTGTGGCAGCCGAAGCAGACGTTCTTCATACCCGCGCCCGCTGTGGGAACCTTGACGTCATGGGCGCCATGGCAGCTGAAGCAAAGCGGCGCTTGGGTTACGCCGGCGCTGCGCAGCATGCCGTGCACGCTCCCCGAATAGGCGGTGAAGATTGCGTCATGACAGGTTTTGCACGGCACTGTGTCCATCGTCGCGGCCGCACCCTTCATCACGGCGTGCGGGGAATGGCAGCTCGTGCAAATCGGGGCGACGGGGTTGCCCTCCGCGACGAGGGCCGCGTGGACGCTATGTTTCCACTGATCGAACTTGTCGCTGTGGCAACCGGCGCAGACTTGAGCGCGTCCAATAGAGAAAGCGCGCTTGCTGGCGATTGCCATGTCCGCCGAGGGATGTTTGGCCGGATCGATGTCGGAATGGCAGGCGGCGCATCCGAACATGCTGTGGACCGATTTTGCGAACGTATCGCCCGCGATGTGCAGTGAGAGCATCTCGCCATTGGCGAGCGGCTTGTTCATCCCTTCGGTCTGATGGCAAGCCAAACATTGCTGATCCGCTTTGGAGAGACTGCCGGCGGACGCTGGGGTGGCCATTGCGGCAGCGGCCAGCAGGACAACCGTCGTGATCGCGCCGATCGAAAAAAATCTTTGTCTCATTCCGCGGTCCCAGCTCAGTCTCGCCATAAGAATCCCCGTCTGCTATTCGGTTCCCGATAGCTATCGGGCAAGCGAACGTCAGCCAATTCGGTTATTTCCGATTCGGTTTACACGAATGCGTCGCGTCCACCCTTAATGCAATTCGCGCAAAAAGGGCAGCGGGGAAAAAAGGGTAGGGTGATAAATGACGCAGTTGGGGCCACCGGCCCCAACGCGCGCGTCACAAACTAGCTTGGCTGGTGAGCGTTTCTCAGCCCGAAGTCACCCGGCTGCGCCAAGCCTGCCCACCCGTCCATACCAGCATCGCAAGCCCGATCAGCGGGAACAGAGCGATAAAGGCAAGCCCTATGAATGGTGAGGCCAGGAACATAGCGACATCCCGCAGGTAGCCGAGGAATGTCCGGCCCTTGGCTGCGGGCTCTGCCGCAGCGGTTGCAACCGTCTGGGGTGTCGCCACGGGAGCTGGCTGCGCGGCCGCGACGGCGGCCTCCACGCTGTGCTGGATCATTTCCGGGGAAAGCGGCTTGTGGAGGAATCCGGTTACGCCGGCTGCCTCTGCGCGCGCCTCGTTGTCGGCCGAGCCAAAGCCGGTGATGATCACCACCGGGATCCAAGGCTGGTTCTCCCGCAATTTCTCCGCCACCGTGATGCCGTCCATGCCTGGCATCCTGATGTCGGTGAACACGGCGTCATATTGTTCGTTGGCGATCTTGTTCAGCGCGTCCTGTCCATTCTCGGCGCTGACAACGATGTAGCCTTTGCCGGTCAGCACCCGGTCGAAGCTCTTGCTGATAACTGGATCGTCGTCGACGACTAGGACTTTTTTGAGAGTGTTCACGGCTTTCTCCTTTTTCTTCAATGGCTCAAGAGGCGAGTTTGTTCGCATCTTCTTTGGGGTTGATCGTTGAATTGGAATTTCCGCCCGGGCCCGCGAGGTCCTGGTACAGCGCCCATCTCTTCTGGGTTATTGCGGTGTTGGCGGCGCTGATAATTTCGGCGGGGCTCACCGGCTTGGCGAGATAGTCGTACGCTCCCAGCCGCATCGCCTCTTTGGCGCTTTCGAGCGTGGGATAGCCGGTAATCACGACCACGCCGCTTTTCGGCCAGTCGCGCTTGATCGCTTTCAGCACCGACATGCCGTCCATGCCGGGCATGCGAAGATCGAGCAGAACGACGTCAAAGCTTTTGCGCTCCAATACTTCCAGCGCGTCTTCGCCGTTGAAAGCGGCCTCAATCTCAACATTGCTGTTGGCGGCTTGAAGGGAGCGCTGGTAACTGTGGCGCACGACTTCATCGTCATCGACGATCAGAATTTTGCTGCGTTCGCTCATTGGGCCACCTCGGCGCCGGTTCGTTTCTGTCGCTCCAATGGAACGCAAGCTGTGTGCCACATGCTGAAGGAACGCGATTGCTATTGGTATTCAGCGGGTTAGGTGGAAGGCGTCGCGTTTGCCCCAGTCCGCTGGCCGCAAAATTGTATATTGCCTTTATACGTTCCGCCGCTGTGGCAGAGATTTGTTTATATTTATCAATGGCTTGCAATGAATTCGGCCCGATAAGAATTCTATACACTCCATAAATCTGCGGGCGTGCAAAGGCGGCTGGGGTGATCCTCGTACGGAGAAATGCCTACGATGCGCAGTCGCTTGCGGCATCGCGGAGCGATGAATTGCGTGCTACGCGATCTTGGTTCACCCTTGGCGGCAGAATGTTTGACGCAATCGATGCCGCAGCTGCCGGGGGCTGTCTGGGACGGAGCATGAGCGGCCGAAAAAACTGATGGATCGGCGAACCCTCAAATTCAAGATCAGCTTTTATCTTACGGTTACCTTTTCCGTGGCGGTAGGGCTGTTTGTTTTCCTGGTCGCCTCGCATCAACGCGAAGAATTGCTCGATACGGTGGCCAGTCATGTCACCGAGCTCTCCGGGGTCATCACCAAGAGTTTGCGTTTCGCGATGCTGAGCAATCAGCCGACCTATGTGGATACTGTCATTCGCGACGTCGCGCAGCAGCAAGGCATCGATCGAATCAGGATCTTCAGCAAGGACGGCCGGATCACCCATTCGACCTATGCCCCCGAAATCGGCAAGACGGTGGACCGCAAGGCCGAGGATTGTTCGTCCTGCCATGGCAACGGCAAGCCGCTCGCGGAGCTTCCCAAGAACAAGCGGACGTGGACCTTCACCAGCCCTGCCGGACACCGTCTGCTGGGCAGCATGGAAGTGATCCGCAACGAGCCCTCTTGCTACAACTCCGCGTGCCACCATCATGCCAAGGGCACTGCGGTGCTCGGGGTACTCGATATCCGCTATTCCCTGGACGCGATGGATCAGAAGGTTCGCGCCAATGTGCTTGCGATCATCGCTTTCTCTTTGGGATTCGTCTTCATTGCCTCGCTTCTGGTTGCCTTCATCGTCCACCGCCTGGTCTTCTTGCCGCTGCGCGACCTGGAATCCGGGGCGAAGCACATCTCGCAGGGAGACCTGCAGCAGCAGATACCGATACGAAACGACGACGAGTTCGGCCGGCTTGCCGGCTCCTTCAACACCATGACGGCGGCGCTGCGCAATTCGCGCGCGGAACTCAGCGAGTGGGCCCATACCCTGGAGCAAAAGGTCAAGCGAAGGACCGAGCAGCTGCGCATCGCCCAAGCCGAGGCGGCGCGGGGGGAAAAGCTGGCCTCGGTCGGATTGCTGGCATCCGGTATCGCCCATGAACTGAACAATCCATTGACCGGCGTTCTTACCTTCTCCCATCTGCTGCGTGAAAAAATGGCGGACGGCAGTCAGGATGCGGAGGACATGGACCTCGTCATCCGGGAAACGCGCCGGTGTGCCGCAATTATCCGACGGCTGCTCGATTTCGCCCGGGAGAAGCCGCCGGAGAAGAAATTCGCCGACCTCAACCAGATCATCGAGGAAACCGCCCATTTCGTGGAGCGTCCCGCCCAGCTGAACAATATCGAGGTCACCCTTGACCTCGATCGCGCGCTGCCGCCAGTCTGGGTCGATCCGGATCAGATGAAGCAGGTCGTCATGAATTTGCTGGTCAACGCCCAACACGCGATTGATGGCGAGGGCCGCATCACGATCCATACGCAGCGCTCGCTGGAGCCAAAAACGCTGCAACCCGGCGCGGGCGCCGTATCGGCGGTGGAATTTTCGATCACGGACACCGGATGTGGGATATCAAAGGAGAATCTCAAGCGAATCTTCGACCCCTTCTTCACGACCAAGGAGGTTGGAATTGGAACGGGGCTGGGATTGTCTGTCAGTCACGGAATCGTCGAGGCCCATGGCGGTATGATCGAAATCGAAAGCGAAGTGGGGGAGGGCTCGACGTTTCGGGTCACTCTTCCTCTCATCCGGTCGTCTGAAGTCCCGGAAAGCGGAACCAGCGGGAGCGGTACGTGAGCGTGAAAATATTGATCATCGATGACGAGCGCATCATCATCGACAGCTGCTCGCGCATCTTGAGGAACGATGACTATCAAATCGACTCCGCCCAGGACGGTCTCGCGGGACTCAGGAAAATCGACGAGAACCACTACGACATCGTCATCCTGGACATCATGATGCCGAACATCGACGGGCTCGAGGTGCTCCACCGGATCAAAGAGGGCTATCCCGACATCGACGTCATCATGATCACCGGGCTATCGCAGATCGAGACGGCGGTAAAATCGATGAAGCTTGGCGCCTTCGACTACCTGCCCAAGCCGTTCGACCCGGACGAACTCAAACTCGTCGTCGCGCGCGCGCTGGAACGGCGGCGCTTGCTCTCGGAGAACTTGAACCTGAAGACGGAAGTCGGCGCCAAGTATCGCTTCGACAATATCATCGGGATGAGCCCGCAGATGCAGGGTGTGTTCCGATTGGTCGCCAAATGCGCCCCGACGAACTCGACGGTGATGCTCACAGGCGATTCGGGAACGGGCAAGGAATTGATCGCCCGCGCCATTCACTACAACAGCCTGCGCAAGGACAAACCGTTCATCGCGGTGGACTGCAACGCGCTTAGCGAAACCCTGCTGGAAAGCGAATTGTTCGGCCACGTCAAGGGCGCGTTCACCGGCGCGGTTACGAACAAGCAGGGCATGCTGGAGATCGCCGAAGGCGGCACGCTTTTTCTCGATGAGATCGGTAATATTTCCCTTACGACCCAAGCCAAACTCCTGCGGGTCATTCAGGAGCGTGAGTTCAAGGCGGTGGGGGGAACGAAGACGCAGGCCGCCAACTTCCGATTGATCACCGCGACCAACAAGGATCTCAAAGCGATGGTCGCCGACGGGCGGTTTCGCGAGGATCTGTTCTACCGCATCAACATTTTCCCCATCGCCATACCGAAGCTGAGCGAGCGCCGGGACGACATTCCGGCCCTGGCATTTCATTTCCTGCACATCTTCAACGACGAACTGGGAAAGAACGTGACGGAGTTTTCCGAAGGGGCGATGGGTGTCCTGAGAAATTACGACTGGCCGGGTAATGTGCGCGAGCTTGAGAACACGGTGCAGCGCGCCGTGATTTTGGCGACCGAGTCCGTGATTCGCGCGGCGCATCTGGTTAACATTGACGGGACGTCGCCCGGGCCGGCCGTCGACATCCCGCGCACGGGCGAGGAGCTCAAACAGGTCAAGAAGCTGGCCCGCGAAAAGTCGGTCGAGAACATCGAGAAGCTGTTCGTTCTGGATGCCCTCAAGAGAAACGCCTGGAGCGCGACCAAGAGTGCCGAAGAGACAGGCATGCAGCGCGCCAATTTCCAGGCATTGATGAAAAAATACAACATCCGCTTGCGCGAACCGGGTACCGACCCAGACGAGCCCGAAGCCCCGTAACTGCGACACCCCTTGGAGCGTCGACGGGAACAAAAAAAGTCTGGTGCGACCTTTGCGAATGTTAGAAAAGTTATAGAGTGGTTGTATTCGTTGAGTGGGGACGAGGGGTACAGGAGCTATCGTTCCGTCTTACGCTTCGGGATCTAGCGGGCCGCCCGCGGCCATCGGCTGAATATGTGACTGCGCAAAGGAGAACCTGCCGTGAAGAACATCCTCATCGTTGCGTTGGCAACAACAAGCATCTGTCTGACGGCGACGCTTGGCATGGCGGCAGATTCCGGCGGAAAATCCGATACGGTGAAGGCGAAGGTCGCGGCGGTTTGTCAGAACTGTCATGGGATGCAAGGCGACAGCGCAATACCGACCTTCCCCAGGCTGAACAGCCAACAGGCCGACTATATCATTGGCGAGCTTAAGAGCCTGCGTGCGCACAAAAGAGCGGATACGCATTCTCTGTATATGGGCAAAGTTGCGCACGATCTGGATGACCCGATGATCGCGGGGCTGGCGAGTTATTTTGCCGCCCAGAAGCCGACTCAGCCGCAAACCGGCGGCGCGCTTGCCGGCGAAGGCGAGAAGATTTTCGCGACCGGCACTCCGTCCTGCGCCGCTTGTCACGGCATGCATGGCGAAGGCACCGCAATGGCGCCGCGGATCGCGGGCCAGCACGCCAATTACCTGCGGATGGCGTTGGGCGCATTCCGCTCCAAATTGCGCGCAAACGACACGATGCAAAGCGTCGCGAAGGACTTGACCGACCAGCAAATCGAAGCACTGGCGTCATACCTGGCAAACGACTGAGACCCGGCGGAAGATCGGCCAACGCCGCCGGAAAATGCTCAATTCCCGCCTGTGTTTGCGTGAAGGCGCAGGCGCAGGTGCGACAAATTCCGGCTTGTGCCGCGACGTCAATTTCGACAAGAAAAGGCCGCGCAGGAGCCGATAGAATCGGCCGTCGGTTATTGCGAGCATTTCTCGAAAGGTCCGCGTCTTGAGCGCATTCATCGACGCCCGCACCGTTCCCGAAGGTACAGTTCTGGAACCCGATCTGGCGATCGTCGGCGCGGGTCCCGTCGGCATATCGATGGCCCTTGCGCTGGCCAATACGCCGCTGCGCGTCATGCTGCTGGAAAGCGGCAGCATGACATTCGATGCAAAGACTCAGGCGTTGTATGACGGCGCCGAAGTCGGCGATCCCTATCTCAGCCTCCAGGCATCGCGCGTCCGATATATGGGGGGCAGCACGAATATCTGGGGCGGCTGGTGCCGGCCGATGGACAGCATCGAGTTCGAAGAACGCGGCTGGATGCCCTATTCGGGCTGGCCGTTCGGGGTTGATGCACTGAAGCCCTATTACCCGCGCGCGCAAGTGTTGTGCGAGGCCGGACCTTGGCTCTACGAGAAGGCCGAAAGCTGGCCCCAGGAAGAGCAGCCGACCGTTGCGCTTGGCGATGGCGGCATGGTCACGCGCTGGTTCCAATTCAGCAAAATGCGCGACAGCACGCTGCCGACGCATTTCGGCGAACGCTATGCGGAAGATTTGAAGCGGGTCCGCAATCTCTCAACCTATATCCACGCCAATGTAACCCATCTGGGGCTCGACGCCGGCGGTGCGAAGATCAACGAGCTCGATGTGGCAACGCTCAGCGGCCGGCATTTCAAGGTCAAGCCGAAATGCACCGTCTTGGCGATGGGCGCGGTTGAGATCGCAAGACTGATGCTGGCGTCCAATGATGTGATGGCCCCCGGTGTTGGCAACGCCCATGATCTGGTCGGCCGTTTCTTCGCCGATCACCCCATTCCGCGCGACACCGCGACGCTTGTACTGTTCGACGGCAAGCTGGCGCCGTACTACATGCACAATCAGGTGATCCATGGCGCGATCATGCGCGCGGGGTTGTTCCCGAGTGAGAAGTACCGCCGCGCCGATCACGTGCTCGATTCGTCGATCACCATCGAAAATCCGACGACGCTGGACGATATGGGCAAGGCCGCGCTGGCCGCGACGGCCTCGGCGCTGGGTGTTGATGCCAGCCAGGCAACCGCTTATTCGCTCGGTTGCGGCATCGAAGTGACCCCGGATCCAGACCGGCGCTTCACACTGGAAAAGGAACGCGATGCGCTTGGCATGCCGAAGCTGAAGCTGCATATGCGCATCGCCGATTCCGATTTCGCGCATTTCCGCAAGACGCTGACCGAATTGGGTCGCCAGTTGCTCGCGTCGCGTACCGGCATGCTGCGCCTCAACGCGAAGGAGCGCGGCCAATGGCTTGCCGAGCTCGATTGGGGCAATCATCACATGGGCACCACGCGCGCCCACATCGACCCGCGCAAGGGCGTGGTCGATGCCAATCTGCAGGTGCACGGAATTTCCAATCTGTTCGTGGCGGGTAACGCGGTTTACCCGACTTATGGCGCGGTAAACCCAACGGTCAATCTGGTGGCGATGGCGCTTCGGCTGACGGACCGTCTGAAAGGTCAGCTGCGATGAAAGACCTTTTCTCGCGGCGCAGAATTATTATCGGCGGGGCCGGCGTTGCCGTGGTCGCGGCTGCCGGTCTGGGCGGGCATTACCTGCTGCACAAGCGTTATGCGCCCAGCCCCTATGACGATCTGCTGTCGCGCCTCGATGATCGCGACGCCGACGCCCAAATCGGCGAAGCAGTGCTCGCCAATATCGATGATTTCGACGCCAAGGCCGTCTCGGCGAATGTGCGGGCGCGGTTGGAACACAATTCCCTGGCGCAGATCGTGTCGAACGATGCGGTCCAAGGCCATCTGGTGGAAGCCAAAGGTTGGGTTATTCCCGAGACGCTGGGTTTGCTGTGCGCGTTGGCGGCCAAGGCGGCGGCTTAATTCTCGTGATCGGCGGTTGAAACCGTGACTTCGGCGCGGCGGCGATGCTAGCGTGTCCGGGTCACCGTCCCCCGCCAAATTCGGACCAGACATGCAACTTTTCTACGCTTCACGCGATGGTCAGTCGCGGCGCATTGCCGAGCGGATTGCCGCCCGCCTCGCCGGACGGGGCATTGTCGCGCAGCCGCATGATCTTGGGGCAGGTCTGCCGGCGCCGGGTGCGCTGGCGCAGGCGCGGCTGGTCGTGGTCGTGGCCGCTGTGCGTTACGGCAAGCATTTGCGGGAGGCAGAACGGTTCCTGGCCTTCTATCGCAAACAGAATGCGCCGCCGCCACTGGTCCTGCTATCGGTCAGTTTGGTGGCGCGCAAGCCCGGCAAGGACACGGTGGAGGGCAACGCCTATCTTCGCAAGTCGATCGCCCGGCACCGTCTGAGCCCGGCGTTTGCCATGTGCTTTGCCGGACGTCTGGACTACGCGCGTTACGGCTGGCTGGATAAGCAAATCATCCGGCTCATCATGAAGCTGACCGGCGGCCCGACCGAGCCCGACGCTTGTGTCGAATACACCGCGTGGGACGTGGTCGACGACACGGCCCGGCGGATAGCCGAACTCTACGGCGCTGGCCAAGCAGCCCGGGACATTCGACCCTAAATCTGTTCCGTCACCCCGTATGGCCGGCGAATCCGATGGCCACCAGAAGCAACAATGTCAGGCCGAAGGCGAGGAGCGTGAAGCCCAATATCCGCGAACCCAGCGCCATGCCATGCGACGGCGGCGGCACGCGGCGGCTTTCCAGTTGCCCGGTCTCGACAAGCCGATTGTATTCCTCCGCATGCTCCCGCTCGAACTCTTCGCGTGACATCACTCCGGTGAACATCGTGGTGTCGAGCGGGAATTTGTCCGGCCTGAAGTGATTGTTGAAGAAATGCACGGTGAACAAGAACACCGCGGCGAGCAGTGCCTCTTCGCCATGGACAATGAGGGCGACGTTGAGTACCCATCCCGGCAGGTAATGGGTCACGAAGTCCTTCGACCACAGCATGGCACCACTGCCGCCGATGATGAATATTCCCCAGAACACGGCCCAATAGTCGAACTTCTCCCAATAGGTCCAGCGGTCGAATTCGGGCCGTGGGCCGATGCCGAAGAACCATTTGAACATGGCGATGATGTCGTAGAAATCCTGCCAGCGCACGACCAGGGAATCCGGACCGAACCACCGGAAAGATTGCCCTTTGCGATGCAGCTTGATCGTCATGTAGATGACGTGTCCGACAAATACCGAGATGAAAATCGACGCGCAGACGCGATGAACAATGGCCATCACCTGCGGGCCACCGAACAGCCTGACGACCACGGGTGCCCAGGCGCTGTCCGAATAGAGGACCGTCATTCCCGTCAAGACGAGCGTCATGGTGGCCAGCAAGACGAGCAGATGGGCGATCCGCCAGATCGGGGCGAAGCGCTGGTAATAAGTCTGCTTCCGGTCGGGCTCGCGATAGATGTAGAACTCCATGGGCTCGCCGCGTGCTTTGCGCTCCTTGTACGAGCGGTAGAACCACAGCGCGGAATGGGTCCAGAAGAACGTAAACACTCCGATCAAAAGCAACGACATGAACTTCGCGGAGAGCCATAACAGGGGATAGCGCTTGAAGTTATGGGCGTTGCCGTGCGGTTCAAAGGTCACGAACCCCGCGCTGGCCTTGGCGTGGCATTGCCGGCAGGTGGCAAGCCGATTGGCGGGATAAACCGTCGAGCGCGGATCGTCGACACGCTGGATCTTATGGTTTCCGTGGCAATCGAAACATTTCGCCGTATAGGCGTAACCGAGCGCGTTGACCTGTCCGTGATAGCTCGCCAGGTAGCTTTGCAACTGCTCCTTATGGCAGGAACCGCAGTTCTTGGTGATGACAAGCTTGGTTGAGCTCAGGATCGGATTTTCAATGTCGTGGCTGGTGTGACAGTCGGCGCAGATCGCCGCCTTCGGATTGTGCTTCTGCAGCACTTCCCTGCCATGGACCGAGGTTTTGTAGTCGGCGAGTTCTTTGACATGGCATGTGCCGCAGGTGTTGGGAAGATTGAGCCGCCACTGCGTCCAGACGGGCGTGCCTTGCGGATAAACGTAATGGGGTTGATGGCAATTGTAGCAGGTCGCGTTGGTGCGGGACTGGTCCGCGGCCGACGGCTGCGCGTGAATCGAATCCATGAATTTGTGGATTTGCGATACCACCATGCCCAGAGTGGCGAACTGTTCGCTCTGTGGATTCTGCTGGGCATTCGCCCATGATTTCTCGTGGCAACTGACGCAGTCGACTTGGATCTCGACGTGGGGGTGGGGGACGGTTGTTATGTTCGTATGGCATTCGACGCAATCGCGCGCACCATGGACGCTGTGTTCGAATTTCTGCGGGTCCACGTACAGCGAACGCATTTTCCCGTCCGGCCCGGGAATGCCAAACCCAGGGATGCTGTGACAGGCCAGGCAAACTTGTTTGGGAATCTTCGCGGTCGCGGCCGATTGCGCCGCTGCGGGAAGCCAGACACCGCCAACGGCAAGAATGCCGAGCGTCAGAAGCACGGCAAATTTCGCTAGACGCACAATCCTGGAACTTGCCCGCCGCATGAATTGTCCCCGCCGCCTTGTAATCTCCGCACGGGATAGCAATTCCCGCGTCGACTAACAAATTTGGTCGCCTCATTGACAGCGACCCAAACCCAAGTCCGCCGAACTCTGCTTACATTGATGGATAAATCAATACTGTTCTTTCCATGGTGCCTGCCGGGATTTGGGCGGATGTCCACACGATATCTGGTGTTTATCCGTGAACGTATCGAATGGGATGAATTGTCTGATCGGACGCGCATCCCGCGGCCGTCTTTGACGTGGATATAAACATCACCCCGCTGCTGCGCCGGACCGCAGACATTCAATAGTGATTCGCCTGCTCACGCCGTCGCGAACAGATTTGTGCAATCGTCACCTGCGCGCGAGGGCAAGTTTGCGAGTTCCTAGGTGAATCTACTTACGTTTCCGCGATTTGATGCACAGGTTGGTTCGCAAACCTGCGACAAAAACATCAAATCGGGCCAAATGCGAACTGGTACTATCGAAAACGCCCTCACTGGTACTACCGCCGTTAGCCAATCCATTCCAGATAACCCACGGCTTAGAACAAGTACAAGAATAGTCGCCACTGGGATTCTAAGAGCGGGTGTAAGCGGATGTCGGTAAGAAATCGGATAAGTGGGTTTGCCCTTGTGGCCTTGCTGTGTGCCGTGACGTTCGTCACTGCAACGCCGGCCATTGCTGCAGACGCACCGCAGACCACAGCCACACAAGCAACGCCGGCGACCGGTGACGACTCGACGCCGCTGTATAGCGAGCGCGGAGCCGCCACCTGCATGGCGTGCCACAATGAGGCGCCCGTAACGGATGTTCTCAAAACGCCCCATGCGACGAAGGGCGATGCGCATTCGCCGTTCGGCCAGCATGACTGCGAGTCCTGCCATGGTCCGAGTGCGGCTCACGCCACGGGCTTTGCCGCGGGAAAGCCTGCGGCACCGAATATCATATTCAACGGCCCCAACGCGTCCCCGGTCGCGGAGCGCAATCAGATTTGCCTTAGCTGCCATCAGGACAGCAAGCGGATGGATTGGGGCGGGAGCCAGCATCAGAACGCCAATCTGGCCTGCGTGAGCTGCCACACAATTCACATCGCCAAGGATCCGATCCTGGTAAAGGCGACGCAGCCGGAAAAATGCTTCACCTGCCATGCGCAGCAGCGCGCGGAGAGCTTTGAGTACTCGCATCACCCGATGCGCGAAGGCAAAGTGGTTTGCAGCGATTGCCACAATCCGCATGGCTCGGCCGGCCCGAAGCTGCTGAAGGAATTCACGGTCAACGAGACTTGTTACAATTGCCATGCGGAAAAACGCGGCCCGATGCTTTGGGAACATCAGCCGGTTCGCGAGAACTGCCTGAATTGCCACTCGCCGCATGGCTCGAACCAGCCGCGCCTCTTGAAGGAAAACATGAACTTCATGTGCTCGAGTTGCCACAGCGCCGTTTCGAACAGCAGCGGCGGGGCCTTCGGCGGCGCGCATTCAATGCTCGGCAACCTGCAAGGGACGGCAACATTCAACTCCGCTTTGGCAAACAACCGGACGTGCCTGAATTGTCACTCGGCGGTCCATGGGTCGAACAGCCCGAACGGCGCCTACTTCTTCAGGTGACACAGGTAAAGGGGATTGTTATGAGGCAGAAGCTCACTTTCTGCGCTGTGGCGCTGGCCAGCACATGTCTGTTGTCGCCCGCCGCGATGGCCCAGGACAGCAGTTCGGCGCCAGCCACAGCAGGGAATACCTACGTCGGCGAGCTCACACTTGGTACGCAATGGGTGGGTGGAAGCAATACCGGCCAATATGGTCGCTACAACGGCTTCACCGATCGCGGCGCCGACATGATGTTCGGGTTCAACTTCCAAAAGCGCGATCCGTGGGATTCCGGAAATACGTTTTACTACAAATTTACCGGGCTCAATCTGGACTTCCAAATCGGCAACCAGCTGGCCAGGAATTTCACCGATGACGCCTTTACAAGCCTTACCAGCAGCAAGATTGGGCCGGAGGCTTCGCTAAGTCTCGAATTCGGCAACCAAGGGTCATGGGGCGTCAAGATCGACTACGATGCGATCACCTATACCGGAAACATCATCGACTCGATCTACACGGTCAACGGAGAGACCGGCACGCTGAACGGCATCGCGGCTTATGGCGGGGCATCAAACAGTCCGTCCACCAAGGGCACCGTCACGGCGTTTACGCCAGCTTCGCTTAGCCATGCCGAAATGCCGTTCCAGACAGGTACGCGGCGCGACGCGGTTCAAGTTGCCGGCAAGGTCGAGATGGGCGAATGGACATTCAACACGAGCATTCGGCACGAGCACAAGGAAGGCACGTTGGAAGAGTCCCTGCGGGAGACTTACGGCGGCCAGGCCTTCACGTTGCCGGTTGACTTCGACACCGACCGCTTTGATCTGTCGGCGACCTACGTCGATCCCGAATTCCAGGCCGTGATCCAGTATGTTTATTCGCGGTTTGCGGACAACAATACCGGGGTCACGCTTCCTTATCCGGTCTACAAGGCCCTGAGCTCCAGTTCGGGCCCCTATGCGCAAAGCGGGTTGTATTCGACGCCGCCCAGCACTTCGGCCCACTACATCACTGTCATGCTGGCCGACAAGATTTCGCCTAAGACACGCATCAGCCTGGACGGGCGCGTCGGCGTGGAACTGCAGGACAGCACATTTCCCGCGAACAGTGCCGATCCCAATCTCAGCAACACGATGGGGAACCCGACATATACGTGGTTCAACAATCTCAACAGTATGAATCAGGGAACCAGTGCAACGTCACCCGACGCAGCCGCCTGGGTTTATCAAGGCAAACTGGCTGTTTCGTCCAATCTCGCGACCGATCTCGATGGCAGCGCCTCTTATTCCGTCGATGGCCGCAGCGTTCATTTGAACCAGTATCAAGTGTGGATCGGTGGCTCCAGCCCCGACGCCGCCGCAACCACGGCTGCCTATGTCGTGCCGCAAAGCTGGTTCAAGCAAACCGCGAAAGTTGAGGTCGGCTACCGTATTCTACCGGCCAGCAACACCAAATTGACGGCATCCTATTCGTTCAACAACACCAACCGCAGCAATGCGCAGGTCGAACACAGCATCACCAATTCCGAGTCCCTGGAGCTGAGTTCTATGCTTGGTTCCGATCTCTTGGGTAGGCTCACCTACGCCCATGGCGACAGGACGGGCAGCTTGGTCTACGGGCGGGCTTGGGGAAATTTGGAAACCGGATCTCCTGAGGAATTCGATACGCCGTCGGGCGCCTATTACCAGGCACCGATGACGTCGGACGCGGTTACCGCCCGCGTCGACTATGCGCCGACCGGCGATTTCTCGGGCGGCGTGTACCTGAAATATGTCAACGAGGATTACCACTATCCGGCGGTGCCCAGCACGGCGCCATCGGGGGATTGGAACCTCACCGGCTACGGCCAGGGCATCAAGCAGGATTACAACTTCACCGCCGGGCCCGACGTCAACTATCGGCCGAGCGAAACCGTCAATCTGCACGTCTACTACACCTACGAGCAGATATACTTCGACAACCGGGGTAACGGCGCCTGTGCCGAAAGCAATACCGGCACCTGCGCGGGCAGCGTCGGCTATTTCCAGAACAAGTACACCAGCAGCACGAACACTGCGGGCCTCAGCGGGGACTGGCAGGCGAGCGACAAGCTGAAGCTTTCAGCGGATTACAATATGTCCACGGGCTCGGTGATATTCGGCCAGTATAACGGCGTCTTGGTCTCGACTGTGACACAATCCTATCAGAACGTCGTCTCGTACCCGGATGTGAACTCGACGATGCACGACCTGCGGCTAACGGCGGTCTATCATCTGTCGGAGAAGATCCAGTGTTCGCTGATGTATGAGTTCAGCATGTTCCATAACAATGACTGGAGCGATCTGTCGGCGCCGATCGTGCCCACGACCAATGGCGGTACGGCCATCAGTATCCTCAGCGCAGGCTATTCCGCGCCGAACTATAATGTTTCGACGGTTGGAGCAGTCTTCAAGGTGATGCTATAGTGAGGCCGAGCGCCCGCTAAAACTGGACAAACAAGGAGAAATGTTATGAAACTTTCACTTTGCGGTTACGCTGCAGCGAGCCTGTTCATTCTGGCCGGCGCCGCGCTGGCGGACGGTCAGGCGGTCTATACGGCGAATTGCGCCGGCTGCCACGCGATGATGTCGCCGAAGACGGGCGATAAGACCGCCTGGGCGCCGCTGATCAAGCAAGGCACAGACACGCTGACTGCCAGCGTCATCAAGGGCAAGGGCATGATGCCGGCCAAGGGCGGACACGCAACCCTGAGCGACGCGGATATCAAATCCGCTGTCGAATACATGGAAAGCAAATCCAAGTAGCGCCGGCTTCGCGCAAGGCCTCGTGGGGACACCCCATGAGGCCTGCCGTTGGCAGTTTGCTGCCGCAATGATTTCGTAATTGCTATACGCGGGTCGGGACTCGCAAGCTTCGGACGAACCGTGTATCACCGCAGCGCGGCGATGCACATTCGCCGGAAGGCGTGCGAAATACGCGTTTTTGCGCATGTTGCGGCCCGCGCGCTTGGATAGATTATCGGCGAAGCAAGGCGGCCTTCGTCTTGCGCAAGCGTGATGGACAGGTACGGATGGTTGCCGA
The DNA here is from genome assembly GCA_963849895.1 of uncultured Alphaproteobacteria bacterium. Classification (GTDB taxonomy): domain Bacteria; phylum Pseudomonadota; class Alphaproteobacteria; order Micropepsales; family Micropepsaceae; genus Rhizomicrobium. The sequence continues at coordinate 173,502 of CAWKIU010000015.1, forward strand.
AATCGGTCTCTTTGCTCTGATACTCGCGCTCTTCGTAGCGGCCGTTCAATCCATTGTTCCGCTCGTGGGCGCCGCCCGCGGCGACACCGCCTGGATGAGCGTCGACCGGCCGGCGGCGTTCGCGCAATTCTGTTTGGTGACCATTTCGTTCGGCGCGCTGATGTGGCTGCATGTCACCAGCGATTTCTCGGTCCTGAACGTCGTCCAGAACAGCCACACCGACAAGCCGCTGATCTACAAAATCAGCGGCGTCTGGGGCAATCACGAAGGTTCCATGATGCTGTGGACCTTCATCCTGGTGGTCTACGGCATGGCCGTGTCGGTGTTTGGACGCGCCTTGCCGCCGGGGCTGCGCGCCCGCGCGCTGGCGGTCCAGGGCATGATCGGCTTCGGCTTTTTGCTTTTCATTCTGCTCACCTCCAATCCGTTTGTGCGGGTCGATCCGGCGCCGCTCAACGGCGACGGCCTCAATCCGCTGCTGCAGGATCCCGGTCTCGCGTTCCATCCGCCGTTTCTCTATCTCGGCTATGTTGGTTTCTCGATGGCGTTCTCCTTCGCAATTGCCGCGCTGATCGAAGGGCGCGTCGATGCCGCCTGGGCGCGCTGGGTGCGCCCCTGGACCTTGGTGGCGTGGTGCGCGCTGACGCTGGGCGTCGCCATGGGGTCTTGGTGGTCCTATTACACGCTGGGCTGGGGCGGCTATTGGGCCTGGGACCCGGTGGAAAACGCCTCCTTCATGCCCTGGCTGGCGGGAACCGCCTTGCTGCATTCCTCCATCGTGGCCGAGAAGCGCGATACGATGAAGGCCTGGACGATCTTTCTCGCGATCGTCACCTTTTCGCTGTCCTTGCTCGGAACCTTTCTGGTTCGCTCGGGCATTCTGACCTCGGTCCATAGCTTCGCGGTCGATCCCGCACGCGGAACCTTCATCCTGGTCCTTCTGGGAGCGGTCACAGGCGGTTCGCTGCTCCTTTATGCTTTCCGCGCCCCATCGCTCAAAGGCGGCGGGCTGTTCGCGCCGATCTCGCGCGAGGGCGGATTGCTGTTCAACAACATCTTGCTCAGCGTGGCCGCGGGCACGGTGTTCCTCGGTACGCTTTATCCGCTCTTCGTCGATGCGCTGGGCCTTGGCAAGGTTTCCGTCGGCCCGCCCTATTTCAATATCGTCATGGTGCCGCTGATGGTGCCGCTGTTCATCGTCATGGCGGTCGGTCCGCTCCTATCCTGGAAGCGCGGCAATCTTCCCGATGCCTTATCGCGGCTCAAATTCGCCTTGGGCGCGGCCGTGGTGACCGTCATCGCGACCTTGATTGTCGCCGGGTTCACTACACACGTCATGTGGGCCGCGCTTGGCTTTGGGCTGGCGATCTGGCTCATCGTCGGCACGTTGACCGAATGGGCCGGACGGGTGCGTCTGTTCAAAGGCCCGCTAGCCGATTCGCTGCATCGCGCTTGGCATCTGCCGCGTTCGGCTTATGGCATGACGATCAGCCATATTGGATTTGCGATCGTCCTGCTCGGCGTTGTGGGATCGCTGGCGTGGCGCGCCGAATATCTTCAGGTCATGCGCGCGGGCGACAGTGCCGTGGTGGCCGGTTACCGCATCGCCTTTATCGGCGTTCAGCAGGGCGTAGTCGGCCCCAATTACACGGCGGAACGCGGAACCTTCCTCGTCTCCAAGAACGGCCATTTCCTCGCGGAATTGCAGCCGGAGCGGCGCATCTTCAGGAATCCGCCGCAGCCCTTGTCGACAGTCTCGATCTACACCAACTTCGTCAGCGACGTTTACGTCGTTCTGGGCGAGCCGAACGGCGACGGCGGTTATATCGTCCATATCTTCCACAACCCGCTCATCCCGTGGCTGTTCTTCGGCGCCATCTTGATGGTCCTGGGCGGCGTTGTATCGCTGACCGACAGGCATCATCGCATCGGCGCGCCGCTGCGCAGGCTTGGGGCGAGGGCGGCCGCGCCCACGATGGCAGTTGCCGCGGCAAGCGCCGCCTCCTTGGAGCAGCGCAAGTTCTGGCGCGGCTGGACCTATCTCGTGCCTTTGCTCGGATTCGCGGTGCTGATCGGCTTTTTTGTCTGGCGGCTGCATCTGGCCGAGGAGGGCGATGCGCCGAGCCTGATCCCGTCGGTGATGATCAACAAGCCCGCGCCCAGCTTCGACCTACCGGCGCTGCTTGAGGGACAACCGGGCTTTAAGACCGCCGACCTCAAGGGCAAGGTCACACTGGTCAATTTCTTTGCGTCGTGGTGCGTACCCTGCCGCGAGGAGCATGAGTTCCTGCCGCAAGTCACCAAAGCGGGCATCCCCTTGATCGGCATCAACTACAAGGACCGTCCCGAAGACGCCCGCGCTTGGCTGGCCGAGCTTGGCGATCCCTACCGCACCGTCGTCGTGGACAGGAATGGCCGCACCGGAATCGATTTTGGCGTCTATGGGGTGCCGGAGAGCTATCTGATCGACAAGCAAGGCGTGATTCGCTTCAAGCAGACCGGGCCGCTGACTCCTGACGTCATTCGCAATAAGCTAATCCCCCTGGCGGAGAAGTTGAGCAAGTGAGAAGCCGCTCCCGCGTAATTCTCAGTCTGGCTGCCATCGCGCTGTTGGGCGCTGTCTGGGGTGGATCGGCTTGGGCCATCCGGCCGGACGAGATGCTGTCCAATCCCAAGCTGGAATCGCGCGCCCGCTCTATCGATAAGGAATTGCGCTGTCTGGTTTGCCAGAACGAGTCCATCGACGATTCCAATGCGGACCTGGCGCATGATCTGCGCGTGCTGGTACGCCAGCGCGTCCTCGCCGGTGACAGCGACACACAGGTCAAGCAGTACATCGTGGCCCGCTACGGTAATTATGTCCTGTTGAAGCCGCCCTTCGACACGGAGACTTATCTGCTGTGGTTCGGGCCGCTGGTCTTGCTGGTGGGCGGCGTCGGTGTCGCCACCGTCTTTTATCGCCGCACCGCGCGAACGAGCGAGGCTGGGCCGCTTTCGACGGAAGAAAATCAGCGCCTTGCCGCCTTGATGGGCGACACAAACGCCAAGAACAAGGAAACGTGACGATGTTGTGGCTCGTCTTCGCGATTCTAACCGTCGTGGTTATCGCGGTCCTGCTTCTTCCATTCTTGAAGCGCGTCCCGGATGAAGCGCCGCTGCGTGTCGATTACGATATCGTCGTCTATCGCAACCAATTGGCGGAGATCGATCAGGAGATCGAGCGCGGCCTGTTGACCGAAGGACAAGCCGATGCCGCGCGGGCGGAAGTCCATCGCCGCATGCTGGCCGCCGAGGACGCCGAACTCAAAATGCCCTTCAAGCACAAGCGGGGCGACAGCCGCTACGCGCGCATCGGCGCCATAGTCGCCATCGCGCTTGTTGTGCCGATTGGGGCAGCGATCATGTACGGCGTTCTCGGCAATCCGAATCTGCCCGGAAAGCCTTATGCCTGGCGCCTAAAGAATGACCCCGATTTCGTCGTGGCCACGACCGCCGACAAGCTATCGGCGCTGCTGCAGAACAGTCCGTCCGTCGCGGGCTACAAGCGTCTTGCCGAAATGTATTTCGACACCCGCAATTACTCCGAGGCGGCTGCCGCCGACCGTCGCGCGATTGAACTGGGCGCCAACGATGCCGTCACCTGGTCCGAACTCGGCGAAGCGATTGTTATGACCAGCGACGGTGCGGTGATGCCCGAGGCTATGACGGCGTTCACCAATTCGCTCGCCATCGAACCCAAGGGCGAGCGCTCGCGCTTCTATATCGGCCTCGCCGAGGCGCAAATCGGCAACCTGAAACAGGCTGTCGCCATCTGGAAGGATCTGGAAAAGGATAGCCCGCCGGACGCGCCGTGGCTTCCCATGCTGCGCGAGCATATTACGGCCTTCGCCAAGAATGGCGGCTTCGATCCGGCGTCGATACCGGCGGCCCCGCCTTCAGCAGCGACCTTGAATGTTGCGAACAACGCGATGACCAAGGCGTTGCATCAGACGACCCCTGCGAGCGAGACGCCGCCTGCTCTGGCCGCCGGCGCGACGCCGCCGGTGGCTGGCGATGGCAAGAACACGATGATCCAGGCAATGGTGCAACGTCTTGCGGACCGCATGGAGAAGACGCCCGATGATGTGGACGGCTGGGTCCGCTTGGCGCACTCCTACAATGTGCTTGGCGATAACGCGAAGGCGCGCGCCGCCATCGATCGTGCCGTTCGCCTCAAGCCGAATGACGAAAACGTGCTGGTAACCCTGGGCGAAACCCAGAAAGGCGCCGCCGCGCCGGGCGACGATACGCCGGCGGATTTCATCGCGACGATGCGCAAGGTGCTGAAAATCGATCCGGCAAACGCGCACGCGCTTTATTACGTGGGCATCGTGGAACAGAAGAGCGGCCATACCGACCAGGCGCACGCCATGTGGACCAAGGCGCTTGCCGCGACCGCGCCCGACGATCCGCTTGCCATCAGCATCCGCAACCAGCTGAACGCTGCATCAAAAAAATAGAAAATGAATAGATCCTCCGGGGAGCGTTGTGAGCGCCCCCCGCTTGAGGATTGCGGCGTCCTTATTTGACCTTGAGGTTCGTGGCGCGAATGGTCACGGTCGCGGCACAGAACGTGCCCTCATCGTGCATCGTGCTCGTCTTCACGTCCGGGTCCTTGTATTTCAGCGTGATGACCTGGCTCGATTTGTTGGCGCAAACTTCCGTTACGGGTTCCGCGTCGGCGGGCGCATTGGCGGTAACGGTGCCGCAAATTGTCGTTCCGTCGAATGAGGTTTGGGCAAGGCGGGCGGTTTGGAAGAAGTCCTTGCTGGTTTTCAGATAGAGGAATCCGACGCCGTCGATGGTCTGAACATATTGCACGTTCTTGCCGTCGTTGCAGGTCGCAGTCCATGTCGCCGCGTTCGCTGCGGCGGCTGTCGACGCGGCCAACGCCGCTATCAGAAATAATTTGCGCATCTTGAGCTCCTCGAGGCTCGGCGGATGCGAGGGAGATGGTCGAGGAGCGAGCCGAGCATCGATCCTTCGACCTTATGGCCGGAGTCTACGCCCGCCGATTTCTATTGTCGTAATATTATTGTGGCTATTTAGACGCATGTGGCGCTTGCGGAGCAGGCACGGGAAGGTCTTGATTTTCCAGAGATAAGTGGTGGGTGCGACAGGGTGGTTGCCCGAATTGATGAACACCGGCCATAATATTCATCGAGAGCATGGGAAGCGACCAAAGCAGCGGACGGATTGAGTAGTTTCCGTATCTACCGCCTTTGGTCTGCCGCCACCTATGGTCGGGGGCATCGCGAGCGGCTATCGCGTGGAGATGACAGCATGACCAACACAACTCGGCCAATGGATACAGCAAGCGGCGCGCTCGCGGGCGCACTGGGCAAACATTGGAAGCTGTTTATGTTCGAGGGAATCATTTTGATGATCCTCGGCGCAGCCGCGATTATCTTGCCGCAGATTGCAAGTCTGGCGGTGGCGATGGTTCTGGGCTGGCTGCTCCTCATCGGCGGCGGCATCGGGCTTGTGACGACCATCATGGCGCGTAACGCGCCGGGCTTTTGGTGGGCATTGGCCTCGTCCGTCGTCGCCCTTGTCGCCGGCGCGTTGCTGATTGGCTGGCCAATCCGCGGGGTGATCTCATTGACACTGGTTCTCGCGGCATTTCTCGCCGCCGACGGATTGATCATGATCATGTATGGGTTCGATCACCGTCGGCAGCTATCGCGGCGATGGGGCTGGCTGGTGGTCAATGGCGTGCTCGATCTGCTGCTGGCGGCAATCATATTTGTGGCGCTTCCCGAGTCCGCGGTTTGGGCCTTGGGCTTGTTGATAGGCATCGACATGCTGTTCGGCGGATCGTCTCTCATCGCGATCGCCGTCAAAGCTCGTCCAGCGTGACGACGGCCTGAAACTGGCGGTCATGGCCCGTCATCCCACGCTGCTCGGCGTCTGCCTTCTTGCCGTTTCTGCTTGCACCCAATCGCCGGGCGGGCTCGCGGTAGACCATCTGCGGACCGATCTGCTTGCCGGGGCGAGTGCCACGCAGGTCCTCACCCAGTATTGCGCCGACCTGAAACTCGCCTCACCGCCGGTAATCCACGCGGTGAGAGACAGGGTCACGGAGTCCGCACCGCCTGAGGTGCGCGCACTCTTGAAGGCTGGGGCCGATGAGGCCATTGCCTATCGCCGGGTGCATCTGATGTGCGGCGATCATCTCCTGTCGGACGCGGACAACTGGTATCTGCCGTCCCGTTTGACGCCCGACATGAACAAGATATTGGACGAAACCGACACGCCCTTTGGCACAGTTGTGCGCCCTCTCGGTTTTCATCGCGTGACGTTGGAGGCAGCTTTGGTCAACAACAAGACAACGATTCTGCGCGTCAAGGCATTGCTCCTTACCAATTCGGAGATGCCTTTCAGTCTGGTTGTCGAGAATTACAGCGCCGATCTCGTTGCGGCCGATCGCGCGCGGTAACCGACGCTCCGAATAGTGAGAACACGTCGCAAACCGCGCGCTATACGAAGATTCAATGTTGGATTTACGCGATTTAGAGCCGCGAGCCATACGCTTCGCAGTCCTGCGTATGCTAAGAGGAGAACTCGATGAATATTGCAGCACTGCCGTCAACGATGTCCGCGCAACAGCCTATGCGTACACCGGAGGCTTCCGAAGGTCCTGGGCCGGATCACGATGGCGACGCCGACGACAATGGCGTTTCCAGCGCGACCGGCGCATCCGCTTCTCTGCCTAAGGGCATGGGTGTATCGGTGGATACCAAGGCCTAGCTTTCTTCGGCGGGTGCGCCCGGCAATGGGCGCACCCGTTCGACGGCGCAGTGCCCGAGCGGGGCAAGACATGATGAACGTGCTTTTGGTGGAAGATGAACCCGATCTGGCGGCGTATATCGTTCGCGGCCTGACGGAAAACGGCCATCATGTGGATCACGCCGCGCGCGGCGACAGCGGCCTGCCGCTGGCAAGCGAAGGTCACTACGACCTCTTGATCGTCGACCGGATGCTGCCGGGGATGGACGGCCTCACGCTGGTAAAGTCGCTGCGCGAGAAACAGTCCAAATTGCCGGTACTGTTCCTCAGCAATCTAGGCGGCCTCGACGACCGCGTGGAAGGTTTGAATTCCGGCGGTGACGACTATCTGGCAAAGCCGTTTGCGTTCAGCGAACTTCTGGCCCGCGTCAACGCGCTGCTACGCCGTCCGCCCCATGCCGGTGAGCCTACCACGCTCAGCGTCGGCGATCTGAAGATGGATCTCATTGCGCGGCAAACGACCAGAGCGGGCCGCGAAATCGATTTGCAGCCCAGGGAGTTTTCGCTGCTGGAATATCTGATGCGCCGCCCCGACCAGATCGTCACGCGCACCATGCTGCTCGAGGGCGTCTGGGATTATCATTTCGATCCCAAGACGAACATCGTCGAAACCCATATCAGCAGGCTTCGCGGAAAAATCGGCGGCGACTTGATACAGACCGTGCGCGGCTCGGGATACCTCATCCGTGCGAATCGAACAGCTCCTTAAATCCGCCAGCTTCAGACTCGCGGCAGCCTATGTCGGGCTGTTCAGCGTGTCGGTCGGCATTCTGGCCGGGGTGATCTATTTCTCGGCGACGTCGGAGTTGCAGCACGAAATCCGCACCCGCATTGTGGCGGAATCCGCCGCTCTTCGAGAAGAGTATATCCGCGGCGGCACGAGCCAGCTGGTGGAGGCTGTCACCGATCGCCAGCGCGGTAGGCTGGTCGGCGGCCTCGACTACACGCTTTATGACAAAGCTGGACACCATCTGTTCGGCGATTTGCCGGCTGTGCGCTGCACCGCCGGTTGGGTGACATTTACCGGTCCGCCCGACGGGGACGAACCCAGCGGGGAGATGGAGAAACTTGCCGTTTTGATAACGCCGCTGGCGAACGGCAATTGCCTGCTGGTGGGCGACGACATCGGCAAGGTGAAGAAATTCGGCACGCTCATCCTGCGCAGTTTCGTGTGGATATTCCTGCTCACCTTGATGATGGCCGTCGCGGGCGGAATTTTTCTCAGCTCCCGTGTCCTTCGCCGCATCGACGCGATCCATCGTACCGCCGAAGCGATTATCGAAGGGGACCTCAGCCGCCGCATGCCGCGCCGCGGCGTGCCGGACGATCTCGACCGCTTGGCGGCGACACTCAACCGGATGCTGGACCGCATGACCGGTCTCATGGAAAGCCTCAGGCACGTATCGAATGATGTCGCCCATGATTTGCGCACGCCACTGGGGCGGCTGCGTCATTCTCTCGAAGAAGCGGGGCGTACCGCCGATACGGCGGATGAATTCCGCGCGGCGATCGACCGCGCGGTGTGCGAAGTCGATGGAATATTGGAGACGTTTGGCGCCATTTTGCGGATCGCCCAAATCGAGAGCGGCGGCCGCCGCAGCGGCTTTCGGCGCTTGCTTCTCAGCGATCTCGCCACCGACGTGTGCGAGACATTCGCGCCTTCCATGGAGGATGCCGGTAAGACGTTGCGCACCAAGATCGCGCCGAGCTTATGGATTCAGGGTGATCGCGAGCTGCTGGTTCAATCGCTCGCCAACCTTCTGGAAAACGCGATTGCACACACCCCTGCCGATGCCATCGTGACGGTATCGCTTCAACAATCGGCGCAAGGCATAGCGCTCGTCGTCGCCGATAACGGATGGGGTGTCCCCGAGGCGGAACGCAAATCCATCTTCAAGAGATTTTACAGAGTCGAACGGAGCAGAGCATCCGCCGGCAATGGGCTGGGGCTCAGCATCGTTGCCGCCGTGGCCGAATTGCATGGTGCCAAATTGATTGCGAGCGACAACGAGCCAGGCCTCAAAGTATCAATGATATTCCCGCCGCCCGTTGACGAGACCGCGCAATATTTAGATTGAGCTTTTGTATACTCGCGGCACTGGCAAGCGCATTACGCCGATTTCATCGCGTTAGATGCGCAAACGGCAAATCCCGACAAAAAATGCGGACTCTCGTAATGTCGCGCATCCGCGCGCCATGTATCTGTGACCCATCAGCCAAGTGCGCCGCGCGCGCCAAAGGATTTACAGATGATGGGCCATCGAGCCAGGGCATTCGCTTTCTTATCCCTTCTCGCAGTTTCGATTGCGATAGCAGCAAGCCCTGCTCGCGCAGATGGCCTCGATCTCAGCGCCTACAAGGGCAAAGTCGTTTATCTCGATTTCTGGGCGTCCTGGTGCACGCCTTGCCGTCTGTCGTTTCCATGGATGAACCAAGTTCAGCAAATCTACGGCCGGGAGGGTTTGGTGGTGATCGCCGTCAATGTCGATCATGACCGCGAACTGGCCGACGAATTCCTGCAGGCCAACGGCGCACAATTCAAGATCGTCTATGACCCAAGCGGCGCGATTGCCGACCAATACAATTTCAAGGACATGCCGACATCGGTGCTGATCGGGCGGGACGGAAAAATCCGCGCCGTCCACAACGGATTCTATCCCAATCGCGAAGGCGCCTACGCCGCCAATATCAATGCATTGCTCAACGAAAAGGCACCCTGACGTGAAAGCAAAGAGAGTCATTGCGAACCTCGCCGCATGCGCTGCGTTGGCGCTGCTGTGCAGTGCCTGCGCCTCCATCGGCCCAAAGCCTTGGGAAAAAGACCTCATGGCGCGTCACGAAATGCAGGTTGGCGCCTATCATCTGCAGACCGCCGCCGAAGAGCACATCTATTTCAGCAAGGAAGCATCAAGCGGCGGGCGCGGTTTTGCCGGTGGGGGCTGCGGGTGCAATTGAAAAAAAAGAAACGTCCGGGACAGGTTCGCGAAAATCTCGCCGCCATCTCGGCAAGTCTGCTGGCCGCCACTATCGTCACGCACAAAGCGATGGCGCAGGACGACTATTACGATACGCAGTACAGCCACAGGGACGATAATTTCGGCCCGGGCATCGCCTATACGGAAATCCAGGCGGCGCTGCTCGTCTACAAGGAAGCCGGCGGCCGCGTGCAGGCCATCGAACCGGCGACGGATTTGACGGTACACGGACCCGACGGTCAGGAACTCACGCTCGGGCTTATCGCCGATGCGGTTTCGGGCGCAACGCCCAATGGCGCTGCCCCGTCCGATCAATCGCAGAGCTTCGTCACGCCGGTACGCACCAGAGGTGCATCGACGGGTGGCGGGACAACAACGGTGACCAGCGCGTCCGGCGGCAGCACAATCATCAAGCTCCCCTCGACGCCTGGGCAAGTCACGACCTCGGCGCGGCAGTACACGACCGATGCAAATGTGCTGCCGATGGACAAGGGGTTCCACGACCATCGCTTGGCCTTCTCCTTTGGTTATGCGCAGCCCATGGGCGGGATTTCCCTCGTCGGCTTTGGCGGCGGGTTCTCACAGGAGCAGGACTACCGGGCTATCACGGGAAATGTGCGGCTCGCCCAAACCTTCAATGAGAGCAACACGACGATTAGCTTAGCGTTCAATACGGAACTTGATTCCTCCTTTCCTTATGGCGGAGTGCCCACGCCGCTGACGCAGATGTCGGGCGTGTGGAAGACGCCATCCGCCCGCAGCAAAACGCAGGCAGGATTTGTCCTGGGTATCACCGAGGTGATGACGCGGCGCTGGTTGTCGGAACTCGACTATTCGTATGACATGCAGAGCGGCTACATGAACGATCCCTACCGGATTCTGTCCGTGGTCGATCCGACCAGCGGCGAGCCGACCGGTTATCTCTACGAGAACCGCCCGAAAAGCCGAAATAGCCAAAGCCTCTTTTGGGACAACAAATTCTATTTCGGCGGCGTGACCGACCTGTCCTTGCGCTATTTCAAGGACAGCTGGGGCATCACGTCGAAAACCGCCGAATTGTCGGAACACGTCGGAATCACGGGTTCGATGTATGTGGAACCGGATGTGCGCTGGTATCAGCAATCGTCGGCCAACTTCTTTCATAGTTTCCTTGTGGGCGGTCAGCCTTTACCCGCCTTTGCCTCGTCGGATACGCGGCTCGAGCAGTTTACGTCTTTGACCTATGGCCTCAAGGTTGGATTCAAGCCGACGGGCAGAACCGAGTTCTATGTGCGCGGCGGCTATTATCAGCAGACCGGCAATGGCCATCCCGCCGATGCATTCGGTCAACTGAGCGGGCAGAACCTGTTCGCGGGCAGCAAGGCCGCGTTCGTGTTCCTAGGCTATACATGGGACTTCCATTAATTGGATACGGCGACAACACAGCCCTTGCAGACATCCGCCAATGCGCCGGAGGTGGCGCCGTCGCGCCTGGGGCGTTCTGGAGCGGATTTTCTGTTTACCTTCCATGCGATGGCGACGCCTTGCGAGGTGCGGCTTGAGACGGAAGACGCCGCCCTGGCTGAGGCCGTTGCGTCCGTTGCCGAAGCCGAGGCGCGCCGCATCGAGCGCAAATTCAGCCGCTACAAAAGCGACAGCGTCGTTGGCCGCATAAACGCTAGCGGCGGCAAGGAGATGGCGGTCGATGCCGAAAGCGCACAACTGCTCGAATATGCAGACAAGTGCTTCCAGATCAGCGATGGCCTCTTCGATATCACATCCGGCGTGCTCAGGCGGATATGGAAGTTCGACGGATCGGATCGCATTCCATCGGATGCCCAGATCGCCTCGCTGCGGTCCCTAATCGGCTGGAAGAAAGTGACTTGGAAGGCGCCCGCCATTGTTTTGCCCGCCGGCATGGAAATCGATCTCGGTGGCATCGCCAAGGAATACGCCGTCGACAAGGTGCTTGGCGCGATCCGTGAAATTACGCCGCTGCCCGCACTGGTGAATTTCGGCGGCGATCTGCGCGTTTCCGGTCCGCGCAGATACGGCACGCGCTGGAACGTCGCGATTGAATCCGTCGACAAGAACGGCGCGCTTGCTGGAATGTTGGAACTGGCGGACGGCGCGCTGGCAACCAGCGGCGATGCGCGGCGCTTTCTTCTCAAGGACGGCGTCCGCTACGGCCACATCTTGAACCCGCGCACCGGCAAGCCGGTTGAGCATATGCCGCGCTCCGTGACGGTTGCATCCGCAAGCTGTATCGAGGCGGGGCTCATTGCGACCCTGGCGATGTTGCAGGGCAAGCGCGCGGAAACATTCCTCAAGCGCGAAGGCGTGCGCGCCTGGTGTATCCGTTGAAGCCGTTTCGCGCGTTCATTCTCGCGGCCTTTTGTCTATGGCTGGCGCCCGCGCACGCAGCGTCAAGCGTCAAGCTCGATCATGTCACGCTCGATATCTCGCTCGAACAGGCAGCGAGGCCGGGACAAACAGTGTGGGCCGCGATACGCCAATCCATCGCGCCCGGCTGGCACAGCTATTGGCGCAATCCCGGCGACTCCGGTCTGGCGACGTCTTTGTCCTGGGTCTTGCCGAAAGGCGTGACGGCAGGTGCACCGCAATGGCCGACACCCGAGCGGTTCACCACCGGGCCCATCGTCAATTACGGCTACAAAGACGACGCCACGTTGCTGGTTCCGCTGACAATCACGCGCGATGCCGTGATCGGACCCGCCAAGCTGAAGGTGTTTCTGCTCGTTTGCGCTGAGATGTGCATCCCAGAACAGGCCACGCTCGACCTCGATTTGCGCCAGGCCCCCGCTTCATCCGCTGCGCTCTTCGCCAAGACGCGCGCAGCCCTGCCGCGCGGTTTTCGCGGTTCGGCCCATGTCGCGAGCGATGCAAAGTCAATTGTGTTGACGCTCCGCGATCCCGTTCTGTCGGGCGTCAATGCGAACACGATACGCTTCTATCCCGCCACGCGGCGTGCCGTGGATTACGATGCTCCGGCGGAAATGCATCTAGACGGCGATACGCTGACCTGGAAAGCGCCGCGCGCCGCGCGCACAAAGCCTTTCACCACATTCGACGGTGTATTGGTTGTCCCCGGCGCCGGTGCGTTCGCCGTATCCGCGGCGCCGACACCAACCGCCGCGCCGTCTGTGCACACACTCACGCTGACGCTCGGCGAAGCGGCGCTCCTGGCCTTCCTTGGTGGGCTGATTCTCAACCTGATGCCTTGCGTGTTGCCGATCCTGTCGATGAAAGCGCTGGCTCTTGCGCAATCGGGCGGCAGCTCGCGCGCACTGCGCCGTGACGGAATATTCTATTTCGCCGGTGTGCTGGCGACCTTCACCGTGATTGCCGGTTCTTTGCTGCTCCTGAAGGCCGGCGGCGCGGCGCTCGGTTGGGGATTCCAGCTTCAGTCTCCTTTGGTGGTGCTGGCGCTTGCGCTGTTGATGACGGGTATTGGATTAAATCTGCTCGGCGTCTTCGAAGTGCCGTTGAGTTTGGCCGGTGTCGGCAATGATCTGACGCGCAGCAAGGGCGGCGCGGGCGCCTTCTTCACCGGCGCGCTCGCGGTGCTGGTCGCCAGTCCTTGCACGGCACCCTTTATGGGCACAGCTTTGGGGTTCGCGCTGACGCAGCCGGCGCTGTCCGCCATCATCGTCTTCTTTGCCCTGGGCTCGGGATTTGCGCTGCCCTTCAGCGCCATCGCCTTCACACCGGCGCTTGTGCGCCTGGTGCCAAGGCCCGGCCCTTGGATGGTGCGGTTCAAGGAGTTTCTCGCCTTTCCGATGTTCGCGACCGCCATTTGGCTTGTCTGGGTGCTTGGCCGTCAGGTGGGCACCACCGGCATGGCGCTGGCGCTATGCGTTGGCCTTGGCCTCGTCTTTCTGTTTTGGATGCTGCGCGCGTTGGCTCGGCCGGCTCAATGGATCGTTGGTATTGCTGGAGCGGCTGCGTTGATCGCGCTCAGCGCACAAATCCGCGCGGCGCCCACCGCCAAGGCCGCGACGATGTGGTCGCCGCAGGCTGTCGCCGAGGCGCGCCGTTCCGGGAGGCCGGTGCTGGTGGATTTCTCGGCAGCCTGGTGCGTCACCTGCCTCGTCAACGAACGCGTTGCGCTCGACGATGCGGCGGTCACTGCGCGCCTTGGCCATGACGGCGTCGTGGTCCTCAAGGCCGACTGGACCAACCGCAACGCCGCCATCACAAGCGAACTTGGCCGGTACGGCAGAAGCGGCGTTCCGCTTTATCTGCTCTATCCCGCGCACGCGCATGGGCAAGCAACCGTGCTGCCGCAACTCCTCACACCGGCCGTCGTTCTGAGCGCGCTCGACAAGGCGGAAGCAGATCACCCCGCGACAGACTAGCGCCGTCCGGCGCACGTGAATTGCGCCCTTCCACGCGCGTATCATCGCGTGACGTTGGACGTGTTTGCGGTCCACAACTAGTCGAGCGAGGCCAATGCCTCGAGACCTTGCATATTCTTGATAATCACGACGCCGCGGCGCTCTTCGATGAGACCCTCGCCGCGCCATTTTTGAATAAGCCGATTGATGCTTTCTCGCGTGACGTGCATGTGGTTCGCCAACTCGCTGTGCGGCAGGGTCACCGCGAGTTTGCGACCGTCCGCAGTGTCAATTCCGAAATGCTGCGACAACAGAAGAAGTCTCTTTGCCAACCGTTTCGGTAAGGAAAGGAATATGGCGTCCTCGAAGCTCTCGGATATCCAGCGCGCGCGCGCCGCGAGTACCGACATCATCTGCAGCATGACACCCGGCTCGCTCATGAAGAACGGTATCAGATCGCGCCGCGCCAAGGCCAGCAGTTCGACGGTTTCCACCGCGATGGCATCGGCGGTGCGTAAACCGCCATCGGCAATCGCCAGTTCGCCGAAAACCGCGCCGGGACCAAGAAGGCTGAGGGTCACCTCCCGGCCATACACTGCGCCTGATCCGAATTTTACTTGACCGGAATGTACGACAAACAAATGCGTGCCTGGGTCTCCTTTGCGGCAAATCTTCGTCCCCGCCTCGTATGTACGCCATTCGGCAAGATTGGCCAGCCGCTTAATGGACGCTGCGTTCATCACGCCGAACAAAATGGTGCGCGATAACGTCGTCGCCTTTTTGTTAAAGTAGGCGTCGAGGGCTTTGGCTGATTTTGTCTCTGATAGTCTCTTGGGCATGTGCGAACTCACGCGGGCGGATGTTCGGGAGACAATCGCCAGGCAACCATATCGCCAACGGAACATTGCTCCAATATCGAATCTGTCCGCATGTCTCCAAGCGACACTTTCACATCGTCGCTGATCAAGATTTGCGTCCTCATCTCGCGTGTCGCCTGTTGGAGCAAGGAGGCTTGATCGATCGTCGAGCCCGTGGCCAAAAGCGACAGGCTTCGATCGTCTCCGACAAGGCCGACGAGTGTCGCTCCAATATCGATGCCGATTGCGAGCAAGGGAACATCCGGTCCGAAATGAGCGCTTGCTGTCGACGGCCAACGATCGATAACTGCCAATGCACAAGAAACGGCCCGGACCGCCGCATCGGTGTCGTCACCCGAGAGGCCAAACAGCGCGACTGCGCCATCGCCGACATGCGAAAGAATGGCGCCGTCCCGCTCAAACATAGCGTCTTCAAGAACCGAGCGGTATAACCGCAAGACGGCGGCAACATCTTCCGGCGTGGCCGTCTCCGCCAGTCTCGTGAAGCCGACGAGATCGCAGTCCAACACGGCGATGCGCCTTTCCTTCGGTGCGTATCCTTGATCGCGTGCCCGCAGAATGATTTCCACAAGCTGAGGCGAGAAATATGCAGCAAGCGCGCGCCGGCGAACTTCCTGTTTGGCGCTTGCCCGCGCGAGCCGGCGCGTGCGGTAGAGAGACAAACCAAGCGCACAGGTTATGAGCGCACCGGATACCAGGCCACCCTTCCACCAAAGCGAAAAACTGAAGTAGAACGGGCCATTTGTCGCCCTTAGCAACGCGATGACCGATTTGTATTGCGCGATATGAATTGTGTTGTGGGTCAAGATTCGGGGATCCGACATGATGAACAGCCAAATCGCGACCCATGCACCGATGATGGCGCCGCCGCTCACCCACAACAGCGCCGGACGTGCCGCAACGGCGTTGGACGCCAGATAGCACATCAGCAAGACGATCAGCGGCGTGTCGAGCGCGATGCGGGCGGTGACGGGCGAACCTATGCCCAACGGGCGGGGCACGAAAACAACGGACGCGATGGCAGCAACCTGCAAGACGATTACAAGCGCCTCGGCGGCCGTCGAATTGGGAGCGCGCGTCAACCAGACGTAACGCATGATATCAAGAAGAATGAAGGCCGCCGCCGCAATGGCGATGTTGGTGCCCGTTGCTGGGTCCAAGCGCGCAATACCGTAACTAGCGGCACCCAGCGCGAGCGCAACCCTGCTCAAGAACACGGTCAGTGTTTCCGACCGATCCGCCGTTTCCTGCGCATGAGGCAAAGTGGTTTCGCCGGTCACGAACTGAAGCTCCACAATTGCACCGGCGCCTCGCGGCCGCGCAGTATTACGTCGCCCAACGCTTCCGCCTCAATCTCACGGCCGTGGGATGCTTCGCGCGCGAATTCGCCGGAAGCGATAATTGGCCTTCGATAGCCTTCACTGGTATCGAGAATACGGCGTGTTACGTTCACGGCGTCGCCAACGACGCTAAACACACGACTATGTGTGCCTCCCACATCGCCGCAGACAGTGTCGCCCGCGTGCAACGCCACAGACAGCCCCAACGATCCCGTTTCCGCGTTGCGTGTGGCTTCTCGCGCGCAATCCAACGCCTTTGTCGCTGCCTCTCCGTCTTCATACAGAGCCCCGAACGAGACCATGATGGGGCCGCCGGTAAAGCGATCCAATACACCGCCGTGCGAAAAGGCGATCTTTTCGAACGCGCTCCGCCATGCCTGCATCTGCAGGAGATCTTCGCCGGCAGAACCGGCAGGCGCGCGGATGTGCGCGAATAGAATTGCGACATGACGGCGGGAGGGCGCCAGTTCTTTGTCAGCGGCGATCTGCGCGGACACTTGCGGCGGAAAGAAACGCTCTAGAAACGCTGAATCGGCCTGCGCGGTTACGCGGTCGATCACATATCTTCGTGCGCGGCGAATAGACAGGGCCAGGAAGAAGACATAGGCAGCCGCAAGCAATATTTGAATGATAAAGAAGTCCGGGGTAAGCGTCTCTGGGTCCATCATCGCACGCACCGCACTGTCGCCCATGTTCGAGCCCAACGGGCCCCAATAAAGGGTGGCACCGTGGTACGAAAGAAATGCGTGCACGATTCCCACTGTCCAAACGATAAGAATCGCTGCACCGCCCCAAACGATGAATGCACGCGAAAGCGGCAAGACGTAAATCGCCAACAGGACCATGAACGATAGGATGTCGCCGTATCGCACTTCGAGGAATAGCGGCGCGTGGGCGAAGACTGCCGGCATGGAAAACCAAAAGAATTTGCCCTGCGCCCAGATCAAGATGTCGGCGAGCATCGAGATAAAGCACCACAGCAAGGGCGCTTTCGATCTTGCAGCGATGAAATAGATCGGAATTGGCAACAACACCGATAGAATCGCCTGGACGAGGAGCGCAGGAGGCACACGCAGAACCGCGGGAAAGCCGTTCTTCGAGAATACATCGATAAGAAAATTGATCGTCAGCGCGCCCGACCAGACGGCATACACAACAATAGCCAGCAATGCGCCGCGCCGGGATTCGCTCGCGAAAGCCTCTGCCAACACACTTGACGACAATTCATTGCCGCCGCAAGTCGCAGACCTTGACATGCGCTCTTGCAGCAAACCCGCCCCCATCAAGCGTTTGCAAGAACTATAGCGAACCGAAAATCAAAGTCACTAGCTGTGATCTTCATCACAGACGCAACTGCGCGGTTCTGCTGTAATCCTCGACGTGGCGCGCGCGACAATGGCGTTGGGCGTGGGCCGTCTCTTTTTTTCGGGGGATGTACATGCTGGTACGGTGCGCGCGTCGCAGTCTGTTGTTGTCGATATTTTTGTCGAGCACATGTCTTGCCCTAATGCTAGCGGCGCCGGAAGCAGCCTTGGCCGCACCGCCGAGTTGCAGTCCTACGGCGGACGGGCAAACCGGATCGGGCAGCGCAACAAACGCTCACGGAACCCAATTGTGTACCGGCGGGGACAGCGGGCTCGCATACAATGCCTCGGGCGGGGCTTTGACGGTCAATCTCAACAACGACCCGATCACAGGACATGCGGTGAATATCAGCGACGACGGTGGCGCTCGCGATATCGTCGTGAACAATGGCCTGCCTAGCGCCAGTTACGTCGCTGCGCCAATTCTCGCCACCGATTCCGGCAATTTTGCCGTCAAACTCCAAAGCTCGGGCGGGAATGTTCAATTTACATCCTATGCAGGCGGCAGCGTCGTCTATTCGGGCGCGGGTACATCGGGTGCGGCGGTCGCTGCGCTCACATCGGGAAGCGGCACAGTCGCGATCACCACAAACGACGTCGCCACAGATTTGTCGGGCATCGGCATAGGGGGGCTGAGCGTAAACGGCGCGGTGAATATCTGGGCGAACGCAGCCGTCAACGCCGGTAGCGACGCCATCTATGCCTCGACGTCCGGGACGGGAAACGTGACGGTCGTGACGGGGTCGGCAAGCAATCCGGTCGCCGTCAGCACGACCAACAGCGCAGTACATGACGCGGTCAACGCCTCAAGCGTGGGCGGAAACGTCAGCGTGACGACCTTTGGACTCAGCACCGGTGAATTGTTGGCTCAAGCGGGCGGCGGCGGCAATGTCACGATAACCGCCAATGGCGATGTTACGGCATCCGGGGGAAATGCTGCGATCTATGCGGCGTCAGCCAACGGCAATATCGCCGTTACGACGAATGGCAATTTGACCGACAGCTTGGCTGCACTTTCCAGCGGCAGCGGAAATATCACGATAACGGCCAACGGCAATATTACGGAGCCGGATACATATTCGTCGATTTATGCAGCCGGTAGTGGCGGCAATGTCGTCGTCACGACGAATGGAAACCTCACCAATGGCATGAGCGCAACCACCTTGGGCTCCGGCACGGTCACGGTGACCGCAAACGGCAATATCGCCAATACGCAAAGCTTCAATTCACTTTATGCGGCGGGTGTGAACGGCAACGTCAGTGTCGCAGTCAACAGCGCGTCTATAACCGGCGTCATCGGCACCGATAGCGTGGAGGCAGACACGTCCGGCGCCGGCAATGTCGCGGTTACCCTAGGTAACGGCGTGACTATTGGTTCACCGACCGTCGGCGTATATGCACAAAGCTTTGGCGGGATATCGACGGTCACGACTGGAAATAACGTCACCATCACCGCGGCGGATGCATTCAATGCGGGTGCGATCACAGCGAAAAGCGCTCTTGCACCAACAGCGGCCGCGTTCACGACCTTTGTGACAACCGGTACCGGCAATACCTTTACCGTAACGGGAGATAAAAGCGCGGGCATTACTGCCGTTAACCAAGGATATGGTCTAGGCGGCGTGAGCGTCGCGACCGGGAGCGGCAACGCGATTACCGTCACGGGCGATGACGCAGCGGCGATCCTTGCAACGACAACCGATAACAACTTTACGACCGACAGTTTTGACGGCGCTGGGAATGTCACGGTCAATATCGGGGCCAAGAATACACTCCTTGTAAATGCCGGGAGCGGGTCCGGGACGGCCAGCGGCGGCGTCGTTGCGGCAACGGATGGCGGTAACGTCGACTTGGAATGGACCGGCGCGGGTGGTTCGGTCACCGTCAACGGAGCGCCCGGCATTGCGACGGTGGGCGTTCTCGCGCTCAGCGGACCGGGACCGGGCGGCGCGTCCACATCTGCAAACAACCCACAGACCCTGACTTTGATAACCGGCAACGGTACGGCAATTACGTCAAATAATGGGTTGGGTATCGTTGCCGCGAACATCAATTTCGGCCAGACGACGGTGACATCGAACGGACCGATCTCGGCAAATTTGGGTTCGGGAGCATCGCTGTTTTCGGATCTTTTGTCGGGTGTGTTGGGCAGCAACGCCTCCAACATATTGGGTGGCGGCATCGTCGCCGTGGGCCAAGGTCCAACCGTGGTCACATCCAATGCAGCTATTTCGGTCATTGGCGGAGATGGCATCGACGCGCTCGGCGGAATGTCGCTGGCTGTGACGAACAATGCCGCCGTCACGGCCGATCATTACGCGATCAACGCAATCTCCCTGGGTAACATTACGATCATCAATAGCGCGACGATCATCGGCGCAGGTTCAATCGCGAACCCCGTGATCGGAATCAGCGCGGTGGGCACCACGACAATCACGAATGGTGCCGGCGGTCTTATCCGCTCCGCCGCGGGATCGCCGTCCGATCTCGCCATTGCCGCGACCACATTCGACGCATTGTCGTCATCGTCTTCAAGCGTCGGCCCTGTCGCTCTTGTCAACAACGGCGCGATCAAGGGGCGATTGGATCTCTCGATTGCCAGTGGCGCGACTTTCACCAATGCGGGCACTTGGACAACGTCGGGAACAAGCAAGTTCTCGTCGGGCACGAACAGTCTCAGCAACACCGGAACCATTCTGACGTCCGGGACGACGACGTTCAGCGCGCTACAGACCTTCACCAATACCGGACTTCTGGATATGCACAGCGGCAGTGCAGCGGCCGGCGATGTGACCGTGGTTAGCGGCACATTCGCGGGAGGCAGCGGCAGCAAGCTGGCCGTCGAACTCGTTCCTCGGCACGACAGGATCGGGAGCGGCGTGTGGCGCACTTTCCGATTGTTTGCTGGTTGGCGCGTCGAGCGGAACCACGAGCATCATCGTGCACAACACGGCCACATTGGCGAATGCGGGCTATAATCCCACCGGCGTCCTGATTGTGAGCGGCGCCAGTGCAGCCGGGAATTTCACGTTGGACCCTGGTTCAACCGGATACAACGCGCAGACGAACGCCATCGACGACGGGCTGTTCTCGTATAGCCTTGGTTACAATCCGGCAACGCAGCAAGTTCGTCTTGTCAGCGCGCCGAACGCGGTTGCATTCCAGCTCCCAGTCCTCGCGACGGCCGCGCAAAACATCTGGTACGAAACCTCGCCCTGGCTCAATCGGCAAGCCGATCTCCGCGATCAGCTGGGAGCTGATGGGCAGGGAAAAGTTACACCGGGATTGTGGGTTAAGGGCGTCGCGAATTTCTTGAACCGCGACAGCTCCATCTCTTACACGTCCTCGGGATCCGGCGTTGGGTCCGCTATGGCTACGCGCTATGGGCAGGACACCTATGGACTGGTCGCTGGCGGCGATGCCGGCGCGCAAGGGGTTTGGACGCCGGGCGACGCCTTGCTTGGCGGAATCATGGCCGGTTATGTCACATCGACGGTGAATTTCAGCAACACGTCGTCGAAGGCATCATTCTCCGGATTCCTGATCGGCGCCTATGGGACATATCTCAACGACGGTTGGGTTATCGATGCAGCATTTAAGGCCAATCTCATGAGCGAGAATTACCAGCAAAATGGTTTGTCGCTGTTTGCCGCTAGCCCCGACGTAACCTCGATCGGTGGTCAATTGGACACCGGCAAGAGAATGATGGTTGGTGACGGCGTCTTCGTCGAGCCGTTGGCGAGCTTCTCGTATCTATCGACGTCCATCGGCAACTCCGCGGTTGCCGGTACCACCACGCATTATGGCGAGAACCAAAGTGCGCGCGGCAGCGCCGGTCTCCGCGTTGGCGCGGCAATGCCAACGGCGGATGGGATGATGTTGGATATCTCCCTGACGGGGCGCATTTGGGACGAATTCGACGGCAACAACAGCGCGACCATCCTATCCGGGGGTTCTTCTCTGGTTCTGGATGACAAATTGGCCGGCGTATTCGGCGAATTCGCGGGAAACATCAACCTGTTTGGAGACGGCAATGGCTGGTCCGGCTTTTTGAATGGCGGCGTGAAGTTCCAAAACGATTTCACAAGCGAGACGGTGACACTGGGCGTCCGATATCATTGGTGACGAAACGGTCAAACCGGAATGAATGCTGTGATGACGCGAATTTCCGGCAGCAGGTGATCGGCAAGGTCGGCACCGTCGTCCAAATGGGTGACCGTATTGATGCGTTGGACACGAACGGCCCCCGGTCTTCACTTCCGAGAGCTGAATGGCAGCGAGCGGCAAGTGAAAATATTGCCCAGGTATCCTATTGAAATATCTCATAAAATGGTGGGCGCGACAGGGATTGAACCTGTGACCCCTCCCGTGTGAAGAGTGGAGGCGATTAGAATTTTGCTTTTCGCTGCTTGGGCTTAGCGACGATCTGTTTCGACGTGCACGGATTCTGCACGACTGGTAAGCGATCCGCCGCTCTCGCTGCCTCTCCCGGCGAGACATGCGCATAACGCGCGACGGATTGGACATTGTCCCAGCCACCGGCCTCCATGATGCCCTTCAAATCGAGTCCGGCGTACGATCTGAGCCATGTAGCGTATGTATGGCGACCTTGTTGATGGGGCGGGAGGTATTCGACGCCAGCACGCTTGCAGGCCCGCCGCAACGGTCCATAGACCGAATGGCGCTTCTGCCAATCGAAAACCTTGCCGGTCCGCTTCTCTTCCGGAACTGCCGCTAGCTCGGTTAACACCGAGTCGGGCAAGTGAACTGCGCGAGCCTTGCCGTTCTTGGTGCGCCGAAGAATTACGGTTCTCTGTGCGAGCGAAACGTCCTTCTCCCAATCGATACGAAGTACTTCCGAAATACGCGCGCCGGTATAGGTCAGAAAGATTACAAGGCGGCGTAGCTTCGGTGAGCAATGTGGCAGCAGTTTCTCAAGCCGCTCCGGCGTGGACCATTTGGTCTGGGACAGCGGTACGCGCGGATGGCGTAGGCGTGGAGCTTTGATCCAGCCTTTCTGTTCGGCGTGATGCAGGATCGCACCAAGAGGAATGTAAAGCTGGCGCTTGCGTGTAGCTGGCTTTGCGTTCGGATAGAGTGCGCGGGCGGCCTTGTCGGCGTCTTCCTGGCCGATCTTTGCAAGCGGCGTTTTGTCGAAATGCCCGATGAGGAGCGACCAGCGGCCTGTCTGCTCGTCGTAGCGCCCGAGGAAGCGCGCTTCGCCGCCGTCGTCTAGGTACGAGAGGGCAGCTTCAAGGAAGTTGACGGTAGCGCCGGGGCCAAAGACGCTTCGTTCGAGGAGTTCGTTCTCAAGTTTGGCTTTAATGGCCTCCGCCGTGGCGCGGTCGTCAGTTCCCGTAGTCTCGAATATAGCTTGGCCTCGGACGGTACCGCGAACGTACCAGTGCGATGAGCGTTTGGTGTAGCGAATGAGCCTGAGGGACATTTCTGGACCTCGTAGAGACGCGCCAAGTCATCCTCGGATATGACGATCTTGCGCTTGCCGACGCGCGAATAAAAGGGGTAAGTCGCCAAAACTCCGCGCAATGTTTTCGTCGAGATGCGCAACCTGTCTGCAGATTCGAGAAGCGTGTAGCAGATGAGCACAGTCATTGCGGATTTCGCCTCCAATCTGCGACGATTCTACGGTCCGCTCTTCGACGATATTCGTCAACGGAGAAAAGCGCACGATTATATTTGGGAGTGCGTGAGACGGCATAAACGTATATAGAGACGGCTTGCGAGTATAACTTGAGTACTTCTGGCGGCCCCAGCGAAGTCATGTCGGTGTGTGACGGTTGATTGCTCTTCTGCGCGGAAAATGTGCTTACGCAAGAAGGCAAAGATCGAAATGGATATATCTCCTCCGATTAAGCCACACTCAGCTTGTCACGCTCGGAATAGGGATCGATCTCAACAACCAATTTCTTAATTGTTGTGCTGAGCAGCTTGCGTCGCCCAATCGCCTTCGTTTTGACAAACCCTGCGGCTTCCAGCTTCATAAGTGTTCGCGTGAGATTTGGCTGCGCACGCCCGGTTATCTGAACCAGCTCGGCGATTGACTGTGGTTTACGATCCCGAATGATGGCGAGAAGCTGTCGGTTGTCGGGCGTTAGAAGTCGCACGACGGCCTCGACCGAATTAAAGCTCGGCTTTGCTGCATTGGTGGGGGCTGAACGCTCGCCACGCGCCACTGCCTTCATCTCATCACGGAGCGAATGAAGATTCTGGATTTTGTATTTGGTCATTTTGGTTTTCCTACATCTTCAACGGCCACAACCGTCGTTGGTATTCCTCGGTCGTTCAAAACCTGCTCCACCTCGACAAAGAAATCGTCGATTAAGGTCACTACATCCTTGAAGGCATAGGGTCGCCCAGGATCATTTTCCGTACGATGCCAGTGATCGTTGGCATCGGGACGTTTCTTAAATCTCGAACCGGTTGCAGGCACGCCATGTGCATTGTCGAAACCAATGAGCCTTGTCCCGTCCGGCGCGTGCAACGTAAATGAGTAAAACAATCCGTGAGGCCGCTCTTTTGTCTCCATGCCGCGTCGAATCTCGAATTTCAACCAGTATCCGTCCTCGAAATGATGGACGCGCCCATTAAAGGCCAACAAGAACTCAAGTTCGTGATCTGGTTCGCGCTTTTTCATATCATATCATGATATTATAACATAGCCCCGTGATGGTCAACAGGAAGAATATTGACCGTCTCTCGTAGGGCGGATGCCATAAATCACCTTACGAGGGCTTCCCAGCCCCTTGCCAAGCCGAGGGTCGGGCAGTCAAGCCCCGAAGCCCGCCATGCGGCATCAGCTGCGAATGTTGGCGGGCGAAGCCAAAGGGCGGGGCCTTGGCCCACGCGGGCTTGACGGCCCAGCCCGCGCGCTTGGCTCACTTTTGGAAGCCCGTAAACCTGCTGCTCTTGACTAGCGGCTTGCTGGTCGGAAGTCGCTTGGCGGCGATACGTCGGGGATCGCCACCGGCACGCGCGATGCGGTGCATCACGTGTCGCTCGAAAGACAGCGTCTGTCCCGGGCGACCGCTGCCGCTGTACGCGGCATTGGCGCGAGGTCTGCCGATAAAGAGTTCGAAGAAATCGTCGTGCGCCATGTGCGCTTCTGCGATCAGCGGGATCGTTGCAGGCGAGCATGCGATGAAAGTGCGCATTGGCAATATGGCGCCACCCAAATCGTGCGCGCCCAACGGCTTGTCGCCTGGATGGCGCCATCCCATCAGGGTATGGCGCCATAAAAAAAGATGTGCAGACAACACGATAGCGCATTATGGCGCCATCGCTTTATCTTGCCTTACTAATCGGGCCTCTATTGTCAACGCTCACCTACGCTCTTTTACGATCTGTTGCTCACGTCCTGTTCCCCTCGCTCTCTGCACAACGGGCAGAGTCCGCCTCTCGACCGTCGCGTTACTAATCGGGCCTCTATTGTCAACGCTCACCTACGCTCTTTTACGATCTGTTGCTCACGTCCTGTTCCCCTCGCTCTCTGCACAACGGGCAGAGTCCGCCTCTCGACCGTCGCGCAATTTCATCGTCCAGGCGGGGTCCATGCGTTACTCCGCGTTCGGCACATTGGCCGTCGCATGCTCTCGATCAGATTGGAACAAGGTGGTCCAAGCACTCACAGCGCTCTCATCCTCGAAGGACGGTAGCAGGCAAGATAGCGGACATTCCCTGTTTCGCGGCCCCGCCAGGGGACGCTCACCGCGCGCGCGGATCTCGGTTTTTGCTCCTCTACAATCGACCGTCAGCTACACTAACGACCGACAATTCTCCTGCGTTTGGCGCAATGGGATCACTGCGCCGGCTTCAGTTTCAACCGCTGAGTCACCTTGGCACCGGAGCCAACTTGGAACTCCGTGCCGTCGATCCACATACGATGCAGGATGCCGGCCAGCTTGCGCGCGACGGCCACGATCGCACACATCATGCTCGATCGCTTCGCGATCCGAAGGCCCCAGGCGCGCAATGCGGACCACCGTTTCACCCTCAAAAGAAGGCTCGCGGCGGCCTCGCAAAGCGCCTCGCGGACGTTGAAGTCACCCTGTTTCGTGATCCGCCCCTCATAGTCGATGGAGGTTCCGGACTGGTGTCGCTTGGGCGTCAGACCAAAATGCGCGCCCACCGTTCGTGATCGTGTGAAGCGCAGCGGATCGTCGACTCCGACGCGGAATGACAGCGCAGCCACAGGGCCAACGCCGGGAACCGTCATGAAGCGACGGCACACAGGATCGTGGCCCACCACCTGCAGAAGCACGCGATGCAGCTTGTCGTAACCATCGTGGATAGCCTGGCGCACCTCCAGCATGGTGTTGATCATCGTCGCGAACACATAGTCCGCATGCTCAATCAGCTCGCGGATACGCGCGTCAAAATCTCCCCGACTGACCTTTCCGACCAGCAATCCGTAGGTTCGGAGTGCGCCGCGGATGTGGTTTTCCATGTCCACCAGCTTGCGTTTCAGAAGCTTTCGGTTGGACAGAAGCGTGCGAAGTTTCTGGGTCTCGACGTTCTTCACATGCACGGCACGGAACCATCCCAACCGCATCATCTGTGCGATTCCACGCGCGTCGTTCCGGTCGGTTTTGTTGCGCATGGTGGACAGGGACACATGCATGTGACGGGCTTCAACGACAATGACCGGCAGCCCCATTGGCTGCAGCTCGCGGTGCAGCCACATTCCCAGCGACGATGCCTCGATCCCCACCCGACACAGGCGATCCGCGTAGCCATCCAGAGCGGAGCGGATCGCCTGTGGCTCGGTCGCCACCTTCGTTTCGCGGACGGTTTTTCCGTCCTTATCGACGACGCAAATGCTGGTTTCTTCCAACGACACGTCCAATCCAACGTACAATTCCATCGGTTCTCTCCTTCTGTGCTAACGGCCTCCTGACCGTTGCACTAGGCTCCCGATTCCCGCCACCGCGCACATTCCAGAATCGGTGGATGATCGAGGCCCGATTACGAGAGCCCTCCACTTCCTCACCACTCACCGCCACAACTACGCACATCTACGCTCTACTACTATCGCTGCGCAAGCATTCGTTCGATGCACGCCCGTTGGCCGATATCCGAATTGTAGTTCTTATGGTGTCGAGTCGGTCCTGAGAGACAGCGTTACTTCGACCGAAATTGTGCGCGGCTTCGTATAAGTTTGACCTGTTTTTCGCACTGCCAACGCGGTTTCAAGCAAGTGTTTTTGCAATTATTTGATCCGCAAAGGGCACTTTTGTTATGCTTGGAACCCCATAAATCATGACACGGGCAAACGTAATCGAATGCCTTGTTCGTCCGCCTCGGCGCTGTCCATAAACGCTTTCGCTTCGCGCAATTCCGACTCGGCCCGCTTGAAGTTCCGCCAATCGATTGCCCGCGTGAATCTCTGCGCAAAGTCCAACGTCCGGATGAGCGGTTCGGCGCTGGTCCGATTGGAAATTGCCTTCAACGCGGACAGATAATTGGCCCGATAGATGGTTGGAATCATAATGCGTTGTTCGCCAGCGGACACCAGTTCCGCGTTCATCATGATGCGCGACAGACGCCCATTCCCATCGGAAAACGGATGAACTTCCGCGACCAGAAACATCATAAAGACAGCGCGCTGGAACGGCGTAGCAAGGGATAGGAAGGCTTTGAATCCCACGTCGAGCGTGCCGCGAACAAGCTCCGGAGCGACAAATTCCGTCGATCCTGCGCGGTTGTGCAGCGTCCTATATTGCCCTGGGTTCTTATCCGGGCGCGCGTTCATGATGGCGGCATGGCGGTGCTTGAGCAGTCGCTCGAACTCCGCAAATGTACGCGGCGCGCGGCGCATTTCGGCTTCATCCGAGACAATGCGATAGGTGCCGATGATGTCGTGTGCATCCTGCGGGCGCGCATTCGGAATGCGATTATCGAAGACAATCGCCGCCGCTTCTTCGACCGCGAATTCGGTTCCTTCGATAAAATTGGAGAAATAGGCTTCGAAAAACGGCAATGTCGTTCCATCGCCGGGGGCGGCCTGCCGCGTCTGCGGCGGTGTGCGATGCAGTTCCGTGCGAAGCAGTTCGAATAGCTCGCCGCGTCGTGGATCGAACGGCAGTCCCTTTCGCCGTGCGAGCCCAACCAGCGTTTGGAGACGATCCATTTGGGTATTTAGGAGAGCGCCGATCATCTTGCTTAGCGCTTTGAACTCCTTTTGGCGCTTCAACACTGGAGCGATTCGGCGGGCTTCGTCGCGCAATTTGTTGAGTTCATCTTCGCCCGATTGACGCAGCAGTTTTTCGAGATGCGCTTCCATTTCTGCTTTTGAAAACGTGCGCGAGACTGTTCCTTTGCGGCTACGGCTCGACACAAAATTGTCGAGCAAGGCGCGGGCGGGCGAGGACAGGCGCAAAGCGTCCATGAAGGCAAGATCGATATCCAGCGGCGCCGATCCGCGCCGTGGGTACAATGCGTATCCGGGCAGCGCGATCTCGCTCTGAGAGCCGCTGGACACGAGAAAAATTGAACCGTCTTTGGCGGGCGCGCCTTCAAGGGCTGTTCGATCTGCGATCAACGCACTGGGAAAATACTCGCCGACGATGGCCCAGACATTTCGTCGGACGAGGGTATCCGGTGATGTGCGGAGGTCCTTTGTATAAAGCCGCGAGGCCAGCTTGCGGAGCTTTCCGGCGCGCAAGCCGCTAGTAACAAGATCGTTCAAATTCTTGTTGGAGACGAAGATGTCAGGAAGCTGGTTGAGCGTTTTTCTGGACATTGCAACGCCTTCGGGAGGGCCAGGAAACGGTTTTTCCTACCATAAGGTATATCAGAGAACGGATTTTCTGGCTATAAGAAGGCGCTCCCCCGCTCTACGGCTGACAACCTTCGGTACTGTCGCTGGAACCTTGGCTTTCAATCCACCCTCGACAGCGCGCTGCCAGATGAGCCGAAGGCCGTGCCGGCTAGGGGCCGCAATATTGGGGGCCCCCTCCGACCTTTACTATCCTGGTCTGCGAGCGGCAATTCCCCCGATTTATACGTTTGCGCTGCGCATTCTTGAGCAAAATCGTTTGCTGGACTTTCGGATTGAGCACGACGATGTGCTAGGAGAGGAACGGCGGCTACCTGCCAACAACTGGACGGCGCTGAGAAGGTGCGATATAAGAAGCCCCACTTTATTGGGCTGTGTGGTCGGAGTCACCGGAAGAAAATTAACGAGATGCCTTGTGAACGGTCGCACCAACCTCCCAGTTTTGATAGAAACACACCAAAGAATATTTTAAGCAAATGTTCGCCCGGACGTGCATCGCTTGGGATGAACTAGCTGGATATGTGCCGTCGAAGTCCGACCTATAAAGAACTTCGGCGATGCAGTGGTCTCCCTCCCGCGTTCCGTCAGGTTATACCCTGGAGCTGTTGTCGCCGCCGCTTTATCGGCGATTGGACAATCACGCATGAAGGGTGGAAACTTGAACAACGCAGATGCGCTGAAATAGGAACTTGCCGTGGCTATTCTCCGCAGGACCTTTCTGTCGCTCACCGCATCCGCCATCGCGACAGAGTTCACAAGCCACCCGATTTCCGAAACTTTCCAGGTGTGTTTCCGGGCGGTCAATGATGGCACGTGGCCCCACCTAGCACAGCCAGCGCATATTCATTTTGTTTCGGCATCCGTCAGATAGATTTTTTTGTCCTTGTAGGCGATATAGAGATGCAAATTGCGCAACACTGTCGCGCCCAATCTCACTTGCGGCAGCACTCTGTTGGTGGTGTCAATTCTCGCAAGTTTGGTATTCTCGATAACGATCTGCGGGTTGTTGATCGTCAGCGAACCAATCGTAAGTGTTTTGAATGGGCGCGCGGGATCGTCTTCGCTGCCGTTCGTGCGCGCGCCCATGACTTGTTTTGCTTCCTCTGCAATCATCGACGATGTCGAAGACCCAGTGTCGATAATCACATTGACATCTACGCCGTCGAGCTTGCCATGCGTCGTCATATGCCATTCCGGGATTTTGACTAGAACATTGGTGGATCTTGAATTTGCCGACAACCCTTGATTTGTCGGATCATTGAAATGGGTACCAACACCGACCATCTGCTGGGAATCGCTTTGCCAATCGACATTGTTGGTCTCAAAGGGTACCACCGCGGGCTCTTCGTTGGTCCAATGCACTACATTTTCGCCGCAAGTTGTCCGCAGGAAGAGCTGGAAGGTGCGCGCGCCGTAATCCAGTTCCACATCGAAGAGATGCAGAATATCGGGCGACAGCGTGAAGTCGTATTCGCTGCTGTCTTGCGATGTCTCATCGATAGCGAAATACAGCCCGTCGGTTGCATGCGCCAAGTTCAGCTCTCCCACCACAAAGCGTTTGACGGACGCCATTTCGCTCGGCGAATTCCCATTGATGAAATAAATATTGTGTCTCGGATAGAAGACCGTTTGAAGCGTTAGCTCCTTTGCGGCCATTTCGGTCATCGAACTGAAGCCGCCGCCGGTATCGATTAGGGCCAATTTCTGGACGCCATTGACGGTGACAGGGATGATCGGCCGTCCGGAGCGGTCGAGTTTCATGGGGATATTGACAAGGCGCGTCAGGACACAGACTGGCGCGTCTGCGGCTTGAACGGCTGGTGCAACGTACAAGCCCAAGACCATGGCGAAGCTCAGCAATTGTCCAGAATGCATGCAACTCTCCCGCATTGCGCCCTTGATATCAGGTTCCGGACTTAAATCGGCAGAAGCAGCCTGTCAGCGCAAAGATCTTCGTCGTGTCCACAGACCTGTCATTAGCACCCGTCGATGCCCGTCAATCATACATTTCGGCTGGGATCGCGAGACAAATGTTACAAATGGGTTCCGCCGCCGGTTATGCCGGATTCCACTGCATACAAGACGGACACAATTGGAAGCACTTGGGAAAATTGATGTGCCACAATTGATGACTTCAAAAGAGTTGTTTGGTACGCTTAGTCGGTTCCTATTGCGGACAATTTGTCATCTGTGAAATTCTGATTGCTCCATTTGCCACTTTCCGCCAATGACAATTCAGAGCATCAAATCCCATCAGAAACGGCGTTCACGCGTATGTCTGGCTTGCGGACAGTACCTCGCCGACTGGGGACACAAGGTGGGGATCCTGCGCTCGACGAATCGCGGCTCTCGCCTACCGCTCATACTTGCGCCCCAACTCCGAGCGCAGCCCCCGCTCGTCACCCATTGCCTGTCCAGCGAATGGCCACGTGCCCACCGACTCTCAAGATGCAGTGTTGAACAAGCTCGACCGGTCTGTGAATCCGTTTTGTCAACGACCTTAAACGAATGAGATCTTGAAGGCACTCGCATGCGCCGTCGGCAGTTGATCTGGCACATCGATCATCAGCGCGTCGGCCTGCTGGTGCCATTGTAGCGGCGTATCCCGCCCTAGAACTTGTACCGTAGCGATCGCCGGGCCCGGCCGCCGCGTGCCGAGCGAGGTGATACGCACCGGTCCCGTAGGCGTGCCAAGTGTGATCGCATAAAGCACACCTGGTTTGGTGGTGAAGCGGATGTCCTGTGGCGTGTAATTAGCCGCTTCATTGAAGGCACCAGCAGCAACCGTTGTCGGCCCTTCGCCATATGTCCGCCATGGCCGCGTGCCGTGAATGGCTTCTCCGTTCACCGTCATCCAGGCTGCCATCTCATCCAGGAACTGGCGCGACTCTGGCGGCAAATCGCCTTCCGGATAGAGAACGACATTGAGCAGCAAATTACCATTCTTGCTGACGATATCGCACAACATGGAGACGACTTCCGACGTCGATTTGTATTGGAAGTCGTCGCTGTAGAACCAATCGCCGACAGAGGTGTCCGTCTGCCACGGCAAGGGCTGGATACCAGGCATTACGCCGCGTTCTACATCTTCCACGCCCGCTTCTTTGTAAAACTCACCAGTACCGAGATCTTTGGAGTTGTAGACCGCTTCGAGCTTGCCTCCATGCGCTGCCATGTTGCTGTTGTAGAAATGCGCAACCAGGCCGCGCCCCACCGCTTCGAACGGAATGCCGCCATCCGTGTAGAGCAAATCCGGTTGATGCTGATCGATCAAATCTTTTATCCGGACAAACCACTCTTGGTGCCATTGCGGATTTTTTGCATACCACGAGCGGCCCCAGCGGAACGGTTCGTTGTGCGCAGGATGATAGAGGTCGGCGTATTTCGGATCGACACCGTCATAAGAGACGCCGCCAAGAGGCCAAACTTGATCGTATTCGTGGCTCGTACAGAACCAGGAATAGCTCGGTCCCAAATGTTCGGAGACGCCAAAGCGCAAACCCTGGTTTCTCGCCGCTCGCCGGAAGCTGCCCACGATATCCCGCTGGGGCCCCATTTTCACCGCGTTCCAATTGGTGGTGTTTCGAATCCCAAAGATCGAAATTGTCATGGTGAACGCCCATGCTGACGAAGTATTTCGCCCCGGCTTTGGCATAGCGCGCCATCAGCGCGTCCGGATCAAACTTCTCGGCTTTCCAGAGCGGGATGATATCTTTGTAACCGGTCTTGGACGGGTGACCGTAGTTTTTTACGTGATGCTCGTATTGGGGATGGCCCCAGATATACATGTTGCGGGCGTACCAATCGCCGGCGCGCGGAACTGCCTGAGGACCCCACGAGGCCCAGATGCCGAATTTGGCATCGCGAAACCATTCCGGCGTTTGGTAGGTCTTGAGCGAGGCTGGCGTCGGTGCGAATGGTCCTTCCGCCATAGGCAGAGGATGCGTGGCGGTCGTTTCAGCTGCTTGCGCCGTTTCGGTGAGTAAGGGCGCTGCAAGTGCGGCAAACAGTGGCGCCGTTAGAATGTCGCGTTTCGTTAGTTGTGCCATAGGAGAGTTCACTTCGCGTAATGAACGTCATTGAGACTGCACTTGACCGAGCGAGTGATTAAATCACGGCCCATTCTGATTTTGTCTGAGTTTTATCCGACCCTGGCTCACGTGTAAAGCTGCCTGTCCAAATCGGCACTTGAGTAACTTACTGCGGCGCGGTGCTACTCGGCGTTTTCCGTGCTGATTAGCGGCCTTTGGAGAAGGCGGCTTACTCTCGGCGCGAAACCATACAAGTCGCGTCGGAGCAATGCGTTCATCGACCGCGTTCTCTACCTTCCGAAAAGCTGGACAGACTATCGGGCGCCGATGACCGTAACACAAATCCTGTCGCCACCGATGGGCGCATAGTAACAGTATTGCGTTGCGATATGTCTCTTCCTGCGCCTAAGCGTTCGTATCTGGGCACGCCCACTTGAGAACTAAAACCAACATTAACGACCCATCAAATCGCCAATAGGCTCGGACGTCCGAGACGAACACGCGCCAGTCGGTCGAACCCCAGTGTTTTTCCGAATTGTCCCGATCGTTGGCTGCATAAAGATAGAATTACTCGTCAAAAAAGTGAGGTGACGGATCGATATGAACCGCGTCGAAATTTACTTCTCCGCTGCCGCCCGTACAAATTGAAACGCAAGAGCGAGCAATATGCCCGTAGCGTCCAGTCGTTTTGCCATGGCAGTCACTTCGCAGCCATCAATGCTTGGAGGCTATAATGACAAGCGATCTATTTTTGAGCTAAATGAGGCACTCGTGGAAGAGTCGAAGTCACCACAAGGCCTGCGTGTCATTGACAGTAGCCAACGAACCGCACGCGCCAGACGGAGTATGCGGAATGGTTAAGGATGTCGTGATTGTTGGCGGCGGCGCAGCCGGTTGGCTTACAGCGGCATACCTCGGCAAAACGCTCGCAGCGTCCGCCCCCGGAGGGGCGCGAATTACGCTGATCGAATCGGCGGACATAGGCATTCTCGGCGTTGGCGAGGGCACGTTTCCTTCCATTCAGCGAACGCTTCAGCGCATTGGCATCCCCGAGGGAAAATTTCTCAAGGAAAGCAATGCAACTTTCAAGCAGGGAATTCGCTTCAACGGCTGGAAATATGAACCCGGCAGAGAAGGCCGCAACCACTATTTCCATCCATTCACATCCCTTCAGGAGCGCACGGGTCTCGATCTCATACCATACTGGCTGCTCAACTGTGCAGGCGAAGGCGTGCCAATCGACGAGGCAATGACAATCCAAACACGCGTTGCCGACGCGCACCGGGCACCAAAACAAGTCACGGACGGGGACTACGAAGCACCTCTGAATTATGCCTATCATTTCGACGCATCAAGCTTTGCCCGCGTGTTGTCCGAGGCTGCCAAATTGCTAGGCGTACGGCATATCGTCGATACCGTCGACGCAGTGAATCTGGATGAGGTAGGCGCAATCGAATCGTTGACCACCCGCGCAAATGGCCTGCTGAAGGGCGACCTTTTTGTCGACTGCACGGGGTTCAGGGCGCAATTGATCTCTGCCGCACTTAAATCGCCATACAAATCCTGCCGATCGAGCTTGTTCTGTGACCGGGCCGTGGCGATACAAGTGCCCTACGAAAAGTCAGATGCCCCAATCGCGTCTTATACGATTTCGACAGCCCAAGAAGCGGGTTGGATTTGGGATATCGGTCTAGATGTTCGGCGAGGCACCGGCCACGTCTATTCCTCAGCGCACACCGACGATGATCGAGCGGAGCAAGTGCTGAGGAATTACTTAGGCCCAATAGCGGAAGGCAAATCCGCACGCACGTTTAAATATGAAGCCGGTTATCGTGAAGCACCGTGGGTAAAAAATTGCGTCGCAGTTGGCCTTTCAAGTGCCTTCTTTGAACCCCTGGAGGCGACGGGAATAGTCCTGGTGGAAGTGGCCGCCGTTTTGCTCGCCAATCTGTTTCCTTGGGCCGGCGACATGGCAACAGCGGCACGGCAATTTAATGATATCATGCGTCAGCGCTACGAAGGCTGTGCGGATTTCCTGAAACTCCACTATTGTTTGACGGAGCGCCGCGATACGGCATTCTGGCGCGATAACACCGATCCCAACACAATTTCGGAAAGCCTGAAGGAATTGCTTGACCGTTGGAAGCACCGCCCGCCCGATGTCGTGGATTTCAATCCAAACACGGCAACCTTTCATCACTCAAGTTGGCAGTTCGTGCTGTACGGCATGGATTTCAAAACCGATTTGAGCGCTAAAGCCGGCGCCTTCCCATACCACGAAGAGGCGCGAAAGGAGTTTGCAAACATACAGCGGCAAGCGGGGCTAGCTGCAGCTGCGTTGCCAAGTCACCGGGATCTCATAACTCGCATATATCAGAACGGCCTGGGGCCAACGCCGCCATAAGGAATTGAATACGCCGAGAAGCCGAGGCGGCGGTTCGTCTTGGACTGAGTTCACGGCGTAAGCAAAACAATTTGGCCGGGCACCGGGAAGCTGCAGCGTCGCTTCGATCGATGCAACCCTCATCCATGACCCTCTAATCATAGAGGCTCATGGATTCAGGGCGTCAGTGATGTCGCAACTGTAATACTAGTTCTGAGGCGTCAATTTGCAAATAATCCCGCGCTTTGCGGCGGCGGCGCAGTCAACGCTCTCAAACATTGCGGTGTTGCCGTTCAGCGGAATGAAGGCGACCAAGCCCTTGGGCTGTTGTTGCGGGCAGAGAAATTCCACGACGTGGCGGCCCAGCACCTTCTCCAACCCAATCGAGCGAACATCCTTCGCGTCGCACGGTATATTGTGTTGGGCCAGTGCCGCTTTGAAGTCCTGTGTCGTCGCCGGCAGCACACCATTGTCTGACATTTTGCAAGGAATACCTTGCAGCGCCGAGTTATGGCAGCTCACCACGATGACGGGATTTCGAGAGCCTGCAACCGGACTGGCTACCATATATCCAGTCCCGTCCGTGCATGCGACCTCATTGTATTCGGTGTTGGATGCCGTGCTCTGACCAATGCGTTTGGTATCGCGAACGTCACAACTTCTTCCCGCGCGGTTCACGATCGACGTGGCCATTGCCTTCATGTTGGCGTTGGCGGGAAGTTGGCAGACAACACTAGGTGTCCTGCCTGCGGCGACATCCGCCGCGCGTGCGGCCTCAGCCGTAAAGCAAGACAGAGCAGTGGGCTTCTCTGGCTCTTGTGATACGACAAAATATCCCATGCCGTTTCCGCATGTGACCTCAAATGTCGCGGTCTGAACCGTCTTTCCGTTAACAATCGCGGGGCCTTGCGCAACGTAGCTCGCGTCGGTTACAACGCATGAGAGCTGTAACTGTTGAACGATCGCTTCCCCATCTTTCATCGCAGCTTGGTGGATTTTCGCAGGATCCTTTTTCTTATCGCCCGGCATTGATATATAGGTATTGAACTTATCCGCCTGCTGTTCTCCCGCACTGGTAGTCGGTGTCATGGATATTGCACCGCTCGGTGCGTTGGGCGCGCTGCCGCGTGCTCCTTGGGAAAATGCCGGTGTACTCAACGCAACAAGAATGAGCGCAACTGTGGCGCCGATTGCCGTTTTCTTCATGATCTACTCCCTCTAGGTTTGTCATCAGGTCTAAACAAATATCGGCCTGCGATTTTTCACGATCCGACTTATCCGCGAAGAATTTGTCGATATGATTACCCAAATGCTCGAATTCAACTTTCTGCTACTGCAAACTCTTGCTGCCGGTGGAATCCGGCAATGCAATGTCGCCTTTGATCACGCCGCGTCCGCCTGTTCCCAAATAGACGCGTCCGTAGATTCTCGGATCGCCGATGATCGTACTGATCCATCCGAACTGGTGCTGATCATCGTTGATGCGCACCCATGATTCACCGCTGTCGTCGGAGCGGAAAATTCCAATCACGTTTTTGATGCGACCCCAACAATACAACGCCGGATCACTGTGTCCCGGTGCAGCCTTACCGACACCCACAGCGTATGCCTCTGAGATGCCGTGCACCGGCTTAAATGGACTATTCTCGTCGGGCGAGTAGTAGAGGCCATTGGGCATGGGTACCAGGAGTGCCCGCACATGACTGGGCACAGCCTCCATTTCTCCGCCCCATTTTGGCGCGTTTTCAGTGAAGACCGTGAATGTCTTACCGCCGTCTATACTGATGTATATCGTGCCCTTCGTGCGATCCATGACATAAAACACGCCTTCCGAAGCGCGGTCAGCCACAGGAATGAATGTCTCGTCTTTGGACTGCGGCCAGCCCGCACTCTCGTGCCAACTCACGCCGTGATCGTCGGAATAATACGCTGATTGATGTTGGGGCGCCCAAACCAGATACTTCGCACCAGCGGAAACCGCGATGCGGTCCGCAGTATGATATTTGCCGTCCGCGTCCTTTACGATCCGCGGCGTGCTTATGAATCCCTTCCAGGTCTGCCCCCCGTCAATCGAGAAGTAGCCTGACGTGGCGCCCTGGTCGCTGGTGCGGACCATATAAGTGGGAACCGCCTCGGCAAAGTCGATTGAACAGTTCGATTCGCCAATGGGGACATTTAATCCAGTGATCGTATCAACTGCATCGTCGGAATAGGAGGCACCTGAGACATCGCCAAGCGCGGTCACGAGGTGTGGCCCCTTCGGTGGACTCGCGAGCGCGATTGGAACTGTCTCCTCCAGGCCGGCGACATCGAATGACCAGTTTACCATTTTCCCAGCATTGATGGCGTTCAGATTGTCGGTGTGCCACAGGCCATAGCCGGTGATGTAAGAAGCGCCGTTCGCGTTGAATGGATCAATCTCGACGTCGCCGATCCAATGACCCATGACGTCTTTCCACCCGGAGTAGGATCTGAACCAAGCGGCATTATCGGCATTGTGTATCGATTTTGTGCGAAGTGATTTCCAGGTCAGGCCGCCGTCGATTGTGCGGAACAAATCGTCGCCTGAACCCCATCTGTCGAGCGTGGAAACGACAATAATCCCCGGTGTGGTCGGATCGGCCGCAATACCAGAATATCCAAACAATGATCGGCTGGGTCGTTCTGGAGTTACGTCCGTCCACGCTCCTGTTGTCGGCTCAAATTTCCAGACGGCCCCATCC
Source organism: uncultured Alphaproteobacteria bacterium (assembly GCA_963849895.1). Classification (GTDB taxonomy): domain Bacteria; phylum Pseudomonadota; class Alphaproteobacteria; order Micropepsales; family Micropepsaceae; genus Rhizomicrobium. The sequence continues at coordinate 211,156 of CAWKIU010000015.1, forward strand.
GTAATGTTGTTTGGGCCGATGTCGTTGCTATATGCGAAGTAGATCGTGCCATTTGCATCGAATGCCGCACGATGGGGCATCAATCCCGGCGGCGCGCCGGGCACTGCCGCCCAGGTCGATCCGCCGTCCCGGCTTCGGTACAGACTGGGCCTCTTTGTGTCAGCCGTTCCGACATAAATTGTCTTTGTGTTGCCTTCGGCCAAACCGGAATGTGCGTCAAACAAAACAAAAGTGACAGCACTTGCCGGGAAGCCCGAAACGGAATCCCATGACACGCCCCCATTGCTGCTTTTCCACAAGCCATCCTGACTCGAGCCGAGTAAGAGAATGTCTGGATTATTAGGGTCAACTTGCAGGCGTTCACCGGTTGAACGTCCGTCCGCATTGCCGCCGAGTCTAATGGGGAGGTCCGTGCGTGACCATGTTTCACCGCGGTCCGAGGAGCGCAGAATGGCGGCTTTGTGCCCCCAATCAGCCAAATATTGTCCGCAAGCGAGATAAACGCGCGAAGGATTGTTGCGATCCACTGCAATGCTCAGCACGCCGAGGAGTTGAGCATCATCACGTCCGATGTTGTCGTTGAGCGCGATCCATCGCTTATTGTCCACGTCCCAGCGATAGGCTCCGCCGACATCGGTACGAATATACGCAAGCCCCGGCACCGACGGATTATAAACAATGCCGGTGACGAAACCTCCGCCGCCGAAAGGCACGCTCGCCCACTGATATTGTTCCGCCGGTGTCTCTGCGCGAACCGCAACTGACAGAAAAAGCGCCACGAAAATGGCCGAGATTGAAATTCTGCTCGCGTACATCGGCTGCTCCAGAATAAATCGTGCGCGCTCGGAAGCTACGGAGAATGGTATGAGCCGCCGAGAATAAAGGCGGAAAGAATTTACAAATCAAGCGGGCAATTCAATCACCAGGGATTGGACGGTGTTGTGAATGGGCCGACTCTCCAACCAAGGAAATGGCTCGCAACGTGATGTGACTCTATGTCGGAACATGGTGTCGCAGGTTTCGAAGCCATACCCATCAAATTGCGAGGGATTCAAGCGAATGGGAAATTTACGGTGCCGCGAGCCAAAATGAGGCCCGTTACCTCTCCGCCGGCGGTCCAACATCTTCGGCGTTCCTAATCCCTAGGAAGCAAGTAGTCCTGAAAAGAGGCGCGGTCTTTGATTGAGTCTCCGGGATCAGCTATTTAGACATTTGTGCTTATTACTGAATCCCGAAGAATGCGTGCCTCGAGTAGTTGCAGAATATGGCGGGCTCCGGCAATTCAATCTGGACGTCTTGGTTACCGCCATTAAGTCAAAACAACGGGTATGTTCATGCACATATGGATCCGCAAAACACTACTCTGGGCACTGGCATGGACCGCCATCGCCGTTATTCTCGCAGTCCCGGCCCTGTTGAATAGGGGTGGATGGGGAGAGTTGGCCGGTAAACTGGCTGATATGTGGCTATGGGGGCTGCTGACGCCGTTAATTCTGGCAACCGATCGCCGGCTACCGTTTTCCGATAAACAATTTGGTTTGCGGATTGCTGCCCATGTTCCGTTAAGTTTGCTTTTCTCGTTGGTTCATATCTTCGCCACAGCTGTCCTAGTGCTGCCTGTAAAGGCGATCACCTGGAATCCATTGCTAAGCCTCGAGTTTCTTCCGTCGTGGTTTCTCGGAAGCTGGGTCATGTATTGGACGATTTTCGGCGCGTCGCAGGCTTTCAAATACTATGGACGATACGTTACGACCGAGCTGAAGATGGAGCGATTGGAGAGAAGTTTCTTGGAAGCTAGGTTGAATACCCTGCGGATGCAGCTAGATCCGCATTTTCTCTTCAACGCTCTGAATACTATTTCATCCCAAGTTACTCGGCAGCCGAAGCTCGCGCGGGAAATGATTGAGGATCTTGGCGCACTTTTGCGTCTGTCACTTGAGTTCAAGGACAGACAGGAAATTCCGCTGGCGGAAGAGTTGAATCTTTTGGAGCACTATTTGGCGATTCAGAGAGTCCGGTTTGGAAGCCGCCTGAAAATCGAAATAAATATCGCATCCGAGGTAAAGTATGCCTCCGTGCCCTGCCTTTTGATTCAGCCACTCGCGGAGAATGCAATTAAGCACGGGCTTTCCGGGCGTTTGTCTGGCGGAACGATATCCATTTCAGCAATCCGCGCCGACAGCAATGTGGAGATCCGTGTGATTGACGATGGCGTAGGATTGCCGCAAGGGTGGCAAATAGAAACATCTGCTGGCTTGGGTTTGACCGTAACACAGGAACGCCTCGCAGGGCTCTATCCTGAAGGTGAAGGTCGCATTGCAGTACGGCGCCGTAAAGGGCCCGGAACCGAAGTGGAAATATCATTACCCCTACGCGTTATCAGGGAGGAAATGCATGAATCAACCCCGATCTAAACCAATAAGTGTGTTGGTGGTAGATGACGAGCAACCGGCACGTCAGCGGCTTGTCGATCTTCTTCGTGAAGATTCTCAGATTGAGAAAATTCGAGAAGCAGAAAGCGGAACTGAAGCAGCGGAATTGATTCTTAACGAGCGCCCGGATCTGGTTTTTCTGGACGTTCAGATGCCCGAATTGGATGGGTTCGGTGTTATTCGGTTGGTCGGAGCCGAACTTATGCCGCTTACAATATTTGTAACGGCCCACGACCGGCACGCAATTAGTGCGTTTGAAGCTGGTGCCGTTGATTACCTACTGAAACCCTTTAGCGACGAGCGCTGTCTAACTGCAGTGACGCGAGCAAAGACCCAATTGAATCGCTACAACGTACAGCAACTCGGGCAGCAAGTGCTGCACATGGTTTCGAAGACTGCTGCACCCGAAGGTCTGTGGGACCGATTGGTAGTGAAATCCGGTGGGATTACGCGCTTTGTTAGAGTCGTGGATATCGACTGGATTGAGGCCGCGGGTGTTTATGTGAACCTGCATGTGGCGGGTAAAGAACTGCTCTATCGCTCCGCCCTGCACGAGCTAGCAGAAAAACTGGACCCAATGCGTTTCGTGCGCATTCACCGGTCGACGATCGTCAACATCGAAAGCATTCTGCAACTCGAATCGATCTCGCACGGCGAATTTGAAGTGGTCTTGAAAAATGGATCGCGGTCACGAGTTAGCAGAAATTATCGCGCGGAACTCGAAAATAGACTTGGACAAACGCTGTAGCGAATTTCAATTTTGTGATTTACGTTTCACCCCAACACACGTTCTTTTTGCCACTTTGGTGGTAGTCGGAAGGCGTGGTTGCCAAAACTCCCGAACGTCAATTTCTGGCGCCTTGTGCCACGCCGGCGCGAAACGCGCAGCCGTTTGGTAGCAACGATAGTCCGCTTCAGAACATCCCAATCCCGATTGTCACATTCTGCGAGGTGGTTGCTTCTTATGTGGTAGCGATACCATCGTCAAATGCGGGGCAGTTTCTTGGCGTCAGTTTAGTCAACGCACAATATCCGAAGGCTGAGCTGCTAGACCAAGAAAACAAAATAATAGAGCGCATCAACGTCAGAAGGCGTTGGTCAGCTCAGGGCGGAACAAACGGAGGGAGTTCATGAATAGCTTCAAAGTGCCGGCAGCGCGTTCGCGTATGTCGAGAACGCCATTGCAGAATATTTTGCTTGGCGGCGCATCTGCGTTGGCCATTGCCATCCTTGTCGGTCCGGCAATTGCGCAGGATGCGAGCCAACCAATTGAAACCGTCGTGGTGACCGGACGACGCGAGGCATTGGAAAATGCCCAGAAGATCAAGGAACATGCTGACCAGATTGTCGACGCGGTGGTCGCTGATGATGCCGGCAAGCTTCCTGACAACAGCGTTACCGAAGTTCTGCAGCGCGTTCCGGGCGTCACCATCACGCACTTCGCAGCTGTCGGCGACCCGGATCATTATACCACAGAAGGTTCGGGCGTCGCTGTGCGTGGCTTGAACCAGGTTAACAGCACGTTGAACGGACGCGAATCCTTCAGTGCTAATGGTGGTCGTGCTCTGTTGTGGGAAGACGTACCTCCTGAACTGATGGCGTCTGTCAGTGTCTACAAGAGCCCCACGGCCGACCAGATCGAAGGCGGTATCGGCGGGTCGGTTGATTTGCGCACGCACATGCCGTTCGACTATGACAAGTTGACGATCAACGGCTCTGTCAGCGGGAACTACGGCGATTTTATCGGCCAAGCCAGGCCCGCCGCCTCTTTGCTGGTTACCGACCGCTGGACAACTGGCATGGGCGATATCGGCGTACTGGTCGATCTCGCTTATTCGGATATCTCTTCTCGCGCCGACGGCATCCAGATGGAACCACGGTGGCAGGAGACGACCAACACGAACCCCAATGGCACTGCTAGTGCCACCCCCCTGAATGTTTTCGTTCCTGGCGGGTTTGACTGGCGATTTGATATTTACGACCGTAAGCGTGCTGGCGTGTACGAAGCGGTGCAGTGGCAACCGGTCGAGAATCTGACCATCTATCAAACCGTGTTCGAATCCTATTACTATCAGCCCCAAAAGGGGGTTGGCGCCTGGACCGCCAACGGTAATGGGCAATCGTACATACAGCCTGGCACCAACTATGTGGTCGGACCCAATGGTCAGGTGGAAGAAGCTGATTCAATCATCTACAGCAATGGCGGACTGCCGACTGCATGTACGGCCCCGAGCGGGTATTGCAGCTGGGCGCAATCCGATACCGGCGTCAGCCAGAGAAACAATCGCACCCTCGACATCACCGAAGGATTTAACTGGGCTCCGTCCTCGGGGCTAACAGTTGCGGGCGCGTTCCAATACGTCCATTCGACTTCGGATCTTAAGACTTACGACGTCCAGACCAATTTTGGAGCGCCTTCCTTCGGGTTCGATATGAGGGGCAATGGATTGCCGGTGCTTACCATCCCAGATGGCGCATCTATAGCGTCTAATCCGGCAAACTACATTTGGTTTGCTACTCAAGACCACATCGAAAACCATAGCGGTGCCGAACTTGCCGCAAATTTCGACGCAAAGTACGATGTGTCCGACACGGGGTTCCTGCGGGCCATCCGTTTTGGCGCGCGTTATTCGAACCGGACTGAAGTGGACGACGTGTCCGCTTACAACTGGTCTGAATTGACACCAGGATGGTCAACCTGGGAAGGTCCGTTGAAATTCATGAACACGGCGCAGCCGGGTGACGTTAGTGTCTTTACGTTCCCGAATTTCATGCAGGGTAAAATGTCAGCGCCCATGCCGCTTGTCGGGGCATCCTTTGCCCTTGTGAGCAGCTATAGTTCGCCTGCAATCCACGCGCTATATGGCCAGCCAGGCGACGGTCCGGGCGTCAATGTCGGCTATGTGCCGGATAATCTCTCCACTGGCAACACCAAGGTCAAGGACGCTTACTTGATGGCGGACTTTGGCGCCGACAGCGTGTTCGGCATGCCGATGGACGGCAATATCGGCGTCAGGATTGTAAGCAACGCCAATGAATCTAAGGGTTTCGCAGCCACTGGACCGCAGACATTGGTTATCAATGGCACGCCTTACAACGTGCCATTTAGCTATTTGCCCATCACCGGCGGGCGTCACTATACGAAGGCGTTGCCGTCGATGAATATTCAGTTCATGCCGACACCCGAGTGGCATCTACGGTTCGCGGCGTCGCAATCTCTGACCAATCCTAGCTTTTCTCAGACGAGCGCGTCGGGCGGGTTCAGTTTTGTCACGCAGGCCGCGAACGTCTTTGATCCGACGGCCAATCCGGCCGCTAACGGTTGGGGCGGAAACCCGAATCTCAAACCGCAGATATCCGATAACGTGGATATGTCGTTCGAATGGTATGGGTCCAATCAGACTACGGCTCATGTGGCTATTTTTTATAAGAACATCGAAAACTATCTGACTTACGGGGTGTTTGGTGCGACCGAAAATGTTCCCCTGCCGGATGGTACCGATCCGGCGCTAATCGTATACACGACCAACAACTTCAACGCCGTCAAACCGGCGGTCGTCCGCGGATTTGAAGTGGGAGGAACCAAGTTCTTCGACTTCCTACCGGATCCGTTCGATGGGTTAGGCGTCGATGCGAACTTCACATATATTGACAGCCGTAGTCCTGGCGATTTGTCTTGCCAGAACTTCAACGCCACGGCGCCGGCGGTCAATGGAGCCTGTTACGGAGAGCTGATTACCGGACTGCCGGTCGATGGGTTGTCACGGTACAACTACAACGTCACCGGCATGTACGAAAAAGGTCCGTACTCGGTTCGCCTCGCCTGGACTTGGCGCAGTAGCTATCTGCTAACGCCAAGCGCCCACGGGACGCAGTATCTGCCAGACTTCGCCGATCCTTATGGCCAGTTGGACTTCGGGACCGCATACAAGATCAACGACAACTTCACCTTGGGGTTCGATGGTCAGAACCTGCTGGGCGCTGTCCAGAAGACGTACATGGGTGCTGTCAGCCCGGTGTACGGGGACCAAAGGTATACTCGTAGCTGGTTTATATCCGATCGCCGGTTCACAGCGTCGATCAAATTCAGTTACTAAATCGTACTTGTACCGGGGGCCTTTGGCTTGCACACCAAGGGCCCTCGTTCTTCTCTTGGGGAACAGTTTGCTTCAATGCTGCCGTGGAGCTCATTTTTTGAAAGGCAATACCAAGCCCGTGCCTCCAACAAATTCTTCGGTTCAAAAGGAGTGGGGTGGTGGCCCAGGTAACAACAGACGTCAGGCCGCGACAAGCAATGGCGGATCACAGTCTGCAAATTCGCATGGACAGATAGCTGTCGCGCCGCTCCCTTCTGCCGACCAAGAATCACTATCAAAGGTTTTCTCTGCTCGACTTAGCGCCATGCGTCAGCTGCGGGGACTGACTCAAAGAGAGTTGAGTAAGAAGGCGCGTGTTCAATATATATCCATCACCTTATTTGAGGGCGGCCACCGCCTGCCAAGTTTGGCGACGCTTTGTCTGCTTAGCGGTGCTCTTGATGTGACTACCGACTACCTTCTGGGAACGACGGACGTTCTTTCGTCAGATATTCACAAGGTGGAATCCAACACATTATCATCAGCACAGATTGCGAAACATTCTGATCCCAAACACGAGGATCTAAACCGCAGTCTGCCCGTACCTAGGCCAAACAAGGGTTCGGCAAGGAGCATGCGGAGGCTGGGTGATTCTCCGTTTTTCGGCTCTCCTGGCACGAATCTTTCGTACAGAATTGCCGAAGACTTGGGAGTTGCAATTGTCAGCGGGCGATATTCCGAGCACGACGGGCAATTTGTGGAAGGTGACCTCTGCCAACATTACAATGTTTGTCTCGTTGTTGTCCGAGAGGCAATGACAATGCTGAAGGCTAAGGGGTTGCTCGGCGCAGCGCCGCGCCGTGGCACGTGGGTGGAGCCGGCGCACAGATGGAACTTGTTTGATCCGGACGTGCTCAGGTGGATGCTCTCAGGTAAACCATCGGCGAACCTCTCCATTGATCTGATGCAGATGCAGCTGGCAGTGGAACCGGTGGCCGCGTGTCTGGCTGCGCGGTCTGACTTTCCGGCGGAAAAGTCATTGTTGAAAGGCTCCTTAGAAGCAATGATCGGGGCTGATTCGGATGACGAGCTGTTGTCATCGGACGTGGACTTTCATGTCGCCTTGTTGTTATGCACCGGCAATCGCTTTTATACTCAGCTTCGTCAATTTATTGAAGTTGCAAGGCGTCACGTCTTTTCTACAACGACGAGGGCCGCAAGACTGAAGGCATTTGGCATCACCGAACATCAAGCAATTGCTTATGCCATCCTTAATCGTGATGCGATTGCAGCAGAATGCGCCATGCGCAATTTGATTTCGGATAGCTTGAGCGTGATTCGTAATGCTGAATCAAATTCCGGCTCGCGAGTGCATCAAGGCAATTTTGCTACTGCGGTTCAATTTGCCTGAGTGATTGGTACCGACCCATGTTTGAAACCAAACGATAGCGCGCTTGCTGCGTTATTCTTGTCAGGCATAAGGTGCGCATAACACGTGTTTGTCGGTGGCAATCTAGTACTCTGACGCACCTTCGATGGGTTTCGAACGCGTCGCCGAAATGCAGGAGGAAATTCTTTGGCTTTGCGAGGCGGCCCAAGAACATCATGAGGCGGTCAAATTTGCGAGCTAACCGGACGCAAAAGAGGGCATTGGTCACTGCAATTCATATGTCATACGCTTCATTGGTGCTGTTACTTGATCAGTTCTGTTCCGGTGCGACGAAAAAAAACGGGAAGGCAACATGTCCAAACTATTTGGAATCAAATTCAACAATCGTGTTCGCGTTTCAGGAGCTGCTGTTCTGTCAATCGCAGCGGTGTTTCTGTCGCTCGCCGGCTGTGAAAGAGCGCCCGAGAATGTTGCCCCCGTCCCGGCGGTGGTTAAGGCCGCAGAAATTCCATACTTCGTGAAGAAAAACGGACGCGAAGCGTTCATGGTGGATGGCGCGCCCTTTCTCATACTTGGCGCGCAAGCCAACAATTCGAGCAACTATCCCGCCATGCTTCCGAAAGTGTGGCCGGCCATCGACGCGCTCGGCGCCAACACGCTGGAAATCCCGGTGGCTTGGGAGCAGATCGAACCGACCGAGGGTCATTTCGATTTCTCTTATGTCGATACGCTCCTCGCCCAGGCGCGCGAACATCATGTTCGCCTCGATCTGCTGTGGTTCGGCACCTGGAAAAACACCGGTCCGGCCTACACGCCTTCATGGGTAAAGCTGAACAACAAGCGCTTCCCGCGGATGATCGACGCCAAGGGCAACACGATCTACGCCTTGTCGCCGCTCCATCAATCCACTTTGGATGCCGACAGTAAGGCCTTTGCGACTTTCATGGGTCACCTGAAAGCCGTCGATCCGCAGCGCACAGTTATTCTGGTTCAGGTCGAAAACGAGCCGGGTACATACGGCACGGTTCGCGATTACGCGCCCGAGGCGCAGAAACTGTTCGACGGGCCTGTGCCCGACAAGCTGGTGACGGGCATGCACAAGAAGCCGGGCACCTGGAAGCAGGTCTTCGGCGCGGACGCCGATGAATTCTTCCATGCCTGGAATATCGCAAGCTATATCGAGAAGGTCGCCGCAGCCGGCAAAGCCGTCTATCCGATGCCGATGTATGTGAACGCGGCCTTGCGCGATCCCTATAAATATCAGGCGCCGAGCACCTATGCGGCGGGCGGGCCGACCTGGAACGTGCTCGACATCTGGAAGATCGCTGCGCCGTCGATCGCGCTGGCTGCGCCGGATATCTACGGCCACACCTATACCGACGTGATGGGGCAGATCACCCGTTATCACCGCGCCGACAATCCGCTGCTCGACATCGAAATCGGTAATGACGCATCGTTTGCGCGCTATTTCTTCGCCATCTTGGGGAACCAAGGCCTGGGCATCGGACCATTCGGCATGGACCTGACCGGCTACTCGAATTACCCGCTAGGCGGCAAAGCGACAGACATAACGATGGTCAAGCCGTTCGCGGAGAATTACCACACCGTTGGTCCGATGGCGCGCGAATGGGCCAAGCTGAGCTTCGAAAACAATGTCTGGGGCGTCGCCGAACCTGACGATCACAAAACCCAAACTATCAACATGGGGCGGTGGAGCGCGAAAGTCGTGTACGACCAGTGGCAGTTCGGTGAAGGGGCCATGACCTGGCTCGGTAAGAAATTCGACAAGGCGACGCCAGACGCACCTTCGGGCGGCGCGATGATCGCCCAGCTGGGCCCGAACGAATTTCTGGTCATCGGCCGCCATGCGCGCGTTAGCTTTAGCCTGACCGATACCAAGACCAAAGAGCATCCGATGTTCGACCGCGTCGAGGAAGGCCACTACGATCACGGCAAATGGGTTTTCGAGCGCATGTGGAACGGCGACGAGACCGACTATGGCCTCAACTTCACATCCTTGCCGCAAGTGCTGCACGTGAAGATGGCGACGTATTAAATTGGATAGCGACGCCGTTCAGTCCCCAATCTCCTGCGTCGTCCACTAATCGTGCCAACGCGACCGAGGGCTGGCTGCCAGGGCGAGCTGCTGTGGTTCGTCATCCCCGCTCTCACGGCCAACGGCCTGCCGTCGGTAGTCACGAATTTGAGACGTTCGCCTTCGACGCGCGGTTCAAAACCCGTGGAACTCCATCCAGATAGCGAACCACTTTTGTTATTCAATTCGTCCAGTCCCGCTGAGCAACACTTTCGCGAGATTGTGCCAATAAAGCGTAAGCGGTGCTCTGACCCCCTTGGGCTGAGGGCTTGATTTTGGTGCGGGCAAGTGAGCGGCGCTGATTTATGCAGCGCGTTGCATTGTCCGGCGTTCCGCGGCCCAGGCCCACGGCAGAAGCTCGTCGAGGCGGTTGTTCGGCCAGACGTTGACGAGGCGGGTTAGGACATCGGCGAGGTAGGCCTGCGGGTCGAGGTTTTGGAGCTTGCAGGTTTCGATCAACGAAGCAATGCAAGCCCAATTTTCGGCGCCGTCATCGTGGCCGGCGAAGAGCGCATTTTTTCTCGTAAGGGCCACCGGTCTCATGGATCGTTCGACGATGTTGGTGTCGAGCTCGATGCGCCCGTCATCGAGGAAGCGGATCAGACCTTGCCAGTGGTTCAGGCCGTAGCGGATCGCTTCGGCAACAGGCGATTTTCTGGAGACTTTGGAGAGCTGCGTTTCGAGCCAATCATGGAAGGCCATGACCTGCGGCTTGCTCTTCTCCTGGCGCACCGCACAGCGTTCGCCGGGGCTTCTGCCGCGGATCGTTTCCTCGATTTTGTAGAACTCGGCGATGCGCACGAGCGCTTCGGTTGCGATCGGCGCGTTGCCTTTCTTGGCAATATCGTTAAATCGCCTGCGTAGATGCGCCCAGCAGAAGGCGAGCACGATCCTGTTCTGATTGAGCTTCTTGTAAGCTTGGTAACCGTCGCACTGCACGATGCCATGATAATCAGCAAGCAGCGTGGTGGCGTGTACAGAACCGCGGCCCGGTGCATAGGTGTAGACCACACAAGGCGGATCGAGTCCGCCCCAGGGCCGGTCATCGCGGGCCATCGTCCAGAAGTAACCCGTCTTGGTTCGCCCGCGGCCGGGATCGAGCACCGGCACCGTTGTTTCGTCGACGGCGAGCTTGGCCGAAGTCAGCAGGATCGTGCGCATCCGCGCGTGAAGCGGCATCAGCTCCGCCGCGGCATAACCCACCCAGAACGCCAGCGTCGAGCGATCAAGCTTGATCCCCTGGGCCAGGAACATCTGGGCCTGGCGGTAGAGCGGCAAGTGCCAGCCGTATTTCGCCACCAGAACATGAGCCACCATGGCTTCGGTCGGAAGGCCGGATTTGATCAGATGTTCCGGCGCGGCGGCTTCCACGATCTTCTCGCAGGCCCGGCAGGCGTATTTGGGACGGTGGGTTACGATCACGTGGAACTGCGCCGGGACGACGTCGAGCCGTTCGGAGGATTCTTCGCCGATCACGTGCATCGCGGCTCGGCAGCATGGGCAGTTCATGTCCTGCGGCGTAATCGTCTCGTGGACGCGCGGCAGATGGGCGGGAAGTGCACCCCGGTTGGCCTTGCGGTGTGGGCGCGGCGCGTCCGGTGTCCTCTTCTCCTCGATCGCTTCATTTTTGGCGATCGCTTGCTCGATGTCTTCCAGCGCCAGGTTGAGCTGATCGGCCGGCAGCTTCGCCAGCCGCTCGCTCTTCGAGCCGTAAAGCGCATCGTTGGCCTTGTGCAGCAGATGACGAAGATGGTCGTTCCGCGCAATCGCCTCATCACGTTCCGCAATCGCTGCATCGCGCTCGGTGATGGTCTGGATCGCAAACGCGCGAAGCCCTTCAATATCGTCCGGCAGAGAATCGATAAGCGAAGCCATGCACGAAGTGGAACACAGATAACGCCGATTGTAGCGCACTTTCTTGCACCCGATTCACTTCACCGCAGGCTACTGAACAGCTTGCGGACGTGCGATCCTCGGAACATGCATGCGCTTCCAATCCGAGCCTTCGAGAAGTACGCCGAGCTGAGCAGCGGACAGACGCATCACACCGTCTTCGACCCGCGGCCACTGGAACTTGCTTTCCTCAAGCCGCTTGGCGAACAGACACAGGCCCGTGCCGTCCCAAAAAATCAATTTCACTCTGTCGGCGCGTTTCGATCGGAAGCACCAGATCACACCCGAGAAGGGATCGGACCCCAACTGCTCCTTCACCAGCGCTGCCAGACCATTGGCACCTTTGCGGAAGTCCACGGGCTTCGTCGCCATCAGCACCCTCACGGGACCGGGCGGAATCAGCATCCCCCCGCTCATGGCGAGGCGCGCCGGGCCGCGCGCAACACCGCCTCCACGGTGCGCACGTCGGCACCGTTGCGCACCCGCACCTTGATGACGCCGATCACAATCTCGATGACGGCAGTCCGTTCCCGGCAGCTCGTTTTGCTTGCTCGGACCGGCTCGACCACCACCGGCACGAAGGACGGCACGTCATCCGCCGGCAGGGCAAATTTCCCCTCCTTCGCCGCCTTGATCCACCCGAACAGATGCTGCGGCGACATATCGTGCCGACGCGCCACTTCGGAAACAACCGCCCCTGGCGCGACAGCCTCGGCAACGACCCGCCCCTTCTCTTCGTCCGGCCACCGCCGCTTCCGGCCTACGCCAGTCCGAATCTCCACGCGTGCCCGCCCCGGCTTGCTGTCGACTATATCCACGACCATATATGCAAAACGACCCCAAACAACTCACCGGTCATCGTGCGCGGCACGCGGATCATTCAGCAATGTGGGATCGGGACATCGCTTACGATTAAGCCTCGCCAAATCGCGATCCAATAGCGACTGCTGGTCTAAGGCCCCAACTTCGGCTTAACCGGCGAAACGCCAGATCTCGTGGGTTTGACTTCGTTGATAGTGCCGTCCGTATTGTAGCTGAGGTAGTCGATGGCGATGGACCGTCTAAAATCGCCACCACCAGGCAATAAATCATCATGGTAGAAGAGATAGGATTTTCCGCCAAAGTCCATGATTGCGTGGTGGTTGGTTGATATGGTGCGATAATCCAAAACCACGCCGCGATAGGTATAAGGCCCCATTGGAGTCGTGGATGTCGTGTAGACGATCTGTCCCGGCCAGCCAGTCGAAAAACTGAAATAGTAAAGGCCGTTGTGTTTGTGCAGGAACGGCGCTTCACCATATATTTTCTTGGCGTCGTTGGATGGGAAGCCGTCAATGATGATGTCTTCGATCGGGCCGGCGGTGTGGATCATGTCGGAGTTGAGCTTGACGATCTTCGGCACGCGGGTACCGAAGACCAGGTAGGCCTGACCGTCGTCATCGATCAAAACGCAGGGGTCGATCGGTTCGTCGCCTGCATTTGCGTCCCGCGCCTTGTCGATCAAGGCATCCGTACGTGCATCGACAAAGGGGCCTTCCGGCTTACTGCTGACTGCAACGCCGATTTTATCGCCACCGATGGGTGCATAGTAATTGTACTTGCCATTACGATAGGCCGCTTCGGGCGCCCAGGCCTTCGCATCGGGACGCGCCCATTTGAAAACAGCAACCGACAGGAACGAACCATCGTCCTTCCAATGGGCAAGGTCGTTCGAACTGAACACGCGCCAGTCCGTGGAATCCCAGTATTTACCGGAATTGTCCTGATCGTTCGTGGCGTACAAATAGAACCGTCCGCCAAAATAGTGCGGAGACGGATCGGCATTGAACCGAGTCGAAATCGGGTTTTCAGCAACAGCCGATCCCATTAGACAGGCAAGTGCTATTAAGACCCCCGCGAGGGCAAAGTGCTTCTTCATGGCGCTTATTGCACTCCCCCATATTGCCGAGCCAAACCGGCACGAGTGCCTGTTTTTCAATTTATATGATAAATGATTTACCCGCAAATCGAAACGACGTTTCCGGACAACTCGCGTATTGTCAGCAATACCTAGTGGATGAATTCTGACATTTGAATCCCGTTTGGGATTCCCATGAGGCTTTGCGCGTGTGAGTCTTTGGCATGCGCACTGGAATACCGGATGGCGCCGAGGCGAACTCGCCAGCTCGATCCGGCGTCACAGTGCCGGCGTCCAAGAGTGCGACAGTGGCCTAGTTTCAGGGAAGAGTAGCCTAATTCGGCCATCACCCCGCACTGCACGGATTTTGCACGGATTTTGTGTGCAGTTCGTTCTCCGTTCTGCTTCTAAATTCCGCTTCCGTTCGTTTTCGGAACGAATGGAGGTCACAAAATTCCAGGGAAATCATGGGTTTAGTGGTGGGCGCGACAGGGATTGAACCTGTGACCCCTCCCGTGTGAAGGGAGTGCTCTCCCGCTGAGCTACGCGCCCGTTTGGCCGACGGGGGATGTGGCTATAGGGCGGCTGGCCGATAAGCGTCAAGCTGGCAGTTTAGCCCGCGCCCGGCAGCCGCCGCAGCGCCGCCGGAACCTCGCGGAAATGGTCCACCACGGCGTCGGCGCCCAGCTCGCGCGCCGGCACCGGCGTGTAGCCGTAAGAGAGCAGAACCACCGGCGCGCCGCCATTGCGCGCGGTCTGCACGTCGGTCACCGAATCCCCGATCATCACCGCGCCGGTCCCCGCGCCGCCGACCTCGCGCACCACGTCCTGAAATATGCGTCCGTCCGGCTTGGTATAGTCCATGCGCCCCTGCCCGAAGATCGAGACGAAGTAATGGTCCAGCTTCAGCTTTGACATCAGCAGCAGGGTCATCTCATGCGGTTTGTTGGTCAGCACGCCCATCCGTGCGCCTTGCGCGCGAAGGGCGTCCAGCGTCTCCTCGACGCCGGGAAAAGGGCGGCTGTAGTCGGCGATATGGGCGCTGTAATGGGAGAGAAAGGCGTCCATAAAGCCGTCGAGCTGCGCCGGCTCCGCCGGGCCGCCAGTCATCTTGAAGGCCTCGGCCATCATGCTGCGCGCGCCAAATCCCACCAGATGGCGCAGATCGGCAAGGTCCACGGGGGGGCGCCCGGCACCCAGCAGAACATCGTTCAGCGCGCCCAAAAGATCGGGCGCGGTATCGACGAGCGTGCCGTCAAGGTCGAAGATAAGGGCTGGAGTCGTCATGCGGGTTAACGGTTCCTGTACGGCGGCAATATAGCGTCGTAAATCGTCACTTTACCCTTATGACACGCTGAACTAACGATCAAGCATGGCACGCGCTGGAATCATTTTGGCCGCAGGGCAGGGTACGCGGATGAAATCCGCGATGCCGAAGGTCATGCACGCCGTTGCGGGGCTTCCCATGCTCGGCCATGTCATCGCGGCCATGCGCGGCGCGGGCGTGGAGCGGATCGTGGTCGTCACCCATCAGGAAGGCGATGCGGTGCGCGCCTTCGCGGCGAAGCTGGGTGCCGAGAGCGTGATCCAGGAAAAACAGCTCGGCACCGGCGATGCGGCGGCCTGCGCGAGCGCGGCGCTGGCGGATTTCACCGGCGCGGTCGTGGTCTCTTATGGCGACATGCCGCTTCTGACGTCGGCGACGTTTGAGGCGTCGTTCGCGGCGCAAGCCAAGGCGGGCATGGCGATGGTCGGGTTCCGCCCCAAGGATGCCGCCGCTTATGGGCGAATGATCCTGGACGGGCAGGGCTTGCTGGATCGCATTGTCGAATTCAAGGATGCCAGCGCCAGCGAGCGCGCCGTCGATCTATGCAATGCAGGAATCCTGGCGGCGGACGCGCAAAGCTTTTTGCGTTGGGCGGGCAAGCTGGAAAACAACAACAGCCAGAAAGAATATTATCTCACCGACGTTCCAATGCTTGCCAAGACGGAAGGCGTGCGCACATCGGTCGTCGTCGCGGATGAAACCGAGATGATGGGCGTTAACAGCCGCGCCGAACTCGCGGCGGCGGAAGGCGCCATGCAGTCGCGGCTGCGCGCCAAGGCGCTGGCGAACGCGGTCGGCATGATTGCGCCGGATACGGTTTTCCTTTCTTACGATACGGTCCTCGAAGCGGACGTGCAGGTCGAGCCTTATGTCGTCTTCGCGCCCGGCGTCACGGTGCGCTCCGGCGCCACGATCCGCGCGTTCAGCCATCTTGAAGGGGCCGAGGTCGGCCCCGGCGCTATTGTCGGGCCTTATGCGCGGCTGCGGCCCGGCGCGGTGCTGGACGAAAACGTCCATGTCGGCAATTTCGTCGAGGTGAAAAATTCGCACCTTGAAAAGGGCGTCAAGGCCAACCATCTCACCTATCTTGGCGATGCCCGCGTCGGCGCGGGCGCCAATATCGGCGCGGGCACCATCACCTGCAATTACGACGGCTTCGACAAATTCAAAACCGACATCGGCGCGGGCGCCTTCATCGGTTCGGATACCGCGATGGTGGCGCCGGTCAAGATCGGCGACGGCGCGATAACCGGCGCGGGCTCTGTCATCACCAAAGATGTGGCGGCTGGCGCGCTCGCGCTGACCCGCGCGGAGCAGAAGGAAATTCCCGGCTGGGCGGAGAAATTCCGCGCACGGAAGAAAGCGGCGAAGGACAAATAGAATGTGCGGCATTGTCGGCATCGCGGGCACCAGGGATTGCGCGGGCGTTATCCTCGACGCGCTGAAGCGCCTGGAATATCGCGGTTATGATTCCGCGGGCATCGCCACGCTGGTGGACGGCAAGATCGAGCGCCGCCGCGCGCCGGGCAAGCTTTCCGAACTGGCCGAAGTGCTGAAGAAGCATCCGCTGTCCGGCCACACCGGCATCGGCCATACGCGCTGGGCCACGCACGGAAAGCCGTCGGAACTAAACGCCCATCCGCACGCCACATCGCGCGTCGCCGTCGTCCACAACGGCATCATCGAGAATTTCCGCGAGCTGCGCGCCGCTCTTATCGCCAAGGGCCACAAATTCGAATCCGAAACCGATACCGAAGTCTGCGCCCATCTGGTCACCGATTATCTGATGGAAGGCATGGAGCCCGTGGCGGCCGCGACGGCGGCGGTGCGCCGGCTGACCGGCGCTTATGCGCTGGCGATGATCTTCAAAGGCGAGGAAGGCCTGTTGATCGGCGCGCGCATGGGTAGCCCGCTGGCGGTCGGCTATGGCGATACGGAAGCCTATCTCGGCTCCGACGCCTTCGCGCTCGCGCCCTTCACCAACCATGTGGCTTATCTGGAAGACGGCGATATCGCCGTGGTGCGCGGCAATCAGGTTTCGATCTTCGATGCCGAGGATCGCCCGACCAATCGCGAAATCAAAATCACCACCGCGAATGCCGGGCTGGTGGACAAGGGCGGCTACCGCCATTTCATGGCGAAGGAAATTCACGAGCAGCCCGAAGTCATCGGTCACACGCTCGCCCATTATCTCGATCCGGCTGGCCCCAATGTGCGCCTTACCGATCCCAAAGTGTTGGCGGCCTTCGCCTCTGCCACGCGCCTCACCATCTCGGCTTGCGGCACGGCTTATTATGCTGGGCTGGTCGGCAAATACTGGTTCGAGAAACTGGCGCGCCTGCCGGTCGAAATCGACGTGGCGTCCGAGCTGCGTTATCGCGATCCGGTCTATCCCAAGGACGGGCTTGCGCTCTTTATCTCCCAATCGGGCGAGACGGCCGACACGCTGGCGGCGCTGCGCGATGCCAAGGCACAGGGCCAAACCACGCTCGCCGTCGTCAATGTGCCCGAAAGCTCCATCGCGCGCGAAGCGGACATCGTACTGCCGACCTTTGCGGGGCCGGAAATCGGCGTCGCCTCGACCAAGGCGTTCACCTGTCAGCTTGCGGCATTGGCTTCGCTCGCCATCGCGGCGGGGCGCGCGCGCGGCAAGCTCGATGCCGAAGCGGAGAAAAAGCTTTGCGGCGCGCTGCTCGAAACGCCGCGCCACATCGTCGATTTCCTCAAACAGGAGCCGAAATTCGAAGCACTGGGCCAGGAAATCGCCAAGGCGCGCGACGTGCTTTATCTCGGTCGCGGGCCGAGCTTCCCGCTCGCCCTCGAAGGCGCGCTCAAGCTCAAGGAAATTTCCTACATCCATGCCGAGGGTTATGCGGCGGGCGAAATGAAGCACGGCCCTATCGCGCTGATCGACGAGAACGTGCCCGTCATCGTCATCGCGCCGCATGATGCGCTGTTCGAGAAGACGATCTCCAATATGCAGGAAGTGATGGCGCGCGGCGGCAAGGTGCTGCTGATCTCCGACGCCGAGGGCATTGCCGGCGCAGGCACGCAAGTTTGGACGCATATCCAGGTGCCCGAGACCGATCCCTTCATTGTGCCGCTGATCTATGCCGTGCCGGTGCAGCTACTGGCTTATTACGCCGCGGTCGCCAAAGGCACCGACGTCGACCAGCCCCGCAACCTCGCCAAATCGGTGACGGTGGAATAGGACTCTGGACCACGCAAATTGGAGGCTATGTCGGAGTGACAACTAAATCGAATATCACTGCGCAGAGCGTCGGCGAAGCCAGAAATGAATTGATGGAATTGGTCTCGCGCGCGCGCTTGCGGGCGAGGCGGTAGTGATCACGCGCCAAAAGGCCACGGCCATGCTGTCGCGAAATTAGCAGACCGATTTCCCGCGCTGACACAGCGCTTAACGCAAGCCGATATCGATTGGCTGAAGGCGCACCGCTTGGGGCATAAAATCGGCAAAGAGGACGTTGGAATGCTTTATCTCGAGAATACGCGACGAGGATTGGCGTTGAGTACGTATCTCAGACGCCAGCATTCTTGTGGCAATTTTCTCAGAAGTCGCTTTTTCGGTACGGGATGATCAAGGCCTATCGCGCTGGACGCAGCTCTTCCTCGCCACCACGGTTTTGACAGCGTCACGGAGTTTCCCTTCTGTCACCCCCGCGCTCGGCGTCGGCATCATTTCGATGTTCCTGCTCGCAGGGGCGCTGGCGGCGCTTTACGTCTATCACCTCAAGGGCGCGTGGCGGCCGGTCTATGTGGTGTGCGCGGTGGCGGCGCTTTATTTCAATTGCTTCGTGCTGGTGGTGCAGTCCTTCCTCAAGATACCGCCGCTGCACGCGCTGGCGCCAAACGGCTCGGAGCCGCCCTTCGCGCTGGCGCAAGGGCTGGTACTGGTGTTCTTCCTGGTAACGGGATTTTTGGCGGTGAAGCACTTTCGCCCCGCCGCCTGAGGAATATCCACAGCGAAACGGCTGGACGCCCATGCCGCGATAGGCTTCATTCGGCAATGACCGACACCACCACCCTCAAACGCGCCGCCGCCGCCCGCGCGCTCGATTTCGTCAGCGACGGCATGCGCCTAGGGCTGGGCAGCGGCACGACCTCCGAGCAATTCCTGGACCTTCTGGGTGCGCGGGTGCGCGGCGGGCTGAAGGTGACCTGCGCGCCGACCTCTGACCGCGTCGCGCAAATCGCCCGCACGCTCGGCATCGTGCTCGCCAATCTCGACGACCTCGCGCCGCTCGACCTCACGGTGGATGGCGCCGATGAGGCGGACCGCCAATTCAATCTCATAAAGGGCGGCGGCACCGCACTTTTGCGCGAGAAGATCGTCGCCTCTTCCTCCAAGCGGATGATCGTAATCGTTGACGGCAGCAAGCTGGTCGCGCGGCTCGGCAAATTTCCGCTGCCGGTGGAGGTGGTGGAGTTCGGCCATGCCACCACGGCGGCGCGCATCGCCAACGCCGCCGCCACCATCGGCTATCCGCGCCTGGCTGTGACCTTGCGCAAGAAAGACGGCGCGGTGGTCAAAACCGACAGCGGTAATATGATCTACGACTGCGCCTTCGGCGCCATCACCGATACGCGCGAACTTGCGGCAACCCTCTCGCGCGTGCCGGGCGTGGTAGAGCATGGCCTGTTCGTCGGGCTCGCCTCCGCGCTGGTGATCGCGCGCGAAGACGGCGTCGAGGTCATTCAACGAACGGAATAAGCGGTACCAGCTTGACCAGAATGCGCGAGATCAGCCTGGGATGGCGGGTTGTCGCCAGCGCATAACGCGGCGGGGTTCCGCAAGCCTTTTCATCCTCGCAGACCAGCGTCGGCTTCCAGCCGTCCTGTGCCGTCAGCCGCTCCGCCGTCGGCACGCCGGCCAGCGCCAGCGTCATGTCGGCGACGGCTTCATAGGACATCGCGTAATAGCTGTGGTCCAGAATATCGGCGGGCGGGCCCGAGGCGTCGATCACATCGACAATATGTGTCGTGTCGTCGGCGACATATTTGAGGTCGGCCTTGGGCTCGCGGCCCAAGCGCGGAACGCCGCCATGCGCGTCGCGGGAGATTACCAGCACCGTGTCGCCCGCAGAGGCATAGATCGTGGTGTGCTTCACATAAGGCGTTGCGTCGTTCATCAGATGGGCAAAATCGTCATTGCCCGGCGCCACGCCGACATCGGCGGCAGCCAGCACCATCTCGTCGATGAAGCCTTGGCGCACTTTCTCGCGCCCGTGCGCGATAAGCGACAGCGTCGCCAGGATCAGCCGATTGCCCATGCTGTGCGTCAAAATCTTGACGTGCAGATTGCTCTCGGCGAGTTCGCGCAGGAATTCCTCCAGCAGCGGCTCGGAATATTCGCTGTGCTCTATATCGGCGGCATAGCGGCCAAGCTCGACCTCGCTGCTCCAGGAGAAGGTGGCGACGGCGCAGCCGGTTTGCGCGTCGTGAGACATCTGCGCCGCCCGCAGCACCGCGCCGTCGAAGCCGGTGTGAAAGCCGTGGATATAAAGAAAGACCGAGTCGCAATGGCGTGCCTTGGCCTGGGCCTCGATTTCCGCCATCACCCCGCCGAGCGGGCTCCCCTTCGCGGCGCAGGCGTGCGGCCAGGTCTTGACGACATAGCCCCAGCGCTTCTCCTCCCCCGGCAGGCGGGCGGGGGGAATGCGGGCCTCGGCGGTGCCGCAGGACGGCGCATCCGCCCAATTGGTGCCGAAGCCGCCCGCCGCCTTGGCATCGGCTTCGCGGTCGGTCAGATAGACCACATTGATATAGGCGTCTCTGGCCGGGGTCGGGCGCCAGACCGAGCGCACCGGCCCGGAATCGTCGATCGAGCAGCCGCCCAGCAGCAGCGCCGCAGCCAGCGCCGAAAGCCGAAGGATTGCCTGCCTTGTGTTCGCCAAAAGCCACCCCGGCGTTGCTGCCCCATCAAACCTCGGATAAGCGATGACAGGCAAGAGCAGGACCGTCCCCATGCCATCATTCGATTTCGAGCTTTTTGTTATAGGCGGCGGATCGGGCGGGGTGCGCGCGGCGCGGCTGGCGGCTTCCTTGGGCGTGCGCGTCGGCCTGGCCGAGGAATCGCGCATGGGAGGCACTTGCGTTATCCGCGGCTGCATCCCCAAAAAGCTATTCGTCTATGCCGGCCATTTCGCCGAGGAGTTCGAGGTCGCGAAAAGCTTCGGCTGGAATGTGGGTGCGGTCTCCTTCGATTGGCCAACGCTTGTTGCCAACAAGGACAAGGAAATCGCCCGCCTCGAAGGGCTCTACACCGGCGGAGTGATTGCGGCGGGCGGCACGGTGATCCATGAGCGCGCCGTGCTCGAGGATGCGCACACGGTGCGGCTGTCCTCCGGGCGCGTGGTGACCGCCGACAAAATCCTGATCGCCACCGGCGGGCATCCGACGCACGAACTGGCGATGGCGGGCAGCCAGCATTGCATCACCTCGAACGAGGCGTTCGAGCTGCCCCAATTGCCGGGGCGCATCGTGATCGCGGGCGGCGGCTACATCGCCGTCGAGTTCGCCCATATTTTCCATGCGCTCGGCGTGGAGACGACGCTGGTCTATCGCGGGCCAAAGGTTCTGCGCGGCTTCGACGAAGACATGCGCGATGCGCTCACCGCTTCGATGGCGCGGCGCGGCATCACGGTGCTGACGGAGCGCCTGTTTGCCAGCATCGAAAAGCGCGACGACGGGCTTCATGTGCAGACCGACAAAGGCGATGCGCTGATCGCCGATCAAATCATGCTGGCCATCGGGCGCGTGCCCAACACCAGAGGGCTCGGCCTAGAAGGCGCGGGCGTGACGTTGGGCAAGCGCGGCCAGATATTGGTGGACGAATATTCTCGCAGCACCGCCGAGAACATCTACGCCGTCGGCGATGTCACCGATCGCGTCGCGCTGACGCCGGTGGCGATCCATGAAGCCGTCTGCTTCGTGAAAACAGTGTTCGAGAACACGCCGACCGCGCCCAAGCACGCCAATGTGCCGACCTCGGTCTTCTCCACGCCCGAGATCGGCACGGTCGGCCTGACAGAGGCGGGGGCACTGGAACTGGGCCACGCCATCGACGTTTACAAATCGACCTTCCGCCCCTTGAAGCTCACCCTCTCGGGAAGCGGCGACCGCACCGTGATGAAGATGATCGTGGCGCAGAACGGCGGAAAGGTTCTGGGCTGTCACATCTTCGGGCCGGATGCGGCGGAACTCATCCAGCTTGTCGCCGTGGCGCTGACCGGCGGTGCGACGAAGTCGCAATTCGACTCAACACTCGCCCTGCACCCCAGCGCCGCCGAGGAACTCGTGACCATGCGCACCAAGGCGTATTCCAAGACGCCATAGCGTCATGCGTCAACTTGGCCTCGCGGGCGCTCCCGGGCGCGGGCGTATAATGTGGTTCGAGTGCAAAAGGAGCATTGCCATGCTCGCAAGAACGCTTGGAGTGGCAGCCGCCGCGCTGCTGATGTTTTCAACCAGTTCCTTGGCCGCCCCAGATATCGACGCCGGAAAGAGAGAGGTGGTCCGCTGCGTGGCGTGCCATTCCCTCACCGCAGGCATAAACAAAACCGGGCCCAGCCTGTTCGGCGTTGTCGGGCGCAAGGCCGGCACAGTGCCGAACTTCGCCTATTCGCATGCGATGGCGAATTCGCAAATCGTATGGACGCCTGACAAGCTTGATGCGTACCTCAATGGTCCGAAGACGCTCGTTCTCGGCAACCACATGGGCTACGCCGGCGTGTCCCACCAAGGCGCCCGCGCCAATCTCATTGCCTATCTGGCAACGCTGAAATAGCGCGACCGCACCAACGCGATAATTCTTGCCTCCCCCTTGCGGGGAGGCGGAATTATTCGCGCCTGCGCGAATAATTCGGTGAGGGGTCGCCGAGCGCAAGCGAGGCGTGCCCGACGGGCACGCCCCCACCTTTGTAAGGCGTATTCGATGAAGCCACACCTCTTGTTCCCAAATATGGAACATGCTATACAGCCGCCATGCAGGTCATCGCCAAGCGGACCTTGAAGCTGTTCTGGACGCGGCATCCGCAAGCCGAGATTCCCCTGCGCAACTGGCATGCGGTCGTGGACAAAGCGGAGTGGCGCCGTCCGGCCGACGTAAAGGCGATGTTCGGGGCGACGGTTGATTTTGTCGAAGACAATCGCGTTGTCTTCGACATCGCGGGCAACAAGTACCGGCTCGTTGTCCATGTGGCGTATCGGTTCAAGCGCGTGTTGATAAAGTTCGTCGGCACGCACAAGGAATACGACAGGATTAAAGCGGGAAGCGTGTGATGAAGAAAAATGGCACCGGTGTCCGTCCGATCAGGACCGAGGCGGATTACGATTGGGCGCTCAAGGAAATCGAGCCCTATTTCGCGCGCGAACCCAAGCGCGGCACGCCGCAGGCGGATCGCTTCGACGTGCTCGCGGCGCTGATCGGCGCTTATGAAGCAAAACATTGGCCGATCGATCCGCCCGACCCGGTCGAAGCAATCCGCTACCGGATGGATATTTCAGGTTGGGGCCAGGCCGATTTGGCGCTGCTGTTCGGCTCACGCTCGCGGGCGTCGGAAATCATGCGCCGCAAGCGGCCATTGACGATGGATCAAGCCTGGAAACTGCACCGCGAATGGAACATCCCGGCGGAGGTACTGCTCCGCCCGTATCATACGGCGTGAGCGAGGCGGTGGGGATGTTGAGTTTGGCTCCCATTCTTTCGCAGCGCCGACATCAGCAGTGATTGAGATAAAAGGGGGATTGGATGGATATAGCAGAGGCGAATGCCGCGAGGCTCGCTGTTTTCCGCAAGAACGCAGATATACTTCTGGGCGTCGAACAAATTTCGACGCTCGATAGCCATACGTGCTTAATCTGCATTGCATACAGTAACGGCCAATGGGATCTGGATGGCAACCCAATCAATGGAACAACTCTGCCATTTGATGGCGGTCCTCCGCGTCATTTCAATTGTCGTTCTGTATTAGTTGGAATTTCAAAGAATATTTTATTTAGAGATAGACAAGGAACGCGGGCAAGTGACGAAGGACAACTTAATCGCAAAATAACATTTGATGAATTTCTTAAACGCAAATCACAAACTTACATTGACGAAATGCTTGGCAAAGGGCGCGCTGATTTGTGGCGCAAAGGAAAAATTACGTGCCGCGACCTCTTAAACAATGAGGGACGGATCATCTCCTTAGAAGAATTGCGGGCGCAATTCGATGTCTAATGTCGTGCAGGTGCTCATGCGCCACGAAATCCCAGTTCCGGGTCGTGGACTTTCTCGTATTCGTGCGTAAGAGAATCATTGATGTCGCCCAGCGATTTCATCAGTTCGTCTTCGCCGATGCCACAAATTCCAGCGTCGGCCGTCATTTTTGTAGCTAACCGGCTAATCTCGCGCGGCAAATCCTCGAGCCCCGGTATTGGGTAGACATTTTCCGAAATCCACGCTCTCACGAATTGTTCAATCCTGTCAGCCATGCGTTCTCTCCATCATGCAAAATGTTTGGTCCATAGCTCATCACGCCTTCACGATTATCTCGATACTCGTAACGGGCACACCTAGTGAGTTAGCAAGCGCGGCCTTTGCCTCGGCAATTGTTAGCTTGAGCGGGATTTGAACTTGAACTGGAAGAGATTCCGATTCCACCAAGTCTTCTTCGCCCTCAGGCACAGGGTTCTCTGCTTCCGCAATATCCGTGGACTCGCCCGCAGCGGCCTGCCCTAGGCTGATGCAACTATACTTCCAACGGAAGCGCGATCTCTGCTTGTGACGACCAACAATGAATTCGCCACATTCGGCATCATGAAGAAGTCGTGCGAGAGCGACTGCATCGCCGCGCGATATGTTGAGCACGCTGCGAATTCGATCGATGCTGGTAGAGGTAGCGTCACGTTCACGGTTTGCCGTCCAATCGAACAGCTTTTGGGCCGAAGGTTCGGACTGATACAGGTTGCGGATTTTTTTGACGATTTCTTGCGTAGGGTTATTTGTCATGTTCGTATATCCTCTTAATTCATAAGCTTTTCATGTTATAAGGCTTTTATACGTGAAATATACCTTATGTCAATATATAAAACTATTTAACGGCTTAAATATCGTTATATAGTTTTATTTGGTTGCTGCATAAAGTGTTTTCCAGGTTTTTCGGGCGCTAAAATTAGATTAGAAGCAAATTTGAAGCCTACACTGCATGTGTTGGGCGACCGCAGGCAGACCCAAAAATAAATCTCTCCCCGCCCCTTGTAATGCCAAAATCGTTCCCTATTTGTTCATAGTGAGACAATGAAGGAACCGGCATGACCAGAAAGGCGCTGTGGGGCCAAGGCCCGCCGAAAATACCCATCCGACGACGCTGCCGTGAGACCATACAGGGTCAGGGTGCGAGCTCGCGCGCATCCGTGCGGATGAATACCGGCTGCCGGCGGGCAGCCAGCGCGCGCCCTACTGCGCCGCGCCTCCGTGATGCCCATGGAGACAAGCCATGGTGCTTAGGACGCCGCCGCGCGGTCGCCATTTGCCTGCCCTGGCTTCTCGAAACGGGCGGGTTCGGCGGAAGGTCATGCTTCAGCAAGGGCCCGCTTCCGCTTGGTTAACGAATTGGAAACGCCCAATAGGCGATTGTTGCCGGTCCAAAGCGCGGGAACAGCCCATGATCCGGGTCCTACTCACCGTCACCTATGTGTTGACCTCCATTCTGCTTGGCGGGCTTGCGGGCCTGTACATGGGCATCGCCACCGGCATTCTGTGCGGCTTCATCACGCTGCTTGTTTCTGTTCCAGCTCGATGGCGGGCTTGCCCGCCGCCGCGACCGCAAATTGCATCGCGCCGAGATCGCCGGCCTGAAACGCGCCGGCGCCTCCTATGAAAAGGCGCTGAACGAAACCCGCGCCAAGATGGAAGACATCAACAAAGCGGTCGAGGCGCGCGCCACCGCGCAAAGTCGCAAGATCGTCTCCGAGCTTCAGATGCTCGAAAGCCTGATGCGCGAATTCGCCGGCAAAGTGTCGAACAAGGCGCGCGAGGAATCGAACGACGAAGCCTTGGCCCTGCGCCGCTCTCGCGCCGCCTCGCGCTCCTATCTCGACGGTATGGGCGAGCCCGAACTTCTGGAAACCATCCGCTCCTCGCTCGAAGAGAACCGCGTCGATCTTTATCTCCAGCCGATGGTTTCACTGCCGCAAAGAAAGCTGCGCTATTACGAGGCGCTGTCGCGTCTGCGCGCCGAAGACGGCTCGGTCATCATGCCGGCGCAATATATCAAGGTCGCGGCGCCCGCGGGGCTGATGTCGGTGGTCGACAATCTTCTGTTGTTCCGCTGCGTGCAGATCGTGCGTAAGCTGACGCAGAAGGCCAAAGGCATCGGCGTCTTCTGCAATATCTCCGGCGACACGTTGCGCGATGCGGAATTCTTCCCGCAGTTCCTGGAATACATGCACAACAACCGCGACCTGGCGGGCCAGATCGTCTTCGAGTTCTCCCAGAGCGCGGTGCTCAAGGCGGGGCAGGACGGCGAGGCCAATCTGAATTATCTCGGCAGCCTCGGCTTCACGCTCTCCATGGATCATGTCGAAACCTTGGCGCTGGATTTCGCCAAGCTGAAGAATATGGGTTTCAAGCATCTGAAGGTGCGCGCCGAAATGTTGACCAAGGGCATGGGCACCGCCCAGGCCGCCGTCGCCGCCGAAGACTTCAAGAAGCTGCTGGAGCGTCACGGCCTCAACCTGATCGCCGAGCATGTGGAAGACGAAAAGACCGTGCTGCAGCTTCTGGATTACGGCGTCGATTTCGCCCAGGGCTATCTCTTCGGCGAGCCGCGCGCGGTGCGCGACGAGGCCCACAAATTCGCCGACAAGGCCGAAACCGCCCCGATCATCCCGTTCCGCAAATCGGCCTAAATCGCCCCTTTCCACCGGCCATGTGCCTGCGCTAAAGCTGGCTCTGCCGTGTCAGAAAGAGATAAATGTCCTCCATCCCCGCGCTTCCCTCCGGCCTTGGCGAAATTGCCGGCGATTACGATGCCCTGATCTGCGATGTGTGGGGCGTGGTGCATGACGGCGAACGTCCCCATTGGGATGCGGTGAATGCGCTGCGGCGTTTTCGCGCCGAGCGCGGCCCGGTCGTCTTGTTGTCCAACGCGCCGCGGCCGCCCGCCGACATCGCCAAGCAGTTCGTGCAGATCGGCGTGCCTGCCGATTGCTATGACGCCATCGTGACCTCCGGCGGCGCCGCGCGCGAGGACATCGCGCACCGCTCCGCCCATGGCCGCCTTGCCATGATGCATCTGGGGCCCGAGCGGGATCGCAGTCTCTATCAAGGCTTGAATGTCGATGTGGTCGGCGCCGAGGCATCGTCGATTGTGCTGTGCACCGGGCTGTATGACGACGAGAACGAAACCGTCGAGGACTATCGCGACGTGCTGGCCATGTTGAAAAGTCGGTTGCTGCTGATGGTCTGCGCCAATCCCGATGTGATCGTACCGCGCGGCGGGCGCATCCTGTTCTGCGCAGGCGCCATCGCGCGCGCCTATGAAGAGATCGGCGGCGAGGTGCTCTATTACGGCAAGCCGCATCTGCCCATTTACAAGGCGGCGCTGGAAGCGGCTGGGGCACCCAAGCGTCCGCTGGTCATCGGCGACGGGATGGAAACCGACATTCGCGGCGCCAACCGCGCCGGCTTCGACGCGCTGTTCGTGGCCCATGGCGTGCATAAGGGTGAGATCGACGCCATGACGCAGGAATGCTTGGCGGAATTGTTCGCCGTCAAAGGCGTCCACGCGCGGGCGGCAATGGCTATGCTGACGTGGTAGGCTGATCGCCGCCGCCAAGGGAATCGGACGCAATGGCCTACACGATCGACGAATTGAAGCCCGGTATGTCGGCGAGTTACGCCAAGACCGTCAGCGAGGCCGACGTCACGGCGTTCGGCGAAATCTCGGGCGACATGAACCCGGTGCATTTCGACGAGGCTTACGCCAAGACCACGATCTTTCGCGGCCGCATCGCGCATGGCGTATTGTCGCTGGGGTATATCTCCACCGTGCTCGGCATGAAGATGCCCGGGCCCGGCACGATCTTCCTCAGTCAGACCACGCGCTTCAAAGCTCCGGTGCGCATCGGCGATACGGTCACGGCGATCTGCACGGTGCGTGAATTGCTGCCCGAAAAGCGCCGCGTGATCTTCGATTGCGTCTGTAAAGTGGGAGACACCGTGGTCATGGAAGGCGAGGCGCTGGTGATGGCGCCGGCGCGTTCGGCGGCCTGATATCCGATGCGAATATTCCGACACATCGCCGACGTGCCGGATGCCTTCAAGGGCGCGGTTGTGGCTATCGGCAATTTCGACGGCGTGCATCGCGGCCATCAGGCGCTGATCGGCGAAGCCGCGCGCCTCGCCGAGGAGCGCTCAGCGCCCCTGGCCGTGATGGTGTTCGAGCCCGACCCGCAGGAGTTCTTCCGTCCGGGCGGGGAGGCGTTCCGCCTTACGCCGTTCCGCCCCAAGGCGCGGCTGATCGCGGCGCAAGGTGTCGATGCGCTCTATGCGCTCGCCTTCGATGCGGAGATGGCACATCGCAGCGCCCAGGAATTCGTTCTCGACATTCTGGTGAAGGGACTTGAGGTCGGCTGCGTCGTGGTCGGCGCCGAGTTCCGTTTCGGCAAGGGCCGCGCGGGCGATGCGGCGGTGCTGTCCTATATGGGCGAGATGGAAGGCTTCGGCACCGTCATCTACGATCCGGTGCAGACGCGGCGCGGCGAGAAGATCTCCTCCACCCTGATCCGCGAAGCGCTGCGGGCGGGGCAGCCCGAAGAGGCCACGCGTCTGCTCGGCCATCCCTTTGCGGTGGAGGGGCGCGTGGAGCATGGCGACCGGCGCGGCAACACCATCGGCTATCCCACCGCCAATATGCATTTCGAAAGTTATGTGCATCCGGCGTTCGGCATCTATGCCGTGCGCGCCGCGATCATGGAGGACGACAAGGTCGTGTCCCGCCATGATGGCGTCGCCAATCTCGGCATCCGCCCGATGTTCAAGACCGACGTTCCGATCCTGGAAACCTACCTGTTCGACTATTCGGGCGATCTTTACGGCAAGCACCTGATGGTGGAGCTGATCGCTTACCTCCGCCCGGAGGCGAAATTCGACGGGGTAGAGGCGCTCAAGGCGCAAATTGCCAAAGATTGCGATGCGGCGCGGGCGGCGCTGGACCGCTAACCCCCGCGCTGTTAGAAGTCATTCCCTGATTTGAAGGCGGGAAATATGCTGATTCTCGGCGGATTTGCGCGAATTCCACGCCCGGCGTCGCACACGGGGGGCTAAGCCGCCGCCCGTGCGAAAGCCGGGTTATTCTGCTGCCTTCCCCCAACCGAACTAGGCCCGACCGAATGTCCGATAAGACCGAAGCTGCAGGCGCAAAAGACTACCGCGCCACGCTGTTCCTGCCGCAAACCGAATTCCCCATGAAAGCGGGTCTGCCCGCCGCCGAGCCCAAATGGCTGGCGCGCTGGAAGGCGGCGGACCTCTATGGCCAGATCCGCGAGCAGGCGAAGGGCAAGCCGCTCTTCGTGCTGCATGACGGCCCGCCCTATGCCAATGGCGAAATCCATTCCGGCACCGGCCTGAACAAGATCCTCAAGGACTTCGTGGTGCGCTCCCAGGGCATGCTGGGCAAGAACGCGCCCTATGTGCCCGGCTGGGACTGCCACGGTCTGCCTATCGAATGGAAGATCGAGGAGAAATACCGCGCCGCCGGAAAGTCCAAGGACGACGTGCCGATCGATCAACTGCGCCGCGATTGCCGCGAGTTTGCGCTGGGCTGGATCGACGTGCAGCGCGAGCAGTTCAAGCGGCTGGGCTGTATGGGCGAGTGGGATCATCCCTACACCACGATGAACTATCGCGCCGAAGCGGCGATTGCCGGCGAGCTGCATAAGTTCGTCGCGAACGGACTTCTCTATCGCGGCTTCCGCCCGGTGATGTGGTCGCCGGTGGAAAAAACCGCGCTCGCCGAAGCCGAGGTCGAGTACCACGAAAAACAATCGACGACGATCTATGTGAAGTTTCCGGTCATTGGGTTTAGAGAAGATCATCCGCCTGAAGTTGAACAGCGCACAAAAGAATTCTTGCGCGATGCCAGTGTCGTCATTTGGACGACAACCCCGTGGACGATCCCAGGCAACCGCGCCATCGCATATTCGACCGATTTGCTCTACGGAATCTTCGAAGTTGTTGAAGCCGGGGAAAATTCCCTGGCTCGCGTTGGTGAACGAATACTTCTCGCCAACGATCGTGCTTCCGTGACTGAGCAGCACGCCAAAGTGAAGCTGAAGTACCTCACAGGTATTGGTCCAAAAGGCTTAGTCTGTGCCCATCCGCTCCGCGGGCATGGTTACGAGTTCGATGTCCCGTTGCTCGCAGGCAAACACGTCACTGCCGACACCGGCACCGGCTTCGTCCACACGGCACCTGGCCACGGCGAAGACGATTTTGAAATCGTGATGGAAAAGCTGGGCAAAGATTATCCGGTTAAGAACCCGGATGCCTTCAATATTGTCGGCGAAGACGGTTCCTTCCGCGCCCACGTTCCGCTCTTTGCTGGCAAACACATCCTGTTGCCCAAGTCGGGAGAACCCGGAAAATCGAAATCAAGCGATGGCCAGTGGACCGACGCTGATCCCAACGGTGCAAATGTCGCCGTCATCAAAGAGTTGGCTTACGCGAAGAAGTTGTTGGCGAAAGGCAAGATCACACACTCCTATCCCCATTCCTGGCGCTCCAAGGCGCCGGTGATTTTCCGCGCCACGCCGCAATGGTTTGCGGCGATGGATAAGCCGTTCAAAGGTTCCGGCGAGAAAACTCTGCGCCAGATCGCGATGCAGGCGATCCGCGATACCAAATGGTATCCCAAGGCGGGCGAGAATCGCATCGGCTCGATGGTCGAAGGCCGCCCCGATTGGGTGCTGTCGCGCCAGCGCGCCTGGGGCGTGCCGCTGGCGATCTTCGTGCACAAGCCGACCGGCGAAATTCTCAACGATGCCGCCGTTAATGCGCGCATCACCGAAGCCTTCGAGAAAGAAGGCGCCGACGCTTGGTTCAACTCGCCGCCATCGCGCTTCCTCGGCAATCTTCCCACCGAGGATTATGAACAGGTGCGCGACATCCTCGACGTCTGGTTCGATTCCGGTTCGACGCATGTCTTCACCGTCGAACAGCCCATCGAGCCGTCTTGGCCCAAAAAGGATCGCGCCGATCTTTATCTCGAAGGTTCCGATCAGCATCGCGGCTGGTTCCAGTCTTCGCTTTTGGAATCTTGCGGCACAACCGGCCACGCGCCGTTCGAGGCGGTGCTGACGCACGGCTTCGTGCTGGACGAGAAGGGCTACAAGATGTCCAAATCGCTCGGCAACACGGTGTTGCCGCAGACGATTGCCGATCAGAACGGCGCCGACATCCTGCGCCTCTGGGTCGCATCCTCGGACTACACCGAAGATCTGCGTATCGGCAACGACATCATCAAGACCAATGTCGATGCCTATCGGCGCCTGCGCAACACCATCCGTTTCATGCTGGCGAACCTTGCGGGCTTCGACGAGGCCGAGCGTCTTCCGGCCTCCGAGATGCCGGAGCTCGAACGCTATATGCTGGCCAAGCTGGCCGAGCTCGACGCGCTGGTCCGCCACGGTTATGCGGAATATGATTTCAACCGCGTCTTCGGCGCGCTGTTCAATTTCTGCACCAACGAGCTGTCGGCATTTTATTTCGATGTCCGCAAGGATTCGCTTTACTGCGACCGCATCGATGCACCGCGCCGCCGTGCCGCGCGTACCACGACCGATGAAATCTTCCGCCGCATCGTCACCTGGCTCGCGCCGATCCTGTGCTTCACGATGGAGGAAGCGTGGACGCTGCGCTTCCCCGATGAGAGCGTCCATCTGCAAGTCTTCCTGGAGACGCCCGCCGAATGGCGTGCACCGGCGCTGATCGAGAAATGGAACCGCATCCGCCAGCTACGTCGCGTCGTCACCGGGGCGCTGGAAATCGCGCGCCGCGACAAGGTGATCGGCGCAAGCTTGGAAGCCGCGCCGGTGCTCTATGTCACTGACGAAGCCGACGCCGCACTGTTGAAGGGGCTCGATTTTGCGGAGATCGCGATCACCTCGGCGGCGTTTGTCTCCACGCGCCCCGCACCGGACGATGCGTTCCGCCTACCCGATGTCGCGGGCGTGGCGGCGGTCTTCCACCATGCCGAAGGCGACAAATGCGCGCGCTGCTGGATGATCCTGCCCGAGGTCGGCAAGAACCAGCCCGATCTGTGCAACCGCTGCGCCGACGCCGTCGCGTCGCTGGAGTCACCATGAAGCCCCGCGATTTTGGCCTCTTGGCCGCAGCCCTGACGCTGGTCCTGGATCAGGGCAGCAAGCTGGCGATGCTCTTCAGCTTCGGCTTCGTGCACATGCTGCCGGGCGAGTCCGTGCAGGTATTGCCGTTTTTTAATCTGGTGATGGTGTGGAATCCGGGGATCAGCCTGGGGCTGTTTCCGGCCAGCGGGCCCGAAGGAACCGTGTTTTTGGCGACTTTTCGCCTGCTGGCGGCGATATTCCTGGGCTGGTGGTTGTGGCGGGTTCATAGCCGCACGCTGGCCCTGGGGATTGGCCTTGTGATCGGCGGTGCGTTAGGCAATCTCATCGACACCTTGGTTTACGGTAAGGTCGCCGACTTTTTCCACTTTTACGCAGGCGGTTACGACTGGTATGTGTTCAACGTGGCGGACGCCGCGATCACAATCGGTGTCCTCGTATTGTTGTACGATGCGCTCTTGAAGCCCGAAGCGGGCCCTCGAAGTGCCGGCAAGGAGTAGTTCATGAACGTTCGTTCGTCACATCTGTTGCGCGCCGCTGTGCTTGTGGGGGTGACCATTGCGCTGTGCGGTTGCGAGTCTATTCGCGAAGCCGCCGGCACCACCAAAGAGGCACCGAACGAATTCGCCGTGCTGACCAAAGCGCCGCTGGTCATTCCGCCCGACTACAATCTCATGCCGCCCCGGCCCGGCGCGCCGCCCACCAATCAAACCGACCCCACCACCAGCGCGCAGGTCGCCTTGTTCGGCAGCGATCCCTCGGTGATCGCGGCTGCCAACACGGCTACGGCAAGCGATGGCGAAACGGCCTTGCTCGCAAAGGCTGGTGTGGCGAATGCCGATCCTGAAATCCGCGAGCATCTGGCGTCGGACCGCAAGGCGATGGTCGGCTCCAATGACGACTTCACCAACGAGGTTCTCTTCTGGAAGGGCCCGAAGAAAGATAACGGCACTGCCGTCGATGCCGATGCTGAGGCCAAGCGCTTGGACGCGCAAAAGGCCGGCCGCACGGGGGACCAGCCAGCGGCGCCTCCCCAAGAAAAAGAGAAGAGCGGCTGGTTAGATGGCTGGTTCGACTGGTTGTAGTCTCGCGGGGGCGTTTTTCCTTGCCGCTTGCGTGTTGGTCGCGGGATCGGCGAGCGCCCAGCCCGCCAGAACATTCCAATTTGTCTTGCAGAACGGCCTGCAGGTCGTGGTGGTGCCCGACCATCGCGCGCCGGTCGTCACCCAGATGGTCTGGTACAAGATCGGCGCGATGGACGATCCGCCGGGCGTATCGGGCCTCGCGCATTTCTTCGAGCATATGATGTTTCGCGGCACGCGCGTGCTGCCGGCAGGCGGCTTCGCGCAAACGATTTCACGGAACGGCGGCGCGGATAACGCCTTCACCACGCACGACTACACCGCGTTCTACGAACAGATTGCCAAGGACAAGCTTCGCCTCGTCATGCATCTGGAGGCGGACCGCATGGCCAATCTCGACCTGTCCGATGCCGCGGTGAGTGCCGAGCGGGATGTCGTGTTGGAAGAGCGCCGCTTGCGCATCGACAACGATCCCGAAGCGCTGACCCAGGAACAGGCCGAAGCGGCGCTCTATCTTTCGCATCCTTACGGCCGCCCGGTGATCGGCTGGGCCGACGAAATCCGCCATATCGGCCGTAGTGAGGCCCAGAATTTTTACCAGCGCCATTACGCGCCCAACAATGCGATTTTGATCGTGATGGGCGATGTGTCGGGCGACGATGTGCGCGCCGCCGCCGAGGCGGAGTTCGGGCAGGTGCCCTCGCACGAACTTGCGGTGCGGGTGGATTATGCGCAGCCGCAAAGATTGGGCGCCACGCGGCTGACCATTGCGCGCAAGGATGTCAAAGTGCCGATGTTCCTGCGGCTCTATCGCGTGGAGAGTTATGCCGAGGCGCCGCCAGGTCGCGCCGAAGCGCTTGAAGTTCTGGCGCGGCTGTTGGGCGGCGGTCCAAGCTCGGTGCTTTACAGAAAGCTGGTTGTGGAGCGCAAGCTCGCCACAAGCATCAGCGCCTCCTATGACGGTTACGCGCGCGATAGCGGCGAGTTCGAAATCGAAGCCGCGCCGCGCCCCGGCGTGCCGCTGGAAACGCTTGAGCGCGCCATCGATGAGATCGTCACCCAATACACTAACCGCGCGCCGACCAAGGCGGAGTTGACGCGCGCCAAAGCACAGCTTGTCGCGGGTGCAACATTCCGGCGCGACGGCCAGCTCGATCTCGCCACCGCCTATGGCATGGCGCTGGCTATCGGCATGACCGCCTATGACGTGCAGCAATGGCCGCAGCGCATTCAGTCCGTTGCGGCGCAGGACGTGCGCAAGGCCGCTATCGCCGATCTCGTGGCGAAGGAATCGGTGACGGCCTATCTGACGCCGGCTGCGAAGTGATGGCGCGCCGCGCGCTGGCCGCCTTTGCGCTTGCTCTCGCGTTCATGGCGCAGAGCCCTGCCGGGGCCACCGACGTCAAATCTCTTGCCACTGTTCAGGATGCGCAATTGTGGTTCGCCGAGGATCACGCCGTCCCGATGATCGCGCTGGTCGCGTCCTTTCCCGCGGGTTCGGCTTATGATCCCTCCGCCAAATCCGGGACTGCCGCCTTCGCCGCCGCCTTGATGGACGAGGGCGCGGGAAACCTCGACGCCGATGCGTTCCATGCGGCTTTGGACGATCGCGGCATTCAGTTTGCCGTCGAACCCGGCCGCGACAGCACCACCGTCACGATGAATATGCTGTCGTCGGATGCCAAGCTGGCGTTTCATCTGCTCGCCATGGCGCTGGCGCATCCGCGCTTCGATGCCGAGGCGGTGGCGCGTGTGCGCACACAGATGCTGCAGGACCTCGAAGCGGAGAAAGAAGACCCCGCCTCGGTCGCCGAGAACGGCTTCTACAGCTTTTATTTCGGGGCGCACGCTTATGGCCATCCGATCGAAGGCGATGCGCGCGGTTTGAAGGCAATCACGCCCGTTGACCTCAAGGAATTCGCCCGCACCCACTGGGTGCGCGCCGGATTGCAGATCGCCATTGCGGGCGATGTCGATGCGAAGACCGCCGCTGCTCTGGTGCGTTCGACCTTTGGCCCGCTTGGCGCCGCCGCGCCGCCGCCGCCGCAAGCGCCCGCACGGGTCGGTGCGCAGGGCCTGCACATCCTGCCCATGGATGT
This sequence comes from uncultured Alphaproteobacteria bacterium, assembly GCA_963849895.1. Taxonomy (GTDB): domain Bacteria; phylum Pseudomonadota; class Alphaproteobacteria; order Micropepsales; family Micropepsaceae; genus Rhizomicrobium. Next base: position 246,817 of record CAWKIU010000015.1, read on the forward strand.
GCCCCAGCCCGCAGCGGTGTTCGCGCTGCCGAGCCTGACGCGCGGCGATCCCGATTATCTGACCGCCTATGTCGCGAACACAATCCTAGGCGGCAGCGGATTTTCCTCGCGTCTGACCGACGAAGTGCGCGAGAAGCGGGGTCTTACGTACGACGTGTCGACCGACCTCGTCACCTATACGCGCGCAGGCATCATGCTAGGCGAGGTCGCGAGCAAGGCCGGTTCCATGCGCCAAGCCCTCGGCGTGGTGCGCGATACGATGACGAAATTTTCCGATCGCGGGCCGACCGAACAGGAACTCGATGACGCCAAGACCTATCTTGAAGGCGCCTGGCCGCTCGCCTTCGCCTCGAATGCGGGCATGGCGGCGCAGCTCAATGTTTTTCAGCAGATGGGACTTCCCATCGATTATCTCGACCGGCGCAACGATTTGATCGAGGCGATCTCCATCGCCGATGTGCGCCGTGTCGCGGGGCGTCTGTTCGATCCGGCCAAAATGACCATTGTGGTCGCCGGATCGCTGCCGGCGGCGACCGACGATTCCGCCCCTTAGCGAGGGGGTTGTGCTGCGCCAAATCCCCTCTGCTACACTGGGCCCATGAGAATCCGCCGTCTTTCCGAAGGGGCCATCAACCGCATCGCTGCAGGCGAGGTGGTCGAGCGCCCCGCCAGCGCCGTGAAGGAGCTGGTGGAAAACGCGCTCGATGCCGGCGCGCGCCGCATCGACATCGCCTCTTCGAACGGTGGCTGCGATCTGGTGCTGGTAGAAGACGACGGCGAGGGCATGGAGGCCGACGATCTGCTGCTCGCGGTGGAGCGCCACGCCACCTCCAAGCTCGCCGAGGACAATCTCTCGCATATCGTGACCATGGGCTTTCGCGGCGAGGCGCTGCCTTCCATCGGTGCGGTTGCGCGGCTTTCCATCGTCAGCCGCACGGTGAAGGGCGAGGCGCACGAGATGCGTGTGGATGGCGGACATGCGCGCGGCCCGTCGCCTGCTGGTTTCGGCGCGCAGGGCAAATCCGGCACGCGGGTCGAAGCGCGCGAGCTGTTCTTCGCGACGCCCGCACGTCTGAAATTTCTGAAATCGGCGCGGTCCGAAGACATGGCGACGACCGACATCGTCAAGCGCCTCGCCATGGCGCGCGCCGATGTTGCGTTCACGCTCACGCTCGACGGCAAGCGCGTGCTCGATCTTCCGGCTGAGGCGAGCTTGGTTGAAGGCCGCTTGAAGCGTCTCGCGCGCATCATGGGGCGCGAGTTCGCCGACAATGCCGTGCCGGTCGAAGCGTCGCGCGAGGGTGTTTCCATCGCCGGTTTCGCGGGCGTGCCCACCTATAATCGCGGCAACGCCCAGATGCAGTTTCTTTTCGTCAACGGCAGGCCGGTGCGCGATAAGCTGCTGATCGGCGCGATACGCGGCGCATATGCCGATTTTTTGGCGCGCGACCGCCATCCCGCGCTGGCGCTGTTCCTGGAATGCGATCCCGCCTTCGTCGACGTCAATGTGCATCCCGCCAAGACGGAGGTGCGTTTTCGCGACGCCGGACTGGTGCGCGGGCTAATCGTCTCCGCGCTGAAACATGCCTTGCATGAGGCGGGACACCGCGCCTCTACCACCGTCGCGGGCGATGCGCTCGCCGCTTTGCGTCCGCAGGGCGGCTATGCGCAGCCCGGCGCCGCCGCGCAGCCTTATCGCGCCTACGATCCGGGACGCGATTTTCAATCGCCGCTATTTTCGGGCGCGGCGCCGTCGGGCCGTGTGGAACCAGCGCCTGACGCTCCGCCCACGGACAATCCGCCAAGTCATCCCCTGGGTGCGGCGCGCGCCCAATTGCACGAAACCTATATCGTGGCGCAAACCGAAAACGGCATTGTTATCGTCGATCAGCACGCCGCGCATGAGCGGCTGACCTATGAGCGCATGAAGCGCGCGATGGAGGAGGGCGGCATCGCCCGCCAACCTTTGCTGGTGCCCGAAGTGGTGGGCCTCGATCCCACCGAAGTGGACCGCATCGCCTCGCGCGCCGCCGAGCTTGCCGAGTTCGGCCTGGTGGTCGAACCCTTCGGTCCCGACGCGGTGGTGGTGCGCGAAGTGCCCGCGATGCTGGGCCAGATGGATTTGGCGGGCTTGATGCGCGATCTCGCCGACGACATCGCGGAAACCGGCTCGGCGCTCTCACTCAAAGAGCGTCTCGAAGAAGTTGCGGGCACGCTCGCCTGTCACACCTCAGTGCGCGCAGGCCGCCGCCTCACCGCCGAGGAAATGAACGCGCTTCTGCGCGACATGGAATCCACGCCCCACTCCGGCCAATGCAACCACGGCAGGCCGACTTATGTGGAACTGAAACTCAGCGATATCGAGAAGCTATTTGGGCGGCGGTAATTCATTTCCACCCTCCCCTTGAGGGAGGGTCGAAGCGCGAAGCGCTTCGGGGAGGGGTGTCGCTCAGAAGTCAAATTATCTCAGCTGTAACCTTTATCGGCTCGATATTGTCTTGTTGTTTTGTGATGGCAGTTCTTGCACTCCATGTCATGAATCTTCACTCCAGCAAAGTGAAAATGTGGATCAGGTTTTTCCGCAGTGACCTGCATTTCACCGTTGCACAGAGGGCAACGGCGCCCTTCGGGTATTTGTTGTACCTGTCTCGTTGATAATTCAGTTCTTAATCTTGCGTTCTCTGCCTCCAACTCACGAACGCGCTGCAACAGATTATTTTGTTCAGCCTGAGATTGGAGTGCTTCCGATTGTGCCGCAAGAATCGCTGATTGAAGGTCAATTACCTTGTTGCGTATCTGCATTTCATCGCGCAGACTCAGCAACGCTTTTGCAATTTCTCCGGCAGTTTTCAGGCTCGAAAGTGCGCCGCCAATCGTTAGTGCATCAACCATGTTCCTATCCTCGTGCTGCAATTAGCTTTCTTGGATTTCGGTGAAGAAAATAACAGGCCGAATCATTCTATCTATTTTGTCATGGCCCGCGAATGCGGGCCACCCAGGTGATGACGGTGTTGGTGTGGAAATGTTTGCAATTTTTTTGCGAACCAATTGCGAACCAGTTGCGAGAATCGTCTCGTCCTAACTGGGTGGCCCGCATTCGCGGGCCATGACATCAGTGAGTGGGTCAAGCGCTCTGCGTCCTCCGCGCCACACATTTTCGACTTATCCAACAAACAATCCGAAAAATCTCGCATGCATGCTGGCAAATAAGAAACTCTATCCCGATTGCTTATCCCGCTTGGCGAAGCGCGGCGCGGTGCTTATCTCTCTTTGGTGGCAGCAGCGAAAAGAGAAGGACACAAAATGCAGGAGATAGGGATAAAGTGGGGGGGTGGGCTCGATTTGTTGAAAACAACCTTTCGCGGTTTTTTCTGGTGAAACGGCAACTTAGCGAAATTTACGCGCCCAAGAACAGCACGCGCGTGTCGCCATAGGCGCGCTCGTCGAGCAGTGTAAACCCATCCGTGGACGGAGCGTCATCGTCCAGCGCGGTTTCCGCTACCAGCACCGCGCCGTCGGTCAGCCAGCCGCCTTCGCGCAAGCTCGCCAGCGCCGGCGCGATCAGCCCTTTGCGATAGGGCGGGTCGAGAAAGACAAGTTCGAACGGCCCACCGGCGCCCGCCGCCATCGGCCCCAGCTTGGTTGCGTCGCGCCGCCAGATCTTGCTCGCGCCGGTCAGCTCCAGCGCCTCGATGTTGTCGCGGATCAGGGCGCGGCTCTCGGCGGCATCGTCCACGAACAGGCAAAAGGATGCGCCATGGCTCAGCGCCTCGATCCCCAGCGCGCCGGTCCCTGCGAACAGGTCCGCGGCGCGTGCGCCTTCCAGCACAGCGCCAAAATCATTGTGCTGGAGGATGTTGAAGATCGCCTGGCGCACCTTGTCGGAGGTCGGGCGCACCGCCATGTCGCGCGGCGCCTTCAGCGCCCGGCCGCCGAACGTCCCCCCGGTAATACGCATCACAAAATCCCCGTTTGTAGCCGGGACTCTAGCGTGCGCCGCCCAGCCGCGCTATGAGCGACCCACCATGCGCAAGCTCTGGCTCCCCCTTCTGCTCCTTTTGGCGATGCTCGCCCCCGCTGCGGCGCAGGTCGATGCGGGGCCGAAGGTCACAGCTAGGCTGATCTCCGACCGTGACGCGGTAAAGCCCGGCGGCACGCTTACGGTGGCTCTGGAAGAGGATATCCGCCCAGGCTGGCACACCTATTGGTCGAACCCCGGCGATGCGGGCGCCCCCACTACCATCGCCTGGACCCTGCCGCCGGGCTGGAAGGCGAGCGCCATCCAGTGGCCCTATCCCATGCGCGAGGCGGTCGGCCCGCTGATGGACTATGGCTATGAGGGCAAGCTCTGGTTGCTGGTCGAGCTGCAGGCTCCCGCCGACGCCAAGCCCGATACCCAGGTTAAGTTGAGTGCCGCTGTGGGCTGGCTGGTCTGCCAGAATGTCTGCATTCCCGAAGACGCCACGCTGAACCTCAACGTCTTCGTGGATGCGAACGCGCCGCCGCCCGATTCCGTCGCGGCGGAGCAGTTTGCCGCGGCCCGCGCTAAGCTCCCGGTCGTCTCGCCCTGGCCGATGCGTTACGCCCTGGACAATGATCTGAGGCTTTATGTGCAGGCGCCTGCCTTGGCTGGTGCCGCCGAGCCGGTGGATGCGCATTTCTTCCCCGCCGATCCGGGCGAGGTGGAAGACGCGGGCGCGCAAAGCTTCGGTCTTGCCAAGGATGGGCTGGTACTGACGCTCAAGCCGGGCGGCAAGCTCGCCAAACGCGCGACGCTCGACGGCGTTCTTGTCCTTACCTCCGCCGACCATTCGGTACAGGCGCTGCAAGTTCACGCGACGCGCGGCGCCGTTCCGCAGGCGGGTGCCGCCGAGGGCGAGGATTTCACCCTCGCGCTGGCGCTGCTCTTCGCCTTGATCGGCGGCTTGATCCTCAATGTGATGCCTTGCGTGTTGCCGGTGCTGGCGATGAAGGCGCTGTCCATCGCCAAACATGCCGGCGCGCCGCATAACCACGCGCGTGCCGAGGCATTTGCCTATTGCGCGGGCGCGATCTTGAGTTTTGTCGGATTTGGTTTGCTGGTTGTCCTGCTGCGCGAGGGCGGGGCTGCCATCGGCTGGGGCTTCCAGTTGCAGGAACCTGTCGTGGTGGCGGGCCTCGCGCTGTTGATGTTCGCGGTCGGCCTCAATCTCTCCGGCGTGTTCGAGGTGGATGTGATCCCGGTGGGCGAGGGCTTGGCGCGCAGGGGCGGACTGATCGGTGCGTTCTTCACCGGTGTGCTGGCGGTGGCTGTCGCCGCCCCCTGCACGGCGCCCTTCATGGCAACCGCCATCGGCTATGGCTTCACCCAATCGACGCCCGTCGTGCTCGCCGTGTTCGCGGCGCTGGGGCTGGGCTTCGCGCTGCCCTTTGTGCTGCTCGGCTTGTTCCCCGCGATGCATCGCATCTTGCCCAAGCCCGGCGCCTGGATGCTCCGGCTGAAGCAAATCCTCGCCTTGCCGATGTACGGCGCGGCGGCGTGGCTTTTGTGGGTGCTGGCGCAGCAAGTGGACCGCAATGGTCTGATTGCCGCTATCGCAGCGATGGCTGCTGTCGGCGTGTCGCTATGGCTATGGGGTGCGACGCGTTTTGGCCGCGCGCGCAAGCTTGGCGCGATCATCGCCGTTATCGGTGTCGCGGGCGCTCTGTTCGCGCTCAGTCTGGTCAAGGGCGCACCGCCGCCATTGGTCGAGACTCATTATGCCGGTCTCGTCTCCGAGACTTATTCCGCCGAGCGCTTGGACCAGCTTCGCGCCCAGCATCGCGCCGTGTTCGTGGATGCCACGGCGTCATGGTGCATCACATGTCTCGTCAACGAGGAAGCAGCGTTGTCGCGTCCGGCTGTGCGCAAAGCGTTCACCGACAAGCACATCGCCTTCCTGGTGGCGGACTGGACAAACCAAAATCCGCAAATCACCGCGCTGCTCCAGGCGCATGGCCGGTCCGGCGTGCCGCTCTATCTCTATTATGCGCCGGGTGCGGCGGACGCTGTCGTGCTGCCGCAAATTCTGACGCCCGGCATCGTGCTGGATGCCGTCGCCGCTAAATAACCGTGTGGCTCCCGGCGCGGTAGCTATGCGTGCCGCGCGTCAGCACGCGGTCTTCGGCGAGAATATCGCCGGGCTTGTGAACGGGCCCGCTCGCCAGCCGCGGATAGATCGCCGCGAAATCCTTATAGGTCTCGGCGAACAAATCCTCGAAGGAGGAAATCACGAAATAGCTCTCCTGGTAGTCGTCGATGCGATAATCGGTGCGCATCACGCGTTCCAGCTCGAAGCCGATGCGGTTGGGCGAGGGGCTTTCCACTGCGTAAACGGATTCCGCGCTGCTCGACACGATGCCCGAGCCGTAAATGCGCAAACCTTCGGCGCTCTCGATCAGCCCAAACTCGACCGTATACCAATAAAGCCGCGCCAGGTTCTTCAGCGCACCGAATTCGGCAAGCGCGCGCTGCCCGCCCTTGCCATAAGCCTGCATATAATCGGCGAACACGGGATGCGCCAGCATCGGCACATGACCGAAGACATCGTGAAAGACGTCCGGCTCCTCAATGTAATCGAGCTGCTGTGACGTGCGAATGAATTGTCCCGCCGGAAAGCGCCGATTGGCGAGATGATCGAAGAATATGTCGTCGGGCACCAGCGACGGCACTGCCACCACGCGCCAGCCGGTGAGGCGCGACAACTGCTCCGACAGACGTTCGAAATCGGGAATGGCGTCGGGCACCAGCTTCAGCCGTTCAAGCCCATCCAGAAATTCTTGGCAGGCGCGCCCCGGCAGCACTTTGCATTGCCGCTCGAACAGCGTGCGCCAGATGGCGTGCTCGGCCGCGCTGTAATGTTGCCACTGCTGCGCGATGGTGAAATCGGCCGCGATGTCGGGATATTTCAGGCGAAGCGCGTCCAGCGTCGTCATGATGCGATTAGAGAGTGCATCGCGGGTGGCTGTAAAGCGCGGTTTATTGCGAATAAGTCGGAAATTCGCGCGTTCCATTGCCTTCCGGCGGGAATAATTTGCAAGCCCATTGCGGTGAGGCCGTGCGGGCGTTAACCGAACTGCGTGCTGGCGCGGTGTCGTAGCGTTTGGTCTATGACAATTCGCCACAAAACGAGCCGATTGAACCCGCGATGAATGTGTTCGATTCCCCCGACTTCGATGCCCACGAAACCGTCGCATTTTCGAGCGACGCGAAGACGGGCCTCAGAAGCATAATCGCGATCCATTCGACGGTGCTTGGCCCGGCTTGCGGCGGCACGCGCATGTATCCCTATGCCAGCGCCGATGCCGCGCTGACCGATGTGCTGCGTCTGTCGCGCGGCATGAGCTACAAGAGCGCCATCGCCGATCTGCCGCTGGGCGGAGGCAAAGCCGTAATCATCGGCGACCCGGTGAAGAACAAGAACAAGGCCCTGCTGCAAGCCTTCGCCGGCACGATCAATGCGCTGGGCGGGCGCTACATCACGGCGATGGATTTGGGCATCAAGCCTGCGGACATGCCGGTCATCGCGCGCGGCACCAAATTCATTGCGGGCTATGACCAGCCGGGCAAGACCGGCGGCGATTCCGGCCCGCTGACGGCGCTCGGTGTGTTTGTGGGATTGAAGGCAGCGGTGAAACATCGCCTCGGCGTCAACACCACCAAGGGCCTTACCGTCGCGATCCAGGGTCTGGGCAAGGTTGGCATGAGCGTCGCAAAACAGCTCCACGCCGAAGGCGCCAAGCTCATCGTCGCCGACGTGAATGACGATCTGGTGCGCCGCGCCGTGGATGCCTTCGATGCGCGTATCGATTCGCCCGACGACATTGTGACGGTCGAGTGCGATGTGCTCTCGCCCAACGCGCTGGGCGCAATCCTCGACGAGCAAACCATCCCCGCGCTGCATGCAAAGGTGGTCGCGGGCGGCGCCAACAACCAGCTTGCGCGCGACGAGCACGGCGCGATGCTGGCCGAACGCGGCATTCTCTATGCGCCGGATTACGCCATCAACGGCGGCGGCATTATCCGCGTCGCCGGGCAGATCCACAATTGGGACGACATGGAGATCGAGCGGCGCACGCTCGCCATCGCCGACACGCTGACAGCGATCTTCCACCGCGCCGACACGGAAAAGCGCCCGACCAATGTCATCGCCGATGCGATGGCCGAGGAACGCATTGCCAAGGCGCGAAAAGCCGCAAAAGCGGCGGAATAGCCTCGCGACGTTAGTGCTGCGCGGCTGCGGCTTTTTTCAAGATCGTTTCAACATAAGTCGGCGAGCGATGCCACGCCGCGGCGGAAGCAATCATGTCGTCGGCGGTGCGCTGCGGCGACCAGCCCAGAACGTCTTTTGCCTTCGTGCTGTCGGCGACCAACGTGGCCGGATCGCCCTCGCGGCGGGGGCCGGTTCCGGGGTTGAAGTCGGCGCGATCCAATGCTCTGCGCGCCGCGGCGACGATTTCGTGGACCGAAAAGCCGGAGCCGCTCCCCAAGTTGAAGATGTTCGTGGCGCCCCCTTCGAGAAGATAGCGGAGGGCGCGAATATGCGCATCCGCCAAATCCATGACATGAATGTAGTCGCGCACCGCCGTGCCGTCGCGCGTGGGATAATCGATCCCATATATCTTGAAGCCATCGCCAAGCCCTAGCGCGTGCTGCACCGCCTGGGGCGCGTCGATCAACGGCAGCACAATGCGTGGGATCAGGTGCGACTCGGGAAAATGCGTTTCGCCGAGGCCTGCGGACGGCTCGGCGCCCGCCACGTTGAAATAGCGCAGCGCGGCCGAATTCACCGCCTTAATCGTGCGCAGATAGGTCTCTGCATCCAGTTTCGACTGGCCATAGGGATTGACGGGCTTGGTGGGGCGGTCTTCGCGTATGGGTGCAGCATCCAGGATCTCACCATAGACCGCCGCCGTGCTGGAAAAGACGATATTTTTAACGCTGTTTTCGGCAAGCGTATCGAAGAAGATTTTCGCCTTGTCGCGATTGTTGGTGAAATACTTTTCGGGGTTTTGGACGGATTCGCCAACCTCGATGAAAGCCGCGAAATGAATCGCCGCGACGGGTTTGAATTCGTTGCAGACCGCTCCAATGAAGGCGGCATCGCCGATATCGCCTTGCCGGAAGGCGCTGGCTTTCTGCGCCGCCCACAAATTGCCGTTGACAAGGTTGTCGACGACGACCGGTCTATATCCGGCAAGTTTTAAGACATGACCGACATGGCTTCCAATGTAACCCGCGCCGCCGGAGACAAGGACGGCGCCACTGTCATGCTGCATATTCGTTTTCGCTATTCTTCAAGGCGTAGGTCGAGATCAACCGGCTGTTCGGGTTCTCTTTTGCGACGAATGTCCACCATGCCATGGCATCTTCGCGCGGTACAAGCGCGATGATCGAGCCGCCGAAGCCGCCGCCGACGATCCGCGCGCCACGAATTCCGAAGCGTTTCGAGGATTCGACCAGCGCGTCGATCTCGGGAATCGACACTTCGAAATCGTCGCGTTGAGAGACATGGCTGGCCGCAATGAGATCGGCCTGCTTTTCGGTATCGCCCTTTTCCAGCGCGGTGACGAATTCCAGCACCCGCAGATTTTCGGTGACGACATGGCGGGCGCGGCGGCCGATCAGTTCGGGCAGCGCCGACAGGCGATCCAGGTCCTTGTAGCCCAGTTCGCAAAGCGTGCCGACGCGCAGAAGATCGCGCGCCTGGGTGCATTCCGCCACGCGCTGCTTGTAACCGCCGCCTTTGGCGAGATCGTGTTTCTTGCCGCAATCGACCAGCATGATCGCGACGTCGCTCGCCAAGGGATAGTGGCGATAGGTGAGCGTCTTGGTGTTGAGAAGCAGGGCTTGCCCCGGGCGGCCGATCGAGGACACGAACTGATCCATCTTGCCGCACGGCACGCCGACGAAATCGTGTTCGGCTTCATGGGCCATCAGCGCGATTTCTTCGTCGGTCAATTCGGTGTCCGTCAATCCCTTTAGGGCACGAACCACCGAGACGCAGAGCGCCGCCGAGCTTGAAATGCCGCTGCCGATCGGCACGTCGCTTTTGATCTTGATCTCCAGGCCTGGCAGCGCGGTCTTCTTCGCAATGGCTTGCACACTGCCGACGACGTAATCCGTCCAATGGTGACGGGGCTGGTCGTCCGTTTTGCGCTCGAATGGCTGGTTGCCGTAATTCTCGCTGAGGATGCTGAGCCGACCGGGCGCGCCGGCGATCTCCTGGACGGCGGCCGTCGTGCGAAACGGCAAGGGTGTGGGAAGAACATGCCCCTGATTGGTCGCGTAATCAGTGTGTTCGCCGATCAAATTCGCGCGCGCGGGAGCGCTGGCGGTAAACTTCGTCATGGGGTGTTCTCCATTATTACGTCTCGTAGAGATTGAGCGGCAGCTTCCGGCACGATGTCCGCCAGGAAAGAACCCGCGCCGAGCTCGCAACCCGCCAGATACTTCAATTTGTTCGGGGCGCGCAGAAGCGGGTAGAATTGGATGTGGAAGGGAAAGAAGCTTTCCATGCCGCGCGGCGCGACATAGACGATCATCACATAGGGGCAGACACGCTTGAAAAAAGTGTCATAGGCCTTGGCAACCACGGCCAGCAAATGCGCACAGTCGCTGACTTCGCCCGCCGTCAAATCGCCGGGTGACGCGCGGAATGTTTTCGGAACGATCCACGTCTCATAAGGAAAGCGCGCGAAGGGCGGCACCAGCGCCGTCATGCTCTCGGTTTGCGCGATGGCATGCGCTGCCGAGGTCGTCAGTTTCGTCAGGTCGTAGCCGTCCTCGAAACTCTGCGCCATGGTCTCGATAATCGGCGGCAGATAGGAGAAAGCGTAAATCTGCCCATGCGGATGATGCAGCGTAACGCCCGCTTCCTCGCCGCGATTTTCGAACGGCATCACGGCCTGTACGGCTGGTATCGCCATTAAGGCGCGCACGCGTTCGCCCCAGACCTTGACCAGAAGTTCGCGGCGTTCTTGGGACAGGGTCGCCATCGACGCCTTGTGATCGGCGGAATAGACGATGACTTCGCAATTTCCCGCAGCGCTATCGACCGGCAGGTCGAGCCCGGGCAGCGGCGCCGGCTTGGGGCAATCCTTCTGCAGCGAGGAAAAGCGGTTGTCGAACACCGCTATGGAAAAATCCTCGACCGGGATCTCGCCGTCGGGCGCCATCGGGCAGAGCGGGCAGGCATCGGTTGCGGGTTTGTAAGTCCTGGTCTGGCGATGTGCGGAATACACCACCCATTCGCGGCGAACCGGATGCCAGCGGCGGTGCGAGAAGCCTTTCTCATGGGCTTCCTCCAGCGGCGCCCAATGGGGCGTGCCGGTAAATCCCCCATAGAGATAGAGCGACCGCCCATCGGGCATCGTGAAGGTCGTTACATCCAAAGGGGGAGATGTCACGGCGATGGTCATCAGAAATGCGTCCCAGCCCAGCAATCTTGCCGGGGCGGCAGGATGCTATTGTCACCCCGTGCGTTGAACATCCCAAACCGCGCTGTCGCCTGTGATAGCGTTACCATATCAATCTTCAGGGAAATTTGCCATTCCCCTGCAAACATTAGGTGAATCGGCGGCAGCGAAGCCCTCGGACGCACCGCGGGTCTGATACGCATGCGCGGTATCGACGCCATAAAACCATTCCCTCTCCGCGCGAGCCGCCCAGAGTTATCGCCTCTTCGTAATTATCATATTAATAGGCTAAAAGTTGTCAAGCGATCCAGGCGCGCTGCGCACAAACACCACAGCTATTGTGCGTGACAAATTTCCCATGCTTGCGAAAAAGTCGGCTGTGTATCAAACCGGACCGGGCGGCGAGCGGCGCCGAACCACAGCCCTGGGCCACACATTTCGCAGAGGTGAGATGCATCCATGAAATACCGCAAATTGGGAAAATCCGGCTTCAACGTCAGCGATATCGGTCATGGCCTTTGGGGAATGGGCGGCTGGAGTGATGCCGACGACAACATCAGCCGCGCGGCTCTGCGCCTTTCGATCGAAGGCGGCTGCACCTTCTTCGACAGCGCTTATGCCTATGGGCAAGGCCACAGCGATGAATTGATCGGCGCGATCGCGCGCGAATATCCCGGCCGTCCGCTGGTACTCGCCTCGAAGATTCCGCCGGCTGACGGCAAATGGCCCAGTTCGCCGAAATCCGCGCTCTCCTCGGTGTTTCCGCGCGCCCACGTCCTCGACTATGCGCAGATGATCCACAAGGCGTTCGGCCGCACCATCGACCTGCTGCAGTTTCACGTCTGGGAAGACGCTTGGGCGCATGAAGCCGAATGGCAGGATACGGTTGCGGAGTTGAAAGCGACCGGCGTGATCAAGGCGTTCGGTCTCAGCCTCAATCGCTGGCAACCCGAAAACGGCATTGCGGCGATCGAGACCGGCCTCGTCGAGAGCGTGCAGGTCATCTACAACGTCTTCGATCAGATGCCCGAGGACCGCCTGTTCCCGATCTGCCGCATACACAATGTCGGCGTGATCGCGCGCGTGCCGCTGGATGAAGGCAGCCTTGGCGGCAAGATGACGCTGCAAACGCGCTTTCCCGCCAATGATTGGCGGGCGGGCTATTTCAACCCGAAGAATTTGGCGGAGACGGTGGCGCGTGTCGAAGAACTCAAGAAGCTCGTGCCGGAGGGCATGACGCTGCCCGACATGGCGCTGCGCTTTATCCTCAGCGATCCCGCCGTCAGCACGCTGATCGCGGGAATGCGCTCGGCAGATCATGTGCGCGCCAATCTCGCGGTTTCGGACGAAGGGCCGCTGCCGGTCGAGCTGCTCGCCAAATTGCGGGCGCATCGCTGGGACCGCCGTCCCGCGAACTGGTCGGATTGATCGGTCGGCGCGTCAGTAATTCACACTGAGCGTCGCCAAGACGCCGCTCCACCTGCGGGCCCGATGTTTGTTGCTGTGTCGGTTGAAGCAGGTTTCGTCCCGAAACCGCGATAGCGACTATGTCTAATCATGAAACATTGACTAGCCGTGCCTGTCGCGTCCGGCGAGCCAGCCGATCAACGCACCCGGGATCAACATCACCAGCCCGATCTCCCAGAACGGTTTCAGATCGAATTCGAACTTCGCCGAATCGCCGAAATTGATCGAAGGGGTTGCGCATTGTGCAATTTATTCTGAAAGAATTAGCGTCAGAGTAGATTTAATCGACGACGGAAAGTCGCTCAGCTAGCCCAGATGCACATGCGGCACGGCCGCCGCCATGAAACTCCAGACGCCGCATGATTTCATGCAAGCGCGGCGCACTGGTGTTGATGCTCGGCCGCAATGGCAGGACATGGTCCAATAGCGAACGTACCGCCCAGCGTCGGAACGGCCAAGATGCGCCGCTTCCGAACATTCGCAACCGGCGCTAGAATAGGGGATGCGACACCGGGCGCGTATGGCTATCTGAATATCCACTTGTCACAGTGGTCGCTCCGCCACGAGGCACGCAATGAGAGAACCAAGGGCGCCGGAGTTCTTCGCCAAAGATGTGAGCGATGCCAGGCGCTTTTACTACAACCTTGCCGCCGGGACTGGCCGCGCACTGAGAGTTGTGGCGGGAGGCGTCGAGCATTGCGGAAGTACCTACCGGGTCGATCGCATATCTTTTCCTTTTCCCACGATCGAATACGTTGCGCGCGGACATGGCGAGCTTCAGATCGCGGGCCAGCGCCTGGCATTGGACCCGGGAAGCGTCTTTGCCTATCGCGAAGGCATGCCCCATTGCATTACCAGCTGCGCGCATGGCCAACTTGTGAAGTATTTCGTGGCATTCGCTGGTGGCAACACAAGGCGTTTTCTGGACCGTTGCGGGTTGTCGGCGGGACAGTTGGTGCAGCTGACGCCGGCGGACGCGCTGACCGGCCTGCTCGAGGAGCTAATCTGGGCGGGAATGCGCGCCGACCAAGGTTCACAAGACTATTGCCGGCGCATTCTTGAATGCTTGGCCGTGCGGATCAAGGCGTCGATGTTGCCGGCAAGGGAGCCCAAATCGGTCAGCTTCCTGAAATACCAGACGTGCCGCGACTTCATCGAACGGAGTTTTCTCAACCTCCAAAACGCCCAAGGCATCGCTCAAGGTTGCGATATCAGCGAAGTGCATCTTTGCCATTTGTTCCGGCGCTACGACCACGAAACGCCGCACCGCTTGCTGACCCGCTTGAAGATGACGCATGCCGCCGCTCTGATCCAGCAGAGCAGTGCGCTCGTGCGGCAGGTTGCGGAAGCCGTCGGCTATAGCGACCAGTTCCATTTTTCGCGGGTGTTCCGCAGTGTTATGGGCGTGCCGCCCAGCGAATGGCGACGCATGAACCAGCGGCCGGTCGGCGAGAAATGATGCCGCTTATGCCTTGGTGGCGCGGTTCGACGCGACCAGCGCATAGACCATAATGACGGCAAAACAGAAGCACGGCACGACCATCGCCACCCCAATCGAGGTCAGACCGGAAACGTAGCCCATCACGGGCGGCGCTGCGGCGCCGCCGATGATGGCCATCACCAGGAAAGACGAGCCCGATTTGGTCAAGGGGCCGAGATCGCGGATGGCCCCGGCAAAAATGGTCGGGAACATGATCGACATGAAGAAGCTGGTGCAGGCCAGGCAGATCACACCGATCCAGCCGCCGGCAATGGCGGCCACCGCCGTCAGCACCATTGCAATCGCCGCATAGACCGTCATCAGGCGGTCGGGGTTCAGGCGCCCCATTAAGGCCGTTCCGATGAACCGGCCGACCATGAACAGGCTCTGCGACACGAGCAGAATGAAAGAGGCTGAGACCGCTGTCGGCTGCGGCACGAATTCTTGCCACAGCGTATAGCCGTTGGTGATTGGAATACCTTCGACGGCGTGCTGAACATAGCGGATGGTAAAACTCCAGACACAGACCTGCGCGGCGACATAGAAAAACTGCGCCACCACACCGAACATAAATCGCGGATAACCGAACAGCCGGCCAAAACCGCGCATCAGTTCGCCGAACCATTTGGCCATGGTACCACCGGCTTCGACCCGGGCCGTCGCCACCGGGGGGAACTTGACCACCGCGAGGACCGCTGCCCACAAAAGCACCGCCGCCGCGATCGCGAGATAGGGTCCGACCACCGCATTCGCAACCTGTGTCGTGGGCAGATTTTTGTCGGACAGAATGAACTGGCTGCCAACAAAAACCCCGAACAGAACACCAAGCGGGTTGAAGGCTTGCGCGAAGTTCAGGCGGCGTTCGGAGGTCTCCTGCGATCCCAGCACCGCCACCAGCGGATTGGCCGAAGTTTCGAGGAACGACAGGCCGCTCGCGATGACAAACAAGGCACAGAGGAAGAAGATGTAACGGTGCCCTTCGGCCGCCGGGAAGAACAACAGGGCACCCAGCGCATAAAGACAAAGTCCACACAGCACCGCGGCCTTGTAGCCGTAGCGGTTCATGAAGATGGCGGCGGGCATGGCGAACGCGAAATAGCCGCCGTAGAAGGCCGACTGGACGAGACCAGTCTGCAGGTCGGTGAGAACGAAGGCCTTCTTGAATTGGGGAATAAGAATGTCGTTCAGGCTATTCGCCACACCCCAGGCGAAAAAAAGCGTGATGACGAGCGCGAAAGCAAGGCCGTAGCTGCGGGCTGCGGTGCCGGTTTTGGACATATTCCCCCCTGGAGACTATCTGTTTTTTTTCGTTGTGGAGTTTTTCCGGCCCGCCCCGTCAGACCGGCGTTACTCCCTTCTTTAGGATGATGTTGCCGTATTTCGCGGTCTCTCCGGTCATCACAACGGCAAACGCACTGCGGGCACGGTCATAGAATTTGAAGCGGTCGATGAAGACGGTCGGTGGTGCTGCTGGGGCATGGCGTTCGATCGCACCACGGTAGGATACCAGCACCGCCTCGTCCAGTCTGTCGCCGGAAACGGCAGCCATCATCACGATGGGATCGGGCGCGTAGTTGTCGAGTACGAACAGCGGAAGGATTGCTTCGATCAGCGGGGGGATGCGCAGCCCGTCGGCCCGCAGCACCCGGCTGTTGAAGGTTTCGCCGGGAAAATGCGCATCGGCCAGGACGATCTCGTCGCCGTGCCCCATGCGGCAGAGCACGGCGAGAAGATCAGGCGACAGAAGCGGAGAAATGCCGCGAAGCATGTGTTACTCCCTCAACGGTATAGTGGCCCATAGGCGGCACACGCGCGATAGTCGGCTCCTTCCGGGTCCATCCCGAACAAGCTCCAAGCGCTGGGGCGGACCACGCACTCCTCGGGCACATTGTGCATCGCCACCGGAATGCGCAGCATGGACGCCAGTGCGATGACATCGGCACCGATGTGCCCATAGGAAATGGCCCCGTGATTGGCGCCCCAGGCGCGCATGACCTCGTAAACAGAGCGGAACGGGCCTTTGCCGGTCACGCGCGGCGCGAACCAGGTGGTCGGCCATGTCGGATTGGTGCGGCCATCGAGCTTGTCATGCACGTCGGCCGGCAGTTCCACGCTCACGCCTTCGGCGATCTGCAAAACGGGCCCCAGCCCTTCCACCAGATTGAGCCGCACCATTGTCAGCGGCATTCCGCCCTTGGTGATGAAATCGGTCGAGTAGCCGCCGCCGCGGAAATAGTTGACATCGGCTGGACAGAACCGCGTCGCCGTCATGCAAGCATCGATGTCGGCTTGCGTGACGTCCCAAAACGGTTTGATCGCCGGCTTGCCGTCTGTGGACATCTTGCCGGTGGCATCGAGGCAGGTAGAGCCGGAATTAATGAGATGGATGACGCCGCCTTCGGCATCGCCCTTGGGCGTCCAGCCGGTGACGCGTGCGATAGCTGCCGGGCTCCAATAGGTGCGCACGTCGGAGAAGATTTGCGCCCGGTTGGTAAGAAGATGGTTGAACAGCATGCCAACGCCGTTGAGGCAATCATTCTCGGTTGCCAGCACATAAGGCGCGCGAGGCCCGTTCCAATCGAACGACGAGTTCAGGATTGTCTCCGCGAAGTCGCCGTTGGGCATGAAGTCCGTCCATTGCCGCTGACCTTGGAAGCCCGCCAAGACGGCGTTGTGGCCAAGCGATTCCTCGCCGTGGCCCATGGCCGCGAGTTTGGGATTGCCGACCATCAGATCGCGGGCGATCATCGCCATCTGCACGCTGATCTCCCACTCCCTTTTTTTCTGTTCGGGCGAGTGGCGCTCGGCTTCGGCATTGAGGTCATTGCCTTCGATGCAGGCATCTTTGATCCAAGCGAAGGCGCGGGAAAACTCTTCGGCGTCGAAGATGCGCTGTTGAATGCGCCGCGACAGCTCGCTCATATCGACGCATTCGACCCTGAGGCCGAGGTATTTCTGGAAGAAAGCCTGATCGATGATCGAGCCGGCAATGCCCATCGAGACACCGCCGATGCTCAAATACGATTTGCCGCGCATATTTGCGACCGCCAGGGCAGCGCGGGCAAATCCGAGAATCTTCGTGCGAACGTCGGCGGGTACGCTGGCATCGTCTGCCTCGCAAACCTCTTGTCCGTAGATGCCGAAGGCTGGCAGACCTTTCTGATTGTGCGCTGCCAGCACCGCGGCGAGGTAGACCGCGCCAGGCCGCTCGGTCCCGTTGAAGCCCCATACCGCCTTGGGCGTCGAGGGTTCCATGTCCATGGTCTCCGAACCGTAGCACCAGCAGGGCGTGACCGTGATCGTGGCACCGACGTTTTCGCGGCGGAATTTCTCGGCGCAGGCGGCCGCTTCGGCGACGCCGCCGATTGTTGTATCGGCGATGACGCATTGCACCGGCGCGCCATTGGGATGGCGGAGATTGTCAAGGATCAGTTCGGCAGTGGCCTTCGCCATTTGCATGGTTTGAACTTCGAGAAGCTCCCGCACGCCCTTGCGACCATCGATCGTGGGGCGGATGCCGATCTTGGGAAGGTTTCCGGAAAAAACACTGTTCATCGCTATTCTCCCTGCATGTCTTGTACGAATGGCACTTAAGGCAGCTTGTCGCCGCCGCGCTCGGGCGGAATGACCTGCCAGTCGTCCGGCGCGTCGCTGCGCTGAAACTCGCCCGGCTGCTTTCCGTAGGTTTTGTAGCGTTCGAGGACGACATGCATCTCGTCCTTGCTGAGGGGAACGCCCTTACCGAGCAAGCGCGTTCCATAATAATGGTGCGCTAGAAACTCGACCTCTTGCAGGAGGTGGAGGGCGTTTTTGACCGTCGTTCCCAGCACGATCACGCCGTGATTGCCAAGCAGGCAGGCGTTACGGTGTCCCAAGGCTTCGACCGCCAGCCTCGACAGTTCCGGCGTGCCGAAGGGCGCGTAGCCCGAACATTTGATGATGTCGTCGCCAACGCCCGCGATTCCGTAATGCAACGCCGGGATATCCAGCCGGCAACTCGCCAAGATGGTGCAATAAAGGGCGTGGCTGTGCAGTACGACATTGGCATCGGGCCGGTGCTTCAGCACGGCCGAATGAAAGCGCCATTCCGAAGCCGGATAATAATCGCCGTAATAGCGGTCGTCGAAATCCATCGCGACAATCTGCTCCGGCTTCAGGTCTTCGTAAGCCATGCCCGTGGGCGTCACGAGAAACCCGCCCGGAACGCGCACGCTGATATTACCGGCCGTGCCGATGTTCAGCCCGGTCGCGTTCATGGTGAGGCAAGTCGCAATCATCTCTTGGCGCAGGGAAAGTTCGTTTTGCATGGGGTCCATCATTGGAGGGTCGCTATGTGGTCGAACCTGGCGATTGCATCGTCAAGCGCGGCATGCTGCTCCGGTTCGACGACGACGGGGGGAAAGGACCGGGCCACAAGCCGGCGCGCTTCTGCGACGCCGGGCACGGCGCCGAGGGCGATCAGCTGCGCCAAGCCATTGCCGATCGCGGTGGCTTCGGCGGGCCCGGCCAATACGGGAATTCCAGTGACGGTGGCGCAAATCCGGTTGAGCAATGTTACCTGGGAACCGCCGCCCAGAACATGAAGGCGCGAAATGCACCGATGCGTGATCGCGCAAAGAACGTCCAGGCGCTGGCGATAAAGCAGCGCCAGGCTGTCATAGGCACAGCGCGCCAGCGCTCCCGGCGATTCGGGAACCGGTTCGCCTGCCTCATGGCAGGCCGCTCTGATTTCGGCGACCATGTTGTCGGGATGGAAGAAACGCACAGCCGCCGGATTGATGAGAGAACGGAACGCTTCGCTCGCTGCGGCTTCATCCGTCAGGATACCGGCCTCGGCATAGCCGAGCAGGCGCTGAATTTCCTGGATCAGCCAAAGCCCGGTGACCGTTGATTGGACGCAGAATGTGCCGCCGTAACCTTGCTCGTTGCCCAAACCGGCCGCGGCCGCCTTCGGATCGCAATAAGGGACCGGGGATTCGACGCCGAGAATCGACCAGGTTCCGCTCGACAAATAGGCCCAATCGCCGCCACCCGCGTCGGGAACTGCCAATATCGCGGATTGGGTGTCGTGGGTACAGGGCGCGATCACCTTGAGGGCGGAAAGCGCGCAGCGTTCTTGCAGCCGCAGCGACAACTCACCAAGCATCGTCCCCGCTTGTACCGGTGTGCCAAGCGCCGAGCGTTTGATCGCAAGCGGGGCCAGAATCTCATCCCACCATGTGCCGTCCAGATTCAGCATCTGACTGGTCGAGGCCAGTGTTCGCTCGGTAGCCGGCACACCGCCGAGCCAAAAGTGGGCGTAATCCGCCGTGAACAACAGGCGATCGGCCCGGGCGAGCAACTCCGGTTCCGAGGCACTCTGCGCATAGAGTTGAAACAGCGTGTTGAACGCTAGCGCCGGCAGGCCTGTCTTCTCGAACAGGCGGGAGGCACGGACATGCCGGGCCGTAAAGGCTTCAACCTGTCCATCGGTGCGCGGATCGCGATAGGAAACGGGCTGGCCGATGCGCCGACCGGCTTCATCCAGGAGGATATAGTCGACTCCCCAGGAATCGGCACCGATGCTCGCGAACGGTATGCCCGTTTCGCCCGCCGCAGCGAGCGACCGCTCAATCGAACCGTAGATCGCCGGGTAATCCCAAACGAGATGCCCGCCGATCTTTTGCGGACCATGGGCCGTGCGCGATATTTCATGCATATCGAGCCGGTCGCCATCGAGCGCAATATCGGCAAGTCTCACGCTGGATGCCCCAAAATCCAGCGCCAAGCAGTGTATGCCCACGCCCACGCGGTATCACTCCTGCGGCACAGACTTGTGGTTTGTTTTTGGATTCCGGCCTTATCAGAACCGGCGCCCGGTGCCTTATTCTTTAAGGCTAGGCCCGTTCGATCCGCCGGCGAATGCACGATCCCGTCCGAGCATGGATATTTTTGTTATCTGTTGTGCGGCAAGGTGGCGGCTCCAGGACGGCGCCCGAGCGCATCGAAGCAGCGGTGCTGAATGACGTCGGTCCGGTTGTCAGTCCGGTCGGTCTTGCTCGTATTGCAAGGTATGTTGGCGCAGGCTCGATCCGAATATTCAGGTCGTACAAGTGCCGCGCGTTGGGCACGCCCCAACACTCGACGAGCCGGCCTCACGAGAGGCGATTGATCGATTCTTGAGTGACCGGCCCTAGAAGATTATTTTTTGAGAAGGCGTCGCTGCGTTTCCGCGATCAAATCGACAAGCCTGAAGTTTCGATCGAAATACAATCCAAGCCGCGCGCGCATCAGCCGGATAGCAATCTAAGTACTTGAAATTATTGAATAAAGACTGGTGCCGGAGGTGAGAATCTTATTCTGCTAATAACATATTGTTCTTGTTTAATTTTCTGCAGCTCGTTTTTCCAATACCAACTCAGGTCCAACAAATTCTGAGGTTTGGCTCGTGAAATTTATTAGATTATTCGCGAAACTAGACATGTCATGAGAAGGTCGCTCTTTTCGCTGCTTGGATGGAATGCAGTCATACGCTGCCGCACGTTGTTAGTGATCGGGCGCGCTTGACGGTTGCAGCGTACCGGGCAATTTTGGAATCGGTGCGACGGAAACGGATCATGAAGATACTTTATGCCGAGGATTTTCAAAGTCTGTTGAACTGTGCATTTCATATTGAACTTGGCGTGGAGCGCCTCGAATTCGCCCTGACATTGGTTCAGTCACTGCCAGTACCTCCGTCGCCTATTATGGTGCGCGCTCCGTTTCGCCTTGTTTTCCAGAGTGATAGGCATACGATCCTGGGTCGCGTCCCGAGAGGTGGTGTAGGAGCTGTGGGTAAGTAGGCCGCCGCAGCGACCGGCAACGAGTCGTGCGGAGGCGGGTTACTTATCCACAGCGTTGGCCATCGTGAATCTCCGATAGGGTTTTGGTCGCTGAACCGAACCAAACCGAGGACACACGATGACCGATAATATGATGACTCTTCGCACGCTTCTGGAAAAGAGTTCCGATACCGATCTGTTGCGTGAGATGATCGGCTTCACCGCCCAGCGTCTGATGGCGCTGGAGGTTGAAAATCTGACGGGTGCCGCACCCGGCGAACGCAATCCCGACCGGATCAACCAGCGCAATGGCTATCGCGATCGCGTATGGGAAACCCGCGCCGGCACGGTGGAGTTGCACATCCCCAAGCTCAGGAAGGGCTCCTACTTCCCCGGCTTCCTCGAACCTCGGCGCATGGCCGAGAAGGCACTCACCGCCGTCATTCAGGAAGCCTACGTTCAGGGCATCTCGACGCGGTCGGTCGACGATTTGGTCAAGGCCATGGGCATGAGCGGCATCTCGAAGAGCCAGGTCAGCCGGCTTTGCGAAGAGATCGACGGCAAGGTGAAGGTCTTCCTGGAACGACCGCTCGAAGGCGACTGGCCCTATATCTGGATCGATGCGACCTACCTGAAAGTGCGCCGCGGCGGACGCATCGTCTCGGTCGCCATCATCATCGCCGTCGGCGTCAACAGCGACGGCAGACGCGAAGTGCTGGGCATGGAGATCGGCACGTCGGAAGCCGAACCGATCTGGACGGAGTTCCTGCGCAAGCTGACACGGCGCGGCCTGCGTGGCGTCAAGCTCGTTGTCTCCGATGCCCATGAAGGCATCAAGGCGGCCGTCTCCAAGGTGCTGTGCGCCACATGGCAACGCTGCCGCGTCCACTTCATGCGCAATGTGCTTGCCCATTCCGGCAAGAGCGGACGGCGTGTCGTCTCCGCTTTTATCGCTACCGCCTTCGCGCAGGAGACGCCCGAGGCCGCCAGCACGCAATGGCGCACCGTTGCCGATCAAATCCGCCCCAAAGTGCCAAAGCTCGCCGCCATCATGGACGATGCCGAGAATGACGTGCTGGCTTACATGACATTCCCCAAGGAGCACCGCCTCAAGCTGCACAGCACCAACCCGATCGAGCGTCTCAACGGCGAGATCAAGCGGCGCACCGAAGTCGTCGGCATCTTTCCCAACGAGGATGCAATCACCCGGCTCGTCGGCGCTATCCTGCTCGAGCAGAACGACGAATGGACCGTTCAGCGAGGCCGATACATGTCACTGGAAACCATCGCACCCTTGAGCGATGATCCCATCGTCAGGTTGCCCGCAGTGGCCGCCTGACATTCCGGCCACTCCTGCCGGAGGTCATGAGAGCAACGCGCTCCTACACCACGTTCAGGGACACGATCCGATCCTGCCGCAGAAGGTCTATCAGTTCGCCAGCGATGTATTGGGCCGACTTGATATATTCATCGTCCCAATCGGGCGCGATGAAGGCGGGGTTCTCTACGAGGCGGTGTTCAACTGAATACTTTGCAGCGCTTCGCCGGCTGGAAAATCGATGCGCCCTGGGCCCTGTCGGGAGCGAGTCCTTGCGAGGGCATGCCGGACGTTACCGTTACAATCGGCCCGGTTGAGGACGCTTCATCAACCGACGCAATACGTTTTGATCTTGATCCCCTCGCTCGCGGTTGCATTGTCGAACATCATGTGATCATCACACCTGGACCGGCAGCAGATGCGCAGGCTTTGGGCGGTCTCGTGGTAGGGCCGGTTCTCGCAAGACTATGTCGGCAGCTGGGCTGGCAACCGTTCGACGGGAGCGCGATTGCGCGAGACGAGGGAGGCGCGATCCTAATTTTGGGCCTACCAGGAGCCGGAAAATCCACACTTGCCGCCGCACTTAATCGTCCGGTCTGGGGCGACGGCGTTCTTGCCATCGGACTATCTCCAAGCGCTACGCTACATATGGCCGGTCCGACACCGCTCCGGCTATGGGCTGACGGACTCGCGGCGCTTCAATGGCCGGTGCCAAACGAAAAACCGCTTCGCGAGCCGTGGCGGCGTTGGTCCGTACGAGACCGTGCAGTTATCACTCAAAGCCCCCCTTTGTCAGTGCCGATACGCGGAATCGTGTTTCCAAAACGCGCCAATTCGTCATCGGTTCTCACTCCAATGTCACCGGCGGTGGTTGCCGCAAGGCTTGGAGGCGCACAATGGCGTTTCGATGCACTTGTAGATACTGGCGCGTTTACCACATTCGCAGAGCTGGCCGAATCGGTGCCGGCCGTTTCAATCGAATTAGCGCCGGGCGCTGAACGTCTTAGCGCCGCGGCGCGCGTGATTGAGGACTGGATCGCGGGGCTACAGCCGTGAGCGCCGGCCCATTTGTTTGGTTGGGCGCCTATCCAAAGTCAGGCGGCACATGGCTTCGTCTATTTCTGGCTGCCCTTGAGAGCGGTTGCCCGCCGCCGCTTTCGAAAGATTTTTCGCGACGGATGCCCTCCGTTTATTCGATCGAGCGGTTTGAGAACCGTCTTGGCGTGCGTGCCGCCGATCTGAGTATCGACCAGCTATTAGCGCTCCGTGCGGCCTTTCTGCGCGCCGAAGTATCGACCGTTGCTATCCCCAGCTTTCGCAAGACACATGATGCTTGGTCCGACGAACTGCTGCCTTCCGAACTGGCACATGCTGCGGTTTATATCGTGCGCGATCCGCGCGATGTAGCGCTCTCATACGCCCATCACAACGGGTGGCCGATCGATCGGGTAATCGCCTGGATGGGAAATACTTCAGCTTATCTTATAGATTCGCCGGAAGGTAGGCCGCGGCAATTGCCCCAATATATCGGGGACTGGAACAGCCACGTCTTGTCGTGGACCCGAATGTCAAAGCTGCCGCTGCTGGTCCTACGTTATGAATATATATTGGCACAGCCTTACCAGGAATTTTCTGCATGCGTGCGATTTCTCGGGTTGCCCGTCAACGACAGCGCCATAGCTGCAGCAATCGCATCGACGTCGTTCGATGTTCTCCAGTCGCGGGAGCGATTGGAGGGGTTCGTCGAAACTGTCCGCGAAGATGGCATGTTTTTTCGGGTCGGTCGCGCCGGTCTATGGCGCGAGCAACTGAGCGCCGCGCAAGCCTGGGCCATAGAAGAAATACATCGTGAAGCGATGGAGCGGTTTGGCTATGTGCCTTGATCGCTAGCGGTTGCGCTGTTCGAACCAGCCAATGAAACGGGCCATGGCCACCGCCCGCGGCAGAACACTACGATAGACGACATGGTGGTCAGCGGCGGCTGCCGCACTCGTAGGCAACTTGGCCAACGCTTGTTGTGCTCGCCTCAAATCGATGAGTTTTCTGGCCCGAGGCGATGTCGCGGCCTCATGCAGGTCATCCGCATAGCCTTTTGTCATCTTATCCAGGCGATCATACCAGTCCGGACATTGATCGCCGGTCCGCCATTCGTTCAAGATGGTTTCCGGAAGGCGACCGGCGAGCACGCGGCGCGCTAGAAACTTCGGTATGCCATTTCGCCAATATTGTTTCTCGGGAATTGCCAAACATAGTTCGAACAAGCGGACGTCGCCGAGTGGTGCGCGAAGTTCGATGTGATCGACGGCGGGCATTTGGGCGATGACATCGCGGATCAATTCGCCGCCTTCCAAATTGAACGCCGCTCTGTGCCACGCGGCCCGCTCGCGCGCGCCATCGAAGTGTGCCGGAACGCGTAGTGGGTCCTTGTCGAGGCGCGTGGAGAAACTCGCGCGCCTATCCCCGGTTCGCCATTGACGCAGCGCACGAGGTTCGAGAGGCGCCAACACGACGCTTTTGAACGCGCGCCACCATGCCATCAACACGGCGGTGCCCCGATTCCGCCGTTGCGTCCGTGCGGTAGCTACAAAGGCGCGACATAGCGCGAGCCATTGCCCTTCCTGCACCAGTTCAAGCGGGGCATAAGGTCCGGTCCAGCTCAGCGTCATGTTGCCGTCCATCCCGGTCAGCGCGATATGCTGGCCCGCCGCGCGCATACGGTCAAATATGGGTGCAAACCAGCCGACGTGGAGCGGATTGAGCAGCGGCATACCGTAACGGCGGAATTGGCAAGCCATGTCCTCATCCGCCGAATGCAGTCCGACATCGCCGATTCGAACCAAGTTGAGATTGGAATGCATTTCCGCCAAGGCTTCGAGTTTGGGCGTCTCGTCTGAATAATATCGTGCCGACGACTTCGGCTCGGTCCATCCCTGCGGTGGCACCCGGCTGTAATAAGTCAATCGGTTCGGCGCCGATAATCGGGCTGCGGTCGCACCGACGGCAGAGGAGTCGAAGCCGCCCGAACCGATAACGCAGAGCGGCGCAGCGCTTCGAAGTTGTTCGGCCACCGCTTTGTCAAGCAGGGACTGCACCGCGTCAACATATACTTCGTCCGAGCCGAGTTTGACGGATTTTGTCGGATCGATACGCCAAAACACGCGCCGCTCGAGTGTGTTCGTGGCGCGTCGCCAAATCACACATTCGCCACCTGGAACGCGTCGAATATTTTGATAAAAGGTGCGATCCCGTTCGCTGAAATCAAGTTGTAGGAAGCGACTAAGCACATCGTCGTCGAGTTCGCGTGGAACATCGGAATACGCCAGAAGACCGTTTAACGTACTGGCGAAGACCAAGCGGTCTTGATTGTGGTGGTAGAACAGCGCCCGCTGACCTTTGGGATCGCGAGCAAGCAGCAATCGCCCCTCTTCCTCGTTCCACAATGCGAGCGCCCAGCCGCCGCGTAACTGTTCAAGTGCTAATTCACCCCAGCGCTCAAAGGCTCTGAGCGCCAGCGCGCTGTCCGGCATCACGGATATGTCACCTATCTGCAATGCCGCCGAAAGCTCGCCCCGACAATCGAGACGGCCCGCGAACACCAAACGCAACCGTCCATTCGCTCCGGTCACGGGTTGCTGATCGAACATATCCTCCGGCGTGAAGGGCAGATTGAGCCATCCCAATGCCGCGCCCTGGCCCAGCCAAAAAGCCGGACGGCGGCGTACCGGATAGCAACCGGTGAATAGGCGCTGTAGCTCCGGTTGAGACGGCCGCATCTCGGTTGGACCGCATAGCCCGATGATTGCAGTCATGAACTCAGCGACGTGGTTGACGCATTCATATCAAGCAACCCGTGACAGTGATGATAGAAGGAAAAAATATGGCGGCCGAGAGGCATGGTCAATTGTGCCTGTGCCGGGGGCGAGATTGCAAAGCCATTGTCCGAGCCGGATCGCGCTCTGGAAATCTGTCGACGCGCCGTCCAAGCCGGTCGCGATACGGCGCGCCTCGACACGGCCATAAGCGAAACGCTTCTCGACAAAGGCAACGATCAGGCGGCGCTCGGTGCATGGCGGCGCGCAGCGGAACGCAGCCCCACGGCAGCTTGGGCAGCCGAGCGGTTGCTGCAACCTTCGGCGATCCGCAGTGATGGCGACGTGCTGTTGGCGATGGTCGAATCGCTACCGGCCGCTCATGTCGGCGGGACGGTCGCCCACGCCTATCGCGCGATCGCACTTCGTTTGCGCGGCGAATGCGACGCAGCGTGTGCAGAACTCGATTTGGATCGCCTTATCCGGTGCATCCCCTTTGAACCACCGGCGGCGTTTGGCTGCAGCCACAGCCTGGAATGTTGACTATCTTTCCGGCGTTTTTATTCCATTCCGTTCACGCGACAGGAAGCAACGTCCCGCGCATCGCGGTCGCGTTCGATATATTCCCGCAAATCCTTGAACAACTTTGATACGGCGATGTGAACCATCCTCAGAACGGGGATGTCTCGAACGCCTCTACATGAATTTTCTTGTTAGGACGCGGTAATCGCGCCATCACCGCCCGGGCCGCTATTGCTCCGGGTTTCCTCCGCAGCGTCAATTACGGTTATAGCCGGACGATGCCAGAGCTTGCGCTCTTCGCGGCGTTCGTCTTCTCCCGCGTCTAAGACCTGATGATCGTTCATGCTAGCCCCCGGAACGCAATACAAGATTGAGCATTCTGAAGAGATCGGTAGTTCTGTCAATGCCCGTTCTCGTTGTGCTGCCAACATACGGCAGCATATTGATTTTGCATAAGAAAATTCAAAAAAAAGGCGGCAGGGGTTTGACTCGCCATCATTGATTCAACTAAGTCGACCGCAATCGGCAGATGCGCCAAATCGTCCGTGCGCGTCAATTCGAGAATCGGGACTGTGTTCGCAAGAGTCGTCAAACCTGCAAACTGCAGGCCACGCTTACCAAGCGCCCGGCCTATAGCCGCCCGATAGACAAGTTGGTCTATCGGCGTCCAACAAGCGCTGCCGCTTAGCAACCGCAATGCTGGGGTAGTGCATTGCGGATTGCTCCTCAGACGGATGACGGCGGCAAGTGGCAACCGCAGCGGTCGTTCGGCGTCGTCCTTTTCTTCGGGTGGGCAAAACCGCGCCTTGCTTGCCGCTCGGTAAAGCGGAAGTGCAGATACCGGATCGAATCCCAATGCATCGGCGCTGTCCGGCCACAGCCGCAATGCGCGCGCGCCGCGAACGATTTCAGATCGGCCGGAGTTCAATATGATTGGACAGAGATCGTCCGAAACCAAGCTGTGTCCGCGTTTCACCAACGCGGCGGCCAAACTCGATTTGCCGGCCCCCACATCGCCAGTGATAGCAATGGCCGCATGGCCGATCTTCACCGCGCTGCCGTGCAATGTCAGTATGTCCTGCTGATGCAGCAGCACACCGGCGACGATGCCAAACAACGAGGCTTCAATTTCGCTGGCGGTGGCGTCACCAGTTGGATCAACGGTGACATCGCATCCGTCTTTGATCAGAAATCGTCCTACAGGCGGTAGGCGCACGAGAACCGTGCCATCTGCGGCAATGTCCGCCAACTGTAGCTCAGCAATCCGATCCGGTAAAATTTCTTCGACTTTTCCTAGACGAATTCGCACGACGGGAAGGGTGGCGGGTATGGGCCGGCGCGCCTGCGCTGTCTTGAGCGGAATTTCGCTGCGAATATTCCAGCCATATAGACTAGCCTGAAATTCCGGTTGGCTCACGCGGCGAAGCCTGTCGGCACAGTCACGTCCGCTGCCTCGCGATTTCGACGATCCCCAGATCGACCATCTCATCGATAAGCTTCGCCAGATCGGCGCGGATGACCAAAGGATCGCCGGCATATTCTTTGACAAGCACATCGCTGAGCATCGCTAGGCTTGGTTCTTCCGCGAGATATTCCCAAACGAGGCTGACGATGTCGTCCAAAGCGAGATACATCCCCGTCCTGGGATTTAGGAGAACTGTCTCTTCGCCGACGGCTGCACCCAGCACATCGGAATTGCGCTTCAGGCTATCATTTTCACGCGGTCTGATTTGCGACATGACGTTCGATACGTAGTTCCACTTTGCCTATACCACGTCGGCGCACCATCCGCATTGGTCACATTGATGCCAATAACCATTGGATTCAACTCGCCGCATGTTAGACGAAATGCAGTTTAACTATTTGATTTAATTAGATAAAATTC
>CAWKIU010000016.1:0-34622 GCA_963849895.1 uncultured Alphaproteobacteria bacterium
CGCGAGTTCGCCGCCTATTTCGCGACGCCGCTGGCTTATGTCTTCATCGTGATCTTCCTGTTCGCGATGGGTGCGTTCACTTTCTATGTCGGCCATTTCTACGACAACGGCATCGCCGACCTCGCCGTGTTCTTCGGCTTTCATCCCTGGCTTTATCTCTTCCTGGTACCCGCGATTTCGATGCGGCTATGGGCGGAAGAGCGGCGCAGTGGCACGATGGAGCTTCTCCTCACCCTGCCCGTACCGCTCTGGGCCAGCATTCTGGGAAAATATCTGGCGGCATGGGCCTTCATCGGCATTGCGCTGGCGCTGACTTTTCCGATCTGGATCACCGTCAATGTGCTGGGGCAGCCCGACAACGGCGTGATCGTGGCAAGTTATGTCGGCAGCTTCCTGATGGCGGGCGGCTATCTCGCCATTGGAGCCTGCATCTCGGCGGCGACCAGCAATCAAGTTATCGCCTTCGTGGTCAGCGTGGTCGTGCTTCCTGTTCACGGTTTCCGGCGCGCCGCTGGTACTCGACTTCTTCCATGCCTGGGCGCCGCAGTCGCTGGTCGATGCCGTTGCCTCGTTCAGCTTCCTTACCCATTTCGCCGCGATCACCATGGGCGTGATCGATCTGCGCGATGTGGTATTCTTCCTCTCGTTGATTGCGCTATTCCTGGCGGCCAATGTTGTCATCGTCGATCTGAAGAAGAGCGGGTGACGCAATGAAGCCGCTCTCCCGCCGCCTTTATGCCATTGCCGCCATCGTGCTCGCCGCGGTGATCTTTGTGGGCATCAATGTCGCCGTCGATGCCACCTTCACGACGGCGCGGCTCGACCTAACCGAAAACGGCCGCTTCACGCTCTCGCACGGCACGCGCAACATCATCGCGAACCTCAAAGAGCCGGTGACGCTGAAGTTCTTCTATTCCAAAGAGATTGCCGCCGATTACGCCCAGACCCGTGCCTATGCGGGACGCGTGCGCGACATGCTGCAGGAATATGCGGCGCTCAGCCACGGCAAGATCGTGCTCGAGGAAATCGACCCGGAGCCCTATACGCCAGCGGAAGACGAAGCCACGTCCGACGGTTTGACGGGCGCGCCAACCGAAACCGGCGACGTCGTCTATTTCGGACTGGTCGGCTCCAATCGCATCGACGGCAAGGAGGCGATCTCCTATTTCGCGCCGGAGCGCGAGCCGTTCCTCGAATACGATCTGTCCTCGCTGATCTACCGGCTGGCCACACCGAAGAAGCCAAAGTTGGCGGTGATCTCCAGCCTGCCGCTCGACGGCGGCGCGGCGGCGATGCAGGGCCAGGGCCAGCCCTTCCTGATCTATCAGCAATTGTCGCAGAACTATGACACGCAGCTGCTCGATGCGAATTTCACGGGCATCCCCGCCGACACCGACGTCGTGATGATCGTGCAGCCGGGCATGCTGAACCCGCTACAGGACTACGCCATCGACCAGTTCGTGATGAAGGGCGGGCGGGCGCTTGTCTTCGTCGATCCCAATTCTGAAATCGCCGCGGCGGCGCAAGGCCAAAGTGCTGCAATGAGCGGACCGGCGGCATCGGCCATGCCGCGCCTGTTCCAAGCCTGGGGCATCGATTTCAACGCCAACAAGGTAATCGGCGATCTCGATCTGGCGCAGCGTGTGCAGACATCCGGCGATCCGCGCAATCCGGTGGCGCTCTATCCGGTCTGGCTGCATCTGACGCATGACCAGTTCGATGCGCGCGATCCCGTCACCGCGAATTTGCAGACGCTTAATCTGGCGAGTGTCGGCGCGCTGTCCCAGCGCAAGGGCGCCACTACGCAGTTTTCGCCGCTGATCTTCAGTTCGGACCGCGCGTCTCTGTTGGACACAGAGGAAGTGCGGCTGAGCCCGCAGCCGCAAGATCTGATTACCTCGATCACGCCGACGGGCGAGCACTACACCATCGCGGCGCGGACTTCGGGACCAGCCGACAGCGCGTTTAAAGCCGGCCCGCCCGACGGCGCGGGCGCGGCGCAAATCAAGCACGCGAAGGACATCAACGTCGTCGTTATGGCCGACACAGACATTTTCGACGACCGCTTCTGGGTGCATGCCGAGAGCTTCATGGGCAAACAGATCGCCGCGCCGTTCGCCGACAACAGTGCCTTCGTTATGAATGCGGTGGAAAATCTGATGGGTTCGAGCGATCTCATCTCCCTGCGCACGCGCGCATCCGGCAATAGACCCTTCACCGTGGTGCAGGACCTGCAAGCCCAGGCACAGACGCAATTCCGTCAGCAGGAAGACGCGCTAAAACAGCGCCTCACCGACGCCCAGCAAAGTCTGCGCGATCTACAGCAGGGTGAGGGCGGCAAGAGCGGCAGCGTCGCCCTGACGCCGCAGCAGCAAGGCGAGATCGAACGGGTAAAGCACGAACTCATCCAAACCCGCGCGGCGCTGCGCGACGTGCAGCATAATCTGCGCAAGGATATCGACGCGCTGGGCGATTTTCTCGCATTCGTGAATATCGCGCTGGTGCCGCTTCTGGTTGCCTTCTTCGCGCTTGGTCTGGCGTGGCTGCGCCGCCGCCGCCGCGCGCGCGCCATTCGGACATGAGGGCGCGATGGACTTGAAACAAATTCTCCGCGATCCGCGCCGGCGCAATATCGCCGTTCTCGCCGCCTTGGCGCTCCTCAGCCTGTTCCTGGCCACAATTGCGCTCGATCAGCGCGCGGCCGAGACGGCGCCGAAATACGCGCCGGAAGAATACCTGCCCCGCTTCGCCCATAAGCTGACACAGGTCACGCATATCCATATTGTCTCGAAGAAATACGGCGCTTTCGACGTCGATTTCATCCCGATGAAAGGCTGGGTGCTTCCCGGCAGCGACAATTATCCCGCCTCGTTCACGGAGGTCCGCAAGACGCTCGTCGGCCTCGCGGCGCTATCGACCATCGAACCGAAAACCGCCCGGGCGGATTGGTATCATTACGTCGATCTGGTGGCGCCGCCCAAGGGCGACGGAGTGGCCATCACGGTCAGCAATGACAAGGGCCACGTCTTTGCGGACCTTATCGTCGGCAAGAGCGAGAATATTGGCGACGCCTCCGGTGCAGTCGGCCTTTTCGTGCGCAAGCCAGGTGATGCGCAAAGCTGGCTGGTCGCTAGTCCATTTGAGCCACGCGCCAATCCCGCCGACTGGATGGAGAAGGATATTGTTGTAGTCGACCGCGCGCGCATTCAGGAAGCAGATGTACATCCCGCCAATGGTCCCGCTTATGTCTTGCGCCGCGACAAACCCAGCAATCCCGATTTCGCAATTGTCGATCCGCCGCATGGCCGCGAACTATCCTATCCCGGCGCGCCGGATTCCGTTGCCTCGGCCATCGCCGACTTCTCGTTCGACAATATCAAGCCTGTCGACGATCTGGATTTCAGCGACGGCGCTTCGCGCATCGTCACCACGACCTTTGACGGCTTAATCGTGACGGTGGATGTCATCCAGCAAGGCTCCGATTACTGGGCGCGGGTCTATGCCGGTGCGCAACCCGGTGAGACGGACGCCGAAAACGAGGCCCATGAGATCAACGCGCATGCGGACCGCTGGGCCTATAAGCTCAGCGCTTATAAGGGCGAGCTGTTCGCCACGCCGCTCGAAAGCCTTCTGAAACCGCGCGAGGCGGCAAAGAAAAAGGCTGGAAAATAGGCGTTTCGTACAAGCGATATCGACATTGCTCCCTGCCCGCGCTACTTCATGGCGTGCATGGCCGATGAACTTTTCCTCCGCGATCTTTGGTATTTCGGCGCCCGTTCCACGACGCTGAAGCCGGGCGCCCTCAGCCGCGAGATGCTGCTGGGCGAACCTGTGCTGATTGGGCGTACAAAGGATGGCGCCCCCTTCGCGCTGCGCGATATTTGCCCGCATCGCGGCGTGCCGCTTTCGGCAGGAACCATGATGGCCGAGGGCACGGTGGAGTGCCCCTATCACGGCTGGCGCTTCAAGACCGACGGCGTGTGCGCGGCAATTCCTTCGCTGGTCGGCGGCGAGGCTGTGGATCCGGCCAAAATCCGCGTGCGGTCATATCCGGTGCGCGAGCAGGACGGCCTGATCTGGGTCTACATGGCCGCGCCCGGCCACGAAGAACGCACGGCGCCCGCCACCGAGCCGCCCAAGGTGCCGCTGGCGAACCCCAAGCTGCGCTGGATCGAAAGCCAGACATTCCGCTGCGGGATCGACCACGCCGTCATCGGCCTGATGGACCCGGCGCACGCGCCCTATGTCCATAGCCATTGGTGGTGGCGGGTGAAGCCGCGCGAAAAAGCCAAGAAATACGCCCCGCTGACCAACGGCTTTGTGATGACCCGCCATAAGCCCACCAAGCAGGCCTACAAGCTGTTTGGAGGCGACGTTTCGACGGAAATTACCTTCGAACTCCCCAGCACCCGGTTTGAGAATATTTCGGGCAGCCTGCTGGGCCGCCAGATCGATGTCGTGGGGCTGACCGTCTGCACCCCGCGCGACGCGGAAACGACCGAAGTGACGCAGTTTTTCTATTGGCCGGCCTGGCTGGGCTTTATCCGGCCGTTTTTCATGGTGCTGGGGCCGATTTTCATCGGAGACGACCGAAAGATTGTGGAACTTCAGCGCGAGGGGCTTAAATTCGACCCGACCTTGATGCTAATTCAAGACGCGGATATGCCCGCGATATGGTACCACCGCCTCAAGAAGGCTTGGTCCGAGTCTGTGGCGGGCGGGGTTCCGTTCGTCAATCCGGTCCAGGAAAGAACGCTGAGATGGCGAAGTTGAACCTCAGGGATCGAACGGCCCTCCCGGGCATCCGGCGAGGGCTTTTTTATGGATATGCGTTGAATGCCTCGTAGAAAAGACATCCACACCGTTCTGATTATCGGCGCCGGGCCCATCGTTATCGGCCAGGCCTGCGAGTTCGACTATTCGGGCGCCCAAGCTTGCAAGGCGCTGCGGGCCGAGGGCTACCGCGTCGTGCTGGTGAATTCGAACCCGGCCACGATCATGACCGATCCGGGGCTGGCCGACGCGACCTATATCGAACCGATCACGCCGACTTTTGTCGAGAAGATCATCGCCCGGGAAAAAGAGAATGTTCCACCCGGCATGGTGTTCGCGCTGCTGCCGACCATGGGTGGACAAACCGCGCTCAATACCGCGCTCTCGTTGCGCAAACGCGGCGTGCTGGAAAAATACGGCGTCGAGCTGATCGGCGCGAGCGCCGAGGCCATCGACAAAGCGGAAGACCGCGAACAGTTCCGCCTAGCGATGATGAAGATCGGGCTGGACGTGCCGCGCGGCATCACCTTGAAGGGTTATCTGCGGCACAAGAAAGACTCGCACGGCAACTTCCTCTACGACGACGCCAACAACGCGGTGATGGAACTTTCGCCGGAGGCCTTCACCCACGCGCTGACCGCGCTAGACGAGGTTGGGCTTCCCGCCGTGATCCGGCCGTCCTTCACGCTGGGCGGAACCGGCGGCGGCATCGCCTATAACCGCGAAGAATTTTTCGAGATCGTCGAGGCAGGGTTGGACGCCTCCCCGGTCAACGAAGTGCTGATCGAGGAATCCGTTCTCGGCTGGAAAGAGTTCGAGATGGAGGTCGTGCGCGACAAGGCCGACAACGCCATCATTATTTGCTCGATCGAGAATGTCGATCCGATGGGCGTGCACACCGGCAATTCCATCACCGTCGCGCCGGCGCTGACGCTGACCGACAAGGAATACCAGCGCATGCGTTCGGCTTCCATCGCCGTGCTGCGCGAGATCGGCGTGGAGACAGGCGGCTCGAATGTGCAATTCGCGGTAAATCCCGCCGACGGGCGCATGGTGCTGATTGAAATGAACCCGCGCGTCTCGCGGTCGTCGGCGCTGGCTTCCAAGGCGACCGGATTTCCCATCGCGAAGATCGCGGCCAAGCTCGCGGTCGGCTACACGCTCGACGAACTCGACAACGACATCACCAAGGTGACGCCCGCCGCGTTCGAGCCGACCATCGATTACGTGGTGACGAAAATCCCGCGTTTCGCGTTCGAGAAATTCCCCGGCGCGGAACCACTCCTCACCACCTCGATGAAATCCGTCGGCGAAGCGATGGCCATTGGGCGCACCTTCGCGGAATCGCTTCAGAAAGCGCTGCGCTCGATGGAGACCGGGCTTACCGGCCTCGACGAAATCGATCTGGCCGACGACAAGAGTACGATCCGTGCGGCACTGGCGCGCGCAACGCCGGACCGGCTAAGGCTTGCCGCCCAGGCCATGCGCTTCGATTTCCCGTTCGAGGAGATCGTCGCGATTACCAAATACGACCCGTGGTTCCTGAGTGAAATCCGCGACCTCCTCGCCGTCGAGGCCGAAATTCGCGCGGGGGGCTTGCCCAAGGATGCCGCTGGTTTCAACCGGCTGAAATCGATGGGCTTCTCCGACGCTCGGCTCGCCACGCTGACCGGGACCAAGGAAAAAGACGTACGCGCCGCACGCCACGCGCTCGGCGTGCATCCCGTCTTCAAGCGGATCGATACCTGCGCCGCCGAATTTGCGGCGCTGACACCCTATATGTATTCGACTTATGAAAACGCGGTCGGCGGTCAAGTGGAATGCGAAAGCAATCCGACGGACGCGAAGAAGATCATCATTCTGGGCGGCGGACCGAACCGCATCGGTCAGGGCATCGAGTTCGACTATTGCTGCTGCCACGCGGCGTTCTCGCTGTCGGCGCGCGGTTATGAGACTATCATGGTCAATTGTAACCCGGAGACAGTCTCGACCGACTACGACACATCGGACCGGCTCTATTTCGAGCCGCTGACCGCCGAAGACGTGCTGGAGATCGTCGCGAAGGAACAATCGAATGGCACGCTCGCCGGTGTGATCGTGCAATTCGGCGGCCAGACGCCACTCAAGCTCGCCAACATATTGGTGGAAGCGGGCGTGCCGCTGCTCGGCACCTCCGCCGACGCCATCGATCTGGCTGAGGACCGGCAGCGCTTTTTGGTCCTGCTCAACGACCTCGGCATCAAGCAGCCGCGCAACGCCACCGCATTGACTGCCGAGCAAGCCATCGCGGCGGCGCAGGCCATCGGCTATCCGGTGATCCTGCGGCCCTCCTATGTGCTCGGTGGGCGCGGCATGGTGATCGTCGCGGACGAAGCACAACTCAAGGCCACCGTGCAATCGGGTGAGTTGTTCCGCATCTCGGGCGACAATCCGGTGCTAATCGATGCCTTCCTCAACCGCGCGGTCGAAGTCGATGTCGATGCCATCGCCGACCATACGGGCGACGTGTTTATCGCGGGCATCATGGAACATATCGAGGAAGCGGGCGTGCATTCGGGCGATTCCGCTTGCGCCATCCCGCCCCACTCGCTGAAGCCCCCTATCATCGCGGAGATCAAGCGCCAGACGATTGCGCTCGCCCGTGCCCTGAACGTCCGTGGGCTGATGAATGTGCAATATGCGGTGCAGGGCGAAGACATCTTCGTGCTGGAGGTTAATCCGCGCGCCAGCCGCACCGTGCCCTTCGTCGCCAAGGCTATTGGCCTGCCCGTCGCCGCCATCGCAGCGCGCGTCATGGCGGGCGAAACCCTGAAGGACATCGCGCCCTCCCCGCCCCCGTCCAATCGGGTTTGCGTCAAGGAAGCCGTATTGCCGTTTGCGCGGTTTCCGGGTGTGGACACCGTTCTCGGCCCGGAGATGCGCTCCACCGGCGAGGTCATGGGCCAGGACACGACGTTCGGCCGCGCCTTCGCCAAGAGCCAGATCGGCGCCGGCCTGAAGTTACCGCTTTCCGGGAACGTCTTCGTGTCGGTTCGCGATGCGGACAAGGACTTCCTTATCGAGCCGGCGCGCGCGTTGATTGCCATGGGATTCAAGGTGATTGCCACGCGCGGCACGGCCAAAGTGCTTGAAGCCGCAGGCTTAGAAGTCAACATCGTCAACAAGGTTCTGGAAGGCCGCCCGCATGTGGTGGACGCCATGAAGAACGGCGAAGTTCAGCTGGTCTTCAACACCACTGAGGGCGCCAGCGCGCTGGCGGACTCAGCCTCGATCCGCCGTACGGCGCTTTCGATGAAGGTGCCCTACTACACGACCATGGCCGGAGCGGCGGCGGCCACCGAGGCCATAGCCGCATTGCGTGCGGGGTCCCTTGAAGTCGCCCCCCTGCAGTCTTACAATTTGACTGCGCCTGCCCTCGAGAGGGGCAAAAAGATTAAGGCGTGACAAGGATTTAGGGTAAGTTCCGTAACGTCTGTGCCCGGCTGGGTTGTTCACACGAGGCCGGAGGGCAGGCTTTTGCGGATTTCAGGATTGCTGGTGATATGGAACGCATACCGATGACAGCGGCGGGCTACAAAGCCCTGGAAGTGGAGATCGACCAGCTCAAGAACGTCGAGCGCCATGCGATCATCAAGATGATTGCGGAAGCGCGCGCGCATGGCGATCTGTCCGAAAACGCGGAATACCACGCGGCCAAGGAGCGCCAGGCTTTCATCGAAGGCCGCGTCATGGAGCTTGAGGACAAGATCGGCCGCGCCGATGTGATCGACGTGTCGAAGCTATCCGGCGCGACGGTCAAGTTCGGCGCCACGGTCACGATGGCCGACGAGGACACGAACGAAAAGCGCAAATATCAGATCGTCGGCGACCATGAGGCGGATGCCAAAAAGGGCCGCATCTCCATCTCCTCGCCCATCGCGCGCGCCCTGATCGGCAAAGGCAAGGGCGACACGGTGGAAGTCGCCGCGCCGAGCGGCGCGCGTTCCTATGAGATATTGAAGGTCGAGTGGATCTGAACGGGCGCTTACGTGGCGTCTGATTTGTTGGGCAGCAATTTTTCGATGGCATCGAGATAGACGACGAAGGCACTGCGCCCCTTGTCGGTCAGCGCGACGCGGGTCAGCGGCTTGCGCTGGCTGTAGGTCTTTTGGATGGCGACATAACCGGCCTCCTCCAATTTGCGCAGATGAACCGACAAATTGCCGTCGCTGGCCTGCAATGCACTCTTCAATTCGTTGAAGTCCGCGGTGCCGCCGCCGGAGAGATAGGCCATCACACCCAGGCGCAAGCGCCCATGTATGACTTCGTCGATCTCGGTGATGTCGAACGCGCTCATGACGCCCTCAACGCGCTTCTTCGGTCATCAGCTTGAAGCCGGGCAGCGCAAGGGTGAGCAACAGCGCGGCGCCCATCACTGGCAATTGCAACAAACTGCCGCTCGTGGCCGCCAGCAACAGCGTCGACGCGAATGCGGCGGCAGACGCCAAGAACATCCAGCGACGATGCGCGACGGCGGCGACCGACCACCACGCGGCACCATAAAATGCCAACACGACGGGCGAGACGAGATAGAGCATATCCAAACTGTGGGTCAGATAGGCCGCGATGCCGATTGCGGCGCAACTCACCACGATGCCGATTGCGCATCCCATCCATGTCATTGCAAACGTGGTGTTGGATGCGTTGCCCGCGGTCCTGCCCGCCTTGAACACGCGTTGGAAGACCACGCCCCACACCACGGCGAATAGCGCAGAGGCGCCCAGCCAAATATTGCCGATTTGATCCACCGGGATGGGCAGATGTCTGCTTAGGACTCCCCATTGCACCAAGCTTGTCAGGCCAAAGATCGTTCCGGCGGCGGCCAGGGACGCGCCTCCCAGAATCGAGCCTTGGCGTCCCTGTTCGGCGAGTTTGCGCATGTAGGAAATATCGTCTTTCACGTCGGACATGTTCGCGTCTCCAGAATGTATTCACGCTTCTAGCACGCTGTACTTTGTTTTGTAAAGTACTTTGTTTATGCAGAATACAGCTTCTTGCGCCGCTGCGATGTTCCCCCCCCCTTTTTTGGAAGATCGACCCGCCAGCTACCCAAGTTCGGAAACAGCAATGAGTAGTGCGCGGCTGCACAGGCGCGCGGCGCTACAGAGGCCCGACAAGGTGCGACATTGTCGAAAGGTCGCGGCTGAAACTTGTGGCCAGACTCGCTTGCTCATACTAACTCTTTGATCTGACGGCACCGCTTTACCTATAATGCCGCATTCTGAGGGGCTGGCCTCCATGGCGAATATCGCGCTCGTCGACGACGACAAGAATATCCTCGCCTCCGTCACGATGTTGCTGGAGCAGGAAGGCTATCAAGTGCGCACCTTTACCGACGGCGCGTCGGCGTTGGTCGCGCTGTCGGCGGCGCCGCCGGACCTCGCCATTCTCGACATCAAGATGCCCCGCCTGGACGGGCTGGAGCTGCTGCGCCGGCTGCGCCAAACCGTCGATCTGCCGGTGATTTTCCTGACGTCCAAGGACGAAGAAATCGACGAATTGATGGGCCTCAACGCGGGCGCCGACGATTACATCCGCAAGCCCTTCTCGCAGCGGCTGCTGCTCGAGCGCGTGAAAGCCGTGCTGCGCCGCGCCGAAGGACACAAGAGCGGCGCGGCAGGCGCCGAGGGCAAGAAAGAGGCCCTCACCCGCGGCAAGCTGGCGCTCGATCCGCAACGCCACGAATGCACATGGGACGGCAAGCCCGTGCGCCTGACGGTGACCGAATTTCTGATCCTGCAAAGCCTTGCGCAGCGCCCCGGCTTCGTCAAAAGCCGTGACAGCCTGATGGATGCCGCCTATGACGATCAGGTTTATGTCGACGATCGCACCATCGACAGCCACATCAAGCGCTTGCGCAAGAAATTCAAGCAGGTCGACGATAATTTCGAGTCCATCGAAACGCTTTACGGAGTCGGCTACCGCTATCGTGAGACGTAGAATAGGCTCGTTTGCCGCCGCGACCCTTCGAGGATGACGATGCTGGGCCCCCGGACGCGCCATACCGTGCTGCGGCGACGCATCATCCTCATCAATACGGCTGTGTTCCTACTCCTGATCGCCGGCGTGATCTGGGTACAGTCCAACCGCGTCGGGCTGGTCGACGAGCGCCTCACCGGCGTCGAGGAACAAGCACGCATCATCGCAAACACGCTTTCCGAATACGCCACCAATAGCGATACCCGCTCGCTCAATGTTTCCGACGCCGCGCCGTTGCTGCGCGAGCTGCTGGCGCCGACCCGTCTGCGCGCACGGCTTTACGACACCGACGGACAGCTCATCATCGACACGCGCAATCTCTTGGCGCGCAATATCGTGCAGACCTCCGAACTTCCCCCGATTGACGATTGGAGCCGCTTCAAGGGCGCCGTGGAGCGCGTTTATGACGGCGTCATGGGCGTGCGCCCGCTCGCCAAACTGGACCCCTATTTCGAGGCGGGACGGGACGGACAAGTCTATCGGGAGGTCAATTCCGCGCTGCAAGGCGAAACCGCCTCCGCCGAGCGCGTCGATGAGCGCAACAAGTTGGTCCTTTCGGTGGGTGTGCCGATCCAGCGCTTCCGCGCGATCTATGGCGTCCTTTTCGTTTCGACCGAGGGCGGCGACATCGACGATATTCTGCGCGACGAGCGCCAGACCCTGATCGAAGTGTTCCTCATCGCTTTCGCGGTGATGCTTGTGTCCTCGTTGTATCTTTCGGGAACCATTGCCGAGCCGATCAAGCGGCTGGCCGAGGCCGCCGATCGCGTGCGCCGCGGACGCGCCGGGCGCGAGACCGTCCCGGATATCGGCAATCGCAGCGATGAGATTGGCGATCTCTCGCGCAGCTTTTCGGCCATGACGCGAGCGCTCTATGACCGCATCGACGCCATCGAGAGCTTTGCCGCCGACGTGGCGCACGAATTGAAAAATCCGCTGACATCCCTGAAGAGCGCGGTGGAAATGTTTTCGCGCGCCACCAACGATGCGTCGCGCCTGCAACTGATGGAAATCGTGCGCGCCGACGTCAAACGCATCGACCGATTGATCACCGACATTTCCGACGCCTCGCGGCTGGACGCCGAACTGAGCCGCGAGTCGCTTGAGGCCGTTGACGTCGCGCGCCTGTTGCAAACCATCGCCGAGGTCTACCGCTTCACCGACATGCCGCGCGGCGTGAGGCTGAAGCTCGACATCGCTTTGCCGCCCGGCGCCATCGTGATGGGCCGCGACGAGCGGCTCGGACAAATCGCGCGCAATCTGATCGACAACGCCGTCTCGTTCAGCCCCGATGGTGGAACGGTAGCCGTTTCGGCCACCGCGGAAGGTAAGATGGCGCGCATCATCGTCGAGGACGATGGTCCGGGCATACCGCCCGAAAATCTCGAGACCATATTCGAGCGCTTTTACACCGAGCGCCCATCAGATCAC
This sequence comes from uncultured Alphaproteobacteria bacterium, assembly GCA_963849895.1. Lineage (GTDB taxonomy): Bacteria > Pseudomonadota > Alphaproteobacteria > Micropepsales > Micropepsaceae > Rhizomicrobium. The sequence continues at coordinate 12,223 of CAWKIU010000016.1, forward strand.
GAGTTCGGCAAGAACTCCGGGCTCGGACTTTCCATCGCGCGCCAGATCGCCATGGGGCTTGGCGGGCGCATCTGGGCAGAGAACCGCGAGCCTTGCGGTGCGCGCTTCACTGTCGAGCTGCCGCTGTCGCGGACGCCGTTATGACGCAAACGACAGCCAATATTCACGCGACTTGTATTCTTCTGGCCGGGGCTGGACGCGCGTTTGGCGCGCCGCCGGGCGCAGGCGTGCTGCTGCTCGGCCGCAGCGGCGCAGGTAAGTCCGACCTGGCGCTGAGGTTGATCGCGGCCGGTGCCAAGCTGGTGTCCGACGACCGTACGGAATTGTGCGTTTCGCGGGGCGCTTTGTGGGCGCGCGCGCCGCGCCGGATTGCGGGGCTGATCGAAGTGCGCGGCATTGGAATCCTTGCGCTTGCCCATGCGCCGCGCGCGCGAATCGCACTGGTGGTGGAGCTGGGACGCGCCCCGCGACATCCCGACCACTACGCCTTCAGGCCACCCTCGCCTCTTGTCCTGCCTAAAAAAGGAGCCGTTCCGCTTGTCAAAATCGCACCATTTGAGGCATCGGCGCCGGTAAAAATCGCCATTGCCGTAGCGGCCTACGCTCACGGCTTGCACCGCGACGACGTCAACCCCATTTAAGTCTTTCATCTGATACAAGGCTTGCTATCGTGCGGGCCCAAACGGACAAATCCATGATCGGCATCGTTCTCGTCACCCACGGCCGCCTGGCCCAGGAATTCATTTCGGCCATGGAGCATATGGTCGGCCCGCAAACGCATCTGCGCGCGGTCTGCATCGGCCCCGAAGACGATATCGAACGGCGCCAGCGCGAGATCGCGGCGGCCGTGAAATCGGTCGATCTGGGCGACGGCGTGGTAATCGCTACCGACATGTTCGGCGGCACGCCCTGCAATCTGGCGCTGACCCTGCTCGAAAAAGGCAAGATCGAGGTGCTGGCGGGTGTGAACCTGCCCAGCCTCATCAAGCTGGTGGATTCGCGCGCCAAGATGCCCCTGGAAGTGGCGGTCAAAGACGCCATCGAGGCCGGACGCAAATATATGCGCGCGGGCTCGGCCGATCTGGTGGGCGGCGGGGTCTGATTGCCATGAGTCCGGTTTCGCGGGTTTGCGCCACCGCCAGGATTACCAACAAGCGCGGCTTGCACGCGCGTGCTTCGGCGAAGCTTGTCGAAGCTGCGGCGCGATTCAAATCGCACATCACGGTGGGCAAGGACGACCAGTGCGTCGACGCCCGCTCCATCATGGGCTTGATGATGCTGGCGGCTTATCTCGGCAGCAAAGTCGAAATCTCGGCCGCCGGCGAAGACGCACCAGCCGCCCTCACCGCCATCCTGGCGCTGATCGAGGCCAAGTTCGGCGAAGAATAGCGCCGCAGCGGCAACGCTACTTCACATTATCCGTCTCGCGGATGAAGGCCGCCACGTTGTCGTGCAGTTCCTTCAGCGCTTCCTCATGCGCGTAGACCATGTGGCCCGACTGGTAATAGCGGTATTCGATATTGCTCTGCAGGCTGGCGGGGATTGGCAGGTGATGCATCTCGTACCAGCCTTCGTAATAGGGCGTCGCCAGATCGAAATAGCCGCCGTTGAGCAGGATCTTGAGGTCGGGATTGTATTTCATCGCGCTGGCGAGATCGGGCATCACGTTGGTCGCGATCTGCTGGGGCTGGCTTGCGCCAGGCGGCTGATGCTGGAAGTTCCAATGCTCCCAAAGGTCGCGCACCGGGAAGTAAGTCTTGCCTTCGCCGTATTTTAGATCGCTGCGGACATAGTCGTTGAACGCCGAGACATAGGCCGAGCTGATCGCAGCGGATTGCGGATCGTAATCGGCTTCCTTGCTCAGCGGATCCATGGTTGGCCCCGAGAAGCGGGTGTCGAGACGGCCGGTCGTCATGTTGGCCGAATCCTGCAGCATTTTTTCGAACTCACCGCCGTCGATGCGCAGATCGGCTTTCAGAATATAGGCCACCGGCAGCCCGGTATATTGGTGCAGCTTACCGGCGATGGCGGCGCGCTCCTTCGCACTTAAACTACCGCCAACCGCAAGTGCGCGGGCATAGTCGCTCATCGCGAAATGCTCGACCTGCTGCAGGAACGCCGCGAGGTCGGCGGGCTTCGTGCCGGGAAGCTTGTTGTGATACCAGGCGGTGGCTGCATAGGTCGGCAGCGCAATCTGATAAGGCAGATCGACGCCCGGATTGATGCCGGGGCCGTCCGGGCTGAGGTCAAAGTTTAGAATCTGCGACAGCATGACGACGCCGTTGAAATCGATGTTGTCGTCGGTCTCGAGTTCGTTGACCAGCACGGCAGCGCGCGGCGTGCCATAGCTTTCGCCGAACAGATATTTGGGCGAATTCCAGCGGCCATATTTCGACAGGAACTGTTTGATGAAGGAGGCGAAGGCGTGGGCATCTTGATCGACGCCGAAGAACGCCTTATCGGCGTCTTTTCCCACCACGCGCCCAAAGCCCGTTCCCGGCGCGTCGATGAACACCAAATCGGTCGCATCAAGCAGGCTGTACGCATTGTTCACCAGCTTGTAGGGAGCCGCCGGCGTATGGCTGTCGTCCAGCGTGACAACGCGCTTGGGCCCGAAGGCGCCCATATGCAGCCAAACCGTCGATGAGCCGGGCCCGCCGTTGAAGACGAACATGATCGGCCGCGCACTGGCCGCTGCACCACGGCGGAAATAGGCCACATAGAACATCGCGGCTTTGGCCGTGGGGTTCTTCTTCGCGTCGTCTTTGTCCTTGTCCTTATCGTCCGGCTTGAATTCGCCGGCTGCGTCGTCCCAGTCCTTGGGATGGACGACCAGCGTTCCCGCAACGGCATCATAAGAAATGGCGCTAAGGCCCGTCCTGACCGAACCGGCGGATTTGACGGCGTCGGGCTCCATATAGGTCGTCTTGGCGGGCGGCGCGTCCTTGTCGGTCGCGGCGACTGCCGCGGCGACCGCAGCGATCAAGACCAGCAAGCCGCCGGCGACGAAATATGGTGCGTATTTCATGACATCCCCCGCTTGGCCGCGAACAGATCCGTTCGCGCCGGATTCGAGGAGCGATGCTGCCATATTTTGCACGGCGCGCAACCCATAGGTTGCCGCCAAGTCCGATCATAAATGCGTGAACGCGACGGTTAGACCGTCCTCAGGCCGTGTCCGACGAAGATGGCTTTGACTTTGGCGACGAGTTCGGGCGACGGCGGCAGCGTATCGCCCAGCGTATAGGGGATATTCAGCGCCTTGTATTTAACCTCACCCATTTTGTGGAATGGCAGGACTTCCACCTTCGCCATGCCCAAGCCATGGGCATAAAAGGCGAGCTTGTCGATGGACTCCAGATCGTCGGTCACGCCGGGCAGCAGCACATAGCGCAGCCAGGTGGGCTTGCCCATCCTCGAAAGCCGCTCCGCGAAATTCAGCGTGGGTGTCAGATTACCGCCGGTGAGCTTCTTGTAGATCGCGGGATCGAAGGACTTGATGTCGAGCAGCACCAGATCGGTCACCTCCAACAGGGCGTTGCTGGCGTTGGCTCCCAGAAATCCCGACGTGTCGAGCGCGGTGTGCAGACCCAGCTTTTTGCAGCCGCGGAAGAGTGCGGTGACGAATTCCGGCTGCGCCAGCGGCTCGCCACCCGTCGCAGTGACCCCGCCGCCGGTACGTTGGAGAAAATCGCGATACTCCACGATCTCGTTCAGCAATGAGGCAACGCCCGTCTTCTTGCCGTCCGGCATGTGCCAGGTATCGGGGTTGTGGCAATAGAGGCACCGCAGCGCGCAGCCCGACAGGAACACGACGAAGCGCAGCCCGGGACCGTCCACCGCGCCACATGTTTCGACGGAATGGACGAAGCCCTCGACATTGACCTCCATGCTGCGCACGCCTGCTCCCTATGCGTGATCGTGGAAGGTGCGGTTCACGACATCCAGCTGCTGCTCGCGCGTCAGCTTGATGAAGTTCACGGCATAGCCCGATACACGAATGGTGAGCTGCGGATATTTCTCCGGGTGATCCATCGCATCCAGCAGCGTCTCGCGGTCGAACACGTTGACGTTCAGGTGAAAGCCGGACTTGGCAAAATACCCATCCAGCAGGCCCACCAGATTGTCCGCGCGGCCATGGCGCGTTTTGCCCAGCGCGCCCGGCACGATCGAGAAGGTGTTGGAAATACCGTCCTGCGCGGCGCAATAGGGCAGCTTCGCGACGGAACTGAGCGAGGCGAGCGCACCTTTCTTGTCGCGGCCATGCATTGGATTGGCGCCCGGTGCGAACGGCTCGCCGGCCTTGCGGCCATCCGGCGTGGCGCCGGTCTTTTTGCCATAGACCACGTTCGAGGTGATGGTCAGGACCGACTGCGTGGCCACCGCACCCCGATAGGTCTTCTTGGTGCGCAGCTTCGCCATGAAGCGTTCCACCAGATCGACGGCGATGGAATCCACCCGGTCGTCATTGTTGCCATAGCAAGGGAATTCGCCCTCGGTCTCGAACTCCTTGGCAAGGCCGCGCTCGTCACGCACCACGCGCACCTTGGCGTATTTGATCGCCGACAAGGAATCCGCCGCGATGGACAGACCCGCGATGCCGCATGCCATGGTGCGAAGGATATCGCGGTCGTGCAGCGCCATTTCGAGCCGCTCGTAGCAATATTTGTCGTGCATGTAATGGATGATGTTGAGCGCATCCATATAGGTGCCGGCTAGCCAATCCATCATCGTGTCGAGGCGGGAGAGAACCTCGTCATAATGCAGCACATCGCCGGTGATCGGCGCGAATTGCGGACCGATCTGCTCGCCGGTGGTTTCGTCGCGCCCGCCATTGATGGCGTAGAGCAAGGTCTTCGCAAGATTGGCGCGAGCCCCGAAGAACTGCATTTGCTTGCCGATCCGCATGGCGGAAACGCAGCAGGCGATGCCGTAATCGTCGCCCCAATAGGCGCGCATCAGATCGTCATTCTCGTACTGGATCGAGCTGGTCGCGATCGAGGTCTTGGCGCAATAGAGCTTGAAGCCTTCCGGCAGATTCTCCGACCACAGCACGGTCAGGTTCGGCTCGGGCGCCGGGCCGAGATTGGTCAGCGTGTGCAGGAAGCGGAACGCCGTCTTGGTGACCAGCGTGCGCCCGTCCAGGCCCATGCCGCCGAGGCATTCGGTGACCCAAGTGGGATCGCCGGAGAACAGCTCGTTGTATTCCGTCGTGCGCGCGAACCGCACCATGCGCAGCTTGATCACCAGATCGTCGATGATTTCCTGCGCACCGGATTCGGTGAGCACGCCGGTCTTGAGGTCGCGCTCGAAATAGATGTCGAGGAAGCTGGAGACGCGGCCCAGCGACATCGCCGCGCCGTTCTGTTCCTTCACCGCGCCCAGATATCCGAAATAGAGCCACTGCACCGCTTCACGCGCATTGAGCGCCGGGCGTGAAATGTCGAAGCCATAGCCCTTGGCCATCGCCTTCAGTTCTTTGAGGGCCCTGGTCTGTTCGGCCAGTTCTTCGCGCAGGCGGATGGACTCCTCATCGATGGTGGTCTCAAGCGCGTGGAATTGCTTCTTGCGCTCGGCAATCAGCCGGTCGATGCCGTAAAGCGCCACGCGGCGATAATCGCCGATGATGCGCCCGCGGCCATAACCGTCCGGCAAGCCGGTGATGATGCCGGCCTTGCGCGCCTTGCGCACCGCGTCGGTATAGACGTCGAACACGCCGTCATTGTGCGTCTTGCGATAGTGCGTGAAGAAATCGTGGACCTGCGGGTCGCATTTGTAGCCATAGGCTTCCAGCGCGCTCTCGGCCACGCGGATGCCGCCGAACGGCATCATGGCGCGCTTGAGGGGCTTGTCGGTTTGCAAGCCGACGATCTTCTCCAGATCGCGGCTGATATAGCCGGGCTCATGCGAGACGATGGTGGAGACGATCTTCGTGTCCATATCCAGCGTGCCGTCCTTTTCGCGTTCCGCCTTCATCAGGTCGAGAACGACGTTCCACAGCGCTTTGGTGCGCTCGGTGGGAGGCGCCAGGAAGGATTCGTCGCCGCTATAGGGCGTGTAGTTGCTCTGAATGAAATCGCGCACGTCGATCTGATGCTGCCATTGCGAGCCGGAAAAACTCAGCAGCTCGACGCTGCTCGTATCGATTGGTTCAAAAGCGGTTGAATGATTACGGCCTGAAACAGCAATTGCCGCGCGATCCACAATATTCTCCTTTGCGAGTTCAGGTGCCCTCGTCATGGGCGTTACAACTCTTTCTACCATCTAGATAATGGCGATAAGAAGGATATGCAGGCCAAACTCTTATACGTATTTTCCGCAGCATTTTTTCGTCCGATTACCGCGACAAATAATCCACGCGACGCATGTTCGCAGCGTGTGTGATTCGGTAACAAAAATTGGGCGCGAAAGGATGCAACCGCCGCCAGATTAGGCGGATAGGCCGCAAGGCCACTAGATGCAGGCAAAATGCTGGAGCGCACCGCCGGCGTCTTGCCGCAGTCCGCAAAGGCGTTCGCCATTGGCGAATTCCACGTCGTAGACGCTGAATGGATCTTCGTATTGGTGGCTGCCGTCAGGCTTTAAGCCGATCAGCTTGGTAAACTCACCCAAGTAGATGATGGACTTCGCGGCGCCAAGCGGACGCAATTCTTCGGGCTTCGCAGGCCAGATATTCTTCGATTGCGGATCGATTTTTTCGGTGATGGGACCTTTGGACATTTGATCCAGCAGTCGCATCAGTATTGCGGATTTTCCCCCACTATCGGTTGCCGAATCGGACAAGGTCAGCTTCATCCCAGTCGCCAAGTCCGGATCGCCGTATTCGATGCCGGCAAGCTTAATCGCAAATTTCCCGTTGAAATGCGTGGCAGATTGCAGCGTGCCGTCCATAGAAAGACGGGCCATCATGTTGCCCCAGGCAATATGTATCCTGGCGCGGTCGACCGTCACCGTCCCAACGGAGAAGAGATCACCCCCCATTCCAATACAATACATCTTCAGATCGGATCGCGCTTGTTCGATCCGGCAAAAGCGGTCCCGCAGCGGTCCCCAATTGGCATCGTGGAAAAGTAAGATGGAGCCGCTTTGCGGCCAGTTCATTTTCCACACGCCGACCAAGGCACTGCCATCAACCACAACCGTTTCGATGCTCGGCGCAACCGGGTCCGCCGCCATGCATGGCGCCGCCAACACAATAACCAGCGCACAAGCGAAGGACTTTGGGCCCAACCGATTTTTCATGACAACGCTCCAACGCGATCCGCGAGAAGATAAGGCTTTTGGCGCTCACTCGAATTGCTGACGCGTTACGGTTGTGCCACGGATGGCGAAAAGCGATCAATTATTTGATTTTGTTGTGTTTTCCGGTGAACGCCGAGGGTGCGGCCAAAAGAAACGCCAGCGCGCGCATAAGGATATGCATATTTCTTTATATCCTCCTTGCGAGGCCTTGGAACGGCTGCTATATCCGGCGCGCTTCCAAAGGATCGCAGACCATGGCCGCTCCCCACGATTACATCGTCAAAGACATCGCGCTGGCCGATTGGGGCCGTAAGGAGCTGGACATCGCCGAGACCGAAATGCCCGGTCTGATGGCGACGCGCGAGGAATACGGCCCGTCGCAGCCGCTCAAGGGCGCGCGCATCGCCGGTTCGCTGCATATGACGATCCAGACCGCCGTGCTGATCGAGACGCTGAAGGCGCTGGGCGCCGATGTGCGCTGGGCTTCGTGCAACATCTATTCGACGCAGGATCACGCCGCGGCGGCGATCGCGGCAAACGGCACACCGGTCTTTGCGGTGAAGGGCGAGAGCCTGGAAGAATACTGGGACTACACGCACCGCATCTTCGAGTGGTCCGACGGCGGCACGCCGAACATGATCCTGGACGATGGCGGCGACGCCACGCTTCTGATCCATCTGGGGGCGCGCGCCGAAGCGGGCGACACCGACTTCCTCAAGACGCCCGACAGCGAAGAAGCCGAAGTGCTGTTCGCTTCCATCAAGGCCCATCTCAAATCCAAACCCGGCTTCTATACGGCGTGCGCCAAGGCGATCCGCGGCGTGACCGAGGAAACCACCACCGGCGTGCATCGCCTCTACGAAATGCACAAGAAGGGCCAGCTTTTGTGGCCCGCGATCAACGTCAACGACAGCGTGACCAAGTCGAAATTCGACAACCTTTATGGCTGCCGCGAATCCCTGGTGGACGGCATCCGCCGCGCCACCGACGTGATGATGGCAGGCAAGGTCGGCGTTGTGGCCGGTTACGGCGATGTCGGCAAAGGCTCCGCCGCTTCACTGCGCCAAGCCGGTTGCCGCGTGCTCGTCACCGAGATCGATCCGATCTGCGCCTTGCAGGCCGCGATGGAAGGCTATGAAGTCGTCACCATGGAAGACGCCGCGCCGCGCGGCGATATCTTCGTCACCACCACCGGCAATGTGGATGTCATCACGCTCGATCACATGCGCGCGATGAAAGACCGGGCCATCGTCTGCAATATCGGCCATTTCGACTCGGAGATTCAGGTCTCCTCGCTGCGCAATCTCAAATGGAACAACATCAAGCCGCAGGTCGACGAGATCCAGTTCGCCGACGGAAAGCGCATCATCCTGCTGGCGGAAGGCCGGCTGGTGAACCTCGGCTGCGCCATGGGCCACCCCAGTTTCGTGATGTCGGCCAGTTTCACCAACCAGACGCTGGCGCAGATCGAGCTTTTCACCAAGCCGGGGCAATATCCGGTGGGCGTTTACACCCTGCCCAAGAAACTCGACGAGAAGGTTGCCCTGCTCCATCTGGCGAAGATCGGCGTGAAGCTGTCCAAGCTGAGCGACAAGCAGGCCGCTTACATCGGCGTGTCCCAGCAAGGCCCGTTCAAGCCGGAGACGTACCGGTACTAATTCGCGGCGCGATCCGCCTACTCCAACGCACAATGGGCGGCCTCGAGCCGCCCATTGTTTTGGATTGTCACGCAGCCCAGCCCAACGCTCCGTACTCGGATTTCGTAGGCGCCTGATTTGACTCGCAAATCGCGAATTACCCCCAATTCTGGCGGCCAGGCCTAGATTTGGTAATTTACACTTTTTTAACCACATTCTATTGCGTGAATCGTTAACGCCCGTATCATCTTGATTCCACAGTGATTCGCCGCATGGGGCGGGAATCGGGGGAAGCCGGGATGAGTCCCAAAATGGGACATAACAAGAAACCGGACTCCGGGGTCGGATTCGGAAGACGGCGCGGCCTGGGTGCCGCGTTGGCCGCGCTTGCCTTGTCGGCCAGCCCGGCTTGGGCCTCCGCGCCCTTCATCGCCGAAAGCGACATCGTGTTGTCCGCCATGGTCGCCGGTGCGGTGGCGCTTGCCATTGCGGCTGGGCTTTGGGCCCTGGCCGAGCAAGGCGACGCCGCGCGCCTGCGCAGGATGCTGCGCCATGCCGGTGCACGCACCCGCGCCGCCGTGGGCGAACGCGACGCGCTGCTCGGCGCCGCGCGCGAGTCGCTGATCGTTTGGGGCCGCGACGGCTCCGGCCCCTACAACTATGGCGGCGCGGAAGCGCTGCTCGAAATCCTGTCTGAAAGGCAGCGAGGCGACACAGCTTTCCACGGCGCTCGACGAACTCAGCGAGCGCGGCGTGATGTTCACGCAGGTCGTGCACGATACGCTGGAGCGCAAAATCCATGTGCGCGGGCGCGCGGTCGGCGGCATGGCTGCCGTGTGGATCGAGCCCGAGACCGCCGCCACCGCCCAGCCGACCGATTTCCGCGCCATCCTCGACGCCTTGCCCGTTCCGGTGTGGCTGCGCGACCGCACCTTGTCGCTGGTCTGGGGTAATCGCGCCTTCCTGGCCGCCGCCGGCGCCAGCGATGTCGCCGCCGCCAATCGCGAACAAGTGGCGCTGGAGAAAACCGAGCGCGATCTCGCCGCGTCGGCGCGCACGCAAAGCCAGCCGCTGGAAGCCAAGCGCTTCGCCATCGTCTCGGGCCAGCGCCGCGCGCTCGCTTTGACCGAAGTTCCCATCGATGCGGGCGTGGTCGGCACGGCGAGCGACGTGACGGAAGTCGCCGCAGGCGAAGCGCGCCTGCAGCAACATATCGATGCGCACACCGACACGCTGGACAAGCTTGCGACAGCCGTCGCGATTTTCGGGCGCGATCAGAAACTGAATTTCTACAACCGCGCCTTTGCACGGCTGTGGAACCTTCCCGAAAGCTGGCTCGACACCCATCCCAGCGATGGCGAAGTGCTCGACCGGCTGCGCGAGGCGCGCAAACTGCCCGAACAGCGCGACTATCAAGGCTGGAAGCACGAGCGCCTGGCGCTTTACAAGACCGCGCGCGAATACCCGTCCGAGGATTTGTGGCATGTGCCGGGCGGCAAAACGCTGCGCGTGGTTGCGCAGCCTCATCCCTTTGGCGGCCTCACCTTCCTCTATGAGGACGTGACCGAGCGCATCACGCTGGAAAGCTCCTACAACACGCTGATCAAGGTGCAGTCAGCGACGCTCGACACGCTGCGCGAGGGCGTTGCGGTGTTTGGGCCGGACGGCAAGCTTAAGCTGCACAATGCGGCGTTCGCCAAGATCTGGGGCCTCACCCCGAAAGATTTCGCGGGCGAACCGCATGTGAGGACCATCGCCGCAGCGTGCGCCGACAAATATGGCGACGGCGCGGTGTGGGAAAAACTGATTCAGGCCATTGTCTCAGATGCGAGCATGCAGCGCGACATGGGCGAGATCGAACGCAGCGACCGCACCATCCTGTCGCTGGCGCTGTCGCCGTTGCCCGACGGCGCGACACTGGTCACCTTTGCCGATGTCACCGACCGGTTCCGCATCGAGGGCGTGCTGCGCGAGCGCGCCGAGGCGCTGGAAGCCGCCGACCGGCTGAAATCCGATTTCATCAAGCATGTTTCCTACGAACTGCGCACGCCGCTGAACACGATTTTGGGTTTCGCGGAACATCTTTCGACCGAAGTGCCCGGTCCGCTGAACGAGCGCCAAACCGAATACATGCAGGCCATCGTTTCGGGATCGACGACACTGAAGAGTCTGGTCAACGACATTCTCGATCTCGCGCTGGTCGAATCCGGCGCGCTGCGGCTAGAGCTGGAGCGCATCGACCTCTTCACCTTGCTGAACGATGTCGCCGCCCATGCGCGCGATTGGGCGGCGAAAGTGGGCCTTAGCCTGGAGGTGGATTGCGCGCCCGAGGCCGGGATATTCCTGGCCGACGCGCGGCGCATCCGCCAGGTGGTGTTCAATCTGCTGTCGAATGCCTTCAAGTTCACGCCCAAGGGCGGGGTTATCGTGCTAGGCGGGCAGATCGATGGCGAAGACGTGCAGATCTTTGTGCGCGATAACGGACCGGGCATTGCGCCGGAAGTGCGCGCCAATGTCTTCGAGCGCTTCTCGGCCAAGGCCAATGCGGGCCAGCGCGGCGGTGCCGGGCTCGGCCTTGCGCTGGTCAATCGCTTTGTCGAACTGCATGACGGATGGGTGGAAATCGAAAGCAATTCCGATGGTGCCGAGGGAGGCACGCTGGTGCGTTGCCACCTGCCCCGCCGCCTCCACAACGAACTACCTCCGGCCAGCGGTGAAGAGAAAAAGACGGCGTAGGGGGCACCTTTGGGGCCGGCTGAAAATTAATGTTGACTCTTGGGCGTGCGGACCACGAGGCCGTCCAATTCCGGCGTTACCGTGATCTGGCAGGATAGACGGCTGTTCGGTGCCACATCCTGCGAAAAATCGAGCATGGTTTCTTCCATCTCCGACTTGGGCGGCAGCTTGTCGAGCCACGCTTTGTCGACATAGACGTGGCAGGTGGCGCAGGCGCAGGCGCCGCCGCAATCGGCATCGATGCCGGGAATGAGGTTCTTCACCGCCCCTTCCATCACCGACCAGCCGACGGGCACGTCCACCTCGCGCTCCTTGCCGCTCTCGTCGATGTATTTGATCTTGGGCATGGATGATCCTCAGGCGATGTTCTTGATGAGAATGGAGCTATCGGCGAGCCGTTCGGGCGCGACGCGGGCGCCCTCGCCGATCAGTTTGCGCCCGACGAGATATTCCGCGGGAGCATTGACGGCCTCCACCGCGGCCACGACGCCATCGCGCAGATGGAAGACGGAGAATTTGCGCGCCGCAGGATCGCCGCGCAGAACGATTTGGTCGGTTGCCCGCGCCAGCCCCGCGATTTGCAGTTTCAGATCGTACTGGTCGGACCAGAACCAAGGAACTTCGCTATAGGGTTTTGGCTTTCCCACCATCGCGTAGGCCGCATGCTTGGCCTGATCGATGGCGTTCTGCACGCTTTCCAAGCGTAGCGGGATGCCCTCGCGCCCGACATGCCAGGTGCAATCGCCCGCCGCGAAGATCGCGGGGTCCGCAGTCGCACAATTCTGATCGACCATGATGCCGTCTTCGCAGGCAAGGCCCGCATCGCGCGCCAATTCCAAATTCGGCACCACGCCGATGCCGACCAGCGCCATATCTGCGGCGTAAGTCTTGCCGCCAGCCCGCACCGCCTCCAATTGGCCGGATCCCTCGAAGGCTTCGACGCCGGTGTTGAGCAACAGCTTGACGCCCGCGGCGCGATGCTCCTTGTCGAAGAAATCGGAGACGGGGCGCGAGACGGCGCGCGCCATCACCCGCTCCATCGCCTCGAACACGGTGACGTCCAGCCCGTGCTTGGCCGCGACAGCAGCAACCTCAAGCCCGATATAGCCGCCGCCGACAATTGCCAGCCGCTTGCCCTTGTGGAACACGGCGTTCAGCCCATCGACATCGGCGATGCTGCGCAGATAATGGATGCCGGGAAGATCGGCGCCCGCGCATTTGATCTTGCGCACCCGCGTTCCGGTCGCCAGCAGAAGCTGGTCATAGGGAAGTATGTGGCCATCGGATAGCGCCACCGTCTTCGCCGCGCGGTCGATGGCGCGCACGCTTACGCCCAGGATCACCTCACACGCCGCATCGCGGTAGAAGGTGTCCGGCTTCAGGAACAACCGGGCGCGCTCCAGCGTGCCCATCAGATAGGCCTTGGACAGCGGCGGGCGCTGATAGGGCGCGAAGGGCTCGTCACCGACCAACGTGAGGACGCCGGAATAGCCTTCCGCCCGCAAGGTGGCGACGGCCTGCGCGCCCGCCTGACCCGCGCCGATGATGACGATGTTGTGTGCCATGAAATTCCGCAAAAACGATGGAGAAAGCGCGGCTACCATGTCCGAGCGGATGGGGGGAATCAACCACTTGCCAAGCGCGTTGAGGCGAGCCTCCCGCCACGCTACAAGGGCTGTAATGGACAAGGATTCTCCCAGCTTTACCAAGACGATCACCCTGGACGGCCTGGCCGCCACCGAGGCCCTTGGTGCGCGGATTGCCGCAGGGCTGAGCGTCGGCGATGCCGTCACGCTGGAAGGCGATCTGGGTGCGGGAAAAACTACCCTCGCTCGCGCCATTCTGCGCGCCCTTGGCGTGACGGAAAGCGTGCCCAGCCCGACCTTCACGCTGGTCCAAACCTATGAGACCGCGAAACTGACCGTGCGGCACTTCGATCTCTATCGCATCAAGAGCCCGCGCGAGATCGACGAGCTTGGCCTGGACGAGGCGCTGCAAGACGGCGCCGCGCTGATCGAATGGCCGCAGAATGCCGGAGACCGCTTGCCGCCGGACGCGCTGCAAATCCGGTTGACCACCATCGATGCCGACACCCGCCGCGCCGAGATCAGCGGTCCGGCAGATTGGGTGCACTATTATTTGCGGTGACGCGCATGGACGCTGAACGCGCCGAAGCAATGAACGCCTTCCTCGCCGCCGCGGGATGGGGCGAGGCGGTGCGCACGTCGCTGCCCGGCGATGCCTCGACCCGCCGTTATGTTCGGCTGCGGATTGGCGATCGCATGGCGATGCTGATGGATCAGCCGCAAATGGCGGAAACGCCCGTGGCGGGCACGCAGGCAACGCCTGAGGAGCGTCGTGCGCTCGGTTACAACGCAGTGGCGCGTCTGGCGGGCGCGGATTGCGGACGCTTCATCGCGACAGCGAATTATCTTCGCGGCCTGGGGCTCAGCGCGCCGCAAATATATGCCGAGGATATCGCGCAAGGCTTCGTGCTGATCGAAGATTTGGGCGACGGGCTTTATTCCGACGTGCTCACACCGGGCGTCGATGAGCGCAAACTCTACCGTGCCGCGGCCGACGTTCTGGCCAAGCTGCACGCGAGCGGAGCGCCCGCGCTCCTCCCGCCCGACAAGGCGCTGCATGCTTATGACGAGACGGCGCTGTTGGCGGAGACCGATCTATTGCCGGAATGGTTTTTTCCTGCCGCGCTTGGCCGCAAGGCGAGCGCCGAGGAGATTGAAGAACACCGCGCCTTGTGGCGGGCGGCGCTGGCGCCGTTTGTCGCCTCGCCGCCCGTGTTCGTGCATCGCGATTATCACGCGCAGAACCTGATCTGGCTGCCAGGGCGCGCGGGCGCGGCGCGCGTCGGGTTGATCGATTTCCAGGACGCGGTGGCGGGCAGCAAAGCTTATGACCTCATCTCGCTGATCGAGGATGCGCGGCGCGACGTCAGCGTGGGTATCGCCGAAGCGGCCACCGCGCATTATCTGACTGCGATGCGCCAGCAGGGCACGCCGCTTGACGCCGAATCGTTTGGCGCGGAAATGGCCGTGTTCGCTGCCCAGCGCAACGCCAAGATCGTCGGGATTTTCGCGCGACTGGCCCGGCGCGACGGCAAAGCGCGCTATCTCGCGCTTCTGCCAAGGGTTTGGGCCTATCTGGACCGCGATCTTCGTCACCCGACGCTTGCGGCGCTAAAATCATGGTATGACCGCGCCGTTCCGCCGGACGCACGCACGCCACTCGAAGGAGCCTGAGATGACTGCACCCACGCGCGCGATGATCATGGCCGCGGGGCTGGGCACGCGGATGCGGCCCTTGAGCGGCGAGCGCCCCAAGCCGCTGGTCGAGGTTGGCGGCAAGGCGCTGGTCGACCATGCCATCGACCGGCTGATCGCGGCGGGCGTCACCATGATCGTCGTCAATATTCACTACATGGCCGAGATGCTGAAAGAGCATCTGGCCACGCGCAAGGACGTGGAGATCCGCTTCTCGGACGAATCCGGCGAGCTGCTCGGCACCGGCGGCGGCGTGGTGAAGGCGCTGGCGCAATTCGGCGGCGAGCCGTTCTACATCCACAATTCCGATACGATCTGGGTCGAAGGATATGGCGCGGCGCTGGAACGCATGAAGGCGCGCTGGAACCCCGATGAGATGGACGCGCTGCTGCTGATGGCGCCGATGGTCACGGCGATGGGATATGAAGGCGGCGGCGATTTCATGATGGACGCCACCGGGCGGCTATCGCGCGTGCCGCAGGGCCGCGTTTCGCCGTTTGCTTTTCCCGGCGTGCAGATTGTCCATCCCTGGCTGTTCGACAATCCGCCGTCGGGCAAATTTTCGACCAATGTGATGTGGGACCGCGCCATCGAGAAAGAACGGCTGTTCGGCGTTCGCCTGGACGGCGTGTGGATCCATGTCGGAACGCCCCAAGCGGTGGCAGACGCCAACGCCTTCCTGTCCGACCTTGCCCCAGCGGCCTGAAACGGCGCGCCGCCCCGGCGCAAACGTCTTCACGATCCCGCCGAGCGTGCCCTTTTCCGCGAGTCTGGCGCAGGGATTGCTGCAGCGTTTCGGCGGCGGCACCTTCGCGCTTTCCGATGCGACGATCTATTTGCCGACGCGGCGCGCGGCGCGTTCCATCGCCGAAATCTTTGCGCGCGAAGCCGGTGGCGCGACACTGCTGCCGGATTTCAGGCCGCTGGGCGATGTCGATGAAGACGAGTTGCTGCTCGACGCTAGCGCCGACGATCTGGAATTGAAGGCCGCCATTGCGCCGCTGCGCCGACGCCTGCTGCTCGCAACGCTGATCCGCCGCTGGAGCCTGACGCGCGATTACGGGCGGCTGAGCTTTGGGCAAGCCGCCGGCCTCGCCAAAAGCCTCGCGGCAGTGATGGACGAGGTGGAAACCCAAGGCGCCGATCTTGCAAAACTTGATGAGCTTGCGCCGCTGGCGCTGGCCGGACATTGGGCCGAGGTTAAGGAATTCCTCTCGCTGATCCATACGGAGTGGCCGGGAATTTTGAAGGCGGAAGACCGCCTCAATCCGGCGGCGCATCGCAATGAAGCCCTGCGCGCCTTGGCGCGGCGATTGCAAAATGATCCACCTGACAAGCCCATCGTCGCCGCGGGTTCGACCGGCAGCATTCCGGCGACGGCGGAATTGCTTGGCGTCATCGCGCGTTTGCCGAAAGGCGCGGTCGTGCTGCCGGGGCTCGACCGCGAATTGGACGACGATAGCTGGCAGCGTCTCGATCCCGGCCATCCGCAATTCGCATTGAAGCAAGTGTTGCAGTGCATCGGTGTGGAGCGCGACGAGGTTGCCGATTGGTCGCCAGCGCCGACATCGCCGCAGCGCGAGCGATTTCTGCGCGAGGTGCTGCGTCCCGCGCCGACCACCGATGCCTGGCGGGCGTTGGCCGAAGGCGATGGCGGCAAACTCGGCGCGGCGCTCGACGGGCTGACGCTGCTTGCGGCCGCCGATCCGGCGGAAGAAGCGTCCATGATCGCGCTGCTGCTGCGCGAAGCGTTGGAGGAAAAGGACAAGACCGCGGCTTTGGTGACGCGCGACCGAGCATTGGCGCGGCGTATGACGGCGGAACTTGGCCGCTGGAATATCGCCATCGACGATTCCGCCGGACACCCATTGTCGCAAACCGCGCCCGGTGCGTTCCTGTGTCTCTTGGCGGAAGCGGCGGACAGCGGGTTTGCACCGGTTCCGCTTCTGGCCTTGCTCAAGCATCCCTTGACGACGATGGGCGAAGACGCCGGTGTGTTTCGCGCGCATGCCCGCGAACTCGACATCGCGCTGCGCGGACCGCGACCGGATTCCGGATTGGCGGGCATCACGGCGGCGATCCAAAATGCCGACGACAACCTCAAGACTTGGTTCGCACGGGTTCGCGATGCGCTGGCGCCGCTGGCCGATGCGCTGACGCGGCCGGAAATCGCCATTGCCGATGCGCTCGATGCGCATATCGCGGCGGCGGAGAAGCTTGCGGACGCTTCCGCGCTTTGGCACGGCGCGGCGGGTGATGCGGCCAATCGCTTTGTGGCGGATTTGCAGCAAGCGGCGACGGAGGAATTGCCCGCCATCGAGGCCAGTTCTTATGCGCCGCTGTTTCGCGCCCTGACGGAGGAGATCGCCGTGCGCCCGGCTTTCGGGCGTCATCCGCGTTTGGCGATCTTGGGACCGCTCGAAGCGAGGCTGCAGCATTTCGACCTTGTCGTGCTGGGCGGATTGAACGAAGGATCGTGGCCCGCATCGGCGGCGGACGATCCATGGTTCTCGCGCCCGATGCGCCGCACGCTGGGCCTGGAACAGCCCGAGCGCGCCATCGGGCTTTCGGCACATGACTTTGCGGCGCTCGCGGCGGGACCGAATGTCGTTTTGACGCGCGCGCTCAAATCCGAAGGTTCGCCGACGGTGGCGTCGCGTTGGGTGCAACGGTTGACGCAGCTTGCCAGCGGATTGGGCATTGCGGAGCGGCTGGCACCGGCGACAAATTATAATCGCATCGCTGCCGCGCTGAGCGATCCAGGCAAGACGCAAGCCGCGCCGCCGCCCGCGCCGCATCCGTCGGTTGCGGCAAGACCGCGCCAATTGTCTGTGACCGAGATCGAAACCTGGGTACGCGATCCTTATGCGATCTATGCCAAGCGAATTTTGGGGCTGCGGCCGCTCGATCCGCTGGATGCCGAGATTGGACCGATGGAGCGCGGGAGCGCCTTGCACCGGGCGCTCGAATTGTTCGTGAAGAAATATCCGCGCGATCTGCCCGCCGATGCGGCGGCGAAACTGGTGGAGATCGCCGATGACGTGTTCCGCGAGATCGCGGTGCCCAAAGCATCGCTCGCGCTGTGGCGGCCGCGCTTTCTGGGCGCGGCGATCTGGTTCGTCGCGGAGGAGAGCAAGCGGCGCACGGGAATTGCCGCGACCTTCGTGGAGATCAAGGGAAAACTCAAACTCAAGGGACCGGGCGGAGATTTCACGCTTGTCGGCAAGGCGGATCGCATCGACCGGCTGAATTCCGGCGGCGGGGCGATAATCGACTATAAGACCGGCGCGCCGCCGACCGACAAGCAAGTGCTTCAGCATTTGTCGCCGCAATTGCCGCTGGAAGGCGCGATGCTTGCCGAGGGCGGGTTTGAAGAGATCGGCGCGCTTGCACCTGCCGAACTCGTCTATGTGCGCATCACCGGCGGCGCGAACCCCGGAGCGTTCCGAACCGTCAAGGCGGATGCGCCGCAGATTGCGCGCGATGCCGCAGAGCGGCTCGCCTTGCGCATCGCACGTTTCGACGACGAAGCCACCGCCTACTATTCGCGCGTGGCACCTTATCGCGCCGACATGGCGGGCGATTACGATCATCTGGCGCGGGTGCGTGAGTGGTCGCTCAGCGGCTGGCGCGGAGACGGCGAATGAGCGGCGCCTCCGATCCCAATCGCTCCGCCTGGGTGGCGGCGAATGCCGGCGCGGGCAAGACGCACACGCTGGCCAATCGCGTGACGCGGCTGCTGCTGGCGGGCGCGCGGCCCGAACGCATTCTGTGTCTCACCTATACCAAGGCGGCGGCGGCGGAGATGGCGGGTCGGCTGTTCGGCCAGCTCGGCAAATGGTCGATGCTGCCGGACGAAACGCTGGCCGCGAACATCGCCGAAGTCGGCGCGGAGGTTGGCGGCAAGGAAGGTGTGAGAAAGGCGCGGCGCTTGTTCGCCGATGCGTTGGAGACGCCGGGCGGACTGAAAATCCAAACCATCCACGCCTTCTGTCAATATGTGCTGAAGCGCTTTCCGCTGGAAGCGGGCGTGCCCGCCGCGTTTCGCGTGCTCGACGAACGTACCGCGCGCGATCTGATCGGCGAAGCGCGCAACCGCGTGCTGGAACGCGCCGGTGGCGGCGACACGCCGCGCGCCGCAGCCATCGCTTATCTTGTGACGCATCTCAGCGATTTTCGATTGGAACAAATTCTCGATGCCGCGCTGGGCGCGGACCGGGGAAAACTGGATGCTTTCCTGGCGAAGGACGAATGGGCGAGCCTGCTGCGCACGGCCCATGGCGCGGCACCGGGCGACACACCGAAGATTGTTGCGGCGGAATTTGTGGCGACGCTCGATGTGGCGGCGCTCGGCGAGATCGCGGCTTGGCTTGCGCAAGGCGGTGCGGGCGACGCCAAGCGCGCCGCCGCGCTGAGCAATGCCGCGCAATCCAGCAATGCCGAAGCGCGCTTTGAGGCCATGCGCGAGGCGCTGCTGACCAAAGAGGGCGTGCTGTTCGCCAAACTCGCCACCAAGAAATTGGCGGATGCGCGGCCCGATCTTGTGGCGGCGCTGGAGGCTCTAGCCGAGCGGTTCTTGGCATTCGAGGATCGTATGCGCGCGGCACATGCGGCGATGCTGTGCGAAGCGGCGCTGAGCATCGTGGATGCGGTGCGCGCGGTCTATGCCGACGAGAAACGGGCACGCAGCGTGCTCGACTATGACGATCTGATCGTGCGAACCCACCGCTTGCTGCAAAAGAGCGGCGCGGCCTGGGTGCTGTACAAGCTCGACGAAGGCATCGACCATATTCTGATCGACGAGGCGCAAGACACCAGCGCGCTGCAATGGGACATTGTGCAAAGCCTGACGGAGGAATTCTTCGCGGGCGAAGGCGTGGAGCGCGGCGCGCGCACGCTGTTCGCGGTGGGCGACGAGAAGCAATCGATCTTCAGCTTCCAGGGCGCGGACCCGGCGCAGTTCGACGTGCGGCGGCGGTTCTTCGAGGGCCGGGTTGAAGGCGCGGGCCAAGCGTTCTCGTATGAATATCTGCAAACCTCGCGGCGGTCGGCGCCGCAGATCTTGAAGTTCGTCGACGAAGTGTTCGCCGATGCGGCGGCGCGCGACGGGCTGACATCCGGCGATCTTCCCATCAAGCACAACGCGCTGCGCGATAAGGCGGCGGGTTTGGTGGAATTCTGGCCGGCGCTGGTGCCCAGCGATAAGCCCGACACCGATCCGTGGGATTTTCGCCCGGTCGATCTGGAGCGCGAGAACAGCCCCATTGCGCGCCTTGCCGACCAGATTGCCGACAAGATCAAGGATTGGCTGACGCGCGGCGCGGTTTTGCCCGGCCACAGCGAAGCGATCCGCCCGGGCGACATCATGATCCTGTTGCCGCGGCGCGAGCCGTTCGGCAGCGAGATCATCCGCCGGCTGAAGGAGCGCGGCGTGCCGGTGGCGGGCGCGGATCGCATCAAGCTGACCGAGCAGATCGCGGTGATGGACCTGATCGCGCTGGGACGCTTTGTGCTGTTGCCGGAAGACGACCTTAACCTGGCGGCGCTGCTGCGCTCGCCACTGGTCGGATTGTCGGAGGAAGAACTCTTTACGCTGGCGCATGGGCGCGAGGGTTCGCTGTGGAGCGCGCTGTCGCAGCGGCAGTCTGAGTTCGCGGAGGCGCATGCGTTTCTGAGCGAGGCGCGGAGCGGTGCGGATTATGCGCCGCCGTTCGAGTTCTATGCCCATGTTCTGACGGCGCGCGATGGACGGCGCAGGCTTCTTAAGCGGCTGGGCGCGGAAACGGCGGATGCGATCGACGAGTTTCTTTCGCTGGCGCTGGCTTATGAAAGCGCCAACACGCCGTCGCTGGAAGGCTTTCTGCATTGGGTGGAACGCGGCGGCGCGGATGTCAAACGCGACATGGAACGCGGCCGCGACGAAGTGCGGGTGATGACGGTACATGGCGCCAAGGGGCTGGAGGCGGACATCGTCATCCTGCCGGACACCACATCGCTGCCCGAAAATCCGGCGGCCAAGGGACATCTTCTGTACACGGATGATGCCGTGTTGTTTCCCTTGCGCGACGCCTCCGCCCCGCAAAGCGTCATACAAGCCAAGCTTGCCGCGCATCGCGAAACGCTGAAGGAGCATCGCCGCTTATTCTATGTGGCGCTCACCCGTGCCAAGGAGCGGCTGTATATCTGCGGCTTCGAAAACAAGAACGGCACCAAGGACGGTTCCTGGCACACGCTGGCGGAGCGCGCGGCGAAGTCGCTGGGAATCGAGGTTGCGGACGGAATCCTGGCATATGGTGATCGCACGGAAACAACCGCTGCGCCGCGCGTTGAGACCGTGGAGGATTTCGTCGCGCCGTCCTGGGCGCTGACGCCGGCGCCGGTGGAGCGCCCGACGCCATGGCTCATTCGCCCGTCGATGGCGGCGGGGATGGACGAGCCGGCGATGGCTTCGCCATTGCGCGCCAGCGGCGCGGCACAGCGCGGGATACTCGTCCACGCGATGCTGGCGCGATTGCCCGATGTGGCGCCGCAGCGGCGGATGGAACTGGCGCGCAAGTTCCTCACCGCGCGCGGGATCGAAGGCGAAGACATCGAGCGGCTGGCAGCGCAAACGATAGCGGTGATCGAAGACCCGGCTTTTGCCGCCGCCTTCGCGCCGGGCAGCCGCGCGGAAGTCTCTATCGTCGCGGATTTGCCGCAGCTTGGCGCGGGCGCGCGCGTCCATGGCCGCGTGGACCGGCTGGCCGTCAGCGATGACGAGGTGCTGATCGTGGATTTCAAGACCGGCAAACCTGCACAGGAAGCAGACATGCCGCAAATTTATGCGACCCAGATGGCGCTCTATCGCGCGGCGGCGGCGCGGATTTTTCCGGCCAAACAAATCGCCTGCGCGCTGGTATGGACCGAAGGGCCCAGCCTGATGGCGCTGAGCGAGGCCTTTCTGGAGGCGGAAACGGGGCGCGTCCGCACGCGCCTTGACCAAGGGGGGAACCGTTCCTAGATATGTATCCCCGCCAACCGAGGAATTGCGAATGTCTTCGCCGATCAAAGCTTCCGACGCAGCGCCTCAGGCCGATGGCCTGAAGCCGATCAAAGTTTCCGATGCGTCGTTTCAGGCCGACGTCCTGAATTCCAAAACCCCCGTATTGGTGGATTTCTGGGCCGAATGGTGCGGGCCTTGCCGCATGATCGCCCCGGCGCTCGAGGAACTGGCCACGGAACTCGGCGGCAAGGTCACGATCGCCAAGATCAATATCGACGAAAACCCCACGACGCCCCAGAAATACGGCGTGCGCGGCATTCCCACCATGATGATCTTCAGCCAGGGCCAAGTTGCCGCGACCAAGGTCGGCGCGCTGCCCAAGTCGAAGATCAAGGAATGGATCGAAGGGTCGATCTAAGAATATCCCATACCCCAATTCGTCATGGCCGCCCTTGAGGCGGCCATCCAGTAGCCGCGCGTCTGCGCGGCAAAAGTGTCTCTCGTTTCGATGGATGGCCGGGT
>CAWKIU010000017.1:0-42548 GCA_963849895.1 uncultured Alphaproteobacteria bacterium
CCGGGCGCCCCACGATTCCCTCGCGCATTCGCTACAGGCGCTCACTGAGAGCGTCATCAGGACGGCGATGATGACCATGGTATGCTCCAAATCCAAGGTGAAGACGACGAGGAACCGGACTCGGCAGGAACCAGTAAAGCATCCGGAATTCGGGATCCTTATCGGATCTCTGGTCGCGCATCCCTTGTGGAAGCCCGCGCATGTGCACGTTGCGCCGGATAGAATTACGGCTTCAGCGCTCGGGTCCGGCTGCAGCTCGTTCGCCTGGTGTGGCAAGCCGGCTCCCGTCAAACGCTTAACCGGAACCGAGGCGGTGACTATCTTGCCTGGGGCGGCTGCCGTCGATGCACTCCTCTCGGCCGACCTCACATTGGCTGATAATGCGATTCGTTCAGAGGGATGATCTGAACGGGTCGCCGGGTGACATGCCGCGTTCACACGCGTGATGGACAAGCCCCTAGGAACGGTTAATCCGCGTCTCCTTGATTTTATTGCAAGAATATCGATCAAGCGTCCCCAAAACCCCAAAACCCCAAAACCCCAAAATTAAACTAAGCATTAGTGAGAAAGATATCAATAAAGACAATATTAAACAAAACAATGTTTCTAATTTAGTTTGTCCAAAATCGCAAATTTAAGATAGTTCTTTGCAGTATTCTGGAAAAGCTGTTCGAATTAACAGCAAATTTGACTCAAAATTGCTTGGTGGATCAAATTTTAGCGTTTTGGAAATCTCTGCTTTTGTATTGGGATTTTCATAATTAACAGTATAATCAAATGTTCCATTTCTCACTTGTTCAATTTGTTCCTCAGTGAACCATACAATCCTCTTTCCGTTTTCCCATAAACCAAACTTTGTAGGCTCTATTAACTACATTAGCTTATTTTTACCATTGGGAGTAATATATTTTCCTGGCCCGCATTGTTTGTTGTGTGCCCACCATCCTTCGAATATTCGACCATCATTCCAATAATACATTCCGTAACCTTGCTTTTCATCGTTTGCATAAAATCCCACATATTTTCTGCCTCCAGGCCAAGTGTATATGCCAAAGCCCGACATATTGTTGTCCTTCCATTCACCTACATAGGTTTTCCCATCTTTCCATATATATTTTCCCTATTCTTGATAATGTTGATATCAGTACTTTTCCAGATATATTATTGTCTTCCCAATCTCCTTGGTATTCTGAACCATCATTCCATATATATTTGCCGACTCCGTGCTTTTTGCCATATGAATATCCACCTTCATATTTTGCTCCATCAGCCCATATTTCTTTGCCGTTTCCGTGCTGAACGTCATCTTTCCAACTTCCTTCATATGTTGCCCCATTGCTATGAGTATATTTCCCTTGTCCGTTAGCCTTGTCATAAGCCCACTCTCCTTCGTAAATATCTCCATCTGCATGCAAAAATGTACCTTTTCCATGTGCTCTATTGTCTTTCCATTCTCCTTTATATGATGCTCCATCAGGCCAAACTATCTCTCCATTGCCATAACGAAAACCTCCTTTCCACTCCCCAGTATATACAGCCCCAGATCTGTATTTGTATGGCGCTCTTTCTTCGAGAGGTGAATTCTCATTAAAGGGACCTATTATTGGATTGTTTTTATTCGTACTTTTTGAAACAGTCTCATTTGCTTCTTCTTGTGTAAAATATTTTGTTAGAGTCTATTTTTTTAATTCTCATTTATTACCTTTTGAGTTGTTTTCAAGTATTGAATAACTCTCCGAATTTGATGTCCTTTCCAAACAGCTTGAATCTTTATTACCTTTTTTAGATTTTGACTTCTTTGATATTTTCCCAGCTAAATTTGAATTAAAAAAATTTACATCAAACTGTTTGGAATTAGATTTTTCAGTTGCTGTTTTCCGTTGGCCTGTGGCTTCTACCGATGGATACGCTCTATTTTCATTCTAAAAATAAATTTCTATGTGTGTTACCACTTGCATTTCACTTTCTGCATCTCCCTGAAAAATATTGCAATTACACTTTCCTAAGTAATTACCCATTTATAAGTCTTATTTAAATTCTCATATATATTTTCCTTTGTATTATCTTAGTATAACTTTTTGGGGTTTTGGGGTTTTGGGGTTTTGGGGTTTTGGGGCGCGCGGTCCTTCAGCCCGGCATGTTCGATCATCGCGTCGGGCAGGCGCACGCGGCCTTGCTCGTCGAGCGGCAGCGTTTGGGTGCGCGACAAGACGGCATAAGCCTCGTCGTCATGCACCGGCGAGAAGAAGGGATCGAGCGCGGCAAGGCGCTGATGGACGGCGTCGAGCAGCGTCTGGCCGAAGCCTTCGAGCGCCGCTTCGAAGAAGGATGGGCAGATGTAAAGGCCGGGCGTGGTTTGTGCCGCGAGGATCTGGCGAAAAGGCGCAGGGATGCAGACGCGCCCTTTGCTATCGAGCGTGCCGGTAACCGTCGACATGAACGGCTGCACCTGCACTGACATCACCGCCCCCCGAATTCCCGGGGGTGGTTCGGTCGCGAACAGGCCGGGTTCGGCGTTCGCTACCTTATGGTCCCTGGGACATTATGGGATAACATGGGCTGAACGGCGGAGTCAACGAAAAGTCTAGGAATTACGGGGGTTTGGGAGTCTACCCATGGATGACTCAAGTCTAGGGCTAGCGATTCAGAGAACAAATACTAAACGTGGCAAGTATACATTAAGAACCGTAAACGAGGCCTTAACCATGGCGGCATATCCGCCGCCAAATTTCATAGCGGAGTCGCGATGCGCCAAGAGATCGTTTTGATGCCCATCGGGTTCGTGCGCGGCGGCAGAGCCCAGCCGATCGACGATGGCTGGGACAGTGTCGAAGCGCGCATCGAACTGGACGGCGCGCGGTTCGGGCAAGAGGCGCTGGCGGGGCTCGGCGAGTTCTCGCATGTGGAAGTGGTGTTCCACTTCGACCGGGCGGCGCCGCAAGCGGTCGAAAACGGCGCGCGCCATCCGCGCGGGCGCGCCGATTGGCCGCTGGTCGGCATCTTCGCCCAGCGCGGCAAGGACCGCCCCAACCGCATCGGCGTGACGGTGTGCTCGCTGCTGGGCGTTGACGGTTTGGTCCTTCGCGTGCGCGGCCTCGACGCCATCGACGGCACACCGGTGCTTGACATCAAGCCGGTGATGAAAGGCTTTCTGCCACGCGGCGAAGTGCGCGAGCCCGTATGGGCGGGGGAATTGATGAAAGGGTATTGGTGAGCAACCGGCCCGTGCTATAATCGCCCTATGTCCGTGGATGAACTCGAAAAAGCTGTGGCAGCATTGCCGCCCGACAAACTCGCCAAGTTTCGCACTTGGTTCGAGGAATTTGCCGCGGACGCATGGGACCGCCAGATCGAGGCGGATGCCAAGAGCGGCAAACTCGACAAGCTGGTCGAAGAATCCGAAGAGGATTTTCGCGCGGGACGCTATCGCGAACTGTAAAGTCTAAACACGATCATCATATTCGTCATGCGGCCCGATCCAATGCCAACGGAAATCGCCTCCCACTTGTGTGGCGATCGCACGATAATGCAGTCCGATGCAAACGCTCCAAAATCGCCCAACCTTCTTGAAGTGAAGCGAGGGATGTTGTGGATTCTGTTTCAGCAGCGCGAAATTTTTGTCGGCGAGTTGCCGAGCCGGTGCGGGCAGCTTTGCATAGGCTTGCCAGAATTTGGAGCTTGCGAAATGGGCCATCGCGACGATCCATCAAGAGTACTTGCGCCATTTGCGGATATTAGCGAATCCTAACCATCCTGGCCGTACTCAAAGAGTTTTTCGAATTCAGCGTTGTGGCCAATCAACAGAATTGCCTTCTTTGGAAGTTCGCTCTCTTCCGCAGGAGAGAAATCGGGAAATGCGCTAACAAACTTGGCGTCTGGCAGTCGCAGCCAGTGAGTAGAGACGCCGGGTTGATGGGCTTGCTCGATCAGAAGCATTGAGGGCGGGCCGCCGGCCGCCATGAATATCGCTTCAAAACGATTTTGGATGGCATTTTCTTGAAGAGCCCGATCCTTGAATGTGTGTTTGAACCACGGCATGTAATGCTCCTTGGGCTAAGACTAGTGAAGCGCATTACCTCAATTCCAGTCGTTTGAGTAGAATATGTGGCAAAGTCCCCCATGACTTGGTTCCCGGCTCGCGCTTCGCGTCGCTGTGCAACGCTCGCTGGCCGGGAATGACGAGTTATAGTGCGTCAGATGGCCTGTAAGCCGGGTTCTGTCCATCCACCGAAGCTCGTGAGAGCGATGGCGGAATAGATGGCCATTCCTCTGGAACGGCAGTTGCCTGCCGCTTCTCGCGACCTACCCGGACGGCTATCCGGAAACGGATTACGTGCCGTCCCTATTTGGTCTTGCTCCCGGTGGGGCTTGCCTTGCCACCCTTGTTGCCAAGGACGCGGTGCGCTCTTACCGCACCATTTCAACCTTGCCGCGGCTTTAGGCCGGTAGGCGGTGTCATTTCTGTGGCGCTTTCCCTGGGGTTGCCCCCGGCGGATGTTATCCGTCACCGTGTTTCCGTGGAGCCCGGACTTTCCTCGACGCTTCTTGCGAAGCCCCGCGGCCATCCGGCCATCTGACGCGCCATAGACCTACGTTATTCCGGGCCCGCGAGCAACGCGGCGAGGATCGCGCGGCATTCGTCATCCGCTACGCCGTCGATGCATGACGGGCGGAAATGGCGCTGAAATGCGGTGATAACGGCGTCGAGTGGAACGTCTATGGCGGGCGACACGCCATAGCCGAAGCGGGCGAGAGCGGCGGCGAAATCCCCCTCACCCTGCCCTCTCCCCCCTTGGGGGAGAGGGGACGCCCACACGCCGACGCCGAATTCGGCAAGGTGTTTCCAGGGGAACAACTCGCCCGGATCTGTCTTGCGCGCGGGGGCGACGTCGCTATGGCCGAGGACGCGGCGTGCCGGAATGGAATGTCGCGCCAGAATGCCGTCTGCGAGATCGATCAGCGCGGCGATTTGATGATCCGTAAACGGAATATAGCCGAATTCGTGACCGGGATTGACCAGTTCGATGCCGATGGAGCGGGCGTTGACGTTCGCCTCCCCCGCCCAGAAGGAGACGCCGGCGTGCCAGGCGCGGCGCTCCTCCGCTACATGGGCAAAGATGTGGCCCTCGCGGTCGATGGTGTAATGGGCCGAGACTTTCGCCGCCGGATCGCACAGCCGCGCCAGCGCCTCCTCCGCCGTCTTCATGCCGGTGTAATGCAGCACCAGCATGTCGATAACGGCGCCCACGGGACGCGCATCGTGGTTCGGCGAAGGGCGGTCGATGACGCGCAGGGCCATGTGGGAGCGATCTTGCGTTACAGGAAAATCTTATACGCGATCGTCTCGCCGTCGGCACGCTTCAGCGAGAATTCCGCGCCCTTTTCGTGCTCGTCGACCAGCGCCTCGAACAGGCGCAGCGCATTGCGGATGACTTCGGCATAAGACGCGGCTTCGGTGCGGTCCTTCAGACGCTGCAGCCGGTCCATCGCCTGGGGCGGCATTTCAAGCTGTACCCGCGTTGTAGCGCGACCCGCGCCTTCCTCGCCGCCCGCTTCCATGGCGTCGGCGGCGGCGCGCATCGCCTCGGCGGTCATGCCGCGAAAGCGCCCGCGATGATGATGTCCATGCATATTGGGATTCTCCATTTCAATGATCGTGGTGGCGATGGCCGAAAAGGGCTGCAAGCCCGATCACTGCCAGCGCACCAAGCACCAGATGCTGCGCGTGATGGCGCAAATGTTCCGACCGTTCGTCGCCGTTCGCGCCGAATTCATCGCGAAACCGCGCCCGCATCGCCTGCCGGCGCGCTTGCCACTCCGCACGCATTTGATGGCGGCATTGGCGCTTTTGCTCGCGCCATTGATGGAACGCCTCGCGACGGTCGCCGCCGCCGCAATGGCCGTCGGACTCGCTGCCCGCCTGCGCACCTTCATCGACGGGAAAATCCTCGCCGACACCTACTCCAAGCTTGCCCATGGAAACCTCCTTTGGGACTAAACACTTTCTACTGAGTGTAATATCATCAATATATCATCAAATGTCAAGGCGTATCATCAAATAAGCATCATCCATCCCCCAATATGGCGGCGAACGGCGGATTTTGGAGGGGTGGCCGGTGCAGAACGCCCTCAGCGCGCTCGCTCTGCCTGGATTTTTTCGTAGGCGCCGTTGATGGCGGCCAGCTTGTCGGTGGCGAGTTTGATGAAATCCTCGGGCACGCCGCGCGCGATCAGGCTGTCGGGATGGTTCTCGCGCACCAGCATGCGATAGGTGCGCTTGATCTCGTCGTCGCTCGCCTCATAGGAAACGCCCAACACAACATAGGGATCGGCCGCGTCGGGCAGAAAATGCGAGGCGCGGATGCGGCGAAACTGATCGGGCGCAAAGCCGAAGATGTCGGCGACCCGCTCGAGAAACGCGCTTTCGCCGGGATGCAGCACGCCGTCGGCCTTGGCGATTTCGAACAGCCCGTCGAGGATATCTTCCAGCACGGCGGGCTTGCCGACAAAGATGCGCGCGATCTGCCCGGCATAAATCTCAAAGCCGGCGCTGTCGCCCCGCGCCAGATCGAAGAAGCGGCGCACATTCGCCTTCTCTTGCGGCGGCACGCGGAAGATGCGGTCGAAGGCCTCGATCTCATCAGCGGTGACGACGCCGTCGGCCTTTGCCATCTTGGCGGAGAGTGCGATGACCGCGATGGTGAAGACAACACCGGGATCGCCGTCGCCGCTGTCGCGGTCGATCAGGAAATGGCCCGCCAGTGCACCCACGACGGCGCCCACCGGCCCGGCCACCAAAAGGCCCGCCGCCGCGCCACCGAATTTTCCCCAAACCGACATCGACCCAATGTTTCAAAACAATCCTGTTGGAAATAGGACGCCGGAGGCACCCGGCGCAATCGCGTTTCGCACAGTGCTGAATCGCGGCAGGTGCCGAGCGCGACCCCGTGGGCAGCTTGCGCAAGGAAGTTGCGTATCTCGGACTGCCCCTGGTAGCGGCCCCATCAACATAACTAATTGTAACAACAGCGAAATTTATGACATAGCGGCGTTCGGGCTTGACGCGGCCCGGGCCGCGGACAAGACTCCGCCCGTACTGGGATCAGGAGGAGGCTATGGCGCGTGAACTCCAGTTTATGACCATTGCTGTCGTCTTTTTGTTTCTGGGTGCGGTCGTCGTGGGCATCATCTAAGCGGCGCATCAACGAGTTTTGAAAAAGGTCGGGGGCTTCGCCGCCGGCCTTTTTTATTTGCGGGTCGCCCTGATCCGATCGATGACGAAGAACGGCGAATAATAAATCAGCACCGACAGCACGCCCAAGCCCACCAGCACCGGGATGTACCACGGCCAAGCCGGCATCAGATCGAACAGGCTGTGATAGATCGGCTTGGCGCGCAAAAATCCGTAGTCGACGCCCAGCGCCCAATCGACGACGCCCGCCGCCGCCATATAGACGAGCGACCAGCCGATGACGCGCGGGATGGAGGCCGGGTAAGGGCGCATCTTCAAGCCGAGAGTCAAAAACAGCACCGCCGCGATAATGCCGCCATGGAAGATGGTGAAATCGATGAAGCGGAATTCGGGAAAATCATAAGGGATGCCCGGTCTCAGCAATCCCTGAAGCGTGCCCGCTAAGGCCCAGAAATAGGCAAGCTCGTAATGCTTCTGGCTGGGGCGGACCAGCGTGACGACTGTGGCAATGGCGGCCCAACTGCACAAATCCATCGGCAAGGCGTTGCCGAGGTCGAGCCAGCCGCTGCGATAAAAGACGACATACCAGACCAGCCAGATGCCGGTGATGGCGGCGGCGAAGATCCAGCAAATCGCGCGCGCGAGGGCGCGGCTCGCCGTGGCGCGCACCGCGACGGCGAGGATCACCGGAACGATGACCGTGAGCGCCAGCACGATCAGGTGCGATCGCCCGAAAAGGACGAAAGGTTGGTATTCCATGTGCGCCATCCCCCGCGAAGGCGCGCACTCTAGCGCAAAAGAAAAAGGGGCGTGAGACCGGCTCACGCCCCTTTTTGTCACAGAAGTTTCTTGTTCAGGTGCCGTGCGCCTTGTCGCTTGCGTCGAGCGCGGTGGGCGATTTGGGCGTCATGTCGATCAAATTCCAATCGTCGGGATTGAACGGCCGGGTGGTCGGCTTCTGCACGGGATAGCCGTGGATGTCGTCCTGACTGTTGATGATATAGCCGCGGCCTTCCGCGACATCGGCGATCAGGCGCACATCGTCATAGTCGCGATCCCAAATGCGCGCGCCCGCATTGTGCAGCACATGTTGCTGCACGGCCGAGGACGGCAACACGGTCACATTCGGCGGCCAGATCGGCGGGGTCTTCTGCATGACGATCTTGGCGGGCGAGGTGGTATAGCGGCCGAACATCGGCAACGGCTCGCCGATCTGGTTCACCGCGACATTGTCTTTGCCGTAGTAATCCAAATCGCCATAGCCCCCGATTTCGACAAGCGCGATATGCGGCAGGGTCGATTCGCCCGCGCGCATCACCGTGCCCACGACGGAGAGCTTGCCCAACTGCCAGGGATGATCGCCCCATTCTTCGGCCATCAGATTGTAGTGGATGGCGCGCTGGCCCGGGTCGAAGATCAGGTCGTTAATGATGACGGCGCGCGTGCCGCCTTTGAGCAATGGATTGCGCTCGAAATTATGGGCGTAGAGATTATCGGCCAAGAGAATGTCCGAAGCGTTGTCGTGGATCAGCGAGCCCTTGGAATGCTCGATCTTGTAGTGCGTCGCGAACGACAAACCTTCCGCGATGATGTTGTTGGAGAAGGTGACGCGGTGCGAGGTGTCGGCGCGCCATTTGTCCGGGTCGTTGCCGTCGAATCGTTTGCCGGACATCGACATGTTTTCGTCCGTCGCCCAGGTCACGGAATTGTGATCGAAGATCACCTCATGGGCGTCGCTGTCGGTGGACATGCCGTCGCTTTCCCAGCCGCTCTTCTTCGGCGCGCCCGCTTCCCCCACCCGCACGCGCAGGTTTTGGATGACGACGTCGTGCGCGCCGACCTGCAGGCCGCCGCGGATGAGCGTGATGCCAGGCGACGGCGCGGTCTGGCCGGCGACGGTCAGGAACGGCTCGGTCACATGGATTTCGCGCTGGCCCAGATCGATCACGCCGCCGACCTCGAACACGACGATGCGCGGGCCCTTGGTCCGCAGCGCCACAAGCAGCGAGCCGGGGCCATCGGCGGCCAGCGTCGTCACTTTGATGATCTGACCGCCGCGCCCGCCAGGCGTGGTGGCCGCCCAGCCCATGGCGCCGGGAAAGGCCAATAGCGGCTGCGTCGCAGCGGCTGCCGGCGCGGCTTTTGCGTGCTTTGTCGCCGCAGCACCGGCCGGAACGGCCAGCAGTGCGGCGCTTAAAGTCACAGTCAGGAACCGAATAAATTTGCGCAAGGTCTTTTCCTCCTGCATTTTTTTCACGTTTACCTATGAAATGCCCCAAGGAAGTATGACGCTCTAGCCCGCCCGGTATGCCATTTCCGGTCGATTGAAAATGACACCGGTTTCCTTTAGACACAAAGCCCGCGCCTTGGAAGAGGCGTCAGCGGGGAAATAAGGGTTTGTCCATGAAAGCGGTCGAGACGATGGGTTTTGCTTCGGCAAACAGAATCGCGCAGCGGTTTACGGCAGCGCGCATGAATGCGACGGCCCTGCTGGAATACCCAGGGCCCATCCCCCCAGATCTGGCGAGCGCCTACGAATGCCAGGATGCCGCCATCGCCTTATGGCGCGACGAGATCGCCGGCTGGAAGATCGGGCGCATTCCACCCGCCTTTGAGCAGAAACTCGGCCAGATGCGCCTGGCCGGTCCCGTCTTTCGCAAGGCCGTGCAGATCGCCAAGCCGGGCGTAACCGACACCTTCGGCGTTTTCGACGGCGGGTTCGCCGCGGTCGAAGCGGAATATATTTTCGAGGTCGCCAAGGATGCGCCCGTCGGCCAGATGCGCTGGTCGATGAGCGAGACGGCCGAGCTTGCGGGCCGCATGCATGTCGGCGTCGAAATGGCAGGCAGTCCGCTGGCCACGATCAACGTGCTGGGGCCCACCGTCGTCGTTTCCGATTTCGGAAATAATGCTGGCCTGATCCTGGGACCGGAAGTTGCCGACTGGCGCACCCGCCCCTTATCCGATCTCGTCGCCGAAACCTTCATCGACGGCGTCAGCGTCGGCCAAGGCAGCGCCGCCAATCTCACCGGCGGGCCGCTGGCATCGCTGAGTTTCGTCGCCGAACTGTGCGCCGCAAGGGGACGTCCCTTGAAGAAGGGCATGCTGATTTCGACGGGCGCCGCGACGGGCATCCACGACATCAAAGCTGGACAGAGCGCCCGCATGGAGTTCAAAGGGATCGGCACGATCCTGTGTTCGGCTCATATGCGCACGGCGCACGACGCGACAACAGGATAGGTCGGACGCGGCAAGGCCTCGTCTGGCAATGTCACTGAAGCATGGAGCGGCTCATCAATAGTCGCCCAGTACAGGGAGTGCACAATGTCCCAGACCAATGGCGGACCCGGCGTAGCTTCGCCCAAATCGGCGATGGCCGCCGTCACATCGCGTGTCGGCCGATATCGCTGGATCATATGCGCGCTTTTGTTTGCCGCCACGGGCCTTAACTATGTCGACCGGCAGACCATCGGCTTCCTGAAGCCGGCGCTATCGGCCGAGTATGGCTGGACCCAGGCCGATTACGCCCATATCGTGCAATGGTTCATGATTGCCTATGCCGTCGGCTATGTGCTGTTCGGCCGGCTGATCGACAAGATCGGCGCGAAAATGGGCTACTCCATCGCGGTCGTGATCTGGACCGTTGCGCATCTGGCCTGCGCCACGCTGGGCTTTCTGCCGCCGGCCCTCATGCTCACGAGCTTCATGATTACGCAGGCGTTGCTGGGCCTGGGTCAATCGGGCAATTTCCC
The DNA here is from genome assembly GCA_963849895.1 of uncultured Alphaproteobacteria bacterium. Classification (GTDB taxonomy): domain Bacteria; phylum Pseudomonadota; class Alphaproteobacteria; order Micropepsales; family Micropepsaceae; genus Rhizomicrobium. The sequence continues at coordinate 10,945 of CAWKIU010000017.1, forward strand.
GGCGGCCTTGAAATCGGTCGCCGAATGGTTCCCGCAGCGTGAACGCGCGCTTGCCAATGGTATCTTCAATGCCGGCTCCAATGTCGGCGCGATCATTACGCCGCTGATCGTTCCGGTCGTGATGTTGAATTTCGGCTGGCAATGGGCCTTCGTCGCCACCGGCGCGCTCAGCGTCGTCTGGCTGACATTGTGGATCGCGATTTATCACAAGCCGTCCGAGGAGAAGAACCTCTCGAAAGCCGAGCTCGCGTATATCGAAAGCGACAAGCCGGAGCCTATGAAGCAGCTCTCCTGGTTTAAGGTGATGCGGATCAAGGAAACCTGGGCCTTCGCGATCGGCAAGCTGCTGACCGACCCTGTGTGGTTCTTCTATCTGTTCTGGCTGCCGGGCTATTTCCTGGAAACCTACAAAAGCCAAGTCGGCAATATCGCGGGCGTCGCAGCCCCCGTCATCGTGATCTATGTGATCTCCGATTTCGGCTCGGTCGCGGGCGGTTGGATGTCCTCGGCGATGATTAAGGCGGGATTCTCCGTCAACATGTCGCGCAAGATCACCATGCTGCTTTGCGCCGCGTGCGTGCTGCCGGTCGGCTTCGCGGTGATCTTCATCCACAATTTGTGGCTGGTGACATTCGTGATCGGGATCGCGGCGGCGGCCCATCAGGCGTTCTCGGCAAATCTCTACACCATTCCGTCGGACACCTTCCCCAAGGCGGCGGTCGGCTCGGTCACCGGCATTGGCGGCACGGCAGGGGCCGTTGGCGGCATCATCATGACCATGGGGGTCGCCGAGGCGCTGAAGGGCCTGGGCGGCTACGGGGCCGTGTTCTTCGTCGCCGGGCTGATTTACTTCCTGGCGGTGCTGATCATTCACATTTTGACCCCGCGTCTGGCGCCGGCCAAACTCACCTAGCGCCCAAACAGGCCAAAATGGGGGTCCGCGCGCCTTTCGCGTGCGGGCCCTTTTTTTGTCGGCGTAGTTTGGCCTAGTTTGTGTTCCAGAATTGTGCGGTCGGTATTTCGCCGGCTGTATGGACGCAATAGGTTAGGTGGATGGCGGACAAAAAAGCGGTCGTAATTTTCGGTGCAACGGGCGATTTGGCGCAGAAAATGCTGATGCCTTCGCTGTATTTCCTGGATTCGGAAGGGCATTTGCCGGACGGCATGATTGTGGTGGGCTTTGCCCATTCCCAGCTCAGCCTTGAGGATTTCATCGCCCATACCCGCAGCGCCGTCCAGGAACGGGCGGGCAAGGATTTCTCGGCGGATGCCTGGACGCTCTTTGCCAAGCGCCTGCGCTATTGCTCCGGCGGCTTCGATGACGACAAGGCCTATGGCTGGCTGAGCGAGATGCTCAAGGGCATCGACGAATGCATTTATTACCTCTCCACCTCGCCCAATTTTTTCGGCGATATCGCGCTGCGCCTGAAAGCGGCGGGCCTGGCCCATGACAATGCGCGCATCGCCGTCGAAAAGCCGATCGGCCACGATTTGGCGTCGTTCCGCAAGATCGAAGCCGCGCTGGGCGAGGCCTTCAGCGAAGACCGCATTTTGCGCGTCGACCATTATCTCGGCAAGGAGACGGTGCAGAACCTGATCGCGCTGCGCTTCGCCAATGTGATGTTTGAGCCCTTGTGGAACAAGGATTCCATCGAGCACGTTCAGATCACGGTCGCCGAAACCATCGGCGTGGAGCGGCGCTGGTCCTATTACGATTCCTATGGCGCGCTGCGCGACATCGCGCAGAACCACCTCCTCCAGCTTCTTTGCCTGGTGGCGATGGAACCGCCTGCCAATCTCGAACAAGATTCGGTGCGCGCCGAAAAGGTCAAGGTGCTGCGGTCCTTGCGTCCCATCTCAAGCGACGAGGTCGAGCGCCAGACTGTGCGCGGCCAATACCGCAAAGGCTTTTCCGACGACGGCCCGGTTCCCGGCTATACCGAGGAAACCGGCGGCGCAAAAAGCGACACCGAAACCTTCGTCGCCATCGCCGCCCATATCGACAATTGGCGCTGGGCGGGCGTGCCGTTTTATCTGCGCACGGGCAAGCGCATGGCGGTGCGCTCTACCCAGATCGTGGTGCAGTTCCGCCCGGTGCCCCATTCGATTTTTTCGCACAGCGATCTGATTGCCAACCGGCTTGTCATGCATCTGCAGCCGGAAGAAGACATCTCCATGCTGCTGATGAACAAGACGCCGAGCCTGGACCGCGGCGGCATGAAGCTGAAACCCCTGCCGCTGGACCTCAGCCTCAGCGACGCTTTCAAGCGGCAGCGGCGGCGCATCGCCTATGAACGGCTGCTGCTCGAGGCGATCAGCGGCAAGTCGATCCTGTTCGTCTGCCGCGAAGAAGTGGAAGAAGCGTGGAAATGGATCGACGCCATCATCGAGGGATGGAAAGACCACGATATGAAGCCCGCCCCTTACGCCGCAGGCACCTGGGGTCCGTCCGGCGCCTTTGCCTTGATCGAACGCAATGGGCACAGCTGGTTTGAGTAGAACTCAGCCGCCGTTTTGCGCCACCCGGACAGGCTGGGACGCATAGAGTTGCGGATAGAGCCGCTGCAGCGTGGCGATCTTGGGCTGATCGTTGATCACGATATAGGGCTGGCTTGGGTGCAGGATCAGGTAATCCTGATGATAGGCCTCGGCCCGCGCAAATCCCTTCAGCGCGCCAAGCTGCGTGACGATAGGCGCCGCGAAGACATGCACCTTATTCAATTGCGCGATATAGGCCGCCGCAATGCGCTGCTGGTCGGCATTGGCATAAAAAATCTCGGAGCGGTACTGCGTGCCTTCGTCCGGCCCTTGATAGTTCAAAGTCGTGGGATCCATCACCGAAAAATAGACACGCAGGATCTGCCCGTAAGAGACGATCTTCGGATCGAAAACGATCTGCACTGATTCCGCGTTGCCGGTCATGCCCGTGCCGACCAATTCATATTGGGCTTCATTGCGATTGCCGCCCGCATAGCCGGCGAGCACCTGCTTAACGCCCTTCACATGCTGAAAGACGCCCTGCACACCCCAAAAGCAGCCACCCGCCAGAACGGCGGTTTCGCTGGCCTGAAGCGGTTCGTTGTCGAGCGCCGGCGCGGGCAACGCCGTCATGGTTTCGTTGGCGCAGGCTGCGCCCCCGCAAAGAACCAGCAGCGCAGCAGCGGCAAGCGATTTGGTGATCCTGGTCATTGTTTCCTCCTTCAAGCCGAAGCGCGCGGAACGAAATTGAGCGCGGCGGAGTTCATGCAATAGCGAAGACCGGTGGGCGGCGGTCCGTCGTCGAAGACATGACCCAGATGCGCGTCGCAGCGCGCGCAAGATACGGCGGTGCGTTCCATAAAGAGGCTGGCGTCGCGCGTCTCCACAACATTGCTCCTGGCGATCGGCTTCCAGAAGCTCGGCCAGCCCGTGCCGGATTCGAATTTCGTTCTGGAATCGAACAGCGCCGTCGCACAGCAGATGCAGCGGTAAAGACCGTCGGCATGGTTGTTCCAGGTGGCGCCGGTGAACGACGCTTCGGTGCCGGCACGGCGGGTCACGTCATATTGCTCGGGCGACAGAAGCGCCTTCCACTCGGCATCGGTCTTGACGATTTTGGCGACTTTGGCGCTTCCCAGAAGTTTGCCGGACGATGCGAAATTCGCGATCACGACGTCTGGCGGCGCGCCCGCGCGCGCGCGCATTACCCACACACCCAGTGTGGTTAGCGAGGCCGAGGCCAGAAAAGCGCGGCGTGTCGGGGCGTTCATAATTACCTCCGCTAGAAGCGATATGGGTAATACGCGCCAGGATACAAGCCGGTTACAAGCGCCGGATAGATTTGTTAGTCCATGATGGTGGTCACATGGGCGATCGGTGCATGCCCCGCGACCACCGTGAATTCGGTGCGCCCGATCAACCGGCCGTCAACCGTGTCGATATCGACGCGCCATAGGCCTGGCTGCGGGTTGGTTTTCTTGGTGTAGCCGCGATAACCATGGTCGCGCCCGCCGGTGATGGAAAACGACACGGTCTGCTTGACGACCCATCGGCGCTTGGTGTCGTCATAGCGCTGCCAGCTATGCGCCACGCGGGTCGACAGCTTGATCGGCGCGAACACGGCGCTGAAAACAAAAACCGGCTCGCCGTTCTCGACATGCATCACCGCCGGAAGGCCGAGATAGGTCGTCCAGGACTGCTCTTCGCCCATCGCGTAATAGACGGGGCCAAGCCGCTTGATGGAATGGAACACACCCGCCTCTTGCAGCGCCAATGGCAGAGGCGGCAGCACGTTGAGGAAATAGAGCCCATTGACCGCGCAAAACACCAAAACCGCGCCGAGCGCGATCTGCCATTTGATCTTGCCGAGCTTGCTTGCGCTGATCCAGTTCAGAAATTGGACGAACAATACGAACAACGCCGCCGCCACCACGCCGCTGAGAAGAAACGTCGCCACACCGATAGTGTGTGTGAACACCGGCACCATGAAGATCGCATAGGAGAGCAGCGCGAAGAACAGCAGCACCGAGGTAAAGATCAACCGCGAATGATAGACGCGGAACACTTCATTGCCGACGAACGTGCCGCCAAGGATTAGGAAAAACGGCCATGACGCCGCGAACACGCCGCTTCTGGCGTAGAATACCAAAAACGCGCTCCACAGACTGCCAAAGGCAAATTGCGTCACGGCGGGCAACCAGCCGCGCAATTTCTTCCCAATACCGTCGCTATCGTCGCGGGTCTGCAAGAAATGCAGCAGCGCGATCGAACTGGCGGCCACCGTCATGTAGACGAGCAGCAAGGTTTGCGTCACGGGGTGATCGAGACGGCCATAGGACGCATAGTCGAAACCAAAGCCGCCCGCCAAGGCCGCGGCCGACAAATGGCGCTCATAGGGCTTGAGCGCGTGAAACCAGTGAATCATCGCCAATTGGGCAACCTCGAAAACGGCCTTTGTCTTAAAGGAAATGCGCTGCGTTCGCGCGAATATTCGACGCGGCGTCGCGTCGCGCAATATCCAGCTGACGGCCGCGACTGCATCTTTATGCTTAAAGCTTGGCCTTCTCGCGCAACCAGGCCGCACCCATCATGAAAATGTTCAGATCGGTCGCATATTCGATCAGATCGACGCCGCGTTCGGCCCAAAAGCCAATCCCCTCGGGCGTATCGGTGAATATGCCGACGCCCAAACCCTTGGCTGTCGCGGCCGCGACGATGGATTCAATCTCGCCGACCACATCCTTATCCCAGATCTGGCCCGGCTTGCCGAGCGATTGGGAAAGATCGTACGGACCGATGAACAGGATGCTGCCCTTGGGCGCGGCATCCAGAATTTCGGGCAGGTTGCCGACGCCGCGCCGGCCTTCCACCTGAAGGATGAGACGCGTCGCTTCATTCGCCTCGGCCATGTAAACATCTTTGGGCTTGGCGGAAAATTCGGCGGCGCGCACAAAGCGGCACATCCCGCGCATGCCAAGCGGCGCGAAATAGGAATTGCGCACGCAATAGGCGACATCCTCGGCGCTCTCGACGAACGGCACCTGGATGTTGCGCACGCCAAGGTCGAGGCACCATTTGAAATAGGCTTCCTCGCGCGCGGGAATGCGCACGATCAATTCCAGATCGCGCCGCTCGGCGGCCAGCACCAAGGGATAGAGATCGCCTGGGCCGGTGGGCACATGTTCCATGTCGACGACCGCGAAATCGAATCCGGCCAGCGCGATCGCCTCGATCATCTCGGGGCGCGCCACCTTCACGAACGGCCCCAGCTGCGCGCGCTTGCTCGACATGGCCGACATCAGCCTTTCTCCCACCGGGCCCGCATCAACGCTCGGACCGGCCAACGAGGTTTTCCTGCCGACCAGAATACAAGACGAGTGCAGGAATGGCTATCGTCCGGTCGGCCTCGCGCACGGCATACGCGCCAAGCAAGAGCGGCCTTCTACCGCCGGGCAGATCGCGCTATCGGGCCTCTCAAAGCGCAGCGTCGAAGCCAATGCCGACGGTCGTGCTACCAGACATCTTGGAGCCGAACGAGTATGGCTGATAGCGCGCCGTGAAGTGCGTCGAAAAATCCGAAGAAATCCGAAACGCCATGCCGAAGCCGGCGCGCCAATCGATCTCCGACTGATGGAAAAACGGAGAATAGGTATTCGTCATCGCATTGGAGGCAGAGCCGCTGGCCGCCGGGGTCGCAATCCGCTCGCGCGCATTGGCTTCAGCATACGCCCCGCCAAGCGTTAAGAAGGGCTGAGCCCATCCGGCGGGGCCGAGCGGCAGATAGGCATAACCGTCAAACTGAAGTTCCCGAATGGTAAGGCGATAGCTCAAATCCTCGGCAACTTGATTTGTATGGTTGTCGTCGAGATCACCAAAGGACGTGCTGTAGCCGACTTCGGCACCAAAATTCGGCGAAAAACGTTCGCCCATATGCAGAGCAACGCCATAAACTTCCTGTGGGTAGTTGGCCGCGATTGGATTACTTTGCCACGCGAACTCGTCAACGCTTGTGTCGAAGCCGATATACGTTTCCGCTCTTGCGGCGACGGACGCCGCTGCCACAAATAAAACAATCAAGAAGACGGAGGGTTTCAAGGGGCACCTATGAGGGAACAAGCAACGGCGTCAGCCAGCGAAAGCCATACTGCGTCCCGGAACAGTCCCACAGTTTATGTTTGTAGTCGGTCAGAGTCAGGCCGGAACTTGTATCTTTTTGTCGTCGCTTTAGGCGGCGCCATCAATCGCGCCGCATCGGCAGCGACAAATTGGGCGCTGCTTCGCGCGATAGCGAATCCGCAGCGGGCCTAATCATTTAAGAAACTTGGAGCGGGCGAGGCGAATCGAACGCCCGACCCTAACCTTGGCAAGGTTATGCTCTACCCCTGAGCTACGCCCGCGATCCAAGTTGGGGGCGGGTTATCGCCCAGCCCCGGGGGATATTCAAGCAGGTTCTATAGGTTAGGCAAACAGGGCTGCGATGGGCCGCAGCTTGCCGCGCCCGCTGGGCTGCGTCGGCCGTCGGCCGCAGCCGCACTTTGACACGGGCCCGGCCCAAAAATGCGCCTAACCCTGCAAAACATGCTCGAAGATCCGCCTTGATCGGGTTTGAAGGTCGGTCAGCAGCTTCTGCAGATTGCCGAAATCGGCGACTTCGCCGGCGCGCGCCAAGAGCGCCTTGAGCCCGGGGGTCGCGCCGTCCGCGTCCAGCGTTCCGTCCAGCGCGATGCGCAACGCCTGCGTCAAGGCATGCTCCAGGCGGGCTGCGGCAATCAGCGCATCGGCGTCGCCTTCGTTGAGCGCGCCCGCCGTGGCCAGACGCTTCAGCGCATCGATCGTATTGGTCGACAGCACGGCAGGGTTTTCGTGCGCATGGCTCAGCTGCAAGGTTTGGGCGATAAATTCGATGTCGATCAGCCCGCCGGGCGTGTACTTCAGATCCCAGGGATTTTTGCCGGGATATTGCGCGGCGATCTTCTCGCGCATCTCGCGCGCATCGCGCGACAGCACCGCCCAGTCCGAGGGCCGCGACAGAGTTTTGCGGATGATGCCGTCAAGCTTACCCGCAAGATCGCTAGGACCCGCGATAACGCGCGCGCGCGTCAGCGCCAGGCGTTCCCAAGTCCAGGCCTCCGCTTCATGATATTGCGAAAAGGATTGCAGGCTCACCGCCGCCGGGCCTTTGCTGCCGGTCGGGCGCAGGCGCATATCGACGTCGTAGAGCCCGCCTTCCGCCGTCATCGCGGTCAGTGCGGCGATCAGGCGCTGCGCCAGCCGCGCGTAATAGACCGTCAGCGGCAAGGGGCGATGGCCATCGGATTGTTCGCTTGATGGCGGCGCGTCATAGACGAAGACGAGATCGAGGTCGCTGCCCGCCGTCATCTCGCGCCCGCCGAGCTTGCCCATCGCGATGACGCAGAACGCGCCGCCGCGAATTTGCCCGGCGCTTTCGCCCAGCGCCGCCATCACATGGGGCAGGATTTGCACGATCACGGATTCGGCGATGGAGGTGAAGGCGGGGCCAGCCGCATCCGCTTTGGCGGCCCCTTCGATCACCTGCACGCCGACGCGAAAACCCTGCTCCTTCACAAAGCGGCGTACCGCATCGAGCACGCGCTCATAACTACCCGCGCGCGCCAGCTGGCTTTGCAGCGCGCGGTCGAGTGCTGAGCGGCTCGGCCGCTCGCTGAGGAAATCGCTGTCGAGCAAGGCGTCGAGCGTGGCAGGCGCGCGAGCCAAATGATCCGCGAGCCGTGGCGCCGAGCCCATGATCTCGGCAATCAAGCGCAAGAGTTCGGCGTGCGCCAGCAGGAGCGAGAATAACGCCACGCCCGCCGGCAGATTGGTCAAAAAGCGATCAAATTGGGCAAAGGCCACATCGGGATCGGCGGTAGAGGCCAGTGCGCCGAGTAAGGCGGGCACCAGTTTGGTCAGAAGCTCGCGGGCGCGCGCGCTGCGCGTGGCGCGCACATGGCCGTGATGCCAGCCGCGAATGGCGCCAGAGACGTGAACCGGATCGCGGTAACCCATGCGCCGCAGCGTTTCGAGCGTTTCGGGATCGTCTTCGACGCCGGTGAAAACGAGATTGCCGCCCGTTCCCGCCAGTGGAGCCGCGCGCTCGAACAGGCGTGTATAATGGTCCTGCACGGTTTGAAGCTCGCGCGTCAGAGCCGCGCCGAACGCCTTGGCGTCGGCAAAACACATGAAGCAAGCGGTATGCGCCACGCCCTCCGCCGATTTGGGGACGCTATGGGTCTGTTCGTCCTCCATCATCTGCAAGCGATGCTCCAGCATGCGCAGGAAACGATAGGCATGGCCGAGCGCCTGCGCCGCATCGGCGCTCGACATCGCCGCGCGCGCGCAGCGCCTCCAAGGCTTTGAGCGTTGCCGGTTCGCGAAGGGCGAACTCGCGCCCGCCGAGAATGAGCTGCTGGGTCTGCACGAAGAATTCGATCTCGCGAATGCCGCCGCGCCCCAGCTTGATGTTGTGGCCGGCAACCGCGATCTCGCTGTGCCCGCCATGGGCGTGGATCTGCCGCTTGATGGAATGGATGTCCTCGATGGCGGCGAAGTCGAGATTGCGCCGCCATACGAAAGGCTCCATGGCTTTGAGGAAGCGCGCGCCGGCGGCAGGATCGCCAGCGCAAGCGCGCGCTTTGATCATCGCGGCGCGTTCCCAGTTCTGCCCCATCTCTTCGTAATAGGCCTCTGCCGCCTCGGTGGAGATGGCGATCTGGGTGGCGCCCGCGTCGGGGCGAAGGCGAAGATCGACGCGAAAGACATAGCCGTCGGAGGTGACTTCGCCGATCAGTTTGACCACGCGCTTGACGATATCGACGGCCGCGCCGCGCGGATCGGAACGCTTGCGAAACGGAAAGACGGCGGCGTCGTAATAGACGACGATGTCGATGTCGCTGGAGTAATTCAGCTCGAAGGCGCCGTATTTGCCCATTGCGAGAACGACAAGCCCGGTGGTCTCTTCAAGCGCCGCCGCGTCCTTGTCGGCAAATGCCGTGCCGCGCGCGGCGTCTTTCAAGGCAAAGCGCAGCGCGCCCTTGACGGCGGCATCGGCGAAACTGGTGAGCGCGCCCGTCACCTCTTCGAGCGTCCAAGCGCCCGCGATATCGGCCAGCGCGATGGCCAGCGCGGCGCGGCGCTTGGCTTGGCGAAGCGCGGTCATGACCGCGGATTCTTTCTCGATGTCTGCGGCGGCAAAGCATTGGGCGCTAGCCTGATCGAGAAGCGACCCGGGGCCTTCGGCGAAAAATTGCGCCAGTGCACCTGGCTCGCGCAGTGCCAGACGGCAGAGAAACGCGCTGTTGCCGAACGCGGCTTCCAAGAGCGCACGCGCGTCGCCGTCCGGGCGATAGCCCGCCGCCGTCAAACGCTCGAAGCTGCGCGCCGCCCGCGCCGGATCGAACGGGCGCGGCAGCGAAGCGAGAGAAAATGTGAACGCCGTCATGCCCGCATTATAACGCAAACGGGCAAGAAGTGTCTCAGCTTGCGCCAAGCATTTCGCGAGACTCGGTGCGCGCGCGTCCCTGCGGTGCGCGCGGGAATGAAATCGTTGCCTTCAGCCCCGGCCTATTGTCGGCAAGACTGAGATGCGCTTCGTGCAGGCGCACGACCGCAGCAACGAGGCTGAGGCCCAATCCGGTGCCGGGCGAATTGCGACTGGCTTCCAGCCGCACGAAGCGGTCCACGACGCGCGCGCGATCCGCCTCGGGAATGCCCGGCCCGTCATCGGCCACCATCAAATCGACGCCAAAGGGCGTCTCCGAAACGGCAATCGTGATGTGCCCGCCGGGCATGGCATATTTGATGGCGTTGTCGATCAAATTGGCGAGCGCCTGACTGATCAGGCTGCGATTGCCTTCCACCATGGCCTGGCCCGACGGTTCGACAAGCAGCACCAAGTTTTTCTCCTCGGCAAGCGGGGCATAAAGCTCGGCGACATCGGACACCACGGTGCCCAGATCGATAGTCGTCATGGCGCCGCGCGCCACGCCGGAATCGGCTTCGGCGATCAGGAGCAGAGCATTGAAGGTCGCGATGAGCCCGTCGGTTTCGGCGACCGCGGCCTCGATGTCGAGCGCGGTCTGGCTTTGCGGATCGAGACGGCGCTGCGCCTCTTCCAATCTGTTGCGCAAGCGGTTGAGCGGCGTGCGCAGATCGTGCGCAACGGAATCGGCGACTTCGCGCATGCCTTTCATCAGCCGTTCGATGCGCTCGAACACCCGGTTGAGATTCTCGGCCAACACGTCGAATTCGTCATGCGTGCGGCTGAGCGGCACGCGCCGCGAAAAATCGCCCGCCACGATCTCGGCGCTGGTGCGCTTGATCGAATCCAGACGCCGCAGCACGCCGCGGCTGAGAAACGCGCCGCCGAGAAGCCCGAAGAGCAGCATCATACCCACGCTCCAAGGCAGTGTGGTGGTGAACAGACGTCCGGTCAGATGGCGCTCATAGACGTCACGGGCGACCAGAAGTTTGAAGCCGCCAACCAGTGTGAAAGCGCGACCGCGGGCGCGCCTGCTGACCGTTTGATTCTGGACGCGCCGGTCATAATCGAACTCGACGAAATTTCCGTCCTGCGTCACAGAGTGGGGCCAATCGTCGAGATTGCCCGCTAGCGGCCGGCTGAAACCATCGGCGAGCAGATAAAGTCCCGCGCCGCCATGCAGGGAGCGGCCGACCACGACATCGGCTAACCCACGAATGCCCAGGCGCTGATATTGCTCGGCGAGCCCCTGGATCTCCGCGTCGATGATCTGATCGGTCTGCGCGTTGAGCGCGCGCTCGGTGTTCCAATAGGTAAAGCCGACCAACACCGTGGCCGACAGCGCGAACACGAAGACGTAAATCAGGACAATACGGAACGCCTGGGTGCGAAAGACGCCCGGTGCCCAATGACCAAGAACGCTAATGCGCGGCACGGATCATGTAACCGGCGCCGCGTACCGTGTGCAGCAACGCAGCCTCGAATCCCTTGTCGATTTTCGCGCGCAGGCGCGAGATGTGCACGTCGATGACGTTGGTTTGGGGATCGAAATGATATTCCCACACGCTCTCCAGCAGCATGGTGCGGGTCACGACCTGACCGGCATGACGCATCAAATATTCCAGCAAGCGGAATTCGCGCGGCTGCAAGTCTATTGCCTGAGTGTTTCGCGTGGCAGTACGCGTCAACAGATCAAGCTCCAGATCGCCGACCGAGAGCTTGGTCTTGACCGAGGCGGGCGAACGCCGGCGCATCAAGGCATCGATGCGGGCCAGCAGTTCGACGAAGGCATAAGGCTTGGTGAGATAATCGTCGCCGCCGGCCTTGAGGCCTTTGACGCGATCGTCCACCTCGGATAGCGCGCTGAGGAACAGCACCGGCGTCGTGTTGCCGTGGTCGCGCACCTCGGCCACCAGACGCAGGCCATCCAGCTTGGGCAGCATGCGATCGATAATGGCAACGTCGTAGGGCCGCGAGAGCGCCAGCGTCAGACCGATCTCGCCGTCACAGGCGTCGTCGACCACATGCCCTGCTTCCTTCAGTCCATTGACGAGATAACGTTGCGCTTCGAGATCGTCTTCCACGACAAGTATGCGCATGCAGCCCTCCTAGGGTGGTGAAAAGGTCCGCATCGGCGACAGCAACGGGGGGTGGGGGCCGCTGCCGCCGACGCGGAGGGCCGGACGGAACCTCGCTTGCGCGAAACCCCGCCCGGTAAAATCAAGCCTTATCGATATCGACAGCCACGAAATGGGAGATGCCGCCGCTGGCCACCAGCAACAGCACGCTCTTACGTCCTATGGAATGGGCGGCGGCCACGCTTTTTTCGACATCCTGAGGCGAATGCACCGCTTTGTTGCTCACCGACAGCAGGACGTCGCCCGGCTGCAAGCCTTTGTCGGCGGCATCGCTGTCGGGATCAACCTTGGTGACGACCACGCCTTGCACATTGTCATCGAGATTATAGGTGTGCCGGATATCCGGCGTCAGCGCGGCGAGGCCAAGGCCCATCGCCTTGCCCGTCTCGCCTTGTGCGGCGCCCGGCGTACCTTGCTGCTCGTCCGATGCGACCTGCACATCTTTCTTCGGCGCGATCGTGACGTTCAGCGAATGGGATGCTCCGTCGCGCATGACGGCGAAGGATGCCGATTTACCGGCTTCCAGGCCCGCCACGCGGCGCGTCAGTTCATGCGAATCGTCGACACCCTTGCCGTTGATCGCGGTGATGACGTCGCCCACGCGGAAGCCTGCTTTGGCGGCGGGGCTGTCGGGAACGACGCTGACCACGATGGCGCCCTTGGGCTCGGCCAAGCCGATCGAGGCGGCCATGTCGGGCGTCAAGGTTTCGATCTGCACGCCCAGCCAGCCGCGCGCCACATGGCCATGGGCTTGAAGCTGAGCCACGACTTCGCGGATGGTGGATGCGGGGATGGCAAAGCCAATGCCCACGCTGCCGCCCGAAGGCGAGAAGATCATCGAGTTCATGCCGACCACTTGACCGCGAAGATCGAAGGTTGGGCCTCCCGAATTGCCGCGGTTGATCGGCGCGTCGATCTGAATGAAATCGGTATAGGGCTGCTGCGCACCGCCAAGATCGCGCCCGATCGAGGAGACGATACCGGCGGTCACGGTGTTCGACAGGCCGAACGGATTGCCCACCGCGACGACCCAATCGCCGACGCGCAATTGCCGGTCATTGCCGAACTCGACCGTCGGCAACGGCTTGTCCGGCTTGACCTTGAGCAGCGCCACATCGGTGGCGGCGTCGGTGCCGATCAATTTGGCGTCGAAGCTGCGGCCATCGGACAGTTTCACGGTGATCTTCTTAGAACCGTCGATGACGTGGTTGTTGGTCACAATCAGGCCGGACTTGTCGATGATGAAGCCCGAGCCCATCGACATCGCCTTGCGCATTTGCGGCGCGGGGCGGCCCTGGTTGAACTGCTTGAAGAGTTCCTTGAACGGATCGGGAAGATTGTCGAGCGAGCCGCCCTGACCGTCGTCGCTTTGCATTTCCTCGGCGGTGACGCTGACCACGGCCGGGCTGACGCGCTCCACCAGATCGGCGAAGCTGAACGGCGTGCCGTTTTCCACCATGCGGGGCGGCGCCATCTTGACGTCATCGGCCACCGGCTCGGCGACGGCGACGGCTTCGGTCGCGGATGGCTTGGCGGCATGGCGCGGCAAGAGGGCGTAGGCACCGAAACTGACGAAAAACACTACCGCGGCGACGGAGCCCACAGCTACCAACCGGCTGTTCCGCTTTATGAAAACAGTAATTTTCTCTTTGTTCATCGCGCCAAAAGCTCCGTTCGCATGGAGGGGTCCCCAGAACGCCCCAGCGATGGAATACGCCCCATTGATTGCCTGTTTCTGTCAGGTACGTGAATGATGCGTAATGTTATGACGGATGGGGCGGAACGGCCAGCGCCTTCAGCGCGTTTGCGCTTGCTGCGTTTCCTGCCAGTGGCCGCTGCGTTTGAGCGCATCGACGACTTCGGGGGGCATGTATTTTTCGTCGTGCTTGGCGAGGACCTGGGTGGCGTCAAAGGTGCCTTTGGGGGTCAAGCTTCCCATCGCCACGACGCCCTGACCTTCGCGGAACAGAGCAGGCATTTCGCCGTTGAATTGCACCGGCACCTTGGTGCGCCCGTCGGTGACGACGAATTGCATCTCGGTGCCATGGCCCTTGTGAACGCTGTGTTTCTCGACCAGTCCGCCGATACGGAAGGCAACGCCGGGGGCCACATGCTTGGTGTAAATGTCGGTCGGGCTGTAGAAATAAAGGACATTGTCCTTGAGCGCGCCCACCATCAGCGCGGCCGCACCCGCACCAGCGCCCAACAGGGCGATGACGAAGGCGAGGCGGCGGCGTTTGCGAGGAGTCATGGCGGTCGCATCCCAGCGAGGACTATAAGGGGGCGCCGTCGGCAATGGGAGCGGCAACCCAGTGCATGTATTCATACGGCATTTCCGGGGGGAAGTAAGATGAAACGCTTACATGTCGCAATCGCAATCGCCTGCATGTTGCTGGCCGCAGGCTGCTTGCCCGTCACCAGCAAGATACCGGTGGGCACGACGGTGGGCCTTGGCGCCGACGAGGCGCTCTACGGCACCTGGAAAGGGCGCGGCCAGAACGACCCGACGCCGGTCACCTTCCATTTCGTGCCAACCCAAAACAATTCCATGCTCGCCATCACGGTCAGCGCCAAGCACGGCAAAGACGCGCCCGAAGCCAGTTTCTATGTGCTGCAAGCCGCCAAGCTCGGCAACAACCGCTTCCTCAACGTCGTCAAAATGTACAACGCCGACAACCTCGAGGAGAACGTGCTGAACGGCGCGAGCTTCGCCATGCTCTACCGGCTGCGCAAGGGCACGCTGTCGCTCTATCTTCTCGACGAGGACAAGACGAAAGAAGCGATCCGCAGCGGCGCGATCGCGGGCACGTTGGGCGAAGGCGACAATGGCGACGTGGCCATTACCGCCGACGCCGCGCCGCTCGACGCGTTCATGGCGAAACCCGAAGCCGCCAAGCTGTTCAAGCTGCTGATCGTGCTGAAGCGCGCGAATTAGACGAACCGCAAGTCCTCGCCTCAATGCCCGGAGGCGCGGAAGATTTCCTGGGCGAGCCCGGTTTCGTAGCGCAGCCCCTCGCCCGTCAGCGTGATGCGATGGGGCCAGTCGGTGCGCGCCAGTCCCTTGCGGGCGAGCGCGTTCCAGACCGCTTCGTTGTAGAGCCCGGTCGCATCCTTGGCGGCGACAACGGCGTTGCCGAGATGGAAATGATCGCCATGCGCCTGCGGAAAACGGGTGATGGTGACGTCCCCGTTCGCTTCGCGCGTCGCGGCGTCGGGCAGCGTGGCCAGCCCTTGCATCAAAGTCAGCGTGCGCAGTTGCAGCGGGTTCAGTTTAAGCGGGTTGTGCTTGGGGGGCATTCGCATCCTCATGCGACGACGCCCAGTGCGGCGCCTCCGCACGGCGCGGGGGGGCGCCCTTCAGGGGCGGCGTCTTCGACATCTTCACGACCGGCCCGAGAAATTCGAGCACGTCGCCCCCGATTTCGCACGAACCGAGATACGGGTCGAGTCCGGCGCGCGGATCGAACTCAGCGGGCACGGCGCGCGCCTCGATCTGGCCCAGCGACTGCAGCCACATCGCGGTGGAAGCCAGCGAAACCTGCACCTGCCAGCTGCCGCCCTCGCGGATGCGCCGCAGCAGCGCCGCCTCGGCGCCCGCCGCGGCCAAATAGCCCGTCAGCGTGCCCAGCACCGTGCCGGGAAGCAGGGCGGGCAACGATTCGCGCCGGCTGCCCCGCCGCGCGGCCACGAAAGCACCCTGCTCCACCGTTAGGCCGGTTGCGGCCTGCACCACTTCTTCGCGGCCGCGCCGCTGTGCCCAAGGCCCCTCTGCGCCATACCCCGAAACGGCGACATGGATAATGCCCGGCGCACTATGCGCCAGCGCGGCGGGCGAAAATCCAAGCCGCGCCAGCGCGCCGGGGCGATAGGAATCGACGAAGATATCGCAGCCACGCACCAGGCGTCGCAGCGCCTCCGCATCGGCGGGTTTGAGAAGATCGAGATAAGCAAGCCGCTTGCCCGCTGAGGCATCGGGCGCATCGAGATTCGCCATCCGCTCGGCGCGCACCGAGAGCACATCGGCGCCATACGTTGCCAGCAGGCGCGTCGCCGCCGGTCCCGCCACAAGATGCGTCAGATCGAGGACCCGCACATCGCCTAGCGGCATGGGATTGTCGGACAGACGCAGCGCCGGCGCCTCGCCGATCTTGCGCAGCACAATGGGCGGCTGGCCCAACACCGCGCGGCCGGGAAGGCTGGCGCGCCATTCGTCCGCGCTGCGCACCACCGCGCCGCTCTGCCCCATGAAAGCCAGCGCGTCTTCCAGCGCAAAGCTGTTCCATTTGGCGACGGCTTCGAGAAGCGACGCGGCATTGTTCTCGGCGTTGAGCAAGGCGAGCATACGTCGCGCCTTTGGCTCGGGGCCGCCCTGCAGATAAATCCAGCGCCGGTCGCTCGCTTGATAGAAGCCGTCGGTGGGATCGGCGCGGTGCACCAGCGGCGCACCGTTCCGCCGCGACAGGGCATCGGGCATCAGCGCAGCGGCGGCGGCTTTCAGATCGATGGAAATGGTTTGCCGGTCGCCGCCGCGAAAGCGCCAAATCTCGCCCGCGATGGCGCCGCCAAGTCCGAGTGCGGCAGCGGATGCCGTGGCCGCCCGCAGAGGCGTCGGCAACTGGAGGTCGGAGCCGGTGAATGTGGGCGCGCCCAAGGGCGCGATCCCCGCGATTCTGTTTAACTGTTCGAACGCGGCTTGAGGCGTCATGCAAATCTCCGCCGCCCCCGACGCAGTCTCGCGCATATGGCGCCGCATTCCAAGGGGGAGCGAAGACGGCAGGGTGAGTGCTGCGCGGTTAAGCCGCCGCTTGCGAGGACGCGGCGCGGCCGCGGCGGCGCAGGAATTCCGCCTCTTCCTCGCTGAAGAGCAGGGCCGTCAGTTCGGTGGCGAGCTGGAACTGGCGCTCGACGATGTCGCGGCGCTCGCCCTCTGCGCTGCGGAGTTCCTTGACCACGTCTTCGTTATAACTGCGCAAGAGTTGCGTGGCTTCGTCCGTCGCGCCGGCCTGCTTGGCGCCGAATGAGGCAGCGGCGGCGAGTTTGCGCGAGCCCACAATCAGCTTGGCATAACGCAGCGCCCGGTCGATCTTGTCCTCGGCGACCGGACGGGAGAAATCGGGTCCACGCGGGCCGCCGGTGAAGCCGCCCTTCTGCGAGGGCAAGGCCGCGGCAATCTCCTTGGGCGCGCGCTCCATCATGGCGTCCATCACCCCGCCGACCGCAGCACGGTCGTTGAGCAGGCGCTGGCCCCATTTGCCACGGCGCAGAATTTCGATCTCCTTGCAGATGGCGCTGGAGATGTCGGTGAACGCGGTGAGATGGCGCAGCAAGGCTTCGACGTCGAAGGCGGGCTGGCGCACCGCATGGATGGCGACGCGGCAATCCTCCATGTCGGTGAACAGCGTATCGCCGACCAGCCCCAGATCGGTGGAGGAGATCAGCGTGTCTTGCGTTTGATGGGTGATGAGCAGCGCGAGCTTGAGCGCTTCCCAAGGCTTGGCGAGGCGGCGCATCGCCACCACCGGCACGAAGGGCGCCGCGTCCGGCGCGCTCTCGCTCACCGTTTCGTAAACTTGGCGCAAGCTCCACAGAAGTTCCTCACTAAGGACGGGCACCGGCTTGGGCAGCATGCGCTGCACTTCAAGCAGTTGATCGGCGGCGAGCAGCAGCAGCGAGATTTCCTTCGCATCGGCGACGGCGAAATCACTGCCCAGCATGTGGCGCGCGCCCTTGGCATCGCGCGCGATCGCTTCGCGCAGCGCCAAGCTGGCGGCGGCGCGAAAGCTTTTGGCGCGCGCTTCGGCCGCGTCCAGCTTGCAGGTCAGCACCGCCGCTTTGATGTCGTCGCAATAAGCCTTTGTCTCGTCGGGGAGCAAAACCTGCGCGAGCCAATTCCACACCGGCAGCACGCTCGAACGCGCGATGCGGCCCTTCTGTTTTTCCTTGCGCTCGGTGCCGCAGAGCAGGTCCTCGAACGGCAGGCAGAACAAACGCAGCGGCGTCGGCGTGCGCGATGCCGTCTCGCTTTTGCGCAGTGTCGGGCGAAGACTGTCGAGAATCATCTGATGGGGAAGCGCCGTGCCGTCCGCCAGCCGGTCGACCTCAACCGCCTTGGCAAGGCGCGCGGCGGCGCGCTCGGGCAAGGCGCCGAGAAAGGTTTGCAGCAATTCGCTCTTGTCAGACGTCAGCATTCCGGCGCGGCCCCGATCACATCCCCGCAAGGCGAGAATAGCGAATTACTCTTAACGGGCCATTGCCGGACTTTTCCAAGGAAAATCAACCGATTGCCGGTAGTTCCAGGATGGCGCGCAGCCCGCCCAGGGCGCTTTCCTCAAGTCGCAGCCCGCCGCCGTAAAGCTTGGCGATGTCGCGCACGATGGAAAGGCCAAGGCCGGAGCCCGGCACGCTTTCGTCCAGCCGTTCGCCGCGCGCCATGGCGCGGTCGCGATCTGCGGGGGGAAGGCCGGGGCCGTCATCCTCCACCGCAAAGCGGAGCTTGGCGCCGTCCTTCGTCGCCGTGACGCGGACATGGCCGCGCGACCATTTGCAGGCATTGTCCATCAGATTGCCCGTCATCTCTTCGAGATCCTGACGTTCGCCGCGAAAGAAGATCGCGGGCGGGCAATCGACCGTGACGGCGATGGCGCGCCGCTCGTGGATCTGCTCCAAGACGCGCGCCAGATCGTCGAGCACCGGGCGGACCTTGGTGCGGTTGCCGAGCACATCGAGCGCGCCCGCCGCTTGCGCGCGTACCAGATAGTGATCGACCTGACGGCGCATCACATCGATCTGACGCTTGACCGCACTCGCCAGCGGACCGGACGCGGCGTCGGCCTCGCTCGCCAGCACGCTGAGCGGGGTCTTCATGGAATGGGCGAGATTGGCGACATGGGTGCGCGCGCGGCCCACCACTTCGGCGGAATGCTCGATCAGGCTGTTGAGTTCCAGGGCGAGCGGCTCGATCTCGGCGGGGAATTTGCCTTCCAGCCGGCGCGCCGCGCCGCTGCGAATGCGCGCCAAGGCGTCGCGCACGCGGCGCAGCGGCAAAAGTCCGACGCGCACCTGCACGAAGATCGCGCCGATCAGTCCCAGCCCCAAAATCGCAAACGCCCAAATCAGCGTGCCGTTGAATTCGGAAATCTCCGCATCGACCACCGACAGATCGCCCGCGACGATGAAGAGATAACCGCGGCTGTCGTCCGGCGTCTTGGTGGCGGAAATGGGAAAGGAGACGTGGCGCTCCAAGACGCGCAGGCGCTGCTTGTCGGGGCCGCCGGCCGTGCCCCAGATCACGCCGCCGGAGGAATGCGGATTCTCCATCTTGATCGCGGTGTCGAACAGCGAATGCGAATATTGGATCTGGGCGGAAGGCTGATCTGGCACGATCTGCCAGTAAAGGCCCGAATAGACCCGCGCAAAGCGGCGGTTGAGAAAGCGCTCCTGCAGCGAGACCTGGCCGTCGGGGTCGGGCTCGGCCGCCGCGATCATGCCGTCGAGATCGACCTGCAAAGCGGTATCGAAATTGTCCCGCACGGCGGAACGAAACGCATCGGACAGCACAAAGCCGCCCACCGCCAGGCCGAGCGAGGTCCACACCGCCGCGGCCAATATCAGCCGCGCCGCGAGGGAGTTGGCTCTAAGCGGTATCCTTGCGAGGAGCCGCCGGATCGTCGAGGCAATAGCCAAGGCCACGCACCGTTTGAATGAGATCGGCTTCCAGCTTCTTGCGCAGCCGGCCGACGAAGACTTCGATGGTATTCGAATCGCGGTCGAAATCCTGATCGTAAAGATGTTCCACCAGTTCGGTGCGCGACACCACCCGCCCCTTGTGATGGGCGAGATAGGCCAGCAAGCGGTATTCCAGGCTGGTCAGCTTCACCGGATTGCCGGCGAGCGTGACGCGGCTGGCGCGGGTGTCGATGCTGAGCGGACCGACTTCAATTTCCGAGGTGGTGATTCCCGCCGCGCGGCGGAGCAGCGCGCGCACGCGGGCCAGCAACTCCTCGGTATAAAAAGGCTTGGCGAGATAATCGTCGGCGCCCGCATCGAAGCCCGCCACCTTGTCGCTCCAGCGGTCGCGCGCGGTGAGGATCAGCACCGGCATGTTGCGCCCGGCTTTCCTCCATTGCTGCAGGACGCGCACGCCGTCGAGTTTGGGCAATCCCAGATCGAGGATCACCGCATCATAAGGTTCGGTATCGCCCAGAAAATGGCCTTCCTCGCCGTCGCCCGCCACATCGACCACATAACCCGCATCGCCGAGCGCCTTCTTCAGGAGGCGTTGCAGGTCTTTATCGTCTTCAACAAGCAGGATGCGCATTGTGGTTCTCTGTTCTCAATCGTGGTCGCGATGGCCGTGTCGTCCGTCGCGGTCGCTTCGTCCGCCGTCCCGCCCGCCATAATCGCCTCTGTCGCGGCCCCCGCGATAGTGCTGATTGTCGTCCGAGGACGGGTAATTGCCGAAATTGCTGCGGCGCTGGGTTTGCTCGCGCTCGGGCGTATCGCGTCTGTCGTCGTCACGGTAGAAACTGCCGACGCCGCGATTGACGATGCGCCCGGTGTGCGCATCGGCCTCGAACCAAACGATCCGCCCGTCCGGCATCATCCATTTGATGCGATAACGCGCCTGGCCGTCGGGTCCGGGGAACGGGCCTTGCGCATCATAGAACGTGCCCGGCGTCGAGCGGCGGATTTCGGGAAGGATTTGGCCGAGCGAAGGCGAGCCGGAATAACGCCCGTCCGCAGCCAGAGCCGGGGACGCAAGCGCCAGCAGTAGCAGAAAACTCGAAAATACACGCGCGCGCATGGCTTTACCTATTCCCCCCTAGATGAACCTGCCATGAACGCCTTGTCCAGAACGCATTCAGAAAGGCCGCGCTAACGTCGCATCCATCGAAACGGCGGTGATCCGCCAAGACGCAAAGGGGCCTTGGGCCCGCAAGGAGAAGACGATGAACGCGAAGAAACTTCTTTTGGCAGTCTCGGCCGCGGCCGTTCTGTGTGCGACCGGCGCCTCGGTGGCGTCTGCCGATCCCTACGACCAACATGGCCCAGCGGTGCGCCACGGAAGCACCGCATGGATCGCCGTGACGACAGTCGCCAAGTCCGCCACGACCGTTACTGGCGCTCGGAATATCGCGGCGGCTATGTCGATCGCGACCGCGTGTTTCTGGAACTGCGCAACCACCACTACGGCCACTTCGTCGGCGATCCCTATTGGTACAATGGGCGCTATGTCGTGAAGTCCTATGACCACGGCCACACCGTGTTCTTGGAAGTGAACCCTTACACGGGCGGCTTCATCGGCGTGCTGCGCTTCTGATCTTGAGTCGCGCGGTTCGCGGTTAGCCCCTCCCCGTAGGACCGCACGATAATCAAGCGAAGGCCCGCATGGGAGAAATCTCATGCGGGCCTTCGGCGTTCATGGGCGCTAGGGTGCGCCCTTTTTCGGCGCGCGATCGCCGAACCACCACACGATGGCGGTCACCGCCGCGAAGACAAGGCTGTCGGCCACATAGGCACGGTCGATATCGCCGGGCGTCATGGCGAAAAACGCGCAGGCGAGAAACGAGGTGAGGCCCAGCGTCAGCGCGGGACGCGTCAGCGAACGCACCGCGTTCACCCAAGGATAGGATGCGCCCACCCCGCCCTCCGCCGTGACCGAAGCCGTCAGCCCGTTCCATTCGCCCTGGCTTTGCGCGACTTGCAGTTGCTGGCTCGCCTGCTGGGCGCTCGCCTGCATTTGCAGTTTCTGCAAATCGAGATCGTGCTGCCAGGAGGCTTGCTTCTCCACGAAGTCCTGCTTGGCCTGGAAATAGCCGATGACTTTCGACGCCACATTGCCGACCAGGCCGAACAGCCCGCCGGAGAGCGCCGAGGTCGTCGAGCCCAAAATATCGCCCAAGATGTCCATGAAACTTTACTCCTCTCTTCTTTATTTCGCTTCGAGCGCGGCGAGGCGATGATCGATTACGGCCAGGAGGAAATAGGTCAATTCGTCCGGCCTGATTCCCCAGCGATTTGCGGCGGGCTGTTCCGGCGTCTGCGGGCACGCATCGAGACAGAGGAACGCATAGTTCGACGCAGCCAAACCATGACGATCCAGAATTGTCTTGATGCGCTGGGCGCGGACGCCGACGTGAAGCCGGGCGCCATCCTGTCCCTTTGTCGCAATGGCCGCGAGGAACTGGAATCCGCCGATCTGCGAAAACATCTCCGTTCCGGCCGCGATCTCGGCGTCACTCAGCGCGCCGCGCCATCGCTTCTCCGTTTCGTCCGACGTGTTGATGCTGCCGGTGCCGGCATAGACCGTTGCGAAGCGGTAGGAGGCCGAGCCCAGATTGTAGCTGTTGTCGGTGTGCGGGAAGATGTTGCCGCCCACGTCGAGCGCCGCATTCGGCGCGCTGACGCCGCTGATCCCGACCCAGCCGCTCGGCAGCATGGACAGGGCCGCGGGCGAACCCCATAGCGCGAAGTCGAGACGGTTCGATGCCGAGCCGTTGGCGGCATAGTAGAAGCCGATGCTCGCTGCGTTCTTAGCCGCTGCGCCCACGCCCCAGTTAAGCCAGACCTCGTAGCCGTTGGAGACGTTCGGGGCGAAGGCGTTGAACAGGTTCATGTTGTTCGTATTCGACGTGGCGGAGATGTTCACGATTTCCCGCCGCGCCAATGCCCGTTGCGGCGCTGGCGATGTTGACCTGCCCGTTCGCGGCTGTGGTGCCGATGGCGAAGCTGCCGGACGCGTCGATCTTGCCGCCCGGAAAGCTCGTAGCGCCGAGCGTCTTATTGGTCAGCGTTTCCGTTCCGGTCTTGGTCGCGTAGTCGCCGGGGTCGGACGCGGCGCGATAATAGCCGCGCTCGCGCCAGTTGCCGCTCCCATCGGAGGCGTATATCGCAACGTCACCGGCCGCCGTGGTGCGTGACGCCCCGCCCAGCAGAATTAGCGAGGTCGCGTTATGCGTCAGCGTCAAGGCGCCCGCGAAGCGCACAAAGCGCAGCTTGTTCGCGCCCGCGCCGAAACCAGTGATCGCCGTCGTGCCGGTGACGGCCACGAACAGCGAGCCCGCCGCGCCGAGATCGCAAGTCGTTGCCGAAGCAATGGAAACCTCGTTCGTCGAGATCAGCGAGTTCCAATCGGTCCAGACGCCGCTGAGATAAACGATGAAGGCGCTGGTCGTCGCCACATAAGCGCGCAGCCCATTGAACGGCGTGTAGAAACGCCAGGCGCCGTCGATGCAGCTTGCGATCTTATAGGCATAGCCGCTCCATGCGCCGGTGGGCGCGCCACCCAGCAAATACGCGTCACCGTCGCTGGGCGAGGAAGGCGGCGCGTTGATGAACTGGCCGAGCAGAAAAAGATCGACGAAGGCGTCGAGCTGAACCAACGCCTCGTTCCAAGTGACTTCATTGGCATCCTGCATGGAGACGAGTTCGGGGATTTGCAGACGCGGGGTGCTATCGGACATAGAGGGATTCCGTCTTTTGCCGTCCGCGGCCCACCACGGACGAGCGTTGATACACATTCACCACCAGCGGGTTCGGCAGGCCGGAAGGAAAATCCGCCGTCTGTTGGCTCGCCGTGTAGAGCTGCGAGGCTTGGGCGATGTTGGAGAACGTGCGCATCACAGACGCGCCGTTCATAATTTCCAGGTCGTAGCTTTCGCCGGCTTCGCTCATCGGCGTTGCGGCCTGGATGAGGTTCGCGGCGGCGGGGGCGCGGTCGCGGCGATACCAGGAAATCGTCAGATCGCCGGTTGCATTCCATGCGAAACCGACATGACAAGGCGCAAGTGGCATAAGGCCGACCGCGTCGAAGCTGAGCGCTGCGCCTTGGAAGGCGGGATCGGAAATCGGTTTGCCGCGCGGGCCCCAGAGATAATCGAACGGCAAGCGCGCTTGCGCTTGGGTCAGGCTGAGCTGGGAGAGCGAGGAATCCAGCACCATGATACGCGCGCCCGCCGCGACGGGGCTGCGCATCGCGCCCTCGCTGCCGCGCCGCCCGCGCAACAGACGGGTCAACTTCCATTGGCCCGGCGCGATAAGTTCGGCATTGGCGAATTGCAGAATTTCCCAATCGCCATCGGCGTTCTGCACACCAAGCACATTGGCGCCCGCGAAGACGGAGGTGTCGTCGGTGGACGCCAGCGATCCGCTGATGAGCGAGACCGTCAGCGTGTTGACTTGATCCCAGCGCCACAGCGGCCCGGAATAAAAATCAACCAGCGTCGTGCCGATGGCGGCGGGGCGCGCGATGGCGGTATCGAGCGCGTAGTTCGCGCCGGTGGGACTTTTGAAGATTTGCACCGCGCCCGGCCACGGATCGGCATAAGCGGCGACCAGGGGCGCGTTCGGACTCTGCTCATCGCTCAACAGCGGCAGATCGAGGAACACCACCAGCGCGCGCCCGGATTGGCGAAGCGTTTGCACGGCACACGCCGAACGCTCGGGCCCCACAATGTCTTCATAGATCGATGGATCGGTCGCGACCGCGCTGATCGTGCGCCCGCCCGCATCGTCGATGCCCGTGAGGCGCAAGCGGCGCGAACGCCCGCCCGCGTCGAGCACCACCTCATCCGTGGGATCGAGCGCAATGTGCGACGGCGCCAGCGCGAAATTCGCGCTTTCGCGCATCACCCAGGCATCCTGCAACAAGCGCTGGCCGATGGAGATGGCCTCACCCTGATCGAGCACCATGGGCAGCGAAGACGTGGCGACGCGATCGGATAGCGTCACCAGACGGCGCGCTTCAACGACCGCTTGGCGATAATCGGCATCGGCGTCGAGATACGTCAGCCGCGAGACATTGGGCAGATCGGTTTCCTGGGCGCGGTCGAGGGTAAAGCCGAAATTGGCATCGCCGTCCGCCAGGACGAGATCGCTTTCGCCAAGCGCTGTGGTGGTCGGCCGCCCGCGCATGACGAATTTGACCAAGCCTTCGCTTTCCACCGCGTCGAAGAAATAAGCGACCGACAGCGGCGCCATCGCATCGCGCACGCTCATCGTGTCGGTGACGGCAAAGCCGGTGACCAGGCCGGAAAGATTCGACACGTCGTAGGACGTGAAAGCGGCGTCGGCGCAGAGCGCGGCGGCGAGATCGGGCAATTGCACGGCGCCCAGCCGTCCGGTCAGCCAATGGCCGGTGCGGTAATTACCGGCATCGCCCCACACATCGGCGAGCGCCGGGAAGAAGGGAAAAGGCCGCGCGTCCCAGCACCATATATAAGTGTTCGCGGTGTCGACCATGGGCGCGTGATAGACGCCGGAGACCGGATTGTTGGCGCTGTCGCGCCAATAGTTGAGATGGGCTTCGAGGAAACGGCGCTGGATGAGATCGTCGCGCGCGCCGGTGGAATAATAAGGATAGAAGCTCTCGCTCGATTTGGGATCGAAGAAGACATTGGGTTGATTGGCGCCCTTCTCCACCGCCGGGCAGCCAAGCTCGGTGAACCAGATGGGTTTGGACCCCGCCGTCCACGATGTCGGGCCGGCGCTTTCGCTGCCCGTGGGCCGGTCGTAATGCGCGTTCGACCACCAAGCCGACAAATCCTTGGCGCGCCACACCCAAGGCTTGCCGAGGCCGTCGCTGATCGGCGTGCGCGTCTGGGCGTCGCGGTCGGCGCCGCTGGCGTAATACCAGTCGTAATCCTCCCCGCCCTTGATATTGGCCGCGAGGTAAGCGGGATCGTGAATGTCGGTTGGCCCGTTCGCCGCGTCGTAATCGCGGTGCGTGGTGCCGTCGCGCCAATCGGCGAGCGGCATATAATTGTCGATACCGATGAAATCGATATTGGCATCGGACCACAAGGGATCGAGGTTGAAGAGCAGCGCGCCCGGCGCATCGCCGGTTTGATGATTGTTGTATTCCGACCAATCCGCGCCGTAACCGATTTTGGTTCCCGCGCCCAGAATGGCGCGCACATCGGCGGCGAGAGTTTTGAGGGCAGCCACGGCGGGATAGGTGACCGCGTCACTGCGCGCCCGCGTCAACCCGCGGAGTTCCGAGCCGATCAGGAAAGCATCGACGCCACCCGCTGCCGCGCAAAGCTCGGCATAATGCAGCACCATGCGCCGGTAGCCCCAATCGCTGCCACCGGTCCATGAGACGGTGGTGCCGCTGACCGAGAAATTGGACGCGCTGGCAGAGCCGAAGAAAGCGGAGACTTGCGTCGCCGCCGTGGCGGTCTTGTCCACGCTCGCGACATAGCCTGAGGCGGGGCTGACCGTGATGCGGCCGCGCCAGGGGTAAGCGGGTTGGCCCGCGCCCGCTGCATTATCGGTATAAGGATTGGGCAGCGTATTGCCCGAGGCGATGTCCATGAACACAAACGGATAGAACAGCACGCGCCAGCCGCGCGCTTTCAGCTCGGCAATCGCTTGCACCACGCTGGCGTCGGACGGCGTGCCGCCATAAGCGGGCCGCCCATCGACCTCAGAAATCAGATGCGCCGCGCCGCGCGCCACGCCGTCGACGCCCCAGCTTTCGGGATAGGTCGCTTTGACGGCGCTTTCGACGCCCGGCTTGATGTGCATGTTGGCGGCGCGCAGATCGTCGCCGAACCAGCCCACCACCAGCGACACCGCGCCCAAATTCGGCGCCAGACCTTCCAACTCGTCGAGCGAGGCTTTGAGATCGGTTTCGCCCGCGGCGTTGTGCGCGTTCTCGGGCGATGTCGTGCCCGCTTCGTCGTCCTGCGTGACCACATCGGTCGCATAGACGAATTCGCCCGCGCCGGGGATGAGCGCGACGCCGCCCAGGACATTCTCCAGCGCGGTGGGATTGTTCGCGGAGATCGCGCGGATGATCTCGAACTGCAATTGGGGAATGCGGTTGCCGAAATCGGCCAGCGGCATGTCTTCGAACACGATCATCGCCAGCCCGCGATAGGAAGGGGTGTTGCCCACGCCTTCGATCTCTTCGATCAGCGGATCGGCAGTTTGCACCTCGTCGCCGCGATAAAAGCGCGTGGTGTACCCCGAGAGATCGATGAGATTGCCGTCGGCCCACACCCGCCCGATCTTGGTCACGACGCCCGCGCACAGCCCGACCGCGAAGGAGATGGAATAGGTGTAGTCCGTCTCTTTGACGGCGGGCGTCGAGGCGCCCTTGCCGCCGCCGGTTGTCGTAGTGGTGGCGGTTTCCAGAAAGCGGCTGGCCCACAAAAGCTGGCCCGCCACGCGCATGCGGCCATAGACGCGCGGGATGGGCGCGCCCTCGGTCGAGGATTGCACATTGATGTCGCTGAGGCGCGAGCCGAAGCGCTTCACGGCGGGCATCAGCGCCGCGTCGATCTGGTTGCCAACCAAGGTGCCGAGCGCGCCGCCGATTTGCGCGCCGCTGATGGTGGCGCCCAGCACGGAGAAGCCCGAGCCAAGCAACGACGAGCCGAGCGCCGAACCCGCGACGCCGAGGACAAGAGAAGCCATAGTGGAGTGTCCTTCGCCCCCTGTTGCGAGGGGGCGGTTATGAAGAGCGCGCGGCTCGCGTTACTGCGCAGGCGTGGGCGGAACGACCGGCATCTCGCCCAGCTTACGCTTGGCGATCTCGGTGGCGCGCAGCGTATTGGGGTTGTCCGACTTGATCGCCAAGGCCGCTTGCAGGTCGGCGAGCGCGCGCCGGTAGTCCTTAGCTGCCGAATAAATCGCGGCGCGGTTGACGTAGGCGGTCTCGTCGTTGGGGTTCAATTCGATCGCCTTGCCATAATCTGCAAGCGCAAGATCCTGATGTCCCATGTGCCGGTGGGCAATCCCGCGGTTAGAGTAGTAGCTCGCATCGCCGGGGTTCAAGGCGATGGCACGGTCGAAATCCTGAATCGCTTCGGCATAGCGGTGCTCTTGCAGATAAATCGTACCGCGATCTTGCAGTGCATCGGCGTGATCGGGCTTCAGTTCTATGGTTTTGTTGAATTCGGGCAAGGCTTCGTCGTAGCGGTCGGCCGTCTCGTAGGCAAAGCCGCGGCAATAATGGGCTCCCGCCTCGTCCAGCTTGAACTCCAGCACCGTCTGACAGTCCTTAAGCGCAAGATCGGTCTTGCCGCGTAGTGCATAGACGTTGCTGCGGTCAAGAAGCGCCTCGGTGTGGCTCGGCTCCAGCGCAATCGCCTGAGTATAATCTTTCAGCGCAAGATCATCGAACCCCAAACGCCCCAAGGTCTCGCCGCGCTCGTCGTATATTTCCGCGCTATCGAGCTTTGCCGCAACCATCCTCTGCAAGTCCCGTTCGAATCCGTCTCGATCCGCCGTAATGCGATCAATGGCGCAAAGGCCAAAATAAGCGAGATAGCTGTCCGGTTTGACTGCGATAGCGCGCTCAAGGTCCGCCCGGGCCAGTTCGTATTTCTTTTGCCCTATGTAGGCCACGCCCCGCCCAAACAAAGCGTTGTAAAAATCAGGCTTAGCGGCGATGACCACGCTGTAATCCTGCGCCGCAAGATCGGCGCGATTGAGATGCAGGTAACCGGCGGCGCAGTACAAAGAAGCCCAAACCTTGGCATCGCCTTCGGTGGTTTCGATCTGCTTCGTGCAGGCGGCGATCCCCGCTTCGTCCGTAACCGCCCTGCAGTCCGCCGACACTTTGGCGGCGATGTCGACAGGGACGCAATCCTCGCCGGACGACGGCATATCGCACGTGAACGAGGAAAGAGCCGCTGCATCAACTGTCGCACCAGCGACCGCGCTGGGCGTCGCCAAAAACGCCGCAACGCTTAGCACTGCTACGAACAAGTCATGCCGGATAATCGGCCCCCCCCGTCCCATTTTCCCGCCGCGCAAACGGCAAATTTTACCGGAAGTTTAATCAGTATCCCACCGGTTTCCAAGACGCCCGCAAACGATGAATAGTCGCATTTCATCTCAAATCCTAAACGCATAAGCCAGCTTGCGCCGCCAGGGTCGGGTAACGCTTCTTCGCTGACGCGCTTGTTCTGGCGGGCGTGGATAGCGTAAGCGCGCCGTCGCGCTCCGCGACAATTCCGCAATGCTTGGCCGGGCCGCGCGCCACCATGCGGAACAGTGCGATGTCACCCGGTGCGATGTCCTTTAGATCGATTTCGCGAAGGTGCCGCGCCAACGCGTCGCGCAAACTTTCTTCACCGCGCGCTTCGGCCCAGTCGGGCGAATAGGGCGGTGGGGTTTCGGCATCCTCGCCATGCAGCTCGCGCCACACGCCGCGCAAGAGGCCCAGGCAATCGCAGCCCGCGCCTTTCACGGAAGCCTGATGCATATAAGGCTGCCTATCCAGGAGCGGGCGATGGTGACGGCATCAATTGCCATAACGGCTGCCTCCGTCGAGCGGCGTGGAGGATGCGGGTACGACAACACCACATCATTGCCGGGCATATAGGGAAAGCCGCGGAAATTGCCGGCGTTGGCGAACTTCGCTTTGCAGGTTGCGAATTGCTTGTCGCAGCCCGGCGTGATGGTGAACGCGTCGCCCGGCGCCACGCTTTCGCTCATCGCTTGCCATAGCTCGATGGAGCCGGGCGCGGTGTGGCGCTTCACCTCCATCGCGCGGCCCGCATTGGCGCCGCTGGTGAAGGCGAGCTTGCCGCCCGCAAACCAGCCATCGGCGAAAGCGGAAAGCCCCGTCACCGCGAAGCGGCGCGCATCGCTAATGGCTGTGATAGTTCCGCTGGATGCGGTGAGCGCAACGGTGCAGCGCGCATCGCCCAGATCGGCATCGCAGGAATAGCCATAGGCGCGGCCCACCGGCTGATTCAAAATATGCGCGAGACCGCGCATTTCAACCTGGAAGCCTGTCTTGCCGCGTTTGACCTCGCCAGGATTCCCTTGCGCATCAGAGACGCGCTGATCGGGCAACGCCCAATTGACGCGCCAAATTTCGATGGACGCATTGTCGTAAAGCCCGGCGGCGAGATCGCTTTCGTTCAGCGTGTCGGACGACAGCGCGCCCGCCACGGTGAGATTGTCCACCGCCAGGCCGAGCGTCGATTGCACTTCGCTGGCGGTGAAGGCCGAGACCGCGCCATAGCTCACCGCATCGAAGACGACGGGCGCGTCGTGATCGGTGAAGCCCAGCACCGCGCCATCGCGCCGCGCGATCTTCCAGCACCAGCACAACGTGGTGGTGCCCGAGGAGAGGTGATCCTGCAAACCGGAAGGTAGTGTCTTCATGGGCTCGACCTCCAATAACCTCCCCCTCGCGGAGATGAGGCGACCCCGGACCTTTTCCGTTCGGGTGATGCCGCGCAAACGACCCCCACCCGGCTCGTTTCACTCGCCGACCTCCCTGCAAGGGGGAGGTCGATTTTCTCCGCAACAGCACCTCCACCAAGGGGATGGAGGGGATTTCGCCCGCTGCGAAACTGGCGAGGTTGATGGAAAGCGAATCTGTGTCGAAGCGCGTCGGCAGATCGAATTCGAAACCGGCGGTGATCGCAGCGCCTGACGCTGGCGCGGCGGCGAAGGTGACAAGGCCGGTGGTGGTATCGAGTGTGAAGCCGCTGGTCACTTCTGTTCCCGCGACCGCGATGCGCAGCGTTTCGGCGACAGGTTTTTTGATCGTGCGCGTCCAGCCCGACGGGCCGGAGGTATAAGTCTTCACCAGTTGGAACACTGTCGTCGTGCCGTCGCCGGTGGCCAGCGCTTGATCCGTCGGCGAGACCGCATCGCCGGGCGCTGAGGATTTGAAGTCGGAAAAATCCTTGAAGCGGAAAGCGTAGAGCCGCCCCAGCCGCGCCTCGAAGAAAGCGATGACCGCGTGCACATCGTCCAGCGTCTTGACGCCAGAGCCGACATGGAAGTGGCGAGCGCGATCCCGCCAACACCGCATTGCGCTCCTCGAAGCCGGAGCCGAGCACGACGATTTCGGTCTTGCGCTGCGGCCCACCCGTCGAATGAAAGGCGATGGCGATGGGAGAGCGGATTTCGTGGAACATCTCCCAACTCCCCTCCCCTGAGGACAAGACCAAGCAGAACTCGGGGAGGGGCGCCCCTCCGACCCCCCCCAAATCCCTCCCCCCTCACATATGTCTCTGACCGCGCGCGAGCGCGCGCGACATCATGGCGGCGATCTGGGTTTCGGATTTGACGAAGCTCGCCGCATCCTTCGCCTGCACATTGGGCGCGATCGACGGGCGCGCAGGCGAAAGCGCCTGATTGGGCGCGATCGAGCCGCCAGATCCCGGCCGCAGAGTTCGGGGCCTTGCTCGCCGACGAGATACGCGCCGCCCGCCGATACCGGCCCGCCCGAGCGCGCGCGCCGGAAATCGGCAAGAGCAAGGAGACCAGCGAGCCCACGATGTTCTCCACCAGCTTGACGATCGAACTCGTACGTCAACGCGGTCGATGTCGAGCAGGATCGAATCCGCCATTGGCCGATGGAGGTTTTGCGAACAGTGCGGCGCGCGCGATGGTGTTCTCCACCGATTGAGAAGAACGCGTCACCGCGTCGTCAAAGTGCTTGGTGGCGTCAGAAACCGGCCGGCCGACGAAATCGCTGAGCGCGCCTTGGCGGCAGTGGCGAGGCTGGCGCCGAC
>CAWKIU010000018.1:0-26081 GCA_963849895.1 uncultured Alphaproteobacteria bacterium
TGCGGGGGTCGCGTGTTCGAGTCACGCAGGCGGCACCACTATTCCCACCGGGCGCCGCATGGCGTCCTTATTACAACCCGGCATTCAAAGTATTCGGGGACGATTTTTCGTCGAATATTCATCAATTTGACTGCAAGAGCACAAAACAGCCCCGCTTAGGGCGGTTTTCTGCACGCACCGTAAAATGAACCAAGCGCCATCATTTCGGGACGTCACTGGTTAATGGTGCGCTAACCATGATTTCGCGAGCGAATTCACCACGAATTTTGATCGTTAACCGCCGGTTTATTCGCCTTTAAGCGTGTGTTAGGCGCGTCGGCGATAAGATCGCGGCCTTCGCAGGATTTCGAGTACACGCGCGCGTTGCTTTTTTGGGGTCTATGCGAAAAGGAGATCGCCTTGTCCAAGACCAACATCCTTTCGATTCGCAGCCCGTTTGCCTTTCGTCTCGGCGCGCAAATCGGCGGTTTGATTCTCCTTCTGCTTGCGATCGTGTGGGGCGTCTTTGGCTGGATCAGCATCACCGAGCGCAGCGAACAGATCGATCGAACGCAGGCGGCGCTTGAGGCGTTCGCGTCCGCCTATAGCGAGCATGCGGCCGTACTCAAGAAATCCGGCATCGCGCTTCCCGAAGGCGACCTCCATACCGGATTGATCGCGCAGAACGAGGAGGCGGACGAACTTTCCGCTTTCCGCAGCATGTTGGATTTTCCCGGCGTTCACTTGTCGCTGCGCGAAATAAATCGCGTCACGACCGGGCCGACCGGCTCGACGTCGGTCCATCACGATCAGGGCGGAATGCTCAGCGCCGTCGTCACGCGCGCGCGCGATGGCCTTGTCATCACCGCAAGCGAGAATGAGGAGACGGCGCTGCAGGAATGGCGCGAGCGGGTGATTACGGAAGGATCGTCGGCGGCACTGCTGACATTGCTTGCGTTCGGGATGTGGCTCCTGCTGGTGAGCGAGCTCAGCCGCCGCAGCGCCATGGAGGGCGATCTCATCGCCGCCAAGGAAGCGGCGGACGGGGCCAACCGCGCAAAATCGGACTTCCTGGCCAATATGAGCCATGAGATTAGAACGCCCATGAACGGCATCCTCGGCATGACGGGTTTGCTCCTGGACACGACGCTGAACGACGAACAGCGCGAATACGCCCATGTCGTTCGCGAATCCGGCGAAGCCTTGCTCGCCATCGTGAACGACATTCTCGATATCTCGAAACTCGAAGCGGGAAAATTCGAATTGGAGAATCTGGACTTCGATTTACTCGGCACGGTGGAAAGCGCCATCACGCTGATGAGCGGCAAGGCGCGCGAGAAGGGCATCGACCTCGGCGTCTTCGTCGAACCCGCCGCGCGCGGCGTCTATCGCGGCGATCCGGCGCGCCTGCGCCAGGTGCTGCTCAATCTGCTGAGCAACGCCATCAAATTCACCGACAAGGGCGGCGTATCCGTGCAAGTCGCGGTGCACCGCGTTGAGGACCCGCAAACCGGCGTTTCGCATTTGCGCTTCGAAGTCACCGATACCGGCATCGGGATTCCGCAAAAAATTTGCGAGCGATTGTTCAACAAATTCAGCCAGGCCGACAGCTCGGTCACGCGCCGCTTCGGCGGCTCAGGGCTTGGCCTTGCGATCAGCAAGCAACTGGTCCAATTAATGGGCGGCGAGATTGGCGTGTCCAGCCGCGTGGGCTCGGGATCAACCTTCTGGTTCCAGCTGTCGATCCCACGTTCCAGCGCGCGCATACCGGACCTCAAAAGCCTGCCCGCCCATCTGAAGTCGCTCAAGGTTCTGCTGGTCGATGATGTGCAAATGAACCTGGATATATTGGGCCGGCAGCTCGGCGCTTACGGCGTCTTCGCGACCGCTGTCGCCGACGGCTTCGCCGCCTTGGCCGAACTCGAACGCGCCTGGCATCGCGGCAAGCCGTTCGATTTGGTGTTCCTGGATCAGATGATGCCGGGCATCTCCGGCGAGGATCTGGCGCAGCGCATCAAGACGGACCCTCATCTGAGCGAGACCAAGCTGGTGCTGGTTTCCTCCGCGGGCCTCTACGGCCTGAAGAAGGGCTCGGCCGCGTTTCTGGACGGCAGGATCGACAAGCCCGTCCGTCAGCACGAATTGCTCGATTGTCTTGTGCGGGTCTACAGCGCCCAGGGGACCGACGCCCCAGCGCCGTCCCTGCGCCGCCCAGTGGACGTGAAGCTCGAAATAAGCCCCGTTCGTTCGCTCCGAATACTTTTGGCGGAAGACAACAAGATCAATCAGAAATTCGCCGTCGCAATTCTGGTCAAGGCCGGACACCATGTCGATGTCGTCGAAAATGGCCTTCAGGCCGTGGATGCGGTGCGCCACACGGATTTCGATGCCGTCCTGATGGACATTCAGATGCCGGAACTTGACGGTGTCGGGGCAACGCTCGAAATCCGCGCGCTCGCTCCGCCAAAATGCCATGTCCCGATTATTGCGCTGACGGCAAACGCCATGGCTGGCGCGCGGGAGGAATATCTCAAGGCCGGCATGGACGACTACATCGCCAAGCCGATGCATCCCCAGGCGTTGTTTGCGATCCTTGCGGGCATCTCGGCAAAGCTGCCTGCGGCGGCGCCTGCACAGAGCGAGCCCATGCCCAGCACGCCTGGCGCACCCACGTCCAGCGAACCAGCCGCTGGCGCGCTGCTGCTCGACCCGGAAAAATTGGCCGGGCTTGAAGATGCGCTGTCACCCTCCGGCGCGCGCGATTTTCTGGTGGTCTATCTTGCGGATGCGCAAAGCCATCTGGACATTATCAACAAGTCGGACGCGCAAACGGATATGGACCTCATCGGGCGCGAAGCCCATGTCATCGTGAGCACCGCAGGCAATGTCGGCGCCATGCAGGTGAGCGCGCTGGCCCGCAAATTATCGATCGCCTGCAGGAGCAATGACGCTCCGTCCGCAGCGCGCTTGGCAAGCGCATTGAACTTGGCGCACGAGGCTGCGTCCGATGCGATTGCGGCCTGGCTCGACAAGACGGCCACTGACCGCCAGGCGGCCGCGCCGCGCACGGCTTAGTTAGGCGCCCGCCCGACGCCGCCGCCCGCTCCTTGCGATGGCCGGATAATCCTGCCAGAAGCATGCGGGGGTTGATATATTGGACGTATATATTGATATTTGTTGGAATGTTTTGAACGTATTTTTGTGCATTGGCGAACAACGGACCATGACGCGGATATGATCACGGCAGCGCAACTCAGAGCGGCGCGCGCGCTTCTCGGCATCGATCAGCGTCAACTGGCGGAAACCGCCAGCCTGTCCGTGCCCACAATCCAGCGCATGGAAGCAAGCGAAGGGGTGATCCGCGGCAATGTGGATTCGCTCATGAAACTGATCGGCGCGCTGGAGGCGGCGGGTATCATCCTGATTGGGGAAGGCGCGGCCAGTTCGGAAGGCGGACGCGGGGTTCGGCTAAAGGTGTGAAAGCGCGTGTTGACGCGGCGCCGTGCCCAGCGGCCATAGCTCTATTGCGCCCATCAGCGAAGTGACATTCTCGCCGTCGTCGGATAGCGGCAGCGCGACGGCTTCCATTTCCCAATGATCCTTGCCCAGATAGTCCGGGCGCCCCGGACCAACCGCGACAGGCACCTTGTGCGCAACGCAATGCGACAACATGAGTGCCATCCCCTCGTAGAAACCGGCATTGCCAAGTGCCGACAAGAGTTGACCGACGTGACGCCCGTCGAGAAATTGCACAATCCGGTCGCCCGTCAGCCGGAAACGAAAATCCGCGCCATTGTCGACCACGTCCGCCATCCACAGCCAGGGGGACAAGCCGCGCACATGGCGAAGCGTGATGTCTTCGCGCCGCGGCGCCATGCGAGGGCCCTTGAGCATTCGCCAAATCGCGTGCGCGGCGCGGGACTTGTCGCCGACGATTGCCTCCACTGGCTTGAATGGTGAATGCGTGGCCATAGCTCTTCCAAATTGCGGGCGCACAACCAACACCTTCGGCGATCAATAACCGCCATGCAACTGTTTGCGATGCGTGTGAGGCTGCGCGTGATAGTTGCGGAATATGGCAAGAATAGGGGCAGGTTGCGGCGACACGGAGGAGCGGCAGCTTATATCATGCGGCTATTGCCCACGGGCCGTTTTGCGCGTCCCGCGTCGGGAATCAATGTTCACTGGCTCTTTTCTCTGCGGATTGCGCGCGCAGCGTGCTAACCGGAGGCGCCACAGCCAGCCCCAGGACCCCATGAGCCCCCGCCCGATCATCCGTGTGAAGCCCAAAGAGGGGCGCCGCGCGCGCGCGGGCGCGCCCTGGCTGTTCTCCAATGAAATCGAGATGAGCGCGGTGGCCAAGTCGCTGAAGCCCGGTGCCGTGGTCAATGTGCTCGGCGACGACGGGCGGGTTTTCGGAACGGGATATTTCAATCCCAAGAGCTTGATCGCAATCCGCCTGGTCGATGCGGCGGTCGATGTTGCGCTCGACGCGGGGTTTTTTGCGAAGAGATTGAAGCGCGCGCTTGCGCTGCGCGAGGCGCTTTACGATGCGCCCTATTATCGGCTCGTCAACGCCGAAGGTGACGGGCTCGCCGGACTCACCATCGAGCGCTTCGGCGACAGTTGCGTGGTGCAAGTCTCGACCGCCGGCATGGAAGTCTTGCTCGCGCCTTTGCTGGCGGCGCTCGATAGCGTCGTCAGTCCGGCAAACGTCATCTTGCGCGCCGACGCACCTGCCCGCGTCCTGGAAGGTTTGGAGCTTTATGTGCGCGCGGCCAAGGGCGATGCCACGCGTTTGGCGGTGCAAGAGAATGGCGTGCGCTATTTCGCCGATCTGCACACCGGCCAAAAGACCGGCTGGTATTACGACCAGCAAGCCAGCCGCGCTTATGTCGCGCGTTTGGCGCCCGGGCGCTCGGTGCTTGACGCTTATTGTTACACCGGCGGGTTTGCGCTGGCGGCAGCAAAAGCCGGCGCCAAGGATGTCTGCGGCTTGGACAGTTCGCCGCCCGCGCTCGATCTGGCGCAGGAAGCGGCGGCGGCGAACCGCTTGTCCTGCAAATTCCTCAAGGCCGACGTCTTCGAGGCGCTGGAGAAATTTTGGACAGCGCGCGAAAGCTTCGACATCGTCGTCGCCGATCCCCCGCCCTTCGTGAAGGCGAAGAAAGATCTCGAAGCCGGCGCCAAAGCCTATCGCAAACTGGCCCGGTTGGCGGCCAACGTCACCGCCAAGGATGGCTTTCTGCTGCTGGCCTCTTGCTCGCACAACATTTCGCAGGAGCGCTTCGCGCAGGAATGCGCGCTCGGCATCGCGCGCGCGGGTCGCACGGCAAGGCTGATCCATCAGGCGGGGGCGGGCGCGGACCATCCCATTCATCCGATGCTGCTGGAGAGCGCCTATTTGAAAACGCTGGTCTACGCGCTCGACTGATCGGTGCCGCGTGAATTCTAGATCGTGACCTGGGTGCCCAGTTCCACGACCCGGTTCGGCGGCAGGTGATAGAACCTGGCCGGCGACAGCGCATTGGCGGAAAGCTGCATGTAAAGCCAGGTGCGCCAGCGACCGAGCGCGGGATGCTCGGCGGGAACCAACGTCTCGCGGCCGATGAAGAACGTCGTGGTCTCTTGATCGACGGCCAGACCAAAGGGGCGCGCTTCGGTCAAGGCACGCGGTACGTCAGGCATTTCGAAAAAGCCGTGATGGATATGCACCGAATAGAAGCCCTTACCCAGTTTTTCGACCGCAAGGCGTTTTTCGGGCGGCACGAAGGGCGTGTCGTCGGTGACGACCTGGGCAATGATGACGCGCTCGTGCAGCACCTTGTTGTGCTTGAGATTGTGCAGCAAGGCGCCGGGAACCGCATCGGCGCGCGCGGTCAGGAACACCGCGGTTCCCGCAACGCGCAGCGGCGATTTCTCGGCGCGCTCCAAGAAAAGGTTCATCGGCATGGAATCGTTGCGGATCTGCTCCAGATGGGCACGCCGTCCGAGCCGCCAGGTTTCCATGATGACATAAACGAAACCCGCGATGGCCAGCGGCAGCCAACCGCCTTCAGCGATCTTGAGCGCGTTCGAGGACAGGAACGCCAAATCCACGAGCGCCAAGAATCCGAAGAGCGGGAAGACCACGTGCTTTGGCCAATGCCATTGTTTGACCGCAACAATTCCCACCAGCACGGTCGAGAACACCATGATGCCCGTGACCGCTATGCCATAAGCTGCGGCCAGGGCGTTGGAGCTTTTGAAGATCAGCACGATGAGTACGACGCCCGTACAAAGATACGCATTCATTCGGGGCACATAAATCTGTCCGTAATCGGTGGCTGAGGTGTGGCGGATTTCCATACGCGGCAGCATGCCCAGCTGCACGGCTTGGCGGGTAATCGAATAGACGCCCGAGATTACCGCTTGCGAAGCGATCACGGCCGCCACGGTTGCAAGTGCCACCATGGGATAATGCGCCCAGTGCGGGGCCACTGCGTAGAACGCGGCATGCGCTTTGTTGGGCGCAACGATCAGCGCGGCGCCCTGCCCGAAATAATTCAACACCAGCGACGGCAGGACAATGGCAAGCCACGCCAAGCGAATAGGCGATTTGCCGAAATGTCCCATATCCGCATAGAGCGTTTCGCAGCCGGTGACCGCCAGCACGACCGAGCCAAGCGAGACAAAGGCCGTCCAGGGCTCGTGCACGAACAGCGCCAAGCCGTAGGCCGGGCTCAGCGCTTTCAAGATAACCGGCGCCTTGATAATCGCTGCCAGGCCCAAGGCGCCGATCACAAGGAACCAAACCACCATAACCGGTCCGAACAGCTTGCCGACCCGTGCGGTGCCGCGTGATTGGATGACAAAAATGCCGATCAGAATAGCCAGCGAAAAGGGCAGCACCAAGGGCGCGAAAAACTTGCTCTCAATGCCCAAGCCTTCCACGGCGCCGAGCACCGTGATCGCCGGCGTCAGCATGCCGTCGCCGAAGAACAACGCCAAGCCTAAGATTGCTACAGTCCCGATCGCGAATTTCGCGCGCTGCCCCAGCCCCTGCGAGCGATGGGCGAGCGAAGCAAGCGCCAGAATACCGCCCTCGCCCTCATTGTCGGCACGCATGATGAGCACGACGTATTTCAGCGTCACGACGATGATGAGCGACCATACGATCAGCGAGACCACACCCATGATCGCCGACTGCACGGGAACATGCGCCCCGGCGGAGAGCGCCGATTCGCGCAAGGCGTACAAAGGGCTGGTGCCGATATCGCCAAACACCACGCCGAGCGCCGCGATCGTCAGCGTCGCTTGGCGCTTGCCGGTCGGTGGCGGTGCGGCGCCATGACCATGCGCGCCCTCGCCTTGCGGATCGCCTGCAAGCGGATCGTCGGCCGCGAACGCGGGGGTTGGATCGGTGGTATTCACGTCTGGCTGCGGCGGAAGTTAATCCATCGACGGGTCTGATACACAGGCATGCGGGGCCGTCTTGGTCAGCGTTTCGCCCGGCTTTCGCCTGCGGCGTCCACGCGAGGGCGCGGACCATAGTCCGCCTTGCCCGCGCCACAAAGAGGGGCAGAACAGATTGCGCCAAGAATTTCTCAAGACACTGAAAGCAATCAATTATCCGGGTCCAGAGCGTCCGCGTCGCCGCTGATCAGAGCCCCGATCGGGTCGGCTGCCGCCGTACGGGCAGGCGGATTCTCCGCCATGCGCATGGTAGTGGTGTCGGGGCTCCCCGCGCTGATGAAACCTTGCACGGGATAAACCCGCGCGCCCCAACTTGCCGTGCGCAGATTGTAGACGCGCACCTGGCTCCAGTCATTGTCCACGCTGACATCGCGCACCGGATCGTCCAGATAGACGGCGCCGTCGTCGAGCCAATTGGCGTGATCGATGTGAATTTCGCGGGTGTTCACGATGCTGCGCACCACCGCCACATGGGCGCGATTGGGCCCGGCATAGTTATACAGAACCAGCACGGATCCTTGCGACGGCGATTCGGCGCGCGCGTAACGTCCCGCGGCTTGGTCCCACCAGGTGTAAGCGTCGCCATAAAGCGATATTCCCGAATGGGCGCGGGCATAGGGCACGCATTGCAGGGGCGTATCGGGGTAAGCCACCGCGCCGTCGTTATTATAAGCGCTCTCAGGCGCGTCTGCGCACCCGGCCAGCACCAGACAAAAAACGGCCGCCGCCGCGAGCCGAACGAAAGACCCCACCATCACAAAGCCCCACATTTTCCTCAAGCGGCAGCAGCCGACGAAGCGGAACATAACCCGGCTTGTTTCAAGGCCCGGTTAGACCAATTGTTCGGATTTGATTGATTAAAATTTTAGAGAATCGATTGGCGCGCGGCGCCACTATTCGCGCGGCAGAAAGCGGCTCGGCGCAATTTCGCGTGCATCGCGCGTCACGCCGCCGGAAAATCCCATCGCCCCGATAGAGACAAGCCCCGCAACCGCAAAAGCGAAGAACGGCGCGCTCCAGGCCTGCTCCGCAAAAGCGAAGATCGGCAGCGCAAGGCCCGCGATCAACTCGGGTCCGCCGCGCCAGCCGCCGATATAGCGTTCGCCCGACCTCAGCGTGCGCTGAAAAACCATTTGCGTTCCGAAAAACGCTTCATAGGTGGCGCGCGCATTGGCAAGAATCAGCCCACTGGGGAAAACGATGGCGAGCAGCAAGGAGCGGTGCAGGCCGATGGCGCGATGGCGCCCGAGAA
Organism: uncultured Alphaproteobacteria bacterium; assembly: GCA_963849895.1. Lineage (GTDB taxonomy): Bacteria > Pseudomonadota > Alphaproteobacteria > Micropepsales > Micropepsaceae > Rhizomicrobium. Next base: position 8,687 of record CAWKIU010000018.1, read on the forward strand.
GCTTTTGGCCGAGATAGAGATAGCCAAGGCTCCCCGAAAGTCCGAAAGCGGTAACGGCGAGCCCGAGATAGCCGACGCCCTTAAGATAGACGACATCCATATACATCAGCGTCAGACTGATCGCGGCGCTGACAAAGGCGAGCGTGTAAAAGGCGAATTGGCACATCTGCAAGCTCATCACCGCCTTAAGATAAAGCGGCACATCGCTCGCCCAGATCGTCGGCAAGAGCTTCTTGGCGCATTGCGCATGTCCCTTGGTCCAGCGTCCCTGTTGGGCGCGCCATGCCGCGGCGGTCTCAGGGAGTTCGCCGGGTACTTCGACGTCGGGAAGGAAAGCGGTGCGCCAGCCCTTGAGCGCGCATCTCATCGACAGATCGAGGTCTTCGGTCAGCGTGTCGCCTGACCAGCCGCCGGCGTCTTCAATCGCTTCGCGCCGCCACACACCCACCGTGCCGTTGAACGAGATCGGCAGGCCGGCGCGAAACCGCGCCTCCTGCTCGACCGCAAAATGGGAATCGAGCAGCAAGCCTTGCGCGCGCGTCAGCCAATTCTTGTTTCGGTTGGCGTGTGTCCAGCGCGCCTGCACGAAGGACAATCCGCGATCGGCGATCAGTGCCGGCACGGTGCGACGCAGGAAATCGGGCCCCGGCACGAAATCGGCGTCGAAGATCGCAACATAAGGTGCCTTGGAATGCTTCAGGCCGAAGGCAAGATTTCCCGCCTTAAATCCGGCGCGCTCGCCGCGCCGCAGGACGCTCACCGTCACGCCTTGCGGCACGGTCTGCAGGATGGCCGCACGGAGTGCCGCGTGATTTTCCTCGAAGCCGTCGTCGAGAATTTGAATTTCAAGTTTGTCCGCCGGCCAATCCAGGCGCGAGGCGGCATGCGCGACGCGCACTGCCAAGGCGCCCTCGTCGCAGACCGGCAATTGCACCAAAATGTCGGGCAAGGCTTCGTCGGGCAGATGCGGCATGCGCAGGCGCGGGCGCGCAAGCATGAGGCGCAAACAGGCCAGCGCGGCGAGCTGGGCCGAAAACAGGGCAAGCAGCACCAAAACGCTTGCAAGCCCATACTGCAAGATCAGCGATAAGCCTGACATTCGAGCCGATCGGCCCCCCATTACGTTCCGAATTTGGCGCCGCCTGGCCGGCGGACTGGCGGAAGCCCCAAGGGCCGATATGTACCATACCCCATTGCGAGACAACTGTCTTACGCCCTTTAACCAATCACAAGGGGCAGGCGCCAATTCCATGGGGAATTTCCACCTGATGCGCAGTCGCAAACCGCGCACGCCAGGGCGGCGGCGCACGTCTTATGCGGCAAACCGCAGCAGGGGCGCCTAGTCCAGGGTCTTGCGGAAGCGTGAGAGCGCGAGGGCGCCGGCGGCGAACAAAAAGAGAATCATCGGCCAGGTATCGGGCCAGATTTCCGCAAAACCATTTCCCTTGAGCAGGATGCCACGAACGATGCGCAGGAAATGGGTGATGGGCATGACCTCGCCGACCCACTGGGCCCAGCCCGGCATGCCGTGGAACGGGAAGACGAAGCCCGACAGCATAATCGAGGGCATGAAGAAGAAAAATGTCATTTGCATCGCCTGCATCTGGTTCTGCGCGATGGTGGAGATGGTGTAACCCACCCCCAGAAGCGCGGTGATGTAGATCGCGGCCGCAACGGCCAGCAGCGCGAACGAGCCGAGCATCGGAACATCGAACACGAATTTGGCCACGAACAGAATTAAGGCGCATTGGAACGCACCTACGAAGATATTGGGCGTGATCTTACCCAGCATGATTTCCACTGGGCGCATCGGCATGGCCAGCAGATTTTCATAGGTTCCCCGCTCGCGCTCGCGCGTCAGCGCAATCGAGGTCGCCATCACCATGGTCATGGTCAGGATGACGCCGAGCAGGCCCGGCACGATGTTGTATTGCGTGATGTTTTCAGGGTTGTAGAGGTCGTGAACCACGACGCTGAAGGAGGGCGTCGCCGCCGCGCGCGCCGCAAGCGGCCCGACAAGATCATCGCGCAAGGCGGTGTTGACGAGGCTCGGCAGCGCGGCGATGGCGTAAGAGCCCGCTGCCGGATCGGTCGCATCGGCTTCTACCAGGATCGAAGGGCTCGCGCCGCGCACCAGATCGCGCGAGAAATTGACCGGGATATCGATGACGAAGGAGGCTTTTCCTTCGGCCAGCATCTGTCGTGCTAGGACTGGCGAATTCGTCGCCTTCACGACGTCGAAATAGCCCGAGTTCGAAATTGCTGCGACAATCGAATCGGAAAACAGACCAGGATCGGAAATAGAAACCACCGTCGCCAGATGCTTGGGGACCATGTTGATGGCGTAGCCGAACAAGAACAGTTGCATCAAAGGAATGCCGATCAGCATGCTCAGCGTCAGCCGGTCGCGTCGCATCTGGATGAATTCCTTGCCCAGGATCGCGAAGACGCGGGAAAGCGAGAAGCCCATGGTCATGGCTTGCCCCCACGGTTGTTTTGCTCAAGCTGGATAAACACGTCCTCAAGGCTGGGCGTGGTTTCCTCGATTTTGATATTGGGCTGGCTGCGAAAAGGCGCAAGTGCTGCTTCCAAGAGGGTGCGGTCATAGCCGCTGACATGCAGAAGCGCGCCGAAAAATGCGATGAAGACGACGCCCGGCAGTCCGCGCAGTTTTTCGGCGAGTTGGCGCGCGTTCTCGCCCTCAAGCGTGAAGGCGATCAAGCCGGAATTGGTGATCAACTCTGCCACCGTGCCGCGCGCGATGATATGGCCGAGGTTGATATAGACAACGCGGTCGCAGCGCTCGGCTTCGTCCATGTAGTGCGTCGAAACAAGCACCGTGATGCCCTTGCTCGACAAAGCGTGAATCTCGTCCCAGAAGTCGCGCCGTGCCTTGGGATCGACGCCGGCTGTCGGCTCGTCCAACAGGAGCAGTTTGGGCGAATGCATGGTGCAGGCAGCCAGCGCTAGGCGCTGTTTCCAGCCGCCCGACAGATCGCCCGCGAGTTGGTTTTGGCGCGCCTTGAGCCCGAGCCTGTCCAAAGTGTCATCGACCAGTGCCGTTCGGTTCGGCAATTCATATACGCGCGCGACGAAATCGAGATTCTCGCGGATCGACAAATCTTCCCAGAAGCTGAACTTCTGGGTCATGTATCCGGTTTCGCGCTTGATGGTCTCGGCCTCGGTGCGAAAATCGTGGCCGAGACAAGTTCCTTCGCCGGCATCCGCATTGAGCAACCCGCACAGCATGCGGATGGTGGTGGTCTTGCCCGAACCATTGGGTCCGAGAAACCCCCACACTTGGCCGGTCGGAACAGCGATATCGACCGCGTTGACCGCGGTCTTCTTGCCGAAGCGCTTGGTCAGGCCGCGTACGTCGATGGCGAGGTGCTGATCGGGGTCGGTCACAGGGCGTGCACATCCACCGGCTGTCCGGGATTGAGCTTCAGTCCGCCGGGCGCGCGCGCTTCGATCTTAAAAACAAGTTTGGTTCGGCTGGCGATGGAGAAGATCACCGGCGGATTGAACTCCTCCTGGGCGGCGATGAAGCTGACCGTCGCCACGATGTTATCGGCGCAGCCGTCGCAGCCGATTTTGACCTTTTGGCCCAAATGAATTTTGGCGAACTGATCCTCGGGCACGAAGAAGCGGATATAGACATTCTGCGGCGGCAGTACCGAAATCACCGGCGTCATAGCGGGTGCATATTCGCCTTGGCGGAAATAGATGTCCTGTACGCGCCCGCTGGTTTGCGCCAGGACTTGGCGCTGAGAAAGTTGATAGGCGGCGCCTTCCAGCGCGGCCTTGGCTTGATTTTCGGTCGCTTCGATCTGCGCCACTTGGGCGGAAGCGGCATCGTGATTTGATTTCGCCAGATCGTAATTCTGTTTGCTGGTGGCCTCGGCGCGCAAAAGACCCGCCTGCCGCACCAATTCTTTTTGCGTCAATTCGAGATTGGCCTGCGCCTGTCCCATCTGGCCCTCTGCCTGGGCGATCGCGGCGCGCGCTTGATCGCGCGTGGCGGTCTGGTTGGTGGCGTCGAGCGTGAACAGCGGATCGCCTTCTTTCACCACACTGCCGCGGTTGACCGTGACCGAGGTGACCCAGCCGGCCGTCGGCGCCGCCACAAAGGCATAGTCGCCTTCGGCGTAGCCAAGCCAAGTGCCGTCGTCGCTCTTGGAGCAGCCCGCCAGCAGAACGAACAGCACAAATCCCAAGCGTGTCAGCTTCATATCGCATGTCCTTCGGGCGCGAGCCCGCGCATCACGATGTCGAGATGCACGGCCAAGAATTTCTTGAAGTCGAATGGCACATCGTCGGTGCTCGCGAACACCGCGCGCCAGATGACGCACATCAGCACCGCCGACATGCAGGAGCGCGCCACATATTCGGGGGGCACGTCTCGAATCTCGCCCCTGGCAATGCCTTTGGCGATGATGTTCGACGCCATGCCCATCGCCTTGTCGATGACTTCGGTGCGCCAGAAACGCGCCAGTTCCGGGAAATTGCCGCTCTCGGCGATGATGATTTTGGGGAAGATAGCGAAATGGTCTTGTTCGAGCTTCGCGGCCATGATCGCGTACATCGTCGCAAGGAAATCGCGCACCGAACCCTGGTAGCCCTTCGCTTGCTCCATGGCATCGGCCAGCGTGGAGCCCACATGCTGGCGGGCGAGCGTCTTGAAGACGTCCTCCTTGCTGGGAAAATAAAGATAGATCGTACCTTTGGTGACCCCGGCGCGAGCAGCGATGTCCTCCATGCGCGCCGCCGCGAAGCCCTTCTCGGCGAACACGCCAAGCGCGGCCTCCAGGATTTCCCCAGGGCGGGCCTGTTTGCGGCGCGTCCAGCTTTTGGCTGGCTTTGCGATATCGGCGGCATGGCTCATGGAACTTTCTATAATAACTGACCGGTCAGTTATCAATAGGTATATGCCGCAAAGGCTCAAAATAACAAAAAGGACAGGAACGCCCTGACCGGCATTTCGTTAAGATCGCGCCGGTTCCAGGAGGCCCCGCCCATGTCGCATCCACGCCTATATTTGCCGCTGCTGGCGGCGGTGTCCTTGGCCGTGCTCGCCGGCTGCGCCAGTCCGACGCCTTACCATCCGCAGAGCGAGCCGGGATCCACGGGCTATTCGGACCAACAATTGGCGGGCAACCGCTACCGCGTCACCTTCACCGGCAACTCGGCGACGCACCGCTCGACCGTAGAAGACTATCTCCTCTTGCGTGCCGCAGAGGTGACGCTGAAAGCGGGGAGCCATTATTTTGAATTCGACACGCGCGATACCAAGGCGAAGACCACCTATCACACCGATTTCGAGGGCTGGCCCGGCTGGCCCGGTTATGGCGGCTGGTACTGGCACTCTTGGGCCTTCGGTCCCGAGCAGAGCGCCGACACAATCGCGGTGACACGCTATGAAGCCTATGCGGAAATCATCGTCTTGACGGACGAACAGGCCAAGAGCGAAGCGCGCGCCATCAATGCGCAGGAAGTTCTCGATCACGTCGGTCCCGAGGCGAAACCAAAACCGTGAGCCTCACGGACGGCGCAGAACTATCCGCACCTCATCGCCGTCGCGCGCCACACTGATAACCTCAAAGTTTTCCCCACGGCACATATGGGGCACGTCGATCGCGGCGAGCGGATCGTCGCAAATAACTTCCACGCTTTCGCCGCGCGCGCTGCGCAGGAGTGCACGCTTGGCGAACAGCGCGGGCAAAGGGCACTTCAAACCTTTGAGATCGAGTGTCTCGTTCATGGCGCCGCCTTGACCTTCATGCCTGCGCACCTATCCTCGCGCCGGACACAGACCAAACCGAATCGGCGATGGGATTGTTCGAAAACGTCCGGCGCGAATATATCTATATAAGCTGCATAGCACGAACCCTGTTGCGCATCCGTTGGCTGAAGCCGGGCGCGACGCGCACCATCGTCGATATCGTCGAGGAACAGGGTGCGCGCACCCCCGGCGCCGTCGCCATTCTCTATCAGGATCGCGCGCTCAGCTATCGGGGCCTCGACGACGGGGCGAACCGCTATGCCAATTGGGCGCTCGGCGAGGGCATCCAGCGCGGCGATGCGGTCGTGCTCTTGATGGAGAACCGCCCCGAATATCTCATGGCGTGGCTTGGCCTGCTCAAGCTCGGCGCGGTGGTGGCGCTGATCAACACCAATCTCAAAGGCAATGCGCTGGTCCATTCGATTTCGATTGCCAACGCACGCCATGCCGTTATCGGCGCCGAGCTTGCCGAAAGCTGGGCGGAGGCCGCCCCCGCCATCGATCCCTTACCGTCGGCCTGGATCACGGGCGGACGGACCATCGGCGCGCGCGATCTCGACGCCGCCTTGGCAGCGGCCTCGGATGCGCCACCGGATAAGTCGGCGCGCGCGGGCCTCACCTGCAAGGACACCGCTTTCTACATCTACACCTCGGGCACGACGGGCCTGCCCAAAGCCGCGAACTTCACCCATATGCGCATGCTGTTCATGATGTACGGCTTCGCGGGCGGGCTGAATGTGAAACCTGCCGACCGCATCTATTGCGCGCTGCCGCTCTATCATGCGACGGGCGGCATCTGCGCGGTGGGCATGGCGCTGACCACCGGCGCCGCGCTGATCATCAAGCGCAAATTCTCGGCGACCGAATTCTGGCGGGATTGCCGCTTCTATCGCGCCACCATCTTCCAATATATCGGCGAGCTTTGCCGTTATCTCTTGAACGCGCCGCCCGATGCTGCAAGACGGCATGCACACCATCCGCGCTATTTCCGGCAACGGACTGCGCCCCGAAATCTGGCCGACTTTCCAGAAGCGCTTCGCCATCCCGCGCATCGTGGAATTCTACGGCGCGACGGAAGGCAATGTGTCGATGCTGAATTATGACGGCACGGTGGGCGCCGTCGGCCGCATGCCGCACTATATGCGTTCCATCATGAAAATAAGACTGGCGCGGTTCGACATCGAGCAGCAAAAGCCGGTGCGCGGCGAGGACGGCTACTGCATCGAATGCGAGGCGGGCGAGGTCGGCGAGGCGGTGGGCGGCATATCAAACATGCCGGGGCACACCTTCGACGGTTACACCTCGCGCGAGGACACCGGTAAAAAAATTCTCACCGACGCTTTCAAGAAAGGGGATGCCTGGTTCCGCACCGGCGATCTGATGCGCCGTGATGAGCATGGCTATTTCTATTTTGTCGATCGCATCGGCGACACCTTTCGCTGGAAGGGCGAAAATGTGGCAACCAGCGAAGTGGCCGAGGCACTTGGCGTCGTCGACGGCATTGCCGAGGTCAATGTCTATGGCGTTACCGTGCCGGGCCGCGACGGCCGCGCGGGCATGGCCGCTCTGGTCGCGGCGCCTGGGTTCGATCTGGCGCTGCTGGGCGAGAAGATTGCGGCCAATCTCGCCCCCTTCGCGCGGCCCGTGTTCATTCGGCTGCGCCCGGAAATGGAAATCACGGGCACGTTCAAGCTCAAGAAAACCGACTTGGTAAAGGACGGCTTCGACCCCGGCCAGATCGACGATCCGCTTTATTGGTACAATCCCGCCTCGGCGCGCTACGAGGCGCTGAGCAAAGCGGTCTATGACGCCATCCTGGCAGGAACGGTCAAACTTTAACCACCGATGAAATCTCGGCGTGCGTTAACGACGTCTCCTTAACATTTGGAAAGCAAACCGGCGCACAATCGCGCGATGCATGGTATCCAGATTGCAGGTGTTGCAGCCCATCTCAACGCATTGGCGCAAACCAATGGCTGGCCGATGCGCTGCGACAGCGAATTGGCTTTCGAACAAAGCGAACTGTCGCAGCTCTGCGAGCTTTGGTTCGCCAAGGCTGGCGAGGGTGTGCCGGCGCGTTCGGCGCTCGACATGCGCGCCCTGAAACCCTTCGCAAGCCATGTCACAATTCTGGAACGTGTCGGTGCGCATCCGGCGCGGCGCTATCGCTTTCGTCTGTTCGGTTCGACCCTGGCGCTCTTGTTCGGCGAGCACACCGGGCGCTTCCTCGACGAAATGGTGTCGCCCGCGCTGCTGCCAAATTGGCTGGCCTTTTATGACGCCGTGCTGGCGCACCGCACGCCCTTCCGTTTCATCAATTACTACCGCATCCCAAGCGCGGATTATCTCAAGGGCGAGATTCTCGCGGCGCCCATGGCGGACGACACCGGCGAGGCGCGCCTCGTCCTGGCCGCAACCTATGTTGGCCTTGAGGACGGCGCGCCGCCGCCCTTCGGCTAAGCCGCGAAGTCTTTCGCCAGCTCGGCGCGCACAGCCCCCGGTATCACCGCCATATGGCCGTAATTGGCATGGGCGACGCCCAGCACCGCCGAATGTTCGCCGCTCTTAAACGTCGCTATCTGGTCGGGCGTAAAGCTGAAGCGCAGCCAATGCACCGAGGAGGTTTTACCGTCCGCGGTCGTGCGGTCGCCATACTCGGCCGGCCGCGCCTTGATGCGCGCGGTGCCGATGTCGAGATAGACCGTTTCCTCGATGCCGCCCAGCGTCAGCAATGTCTTGTCGCGGATGACGGCGTCCTCGATCTCCAGCATCAGCGTGGCGATCAATTCGCGCCCCTGCGGGATCAGCGGATTATAAGCCTCCAATTCGTCGGGCAATTGCGCGGCGCCGCCTTTTTCAATGCGCAGCATTTCCATCACCTGCAGCCACATTGTGTCGTAATTCTCGAAATAGAAGGTGGCGAAGGGGCCCACTTCGACGCGCCGGCTTTTCTTGGTGGCGATCATCGCCTTGCGCAGTTCGTCGCGCCTCTTGGCATATTCGCCGTCCGTCCAGATATCGGCCGGTGTGATCTTGCGTTCGCTTGCGGACATTTATGCCTCCAACAGCCCATAAGCGCGGGCGATGATTTCGATGGGATGTTCGGGATGGGTGACGGGCGAAGGGGTGCCGCTCTTGGCGGCCAGCGCCTCGACATTGCCCACGATGTGCTGGGCCGCCAGCGGACAATCCGAAACGATATGGCCCATGGCTTTTTCCTGTGCCTGGCGAAAGACCGGCCTGCCGATCTTGTTGGCAAGGCCGTGCGTTTCTTTCATCACCCCGAAGGTTCCGCCATGGCCCGAGCAGCGCTCGATCACTTGTAGAGGCGTGTCGGGAATCAATTTCAGCATCTCGGCAGCCTTGGGGCCCATGGCTTGGGCGCGCGCATGACAGGCGATGTGAACGCTGACGCCTTCGGGCAGCGGCTTTAGCCCGGCGGGCAGACCTTCCCTCTTGGCGATGCCGACGACATATTCGTCGATGTCGAAACTCGCCGCGGCGAGGCGTTTGACGTCCTCGTTTTCCGGCAGGATGAGTTTCCATTCGAATTTCAGCATTAAGCCGCAAGAGGCCGTCAGCGCCACGATGTCGTAGCCGTCGTCGATCAGCTTGACGAGTTCCTTGGCAACCTTGGCGGCGTTTTGCGCGACGCGCTCCAGATCGCCTTGCTCCATGAACGGCATGCCGCAGCAGCCGGGATAGGCGATCTTGGTTTCCACGCCGATATGACCCAGCACGGCGCGCGCGGCCATGCCGGTCTCCGGCTTGTTGTAATTCACGAAACAAGTGGCATAGAGCGCCACTTTGCGCTTGCCGAAGGCGGGCGCGTCTTTGTTGGGTGACATCGGCTCGGCGCGATCCTGCGCCACAAAAGTTCGCGCGGTGAATTTCGGCAGCGTGGCGTCGCGGTCGATGCCGGCCAGTTTCTCCATCGCGGGGCGGGTCAGCGAATTCTTCTTGTCGGAGGCCCAATTGACCAGCGGCGAAGCAAAGCGCGCCAGCTTGCCGTTGCGATCCATTTCGGCCAATTGGCCCTGGGTGAAATCGGCTTTGCCTTCGCGGGCCTTCACCGCGCGGGCGCGCAGCATGAGATGGGGAAAATCCAGATCGAAAGCGTGCGGCGGCACATAAGGACACTTGGTCATAAAGCACATGTCGCAAAGCGTGCAGGCTTCCACGACAGCGGCGAAGTCGGCCGACTTGACGCCTTCGACGTCTTCGCTCGGATTGTTGTCGATCAACTCGAACAAGCGCGGGAAGGAATCGCACAGATTAAAGCAGCGCCTGCAGCCGTGGCAGATATCGAAGACGCGGCGCAATTCGGCGTCGAGCTTTTCCGCGTTATAGAAATCGTCGCTGCGCCAATCGATGTTGTGACGTATCGGCGCGTGCAGGCTGCCTTCGGAGGACATGGCCGCTATCCTTGTCATCCCCGGCGAGCGCGATCGAAAAGAGCGCGAGGGAAGGGGACCCATCTCGGAGGAACAAGATTTCGAATGGTCCGCACAGGGGCGTGCGAACCATTCGGGTCGAGCTCTGTCATCTCCGCCCAGCGCCCCTTCTGCCGCAACGCGCAAAGCGTCGCGAGGCTGGGATGACAGTTCAAATTACTTGCCGAGCGTATCGAGCGCCTTTTGGAAGCGGCCGGCGTGACTCTTTTCCGCCTTGGCCAAGGTCTCGAACCAATCGGCGATCTCGTCGAAGCCTTCGGCGCGCGCCGTCTTCGCCATGCCGGGATACATGTCGGTATATTCGTGGGTTTCCCCGGCAATGGAAGCTTTGAGGTTCAGGTCGGTGGCGCCGATGGGCTCGCCGGTCGCCGGATCGCCGACCGCTTCGAGATATTCCAGATGCCCATGGGCATGACCCGTTTCGCCCTCGGCGGTGGAGCGGAACACGGCGGACACATCGTTAAAGCCTTCCACATCGGCCTTTTGCGCGAAATAGAGATAACGCCGGTTCGCCTGGCTTTCGCCCGCGAAAGCGTCTTTGAGGTTTTGAGCGGTTTTGCTGCCTTTTAATGTCGACACGTCGGCTCTCCTTATGGATGAATTTGCCCGGCGCGCTGCGCGCCCCAGGACACGACGATGCGCCGGGGCCGCACCCCGTGTCAATAGTTTAGAATCATTCTAAGTAAGTCTTATTCGCAGTCCCGCTCAGGAACTTAGGCGCGGCGGACCCGCACCACGACATCGACGCGCTCCACCTTGGTGCCGGGGGGCGGCAGCGGAATATGACCGACCGACATGTCGGACCCGGGAATGTCGGTCAGCATGCCGTCGTCTTCATGGTAGAAATGCTGATGCTCGCCGGTGTTCGTGTCAAAATAGCTGCGCGTCGCATCCACAACCACCTGGCGCAGCAGCCCGGCCTGGGTGAATTGGTGCAGCGTGTTGTAAACTGTGGCGAGCGAGACCCTGACGCCTTCGGCAACGGCTTCGGCATGCAGCGTTTCGGCCGTCAGGTGGCGGTTGCAGCCGCGAAACAGCAGTTTTGCAAGCTCATTGCGTTGGCGGGTAGGCCTCAGGCCCGCCGCGCGCAGGCGCGCCGTGCCGGACTCGTTGTTTGTCTTGCTGCGCATGACGCTATGCTTCCTTGAGCAGTTGTCCTGGAAGGCCGGGCTCTATAAACCCTTTTGTCTATGACACCCGGGTCCCATCTTTGCTAGGATGGTACAGCAATCGTTAGAATGTTTCTAACATACAAATCGTCGCAAGGGGCAGCGCAGTCAAGCCGCGAGCGTAAGGTACTGTAAGGATTGAACAAAGTGGACAAACCAAACCCAGCGCGCCGAACGCATTTCGACATGGCCGGCCTGCTCGCTTGCGCCCGCGGCGAACTCTTCGGCGCGGGTAATGCGCGACTGCCTCTACCGCCCATGTTGATGTTCGATCGAATCACCAAGATTTGCGAACATGGCGGTTCCCACGACAAGGGTGAGATCACCGCCGAATTCGATGTGAATCCCGATCTGTGGTTTTTCAAATGCCATTTTCAGGACGATCCGGTGATGCCCGGCTGCCTCGGCCTGGACGCGATGTGGCAATTGGTCGGCTTCTTTCTGGGCTGGCTCGGCGGCCTCGGCAAAGGCCGCGCGCTGGGCGTGGGCGAAGTGAAATTCTCCGGCATGGTGCTGCCGTCCAATAGCGTCGTCAGTTACTATATCGATCTGAAGCGCGTGATCATGCGCCGCCTCGTCGTGGGCGTCGCCGACGGCATCATGAAAGTCGATGGCAAGGTGATCTACGAGGCCAAGGATCTACGCGTAGGCTTGTTCAGCGACGCACCTCAGGGCGCATCGGCCTGAATTTTTCGTCCGCCGCCGCGGACCAAAGGAGTCCTCCGGCGCTTCGCGCCGCAAGGACGTCATAACAAAGGACATCCGCTCATGAGGCGCGTCGTCGTCACGGGGATGGGCATCGTCTCCTCGATCGGCAACAACACCCAGGAAGTCGTGGCGTCGCTGCGCGAAGCCAGATCGGGAATCGTCGCCGCCGCCACCTATCGCGATATGGGCTTTCGCAGTCAGGTCGAAGGCGCGGTCAAGATCGATCTTGATGCGATGATCGACCGTCGCGCACGCCGCTTCATGGGCGACACCGCCGCTTATGCCTGGCTGGCGATGGATCAGGCGCTGCGCGATTCGGGTCTCGAGGAAAAAGACATCGTCAACGAAAAGACCGGCCTGATTGTCGGCTCGGGCGGGCCCTCCACCAAAACATTGATCGCGGCGTGCGATACCGCGCGCAATTCCAGTCCCAAGCGCGTCGGGCCCTTCGCGGTGCCCAAGGCCATGTCGTCGACCTGCAGCGCGGTGCTGTCCACCTGGTTTAAGATCAAAGGCGTCAATTATTCGATCAGCTCGGCTTGCGCCACCAGCGCGCATTGCATCGGCAATGCCTCCGAATTGATCGCCTGGGGCAAGCAGGACGTGATGTTCGCGGGCGGCGGTGAGGAACTCGACTGGACGCTCTCGGTGCTGTTCGATGCCATGGGTGCGATGTCGTCCAAGCACAATGCGACGCCGGCCACGGCCTCGCGCGCCTTCGACAAAAACCGCGATGGTTTTGTGATCGCGGGCGGCGGCGGCGTGGTGGTGCTCGAAGAACTCGAGCATGCCAAGGCGCGCGGCGCGAACATCTATGCCGAACTCGTCGGCTATGGCGCGACCTCGGACGGCGCGGACATGGTGGCGCCGTCGGGCGAAGGCGCGGTGCGCTGCATGCGCCAGGCGATCTCCACGGTGAAAGGCCCCATCGACTATATCAATGCGCACGGCACCTCGACCGTGGTGGGCGACGTGACCGAGATCAAGGCAATGCGCGAGGTCTTCGCGGACAAGATTCCGCCCGTCAATTCGACCAAGTCGCTGGCCGGTCATTCGCTGGGCGCCACCGGCGCGCAGGAAGCGATTTTCTCGATTCTGCAGATGAAGGGCGGCTTTATCGCCGAAAGCGCCAATATCGAAGAGATCGATCCCGAAATCGCCGACGCGCCGATCGTGCGCAGCCGCATCGACAATGCCAAGCTTGAGCGCGTGCTGTCCAACAGCTTCGGCTTCGGCGGCACCAATGCCACACTCGTCTTCCAGCGCGTCGATGCATGATTTTTGCAGCGCGGTACTCGGAACTGTATCCAACGTCCCGTTTTGAAACAGAGGACTCATGGCTAACGCCTTGCTGAAGGGCCGCCGCGGATTGGTGATGGGCGTGGCCAACGACCACTCCATCGCTTGGGGAATCGCGCGCGCGCTGGCCGCGCAAGGCGCCGAGATTGCGTTCACCTATCAAGGCGAGGCGCAGCACAAGCGGCTGAAACCCTTGGCGGCGTCGATAGGCTCGACCATCATTCTGCCGGGCGATGTGGAAAATGACGACGAACTCGATGCCGCTTTCGCTGCGCTGGAGCGCCAATGGGGCGAGCTCGATTTCCTGGTGCACGCCATCGCCTATTCCGACAAGAACGAGCTCAAGGGACGTTATGTCGATACGTCGCGGGAAAATTTCGGGCGCTCGCTGTCGATCTCCTGTTATTCCTTCACCACCGTCGCGCGCCGCGCCGCGCGATTGATGTCCACCGCCATGGGACACCGCGGCGGGTCCATGCTGACGCTGAGCTATCTGGGCGCCAGCCGCGTCATGCCGAATTACAATGTGATGGGCGTGGCCAAGGCGGCGCTCGAGGCCTCGGTGCGTTATCTCGCCGCCGATCTCGGCCATGACGGCATCCGCGTCAACGCGATCAGCGCGGGCCCGATGCGCACCTTGGCGGGCTCGGCGGTCGGCGATGCGCGCGTCATGTTCAAATGGAACCGCGCGCTCAGCCCGCTGCGCAAGAATATCGACCTCGATCAGGTGGGCGGATCGGCGCTTTATCTGCTGAGCGATCTGGCGTCCGGCGTGACGGGTGAAATTCACTTTGTCGATGCGGGCTACAATGTCGTGGCCGTGCCGCCCCCCGCCGTCCTGAAGAATTGGATCGCACCGGAAAATGGCGATACGGAGAAAGCCGATGACTAGCAGGCTCTGTCTTATGATGGCGGCGTTGGTGCTGACGGCGGCGGCGGCGAATGCCGGCTGGCGCGATCAGGCGTCGTCGTTCGATGCGCAACGTCTCTCGAAGCTCGACGAATCCCGCGCCAAGGGATTGGACGAAGCGCGCGGCGGGTCGCCCTCCGATCTTGCCGCCATTCAATCCATCTTGGGCGTGCAGCCCGTGGCCGCGACGCCCAGCGCGCTGGCGGGCAACTGGCGCTGCCGCACCATGAAACTTGGCGGCGTCACACCCGAGATCGTCTATTCCTGGTTTCACTGCCGCATCAGCGAACGCGGCGGCGCGCTGTTCCTCGAGAAGCTCAGCGGCAGCCAACCGCACCTCGGGCACTCTCTATGGCGAAGGCGGCGGCTTTGTGTATCTGGGCGCTTCTTATGTCATCGGATACGGCGAGACCGAAAAGCCGCATGCCTATTCGGGCAATGGCGCCGAGGTCGGCGCGGGCGCCACGCCCGACGACCAGATCGGCCTATTGTCGCTCCTCGCCGATGGCCGCGCGCGGCTGGAATTGCCCTATCCGGTGCAGGAATCGACCTTCGACGTGCTTGAACTGAAGCGCTGATGCGCCTCAATCAGGTCACGCGTTCCCGCACTCGATCTGGATCGTTCCATCGGTTTTTATCAAACGCTCGGCTTCAAACTGATCGTGAAGAGCGAGACTTACGCGCGCTTCGAATTGCCGGACGGCGAGGGGACGTTCTCGGTTCATCTGCGGGACACGGCAGACGGCGCGGCGCATGGCGCGCGCGTCTATTTAGAATGCGAGAACCTCGATGGGCTGGTCGAGGAGTTGAAAGCCAAAGGCATCGTTTTCGACACCGATCCCGCCGATCAAACCTGGCTATGGCGCGAAGCCTGGCTCAGCGATCCGGCAGGCGTGAAGCTGTGCCTCTATTACGCGGGCAAGAACCGGCGCTTTCCGCCATGGCGGATCGAAGGCTAGAGCCGTTTTGGGTTGAATTGACGCAATTATTTCGATCCTCCCCTTGAGGGAGGGTCGAAAAGTGTGTTTGATTCAAGTCAGCCCAAAACGACTCTAAACCCGCGCTTTCGCCGCTTGCGCAAAACGCTCGAACAGATAGTGCGAATCCATTGGGCCGGGGGATGCTTCGGGATGGTATTGCACGCCGAACACATTCTTGCCGTCCAGCCTCAGCCCGCAATTGGAGCCGTCGAACAGCGAGACATGGGTTTGCTTGACGCCGGCGGGCAATGAATCGGCATCCACCGTGAAGCCATGGTTCATCGAGACGATTTCCACCTTGCCGGTCTCCAGATCCTTCACCGGATGATTGGCGCCGTGATGGCCTTGCGTCATTTTCTTGGTGGCGCCGCCCAGCGCCAAGCCCAGCATTTGATGGCCAAGGCAAATCCCGAACACCGGCATGCCCGATGACACCAGCGCCTTGATGGTGGGAATGGCATAGACGCCGGTCGCCGCCGGATCGCCCGGTCCGTTCGACAGCACCACGCCATGCGGCTTGTGGACCATGATGTCGTCGAATGTCGCAGCGGCGGGCACCACGGTGACATCCGCGCCCATTCCCGCCAGCATGCGCAGGATGTTGCGCTTGACGCCGTAATCGATCACCACCACGCGAAAGCTCGGCGCGGTCTGCTCGCCATAACCCTCGTTCCACACCCAAGGCGTCTGGCTCCACTTGCTGGTCTGACGCGCGGAAACTTCCTTGGCGAGGTCGAGCCCTTCGAGACCTGGAAATTCGCGCGCCTGTTTGGCCAGCGCGGCGATGTCGAGTTTGCCGCTCCCGATCGCGCCATGCGGCATGCCGTTCTTGCGGATGCGATTGGTCAGCGCGCGGGTGTCGATGCCGGCCAGCGCCGGAATGTTGTGCCGCTTCAGCCAGGCATCGAGCGTGAGCAGCGCGCGGTAATTGGAGGGCAGGCTGGCATCGGCGCGGACGATCACACCGCGCACATGCGGGGTCAGCGTCTCGATGTCCTCGTCATTGGCGCCGACAATGCCGATATGGGGAAAGGTGAAACAGACGATCTGCCCGGCGTAAGAGGGATCGCTGAGGATTTCCTGATAGCCCGTCATCGCGGTGTTGAAGCAAACCTCGCCGACCGCCTGGGTTTGGGCGCCGAAGCCATGACCTTCGAACGCCGTTCCGTCGGCAAGCACCAATGCCGCGCGCGAAAAATTCGCCGCCGGTTTTGCGGCGGGAGCGGAAGATGGATCGGTCATGGGGGCCTCGAATTTTCTGGAAAATAGGGAGGCGGCGGGCGCGGGTCAACTCTCAATAGCAAGGCCGCCGCCCTTGCGCCCAAGTCTTTGAGAAAGCCCGTTCAATGGCTTAGATTGGCGCTTTGGGATTGGAGAACGAAAATGGCATTGCGCGAGCGGTTCGACACGGCGGTCAAAGAGGCCATGAAGGCGCGGGACCAAAAGCGCCTGGGCACGCTGCGCCTGGTCCAGGCCGCCTTGAAGGATCGCGATATCGCCGCGCGCACCGAAACCAGCCGCGAAGGCATCTCCGACGACGACATCCTGGGTCTGCTCGGCAAAATGATCAAAAGCCGCGAGGATTCCATCGCGCTTTACGAGAAGGGCGGCCGGCCCGAGCTTGCCGCGGCCGAGCAGGGCGAAATCGCCGTAATCCGCGAATTCATGCCCCAGCAGATGGGTGCCGATGAGGCCAAGGCGGCGATTGGGGCCGTGATCGCTGAAACAGGCGCCGCCGCCATGAAGGACATGGGCAAAGTGATGGCCGTGCTCAAGGAGCGTTTCGCGGGTCAGATGGATTTCGCCAAGGCCAGCGCGGCGGTGAAGGACCTCCTTTCGGCGCCGAAATAAACGCTTGTCATTCCCGGCCGAGCTACGCGGAGCGTTGCGAGGGGAAGGGAACCCAGGCGAAACGGCCGGGCATAATCCATCCGCCTGGGTCCCCTTCCCTCGCGCTCACGTCGTTCGCGCTCGCCGGGGATGACAGGCATATATTTATGGTAGCCATTCCAGCCGGTTGCGGATTTCCTGCGCACCCACAGGATTCATTGCCGCAACACAAGGTTATTCCCGCCGTAAACTGCTTAAATATG
>CAWKIU010000019.1:0-441746 GCA_963849895.1 uncultured Alphaproteobacteria bacterium
CGGGCCGGGGGATGCTTCGGGATGGTATTGCACGCCGAACACATTCTTGCCGTCCAGCCGCAGCCCGCAATTGGAGCCGTCGAACAGCGAGACATGGGTTTGCTTGACGCCGGCAGGCAATAAATCGGCATCCACCGTGAAGCCATGGTTCATCGAGACGATTTCCACCTTGCCGGTCTCCAGATCCTTCACCGGATGATTGGCGCCGTGATGTCCTTGCGTCATTTTCTTGGTGGCGCCGCCCAGCGCCAAGCCCAGCATTTGATGGCCAAGGCAAATCCCGAACACCGGCATGCCCGATGACACCAGCGCCTTGATGGTGGGAATGGCATAGACGCCGGTCGCCGCCGGATCGCCCGGTCCGTTCGACAGCACCACGCCGTGCGGCTTGTGGACCATGATGTCGTCGAATGTCGCAGCGGCGGGCACCACGGTGACATCCGCGCCCATTCCCGCCAGCATGCGCAGGATGTTGCGCTTGACGCCGTAATCGATCACCACCACGCGAAAGCTCGGCGCGGTCTGCTCGCCATAACCCTCGTTCCACACCCAAGGCGTCTGGCTCCACTTGCTGGTCTGACGCGCGGAAACTTCCTTGGCGAGGTCGAGCCCTTCGAGACCTGGAAATTCGCGCGCCTGTTTGGCCAGCGCGGCGATGTCGAGTTTGCCGCTCCCGATCGCGCCATGCGGCATGCCGTTCTTGCGGATGCGATTGGTCAGCGCGCGGGTGTCGATGCCGGCCAGCGCCGGAATGTTGTGCCGCTTCAGCCAGGCATCGAGCGTGAGCAGCGCGCGGTAATTGGAGGGCAGGCTGGCATCGGCGCGCACGATCACACCGCGCACATGCGGGGTCAGCGTCTCGATGTCCTCGTCATTGGCGCCGACAATGCCGATATGGGGAAAGGTGAAACAGACGATCTGCCCGGCGTAAGAGGGATCGCTGAGGATTTCCTGATAGCCCGTCATCGCGGTGTTGAAGCAAACCTCGCCGACCGCCTGGGTTTGGGCGCCGAAGCCATGACCTTCGAACGCCGTTCCGTCGGCAAGCACCAATGCCGCGCGCGAAAAATTCGCCGCCGGTTTTGCGGCGGGAGCGGAAGATGGATCGGTCATGGGGGCCTCGAATTTTCTGGAAAATAGGGAGGCGGCGGGCGCGGGTCAACTCTCAATAGCAAGGCCGCCGCCCTTGCGCCCAAGTCTTTGAGAAAGCCCGTTCAATGGCTTAGATTGGCGCTTTGGGATTGGAGAACGAAAATGGCATTGCGCGAGCGGTTCGACACGGCGGTCAAAGAGGCGATGAAGGCGCGGGACCAAAAGCGCCTGGGCACGCTGCGCCTGGTCCAGGCCGCCTTGAAGGATCGCGATATCGCCGCGCGCACCGAAACCAGCCGCGAAGGCATCTCCGACGACGACATCCTGGGTCTGCTCGGCAAAATGATCAAAAGCCGCGAGGATTCCATCGCGCTTTACGAGAAGGGCGGCCGGCCCGAGCTTGCCGCGGCCGAGCAGGGCGAAATCGCCGTAATCCGCGAATTCATGCCCCAGCAGATGGGTGCCGATGAGGCCAAGGCGGCGATTGGGGCCGTGATCGCTGAAACAGGCGCCGCCGCCATGAAGGACATGGGCAAAGTGATGGCCGTGCTCAAGGAGCGTTTCGCGGGTCAGATGGATTTCGCCAAGGCCAGCGCGGCGGTGAAGGACCTTCTTTCGGCGCCGAAATAGAACGCTTGTCATTCCCGGTCGAGCTACGCGGAGCGTTGCGAGGGGAAGGGAACCCACGGCGAAACGGCCGGGCATAATGGCCAACAACGGCCTGGTTAACCTCCCCCTCGCGGGGAGGTCGAAATGCGTAGCATTTCGGGTGGGGGGAATGTCCGAGATGCGCCATATCCGGTCTTTCAATCCGCTGGCTAATTGGTACCAACGGTGCCATGCCCGCGCCTCCTGTTGCGGCGTCACGTTTACCGTGAAGACGAAGTATTCTTTGCCTCCGCACCACACACGCCACGTTCAGCACGATACTCGGCATGAAGATCTTTGCGCGGGGGCTGTATGGAAATACAGGCATCGACACCAATACGGATCGCGGTTTCCGCGTCGCGGACTGCATACCCGTGGCCCGGCACATCTGCGCACCCTGTCGCCATTGCACCAACTGCGATCACTGCAATGATGTTGTTCATCGCGCCCCCATTTCCCGACAATATAACCGATGCTTGGAAGGGCGACTATTGGCGCAGATTCGGACATACCCCCACCCGGATCGCTGCGCTCTCCGACCTCCCCGCAAGGGGAATTATATACTTGATTAGCAGGCCAGAAGGCTTATATTTGGTTCCAGAACGAAGGAACTACGCCATGGCCGACCCGCTGAACAACAAGATTTTCCAAAGCCCTGAAAAAGCCCGCGCATGGCTTGAGGCGCTTCTATGGGCCGATGGCCGCGTTTGCGGGTATTGCGGCGTAGAGGGCGAATGACCGCCATGGTGGGCCGTGATGGCTACTACCAGTGCAACGCCTGCCGCAAGCAATTCACGGTTCAGGTCGGAACGCTCTTTGAACGTAGCCATATTCCGCTGAACAAGTGGCTTATGGCGGCGTTTCTGTTGTGCGCCTCAAAGAAGGGCATGAGCGCCCATCAAATGCACCGCATGCTCGGTATCACGTACAAGTCCGCGTGGTTCATGTGCCACCGTCTGTCGCGAAGCAATGATGCCAATGAAGGGCGCGATTGGTCCGCTTGGTGGTGAGGGCAAATTTGTTGAGGCAGATACCACCTACATCGGCGGGAAAGAAAAGAACAAGCACGCCATCAAGCGCAAGGCTGGTAACATCGGCGGCGAAGGTAAGCAGATCGTTCACACTCTGGTAGAGCGCGGCGGTCGCGCCGTTTCCAATCATATCGCCAATGTTAGCGGTAAGACGCTTCGCCCCGTCGTGATGAAACAGGTTAGCCGCAAGTCAACGCTTATGACGGATACGGCAGGCGGTTACATGGAAATGGGAAAAGAGTTTGCCCGTCACGAAATGGTCAACCATGGTGCCGACGAATACGTTCGCGGTGATGCACACAGCAACACGGTCGAAGGTTATTTTTCAGTCCTGAAACGCGGGATTATCGGCACATACCACCACGTCAGCGAAGCCCACCTAAAGCGCTATTTGGCCGAATTTGATTTCCGCTACAGCGAGCGTTAGCCCTTGGTGTTGATGATAGTGAGCGCGCCACAAAGGCGTTGGCTGGCATCGTGGGCAAGCGTCTCACCTATCGGCGGACTAACAAAGCCGCGAACACCTAAGCAGAAAGCGAAAGCATTTTTGCGATGGCAAAATGATCA
This sequence comes from uncultured Alphaproteobacteria bacterium, assembly GCA_963849895.1. GTDB lineage: Bacteria > Pseudomonadota > Alphaproteobacteria > Micropepsales > Micropepsaceae > Rhizomicrobium. The sequence goes on from CAWKIU010000019.1 coordinate 3,339, forward strand.
AAAACCATTCGGCAGATCATAGCCATCCCGCACATCTGCAAACGTCACGTAAAAGAAGGGGTCTTCCTTCTCCTTCGTAGAAGTTTGATTCGTCGGGGGTGCGGTAAGATGTTCCGTGGCGTCTTCAGTTGTGATGACGCGGCTTTGGCCGGAAACAAGATGCAACTTGCCTTTGTCGGTCATTGTGTGAGCCCCTCGATATGCAGACTTTTCATACTCTAGGTGCGTTTGAAAAGCTTAATGATTTATTCGACGTGGGTCCCCGCCCACGTTAAGGTATTGTTCGGTGTGTTTTTGTTCTGGAAACCAAGGCGTAGTGGGCTGTTTTGACTGAATGGCCATATCGTTGCCTTGTATCAAACGTCGGACCGCTGCTCTGACCGCGCAATCCCGGTGTCGATGTTTCGATCATCTTAACTGTGTCGGGAGGAGTGCAACGTTGACACCTGGTAAAATTCCGTCGATGGGGAAGCGCGGGATAGGGGTGGTGAAATGGAAGGCATCCGCATTTTCGTCGTAGGTCGGGACAATCTGGTGGAATGGAAATCCTAGCTTACACATGCTCCGACAGGCTCATGGATTGGGCTGGGTCTTTAAATTTCGGGTAGTTGGTGATCGATCCGCTGTCGAAGTTTTCAAACTGCCGATGGCTATGTCTGCAAGCTGATTAAAATAGAATTCGCTGCTCTTGACCGTAGCCGTAATTCCCACCATATTGAGGACCGCAAGGTATCGTTCTTCCGATTTTCCCAGCTTGGAAAGGGCGCCCTCTCTTAGGAGAGAGTGACGCATCGGCCTAATTTGGGAAACCTGCAACTCGTGCAGCTAGAAGCTTGTCGCTAGACCAGCTGGCTGGCTTCTGCACAATATGGTTGGCAGTCGCAAAACCAACCATCCTTGTTTACGACCACCAAAGAACCAATACCGGCAGAGCATTTCTTGTGGCCAGATAGGCGGCACATTACGACCGGCCTCGTGAACTCACTGGCAATCTTATATGCATCCTGGAACATTCGGGCTCATCCGCGCTAGCCTTAGGGCATGGACGTGATTTATCACGTATATTTCCGTTTTCTAACCTTTTTTGACACTTCCCCGCTGTTTATTGGCTGTTTTGCCTTTCCGCGAGTTTTCACTCCTGAAATCATGTGGCTTATGCCCCATCTTCGCCGCCGATTTCACAAGCGCCTCGAACTTGGGCATGCGTCGGGGTCTAAATCGACTTTGGCAGCTATATCCTTATTTGGGGTAGCCTTTGCGGGGCGCTTGCTACGATATCGCTGACATGGCAAGAAAACTCAGCATCGCTATTGGCGCCGCTATTGGTAAATATCATCCGGCGAAAATTGCCCGACGCGCTTGACGGCGAAGTCAGATGATACGCCGAAATGGTCGGCCGCGTCTCGTGGGCTATGAACTCCGTTCAAGTCAATTTTCAGGCGATGTTCTGTGCCTTGGTTGATCCAGAAGATACCAGCCCCGGGGCCGCAATCTGGCACGCGCTAAGTTCTGACGACGCGCAACGCTCCATTCTAAAGCAACTTTCGGCGGTTAAACTCGGCGATAGACCGCGCGATCTCAAAAGCCTGAATTGGGCTATTCAAAATGTCGGAATTCTGAGTGGCTACCGGAACGATGCGATACACACCCCGGCACAGATCAGTGTCATTCGCGGTCGGTTTGCTCGCCCAGCCTAACGAATACTGGGGCAAGCCCGCGCGCATCACCAGAATGGCAAGGATCGGCCACACGAAGCTCTTTTCAGCCCTGTTTGGCGACCTATTGCAACTGTCTGGATATACGCACGCCATTCGCGTCAGGATCGAACGGGTACCAAACTTTACATTGCCAAATAGACCGATCATGGGAGCCATTCAGCTGGTAGCGGATTTCCCGCAACCGAAGAGCAGCCAGAAGCAGCCTCGCAACTCAAGGCGGCGCCGCCTCAACCATCTTAGGTGTGACGAGAACTTTTGAGGATGCGTCATTTGCTAAGTCAAAGATATAACTCCCCCCGCAAGGGGGAGGTGAAGGTCCTGGTCTGGCGCAAAGCGGCCTCTGGCGGTCCGCGCATGGGCGGCCTCTTCCGCGCAAATCCGCCATTCGGCGCCTGTGGGCAAATTCGGAAATCCCCCCACATTTCCCGCCGTAAACTGCTTAAATATGCCCCATGCGCTTTGGCCCCAATCTGCTCGACGAAATCCTGCGCCGCACCGACATCGTGCAATTGGTCGGGCGCAAGGTGAAGCTGGCGCGGCGCGGCCAAGCGATGTGGGGCTGCTGCCCCTTCCACAAGGAGAAATCGCCCTCCTTCAAGGTCGAGAATGCGCGGCGCACCTACAAATGCTTCGGCTGCGGCAAGGGCGGAGACGCCTTCAAATGGCTGATGGAGACCGAAGGCCTGAGCTTTCCCGAGGCCGTCGAAAAGCTGGCGGGCGAGGCGGGCGTCGAACTGCCGAAATGGACGGTGGAAGACGAGGCGCGCGAGGAAAAGAAAAAATCGCTTTACGACGTGATCGAAGCGGCCTGCGCCTTCTATGAGGCGCAATTGCGCGCCGCGCCCGGCAATGAAGCGCGCGCTTATCTCAAATCGCGCGGTCTGGGCGAGGCGGATGCCGCGCGGTTCCGCCTCGGCTATGCGGCGTCGGGCAACACGCTGATCGAGCATCTCAAGACCAAAAACATCACCGTCGACGATATGATCGCAGCAGGCCTGGCGCGTGCGGCAGATGAGAGCCGGGGGCTGCGCGATTTCTTTTACGACCGGCTGATGTTTCCGATTACCGATGGGCGCGGGCGCATCGTGGCCTTCGGCGGGCGCGGGCTTTCGCCCGATGCCAAGCCCAAATACATCAACACCGGCGAAACCGCGCTCTTCTCCAAGGGCCATCAGCTTTACAATTTCGCCAGCGCCCGTCCCGCCGGCCTCAAGGCGCAGACCATCATCGTCGCCGAAGGCTATATGGATGTGATCGCGCTGGTGCGCGCGGGCTTCGAGGCGGCGGTTGCCCCCTTGGGAACCGCGCTGACCGAGGACCAGCTTCACCTTCTGTGGCGGGTGGCGCCCGAACCGGTGCTGGCCTTCGACGGCGATGCGGCGGGACTATCCGCCGCGCACCGCGCCGCGCGTTTGGCGCTGCCCAATCTACGCCCCGGCCACTCTTTGCGCTTTGCTTTTCTGCCGGCCGGCGAGGATCCCGATAGTCTGATCCGCGCCTCGGGCGCTTCGGCCATGGCGCAGTTTCTGGATAGCGCCGAAGCGCTGGGCGATGTGTTGTGGCGGGGCGAGACGGAGGGCAAGGACTTCTCGACGCCCGAGCGCCGCGCCGGGCTGGAGCGGTCGCTGTCGGACATCGTGTCGCTGATCGCCGACGGCAAGATCGCCGATTACTACCGGCGCGACTTCGAACAGCGCGTGTTCGACGCCTTCAAGCGCCGCGAAAAAGCCACATCCATTGAACGAGGGTTTCGTTCCAAAGGGGGCAGTTTTCGCGGCAGAATTGGAAACCGAGAGCCAGATTATTTTCCACGGACGCCTGGAACGGTGTCGCAGGACGTGAAAAATAGCCGGTTTGCTGCTGGCGCAAAAGCCAAGCCGAACGTCGGTCGAACGACAACAGAGGATGCCCCTGGTAGAGTTGCTGTATCAATGTCGGCCCCTTTTGCGCCGACCCTGAAGGGAGCGTCGGAGGGTATCCTTAGCCGCGAAACCAAACCTGGGGCCAAAGTCCACAAAGAGTTCGAGCTTTGCTGGCTCTTGCTGGAGGACCCAGAAATTGCAGTCCGCCATGGGGAAACCCTTGCGGCGCTGCATTTTTCCGATCCCTTGCTTGACAGATTGCGCCAGGAACTCCTAAACCTCGCCGCCTCCGGCTTCAGGCTTGAAAAAGGGGGGCTGGAGAACCATCTCATCCGTTCAGGCATGGCCGAACTCGTGGAGCGCGTTTCGGCGCGCAGAGGCGGTGCCCCGGCGGGGCAGGAGAGCGCCCATGACGAGGATATCGATGCCCGCTTTCTGCGTGCCGCCGTCCAGTTGCGCGATATGGCGGAGTTCGCCGTACAGCGCACAGAAGCCATGGAGCGTTTCAACGCCGCGCCGAGCGAAGAAAGCTGGCTTGAAGCACGCCGGTTGCTGGGCCACCAGGGCGAGGAATAGAACTGGCGCACTTAAGGATATCCGGCCCATATAGAAGGGCGTTTTTCCGTCGCTTGTGACGGAGCGAAGAGTGAGGGAATAGGAATGGCAAAGAAGTCGGCAAAGAAGAAGGCGAGCAAGAAGAAATCCAAGGCGCCGGTGAAGTCCAAGCGCCGCGTCGCGAAAGGCAAAGTCGCCGCCAAAAAGAAGCCCGCGCCCAAGCGCCGCGCGGCCAAGGCAGTGAAGGCAAAGAAAAAAACGGCGAAGAAGCCCGTGAAAAAGGCCGTGAAGAAGACGGCAAAGAAGACCGCCAAGAAGACTGCCAAGAAGACCGTAAGACGCCCCCGCAAGGCGGCCCCCGCAGCGGTCGTCGCGCCGGTCGTCGCGCCGGTTGTGGAGCCGATGGATGCGCCAATGGGGTTGCCCAACTTGTCGCCGGCCTGGCCGTCGGACCCGATGAGCTGAGCGCCAGGCGCACAGTGACTTGATCGATAGCGAAACCCTCCGCCATCTCGGCGGGGGGATAGATGATTGCGGAACACACGTGGCAGCAAAAAAAGTGGTGAAGAAGACGGCAAAATCCAAGGCTGAGAAGCCCAAGCGCCCGGCCGCGAAAGCAGCCCATTCTAAAGCCGCGCCCGCCAAGAAGAGCGCGCGCGCGCCGGTCAAGGTCAAACCCGCCCATAAGCCTGCCACTGCCAAGGCGCCGGCCAAAGCTGCTCCAGCCAAAGCCGCGCCGGCAAAATCCGCTTCCGCCAAAACCCAGCCCAAAGCGTCCGCCAAACCCGTGGACGCCGTGGTGAAGAAGACTGCGGGCGCTGCCGCGCCCGTCATTCCTGCCAAGGCCAATGGCAAGATCGTGCCGCCCGCCAAACCGGGCGCCAAGCCCGGCGAGGGCGAATCGCCCGGCGACGCCGATAGTCCCTTGCTCGACATGTCCGATGTCGGCGTGCGCAAGATGATCGCGCGCGCCAAGACGCGCGGCTATGTCACCTATGACGAACTGAACAAGGTTCTGCCGTCCGACAAGACGTCTTCCGAACAAATCGAAGACACCATGTCGATGCTCTCCGAAATGGGCATCAATGTGATCGAGAGCGAGGAGCAGGAAGAAGGCGCCGAAGGCGAAGTGCCCGCCGTCGTCGAGGGCGGCAAGGAAATCGTCGGCAAGACCGGAACGGCCACCGAACAATATGACCGCACCGACGATCCGGTGCGCATGTATCTGCGCGAAATGGGCTCTGTGGAACTGCTCTCGCGCGAGGGCGAAATCGCCATCGCCAAGCGCATCGAGGCCGGCCGCGAGCTGATGATCGGCGCGCTCTGCGAAAGCCCCTTGACCTTCGAGGCGCTCACCGTGTGGCGCGACGAGCTCAACGAAGGCAAGGTCCTGCTGCGCGACATCATCGATCTGGAAGCGATGTATGGCACGGGCCCGGACGGCCAGCCCACCACGCAACCTCCTTCGGGCATCGAAGGCGTCCCCGGCGCGCCCCAGATGAACGGCAGCGTGCCGCCGCCCATTGAGATCAAACGCCCGGAGCCGCCAAAGCCCGCGCCGATCCCGGCTGCGGCGCCCGCGCCGCCTGCCGAAGGCGAAGCGGAAGTCGATCCCGCCGAAGCAGCCGCCAAGGCGGACGCCGACGCCGACGATTTCGACGATGAGGGCAATCTGCCGCTTTCGGCGATGGAAGCCGCGCTCAAGCCGCAGGTTCTCGAAACCCTCGACAACATCGCCAATCTCTACAAGAAACTCGGCCGTTTGCAGGACGCCTCGGTCGAGGCGGCGCTGGCCTCGGATGAACTGTCCACCGGCCAAGAGCGCCGCTTCAAGAAGCTGCGCAACGAGACCGTCGATCTCGTCAAAAGCCTCAAGCTCAACAACAATCGCATCGAAGCCTTGGTCGATCAGATGTACGGCATCAACCGCCGTCTGGTCAGCTTGGAAGGGCGCCTCTTGCGCCTGGCCGAAGCGCATGGCGTGGCGCGCGAGGATTTCCTCAAAGAGCATTTCGGCAACGAGCTCGATCCCAATTGGACGCGGCGCGTGGGACGGCTCAGCCGCATCGGCTGGCGCGATTTCATCGCCGACGAGCGCGACAAGGTCCATGCTCATCGCGACGAAATCCAAACCCTGGCGCAGGAAATGCGCACCTCCATCGTGGACTTTCGGCGCATCGTGCAGACGGTGCAAAAGGGCGAACGCGAATCGGGCGTGGCAAAAAAGGAAATGATCGAGGCCAATCTTCGCCTGGTGATTTCCATCGCCAAGAAATACACCAATCGCGGGCTGCAATTCCTCGACCTCATTCAGGAAGGCAATATCGGCCTGATGAAAGCGGTCGACAAATTCGAATACCGCCGCGGCTACAAATTCTCGACCTATGCGACCTGGTGGATCCGTCAGGCCATCACCCGTTCCATCGCCGATCAGGCACGCACCATTCGCATTCCGGTGCATATGATCGAGACGATCAACAAGCTGGTGCGCACCTCGCGCCAGATGCTGCACGAGATCGGCCGCGAGCCGACGCCCGAAGAACTCGCCGAACGTCTCGCCATGCCGCTCGAAAAAGTGCGCAAGGTGCTGAAGATCGCCAAGGAGCCGATCTCTCTCGAAACGCCGATCGGCGACGAGGAAGACAGCCACCTCGGCGACTTCATCGAGGACAAGAACGCCATCCTGCCGATCGATGCGGCGATCCAGGCCAATCTGCGCGAAACCACGACGCGGGTGCTGGCGACGCTCACCCCGCGCGAAGAACGGGTCTTGCGCATGCGCTTCGGCATCGGCATGAACACCGATCACACGCTGGAAGAAGTCGGCCAGCAATTCTCGGTGACGCGCGAGCGCATTCGGCAAATCGAAGCCAAGGCGCTGCGCAAACTCAAGCATCCCTCCAGGTCGCGCAAATTGCGCAGCTTCCTGGACAATTGATCGCAATGTCAGACAGGTGAAAAGTTGAACGTCTTTAAGGAAAAAAGTTTCGGCGACCGGCTCAATATGAGTGCCAAGGCGCGCCAAGAGCAGCTTGAGAAAGTCCGCGCCAAGGCGCTGGCCGGCCGCGAAGGCCTTGCCGAACGTCAGGCGGAGCGCCTTTTGATCGCGCAGCAGCGCGAAGCGCGCGCCGCCGAGCGTGAAGCGGCGAAGCTGGCGGAGGCTGAGCGGCTCGCCGCCGAGCAGGCGGCCGCGGAAGCGGCAGCACTTGAAGCGGAGCAGCAGGCTGCGGTCGAACGCGACCGCGCGGCGAATGAGCAGCGGGCAAAATATGCCACGCTGCTCGCCGAGCAGAAGGCGGCGCGCGACGCGCGCTATGCCGCGCGCAAGGCGCGTCGCAAATAGAGTTCTGGGATGCGTGGGGGCGCAGTATGAGGACGGCGGCCGCCCGGGCCGCCGCCTGATTGTTTACGAGAAAAGGACCATGTCGATGGCCGACCCCGCCAAAGCAGCGCCGAAGAATCCGGCCAGGCTTCCCGAGCGGAAAACCTTTAAATATCCCAGCGAGGACGAGACCTTCGTGCGCCGCTTGGGCAGCGCCGTGCTGGCCAATTGGAGCGCCTTGCCTGCGGAGATCCGCGACAAGCTGATTGGCGAAGCTGTCGGCGTCTGGGACCGCGAATACAATATTCCCCAACTGCCCCAGAAGCTCGAGGCCTTCGTCAAACGCTATCCCGGACGGCTGAGCTAGCCCGGCCACACCGCCGACATCACCATCAAGATGCCGACCAGCGACGCGGTCCAGATCAGCGTGCGCGTCAGCGGAATGGCGAAGACATAGGCCGGTACATAAAGCAGCCGCGCCCAGATATAAATCTCGGCGCCCAGCGCCGAATTATGCGTGTGTTTGCCCAGCGCATAGGCGAGCAGCACGGCGGCGGCGAAGAAGGGAAACGTCTCGACGAAATTCTTGTAGGCGCGTTCGATGCGTCCGCCGATTTTGCCCAAAGCCGGCCAGCCTTCATCGCGTGCCCCCATCGCCCAGATGAGGCCACGGCTGCCGACGCTGAACAGGATCGCCAGCAAGAGCTGGATAAGGCCAAGGCCAATCGCGCAAAACAGAATCTGCATCTCGGTTGAGCCGAGGGATGATGGTGCCATGAAGTCCTCCCGCATTTGCGTCCGGGCTTGCCCCAAATCGGTGACCATCATAGCCGATTTACCTCACCCCTTTTGCCTGGCGCGTTCCGGGGCGTAAGCTGCGCGCGCCCGCATCAGACGGGCGCAAAGAAAGAGGAATCCCCATGGCCAAAAAGCATTCCGACGCCGGCGTCTATCGCGTCACCGAAATCATCGGCACCAGCAAGATTTCCTGGGAAGACGCCGCGAAGAACGCGGTGGAGACGGCGGGCAAATCCCTGCACGATCTGCGCATCGCGGAAGTCTCCAAGCTCGACATGAAAGTCGAAGGCGGCAAAGTCGTCGCCTACCGCGCGCGCATTTCACTCTCCTTCAAATACGCGCCCTAGGGCAATTTCGGATTAACTTGAATCAAACACACTTTTCGACCCTCCCCTTGAGGGAGGGTCGAAGGCGGATTTGCGCGAAAGCGCAAAGACGGCTTCGGGGAGGGGTCGCCGCCGAGTAAGCCAAGAGGTGCGCTGGCCCCGGTTTGTGAGACAGGTCTTGCGGTTTCTAAGGTGGAGTCCCGCACCCTGGTTGAACAGTCTCTCGGCGCATAGCGTGAGAGGCGATGACGGACTGTATCAGATCTGTCTGGTCACGTGAATCTTCCCTTCGTGGTGGTTGCTGAGCCTGTGTAGATGTGGTCAACGCCCTTGCGTTGTCCACATATGCACAGGCGTTGTTCGCCACAAAAAATTGCTGCGGCGTCGAGTAATTCAACGCTTGGTGAGGACGTTCGTCATTGTAAAAGGCGAACCAATTTCCAATTTCTCTTTTGGCCTCTGCGACAGTTTCGTAGGCTTTGAGATATATCTCTTCATACTTCAGGCTGCGCCACAGGCGCTCGCAGAAGATGTTGTCGAGACAGCGGCCTTTGCCGTCCATGCTGATGCGGATGCCTTGGTCCGATAGCGCCCCGATGAATGCCTCGCAGGTGAACTGGGCGCCCTGGTCGGTGTTGAAGATTTCCGGCTTGCCGTAACGCTCGAAGGCCTCCTGCAGAGCATCAACGCAAAATGTTCTGTCCATCGTATTGGACAACCGCCACGACAGAACCAACCGGCTGTACCAGTCGATCACCGCCACCAGGTACAAGAACCCCTCCTGCATCGGGATGTAGGTGATGTCGCAACTCCACACTTGATGAACGCGGCCGATCATCACATTCCTCAATAAATACGGGTATATCTTGTGTTGCAGGTGGCGCCGGCTCAGGTTCGGTTTGCGATAGATCGTTTCGATGCCCATCAGCCGCATCAGGCGTGTGACGCGCTTGCGCCCGACCCTGTGCCCAGACCGCGACAGCACAAAGGCGATCTTGCGTGCGCCAAAGAAGGGCTTTTCCAGATGCAGCTTGTCGATCAGTCGCATCAACTCGAGATCGGCCTTCTTCACGGGAGATGGTTTGCGGTACACCGCCGAGCGCGGCAAGCGCAGTAACGCGCATTGCCGCGTAACGGACGGTCCTTCGCGCTTGGCATCGACCTTTTCGAGGCGCTCAGGCCGGCTTATTTCCTGAGCACATCCGATAAAAAATCGCGTTCCACAATCAACTGCCCAATCGTCTCGTGCAGCTTCGCGATCCGCTCTTCTTCCGTCTTACCTTGTTTGCCGGATTCAAAGACACTCGCCGCCGCGTCCAGCAGCTCCTTTTTCCAGGCATAAATCTGGTTCGGGTGAACTTCAAACCGGCTCGCCAATTGGGCAACCGTGCCTTCTTCCTTCAACGCCGCCAGCGCTACACGCGCCTTGAATTTCGCGTCGTGCTTCCTTCTTGTCTTCGACATTTTCGACCCCTTTTCCCTACTTTAAGGGGCAAAACTCCACTTAAGCTACTGTCTCGTTTTCTGGGGCCAGCTCAAGGCTCGCCGACGAAGAATACGAAGCTGCCAAGAAATATCTGGCCGAAGAAGAGAAGCGCAAACGCGTCATGCTCATGGCCGATCAGAAGGCGCTGCGCAACGCCAACTACGCCGCCCGCAAACAACGCCGGAGACAACCCGTGATGTCGCGCCGACGGGGCCTGTTGTATTTATTGTCCCCACGCAGCGTAAAGTGCCATATCCGGCACTAAGCCCATTGCCTCGGCCTTTGCAAAATTCGGAATGGTAATCTTTGGAGCTTGCGATCCGTATTTCTCGCGAAGCGGTTGTCCATGCTTATCCAGAGCGTGAATGATCGCCAGCGTGAATCCAATACAACTGTCGTTTAGACGGCCTATGGCTTTCACGCTATCTGGGTAAATTCGGTCGAGGCGGCCATCGTGCGATCGAACGCCAAAATATTGTTCATCAATGAACCTCTGTGTAACATCGTCTTGGGGCGCAGTTTTCTTTGTGTCTATCCATTCATTGCGAACCAATAGAGCCACTCTCATCCCGTCGATGCTCTGCAACAAGGGCGTTAGTATGATATGCGCTCGCCCAAATTCAATTTTGTCCAGAAGAACGCGTTTTAGTTCTTCAACCGGTGAAAATGGTGGAACCACCGTTTCCATATCACGTTCATAATGAAATGCCGCGTTGGGCGCTATCGTTCCGTCCCGTAATCCATTCAAATGGGCGGTGCGAGCAGCGCATTGTTCACTATATCGTTGACACATTCCTCGAACACTCTGGTCTTTATAGGTCATGTACGTGTTTGCGATATTGAATGCGAGCCCAACAGCGATCTTGGTTGCGCGAATTTCGTCGAGAAGTATTCGCCTCCTCTCTGATCGCATGGCGACGAGTTGAGCCCCCCAGGTGCCTGCAAATGCAGCAGCGAACGTGCTGACGATAGCGATGGATATGTTTGAATCAATGAGAAACCAAACTTTTGCAGCAATCTGAGAGTTTTGAGCTACAACGTATGTCACGAGCACGACAACCACGACAACAATGGCAACCATGCCCAGCACTGCAAGTACTATTTTGACATGCCGGCCTAAATAGCGTGCCATGCTCATCTCTCTTTCTCCGCATACGCATCCAGGAACGCGCGGATGATGCGCTGAAAGGGCACACGCTGCTTCGCCGCTTTGCGCTTGAAGAAGTCCACGCTGCGCTGGCTGAGCGACAGCGTCACCTTCATATTGGCTTCGCGCGCTACCCGCTTGTCGGGCGGCGGCAGAAAGTCCTTCACCACCCTGAACTTGCCGATTTCGCCTTCGGTGTATCTAACAAGCTTCTTCTTCACGCCGCTACTCTCTTCACTTTGATCGCACGCTCGTTCTTCATCGCCTGCGCGAGGTCGTAGTCCATCTGTATCCCGAGCCAGATGCTCGCACTGCCGCCGAACGCTTTGTCGAGACGGATCGCCATCTCCGGCGAAATACCGCTCTTGCCGTTGACCAGATTGTTGAGCGCTTGCCGTGTCACACCCAACACTTTCGCGCCTTCCGTCACACTGAGGCCGAGCGGTTCCAGGCAATCGAACCGGACCGATTCTCCGGGATGCGGCGGGTTTTTCATCGGCATTTTGGTACTCCTAGTGGTAATCCAGATAATTGACATCCGTCACATCGCCGTTCTCGAAGCGGAAAACGATCCGCCAGTTGGCGCGCACGGTGACACTCCAAAATCCGGCAAGCTCGCCCTTCAGCGGATGCAGCCGCCAACCGGGAAGGTCCATATGCCTGGGTTCAGAAGCGCGGCCTAGACGCAACAGAATGCGCAACAATGCCTCGACATGCTGCGGGTTCAGTCCGCGCCGGTCATCGTCTTCGTACAAGCGCTTCAAACCGCGATGGCGGAACCGCCGGATCATGAGCCGACCCTATAGTGACAATTGTCACTTGTCAATGAGCCTCGCTCACCGTCGCCTACCCGATTGCCACCGGCGTTGCCGGCGCCGCGTCGTCCGCTTCTGATACCCATTCCCTATCCATGATTTTTCGGCGCCGTTTTTCGCGCCCCTCGCGCCGCAATTTCCGAGCGCGCTCAAGCCGTTCGAGCGAGGACGAGTTTCTCGTGTCGCTTTGCTTATCCAATCTCTCCGAACCGGGCGGATAATGAGCGTGGCAATAGCGAGGGAATTTGAATGGAAACGGAAGAACGCGATTTTGCGGACGTGGTGAAGCAGCGCATGCGTGAAATCGACGAAGCGAGCGAACGCTTGCGGCGCAAGCATCAGGGTGAAGAACCCGCCGAGGCCCAAGCGTCCGCGCCGGGTGCGGGCGAACCGCACGACGGCGAGGACGCAAGCATCGCCCGATGGGAGGGCGACATGCGCCGCTATGCCGAAGAAAACGATGGGCTTGTTCCCACCGAATTATCGGGCTTATTCGAAGATCGCCGCCGCCAGGTGCGCCTGACGGGCGCGGATACGCCAGAGGGCGGCAATTCTTCCGCTCCCTCTGGCGCCCCGTCTGGCGCCCCATCTGCCGTGCCGCCCGATACGGAGACGCTGCTCAACGGGCTGATCGAGGAATGCCGCTCGCTGCTGCGCGACGTCGCCTTCCGCTCCGCCTGTCTCACCCCCGATGCGGACGAGCGCATCCGCTTTCTGACGGCCGCGCAAAATCTGGCGACCACGGGCGCGAATGTGGGCAAGGTCGTCGCGCGTCTGCGCGCTCCCACAGCGCCCGCGCCCCCGATAGAAGAGCGGCGTCAGCGCATCACCGTCGAGCATGTCCAGACGGTTGCAGCGCCGCCGCAGGGGGAGGGGGGTAGGGGGTAGTTTGCCGTGAAACCGAAAACGAAGATCAATCCCTTGCGTCCCGAGCAAGTCTGGCAACCAAAGATCGGAGGCCGCTTCGCAAATCGCAACGCGCTCAAGACCGGCGCGCATGGTGCCGAGCTGCGCGCCTGGAAGAAGCGCGTCGCCGCTTGGCGCCGCCGCGTGCGCGCCGCGCTTACTGAGACGGGAATGAGTTAGTTGGCTGGCTCGCTGATCGTCACTTTCTCGATCACCACCGCTGTCGCGGGGTCTGCGTCCGGGAAGGGGCCAACGCCGCCGTTCAGCGGGACGGAGGCGATCTTGTCCACCACATCCATGCCCGCCGTCACATGGCCGAACACGGCATAGCCGGTCGAATGCGGCGGATCGTTCGGCTGTGCGTCGAGCCGCGAATTGTCATCGAGATCGATGAAGAACTCAGCCGTTGCGCTTACCGCTTCGTCGCCGCGCGCCATCGCCACGGCGCCGCGCAGATTGCTGAGGCCGTTGCCGCTTTCCAGCGCGATGGGATCATGCAGCGGGCGGTCTTTGCCCTTGGGATCGATGCTGCCCGCCTGGATCACAAAACCGGGCACCACGCGATAGACCATAGTGCCGTCGAAATGGCCTTCTTTCGCGTAGCGAATGAAATTGGCGACCGTGGCTGGGGCATGCGTGCTGTCGAGCGCAAGCGTGATGGTGCCGAGCGAGGTTACGATCTGCGCCGTTTGCGCCAACCCCGCCTGGGTCGCAATCAGCAACCCGCCACACAACGCCAGGAAAAGCCGTTTCATGGCTCAAGACCCTCAAAGAATTGCGGGCATAGCCGTATCACGCCGGACAGGCCTTGTAATTGGGGGTTTTCCATACCATTTCCTGGCTCGCGTGCGGCGCAATAACCCTCACCGCGCCCGCGCCGCTGTTGTAAGGTTGTGGCCATGATCCTCACCATGATGAAAGCCAAGCTTCACCGGGCGACCGTCACCCAGTGCGATCTTCATTACGAAGGCTCGATTTCGGTCGATGCGGCGCTTTTGGAAGAAGCCGGTATCCTGCCGCATGAGCAGGTGGATGTGCTCAACATCACCAACGGCACGCGCTTTACGACCTATGCCATCCAGGCCCCGGCAGGTTCGGGTATGATCGGGATTAACGGTGCAGCCGCCCATCTCGCCCATGTCGGCGATCTGGTGATTGTCGTCGCTTATGCCCAAATGGACGAGCATCAGGCGCGCGCCCATAAGCCGGTGGTGCTGCTGCTGGATGCACAAAACCACGTTGTGCGCTAGTTTACCCAGCGCGCTCCGCCGTTAAGCATGGCCTGCATTGCCGCCGTAAACATGGATTTTGCTGCCAAGATTACGGCGTATTTCAGTGCCTCTTGTTCATAAGGCGTGCATAATCGGCCGGTAGACTGCCGCTCGATGAACGAAACCGTGAACAAGACCGCCGCAAAAGTTGCCCGCCTTTATTCGCGCCACGAACATGCGGCGGACGCCACCATTCACGTGCTGGGCGTGCTCTTCGCGATCAATGCCAGCCTGTGGCTGCTCTTCAACGTGACGGGCCTCTCCGTCGTCATCTCCGTCACGGTCTACTGCCTTGGCCTTTTGGCGATGCTGGGTTTCTCAGCCGCTTATAATTTGATGCCCGCTTACAAACCCTCGAAGAAAATCCTCCGCCGGCTCGATCATGCCGCCATCTTCATCATGATCGCGGCGACTTACACCCCGCTTGCGGTCAACCGCTTGGGCGAGCCTTCCAGCACGGTCATCCTGGCGATCATCTGGCTGGCGGCGAGTTTCGGGGTGGCGATGAAGCTGATCTTTCCGCGCCGCTTCGAAATCGCCAGCTTGGTGCTTTACATTTTGATGGGCTGGATGGTGGTGACGGTCATCAAGCCGCTCTCGGTTTCGCTGGCTGGCGTGGATTTTTGGCTTCTCACGGCGGGCGGCCTTGTCTATTCGGTCGGCGTCATCTTTTATGTGACCGAACGCATTCCCTATCACAAAGCGATCTGGCACGGCTTTGTGCTGACCGCCGCCGCACTGCAATTCTCCAGCATCTGGGGCGAATTCGCACGCTAGGCAAGCGCTTGGTGAATTCTTGAGACCTTCGTGCTAACACGGTCTCATCATGCGGAGGGGCCATGCGCGCCATCATTATTGCTGTCATGCTTGCCGGATTGGGCGCGCCGCTCGGTGGCTGCGCGGTCGCCGAAGTGGGCGGAGCGGTGGTGGGTGCGGGTGTCAGTGTTGCCTCCAGCGCAGTGGGCGTTGCGGGCGATGTGGTGGGCGGCGCCGCCAGCACGGTCACGGGCTCCAGCGACAAGAAAAAGTCGGACGACAAGGACTGACGATAAAGACGGGCGCGTTTCAGAACGCGTCCTTGCGCCGCCTGATTTCCGCGAATACCTCGACGTCCGTGGCGGTTTCCATTTTGAGCGTGGCGCGAATTTCCGCCGATCCGGTTCTAAGGAACGGATTGGTCTTGAGCTCAAGCGCGATGGTCGATGGCACGCTCGGCTTTCCGCGTAAGGCTTCGACCTCGCGCAGCCTTTCCTGAAGCGCGCCATTGTCCGGCTCGAGCGTCATCGCGAAGCGCGCATTGTTGGCGGTGTATTCGTGCCCGCAATAGACTTTGGTGTCGGCGGGCAAACCGGCCAGCTTGGCAAGACTGTGCTGCATCATCGCGGGCGTGCCTTCGAACAGCCGTCCGCAGCCCATGGCGAACAGCGTGTCGCCGGTGAAGGCGCAGCCCTCCACGACAAAGGCGATGGCGCCCTTGGTGTGGGCCGGAACCTCCAGAATACCGACCTCGTGGTCGGCGAACTTCCAGCTGCTCGCCTCTTCGACGCCGATATCGATGGCGGGAATGCGCTCGGCGTCCTTTTTCGGGCCGACCACAAGCGCGCCATGCGCCTTCTTCAAGGCCTCGTTGCCGCCGGTGTGATCCCAGTGATGGTGGGTGTTGAGAATATGGGTGAGCTTCAGACCGCGCGCCGCCAGCGCCGTCTCGATGGGTGCGGCCTCGGAGGGATCGACCACCGCGCAAACCCCGGGTGCGATGAGCAGATAGGCGTAATTGTCCTTCAAGCAGGCAATGGTTTGGATTTCGAGCATGGCGAGAACGCGCCTCCGGGCAGCGGGCGAGCCTAGCAGGGCAGGGCGCACCGTTGAACCCTGACCCGCTTGGGCGTACCCAAAGGGCTATGCAACTCGACGCTGGCAATCTTGCCGCCTTCTACGAAACGGCCATGGGCCACGCGGCGCGCCGGATGATCGCGCGCCGGCTCAAGCTGATATGGCCTTCGGCCGATGGCCTGCGCGTCTTGGGATATGGCTTCGCCTTGCCCTATCTGAGGCGCTATTTGGGCGATGCCGAGCGCGTCGTGGCGCTGATGCCCGCGCGGACCGGCGTTGTGGCTTGGCCTGCGCAGCGCCCGCTTAGCGTCCTCGGCGCGGAAGATGCGCTGCCCTTCGCTGATGCGCTGTTCGATCGCATTCTGGTGGTGCATGGCCTTGAGGGTGCGGATGCGGTGCGCATCTTGCTGCGCCAATTGTGGCGCGTCTTGGCACCGGAAGGGCGCCTGGTGATTGTGGCCCCCAACCGCGCGAGCCTGTGGGCCCAGGTCGAGGCCTCGCCCTTTGCCCATGGCAGGCCGTTTCATCGCGGCGAGCTCGATGCGCTGCTGCGCGATACGTTGTTCGAGCCTCTCAATTGGGATCGCGCGCTGTACTTCCCGCCGGCACGACGCTTTGCGCATTTCGGCGCAGGTTGGGAACGCATCGGGCGCCGCTTGCTCCCGGGCGTGGCAGGTGTGCATCTCGTCGAATCAAGCAAGTCGCTTTACGGCGTGGCTCCCAGCCGCAAACTGAAGCGCGCCGAACCCGCGCTGGTGCGCGCGGGCGTGACGCAAATGCTTAACAACAATTCGTGACGCATCCGGCATTTTTCTGATCGCGCGCCGCACGCGAGCGCAATAAGGACTGTGCCGCGGCAATGGAGAAGGCCGATTGTTGCGGGCGACTGTAAACGCCGTGTTCTTTGCGCGCGTCGTGCTATCGCGCGGACAAACTTGTCACGTCATAGGTTGAAAATAATTCTCCTATCGCATGACACCTATGCGCGCGCTGCTCGTCAGCGCCTTAGTGCGGAAACGCATGCAATACCAAGCGATTGCGTAGCGCGCGTAAAAAAAATGTCAGCAACATCACGCATCGCTGATCGGCGGGGGCTTTTATCGCGCGATTAAGTGTCTATGTCTCCCGCGCCGGCATAAGCCGGGCGATTGAGTATCAGGAGGAAATCATGACTTTTGTCAAAAGCGCTGCGTCTGCATTGGCGCTGTGTGCCGCTCTCGGATTTGCCACGGCCGCCAATGCCGCGGATGCCAAAGCAACCGATTGCAACCATATGGCCAAGCAGGTTTCGACGGCCTTCGATTCCGCCAAGCCGGGCGACACCGTCGAGAACGCGCGCGCTGAAGAACGTATGGCCCGCCAATACTGCGCCTCGGCGATGTATGCCCAGGGCGTAGCGCATTATTCGAAAGCCCTGGAACTGCTCGGCAAGAGCTGATTCAGATTCGGGCAATCCGCATCGGGTTGCCGTTTGAATGGAGCCGGTGGCGGGGTCATTTTCCTTTTTGAGATCCGCACGAGATCGTAATCCGATTAAATCCGAACGGATTACGCTCTAGTGCGAACGCAGCAGGAAGATCGCGCCGCCGGCGAATAGGTTCGGCCCTCTGGAATAGGGCCGCATGGGGCGGGTTCGCCCGTCTTCACTCAGCGCCAGCGCGCGCTCGATATGCGCGCCATGCTCGCCCGCCAAAGCCACGAAATCGGCGATGGTGCACAGATGGATGTTGGGCGTGTCGTACCACTCATAGTCTAGCGATTTGGTGCGCGGCATGCGTCCATGGGCCAGCAGGCTGAGGCGCACGCGCCAATGCCCGAAATTCGGCAGCGAGACGGCGGTGCGCCGTCCGATCCGCAGCATATGTCCGAGTACGCTGTTGGGATTGCGCGTCGCCTGGATCGTCTGGCTGAGAATGACGAAATCGAAAACCTGCGAGGGATATTCGCCAAGATCGGTATCGGCGTCGCCTTGCACCACGGCCAGCCCGCGCGTCACGCAGGCATTGACGTTCTGCTGCGACAGCTCGAGCCCGCGCCCGTCCACCCCTTTGGTTTCGGCGAGATGCTCCAACAGTGCGCCGTCGCCGCAGCCCACATCCAGGACGCGCGCACCCTTGGGGATCATTTCGGCAATGGCGGCGAGATCAGGGCGCAGCATCGCCATCACGCAACCCCCTGGCTTGCCGCCGCGACATTGAGAAAGCCGCGCATCGTCGCGAACATCTCCGGCTCGTCGAGTAGAAATGCGTCATGACCGCGGTCCGTTTCGATCTCCACAAAGCTGACCGCCGCCGCCGCCGCGTTCAAGGCGTGCGCGATGCGCTTGTTCTCGACGGTGGGAAACAGCCAGTCGCTGGTGAAGGAAATGATGCAGAAGCGGGTGGTGGTGCCGCGGAAGGCTTCCGCCAGCACGCCGCCATGGTCGGCGGCGAGGTCGAAATAATCCATGGCGCGGGTAATGTAGAGATAGGAATTGGCGTCGAAGCGGTCGACGAAGGTCATGCCTTGGTGGCGCAGATAAGATTCCACCTGAAAGTCGGGCGCGAAGGCGAAGGAAATGCCGCCGGGGTTTTGCAGCGTGCGACCGAATTTGCGCTGCAGCGCCGCCTCGGAAAGATAAGTGATATGCGCGGCCATGCGCGCCACGGCCAGACCTTTGGAGGGCTGGGTGCCCTCAAGCTGATAGGCGCCGCCCTTCCAATCGGGATCGGCCATGATGGCTTGGCGGCCGACTTCGTGAAAAGCGATATTCTGTGCGCTGTGGCGCGCCGCGCAGGCGATGGGCACCGCCGAGACGACGCGCTGCGGATAACTCGCGGCCCATTGCAGCACTTGCATGCCGCCCATCGATCCGCCGGTGACGCAGAGCAGCTTCTCGATGCCCAAGGCGTCCAGCAGCATGGCCTGGGCGCGCACCATGTCGCGCACCGTGACCAGGGGAAAGTTCAGGCCGAAGGGCTCGCCCGTTGACGGATCGATTTCCGCCGGTCCGCTTGAGCCCATGCAGCCGCCGATGACATTGGCGCAAATCACGAAAAAGCGGTCGGTATCGATGGGCTTGCCCGGCCCCACCATGGTCTGCCACCAGCCGGGCTTGCCGGTGACCGGATGGGCCGATGCGACGAATTGATCGCCGGTCAGCGCATGACAGACCAGCACCGCGTTGCTGCGCGCCGCATTCAATGTCCCATAGGTCATATAGGCGATGGTCCAAGGCGCCAGGGTGCGCCCGCCGTCCAGCACAAGCGCCTGCTCGGGCCCGAATTGCAGCGCCCGTCCGATGTCCGCACCCGGTATGGTCACCGGCCGCAGGAATTTGGGATCGGCCATGGAACCTCAAGATCGGTATTTGCCGTGGCAAAGGCGCGTTTGCTAAGACGCGCGCCCCCCCGTGTCAACGAAACCCGCTAGTTCTCTTTGATTTTGCGCCGCCGGGGCCGTATCTATGCCGCCCCGGAAATGGGCGTGTTTTGCCCGATTTTCAAGGGTGGCCGCCCCGGGGCGGCGATAAGGGGTCCGCGATGCACGCGCCAAATGATGAGGGCAAAACGCCCACGCCCAAGCCGGGCGTGCTCGATATTGCGCCCTATGTCGGCGGGCGGGCCGCCATTGCCGGCGTCGCCAATCCCATCAAGCTGTCCTCCAATAAATCGGCGTTGGGGCCGAGCCCCTTGGCGCGCGAGGCTTATGAACTGGCGGCCAAAGCCCTCGAAATCTATCCTGAAGGCAGCGCGCAAATCCTGCGCGACGCAATCGGCGAGACCTATGGCCTCGATGCCGCGCGTATCGTCTGCGGCAACGGCTCGGACGAACTTCTTTCCATGCTGGCGGAAGCCTATCTGCGCCCCGGCGACGAGGTGCTGTTCAGCGCCCACGCCTTCATCGTCTATCGCATCGCGGCGCTCGCCAACAGCGCGGTTCCGGTGGCGGCACCGGAAAAAACTCTGCGCGTCGATGTCGACGCCATGCTGGCGCGCGTGACGCCCAAGACGCGCCTTGTCTATCTCGCCAATCCCAACAATCCGACCGGCTCTTATCTGGCGCAGGACGAAGTGCGCCGCCTGCACGCCGGACTTTCACCTCAAACGCTATTGGTGATCGACGCGGCCTATGCCGAATTCGTCCGGCGCAACGATTACGAGGCGGGCATCGAGATGGTGGCGACATTCCCCAATGTGGTGATGACGCGCACCTTCTCCAAGGTACACGGCCTGGCGGGCCTACGCATCGGTTGGGCCTATTGCCCTGCCTCCGTCGCCGATGCGCTCAACCGCATTCGCGGGCCGTTCAATGTGTCGCTTCCAGCCCAACGCGCCGGGGCCGCTGCGCTGCGTGACCGCGCTCATGTCGAAAAATCCATCGAACACAATGAGCGCTGGTGCGCCTGGTTGACGGACGCGATCCGCGCCTTGGGCCTTCGCGTCGACGACAGCGTGGGCAATTTTATCCTGATCCATTTTCCCCAGGTTAAGGGCAAGACAGCGGACGACGCCGACCGCTTCCTGTGCGGGCGCGGGCTGATCCTGCGCGGCGTCGCCAATTACGGCCTGCCCGATTGCTTGCGCCTGACCATTGGCCGCGAAGACGCCAACCGCCAGGTCGTGGCGGCGCTGGCGCAATTCATGGAAAGAACATGACCGCTCCCGCCAAACCGCTTTTCGCCAAGGTAGCACTCCTGGGCATCGGGCTGATCGGCTCGTCGATGGCCCATGCGATGCGGCGCAGCGGCCTCGCCGGGCATATCGCGGGCTACAGCCATCGCCCGGAAACGCTGGAGCGCGCCCGCAAGGTCGGCTTCGCCGATTCGCTGCACAGCGACGTGGCGGCTTGCGTGAAAGATGCCGATCTCATCGTGCTGGCAACGCCGGTCGGCGCTTATAGCGCGCTGGCCAAAGAGATCGCGCCGCATCTGAAGAAGGGCGCCATCCTCAGCGATGTGGGCTCGGTCAAAAGCGCTGTGCTGCGCGATGTCGGACCATACGTGCCGCAAGGCGTGCATTTCATTCCTGCCCATCCCATTGCGGGCACCGAGCAATCCGGCCCCGAAGCGGGCTTTGCCGAACTGTTCGACGGGCGCTGGTGCATCCTGACCCCGCCGCCGGGCACCGACGACGCGGCGCTCGAAAAGCTGACGGCGTTTTGGCGCGCCATCGGCAGCGAGGTCGAGGTGATGGACGCGCTGCGCCACGATCTCGTGCTGGCGATCACCTCGCATGTGCCTCATCTCATCGCTTACAACATCGTGGGCACGGCCGATGATCTGGAGACGGTGACCCAAAGCGAAGTTATCAAATTCTCCGCCGGCGGCTTTCGCGATTTCACCCGCATCGCGGCCTCAGACCCCACCATGTGGCGCGACGTCTTTCTCAACAACCGCGAGGCGGTGCTCGAAGTCTTGGGCCGCTTCAGCGAGGATTTGAGCGCCTTGCAGCGCGCGATCCGCTGGGGCGACGGGGACGCACTGTTCAATCTCTTCACCCGCACCCGCGCGATCCGCCGTTCCATCGTCGATGCCGGCCAGGATACCGACGCGCCCAATTTCGGCCGCGGGAAAAAGAACGATCAGTGAGGCGCCGCGCCGCAAATCCCGTCCACAATATCCGACAGGGCGAGAATTTCTTCCGCGGGAATTTGCAGCAGAGCGTCCTGCAAGCGGTGCGATTCACTGGCTTGCGGCGAATTTTGCGGCATGGTCCAAGAACCGCCGCTGACGAGTTTGCCGCCCGCCGCGCGCCATTGCTTAACCGCGGCATTCCAGCGCTCATTCCCTGCGCTGAGCGCCGCGAATGATTTTGCGTTCGTGATGGTTCGCGCGATCGCGACATTCTCAGCGCTGCCCGCAAGCCTCGGACAGCTTGCGGCCCGCAAGCCATCCGCCATGACCGCAAGATCGAGCGTGTCGTTCTTGTTGCGGCGAATATGCAATTGCAGGCGTTGCGCGGTCAGCGCGTGCGAGCCCAGACCCACGAGATCGAGATCGAAGCGCAAAAGGCCGCCCGCGCCCTCGACCGAACTGGCGTGCAGGCTGCCGACCGCGAAATCGAGCTTCCTCTGCACCCCATCGCCGCGCGTCCAATCCAGTTCCTGGCGTCCCGCCGCTTCGAAGATCATTTTCGCACGGCCATAGCTCAGCGCATGCATGGCAAATTCCGGCGTGTACCAGCGCACCACGCCGCGTGGCGTGGCGACCTCAACAGAGACATCGCTCAGCACCGTGTCCAGGCTGAAGGGAAAGCCCGAAATCCTGCGCGCACCATAGCGCAGCGTCACGCCTGGCGCGATCTCATGTCCATTGGCCGCACTGAGTTTCGCCGCAAAAGCATCGGCCACGATCCACCAATGCACACCCACCCCCGCCGCGATGGCGAGGAACACGGCAAGCGGCGCATAGAGAAAGAACCGGCTGGAATATTTCATAGCGCAGCTGTTCTAGCTACATTTGGAATAGCCGCAAGACAGGCACGAATCGCAGCCTTCCAGCTTGACGAAACTGGGCGAGCCGCAGCGCGGGCAGTGCTTGGCGGGCGCGCCTTCCGCCGCCACCGCCACGGCGCGCCGTTCCTCGCCTTCCAGCAAACCGCCACGCGGCGCGATGAAGCCAATCGCCACCAGATGACGCTCGATCACCTCGCCGATCGCCGCCAGAAGCGAAGGCACATAATGGCCTTCCATCCATTGGCCGCCGCGCGGATCGAATACGGCTTTGAGTTCATCCACCACGAAGGAGACATCGCCGCCGCGGCGA
Source organism: uncultured Alphaproteobacteria bacterium (assembly GCA_963849895.1). Taxonomy (GTDB): domain Bacteria; phylum Pseudomonadota; class Alphaproteobacteria; order Micropepsales; family Micropepsaceae; genus Rhizomicrobium. The sequence continues at coordinate 26,123 of CAWKIU010000019.1, forward strand.
AACACCGCCGAGATCATGCGGGTCAGCGCCAGGGTCCAGGCATAAGCCTCCATGTTTTTGGAGTTGATAAACACCTCGAAGGGGCGGCGGCGGCCATCCTTCTCGACATCGTTGATGGTGATGTAGAAGGCGTGATCGGCGTCCAGCCATTTGATCTTATAGGTCTGGCCGAGCAGCACGTCGGGCCGGTCCAGCGGCTTGGTCATATAGACGATGCCGCCGGCCGCTTTGGGCATTTGCGGCATATCGAGCGGCAAATTCGGCTCCTCGCTGTCCTGCGGCTGGGGTTCTTCCACCGCCAGCACCGCGCCCGTCACCGCGTTCGGCCGGTAGGTGGTGCAGCCTTTGCAGCCCAGTGCATAAGCGCGCGCATAGATATCCTTGAAGTCCTCGAACGACAGCGCGGCGGGCACGTTGATCGTCTTGGAAATCGAACTGTCGATGTATTTCTGGGCCGCGGCCTGCACCGCCAGATGATCTTCGGGCGCCAGCGTCTGGGCGCTGACGAAATAATCGGGCAGCGCGGCGTCCTCCCCGAAGCGGGCGCGGAAGGCGCGCACCGCATAATCGCTGACCGTCTCTTCGCTATGGCTGCCGTCCGGCAAAAGCACGCGCCGGTTATAGTCGTAAGCGAAGACCGGCTCGATGCCGCTCGACACATTGCCGGCGAAGAGCGAAATGGTCCCGGTCGGCGCGATAGAAGTTAGAAGCCCGTTGCGGATGCCGTGCTGGGCGATGCCGCTGCGAATATCGTCCGGCAGAGATGCAATGAAAGGCCGTGCCAAATATTCCCCGGCATCGAACAGCGGGAAGGCGCCTTTTTCCTGCGCCAACTCGACCGAGGCGCGATACGCGGCATGGCTGAGTGTCGCAAGCCAGTTTTCGATCAGCGCCAGACTCTGCGGCGAGCCATAACGCGTGCGGCAAAAGATCAGTGCGTCAGCAAGCCCGGTGACGCCAAGCCCGATGCGCCGCTTGGCGAAGGCTTCGGCGCGCTGCTCCGGGAGCGGAAAGCGCGAAATGTCGATCACATTATCGAGCAGGCGCACGGCGGTGCGCGTCAAATCCGCAAGCGCGTCCAGATCGAGCCGCACATCCTCCTCAAACGGACGCTTGACCAGCTTGGCCAGATTGATCGAACCCAATAGGCATGCGCCATAAGGCGGCAGCGGTTGCTCACCGCAAGGATTGGTGGCGCGGATGGTTTCGCAATAGGCCAGATTGTTTTGCTGATTGATGCGGTCGATGAAGATCACGCCCGGCTCGGCCATTTCATAGGTCGAACGCATGATGCGGTCCCAGAGCGCGCGGGCGGGAAGCGTTTTGTAAAGCCGCCCGGCGAACACCAGATCCCAGGGTGCGTCGTTCTTAACAGCTTCCATGAATCGGTCGCTGACCAGCACCGACAGATTGAAATTGGAAAGCCGTCCCTGCGTGCGCTTGGCGTCGATGAAATCTTCCACGTCGGGATGGTCGCAGGCCAAAGTCGCCATCATGGCGCCGCGGCGCGAACCCGCGCTCATGATGGTGCGGCACATCGCGTCCCACACCTCCATGAACGAGACCGGTCCCGATGCGTCCGCGCCCACACCCGCCACCGGCGCGCCCTTGGGCCGCAGCGGCGAGAAATCGTAACCGATGCCGCCGCCCTGCTGCAGCGTCAGCGCCGCTTCGCGCAAGGATGAGAAGATGCCGTCCATCGAATCGGGGATGGCGCCCATCACGAAGCAATTGAACAGCGTCACCGCGCGCCCCGTGCCCGCGCCTGCCAGAATCCGCCCCGCCGGCAAAAAGCGATATGCCGCCAGCGCGCTAGCGAATTCGAGCGCGCGTTCGCGGCGATTCTCAGGGGCTTCCGCTTCGGCCGCCGCCAGCGCGACGCGCGCCCAGCTTGCCGCCACATCGCCGTCCAGCGGCGTGCCGTCGGGGCGCTTGAAGCGGTATTTCATGTCCCAGATCTGGTGAGCGATGTCGCGCATGGTTTCAGCCTAACACCGGGTGGTTGACCGGTTCTAACTGCGCCAATATTATATTTTGTTCTTCAAATGTTCCAGGGCGAATGTCAGCCGGAATTAGCCAAAGCGGCCCGCCCTTCGGCAACCAGCGCAGCTGTTTCGGCTTCCGTGCTTTCTTCCAGCGCGCGCATGAAAGCGGCGCGCTTGAGTCCCGCAGGGATCACCGGCAGGAACGAAATGACGATCCGCCCGCGCTTTTTCAGAAATCCGGCGGGCCCCGTCCAGTACAGACCGGAATTGAGCGCCACCGGAACGCAAGCGATGCCGAGCTGCGCATAAAGACCGGCGACGCCCGGCTTATAATCGGGCGGGGCGCCGGGATTCTTGCGGGTGCCTTCGGGAAAGATGATGACGGCGCGACCTTCTTCGGCAACCTTGCGCGCGCGTTCGACCATTTGGCGCAGGGCGCTCGCACCTGCACCGCGATCGATGGCGATCATGCCGGCCTTCCACACATACCAGCCGTAAAACGGCACGGCGAGCAGCTCTCGCTTGATTACCATCACCGGATCGAACAGCAAAAGATAAAGCGCCAGCGTATCCCACATGCTCATATGCTTGGCGGCCACCAGCACGGCGCCCTTTGGGATTTCGCCGCGCATTTCGAAATCCAGTCCGGCGAAAATTTTCAGGCCCCAAAACGTCGCCGCACACCATTGGCGCGCGGCCCACACGGTCACGGCGCGGGGCAAGACCAGCGCGGGCAGCGCCGCAATGTTCACCACCACCGACATCGCGGCGAACCACAGGAAAAACAGCGTTGAGCGAAAGAAGGTCAATGGCGCGCGCGCCTTACGATGCGCCGGGAGACTCGCCGTGTCGCGCGTCGGGGTCAAGATGGTTTGCCTCCACGCCGAAGGCGGTCAGGACGCTGGCGCCCAGATATTTGACGAATTCCCAATTGAGCACGCGCAGCGCATGCCCATTGTGCCACCAGCCGTCGAGATCGACGCTCTCTGGATCGACGGGGTAAGGGACCAGTGTGGCGTCCGGCATCGCCGCCTGAAACTCCGAAAGGCTTCTGGGCATGTGATAGCGCGCCGTGACGATGAGAAGCTTGCGATAATGATAGAAGCGCGCCCAGGCTGCGGCCTCCTGGGCATTGCCGAAGGTGTCCTGCGCGGCATAGCCCAGATCCGCGCAGCAATCGAAGCGTGCTCTGCCATGGGCAAGCTTTCGCAGCTCGGCCTTGGTCGCCTGTGAATTCACCCCCGAGATCAAAAGGCGCTTTCCCACGCCGCGCTCGAACAGCGCCACCGCCGTGTCGAGCCGCGCATCGCCGCCCGTCAGCGCAACGATCCCGTCGATATGGCGCATGTCGTGCGAGGTCCTGGGCAGGGAACTCGCGAACACCACGAACCCCACCAGATAGGCCCCGACCAGAACGATGACGATCCATTTCAACAAAGCGACGTCTCCCGACGCTGTCCGCAATAAGGGGTGAGAATAACGCGTTTGCCCTAGAGAATCATAAACTGGCCGATCATAACGCGCCGCAACGGGCGTAAGCGGCGCAATATGCTCAATAAAATTTCCTGAGCGCGGCCAGCACCGAAAGCCGCGCGGTGACCAGCGCGATGATGGCCGCCGTAATCGGTACCGCTAGAAGCCAGGGCAATTCGATCAGCTTTAGCCCGAGCGGCGGCAGGAACGGCACCGCTTCGACACCGGCGAATTCGAGGCCCCCCGCGGCCAGGAAAAATCCCGCGGCCGCAAACGCCCCGGCCGCCGCGGCCAGCAAGGCGGCGCGGAAATAATGCCACTCAAAGGCGCGCGCGACGAAACGCGGACGCGCGCCGATCTGATGCAGCAGGCCCACCATCTCGTGATGCGCCTCAAGACCGGCGCGTGTCGCGAAGGATACCGCCGCCGCCGTGGCGATGGCGATCAACAGCAAAATGCCATAAGCCGACCACACCAGCGTCTCAGCCAAATCTTGCAACCGCCCGATCCAGTGGCTGTGATCGTCGAGTACGGCATCGGGCACGGCTTCTTTCAGCCGCGCAGAAAGCGTGGGCAGATCCACAGCAGCGCCCGGCGCGATGTCCGCATCGATCAATTGCGGCAGCGGCAGATCGGCGACCATGGTGCCTTGACCAAGCCAAGGCTGCACCAATTTCAGCTTCTCCTGTTCCGACAGCGCCGCCGCATGGGCGATGCCCGATGTCGTGCGAAGGATGCTGAGCGCGGCATCTGTCTCGCGCGCCAGGGTTTGGTTCACATCGCCTTTTTGCGGCACCAGAATCTGCACCGTCAGTTTGCCGGCGAGCCCGGCGCGCCAGCCTTCGGCGGCGCGATCGGCGATCAGCGAGGCGCCCAAGGCAAGCGCCGCCAGAAACGCCATGACCGCAATCACCACGTCCAAGGGCGCGGCGCCCTTCTCGCGCGGCATAATGGGCTGGGATCCGTCAGCGCTCATAGCCATTGCGTCCTCAATTCGACAAGCCGTCCGTCCACCAGACGCATTTCGCGGGCGCGGGCTGCTTCGACCAATGTGCGATCATGGGTTGCTATCAGAACCGTGGTGCCCAGCCGGTTGAGTTCGGCGAACAGCCGGATCAGCCGTGCGCCGATTTCCGGATCGACATTGCCCGTCGGCTCATCGGCGATCAGCAGATCGGGCCGGGCCACCACCGCGCGTGCGATCGCCACGCGCTGTTGCTCGCCGCCCGACAGCGTAGGGGGGCGCGCCTTCATGCGGTCGCCCAATCCGACCCAGGCCAAAAGCTCCTCGACGTCGCGCGTATATTCGGATTGCGCGCGCCCCGCGATGCGCAGCGGCAAGGCCACATTGTCGAAGGCGGAGAGATGATCCAGCAGGCGAAAATCCTGAAACACCACGCCGATGCGCCGGCGCAGCGCGGGCAGGGTGGCGCGTTTGGCGGTGGCCAGATCGTGCCCGAACAGCGTGATGAGCCCGCGCGAGGGCGGCTCGGCGACGGTGATCAGTTTGAGCAGCGTCGTCTTGCCGGCGCCCGAAAGCCCGGTCAAGAAGGTAAACGATCCGGCTTCCAGCACGAAAGTGACATCGCGCAGCACTTCGGGACCGGCGCCGTAGCGCATGCCGACATTTTCAAAGCGAACCATCGGGCCGGACCATAGCGGTGTGGACGGACGCTTTCGAGCCTTGCTTGAGCCCTCCCAGCCGCCTATTTTCGCCCCTACACCAGATCGCGCCCGGGATGATCCTCACCTGCCCTTCTTGTAACACGCGCTACCAGGCCGACGCGGCAAAATTCCCCTCCGCGGGCCGCGATGTGCGCTGCGCCAAATGTGGCGAAGTGTGGCATCAGCGCCCGCCGGAGCCCGAATTCGACCCCGGCGCCCTGGTCGAAGAACCCGCGCCCGAGCCTGTTTCGCAGCCCATGCCGCCGCCGCCGCAAGAAGAGCCACGCCCCCAGGCTTATGTGCAGAGCGCACCATCCTTCACCGTCGAGACGCCCGAGCCTGTGGCGCGGCGCCCTTCGCCATGGCCGCGCCGCATCCTGCTCACGGCGGGCTGGGCGGGACTTGCGGCCATCATCCTGGTGATCGGCTTTGCCGCCACGAATTATCGCCAGCAGATCGTCGCGGCCTGGCCGCAAACCGCCTCGCTCTATGCGGGCCTCGGCGCCGAGGTCAACGCCAGCGGCTTTCGGTTCGAGAACGTGAAATACCATCAGCGCGCCGAGAACGGCGAACCCGTCCTGGCGGTGAGCGGAACGCTGCTCAATGTCACGACGCATGATTTGCCGGTGCCGCAGATTCGCGTCTCGCTCAGCGACGGCGAAATGCGCGAATTGTACCATTGGACCTTCGCGCCCGATGTGACGACGCTGGGGCCGGGCAAGGCGACGAACTTCACCACGCGCCTGACAAGCCCGCCAATGGCGGCGCGCCACCTTGATCTGCGTATCGCCAAGGCCGGCGAGTGAAAGACAAAGAGATATGCATCGCGAGATATTGTTTTCCGAAAGCGAGATCGCCGCGCGCGTGAAAGTGCTGGCGCGCGAGATCGCCGCCTCGCCCTTCAAGCCCGAGATCGCTTCGCCCATTTTGGTCGGCGCCTATGTCTTCGCCAGCGATCTGTTGCGCGCGTTGACGCATGAGGGAATTTCGCTGCCGACGGAATTTCTCTGGCTGCGAAGTTATACGGGGCGCGCGGCGACCAAGGGCGTGTCGGTGCTGATCGGCCCCAACGAGAATTTTCGCGGCAAGAACGTCTTGATCATCGACGGCGTGCTCGACGGCGGCCACACCATCGCCAAGGCGCGCGAACTGATGCTGGCCCAAGGCGCGCGCACGGTGTTGTCGGCGGTGGTCGTGGACAAGGCGCGCGCCGACGCGGTGGAGAAAGCGGATTTTGCGGCCTTCACCGGCGTCGAAGAATTCATCGTCGGCTATGGCATGGACGACGCGGGAAGCGACCGCGCGCTGCCCTATATCGGCAACGCCGGCTGAATCAGAATTGCTTCAGCAGCCGCTCGATGTAATCGAGTTCCTCTTTCGGGCGCCCCTGTTCCCCCGCGCGCTTGCGCAATTCCTTCAGAATGTCGCGCGCGCGCTGCAGCACCGAGGCATCGGGTATGCGCAAATCTCCGCCGGAGCCCGCACCGCGATTGCCCTCGGCACGGCCAAAGGGGTCCTGGCCCGTTTGGCCTTCGGTTGTGGACTTCGCCATAGCGCCCGCGCCCTGGCGAAGCGCATCGAGAATGTCCTTTTGCAGCGTTGTGGCGCGCGGCAGATCGCCCAGCCCCAAAGCGCCGGCCGCATCGCCCATCATTTTTTGGGCGCGGCCAAGATCGCGCGCGGCGGGGCTTTTGCCGCCATTCTTCAAGATGGTTCCAAGATCGCTTTGCAATTGGCCTTGTTGTTGCGCCAGTCCTTTTGCGCCGCCATCCTTGGGATCGCCCGCGCCCTGACTCTGGCGGAACGTCTTGTCGAGCAAGGCGCGCTGCTTGCCCACAAGATCGCTGAGATCGCGCAGCGCCTTGTCCTCAGCCGCATTGCCCGTTCCCCCAGCGCCGCCTTCGACTTGCAGATTCTCGACCATGTCCTGCAGCAAGGCGAGAAGCTGCATCGCTTTCAGCCGGTCGCCGCTCTGCGACAATTCTTCGATGGCTTTGAGCAAGGCGGTAAGGTCCTGTTCGCCCAATACCTTGGCATTCGGATCGGCGGGGCCGCCATTTTGCGGCGCGTTTTGCGCCAAAGCTTGCAGATAACGCGCCAAGAGATCGTTGTAGCCTTGCAGCAGCGCGTCAATTTGCGATTGGGGCGCGCCCTCAGCCATCATTTGCGTCAAGGCCTGCTGCATGCGGCGAAGCTGCTGCGCCATGTTGAGAAGCCCGCCGCGTTCCAGGCCCACCGCGGTCTGCCACAACAGATCCTCGATGCGCTGGAGGTCTTCGCCGCGTTCGGCATAGTTGAGACCCCAGAAGGCGGCGCGCAGCGCCAGATAGCTCGCGGTTTGCCCGCCATAGAATTGGTCCGGCGCGATCGCCAGCGCATCGAGCGTGCGCAAGACGCGCGGGCGCGCCTTCACCCCGATGCTGGCCAGCGCCTGGCGCTGTTCGATCAGCGCGCGCGCCAGCGGATCGGTGAAGATGCGCGACGGCAAGGTGAAGCTCACGGTTTTGCTGGTCCCTGTGTGTCCGGCGGCGTCGACGGCCACAAGCGTGATGTCGACCATAAGGCCCGCATAGGGATGGTCGGTCAGATCGCGAAACGCGCTCTCGGTGCCGGTCTTCGCCGCGCCCGCCGGTGCCTCAAGATCGAGCATGATGGGCGCGCCGCTTCGTCCATGCGGGCGGATGATCGCGCGCGCCGCCACAATGCCGTAATCGTCGCTCGCCCGATAAGAAAGCTTCAGTGCGCCTTGCTTTGTGGCCGAAGGCGGCGCGGCAAAGTCGATGGTCGGGGCGCGGTCGGCGATGACCGCGATGTTCCAGTGTCCGATGGTGCGTCCGTCGGCGCGAACGCGCGCGGTGTCGCCCGTCGTGATGGCAATACTGGCGGAATATTCCCCGCCCGCGCCCTCGAAGCGACCCTCGCCCAGCGATACAGAGGGAACATGATCGGCGCCATGCACGCGCAGATTTAGCACCGATCCCTCGGGCACGGACAGGGAGCGCGGTCCATCCTTCGCCAGATAGATCGGCGGCAAGCCGGTATAGAGCGGCGGATCGATCCAAGCGTCCAGTGTGGCGCCCGCACCGGCCGAGGGCGCGAAGGCGGCGCCAAGTCTGCGGCTCCAATCGGAACCCGCGACAGCAACGCTGAGCGCAATGAGCAGCAACACCACGAAACGCAGCGCCTTGGGATCGCGCCGCGCGAGATCCGATTTCGGCCATGCGAGGCGAAGTCGGCCCAACGTGTGAAGCCGCAAATGTGCTAGCCACAATTCCTCGGCATAAGGATCGCCAAGCCCCGCCGCCAGTGTGTCGCCGGCTTCCGAAACGGGGCGATGCGCCAGCGCGCTGTCGCGTTCGAGCTTGCGCGCGCCTTCGTGCCAGGAGGGCCAAGCGAAGCGCGCCAGATTGAAATAAAGCGCCAGCGCCATGGCGCTGACGAAGCTAGCGAGGATCAGCGCGTGCGATGCCCAGGGCAAAGGCGCGAAGACATCGAACAACGATAGCGCCAGGAACAAGCCCGCGATCCCGCTGGCCGGCCACAGCGCGGGCCACAGAATTTCCCATGCCCGAATGGCGCGCGCCGTGAAGACCAGCCGCGCGATGCGGCTAGTCGAGCCAGTGTGGAATTCGTTCGGTTGCGAGTAGCGCGTCATGATCCATTCGCGGCCGCACCACGGCCCATTGGGCGCCCTTGACCAGAACTTCCGGGGCGGGCGGGCGTGCATTGTAGGCCGAGGACATCACCGCGCCATAGGCGCCGGCCGTCAAAATCGCCACCAGATCGCCCGCTTTCAGCTTCGCCATGTCGCGGTCGGCGGCGAAAATATCCGAGGTTTCGCAAATCGGCCCCACCACGTCATAGCGCTCGCGCGCTGCCTCAGGGCTGGGTTCTTCGATGGGAACAATGTCGTGATAGGCATCGTAAAGCGCGGGACGGAGCAGATCGTTCATCCCGGCGTCGATAATCGCGAACGCCTTGCGCTCGCCCGTCTTGGTATAAATCACCCGCGCCACCAGAATGCCCGCATTGGCCGCGATCAAGCGGCCCGGTTCCAGAATCAGACGCGTCCCCAATCCTTTGGTCGCCTCGGCCGCCAAGGCGCCATAAGCGGCGGGATCGGGCGGGGGTTCATTGTTCAGCTGATAGGGCACGCCCAGCCCACCGCCAAGATCGGCCCGGCTGATTACGTGACCCTCGGCGCGTAGTACCCCCACCAATTCCGCCACGCGCTTGAAGGCCGCCGCGAATGGGCCAAGCTGCGTAATCTGACTTCCGATATGCACATCGACACCGACAATCTCGATATTCTTCAGCGTCGCCGCCAGCGCATAAGCCGCGCGCGCCCGGCTCCAGGGAATACCGAATTTGGTTTCGGCATGGCCGGTGGAAATCTTCGCATGGGTTTTGGCGTCGACATCGGGATTGACGCGGATGGTGATGGGCGCGCGTCTGCCGAGCGATCCTGCAACCTCGTTCAGCGCTTCAAGTTCGGCTTCGCTCTCGACATTGAATTGATAGATGCCTGCTTCCAGGCCCAGGCGCATTTCGTCCTTGGTTTTGCAGACGCCGGAGAACACGATTTTTTCGGCGGGAATTCCTGCCGCCAGCGCCCGCTTCATCTCGCCGCCCGACACAACGTCGGCGCCGGCGCCGAGCGCGCCCAGTGTCTTCAGCACGGCGAGATTGCCGTTGGCCTTAACCGAAAAAGCGATCAGCGCATCCTTGGGCAGCGCTGCGGCGAAGACGCGATAATGCCGTTCCAGCGTGGCGCTCGAATAGCAATAGAACGGCGTGCCGACTTCTGCGGCCAGCGCCGCAAGATCGACATCCTCGGCATGAAGCCTGCCGTCTCGGTAGGAAAAATGGTTCATCGCCCGATCGACGAGGGTGGTTTGGAGGGATCGTGTTGCGTCTTGGTCGTCTTGCCGTCCGGCGGTTCCAAATCGCTCTTCACCCCGCATCCCGCGACGGCGAACAAAATGGCCAGCACCAGTGCCCCGCGCACAATCTTTCTCATGTCAGCTTGCCCCGCCAGAAGAAAATCTGTTCGCGCACCCGGTCCGGCGCGGTGCCGCCCAGGCTCATGCGCGAAGCGACAGATGCTTCAAGACCCAGCACGCCATAGACATCCTTGGTGATGGCAGGCTCGATCTTCTGCATCTCCTCAAGCGGCAGCTTGTCGAGGTCGAGCTTCAATTCTTCGGCGCGCTTGACGATGGAACCGGTAATGTGGTGCGCCTCGCGGAACGGCTTGCCCAAAAAGCGCACCAGCCAGTCGGCGAGATCGGTGGCGGTGGGAAACCCCGCCAGCGCCGCGGCGCGCATCGCCGCTTGATTGACTTGCAGATCGGCGATCATTCCCGTCATGGCCGCCAGCGAAAGCTCCAGCGTATCGGCGGCGTCGAACACCCGTTCCTTGTCTTCCTGCAGATCGCTGCCATAGGCCAGCACCAGGCCTTTGACGGTGGTGGCGAGCGCCACGAAATCGCCCAGGACGCGCCCCGTCTTGCCACGGATCAATTCGGCGGCATCGGGGTTGCGCTTTTGCGGCATGATGGAGGAGCCGGTGGTAAAGGCGTCCGACAGACGCACGAAACCGAATGCGGGCGAGCACCACTGCACCAGCTCGCCGGCGAGTTTCGAAAGATGCGTCGCCGTGATGACGCTGGCCGCCAGGTATTCGAGCGCGAAGTCCCGCGCCGCAACGGCGTCGAGCGAGTTGCGCATCGGCCGCGCGAAGCCAAGGCTCTTGGCGGTCATCTCGCGGTCGATGGGAAAAGAGGTTCCCGCCAGCGCGGCTGCGCCCAAGGGGCTTTCGTTGAGCCGCTTGCCCGCATCGGCAAAACGGCCCGAATCGCGCCCGAACATCTCCACATAGGCCATGCAATGATGGCCGAAGGTGATGGGCTGGGCGCTCTGCATATGGGTGAAGCCCGGCATGATCGTCGCGGCATGGGCTTCGGCTTGCGCGATAAGCGCTAATTGCAGCGCCACAAGTCCTTCTCCGGCGCGGCTGCAGGCGTCGCGGATCCACAGACGAAAATCGGTGACCACTTGATCGTTGCGCGAGCGCGCGGTGTGCAGCCGTCCCGCCGCCGGACCGACGATCTCGCCCAGCCGCGCTTCGATGTTCAAATGGATGTCTTCCAGCGACCGCTTGAAGACGAAGGCGCCCGCGGCGATTTCCTTGCCGATGGCGTCCAGACCCTTGACGATCGCCTCGGCGTCCGCCTTTGAAATTATTCCCTGAATCGCCAGCATGCGGGCATGGGCGCGCGATCCGGCGAGGTCCTGCTCGGCCAGGCGTTTGTCGAAATCGATGGAGGGCGTTATGTCCTCCATGATCTTGGCCGGGCCGCCTTCGAACCGGCCGCCCCACATCTTGTTCTGGACCATGCGATGTCCGTCATGCCGCCCCGTTTACGCCCCCTCGTTATTGCGGTTGCGATCGGCGCGGCCGTACTCCTTGCTGTTCTATATGGGATTACAGCACTTTCTGTCCACGCGCCGCCCAAATCGCTGAGCCCGCTGACGCTGACCAGCCCGGCCAAGGCCGTTGCGCCCGTGGTCTTTGTCGGGGGCGACGGCAAACGGCATCAATTGACGGAATATCGCGGCCGCGTGGTGCTGCTCAACCTCTGGGCGCCTTGGTGCGCGCCTTGCGTTCGCGAGCTGCCGGCGCTGGCGTCGCTGCAAAAGGCGCTTGCAGGCACCCATTTCGCCGTCGTTGCGGTCGATGTCGGGCGCGATACGCGCGGCGAGGCAGGCGCGTTCTTGGCCGGCCATGGCGCGGGCCTGCTCGGCGCCAATGTGGATTCGGATACGTCCTTGCTTCGCGCCTATGGCGCGCTGGGACTGCCGATCAGCATCCTGATCGACGATAAGGGCCGCGAGATCGCGCGCGCGCTCGGCCCCGCCGAGTGGTCGGCGCCCGATTCCGTGCGTTATCTGAAGAAATTGTCCGAGCGGTAGTCCCTATCGCGTGGGAACGGGATGTTCGCCGCGATAATCGTAGAAGCCGCGCCCGGTCTTGCGGCCGAGCCAGCCGGCCTCGACATATTTCACCAGCAGCGGGCAGGGGCGGTATTTGGAATCGGCGAGCCCCTCATAAAGCACCTGCATCACCGACAGACAGGTATCCAGCCCGATGAAATCGGCAAGCTGCAAGGGCCCCATGGGATGGTTGGCGCCCAGCCGCATGGCGGTGTCGATGGCTTCGACATTGCCGACGCCTTCATACAACGTATAGACCGCCTCGTTGATCATCGGCAGCAAGATGCGGTTGACGATGAAGGCGGGAAAATCCTCGGCATAGGCCGCGGTTTTGCCGATCTTCCGAACGATGTCGAGCGCCGCCTGGAACGTGGTGTCGTCGGTGGCGATGCCGCGGATGACTTCGACCAATTGCATCATCGGCACGGGGTTCATGAAATGAAGCCCGATGAAGCGTTCGGGGCGGTCGGTGATGGCGGCCAGGCGCGTCACCGAAATCGACGAGGTGTTGGTTGCGATCATCGCCTTGTCGGAGAGCCGCGGGCAGAGTTCCTGGAAGATCTTCTTCTTGATGGCTTCGTCTTCGGTTGCCGCTTCGATCACCAGATCGCGATCACGCATGCCTTCGAGCGATTGAGAGGTGCTGATGCGCTTCAGCGCGGGGGCGATTTCTTCTTCCTTGATGAGGCCGCGCCCCGCTTGGCGCTGCATGTTCTTCTCGATCAAGGCCGTGGCGCGGCCCAATTGCTCGGTGTTGATGTCTTCCAACACGACATCGTATCCCGATAGCGACAGAACATGGGCGATACCGCTGCCCATCTGTCCCGCGCCGATAACGCCTATACGCTCGATACTCATGCGTGTTGTCTCACTTTGATCCCCGTTCAGTACCCAAGCTTGGTCAGTTCTTCTTCCATTTCCGGAATTGCCTTGAACAGATCGGCGACCAGGCCGAAATCCGCGACCTGGAAGATGGGGGCTTCCTCGTCCTTGTTGATGGCGGCGATGATCTTAGAATCCTTCATCCCCGCCAGATGCTGGATCGCGCCCGAGATGCCCACCGCGATGTAAAGATCGGGCGCCACCACCTTGCCGGTCTGGCCCACTTGATAATCGTTGGGCACATAGCCCGCGTCCACCGCGGCGCGGCTGGCGCCCAGCGCCGCATGCAGCTTGTCGGCGATCTTCTCGAGCATCTTGAAATTCTCGCCCGATTGCATGCCGCGCCCGCCGGAAATCACGATCTTGGCCGAGGTCAATTCGGGACGTTCGGATTTCGACAATTCCTCGCCGACGAATTTGGAGGTCGCGGGATCGGGCGCCGCCGCCAAGGGCTCAATCACCGCCGTGCCTGTCGGTTCGGCGGCTTTGAACGCCGTGGTGCGCACCGTGATGATCATGATGCCGGGACCGGCCTGCACGGTCTGAATGGCGTTGCCGGCATAGATCGGCCGCTCGAAGGTGTCGGGGCTGACGACTTTGAGAATTTCCGAGATCTGCGGCACGTCGCGCTTGGCCGCGACGCGCGGCAGGATGTTTTTTCCGCTGGACGTCGCGGGCGCTAGGATTGCGCCGTAATTATCTGCAACTGTCAGGATCAGCGCCGCCATCGTCTCGGCCAGCGGCTTGGCGTAAAGCGCGTCGTCGGCCAGCAGAACTTTCTCCACGCCCGCAAGCTTGGCGGCGGCCTCGGCGACCGCGCGGCAGGAAGAGCCCGCGACCAGCACATGCACCGGCTCACCAAGCTGGGTCGCCGCGCTCACCGTTTTGGCGGTCGCGTCGGCCAAGCTCTTATTGTCATGTTCGGCAAGGACGAGCGAGGCCATCAGATTGCCCCCGCTTCGCGCAATTTGCTCAAAAGCTCGGCCACCGATTTCACTTTGACGCCGCCCTGGCGCTTGGGCGGCTCGCTCACTTTGAGAACCTTGAGGCGCGCCGTGACATCGACGCCATAATCGGCCGGGGCCTTTTCCTCGATGGGCTTCTTCTTGGCCTTCATGATGTTGGGCAGCGAGGCATAGCGCGGCTCGTTGAGGCGCAGGTCCGTGGTCACCACGGCGGGAAGCTTGATCTCGACGCTCTGCAAGCCGCCGTCGATCTCGCGTTCCACGATGGCCGAGGTTTCGGACAGCTCCATCTTGTGGGCGAAGGTCGCTTGCGGCCAATCCATCAGCGCCGCCAGCATTTGACCCGTCTGATTGGAATCGTCGTCGATTGCCTGCTTGCCGGTGATGACCAAGCCCGGCTTCTCGGCTTCGCAAATGGCTTTGAGGATTTTGGCCACGGCCAGAGGTTCCACCTCGCCTTCCGTCTTGACCAGGATGCCGCGGTCGGCGCCCATGGCGAGGGCGGTGCGGATGGTCTCGGAGGCTTGCTGGGGCCCGATGGAGACGGCGATCACCTCGCTGACCTTGCCCTTTTCCTTCAGGCGCACAGCCTCCTCGACGCTGATTTCGTCGAAGGGGTTCATCGACATTTTGACGTTGGCCAGGTCGACGCCCGTCTGGTCGGCTTTGACGCGAACCTTGACGTTGTAATCGATCACCCGCTTGACGGGCACCAGAACCTTCATGGCGGTCGAAAATCCCCAAATGGGCGGTATATCCGCGAGGTCACGCGGAATGGCTTGTTCTGAGCCGCCCGGTCTTTGTGTGCGGCGCAAAAACTAGGCCCGCCCCCGGCGCCCTGTCAACGAAGCGTCGCAGTTGCGACAGTGGGCATCGGCGGGTCGGAAATGCGCCATTTCCGACTTGCTGCACTGCAACAATTCAGAAGATGTGCGGCATTGCGCCGCGCTACCGCCTGGTACGCAGATAAGCGACCACGTCATCCGCCTCGGGGCCCGGAAGCCCGGCGAAGGTCATGCTGCTGCCCGGGACAAGCCGCGCGGGATGCATGACCCAGGCTTTGAGATTGCCGTCCGTCCACACGATGTGGGAATTCTTCAGGGCCGAGGAATAGGGAAAATCGGGCAGCACCCCCGCTTTGCGTCCGCTCACCCGGAACAGGTTCGGCCCTAGTCCGCTACCGCCGTCCTTGTTGGTGTTGTGGCACAGCGCGCAGCGCTCGAAGACCACCGCCCCGCTGGCCCCATTGCCCGCCGCATAAGCAGGACAGGCCGAAAGCAGAATTGTGGCCGCAAGGCCCAGGGCTCTCAATCGCATCGCTCGTCCGCTCTCAGGATTTCATCATGCCGCTTTTGGCACTTTCAAGCGCGGCACGGAATGCGACAGGATCGGCGATGTCGGGAATGGTTACCGCATCGACGCCGGTGCCTTCGATGCGCAAATGGCCATAGCCCAGGATCCGTCCCCAGATATGCTGGGTGACGCGCACGCCCTCGATATTGCCCAGCGCGATCTCATTGGTGACGAGCGAGAACAGACCGGTCTTGTCCACGAAGCGATGGGTGGTGACGCCGATCTCGGTCGTCCATTTGCGGATCATCATCACGAAAAAGATCCATATGCCGATCAGGCACCAGAACAACAAGATCAACGCGGCCCAGGCCTTGAAGCTGTACCACCAATGAAAATGCGCCCTGGCAATCAGCTTTTCGCCTTCGCCCAGCGATTGTTCGATATAGGACACGGCCGTCTCCGAATTGGGGAGCCGAATTCTATCAGGTCTCGCCGTGTTCGGGTAGCAGCACTTCGCGCAGCCCTTTGTGATTGGGCTTGGAAATGACGCCTTCCTCTTCCATTCGCTCGATCAGGCGCGCGGCGCGATTGTAACCGATTTGCAGCCGGCGCTGGATATAGCTGGTGGTCGCCTTGCGCTCGCGCGCCACAATGGCCAGCGCTTTGTCATAAAGATCGTCGCCGCTCTCGCCATTGCCTTCGCCGTAAAGCGCATAAGGATCGTCGCCGTCCTCGGGCTCCTCGGTCACCGCATCGAGATAGTCGGGCCGGCCCTGGGTCTTCAGGAACCGCACCACGTCTTCCACTTCGCGGTCGCTGACGAAGGGGCCGTGCACGCGCCGGATGCGCCCGCCCGCCATCATGTAGAGCATGTCGCCCTGGCCGAGCAGTTGTTCGGCGCCCTGTTCGCCCAAAATGGTGCGGCTGTCGATCTTGGAGGTGACCTGGAAGGAAATCCGGGTGGGGAAATTGGCCTTGATGGTGCCGGTGATGACGTCGACCGACGGGCGCTGGGTGGCCGCGATCAGATGAATGCCCGCCGCGCGCGCCATCTGCGCCAGGCGCTGCACCGCGCCTTCGACTTCCTTGCCCGAGGTCATCATCAGATCGGCCATTTCATCAACCACCACCACGATGTAGGGCATGGGCTCCAGATCGAGCACTTCGTCTTCATAGATCGGCTTGCCGGTCTCGCGGTCGAAGCCGGTCTGCACCGTGCGCTTGAGTTGCTCGCCTTTGTCCTTCGCCTTCCTCACGCGCTCGTTGAAGGCTTCCACGCCGCGCACGCCGAGCTTGGACATTTTGCGGTAGCGCTCTTCCATTTCGCGCACCGCCCATTTGAGCGCGACCACGGCTTTCTTGGGATCGGTGACGACGGGCGAGAGCAGATGGGGAATGCCGTCATAGGTCGACAATTCCAGCATTTTGGGATCGATCAGGATCATGCGGCACTGATCGGGCGCCATGCGGTAGAGCAGCGACAGGATCATGGTGTTGAGGGCGACGGATTTGCCCGACCCCGTGGTGCCCGCGATGAGCAGATGAGGCATTTTGGCGAGGTCGGCCATCACCGCTTCGCCGCCGATGGTCTTGCCCAATGCCAAAATCAAAGGCGCGCGCGCTTTGTCGTATTCGATCGAACCCAGGAGCTCGCGCAGATAGACGGTGTCGCGCGTCTGATTGGGAAGCTCGATGCCCAGGACATTGCGCCCCGGAATGACGGCGATGCGCGCGGCCACCGCCGACATCGAACGCGCCACGTCGTCGGCAAGCGAAATGACCCGCGAGGATTTGACACCCGCGGCGGGCTCGAATTCGTACAGCGTGACCACCGGCCCTGGCCGCACCGCATTGATGCGGCCCTTGACGCCGAAATCGGCCAGCACTGCTTCCAGCATCCGCGCATTTTCTTCCAGCGAATCGTCGCTCAGCACCGAGGGATCGCTGACATGTACCGGCTCGGCGAGAAGCCCGAGCGCCGGCAATTGATAGACGCCCGATTCCAGCGCCAGCGCCGGCTGGCGCGTGCGCTTGACAGGGGGCACGGGTTTGCGCGGCTCGTCGCGCCGAACCCGGTTACCACGCGAACTTGCTGCCAAGGGCTCCGGCGCGATGCCAAGCCCGAAATCTTCTTCGCGCTCCGCATTGGGCTCGATATCGCCGTCGTCGTCATAAGAGGCGGGCTTCAGGCCCGGCATCTTCACCAGCGTGCCGAGCCAGTAAACGAAAACGGCCACGCTCGATGCCGCGCGCAGCATGGGCTTCAAACGCAGATCGGCCGCCAGCAAGGACAGCGGCAAGCCGGTGGCGAAGAGCAGGATCGGTATGGCGTAGCCGATCCATGGCTGGTGATTGAGCTGCCCCACATGCTGCGATAGCCCCGCGACCGCGATGCCGATCATGCCGCCGGCCCCGGCGGGAAGCGAAAGTGGGCGCGGCAATATTCCAAGACCCGCCGCCAGAAAAATCGTCCCCAGCGGCCAAGCGAAAACGCGCGCCAGGGCATGGCGCAGCGAGCGGCCCATCAGCGCGCGCGTACCCCACACCGAAGGCGGTATCAAAAAGGCGAGCGCCGCAATGCCGAAGGCCTGCAGCAACAGATCGGCGGCGGTCGCGCCCATCGGACCAAGCAGATTGGACACATCGCCGCCCGTGGCATTGTCGAGGCTCGCATCCGCGGGATCGTAGCTCGCCAGCGCCAGCAGCACGGCGATCATGCCGGCCAGCACCAGAAGCCCCGCGCCGCGCATCATCAAAATCCGCGACAGTTTTGTCAGGGCGCGGCGCGCATCGGCCATGGCGTCGGACATCGCCGCCCCGCGCCGGCGCGGCTGATAAACGCCTCCGACCATGCGGCGGGTGGCTTGGCTCATGGCATCACGTCGCTGAGGATTTCGCCCATCCTTTCGAGTGCCTTCATAATGGTTGATAAATCGTTGACGAGCGCCACGCGGATATAGGCAAAGCCAGGGTTTGTGCGGGGTTTTCCCGCATCAATTTCTCGTCCCATATAGGCGCCGGGCAAGACGCGCACGCCCGCCTTGCGCCACAGTGCCAGCGCCGTCTTCTCCCCGTCGCCGACATCGAGCCACAAAAAGAAGCCGCCGGCCGGCAGGTGAAAGCCTTTGCGGTCGCCCAAAACCTTTTCGGCCAGCGCAAAGCGCTTGGCATAACGCGCCCGGCCCAGCGTCACATGGGCTTCATCGCGCCAGGCGGCGGCGGACGCCGCGATGATCGGCAGCGGCACTTGGGGTCCCGCGTAATTGCGCAGGGCGCGAAACTTCGCCATCAGCGCGCTGTCGCCCGCCACAATGCCCGAGCGCAGCCCCGGCAGGCCCGAGCGCTTGGAGAGAGAATGAAAGCTCAGCAGCCGCTCGAACGGCGCGCCGCGCACGCTCAGCGCCCCCACCGGCGGCTTGTTCAGATAGATGTCCGCATAGCATTCGTCGGCGAACACTGTGAAGTCATAGCGGTCGGCCAGCGCGAACAGTGTTCGCCAATAGGCTTCGTCGGCGCAGGCGCCTTCGGGGTTCGACGGCGAGCAAAGATAAGCGCCCACTGTGCGCTCCAGGATTTTCTTGGGCAGCGCCGAAAAATCGGGAAGGAAGCTGGGCGCGCGGGCGGGCACGAAAACCGGCTCGGCACCGCAGGCCAGCGCCGCCGCCGCATAGCATTGGTAAAACGGATTGGGCAGCAGAATGACGGGCCGCGCACCCGCCTTGCGTTCGGGCGTCACAATGAACGGCGCCAGAAAGAGGCCCTCGCGGGTGCCGTTCAGCGGCAGGACGTGCTGGCCTGGGTCGATGCTGGTGCCGGGCAAGGCGAAGCGGCGCGCCAGCCAGCCAGCCGCCGCTTCGCGCCAGTCTGGCGTCGCGTCGATCGGCGGATAGACGCCGAACTTGTCGCTATGGCGCGCGATGGCCTCCGTGACAAAGCCCGGAACCTCGCCTTGCGGGTCGCCGATGGCGAGCGAGATGGGCTCGGCGCCCGGCGCAATATCCGCCAGCAGCGCCGCCAGCTTGACGAAGGCGGATGGCGGAAGGTCTGCAAGGCGGCCTGGAAGCATGATGTGTATCCCGCGAAGCGGGAAAGCTTAGAACGTGCCGGCGCAAAACAACATTGCGGCCCAAAAAAAAGGGGCGCTCCTTTTTGGGAGCGCCCCAGTTCTAGGAAGAGACGGTAGACGGAGGGATCAGCCGTGTACCGTTTCGCCATGAAGGTTGATGTCGAGACCCTCGACTTCGACCTCCGGGGAGACACGCAGGCCAACAATCATGTCGATCACTTTGAGGATGATGAAGGTCACGACGCCGCAATACACGAACACCGCCGCGACATCGTAGAACTGGATCAGCATCTGGTGGATGTTGCCGTCGATCAGCCAGCCCTTCGAAGCCGAGTTGATGGCGTTCGAAGCAAAGGCGCCGGTCAGCATGGCGCCGAGTGCGCCGCCCACGCCGTGCACGCCCCAAGCATCGAGCGCGTCGTCGTAACCGAACAGCTTCTTCACCCACACCGAGGAGATGTAGCAGACCACGCCAGCGGACACGCCGATGATGAGCGCGCCCACCGGATCGACAAAGCCCGAAGCCGGGGTGATCGCCACAAGACCGGCGACGGCGCCCGAGATCATGCCGAGGACGGAAGGCTTCCGCGCGATGATCCATTCGGCAAACATCCAGCCGAGCGAAGCGGCGGCCGTCGCGATTTGCGTCGCAGCGGCAGCCATACCGGCATTGACGTTCGCGGTCACGGCCGAACCGGCGTTGAAGCCGAACCAGCCGACCCACAACAGCGAGGCGCCGATGACGCTGAGCACCAGGTTATGCGGTGCCATGTTTTCGGTGCCGAGCCCAATGCGCTTGCCGAGCACCAAACAGGTGACCAGACCCGCGGTACCCGCGTTCAGATGCACGACCGTGCCGCCGGCATAATCGAGCGCGCCCAACGTGCCGAGCCAGCCGCCGCCCCACACCCAATGGGCGATCGGGCAATAGACGATCAACAGCCACAGCGCCATGAACCACATGAAGGCAGAGAATTTCATGCGGTCGGCCAGCGCGCCCGCGATCAGCGCGGGGGTGATGATTGCAAAGGTCATCTGGAAGAACATGTAGACGGACTCGGGAATCGTGTTCGCCAGCGAGCTGACGGCGTTAAGGCCCATCGGCTTGAGGAAGAGATAGCTGAAGCCGCCGATCAGCTGGTTCCAGTTGGCATCCGGATTCGGCGTGAAGGCGATGGAATAGCCGATAATCATCCACAAAACGGTGATGATGCAGGTTGCCCCAAAGCTTTGGGCCATGGTGGCCAGCACGTTCTTGCGGCGCACCATGCCGCCATAGAACAGCGCCAGTCCCGGAATTGTCATCATGAGCACAAGAGCGCTCGAGGTGATCATCCAGGCGGTGTCGCCGGAATCGATTTTCGGGGCAGCGGCGAATGCCGTCCCCGCGGTCGCGACCAGCGCGCCGATACTTGCCAGCGCACGAATCGCCAGCTTCTTGGATTTCACTACGTTCATAATAGGCTCCCCTTCGTTGATCCCAAACATGCCTTAGACGAGGCGGCCGCTGTTACAGCGCGTCGCCATCGGTTTCACCGGTACGAATACGAACGACCTGTTCGAGCGGCGTAACGAAAATTTTTCCGTCCCCGATCTGGCCGGTCTTGGCCTTGGAAGTGATCGCCTCGATCACGGCTTCGGCCATCTCGGCCTTGACGGCGACTTCGACCTTGAGTTTGGGCAGGAAGCTCACCGCATACTCCGCGCCGCGGTAGATTTCCGTGTGCCCCTTTTGGCGTCCGTACCCTTTGACTTCGGTGACGGTCATGCCCTGCACGCCCAACGCCGATAGCGACTCGCGCACTTCGTCGAGCTTGAACGGCTTGATAATCGCCATGATGAGTTTCATTGCTGATCTTCCCCTGCTTTGGCCTCTTAACACTTCATCAAGAACCGTGCCGCGCGCCGGTAATTATCCAAGTCATTGAAAGAATGGGCGCTTTGGGAAAAATGATGGGAAAAGCCTTAGTGGGTCAAGGTGCTAGATGCACGAATCCTGTGCATCACTCGAAGATTGCATCAAATAATAGGCATTGACGGTGGGGCCTCTCCATGGGAAGCGAAGCCATGACCAAAGATGTTGTCATCGGCGGCGGCGGGATGGTGGGTCTCACGCTGGGGCTGGCGCTGGCGCGCGGCGGGCTGGATGTGGCCGTTGCCGATACGGTCGCCGAGAGCGAGGCGCTGGGCGCCGGCTTCGACGGGCGGGTGTCGGCGCTGGCCTTTGCCTCCGTGCGGATGTTCAAGGCGCTGGGGGTCTGGGAACATCTGGAGGGAGAGGCTCAGCCGATCGAGGATATTTTGGTGACCGATGCGGTCCTGGGCCGCGCGCCGTCACCCTTCTCGCTGCATTTCGATCATCGCGAACTTGGCGCCCCGCTCGGCTTCATCGCCGAGAATCGTCATATCCGCGCGGCGCTGTTTGCGGCGGCACGGACGACGCCGGGCCTCGAACTGATCGCGCCGGCCGCTGTCGTCGATCTGACGACGCAGGAGAGCGGCGCGCTGGCCACGCTGACCGGCGGGCGACAAATCCAAGCCCGTCTTGCGGTGGCGGCGGACGGGCGCGCATCGGCGCTGCGCGAGGCGATGGGGATTGGCGTGGTGAGCTGGTCCTATCCGCAATGGGGCATCGTGGCGAGCGTTCATCATGCGCAGCCGCACAACGGCGTCGCCTATGAGCATTTCCTGCCCTCGGGCCCTTTCGCCATTCTGCCGATGACAGGCAATCGATCTTCGCTGGTTTGGACCGAGCGCGACGATATCGCGCCCGGCATGATGAAGCTCTCTCAGAACGAATTCGATGCGCAAATCGCCCGTCGCTTCGGCGATCATCTGGGCGCCACCAAGGCGGAAGGACTGCGCTGGTCCTATCCGCTGCGCTTCCATCTGGCGCGCTCTTATGTGAAGGCGCGGTTCGCGCTGGCAGGCGACGCGGCGCACGGTATTCATCCGATCGCCGGACAAGGCCTTAATCTCGGCCTGAAGGACGCCGCCGCCTTGAGCGATGTGGTGCTGGAGGCGGCCAGGCTGGGCCAAGATCCCGGCAGCTTGGATGTCCTCAAACGCTATGAACGCTGGCGCCGTTTCGATGCCATGACTATGGCGCTGGCGATGGACGGTCTGAACACACTCTTCTCCAATGACATCGCGCCGCTGCGCCTGGCGCGCGATCTTGGCATGGGGATTGTCGATCGCATCGGCCCGCTCAGGCGTTTTTTCATGCGCCATGCCGGCGGCGAGGTTGGAATCCTGCCCAGCTTGATGCGCGGTGAAGCCGTCTAATTGCGCCCGAGCTTGCCGTCGCCCTTGCGCGCGGCCAGGGCTGCGGGAAGTTCCATATAGAAGGTCCGCGCCAGGGCGCGCACTTTTTCCTCGCGCACGCGTTCGGCCTCGCGGCGCGTGGCGAAGCGCTCGCCCTCGAAAATATAACGCTTGGCTTGCGTCGCCGTGCGCGGATCGATCTCGTCGATTTCGACAATATCCTCGACCTGCTCTTCGGCGATTTTCAGCGTATGGCGAAAATGCGCGATGCCGTCGGCGCGGTCATGCCGTTCCTGCTCGATACGGGCGCGGTTTTCGTCGTCGAAGCGCTTCAGCCGCTTGGCGATGACGGGCCAGAAGCGGTAAAGCGCCATCCCCGCGATAATCACGGCCGTCGTGGTCAAGAGATTTTCGTTCATAGCAGACCTAGCGCTTTGCCCGGCTAATATAGGCATCGCTTTGCATTTCGAGTAGCCGCGATGCGGTCCGCGCAAAGCCGCCACCCTGGCAAAGAGAATCGGGGGGCGCGGCGGCGGAACACACCAGCCGCACGCCCTGGTCGTAAAGCGTGTCGATTAGAAGCGTGAAGCGCCTGGCCTCGTCGCCCGCCATGACGGGAATATGGTCAATCAGCACGCAGCGGAAGCTTTGCGCGATGACGAGGTAATCGGCGGCGCCCAACGCGGCCCTGCACAGCGCATCGAACGAAAAGCGCGCCGCGCCGTTCGCCGCATGCCCGATTTTATAGTGCCGGCCCAGTACCGATAGCGCGGCCGCTTTTGGCCGGGCCCCGCCCGTCAACGCGGCGAAAGCACTTTCCATCGCCGCATCGCTCTCATCGTTCAGCGGCGAAAAATAACTCCCCTCGGCCATGCCGAGCGCGCGGCGGTAATCGACGTCGCCGTTCAAGGACAAAACATCCATCCGCGTTTGCATCAGCGCGATGAAAGGAAGAAAGAGTTGGCGGTTGAGCCCGCCCTGGTAAAGCGCGTCCGGCGACGTGTTGGAGGTTGCCACCACCACCACGCCGCGCGCGAACAAATGCTCGAACAAGCGACCCAGGATCATGGCGTCGGCCACATCGCTGACCTGAAATTCGTCGAAGCATAAGAGAGCCGCCTCGCGCGCCATCGCCTGGGCAACCACCGCGATGGGGTCGCGCGCGGCGGTGCGGCGCGCCTCGTGCAAGCGCGCATGGGCTTCGCCCATGAAAGCATTGAAATGGACACGCCGCTTGGGGCGCACCGGCGCGTTCGCGCTGAACATATCCATCAGCATGGATTTGCCGCGCCCGACATCGCCCCAAATATAAAGTCCGCGCGGCGCACGCGGCTTGGCGAAACCGCGCGGCAGGCGGTAGCCGGCCAGCGCCTCGCACAAGGCTTGCAGTCTCTGCGCCGCCGCCTCTTGGCCTTCATCGGCCATAAGGGCGCCGCTCGCGACCGCTTGGCGAAATTGTTCGAGAAACCCCATCAGCGCGCCATCAAGTGTGACGCGTCACGAGATTGCAAGCGCGGCGATGGCCTCGGCCAGCGCCAGGATGCGCCGCGCGCTGTCAGCATGCAGCCGTTCGATCATGCGCCCGTCCAGCATCAGCGCGCCCTTGTCCCGGTTCTCAGGCACATCGAAGGCGGCGATGATCCGCCGCGCCGCCGCGACCTCATCTTGCGAGGGCCCAAAGGCGTCGTTGCACGCAGCGATCTGGCTGGGATGGATCAGCGTCTTGCCATCGAAGCCGAAGCTTCGCCCTTGCGCGCAGGAGAGGGCAAAGCCCTGCGCATCTTGAATGTCGTTATGAACGCCGTCGATGATCGCCAGACCATGGGCGCGCGCCGCCAGCACGCAATGTCCCAAGGCACCTGCCAAATTAAGCCTGTCATTGGTGTGAACCCCGCCGATCTCCTTGATAAGATCATTGGTGCCCATGACCAGCGCCGCAAGCCGCCCGCCCGAACCCGCAATCGCCGCGGCATTCAGGATTGCCAAAGGCGTCTCCATCATCGCCCACAGCGCCAGATCAACCTGCACGCCCGCCAGCGCACTCTCGACAGCATGAAGATCGTGCGGCGTTGAAATCTTCGGCACCAGGATCGCATCGGGTCTTGCGGCGGCGGCAGCCAAGAGATCGTGTTGGCCCCAGGGCGAGGGCAGCGCATTGATCCGCACGATCACTTCGCGCTTGGCGAACGCATTGGCGCGCACCGCCTCGCAAACCTCGGCGCGCGCGCCGTCTTTCGCATCGGGCGCAACGCCGTCTTCGAGGTCCAGGATCACCGCGTCGGCGCCAAGCGTGCGCGCCTTCTCCAGCGCGCGCCTGTTGGAGCCCGGAATATAAAGCAGGCTGCGGCGCGGGCGGATCGGCGCTCCTGTCACGCCGCCGGCTTGAGCAGCTTGCGGTTGATCAGGCATTCGGCGATCTGCACCGCGTTGAGCGCCGCGCCCTTGCGCAGATTATCCGCCACCACCCACATGGAAAGCCCGTGTTCGACGGTGGGATCCTTGCGGATGCGGCTGACATAGGTGGCGTCTTCGCCCGCGGCATCGATGGGCGTGGCGTAGCCGCCGTCCTCGCGCTTGTCGATCACCAAGACGCCGGGGGCCTCGCGCAGGACGGCGCGGGCGCGCTCGGCCGTGATGGCTTGTTCGAACTCGATATTGACCACCTCGCTATGGCCGATAAACACCGGCACGCGCACGCAGGTGACGCTGACCTGGATGTCGGGGTCGAGGATTTTCTGTACCTCGACCATCATCTTCCATTCTTCCTGGGTGTAACCCGAATCCAGAAATTCGCCGATATGCGGGATGACGTTGAAGGCGATTTGCGCGGGGAATTTGAACGCTTCGATCGGGTCGGCGACGAACACCGCGCGAGTTTGGCGGAAGAGTTCGTCCATCGCGTCCTTGCCCGCGCCCGATACCGATTGATAGGTCGCAACCGTCACGCGCTTGATCTTGGCGATGTCGTGCAGGGGCTTCAGCGCCACCACAAGCTGGGCGGTCGAGCAATTGGGATTGGCGATGATGCCTTTGGTGATACCGCTCAGCGCATCGGCGTTTACTTCGGGCACCACCAGCGGCACGCCCCGGTCCATGCGCCATGTCGAGGAATTGTCGATGACGATAGCGCCTTGCGCCGCGATCTTCGGCGACCAGACTTTTGAAATCTTGCCGCCCGCGCTCATCAAAACGATGTCGGTGCCTTTGAAGTCGTAATAATCGAGCGCCTTAACCTTCAGGATCTTGTCGCCGAACGAGACCTCCGTGCCGATCGATTTGGTCGAGGCGAGCGCCACGACTTCACTGACGGGGAACTGGCGTTCGGCCAGCACACCCAGCATCTCGCGCCCGACATTGCCGGTCGCGCCGACGACGGCGACTTTATACGACATCACACTTCGGTCCTTGATCTGCCGGCAACCAGCGCCGGGGCGCGCACAAATACAAGAACGGGCCGCGACAGGAAAGAGCGGCTATT
Source organism: uncultured Alphaproteobacteria bacterium (assembly GCA_963849895.1). Lineage (GTDB taxonomy): Bacteria > Pseudomonadota > Alphaproteobacteria > Micropepsales > Micropepsaceae > Rhizomicrobium. The sequence continues at coordinate 52,190 of CAWKIU010000019.1, forward strand.
CGCCCGGGTTCCAGCGCAATTGTATTTCGGCGGCGTTTTTGCGGACGGTGCCGCAGAGCACAGGCCCGTCCTCGCCCATGAAGGCCAGGGTCTGATCGAAGACGTCCAGCTTTCCACCGCGCACGCCCATCCAGCGGCCTATCGTGTCGCCGATGAGTTCCCCCTTGGACCAGGGCAGATAGACGGGCGGTAATGGCATGGCCATGTCGCGCCGATGGTCCGGCGGCAAATTTACCGGATAGGCGCGATTGCCCACGTCCTCGGCCTGCGCGGCCGTGGCGAACATCAAGAAGGCAGGAATAAGGACCTTACGCATGGCACCTCGCCTGCTTCCAGAATATAAGCGCCTGCTGAACGCTTCGTTGCGATGGCCGCAAAAAGATCACCCTTAACAATGAGCAGGCGAAGGAGTCGCGAAAGCGGTGGCGGCGATGCTAAGCTGGTGCCCAAAGCCGCATACGGCACAACGGTAATGGGGTATGTGATGAAAAATCGGTTGATGGCCGGGGCCTGCGCGCTCGCACTATGTCTGGCGGCGGGGCAAGTCGACGCAAGGGCACAGCACCGAAAAGCGCTCAAATGCGCCGACCCGGCGGAAGTGACCGCCATGCAGTCTGCCGCAGTTCAGCAGGAATTGATGGATGCGGCGCTGACCTGCGGCGATGAAGCAAGAACCAATTTCAACGCCTTCCAGACGAGTTTCGGCCCGGAATTGCGCCGCTCCGACAGGGTCATGCTGGATATGTTCCACCGCGTCCTGGGGTTTAGGAAGGGCGATGACGCCTATAACCTGTTCAAGACCGATATGGCCTCAAAGGCGGAGCTTCGCCGGGTCCATGGCCATGAGGATTTCTGCACGGCGGCCAATCTGGTGATTTCAGCGGCGCTTTCGCCCAACAAGCCGAGCCTCGCCGATTTTGTCGGTCAGGTTCCGGTGACGGACATGGAAAGCCCGGTCGATAATTGCAGCATTGAGGTGGCGGTGACATTGCAAGGCGCCATGGCGCTTCCCAATATCGTGCCGACACCCAATCCGCTGCGTCTGGCTGCTCTGACGCCGCCGCCCGAGCCGAGCCCGCTTGCCCCCGGCAATTCATCGGCTCCTGCGGCGCCGGACATCGCGCCCGCACCCACGCCGCCGGCGCAAGAACCGGCCGCGGAAAAACCGAAAGAGAAATCCGGCTGGCTTTCCGGCCTGTGGAACTGACATCCCTGGCGATGGCTGGGCGGTTCTAAGCGCCCGGTCCGCCGCCAGGCCATTATCTCCCAACCAGCAAAGACAAAAGAAAAGGGCGGGCCAATCGGCCCGCCCTTTCCGCTTTTACATCTACTGCAGCTTGTTAGCTGCTCAGATCGATGACCGCACGGCGGTTCTGAGGCTCGCGCACGCCCGGTCCGGTGGGAACCAGCGGATCGTGGAAGCCCTTGCCGTCGATCGCGATAGCCGCACCATCCATGCCTTCGCGGACCATTTCGTCCTTGACGGCTTCGGCGCGGCGCACCGAAAGCTTCATGTTGTACTTGTCCGAGCCGACCGTGTCGGTGTGACCGGTGACCATCACCTTTACCAGGCCGCAAGCCTCAACCTTGGTCGCTTTCACGGCCTCGGCGACGACTTCCTGCGCCTTTTCGGTCAGGTTCGACTTATCGAAGTCGAAGAAGACGATGTACGTCTTCACCGGGCAAGGCGGCGGCGGCGGCGGCGGCGGAGCATGCTGCTCCACGGCAACCGGCACAGGTATCGCATAACAGCAGAAGAATTTGATGCCGAACATCACGGCGTTCTCGGTGATATCGCCGCCCTTCACCGTGTAATAGGTGTAGCTGGTATTATAGTCGCCAGCCGACGAGATCGAACGATAGTGGTAGGACAGCGAGAGCTCGGTGTGCTCGGTGATCGCATAGTTCAGGCCGACAATGCCCTGCCAGATGAAGTCGGTGTGCGAGCCCTTGATGTAGGTGTACGACGAATTGTAGACGTCCAGATTGGCATCAGCCGCGCCGATACCGCCGCCCACTTCCAGGTCGAGCTGTTGGCTCAGCGGGAAATCGTAGAGCACATCAACGATGTCGGATGTGACCGATGCGTGGCCGCTGTAGCTGGAGCTATCCATGCCGTGTGACGTGTAGCCCAGTTCGTCTTCCAGGCGGAAGCCGTTGTCGAACTTGTAGCCGAAGGCGCCAAGGAACAAGGCCGTGTCCTTCGTCTTAAATGTGTCGACAACCGGGCCGGGCGAGAACGTCGCCTTGATGCTGCCCATGGAATCCCAGCCAATGTTGAGATTCGTATACCAGCCCGTGAAGCTGTTCGCGGATGCCGGAACACAAAGTGCCAGAGCCGCAACGCCAACCATGGCGATCGAACGAAGTTTCATTGTCCACCCTCACATCAATAAAAAGTCAGGCAGGAATCCCCCACCACAAACTCGGATATCACCAACAAGTCCCGGCATAATGACGAATGTCGCAGGAACAGTCCATCCGCCGCGTTATCTTTAGGGCAATAAACCATGGAATTGGCGCGGTTCTGTGACCGGCCTGCCACAGCCATATTCACTTAGAAAAATGTTTTGGGGCCAGCGGTTAACAAGAATGAATAGCGGCCCGGCAAGAAGCGCAGCGAGCCGGCGCCCCGTTGCTCAAGCGACTGCAGGAGTTCCGCGCGGGGCGCGACATGAAACAGTCTCAGCCAAGCCAGCAATAACGCGCGGCCCCAGCGCCCCAGACCGGTCAAATCGCCAAAATCCACCACATGAACGCGCCCGCTAGGCGAAAGCGCCGCGCAGGCGGCCTTAAGCGCTTGATTCCATTCCGGGATCATCGATAGGCTATAGGAAAAAATACAGACGTCGAAGGGCTCGCTCTCGCCGAACATGGCGGGGCTCAGCGCCTCGGCATAGCCATGGGCCAGGGCGATGCGCGTGCTCAGCCCGGCGCGGGCGATGGCCCCCTCGGCCGATTTGAGCATCTCGCTGGAGGCGTCGAGCCCGTAGAGCCGCGCCTGCGGATAGCGCCTCGCAATGGCGATCAGATTGCGCGCGGTGCCGCAGCCGATTTCCACAACACGCTCGCCGGGGCGAAGATTGAGCTCCCGGATCAGCCTGTCGCGCCCGAAAAGATAATATTTTCTTGTAAAATCATAAATATAGCGCTGCCGCCGATAGATGCGGTCCATCAACGCTCCATGCTCGGCGCCGGTGTTCACGCGGCCGGCCGGCGGGCATAGACGTGGAAACCGCCATAGATCGAGGAGCGGTCTTGGGCGTGGAAGGCGAGGCTTTCCTCTTCCAGATAGCGCCATGGCGCCAGGAGTTCGGCGGGCAATTTGCGCTCCAGGGGCGATTCGGCCCCCGCGGTGCGGAAGATCACGCGCGCATCGTCGGCGTCGGCGGTGCGGTCGATTTCGGCCCAAAGCGAGGCGAGCTGGGCGGGGTTCATCCAATCTTGCGCGTCCAGCAGCACGAAGCGATGCATCGAGCGTGCTTCTTCATGGGAGAGAAAATCGGTCAGGGAGGCGTGGTGGACCTCCACCTTATCCGTCCGTGTACGGATCACGTCGTAGACGTCGCGGCGCAGATAGGCCGGCACGGCTTCGCGCTTGGCCACGTCATAACCGCGCCCGAAGGCCTGCCAGGCGAAATAATTGTCGTGGATCGGAAAATCGCAGGCCAGCCGTTCGACGCGCTGGCGCAGCACCGCAATCGCATTGCCGCCGGTGCCGCCGACCAGTTCGTCGTACTGCGCGGGGGGAATGCCCAAGGCATAAAGCGATATGGGGCTTTTCGACAGCAGGCGGACCGATTTGTAGTCGAACATCGGTGCGATCAAACGGTCAAACGCGGCGCGCTGTTCGGCGGGCGTGCGCGCCAGAAGAATATGTTCGAGCTTCTTGCCGTGCAGCTTGGCAACGACGTGCAGAATGCCGATGAAGCGGCCGAGCAGGCCATAGCGATATAGATTGCGCGCGAACATGTTGATGCGCCGGCCGTGCAGCGGAATGTGCTTTTGCCAATAGCGGCGGGTCTCGCGGTCAAGCCGCGCGGCAAGGATATTGTCGAAGGCGGTGCGATTGGCTTTGTCGTTGGCGTTGCCGAAGAAGCGGAAGAATTCCTCATAGGACGGCAGATTTTCGAGCGCCGAAAGCTTGAGCTTGGTGAGCGCCACATGGTTGGGGTTGAGATCGACGGCAATGATCTTTGCCAGGTCCGCCGCCAGATAGTTGAGAACATTGCAGCCGCCCGACGCGATGGTGATCAGCCGGTGATGGGGCTTGAGCGCCAAAGCCTCAAGGTCGACCTCGGGGTCTTCCCAGATTTGATTATAGACAAACCCCTGAAACATAAGGGTAAAGAGGCGCTCCAAGGCGCCGCGTTTGGTGCTCGCCGGCCGCTGATGGGCCGCGCGTTCGAGAAGTAGATTGGCCATGACCCTTGTCGCGTAGCCTGCTTGTCGTCGCCTGTCGGATTGATGCCTATCTAGGCTGGAAGTCGCCGCCGGGCAAAGGAATTCCACTGTCACACGCAACTTGCGCCAGGATCATGGCCTCATTAAGGGATTCGCATGAACGCCAAAGCCCCGATTCAGGAAATTCTCGATCTGCTCGATTTGGAGAAGATCGAAGAAAACATCTTTCGCGGCATGAGTCCGAAAGACCGCGTGCAGCGGGTTTTCGGCGGACAGGTGCTGGGACAAGCGCTGGTCGCGGCGGCGCGCACGGTGGAGGGACGGCTTTGCCACTCTCTGCATGCCTATTTTTTGCGCGCGGGCGATCCCAAGGTCCCCATCCTCTATGAAGTCGACCGTTCGCGTGACGGCGGCAGCTTTACCTCGCGCCGCGTGGCGGCGATTCAGCACGGCAGGCCCATCTTCACGCTCGAAGCATCCTTTCAGCGCGACGAACCGGGCTACGACCATCAATTCGAGATGCCGGCGGCGCCCGCGCCGGATCAACTTGCGAACGAAGACGCCTTACGCGCCAAGGTCGCGGACAAACTGCCCGAGGAGGCGCGGGCCTGGTTTGCCCGTCCCCGGCCGATCGAGACGCGCCCGGTCGATCCGCGCGAATATTTCGCGCCGCCGCCGCGCCCGCCGCACGAGATGCTGTGGATCCGCGCCACCGGCCCCTTGCCGGATGACCAAGCGCTGCATCAATGCATTCTGGCTTACGCCTCGGATATGTCGCTGCTCGACACCGGACTTCTGCCGCATGGCATCGGCTGGCTCGACAACAAGGCGCAGATGGCGAGCCTGGATCACGCCATGTGGTTCCACCGCCCGTTTCGCCTCGACGATTGGCTGCTCTATGTGCAGGACAGCCCCAGCGCCAGCGGCGCCCGAAGTTTCAATCGCGGCTTGATCTATGCCAAGGACGGGCGGCTTGTCGCCTCGGTGACCCAAGAAGGGCTGATGCGCCCGCGCCGCGAATCCACTTAAGTATGGATCACCGTCAAGCTTCGCCGCGGATGGGCATAAAAGCCGCTTGTCATCGATAGCGCGCTGCCCAGATACACCGTGGTGCTCGGTGCGAAACTATAGGTGATCTCGGCCAGGATGACGCTGCCGCCCGATCCCGAGGTGATCAATCCGGTGGGTACGGTCACGGTGGAGCCGACGGTGCGCGCGGTTGCGTTCTGTGCATTGCTCCAAGCGACCTTGTCCACGCCGGCGCCGTTGTCGACGATGCTGGAAATCACGATCTTGGCCGGCGCGGAGCTATAGGGGTAAATGATCGTATTGAGCGCCGCGAAGACGTTGTTCATGTCCGTCGTGCTGACAGTGGTCTCTTGCGCCACCAGATCGGCGGCGGTCGAAGCGACGATGGAGACCCGCGAACGGCAGTCGAGCGCGGCGGATAGTTCAAGCGTGCCGAAGAACAACAGAACCATGATCGGCGCGAGGAAGGCGAATTCCACAGCCGCCATCCCGTCCTTTGCCCGCATCAGCGCGCGCAAACGGTTCAGCATCCCGCCACCCCCGTCGTATAGGGCTCATTGCGGAAGGCCGCGGTGGCGCTCAGCAGATGGCTGTTGTTCGCCATGTTGGTGAGGAACGGCGTCAAAATCGGCGTGGCGACCTGCCAGATGTAAAAGGCGCGCACCACCACGACGCTGCAAACCCCGCCAGTCGCGTAATTGTTGAGCGTGGGATCGAGTGTGTTGGATCCGGTCAAAGGATTGGCGAAGGTCGCCGTCGAAAAATTCGAATAAGTTTCCACATCGATCTGCAGATTGGCATTGCAGCCGAGCAGCGGCGTGATCTCGGCGCAAATGGAATTACGAAATTGGGTCTGGGTCATGTTTGCCGCCGACACCTGGCCGGTGCGGATAAGCCGCGCCGCGTCGGTCACCGCGTTCTGCAGCGTGAATTGGGAAAAATACATGATGCCCACTTCGATGGTTCCCATCAGCAGGACGAAGAAGATCGGTGCGATAAAGGCAAATTCGATGGCCGCCGACCCGGCGCGCGCGCGACCGCGCATGCGCGCTGCGATGAGGCGCAATCTATCGCGGGCCCGCATGGCCCGGCCTTTGATCTTTGTGCTTACGGCCAGCATCGACGAAATCCTTGGGCACCTGTTTAGGCCGAAAGGGTTTCCAAACGAACAATCGCGCGGGCGCATGCTGAACAAAAGATTAAGCGGGCTGGGCGCTGAGCAGCGCGCTTTGGGCCGGGGTGTCCGCGCGGGCCAGAACGCGCAAGACGAAAAGCACGGTCAGGATCGGCGTCGCCATGCCCATCAGAAAGACGCTGGGCGGATTGACCAGCGGGCTGAGCCATAAAAGGGCGGCAATCGCCACGTCCCCCAGATGGGGCTTTGGCTCATGGCGCAGGATATGCGCGAAGAAGATGGTCGCCGCCAGGCCCAGAAGGACGGCATCGTAATCGATGATATGGGGCGCGGCGAAAATCGTCGCCGCCAGCAGCACCGCGATCTTCAGATCGGCCGGCAGCGCGCGGGCCTGCCAAACGGCCAGCCCCGCCAGCGCAATCCCGGCATACTGAACGCCGTTGGCGAGCGATTGGCCCGCGCCCAAAACGCGCGCGCAGGCATAAAGACTCTGACCGTTGAGGCGCGCCAAGGCCTGCCATTGGTCGAACATGGCGCTCGGCGCGATCATCACATGCAGCCAGTCTAGCCACAGGCCGGGACCGAACAGCGCAAGGCTTGCGAGCATCAGGGCGGCGGCGCTGGCGAGTGCGCAGGCCAGCATCTTCCATTGGCGCGCGGCGACCAGCGCCACGGGCACCATCAGCCAGAATTGCGGCTTGTAGGTCAGCGCGCCCAGCAAAACCCCGCCGAGCACCGGGCGCTTTTGGCCGAGCGCGAAGCCGCCCACCAGAAGACCCGCTGTCAGAAAAGTATTCTGGCCGAGCCACACCACAATTGCCGAGGCCGGGCAGAGCAGTGCCGACAGGACATAAAGCAGCTTGTCGCGCCCACTATGCGCCAGCGCGCAAAGCGCCGTTGCCATCAGCGCAAAGCTCGTCAGCAAAAATGCCAAGGCGGCGAAAATCGGCGGCAAAAATCCGAACGGCAGCAGCAAGACAAGAAAATGCGGCGGATAGAGCCAAGGATGCAGCGGCAGGGGATGGGCTAGAAAGCCCGCGAACCGCGCATTCAAATCGGCGGTGAGCCGCGCACCGTCATAGATAAGGCCCAGCTTGCCGTCCAAGGCGGCGCGCACGGCGCTGTAAAACACCATGCCGTCCTCACCGCGCACGCCGGCAAAGGCGCCATAATAGAACAGCCAGGCGGCGAGGGAGAACACCGCGCCGCCGGCGCCGATCATCGCCATCGTCTTGGAGGCCATAGGATCTCCGTTGTCGCGGCCAAGATCGCAGAGGACGGCTTAGGAACGATTAACGCGCGGTTCTTGCTGCAAGGCGCCGCGCTAAGCTTTGGCTAACCATGATGGGCAATCGCAACGGAATATTTATTCGGCTGAGCCAATAATGCGCCATGTCCAACGACACTCTGTCTCGCGGTCGCATAACCCGGGCCTGGCGCCGCTTTGCGCGCGCCAAGCGCGGCAATGTCGCCATGATCTTTGCTCTGTCGCTCATCCCCATCGCGATTGCGGCGGGCGCGGGTCTGGATTTTGCCCGCGCCATCGTGGTGCGGGCCTCGATGTCCGAAGCGATCGATGCGGCGGCCTTGGCGGTCGGCGGCTCGCAAGGGCTGACGACGGCGCAGATGCAGACCCTGGCGCAGCAATATTTCAATGCGAATTACAAGGCGGATGTTTCTTACGGCACGCCGGCCGCGATCACCGTCGTTCCGGGCACAAGCTCGGTTGTCATCACCGCGTCCGACGTGATGCCGACGACTTTGCTCAGCGCCGTCGGCATCAAAACCGTGCCGATCAGCGTCGACACCAAAGTCGTTTGGGGCCAGATGAAGCTGCGGGTGGCCCTGGTGCTCGACAACACCGGATCGATGTGCGAGCCCGACAGCAATCCTTGCCCTACCGACACCAATCCGAATATCAAGATCAACGCGCTGAAGACGGCGACCACGAATCTTTTGAGCATGCTGAAGGCCGTGGCCGTGAATTCCGGCGACATTACGGTCGCGATCGTTCCGTTCACGGTCGGCGTCAACGTCGGCACGGCCAACAAGAATGCGAGCTGGCTCACCTATGCGCCGTGGGATCTGGCGGGCAGCGGCTACGGCAGCTATGTCAATCAGCAGACCTGCACCGGAAGCGGGCACAACCAGCACTGCACGACGACGCAAGTGTGGCAGGCGAGCGATTCGGATCATTCGACGTGGAGCGGCTGCGTCATGGATCGCAACCAGGACTACGACGTCCAAAACACCTTGCCGTCAACCGGCACGGTCGCGACGCTGTTTCCCGCGGCGCCCGCCGCGCTCTACAGTCAGTCCAGTTGGCAGATCACCTGTCCGACGACGCTGATCGGCGAAACAGACGTGTTGAACAGCACCGGATGGACGAACCTCAACAACACGGTCACCAACATGACGGCGGGCGGCGGCACCAATCAAGCGATCGGTCTTGCCTGGGGCTGGATGCTGATGACGCCGGGCTCGCCGATTGTCGATCCCGGCACGCTTCCCGCCAATACGCAACAGGTCATCATCATCCTCAGCGACGGCCTCAACACCATGGATCGCTGGACGGGCAACGGTTCGAGCGAAGACTCCGGCACGGATGCGCGCATGACGGATGTCTGCAGCAACGCCAAGGCCGCGGGCACCACCATCTATGCCGTGTTCGTGGATCTCAACGGCACGCAAGGCAATTCGACCGTGTTACAGAACTGTGCAACGGATTCCAGCAAGTATTTCGATCTGACGGCGGCGAGCCAGATCATTTCGACCTTCAATCAGATCGGACAGCAGATCACCAATCTGCGCGTGTCGCAGTAATCCGCTGGTGCGAACAATTGGGATGCTTGAATTATTGCTGGCTGCTGGTCGCGGTTTTGGTCAGCAAATCCTGATGCTTTTGGATCTGGTCCATCGCGGCATCATACGATTCCTTGCCGTCGCCAAGCGCGGGCGAAGCCTCGCAGTTTCTCGCGGCGCAAGCATAGGTGACGCGCGCGGCGCCCCGTTGCAGCGTCACGGTCGCGCTGCCGGCGGTGGCCGATACCACCACCGTGCGATTGCTGATTTCGGCGCCCGATGCATCGAGCGCGATAATGTTGGTGGTGCCGAATGCCTTGCCGAGCACGAAGGCGTGGCGCTTGTCGATTACGGTGATGTCGGCGATCACCGGATTTCCGACATAGAGGGTGGAAACCGGTTTGGTGAAAACCATCAGGCGCACTTGATCCAGCGGCACCGAGACGGCGGCGTTGCGCGTATGGATGACACGATGCGGATGGACGACGCTGTGCGCCTGGGCGGTGCCGGCCATCAAAAGGGCGGTCGCGAGCATAATGGTCGTGCGGCGCATCGGCTTATGTCCCATGAAGTTTTCGCCGCCCAATTTAGCCGCTTCGCCGTGAAGGAAGTTTTAAGCTCCTGGTCTCGCCGCGCGCATCGCAGAAATATCGCCGCACGCCGTGCAATTGCTGAGTGTGGTAAACGAAACGACAAAATTAAGCATGGCGCATCGCTCCAAGCCGCCTTTTTCGTTTCATCGCGAGACAATCGGGCTCTCGCAACCGGTTTGGAATTAAGGGCGAATTAAGCGCTCGCGCCTAAGCTGGCGTTGTCTCGGCGTGGGATCGTGTGAAGAACGGCGTGCGCTGGACGTCCTAGGGTGTCCACAAGTGGAGGTTCTTATGAAAAATCTTTTTACGCGTTTCGCGCACGACAACTCGGGCGCAACGGCTATCGAATACGGCTTGATCGCGGCCCTTATCGCGGTTGTGATCATCGGCGCGTTGTCGGCTCTGGGCACAGGCCTGAGCTCGAAATTCGCGGCCGTGACCGCAGCGCTCTGACCGCAAGGTTGGAAACGCAAACGAGCGGCCGCCGTATGGCGGCCGTTCGCACATGAAGAGCAGGTTCTTATGACCGCCGAACTGATCGTGATCGTCATCTTGCCTTTGCTCTTCGCAGCTGCGGCCGGCTGGGATTTGGCGAGTTTCACGATCCCCAATTTCCTGTCGGCGGCGCTGGTGGCGGCGTTTGCCGCCTTCATATTCGCCGCCGCCATGCCGATTGCCGAAATCGGCTGGCACCTCTTGGCGGGAATGCTGGGCCTGGGATTGGGCTTCGCGCTGTTCGCGCTGGGTTATATCGGCGGGGGCGATGCCAAACTGTTTGCCGCGACGGCCCTGTGGTTTGGCTTCGGCCATGATCTCCTCGATTACGCGCTGGTTGCCTCGGTTTTGGGCGGCGCGCTGACGCTGTTCCTTTTGGGGCTGCGGCGGGTGCCGCTTCCCGCTCTGCTGCACACACAGGGATGGATTTTGCGCCTGCACGATGCGCAGGCCGGCGTGCCCTATGGCGTGGCGCTGGCGGCCGGTGCCGTCATCATTCTTCCGCACACCGAAATATTCACGGCCGCATCGCGCCTTGCGCTTTGAAATTGCGGCACTTCGCGGCGTTAAGAAGCAACTCGTTAAGCATTTTCTAAAGGGTTCCGTGGTCGGATTGGCACAAAGGAGCCTTTAGGCATGAACACGCGCCGTATCGTTGTCCTTGTGCTCGCCGCGGTGGCCGCGGGAGGAGCCGCTCTGCTGGTGCGCGGGATGCTGGGCGGTGGCGCCAGCAATGCCGATGCGCGCCCGCAGCCGGCGCCCATCGCAATCAGCGAGGTGCTGGTGGCGGCAAGCGATCTGCAGCCGGGACAAGAGCTTCTGGCAAATCAGGTGCGCTGGCAGAAATGGCCGACCTCCAGCGTCGATCACCAATTCATCACCAGGGCGGGCGCCTCCTCGCTCGATGCCGCGGTATCGGGCACCGTGGTGCGCGCGCCCATCGTGTCGGGCGAGCCGATTACGTTCGACAAGATCGTCAAGAGCGACTCGGCCGGCTTCATGGCGGCGACGCTGCAAGCGGGCATGCGCGCGGTTTCGATTTCGGTGAACATGGCCTCGGTCGCGGGCGGCTTCATCCTGCCCAACGATCATGTCGATATCATCCTGACGATGGCGTCCAGCGATTCCTCTCATCAGGCGCGTGCCCACACGGTCCTCTCCAATGTCCGCGTGCTCGCGATCGATCAGGCGTCCGACAACAAAAATCAGAAGGCCGTTTCCGATGTCAAAACGGCGACGCTGGAACTGACGCCGTCGCAGGTGCAGATCCTGGCAGGCGCGCAAGCATCCGGCACGCTGTCCTTGTCGCTGCGCGGTCTTGGCGACAATGCGCAGGCGCGCCCGGGCGCCGCCGAGGCCGACGCCGGCGGCGACGTCGGGCAGGTTACGGTTATCCGCTATGGCGTGTCGCACGGACAGAGCGGCGGGAGAAACTAGATGCGTTCACTTCTGCTCCCCATTTTCGCCGCCGCGGCCGCGCTTATGCTGGGTGCGGTTTCGCCTTGTCAGGCGCGCGCCGCGGACGGCAATCGCGCATCATCGCTATTTCCGCCCATGCGGGATCGCCGGTTCATCAGCGCGTGACGCTGAGCGTCGATAAGACGGCAATCGTCGAAATCGACAATGACGCGCGCGACGTGCTGGTCTCCAATCCCGAAATCGTCGACGCCGTGGTGCGCACGCCCAGGCGAATCTTCCTGATGGCGCAGAAGGTGGGGCAGACCAATGCCTTCTTCTTCGATGCCGCGGGCCGCCAGATTTTGTCGCTCGACATTCGCGTCGAAAAGGACGTCACCGATCTGGCCGCGCTGATCAATGCCGGATTGCCGGGCGCCAATGTGAAGGTGTCGGCGATGGCCGACAACATCGTGCTCGGCGGACGGGTGAACAGCGCTCAAGATTCCTCGCGCGCGCAGGATATCGCCGCGCGCTTCGCGGGCGATCCCAACAAAGTCGTCAACATGTTGCAGATTTCCGGCGGCGAGCAGGTGATGCTGAAGGTGCGCATCGCCGAAGTGCAGCGCCAAGTCGCCAAGCAGCTCGGCATCGATCTGGCGGGCGCCGCCATAGTGAACGGCGTGCCGATCTCTGCGGCGACCTCCAATCCCTATGGCCTGATCGGTCAGGCGCTGAGCGATCTGTCAGGAACCCAAATCGGCTCGGTTTGCCCGGCCGCCTTCTTTCCCACCGGAAGCGACAGCACGACCACGACCACGACCAACGGCGTCGCCAGCGTCGTGCACACGGTGACCAAGAACGCCGCGTGTACCAGCCCCAACAATGTTCAGGGCACCATGAAAGCGCTTGAGACGGTGGGCTTGGTTCACACCTTGGCCGAGCCGAATCTGACCGCGGTCTCGGGCGAAACCGCCAAGTTCCTGGCGGGCGGCGAATTCCCGGTTCCTTCGGGGCGCGATTCGCAAGGCAATATCTCGATCACCTTCAAGCAGTTCGGCGTCGGGCTCTCCTTCACGCCGGTGGTGCTTGGTGCGGGACGTATCTCGCTGCAATTGTCGACCGAGGTGAGCGAACTGACCAATACCGGCGCCTTCACGCTGCAGGGCGGCACGACGACGGATTCGAACGGCAACACGGTCGCGGCATCGGCCACCACCATTCCGGCCCTGTCGGTGCGCCGGGCGGAGACGACCGTCGAATTGCCCTCCGGCGGCAGCTTCGCCATCGCGGGGCTGATGCAGCACACCACCAAGCAGCAGCTCGACGCCTTTCCCGGCCTGAAAGACATGCCCATCTTGGGCGCGCTGTTCCGCAGCCGCGACTTCCAGAACAACGAGACCGAACTGGTCGTGATGGTGACGGCCTATCTCGTCAGCCCGACTCAGGAAGCCAATTTTGCTGCGCCGACCGACGGCTTCGTGCCGCCGGCGGATGTCGAAACCGTCCTGCTGGGCCGTCTCAACGCGGTCTACAAAAAGAACAAGACGCCGGTGTCTGCGCCGCAAGGCCAGGTCGGTTTCATTGTGCAATAGGAAAGCAGCCATGACGAAGACGATGGATGTTCTGCGCTGTGCGACAATTGCCGCCGTGCTTTTGGCAGGCAGCTGCGCGGCGCCTTACAACGATTTGGATGCGCGCTCGAATGACGGCGCGATCAACCACCCCATCACGGTCGAGCCGCGCTATGAGGCGATCAAGCTGCCCTTCTCGGCGCCGGCGGCGGGGCTGTTGCCCGACGACACGGCGAAATTCTCCGCCTTCGTCACCGACTATCTCGAACACGGCAATGGCGCAATCTCCATCACGGCGCCTTCGGGGCCGTCCTCCGGCGCGGCGATAGGTTATTTCGCCGAACGGCTGGCGTCGCTCGGCGTGCCGCGCGGACGCATCATGGTCGGCTCGCGCGATAGCGCGAACGGCGATACGCGCGTGGAGATCGGCTATATCGGCTATAGCGCGCATACCGATCCGTGCGGCGACTGGTCGACCAGCGTGGCCGACACCGCATCGAACCTGTCGACCCCCAATTTTGGCTGCGCCGTGCAGCACAATATTGCCGCCATGGTCAGCGATCCGCGCGATCTGGTTTCGCCGCACCCGATGGACGCGAGCGACGCCTCGCGCCGCGACACGGTGATGGGCAAATACGAAAAGGGCCAAGTGACGTCCGCCGACAAAACGGCGGACCAGACGGCCAAAGTGTCTGACGTCGGCAATTGATAGAGGCGCGTAATGGTTAAGTCGGCTATGCCGGAAGATCAGGTGGCGTTCGGAGCCGCCCCGCATGAGCGCCCCGTGCCGCGCATTTCGATTCATGCGTTCTGCGAATTCCCCGACACCGGGGCGGCCCTTCAGCGCGCCGGCGCCGACAGACGCCTGGCCAAAGCCAATCTCAATGTCCAGCTCGGCGGCATCGCCGCGGCGGTCGATTTCTACGACGGGCAGGTAACCCCCAATCTTTTGATCGTGGAAACCAGGCTCGCCGGGGAGGCCGCGCTGGAACAGCTCGACCGCCTCGCCGAGGTTTGCGATCCCGCCACCAAAGTGGTGGTGATCGGGCGCGTCAACGACGTGCAGCTTTATCGCGAATTGATGCGCCGGGGCGCGGCGGAATATTTGGTGGCGCCGCTCGACCCGCTGCATCTCATCGAAGTGATCGCGGGGCTCTATGCCGATCCGCATGGACGGCCCATCGGGCGCGTCATCGCCTTCATCGGCGCGCGCGGCGGCGCGGGGTCCTCCACCCTGGCGCACAATGTCGGCTGGTGCATCGCCGAAGAACAACACATCAACACCACCATCGTCGATTTCGATTTGCCGTTCGGCACGGTGGGCCTGGACTTCAACGACGAACCGGGCCAGGGCGTCGCCGACGCCTTGACCGCGCCAGAGCGGCTCGACGATGTGCTGCTCGACCGCTTGCTGATGAAGCGCGGCGATTATCTCTCGCTGTTCACCGCGCCCGCGGCGCTGGAACGCGATTATGACGCCGCCACCGACGCCTATGAATCCGTACTCGAAGCGGTGCGCCACACCACGCCCTGCGTCATCGTCGATCTGCCCCATAGCTGGGCGCCTTGGGTCAAGGCGACGCTGATCGCCGCCGACGAGATCGTCGTGGTGGCGACGCCCGATCTCGCCTCGCTGCGCAACGCCAAGAACATCATCGAATTGCTGCGCCACAACCGGCCCAACGATACGGTGGCCAAACTGGTGCTCAACCAGATCGGTCAGCCTAAGCGGCCGGAAATTCCTGAGAAGGATTTCGCCGAGACCATCGGCGTGGAGCCGGTATCGCTCTTGGCCTTCGATCCCATGCAGTTCGGTCAGGCCGCGAACAACGGCCAGATGCTGGGCGAGATGGGAAGCAAATCGCCGGCAATGGACGAAGTGCGCCATCTGGCGGGGCTGCTCACCGGGCGCAAACAGGTGCATGGCAAAAGCGGATCCACCTTCCTGTCGCTGCTCAAGGGAAAGAAGCGGGCATAAATCATGTTTGGAAAGCGCGCCGGGATCGATCCACTCGCGCCGCGGCCCGCGGCGCCGGGCGCGCGCGCGCCGGGAGCGCTGAAGACCGACGGGCTTGCGCGCGATGTTCCCCCGCCGCCGATCGCGGCCGTCATACCAAAGCCCCCCGTGGCGGCGCGCGGCTTTAATGCCGACGGACGCTCGGAAGATTATTACCAGATCAAAACCACGATCTTCAGCGCCCTGATCGACACCATCGATCTGGCGCAGCTTGCCCAGCTCGATACGGATTCCGCTCGCGAGGAAATCCGCGACATCGTCAACGAAATTATTTCCATCAAGGCCGTGGTGATGTCTATTGCCGAGCAGGAACACCTGCTGCAGGACATCTGCAACGACGTCTTGGGCTATGGCCCGCTCGAACCGCTCCTGGCGCGCGACGACATCGCCGACATCATGGTCAATGGCGCGGGGCACGTCTTCATCGAAGTCGCCGGCAAGGTGCAACTCACCTCCATCCGCTTTCGCGACAATGCCCAGCTGATGAATATCTGCCAGCGCATCGTCAGCCAGGTCGGCCGCCGGGTCGACGAATCCTCGCCGATTTGCGACGCGCGCCTGCTCGACGGCAGCCGCGTCAACGTCATCGCGCCGCCGCTGTCGCTGGATGGTCCGACGCTCACCATCCGCAAATTCAAGAAGGACAAGCTGAAGCTCGACGATCTCGTCAAGTTCGGCTCGATCAACGTGGCGGGCGCCAAGCTGCTCGACATCATCGGCCATTCGCGCTGCAACGTGCTGATCTCGGGCGGCACGGGTTCGGGCAAGACGACGCTGCTCAATTGCATGACCGCCTATATCGATGTGGAAGAGCGCATCATCACCTGCGAAGACGCCGCCGAACTTCAGCTCCAGCAGCCCCATGTGGTGCGGCTCGAAACCCGCCCGCCGAACCTGGAAGGCCAAGGCGAGATCACGATGCGCGATCTGGTGCGCAACTGTCTGCGCATGCGCCCCGAACGCATCATCGTCGGCGAAGTGCGCGGACCCGAAGCGTTCGATCTGCTCCAGGCCATGAACACCGGCCATGACGGCTCGATGGGCACGCTGCATGCCAACTCGCCGCGCGAGGCGATGAACCGTCTGGAATCGATGATCACCATGGGCGGCTTTCAGCTGCCCTCCAAGACCATTCGCGAGATGATCGTCGGCTCGATCGACGTCATCATCCAAGCCGAGCGCATGCGCGACGGTTCGCGGCGCATCACCAAGATCACCGAAGTGGTGGGCACCGAAGGCGAAGTCGTCACCACCCAAGATCTGATGATCTACGAAATATTGGGCGAGGACGACACCGGGCACATCCGCGGACGTCACGTCGGCACCGGCATCGTGCGGCCGGCCTTCTGGGAACGCGCGCATTATTTCGGTCTGGACCGCGATCTCGCCGATTGTCTCGATAAGCTGCAGGCCTGACCATGATCGCGCTGATCGTCGGTTTGATGGTCTTGGCGCTGGGAGGCGCCGCATTCGCTTTTGCCGACGGCGGGAACGAGCGCTCGGACAAGCGTCTGGCCGCCGTCGCCAAAGCCCCGGCTGGCGGGCGAGGCGCGCGCGCCGGCGCCGAAGTGCCCGCGCAGCGGCGCAAATCCGTTCAGGCTGCGCTCAAGGACTTCGATGCGAAGCAGGCCAAAGAGAAGAAGAAACTAACGACGCGCCGCCGCCTCGATCAGGCGGGCCTTTTGGGTGCCACGCCGCGCGGCTTCTGGATCACCTCGGGCGTCTGCGGATTTGTCGTCCTCGTTCTTTGTTATTTCAGCGGCATGGCACTGCTGGTGATGGTGCCCGCGACTTTCGCCGCGGGATTCGGTTTGCCGCGCTGGGTGCTGGGCTTCCTCAAACGGCGCCGCGAGAAAAAATTCACCAATGATTTCGCCTCGGCGATGGATGTGATCGTTCGCTCGGTGCGTTCGGGCTTGCCCACCAGCGATGCGCTGCGCATCGTGGCCAGCGAGTTTCGCGATCCGGTGGGCGGCGAATTCAAGCGGCTGTGCGACGGCATGAAGATGGGCATCACGCTGGAGCAGGGTCTCAAGCGCATGCATGAGAGCATGCCGACGACCGAAGTCGGCTTCTTCGCGATCGTGATGACCGTGCAGCAGCAGTCGGGCGGCAATCTGTCGGAAGCGCTGAGCAATCTCGCGAATGTTCTGCGCGACCGCAAGCGGCTGCTGGGCAAGATCAAGGCGATGTCGTCCGAAGCCAAGGCGTCGGCGGGCATCATCGGTTCGCTGCCGCCCGTCGTCATGGGCATCGTTTGGCTGACGACGCCGAGCTATATCGACCTGCTGTTCACCGAGCGGACGGGAAACTTGCTGCTTATGGGCAGCTTGGTGTGGATGAGTATCGGCATCTTCGTGATGAAGAAAATGATCAACTTCAAACATTAGGGAGCAGACATGTTCGACATCGGCATTCTCAATCTGCTCTTCGACATGCGCTTTGTGGGCGCGCTGGCCGCGGCGGTCTTCGCCTTCGCCACCATCGTCACGCTCGGTATGCCGCTGTTGGACCGCGATACGCTGGGCCGGCGGCTGGCGTCGGTATCGGAGCGGCGCGAGGAATTGCGCCTGCGCCATCATGCTTCGCTCGACACCAAGCGCGGCGGGCTGCGCAGCGATCCGGTCGGCTCGGCCAAGATGATGAAAAAAATCGTCGAGCGTTTCGATCTCGCCAAGCTGGTGTCGTCCGAGGATTCGGCGGACAAGCTGGCGCGCGCGGGCATGCGCGGGCAGACCCCCGTCTTCGTCTTCATGTTCTTCCGCTTCGTGATGCCTTTCGTGCTGTTTGCGGCGGCGCTGTTGTATCTTTTCGTCATCACCCATTTTCACTGGTCGGATACCACGAAGATCGCTGCCGCCGTCGCCGCCGCCTTGGCGGGCTTCTATCTGCCGGATCTTTTTGTCTACAACGCCATTTCGCACCGCCAGGAATCGATCATGCGCGCCTTTCCCGACGCGCTGGATTTGCTGCTGATCTGCGTCGAATCCGGCATGAGCGTGGAAACCGCCTTCGCCAGGGTCTCCGCCGAGATCGGCGAGACCTCGGTGGAACTGGCGGAGGAATTTGCGCTCACCACGGCGGAGCTGTCTTATCTGCCCGAGCGTCGGCAGGCCTTCGACAATCTTGCCAAGCGTTGCGGCCATGCCGGCGTCAAGGCGGTGTCGACCGCGCTCAACCAGTCCGAACGCTATGGCACGCCCATGGGCCAGACCTTGCGGGTCTGCGCTCAGGAAAACCGCGAGGGGCGTATCGCCGAAGCCGAAAAAAAGGCGGCTTCGCTGCCTGCCAAGCTCACCGTGCCGATGATCCTGTTCTTCTTGCCGGTTCTCTTTGTGGTCATCTTGGGACCGGCGGTGATGAAGGTCATGCACATGATGTGAGCGCGCTGCGCATCAAAAATGCGCGCGTTCACGCCGTTCCAATATGCGAATTACGAAATTGCCGCGACCGACGGCTAGGGCGTTTCGTTGGCCAGCCTGAGCGAGGGGATGGTGCCGTGCGCCGCCGCAGCTTTGACGACAGGCTTGCTCGCGTGTTTGGCGGCGGTCTTATTGCTCTCGTGCTTGGCGGCGAGTTTGCGCGGTTCATGCGTGGCCGCTTTGACGGGGCCGGCCTTGGGATCGAACGGAACTTCCTGCATCATCACGGTTTTGACGGGTGCGCGAGTCTCGACTTTGGCCTGCGCCAGCGCTTTGGGCGGTTGTTCGGCGATGGATTGCGGCTGCGGCGCGGCCACCGCTGACGGCAGCGGCGCCAGCTTGTCGAGCAGCGCCAGATTGCGCGCGATCTTGGGATTGGCGGCGCCCGCGGCACCGGCTTGCGCCAGCAGGGCATGCGCCTGAACCGTATCGCCCGCCAGCATCCGCGACATGGCGTAATTGTTGAGCACCACCGCCTCGCCCGGTTTCAGCGCCAGCGCGCGTTCATAAGCCACGCGCGCATTGGTGCTGTCCTTGATCTCGTCATAGGAAACGCCGAGCGCGGAAAACAGCGTCCAATCGCGCGGCTGCAATTCGACGGCGCGGGTCAGGAACGACACGGCTTCGGAGGCGCGGCCTTGCTGGGCGAGAACTTTGCCGTATTCGCCCACGATCCTGGGATCGTCGGGCGCGACCATCATCAATTGGCTGAGGGCGTGCACCGCGCCGGTGTAATCGCCTTGGCTGCGTAGAAGCTGTGCCTGTTGGATTTCACTGTCGAGGCTCGCGGGCACCGTGCTGGCCATCGCCGCGGCATTGGGGTCGCTCTTGTTCGCCGCCGCCAGTTTGGATGCATCGAGCGGCTGGGACGCACAGGCGGCCAATGCTGTCGATAGCGCAAGCGCCCCGAAACGGGCCAAGGAACGGTGCATGGGCATTGCCTTATTTGACGCAACGGTGCGGTGTCCAGCATGCGCGGATGAGGTCAACAAACTCTTAAATTCGCTGTGATATCGATTGTTTCAGTCCCATTGCTGACGCAAAGTTGTGGGAATTGGCGGCTCATGAGACGGCAAAGAGCGACATTGGCGGCGATCGCCGGGCTGGGGGCTTTCCTCGCCGCCCTGACGGGTCTCGCTGTGCAGACCGCTTTGGCCGAGGGACCCGCCCCGCGCCAGTTTTTCCAGGTCGCGACGGGTTCCACGGCCGGCACCTATTTTCCGATGGGCGAGTTGATCGCGGGCATCGTCAGCCATCCGCCTGGGGTGGCGCGCTGCGAGGCCCGCGGGGTCTGCGGTCCGCCAGGCTTAATTGTTTCGGTGCGCACCAGCGACGGGGCGGTCGCCAATGTGCGCGCCGTCAATTCCGGGCTGGCCGATGCGGGCTTCGCCCAAAGCAACATCGTGGCGGACGCGGTGGCGGGCAGGGGCGAATTTCGCGCCGCTGGCCGCCAGACGCATATCCGCGTCATGGCCGCGCTGTTTCCCGAAGTTGTCCACCTCGTCGTCGCCGCCAAATCGCATATCAACAAAGTAGCCGATCTCAGCGGCAAGCGCGTGGCGCTGGGCACCGACGGTTCAGGCACCGCGGTGGTGGCGCGCGACGTGCTCTCGGCTTATGGCGTCAATCTGCGCCGCCTGAAGCTCAGCCATGATTCCTATGACGTCAGCGCGAACCTGTTGCAGCAGGGCAAGCTCGATGCGTTTTTCTTTCAAGGCAGCGCGCCCTCGCCCTTGGTCGGCGATCTTCTGGCGCGCGGCGCGGCGCGACTTGTCCCGATTGATGGACGCGGCCGGCGCCGCTTGCTGGCGCGCCTGCCGAGTTTTTCGGCCGACGTCATTTCGTCGGGCAGTTATGCCCATAGCGGCGCGGTGCAGACGGTGAGTTGCCGCACGCTGCTGGTGGTGAAGGATAGTGTTGCGCCCGACATCGTGTACGGCATCGTGCGCGCGCTGTTCGCCCCGGCCAATCGCTCGCTGCTCGATGAAGGTCCAAGTCCCGGCAAAGCCATCCGCCTTGAGGATGCGGCCAGGGATTTGACCGCGCCGCTGCATCAAGGCGCCGAGCGCTATTACCGCGAAGCGGGCGCGCTCCCCGCGCCGAAGCATTAGGCGTTACGCTAGTCCGGCATCCACTTCGGCCTTGGCGGCGCGTCCCCATTCCTTCATCGCCGGCATATCGAAGACGCGCTCGGCATAGGCTTTGGCGGGCGGCGGCATTTCGATGCCATAGGTCAAAAAGCGCGACACCACCGGCGCATACATGCAATCGGCGATGGAGAACCGTCCGAACAAAAATCCGTCGCCCGGATTGCGCGACAAGGATTTCATCCACGACGTGTTGATGCGCGCGATTTGCGTGACGGCTTCTTCGCTGAGTTCGGGCGTCTTGTGCGTACGCGCGAAATCCATCGGCAGAAGCGAGCGCAGAGCCGGAAAGCCCGAATGCATTTCCGCGGAGTAAGACCGCGCCCGCGCGCGCTGCACCGGATCGTCCGGCCACAGCTTGGCTTCGGGATGGCGTTCGGCCAGCGTCTCGCAGATCGACAGACTGTCCCACACCGTCGAGGTATGGCCGTTCTCCACGATCTTGAGCACGGGGACTTTGCCGGCCGAGGAATATTGGCGGATTTGTGCGCTGGTATCGGGACGGCGAAGCCGCAGCACAATCTCCTCGAACTTCACGCCGGTGGCGCAGAGCGCCAGATAGGGGCGCAGACTCCAGCTCGACCAGTTCTTGGTGCCGATGACGATGGTGTAGCGCGGGGTCATTCGCGTTTCTCCGGTTGCGGGTCGAACACGCCGTTTCTAAAGTCGCCGCTCTGCGATTCAAAGGGTTTGCCATGCATTCGAGCCTAGTGAAAGCCGCCAAGGGGGCAATCCCGCTCCATGCCGTCGCGCCCGAAGACCTGGCCCGCTTTGTCGCCTCTTGTTCCAAGCCGGCCGCCGCCTTCCTCAAGGCGGCGGATTTCAAGGCGAAAGAGGACCAATTGGTGCTGGTGCCCGAGGGCGCGGGCAAGCTCGCTTTCGCGGTCTTGGGCCTGGGCAAAGCGCGCGATCCCTTGGCGTTGGCCTTGTTCTGCGAGCGTTTGCCGCAGGGCGTGTACCGCTATGGGGCGCTGCCCGCTTGGATCGATCCTTCGCTTGCGGCGCTGGCCTGGGCGCTCGGCGCCTATCGCTTCGAGCGTTATCGCGCGGGGCACGGCGCGCCGCCGCGCCTGGTTCTGCCCAAGGGCGCCGACGGGGCAGAGATCAGCCGCATCGCCGAGGGCGTCTTTCTGGCGCGCGATCTCATCAACACCCCGCCCAACGATTTGGGCCCCGAGGAACTCGCCGCCGCGGCGCGCAAATTGGCCAAGCGTCACAAGGCGCGTTTTTCCGAAATCGTCGGCGAGGCGCTGCTGAAAAAGAATTATCCGCTGATCCATGCGGTGGGCATGGGATCGGCACGTCCGCCGCGCTTGCTCGATCTGAATTGGGGCCGCCGAGGCGCGCCCCAGGTGACGCTGGTGGGCAAGGGCGTCGTCTTCGACACCGGCGGCTACGATCTGAAAACCGCCGCCGGCATGGCGACGATGAAGAAGGACATGGGCGGGGCGGCCGTGGTGCTGGCCATCGCCCATATGGTGATGGACGCGAAACTCGACATCCGTCTGCGCGTGCTCATTCCGGCGGTGGAGAATTCGGTCTCCGGCGCCGCTTATCGTCCCAGCGACGTGTTCAAGAGCCGCAAGGGTTTGACGGTGGAAATCGGCAACACCGATGCCGAAGGCCGCTTGGTGCTGGCCGATGCGCTGACCGAGGCCGACCGCGAAGCGCCCGACCTCCTCATCGACATCGCCACGCTGACCGGTGCCGCACGCGTCGCAACCGGCATGGAATTGCCGCCCTTCTTCACCGATGACGAAACCCTCGCCGCGCAATTGATGCGCCATGCGGGCGAGGTTCACGATCCGATGTGGCGGCTGCCTTTGTGGCGCGGCTATGAGAAAACCTTGGCCAGCCCGCTGGCCGATCTGACCAACGCGCCGGATTATCCTTATGCGGGGGCCATCACCGCGGCGCTGTTCCTCAACCGTTTTGTCGGCGCGGCGAAGTCCTGGGTGCATTTCGACATCGCGGGCTGGACGGATCGTCCCCGTCCCGGCCGCCCGCGCGGCGCGAGCGCCAATGTCGCGCGCGCGCTCTATGCGCTCTTGAAGAAGCGCTATCCGCCGCGCGGCTAATATGCTGTGGCGACATCCACGATATTGTCCGGCTTTTCGCCGCGCTCGAATTTGGCGATGCCATCCAGCACAAAACGGGCAGCGACGGCAGGCTGCGAGATCGCCGCGACATGCGGCGTCACCGTGATTTTCGGGTGGCTCCACAAAGGGCTGTCTTGCGGCAACGGTTCGGTATCGAACACATCCAGCACCGCGCCGCACAGATGGCCGCTATCCAGCGCCGCAATCAGATCGGCTTCGATCACATGGCCGCCGCGCGCCACATTGATGACAAAGCCGCCTTCCGGTATCGCCGCGAAGGCCTCGGCGTTCAAGATGCCGGTGGTTTTTCGCGTCAACGACAACAGACAAACCGTGATGTCCGATTGCGCCAGAAAATCCGTCAGCTCGCCATCGCCCGCGAAGCTCTTGATGCCGGGATAATTTTTTCGCGTGCGGCTCCAGCCCGAAACGGGGAAGCCGAGTTCGCCAAGGCGCTGCGCCGTGAAAGCGCCGATCTCGCCCAGACCCAGCATGCCGATGCGGGTGTCCTCGGTGCGCCTGGGCAGCACCATCTGGCGCCATTTGTGCTGCGGCTGCGCGGCATCGAATAGGCGCTGATGGCGGTGATGGATCAGCACATGCATCAAAACGAATTGCGCCATCTCCGCCGACAATGTTTCGTCGACAAAGCGCACCAGCGGCACGCGCGCGGGATAATCCCCGTCATGAAGAAATCCGTCGACGCCCGCGCCGAGCGAGAACACTGCTTTCAAATTCGGCAAACTCGCCAGCAACCCGGAAGGCGGGCGAAAGCTCAGCACATAATCGACGTCCTGCGGCGCATAAGCATCACGCCCATGCAGCAGCAGATTGAGCGCGCCGAGCGGCGTCTCCCAAAGCCCGGACCATTTTTCCGGTACGACCATCAGCAGGGTTGGCGTCTTGCTCATAGCCGACGCTTGCCGCTTTTGGCGGTCGGATTCAAGCGCGAAAGAGACGCGCCGCCTACTTGCCCTTAGTGGGGGGCGGAATCGGCAGTGGGCTGTCGCTCTGGGTGCGCAGATAGGCGAGCAGATTGATGCGGTCCTGCGCGCTGCGAAGCCCCGCAAAGCTCATTTTGGTGCCCGGCACCATGGCTTGAGGCGATTTGAGATAACGGAACAGATCGGCGAACGACCATGCATCATGGCTCGCCATCATCGCGCTGGAATAATCAAAGCCCGGATGGGTAGCCCGCGCGCGTCCCACCACGCCCCACAGATTGGGGCCGATCTTGTTGGGTCCGCCCTTGGAAAGGTCGTGGCATTGCTCGCAGCGCCCGGAGATTTGTTGTCCGGCAGGGATGTCAGCGGCGGGCAGAACCGTGCCGAAATCAGGTAGCGCTTCCTCGACCGGGGCTGCGGCGGCGCCAGCGGACGCCGTTTCGGCCTCGACCCCTTCCACCACATAGCCCGGCTTGGCCGGGGCGGGCGCTTCATAGATCGCGTCGGCGGCGAATTTGATCACCAGCACGACGATCAGCGTGCCGAGCACGGCGCCGAAAATTTTGTTCCATTCCCAGGAATCCATCAGGTCGGGCTCCGCAATTCAGTGGCACTTGGCCGGGGTGATCGAAGACTTGAGAGAGGTTCGCACAAGCGCTTGGTGCGACATTACAGTCCCAACCAGAGTCGTCATTGCGGCGAAGCGTCGCATAATTGAGGCAATTGTGCTTTGGTCCTCACAGATGACCGGGTTCAGGGTAAGCCAATCTCCCCGCGCCGGGCTTGGCGGTCAAGACCCGTAGCCAAGGGAAAAAAACAAGGGATAGGGCCATGAAACCGATCATCATCATTCCGGCGCGCATGGCGTCCAGCCGGCTTCCGGGCAAGCCGCTGGCGGATATTGCCGGAATTCCCATGATTGTGCGGGTCTGGAAGCAGGCGACGGAGGCCAAATCCGGCCCCGTGGTGGTGGCTTGCGCCGAGCGCGAAATCGCCGATGCCGTGGAAAAGGCGGGGGGCCGGGCGGTCCTGACCGACGCGAATTTGCCTTCGGGCACGGACCGGGTTTACGCCGCACTGAACGCGGTGGACCGCAGTTTCGAGCACGACATCATCATCAATTTGCAGGGCGATTTGCCCTCCATCGACCCCGCCGCCATCCGCGCCTGTGTGGAAGCCTTGGTGGTGAACGGCTCCGATATCGCCACCCTGGTGGCCGAAATCGAAGACGATGCCGACGCCGACAATTCCAATGTCACCAAGGCGGTGGTGAGTTGGGACACCACCGGGATGCGCGGCCGCGCCCATTATTTCACCCGGGCGCGCGCGCCTTGGGGCAAGGGCCCGCTCTATTTCCATATCGGGCTTTATGCCTATACGCGCGATGCCTTGAAGCGCTTTGTCGGCTTGCCGCCTTCGCCGCTGGAATTGCGCGAGCGGCTGGAACAATTGCGCGCGCTGGAGGCCGGGCTGTCGATCGCGGTGGCGCGGGTTGACGCAATTCCCCTCAGTGTCGATACGCCCGAAGATCTGCAAAAGGCGCGCGCTGTCCTGGCGCGCGGCGTGAAATAATGGTTCCGAATTTGGTTGCCCGCGCCAAGACCGTCGCCTTCCAAGGCGAGCCGGGCGCGTACGCCAACCTCGCCGCGCGCGAGGCCTTGCCGCATGCGCAGGCGGTGGCGCGGCCAACCTTCGAAGCCGCGCTCGATGCGGTGCGTCTGGGCGAAACCGATCTTGCGATCATTCCGGTGGAAAATTCCGTCTATGGCCGCATCGCGGATGTGCATCTTCTGGTGCGCAATTTCGGCCGTCCGGTGAAAGGCCATGTGGTGGACGGCGAGAAGAATCTCTTCATCCTCGGCGAGCATTTCCTGCCGGTGCATCATCAATTGCTTGGGCTGAAAGGCGCGGCGCTGAAAGACATCAAGTCGGTCTACAGCCAGGCGCCCGCGCTCGGCCAATGCCGCAAGCTGTTCAAGGAACTTGGCGTCGCCGACAAGCAATGGTCCGACACCGCGGGCGCGGCGCGCCATGTGGCGCAGCTGGGCGACAAAAGCGCGGCGGCGATTGCCTCCACCCTGGCGGGCGAGATTTACGGCCTCGACATCTTGCGCGCCAATGTCGAAGACGAAGCCCACAACATGACGCGGTTCCTGATCGTGGGGCGCGAGGCCGACGATGCGCCCAATGACGGCGGGCGCGTCATCACCACATTTCTCTTTCGGGTGCGCAATGTTCCCGCCGCGCTCTACAAGGCGCTGGGCGGCTTCGCCACCAACAGCGTCAACATGACGAAGCTCGAAAGCTATCAGCTCGGCGGCTCGTTCAACGCGACGGAATTCTACGCCGATGTGGAAGGCCACCCCGACCAGCACAATGTCCATCTGGCGCTGGAGGAGTTGATGTTCTTCTCCTCCAAGGTCATCGTGCTCGGCATCTACCCCGCGCATCCCTACCGCGCGGAAATGCCGTGACCGCTGATGAATGGAACGCCAAGGCAAAAGTTTGCGCTATGGCGTGCGATCCGCCGAAGCCTTGACGAAGGCGGACGCGCAGAAATGCCGTAATTACTTCTTCCAAACTAGCGCTTGTTCTTTAACTTCCTCGCGCCGGGGAGATTACACGAACTTCAATCACTCCTTATTGTCGTTCCCGGCTGGCGGTTGCAGGTGCTGTAGCAGCCATCTCGCGATAAGTTCATTTGTGGGCTGGTCTGAGAAAGCCGGTCCAAGCTTACTCCACTCGTCCACCGTCCCGGTCTTTGCCTTTTGCAGATTGTGATTCAGGCTTGGCGCTTCCAGCGTTGTGACATCGGGGTTGTTGGTCGTCGCCTGCCGCAGCAAGGGAAAATTCTTCGACGCGGGAACTTGCAGATCGAGTGAGCCATTGATTGCCAAAATCGGAACCTTGACCTGGCGTAAATTGCCCTGCGGATCGAAAGCAAGCCCCTCCCGTGTGGGATGATCAGCCAATGTCGCCGCAAACTGGTCGCTTTGCTCCTGGGTGATGGTTTTATCGGCGACGAATGGCGCAAGAATGGCTTTAGCGACTGTCAGAGCCTCTTCGTCATTTCGGGCTCCCATCACCGCATCGTACAGCCGTTTCATCACCGGGCGTTCCGCGGCGATCTTGTCCTCGCTCATGCCCTGGATGCGGTTGGCTGTCTCCCACTGATCCAATGCTAGCTCCTCCATCGGCTGTGCGACAGCACCGAGCAAAATAACAAAAACATAGGACGGGTCTTTCGCCGCGATGGCGGGGACGATCAATGTCCCTTCGCTGGCGCCGAGCAGTCCAACGCGCCGCGGGTCAACTTCGCGACGGGTCTTCAGATAGGCGGCCATGGCGGCTGCATCGCCGATCAGATCGGGTAGCGTCGCCGTGGAGAATGTCCCCGTGGACTCGCCGCAGCCGCGTTTGTCGTACTCCAGCGTGGCAATTCCATGCTGAACCAGCACATTGCTCAAAACCTGGAAGCCGCCGCGAGATTGCGGTCCGTGACCGGTGACCAGGAGCACGGCCGGGAATGGGCCTTTGCCGCTGGGGGCACGAAACGTCGCCGCCAAATCGATATTTGCCGCGCGATTGTGGACCACGACGTCTTCCACCACGGTGGGAATGGGTAGCGTCAGGAAGGCGCGCCTCAGCGCGGCAGTCTTGCGGGTGTCGTTCCTGACTACAAAAAGCGGACCGATTTCCACCACCTGCCGCGCCCCGGCAAGCTGGAGCGATACGCCAGAGTGGCGGGCAGCAAACGCCTCGACCGCTTTGCCGCTTACAAAGTACAGTTTCCAGTCCGACCCGATATCGATTTGCGCAAGCCCTATCGTTGGGTATGGCGCATCGTTTGAATGGATCACTGCGGTTACGTGCGCCTGTGCCCGGGCTGTGTCGCTTTCTTTATCGGCGCGAGCCCAAAACGCCGCCGTCACGGTGTCACCCGCCGCAATGTCTTGTGTGATGTCGGCGTGCGCAGTGATGTCCCAAACATTCTGCCGAGGTCCGGCAACGTCGATACGAACAGCGGTTTTTCCGGCGACCGTTTCGTCTCGCACGATGCGATGCTTCTGGCCGTCGCCCCAAATGGCCCAATTATCGACACCTGGCTGATTGACCAAACGAGCCGTCAAAGCGCCCGCGCTGGCGCTTGGCTGGAACATCATGGGGCTCAAGAGCCCGGCGACAATGGCAGCAAAGAGCCTCTTCATCGCAAATATCGAACCAACGCTGACCCGAACACTTCTCCTAATACTCCCGCAATTCCTTCAGCGTCGGCGGCATGATCGAGAACCAGTCGAAGGCGAAGACGCGTTGCAATTCGGCGGCGACGTCGTTGCTCCATCCGGCGGTCCAATACTTCGACGGCTTGCCGGTATCTTCGTCCACCACCAGCGCGGTCAGCCCAGGCAGCCCCTCGCGGATGCACCAGTTCACGATGCGCCCCAGCGGGACCGACACCATCGGTCCGATGCCGTATTTGATCTTCTCGCAAAGTTTGCGCGCGTCGATTGTCTGATGGTTTGCGGCCAGGCCGATGAGGATCAGATAGACCTGATAAGCGCGCGATTCGCGCGAACTGTTTTCTCCAAATGTCAGCAGCATTGTTTCGTCCTCGGACGGGTACGCGACTTATATAACCCCGCCGCAAGGCGTTCGGAGCAAATGCGTCGCAGAACCGCGCAATTTAACCCGCCCACGCCTTGATCAAGTGATAGGCGATGGCGAAGGGCAGCGGTCCGCGCCGTCCTGGGATGCGCCCTTCGATCAAATCGCGCGCTTCGTCGCGGCTGTACCAATGGGCATCGGCGAGTTCGTTGAGGTCCAGCATCAGCGCGCGGCTGTCGCATTCGGCGAAACAGCCGATCATCATCTGCGAAGGAAACGGCCAAGGCTGCGAGGCGTAATAGGTCACCGCGCCGGCGCGCACGCCTGCTTCCTCGAAAAGCTCGCGGCGCACCGCTTCCTCGATGCTCTCGCCCGGCTCGACGAACCCCGCCAGCGCCGAGAAAAAATCCGGCGGCCAATTCTTATTGGTCGCCAAAAGGCAATGATCGCCATGGGTCGCCAGCATGATGACGGCGGGGTCGGTGCGCGGAAAATGCTCGGTGGCGCAGACCGGGCACACCCGCTTGTAACCGGCCTCGGCGGCCACGCTGGGCGCGCCGCATTTGGCGCAAAAGCCATGGCGCTGATGCCAGTCGATCATCGCCTTGGCTTGGCCAAGGATCGCAAGATCGCCCATCGCCAAAAGCGGCGCCGAAGCGCGCAGCTCGGCAAACCGGCCAAGCCCTGCCAGCGGGCCATCCGCCGCCGGGTCTTCGGCGGCGGAAATATCGAGCGCGAAATGAGCCCGCCCGCCCTCCAAACCCAAAAAGACGCAAGCCGCACCCTCCGCGGCCAGGCTTTCGCAGAGGCCCGGACGCAGGAACCCCGCCGCAGGCACGCCGTCCGCGCCGTCCACCAAAAACGGCTGCAACCGCCAGATGGGAAGGATCAGCGATCCCGGATCGCCCAGGCGCTCAGCGATCCAGGCGCTATCGGCGCGTTTCTCGCCGGCGCGGTCGAGCGGATTGCCGCAAAATGGGATCATCGGGGCCTCGAAATCAGCACGCTGACAACCCTTGCCACTTTTGCCCCCTGCCTTGCTATACTCCTGGCGGGAGGTTGGTGGCGGACGGGCCTGTCGCCAATCCGGTCAGGTTCGGAAGAAAGCAGCCGTAACGAATCCGGCCCGGGTCGTTGTCAATCTCCCACCTATCCACAACTTCACGGTCGGCAGAATGGACGAGACGCCAGAACCATCCTTGGGCCTCGCCCCGTCGCCTTCCGGCGCCGATTACAAAGTCCTGGCGCGCAAATACCGCCCGGCGGACTTCACCGGACTGATCGGGCAAGAGGCGCTGGTGAAGACGCTGACAAGCGCCTTCGCCACCGGGCGCATTGCGCATGCCTTTATGCTCACGGGCGTGCGCGGCGTCGGCAAGACGACTACGGCGCGCATCATCGCCCGTGCGCTCAATTGCATCGGGCCCGACGGCAAGCGCAGCGAGCCCGCCATTCAGCCTTGCGGGGTATGCGAGCCCTGCATCGCCATTGCCGAATCCCGCCATGTCGATGTGCAGGAGATGGACGCCGCCTCGCGCACCGGCATCGACGATATCCGCGAGATCATCGAGGGCGTGCGTTATGCCCCCGCCAGCGCGCGCTACAAGGTCTATATCATCGACGAAGTGCACATGCTGTCGAAGCAGGCGTTCAATGGTCTGCTCAAGACGTTGGAAGAACCGCCGCCGCATGTGAAGTTCATCTTCGCCACCACCGAAATCCGCAAAGTACCGGTGACGGTGCTGTCGCGCTGCATGCGCTTCGATCTGCGCCGGATTGAGACGGACGAACTGGTCGCCCATCTCAAATCCATCGCAGAGCAGGAAAACGTCAAGATCGAGGATGCCGCCTTGGCGCTTGTGGCGCGCGCCGCCGAAGGCTCGGTGCGCGACGCGCTCTCGCTGCTCGATCAAGCCATCGCCCACGGCGAGGCGGAGACCATCACCGCCGACATGGTGCGCGCCATGCTGGGGCTGGCGGATCGCGGCCGGGTGCTCGATCTTTTCGAAAAAGTGATGGGCGGGCAGATCGCCGAAGCGCTGAGCGACCTTGGCGAACTCTATGATCGCGGCGCCGATCCCATGGCGGTGATGCAGGACCTTTTGGAAGTTGTGCATTTCCTCACCCGCTTGAAGGTCGCGCCGAACGCCGAAGGCTTTTTCGACGGCGGCTCGGGCGAGGCCAAACGCAGTGCCGAGATGGCCGCCAAACTCACCGTGCCCTCGCTGACCCGCGCCTGGTCGGTGCTGCTGAAGGGTCTTCTGGAAGTGCGCGATGCGGCGCGTCCGGTCGCCGCTTGCGAGATGGCGCTGATCCGCCTCGCCTACGCCGCCGATCTTCCGCCCACGGACAAATTGGTGCGGGATTTAATTGATAACCCTCCCCTTGAGGGAGGGTCGAATTCGCGCAGTGGCGCGAATTCGGGGAGGGGTGGGGCCTCGGACTCCTCCCCGAAAAATCCTTCGCGTCCACTCGCTGACGCTCGCGGAGCTCATGATTTTTCGACCCTCCCTCAAGGGGAGGGTACAAGGTTGGCTGTGTCACCCCACGCCATGGCGCAAAACGCTCCCACCCTTCGCAGCCTCGAAGACCTTGCCGCTCTCGCCCAAGCCAATGGCGCATCGGTGCTGAAGGTCCATGTCGAAAACGACATGCATCTGGTTTCGCTGGAACCGGGGCGTCTGGAATTTCGCCCCAGCGCGCGCGCGCCGCGTTCGCTGGCGGGCGACCTCGCCCAGAAGCTCAAGGATTGGACCGGCACGCGCTGGGTGGTGACGCTGGCGCGCGAAGGCGGCGCGCCGACGCTGGCCGAAAACAAGAAGGCCGCAAAGGAAGCGCGCCACGAACGCGTGCTGCAGGAACCGCTGGTGCGCGCCGTACTCGACCGCTTCCCCGGTGCCGAAATCGTCGCGGTGCGCGATATCGTTCAAGAAGACGTCGCCGCGCCCATGCCGGAAGACAACGAGGAATAAGAAATGGCTGTCATCCCCGGCGAGCATCGCGAAGCGATGCGAGGGAAGGGGACCCAGGCGGTTGGATCATCTGCGGTCTTCCCACCTGGGTTCCCGGCTCTACGCTTCGCTTGGCCGGGAATGACAAGGAGCTAATGTGTCCACCATCGGCCCCGAGATCGAACGCCTGATCCAACTGCTCTCGAAGCTGCCCGGCTTCGGGCCGCGTTCGGCGCGGCGCGCGGCGCTCGAATTGCTCAAGAAGCGCGAGGCGCTGCTCCAGCCACTCGCGAGTGCGCTGCGCGATGCCGCCGCCGCCATCAAGACCTGCGAGACTTGCGGCAATCTCGATACCACCACGCCCTGCGCGCTGTGCCGCGACGAACGCCGCGATGCGCGCCTCCTCTGTGTGGTGGAGGATGTCGCCGATCTGTGGGCGCTGGAACGCGCTGGGGTGTTTCGCGGGCGCTATCATGTTTTGGGCGGGGCGCTCTCCGCGCTCGACGGCATCACGCCCGAACGGCTCAACGTCTCGGCACTCCTGGCGCGCGCCGGCGAGGCCGATGAAGTGATCCTGGCGATGAACGCAACGGTGGAGGGCCAGACGACGGCGCATTATTTGCTGGACGCATTGGCGGCATCGGGCGTCAAGGTCACGCGGCTGGCCCATGGCGTGCCGGTGGGCGGCGAACTCGATTACCTGGATGAGGGCACACTCTCCGCCGCCTTCAAGGCGCGACGGGCGCTGTAAAATCCCGGGCGTTTCTGCTAAGATGTGCGCATGAATAAGATCGAAGACGCTTGGGCCGTTCTGAAAACGCTCTCGCCGCGCGAGCAGGAATTGGCGGCAGAAGCGATCCTTGATTACGTAGCGGGGGCAAACGGGCTGGAACTTTCCGCGCAGCAAGCAGCGGAGGTCGAGCGGCGGTTGCGCGATCACGCCGCCAAGACCGTGACACCGGTCGAACTGCGCTCGCGCCTGCGGAAAATCACTCCTTGAAAGTTATCATCCGCGAAGCGGCTTGTAACGATCTGGAAAAGATCGTGGGCTGGATCGCGAAAGACAACCCTGCCAGCGCTCGCTCGGTTGCCGAGCGAATTCTCGATACAATCGAAAGTACGATCCCCTTCTTTCCCGCATTGGTCGCGTTGGAAAAGTCGAGGGTACGCGCGAATGGGTCCTGCGAGGCTTGCCTTATATTATCGTCTACCAGATTGACGCGGAACGCGATGCGGTAAGCATTCTTGCGATCTTTCATGGCGCGCAATTTCGTTAGAAAATTGCGCGCTTTCGCTTATCCCAAAACACGCCGCGCCAATCGCGTTGTGTGCGCAGGCACTTGCGGAAATTTCGTGCAACTTATCCAAGCGCGCGCCATCG
Organism: uncultured Alphaproteobacteria bacterium; assembly: GCA_963849895.1. Taxonomy (GTDB): domain Bacteria; phylum Pseudomonadota; class Alphaproteobacteria; order Micropepsales; family Micropepsaceae; genus Rhizomicrobium. The sequence continues at coordinate 85,183 of CAWKIU010000019.1, forward strand.
CGCTTATCTTATCGGGCTTATGTTGAAAGGAGACATGAGCCGTGACATCCCAAAACCCACTTCCGCCACCCTGCGGTCTTCCCATTCTGGAAGCCGAACTTTCAGAGACACTGCAAGCCATCAAAGAAGCATTCGAGGTAACCCGCAGCGTTGATAGCCGCCGCGACGAATTCGGCCATCGCCGGTCGAGCGCCGTCGCCGATGCCGTGACACTGCTCAGGGTCAGCGCCGAGATTGGTCTCGCCATCGCCAAGATCAAGGGCGAATACAATCAGAACATCAATGTGCTGCACGGCGAGATTTGGCCGCCACCGCGCCGCGCGGTCAACAAGCCCGAAACCTTCGAGCAAGGTCGCCCCGACTCCAAACAGGGATAAACCGGGGGGAGGTCCCCCAAACGCGAGGTTCAAATGGGCAATACAGACTCACCTCCCCCTTGTGGGGAGGCCCTATCGCGCAGCGATCCGGGTGGGGGGTAAGCCGATATGGGCAAGCGAACCGGTCGCCCGCGCGGCGCACCCATCGGCAATAGCAACCGGCTGAAGCACGGCCTCTATTCGCGGGACTATGCCGCGCGGCGCAGAGCCGTGCGCGCCCGCGTGGCCTCGGCCCGCTTCGCCATCGCCCAAGCGCTGGCGTGGACGCGGTGTGAGATCAAACAGCGCCGGGAAGCACCGGTTTGTCGACATCCGGCGCGGATAGCTCCACTGCCTCGATGCGCCCGGCGCGGGCGGCAATACGGCCCATCGGCTTTTCGATTTCGCCAAGGTCTTTGCTGGTGCGCTCGAAATGGGTGCGCAGATCGCTCACCCGTTCGGCCAAAAGCTTCACATCCTTCAGGAGCAGGCCCACCTCTTTTTGGATTTCGCTCGCCTGTTCGCGCATCTTGGCGTCGCGCATCAGGGTGCGGATGGTGTTCACCGCCAGCCACAGAATATGCGGCGAGACGATCACCACCTGCGCCCGGCGCGCGCGCTGCAGCACATCGGGAAAAATATGATGCAATTCGGCATAGATCGATTCCGACGGCACGAACATCAACGCCGGCGTCTGCACTTCGCCGGGGATGAGATATTTGTTGGCAATGTCGGCAATATGTTTCTGCACGTCGCTGCGCAATTGCGCCGCGGCCTGCTTCTGCAGCGCCTCGGTGGCGGCGGTGCGCAGCGCCTCGAAGCCTTCGAGCGGAAATTTGGCGTCGATCACGATGGCCGCAGCCATGCCGGGAATGCGGATCAGGCAATCGGGCGATTTGCCGTTCGACAGCGTTGCCTGGAAGGTGAACAGGTCCGGCGGCAACTGATCGCGCACGATGTCTTCCATGCGGTCCTGGCCCCAGGCGCCGCGCGCCTGTTTGTCGGACAGAATGTCCTGCAGCGAAACCATGCGATCGGACAGCGCGGTGATGTTCTTCTGCGCTTCGTCGATCACTGCCAGCCGCTCGCCGATATTCTTGAGCGTCTCGCCGGTCTTTTGCGTCCCCTCCGCCAGACTGTCGCCCAGCCTTTTGTTGAGCGCATCGATGCGTTCGCCCAGCGTGCGCTGCAATTCGGCCTGCGCGGTGACGGCGTTCTTGAACTGCCCCACGATCTCGCCCTGCGCCGCGATCACGGTGTCGAGCCTTGGGTCGGGGCGCGCTTGCGGCGCCGCCGGGCGGCGCAGCGCAAACGCGACAATGGCCGCGGCGGCGACCAGGGCGACGGCCAAAACGAGGTAAGTGATGTCCATCAGCGATTCTCCCAATGCACCTTATCCCGCTAGGCCTTGTGCCCAAAACCTTGACCCAAACCGGCCCCACGCTTATCTGACGCCCATGGCTATCCGCACCATCCTCACCGCGCCCGATCCCCGCCTTAAAGCGGTGGCGAAGGACGTGGACAAGGTCGATGCCGGTGTCCGCGCCCTGATCGACGATATGCTAGAGACGATGTACGACGCCGACGGCATTGGCCTGGCGGCCATACAGATCGGCGTTACCCAGCGCGTCATCGTCATGGACCTCGACCAGAAGGAGGGCAAGCGAAAGCCGCGCGCTTTCGTCAATCCCAAAATCCTTTGGGCGTCGGACGAGACCGCGACGTTTGAGGAAGGCTGCCTCTCGGTTCCCGAAATCTGGGACGAAGTCGAACGCCCCGCGAAAATTCGCGTGGAATATCTCGACCGCGACGGCAAGGCGCAAACCCTGGAAGCCGATGGGCTACTGGCCGATTGCCTGCAGCACGAGATGGATCACCTGAACGGCATTCTTTTCATCGATCACCTCTCCCGGCTCAAACGCTCCATCGCGCTGCGCAAACTGGCGAAGGCGAAGAAATTGCAGGGGACAGGGTGACGCTGCGGCTCGCCTTCATGGGCACGCCGGATTTCGCGGTGCCGACGCTCGCCGAATTGATCGCGCAAGGCCACGACATCGCCGCCGTCTATTCCCAGCCCGCCCGCCCCAAGGGGCGCGGTTTGGCCGAGGAGCCTTCGCCTATCGCCAAACTCGCCGCCGCGCACGGCCTGGAAATCCGCACACCCGTGTCACTGAAGATCGCCGAAGCGCAGGCCGCGTTCGCCGCCCTCGGCCTCGATGCGGCGGTGGTCGCGGCGTATGGCTTGATCCTGCCCAAAGCGGTGCTGGAGGCGCCACGGCTTGGCTGTTTCAATGTGCACGCCTCGCTTCTGCCGCGCTGGCGCGGCGCCGCGCCCATCGCGCGCGCCATCATGGCGGGCGACGCAGAGACCGGCGTCATGGCGATGCGCATGGACGAGGGGCTCGACACTGGTCCCATCTTGATGGCCGAGCGTGTCCCCGTGGGGCGCAAAACGGCGGGCGAATTGACCGACGAGCTGGCGCGCCTCGGTGCCGATCTGATGGCGCGCGCGCTGTCCGCGCTGGAACGCGGCAGCGTGATAGAGACGCGGCAAGCCGAAGAAGGCGCGACCTACGCCAAGAAGATTCTGAAAGAGGAAACCCGCATCGACTGGACAAAGAGCGCCGCCGAGATCGATGGCATGATCCGCGGCCTCTCGCCCGCGCCCGGTGCGTGGACCGAGGCGAATGGCGAACGGTTGAAAATTCTGTACGCCGAACCGGCGAAGGGATCGGGCGCGCCCGGCGAGGTTCTGGATAACGCGTTCACCATCGCTTGCGGCTCCGGCACATTGTGCGTCGTGCGTTTGCAACGCCCCGGCAAATCGGCCATGACGGCAACCGACGTTTTACGCGGCTTCGTTTTGCCGCGCGGTTCGCGGCTGGTGTGATGGCGCGCTACCGCCTCACCATCGAATATGACGGCGCGCCGTTCGTCGGCTGGCAGCGCCAGGATAATGGCCCCTCGGTGCAAGGCGCGCTGGAAGACGCCATCGCAAAATTTTCCGGCGAAGCCGTCACCGTCACCGGCGCGGGCCGCACCGATGCGGGCGTGCATGCGCTGGGGCAAGTCGCCCATTTCGATCTGGTGAAAGATTTCGCGCCCGACAAAGTGCGCGATGCGCTTAATCACTTTGTGCGGCCCAGCCCCATTGCGGTGCTGGACGCCGCCGTGGCCGCACCGGATTTTCACGCGCGGTTCTCCGCCGTCGCGCGCCATTATCTCTATCGCATCATGTGCCGGCGCGCGCCGCCAGCGCTGGAGCGCGGACATGTGTGGCATGTGGTGCACGATCTCGATGCCGAAGCGATGCACGCGGCCGCGCAAGCGCTGATCGGGCAGCACGACTTCACGACATTTCGCGCCGCGGAGTGCCAGGCCAAATCACCGGTCAAGACGCTGGACCGGCTGGACGTGCGCCAAGCCGCTGACGAGATTCACATCGAAGCCTCGGCGCGTTCCTTCCTGCATCATCAAGTGCGTTCGATGGCGGGAACGCTGAAGCTGGTCGGCGAAGGCAAATGGCCGGTGCGCGCGGTGGGCGATGCACTGAAAGCCTGCGACCGCAGCCGCTGCGGCACCGTCGCGCCGCCGGATGGGCTTTATCTTGTCCGCGTGGATTATTGAAGGTCGATCAATTCCACCAGGCCGGGGTCGATCGGGCCGCCGAAGAAAATCTCTCCAACCCGCGCGAAACGGTCCGGCGCGTCGGTGGCCAGAAAATGCGGCGGCGCCTTGGTCTTGTCGCGCCGTGCCAAGCCGCGTTCCTCCAGCAGGCGCGCCACCGCGTCCGCCGTGGTCGCCGCGCTGTCGACCAGCACGATGTCGGGTCCAGCCACGCGCGCGATCACGCTCTTGAGTACCGGAAAATGCGTACAGCCCAGCACCAGCGCGCGCGGCCTTGGCATCGTCGCCAGCAAGGGCGCCAGATAACGCTGCGCCACCGCTTCCACGATGGGCCCGTCCACCAGGCCTTCTTCGGCCATCGGCACGAAGAGCGGGCAAGCTTGCTGCACCACCGGCGCGGAGCCATGGGCATGGATGGCGCGCGGATAAGCCCCGCCCTTCACCGTACCTTCGGTGGCGATGACGGCGATCGGTCCGTTCGGCGCGGCGGCGAGCGCGGCCAGCGCCCCCGGCTCGATCACGCCGATCACCGGCAAAGGCGCCAGCGCCTCCTGCAACGCGCCGAGCGAAACCGATGCCGTGTTGCAGGCGATGACGATCAGCTTGACGCCGCGCTGGGTCAGGGCGTGCGCCGCCTGCAGCGCATAGCGCTTCACCGTGTCCGCGCTCTTGGTGCCATAAGGCAGCCGCGCCGTGTCGCCGAGATAGAGGAACCGCTCATTCGGCAAACGCTGCGCCAGCGCGCGCATGACGGTCAGCCCGCCCATGCCGGAATCGAATATGCCGATGGGAGAAGAGTTCATTGAGGCGGGTTCGCGAAATAAGCATCCAGCAGTGCGGCGTAGATGTCGGTCAGCGTCTCGATGTCGGTCAGCGCGGCGCATTCGTCGGTCTTGTGCATCGTGGCGTTGATCAGCCCCAATTCCGCGACCGGGCAATAATCCTTGATGAAGCGCGCGTCGGATGTTCCGCCGCCGGTGGAGAATTCCGGTGCCTTGCCGGTCACGTCGGTGACGGCTTTGGCAATCAGATCGGTGAACGCGCCGGGCGCGGTGACGAAGGAGACGCCGCTCAGCGATGGCTCCAGAACAATCTCGCAGCCGCGATGCGCCGCAACCTCGCGCGCTTCGCTCTCCAGCAGCGCCATCAAGCTGTCCGCCGTATGAAGATCGTTGAAGCGGATATTGAATTGGCCGCGCGCTTCGGCGGGTATCACGTTGGTTGCCGCATTGCCGGTGTCGATGCTGGTAAAGGCGAGGGTGGACGGTTCGAAATGCGCCGAGCCCGCGTCCAGCGTCAGGCCCGAAAGCCGCGCGGCCAAGGCCGCCAGTGCCGGGACCGGATTGCGCGCCTTGTGCGGATAAGCGACATGGCCTTGCACGCCCTTGACGCGAACGCGCACATTGAGCGAGCCGCGCCGTCCGATCTTGATCGTGTCGCCCGTCGCCGCGACCGAGGTCGGCTCGCCGACAATGCAATGATCGAGGCGCTCGCCCTTGTCCTTCAGCCAGCCGAGGACCTTGCGCGTGCCGTTGACCGCTTCGCCTTCCTCATCGCCGGTGATGAGGAGCGCGATGGAGCCCTTCAGCTTGCCCTTCGCCAGATGCCGCGCGGCGGCGCCGGCAAAGGCGGCAACGGCTGTCTTCATGTCGGCGGCGCCGCGTCCATAGAGAATGCCGCCACGAATCTCGGCAGCAAAGGGATCGCTGCGCCAGCCCTCGCCCGGCGGGACCACATCGCTGTGGCCGGCAAAACAGAACAACGGCGCGTTGGTTCCTATCCGTGCGTAAAGATTATCGACCGGCGCGCATCCGGCTTCCTCGAAGACTAAGCGATGACACGAAAAACCCAGACCTTTCAGCGCCGCTTCCAATACGTCCAGCGCGCCTGCATCCTTGGGCGTGACCGAAGGGCAGCGGATAAGCGCTTGGGCCAGCGCGACCGGATCGAGACTGTTCATGGCTTGGGGATTTAGGCCGCGATTAGGCTATGGTCAATCAAGGCCATAAGGGGAGGGGATCATGGCAGGGCGGCTAGACGGAAAAGTGGCGCTCATTACCGGGGCGGCGAGCGGGATCGGGCGCGGAACGGTCGATCTCTTCGTGGCCGAGGGCGCCAGCGTGATCGCCGCCGACATCCAGGACGACAAGGGCGCGCGGCTTGCCGAAGACCACAAAGGCAAAGCCGTCTATGTCCATTGCGACGTGACGAAGGAAGCAGACATCGCTGCCGCCATCGCCGCTGCTGGCTCCCATTTCGGGCGGCTCGACTGTCTGTTCAACAATGCGGGCGCCGGCGGCGCGCGCGAGGGCGCCGATGGCGTCACCGCTGAGGGGTTCGATGCGGTGATGCATCTGCATCTGCGCGCCGCGATGTTCGCCATCAAACACGCCGTCCCGATGATGAAGGCGCAAGGCGGCGGCTCTATTATTTCCACCGCCTCGGTGGCGGGCATCAGCACCGGCTATGGACCGTTCCTTTATTCCGTCGCCAAGGCGGCGCTGGTGCATATGACCCATTTCGCCGCAACCGAACTTGGGCCGTTTGGCATTCGCGTCAATTGCATCTGTCCGGGCTTGATCGCGACCTCGATCTTCGGCTCCAGCCTTGGCGTGCCGCAGCAAGTCTCCGACAGCGCAGTGGGCGCCATTGCAGAAAGTTCCAAGACCGCGCAATTCATCCAGCGCGGCGGGCTGCCCGCCGACATTGCGGAGGCCGCGCTCTATCTGGCGAGCGATGGGGCCTCCTTCGTCACCGGCCATGCGCTTGTGGTGGATGGCGGGCTGACGCTGGGTCCATCGCTGATGTCGCAAATGATGACATTTGCGCCGATTGCGCAGGCGCTTGGCCTCGACATATCGGCACTGGCGGCGAAAACTTAATCGCGCAGCAATTCGTTGATCGAGGTTTTGGAGCGCGTCTTCTCGTCGACGCGCTTGACGATCACCGCGCAATAGAGCGAGGGCTTGCCTTCGCCCGCGGCCATCGTGCCGGAGACCACCACGGAATAGGGCGGCACGCGGCCATAGAGAATTTCGCCGCTGGCCCGGTCGACAATCTTGGTGGACTGGCCCAGATAGACGCCCATCGACAGCACAGACCCTTCGCCGACGATCACCCCTTCGGCCACTTCGGCGCGCGCCCCGATGAAGCAATTGTCCTCGATCACGACCGGACCGGCCTGGATTGGTTCCAAGACGCCGCCGATGCCCGCGCCGCCCGAGATATGGCAATGCTTGCCGATCTGGGCGCAGGACCCGATGGTGGCCCAAGTATCGACCATCGTGCCTTCGTCGACATAAGCGCCGAGATTGACGAAGGATGGCATTAAGACGACGCCCTTGGCGATGAAGGCTGAACGGCGAACCACCGCGCCGGGCACCGCGCGAAACCCTGCTTCGCGAAATTTTGCGTCGTCCCAATTTGCGAATTTTGAATCGACCTTGTCCCACCAGCAGGCGCCGCCTGGCGCGCCCTCGATCCGCTTCATGTCGGTCAGGCGAAAGGAGAGCAGCACCGCCTTCTTTAGCCATTGATGGACCTGCCAGGCGCCGCCCCGCTTTTCGGCGACGCGAAAGCATCCGCAGTCGAGACCGTCGAGCGCCGCTTCGACGGCATCGCGCACCTCGCCCGTGGTGGCGGGCGAAAGCGTGTCGCGCGCTTCCCAGGCGGGGTCGATGATGGAGGCAAGTTCGCTGGTCATGTCGTTTTCGAGCCGAAATTACAGCCTGATGGCATGCAGGAATTCCGCGAGATCGTCAATCTCGTGATGGATGTGCCCGCGCCCGGCAAGGGGATATTGCGGGCCTTGATGCGACCAGGGCGAGCCGTTGTTGATCCATACCGTCGTCATACCCATCGCATGGGCCTGCATCAAATTGGTCGCCATGTCTTCGAACATTGCGGCGCGGTGCGTATCGAAGCCGGCTGCAGCGACGATGCGTTGATAGGCAAGAGGTTGCGGCTTGGGCGCAAATCCCAGCGTGCGGATGTCCCAAATGCCGTCGAAGGCCTTCGCAAGCCCAATGCGTTCCAAGACGCGCCCGGCGTGATGGCGGCAGCCATTGGTGAAGACAAAGTGCCGTCCAGGCAAAGCCTTTATGGCCAAGTTAAGTTTCTCGTCGGGAACCAGCGCCGACAAATCGATGTCGTGCACATAGCGGAGGAACGCCTCTGGATCGACGCCGTGAATCGCGATCAATCCACTGAGCGAGGAGCCGTAGCTTTCGTAATAGGTCTTTTGCAGGCGCCGCGCCTCACCTGCCGGAAGTTCCATGGTTCGCGCGATGTACTCGCCCATGCGCGCGTCAATCTGGGCGAAGATTTCGCTGTCGGCTGCGTAGAGCGTGTTGTCGAGATCGAAGATCCATGTGTCGATATGGCGAAAATCGGGACTTGGCTCAGTCATATTCGACGGGTTTTTCCATGGATAATTGCGGGTTTGGCCGAATGCCAGCGTACAAAATATGGGTTAAGGACCTTTAGCCACGTCCCTTGATATAGCGTTAAGGCTCAAACACTTACAATCGCCGCGTGTCGGACAAAAACAGATGGCGATGGAAAGGCTGAAGCAGCAGCTCACCAAAGCAGGACAAGAGCAACTGTCCCGCGAGGATATTCTCAAAATCCTCGAAGAACGCTCACTGGCGGCGCAGCACGAACTTGCGTGCCAAAGAGACGCAAGCAGTGAGGTTCTTGGCTATCTCGCCCGTCATGGCGGTGTCGCCACGCGGCGCGCGGTCGCGGCCAATAGCGCGGCACCGTCCAGCGCAAACCAGATACTGTGCGACGACGAAGACGACGATGTGCGCGCCGAACTGGCCCGAAAGATTGCGCGGCTGATGCCGGACCTCGCGCGCGAAGATACGCTCGAGCTACGCGCCATCACCATCGCGATGCTGGAGAAGCTGGCGCGCGACCAGCAGCCGCGCGTGCGCGCCATTCTCGCCGAGGAAATCAAGAATCTCGATTGTGTGCCGAAATCACTGATCGACACATTGGCGCGCGACATCGAAGAGGTCGTGGCTGGGCCGATTCTGGAATATTCCCCCTTGCTATCGGATGTCGATCTGATCGAGATCATTGCCGGCGCCAAGGCCGATCGCGCGCTGGCCGCCATCGCAAGGCGCAGGCCCCTCAGCTCGGACATCGCCGACGCGATCGCGGGCTCGCTCGATATCTCCGCGGTGGCGACTTTGCTCGCCAATCCCCATGCCGAGATTCGCGAGCAAACGCTCGATCGCCTGGTGGAAACCGCCGAACATATCAGTGCCCTGCACGAACCGCTGACGCTGAGAACCGATTTATCGGAGCGCACCATCCGGCGGATCGCGGCATTCGTCGGCACCGCCCTGCTCGAGAGTCTGACGGCGCGTCACAATCTGGGCGACGACACCCGCCTCTATCTCAATCGGCGACTTCGCGCCCGCCTGCAAAGCGGCGAGGATCGCGATTCCGGGGCCGCGCAGACGGTCGAGCAGGTTGTCGCTATCGCCCAGGATGGATTGTTGAACGGCGAATTCGTGGAAGCCGCGGCCGAAGCGAGAAACAAAGAGGCAGTTATTGCGGCATTGGCGGGGCTGGCGCAAACGCCGACCACGACCGTGCGGCGCATGCTCGATTCACGATCCGCCAAGGCGATCATCGCGCTGGTGTGGCGGGCTGGTCTGGGTATGCGCGTTGCATTCACGATCGAGAACCATGTGATGAAACTCGCCGCCACCGAAAGCTTGCCTGCGCGCGACGGGAAGGACTTTCCCCTCAGCGAGGACGAAATGCGCTGGCAGCTGGACTATTTCGGGGTGACGGCGCCCGCCATCGCAACAAGCCCCGCCTCCGAAATGTGAGCGGTGAAGCCGGCTGCGCCAGTCGTATTGGTCTCGGCAAAGTCCGCTTCGATAAGGCCGCGCGCGGCGCAATGTTCGCGGCCCTGAATTTCGAACTCGATGTCGGTGACGCAGAATTTCTCCGGGCCTGAAATCAGCGCGACGCCCTTCGATTTTTCCACCCTGAGAAAGATTTTGCGCTTCGCCACCGATTGTGTGATGGCCTTGGCGCAGCTTCCCGCCGCCACCATCCACCAGCCGCGCGCAACAGATACCGCACCCTTCTTCTCGCCGAGCGCGGCCCAGAACGGCTTATCCGTGTCGTTGCAGATCGCATAGCCCAAAGGCGTTGCCGATTTCATTGCTTCGGTTTCCAGCGCGCCGAACAAATCGGCCGTACTGGCCCTGTCCGACAGGTGCATGCGTTTTCGAAACGACTCCAGCGCCAAATCCAAGGCCTTGTCCGAGCCCGCGCTGTATACGTCGACTCGAGCGCCCAGATCGCCAAACAGCCGTCGCAGGCCAGCGCGTTCGGCGCTTTTCATGGAATCGAAAGCCGGCGTCTCGCGGAATGTTATCGTCCATGAGCGCATATGCTGCGTGGAGACAGGCGCAAAGGGCAGTTCGGACATTTCGGGGGACGGGCACTGGGTGGTCAACAACGGCAGGTGAAATGAAAAGTCTGTATCGCGCGCGCAGATATTCGTGGCCCCGTCCCATACGCGTCTTGGGCCCGAATGGGCCTCGGAGCTTCTGGCGTAGGTGAAATAGGCTGGCGCGATGAGGTCGCCCTTGATGGCGATGCGGCAAGCTCCGGGCACGACGCGCGTCCAGCCTTGGGTGAAAATCTGGCTGTCCGTCTGGGTCGCGGTCGCCGCATAAAGCACATAGCTTGTCTGATTGCACAGCTTTAGCGAGGCGTGCGCCGCGGGGGCGCCAAGCGCGATGCCGAGAGCCGCGATAAGCGACGCGCAAAGGCGTTTCATTCGGCGGTGATCAGCGTTCCGGCGCCGTGCTGGGTGAACAATTCGAGCAGCAGCACATGGGGAACGCGTCCGTCGAGGATCACTGCCGCGCTGACGCCGCCTTCGACGGCGTCAATCGCGGTTTCGATCTTGGGGATCATGCCGCCCTTAATCGTGCCGTCGGCGATCAGGGCACGAGCCTCGGGCACCGAAAGATGCGGAATGAGCTTGCCTTCCTGATCGAGCACGCCCTCGACGTCGGTGAGCAGCACCAGGCGTTCGGCCTGCATCGCACCGGCCACGGCGCCCGCCACGGTGTCGGCATTGATGTTGAAGGTCTCGCCGTGCCGTCCCACGCCGACGGGCGCAATGATGGGAATAAGGTCTGACTGTATGAAGGCGCGCAGAACTTCAGGGTTTATCTTTTCGGGAACGCCGACAAAGCCCAGATCGACGGGCGTGGATTCCTTGGTCACGGGATCGATCTTCACCCGCTCTAGCTTCTTGGCGATGACGAGGTTGCCGTCCTTGCCGGAAAGCCCCACTGCGCGCCCGCCCGCCGCATTGATGCCGCTGACGATTTGTTTGTTGATAGCCCCGGTCAGCACCATCTCGACGACTTCCATCGCTGCCGCGTCGGTGACCCTCAGCCCATCGATAAAGGTCGACGGGATGGCGAGTTTTTTCAACATGGCGCCGATCTGCGGGCCGCCGCCATGCACCACAACGGGTTCCATGCCGGTTTGCTTCATCAAGATGATGTCTTGGGCGAAGTCCTGCGCCACCGAGCCCGTCATGGCATTGCCGCCGAATTTCACGACGATGATCTTGCCGTCATATTGCAGAATGTATGGCAGCGCCTCGACCAGCACGCGCGCGGTTGAGCGCCAGCGCGCCATGATGCGCATGTTGCGGTCTTGACTGAGATCGTCCTGTAGGGCCATCCACATGCGCCTTTGGCAAAACGCGCGCTTATAACGCAAAGATTACGGCACAGCCAGTGCCGCCAGCTGCGCCTTGAGCGCTTCCAGACCGAGCCCCTTATGCGCGGATGTCGCGAATGTCTGCGGATACGCCGCGGTATGCTTGACCGATTCCGCCTCGATGTCGCTGATTGCCTGGCCCTGCTCCGGCACGGACAATTCGTCGATTTTGGTGAGCACGAGACAATAGGAAACTGCGGCCTGGTCCAGTAGCCCCATGACCGCGCGGTCGATCTCCAGCGTGCCGCGGCGCGCATCGATCAACAGAACCACGCGTCGCAAAATCGAGCGTCCGCGCAGATAAGCGAAGATCAACTTCTGCCATTCGGCGGCCAGCGTCTTGGAGGCCTTGGCATAGCCGTAGCCGGGCAGATCGACCAGCATCAGCCGTTCGCCCAGCTTGAAGAAATTGATCTCGCGGGTGCGCCCCGGCGTATGGGAGACCCGCGCCAGCGCCTTGCGGGCGGTGAGCGCGTTGATCAGGCTGGACTTGCCCGCGTTCGAGCGTCCGACGAAGGCGACCTCCGGCAGGCTCTGGGGCGGCAGGCTGTCGATAGATCCCGTGCCCCAGATAAATTCGCACTCCCCCGCGAACAATTTGCGGGCTGCGGCAAACGCCTCGTCGTCTTCGCTCACTTCTTCGCCAGAGATTTGGCGCTGCCGTAAAGCCTGCGGACAAAGGCGGGCGGTTTCATATTCTCGAACAGATGCACCGGAACGCCCTCGCGTGTCATCATCACATATTGCTGCGCGGTCGAGAGCATGTTGTTCCAGGTGTAGTAGATCACCAGGCCCACCGGCCATCCCGCGAACATCATCGTCATGATCAGCGGCATCAGCGCGAACATGCGCGCCTGCACCGGATCGGTCATTGTCGGGTTCAGCTTGGTCTGAACCCATTGAGTAATGCCCATCAGGATCGGCCAAATCCCGACATGGAGCAGGAAGGTGCCGGGCGACAGAATGCCGGGCAGGGTCGCGGGCACCGTGAAGGGCAAAAGACCGAACAGGTTCAGGTACGAGGTCGGGTCCGGCGCCGACAGATCATGGATCCAGCCCCAGAACGGGGCGTGGTACATTTCGATGGTGACGATCTGCACCTTGTAGAACGAGAACAGGATGGGAAGCTGCACCAGCATCGGCAGGCAGCCGGTCACCGGATTGACCTTCTCGCGCTTGTAGAGCGCCATGATCTCTTGCTGTTGACGCGGCGGATCGTCGGCATAGAGCTTCTTAATGCGCTCCATCTCCGGCTGCACCTTTTTCGTCTTACTCATCGATTTGAAGGACGCATTCGCCAGCGGGAACAGCAGCGCGCGGATCACCACGGTCGCCATGATGATGGCGAGACCGAAATTGCCGAAATATCGGTAGAGCTTGTCGAGCAGCCAGAATAAGGGTTGCGTCACGACGATGAACCAGCCCCAGTCGACCGCCATGTCGAAGCGCGCGATGCCCAGCTTGTGTTCATAGCTGCGAAGCGTATCGACCACCTTGGCGCCGGCGAATAGCCGCTGGGTGATTTCGATGGAATGGCCCGGCGCGATGTCGCGGCGGCCGAGACTGAAATTGGCCTGATAGGATTTGGTGGCGCCGTAAGGCGTCGCGCGAAATGCCCCATCGTATTTTTCACTCTGCGGCGGGATGACGGCGGCCATCCAATATTTATCCGTGATGCCGAGCCAGCCACCGGTCGATGAGAATGTCTTGGGCGGGGTGCCCTCGTCCTTGAAATCCTTGTAGGTCGGATCCTGGAGCTTGTCGTTCGCAATCCCCACGAAGCCTTCGTGCAGCAACGAATAGCTCGGGTGCTCGGGCACGCCGTCGCGCACGACCAGCGCATAGGGGTAAAGCGTCGCATTCGCCGACGAGCTGTTCGCGACGCTGTCGGACACGGTGAACATATATTCGTCGTCGACGCTGATCGTGCGCGTAAACGTCAGACCATGCCCATTGTTCCAAACCAGGGTGACCGGATGGCCCGGCGAAAGCGTCGATCCGCTCGCCAGGCGCCAAACCGTCTTGTCATCAGGCACGGCGGTCTTGTTGCCCGGCGCGCTCCAGCCGAACTCGGCGAAATAGGGAAACTGCGAACCCGAGGGTGCCAAGAGATCGATCTCGGGGCTCTTGGGATCGACGGTTTCGCGATATTGCTTCAACTTCAAATCGTCGAAGCGCGCGCCCTTGAGCAGAAGCGAGCCGTCCACCGTCGGCGTCGAAATAGCAATACGCGCGCCGCCGCGCTTCAGCGCCTCGCTGCGCGTCAGATGATCGGGCGACTGCGCCGTGGCCATTGGCGCGGTGACGCTTTGGGTGTCTTGCAGCGGTTTGTGCTGCTGCGTCTGCGCGGCTTGCTCCGCCTTCATCTGCGGCGTTGCGACGAAATATTGCCAGGCGAAAAACGCCAGCCCGCACAGGGCAATGGCCAAGAAAAGATTGCGGTTGTTGTCCATCGAAGTCCTATCGCGGTGGAACGGGATCGTAGCCTTGTGATCCGCCAAGCCAGGTGAGCGGGTGGCAGCGCAGCAGTCGGCGTGCAGCCAGTGCCATGCCTTTGAGCGGTCCGTGAAGCTCGATCGCCTCGATGGCGTATTGCGAACAACTCGGCGTGAAACGGCATGCTGGGGGAAACATCGGCGAAATGAAATAGCGATAGAAGCGGATCGGCGCGATCAATATCGCGCGCCCTGCGCTTTGCAAACCTCCGCGTCGATCGATCATGTTTCCTCGTAGGGCTTCAACTTTAGATGGGCCGCGGCGAGCACGATGGCAAGGTCTTCGAGAAGACACGCGAAGGGCCGGCTCAGCGTCACGGGCCTAGCGACCAGAACGTAATCGGTACAGGCTCGGCCCGAAAGAGGAAGTACGGCCGCAGCCGCAGCGCGCAGCCGCCGTTTGGCCCGATTGCGCTCGACCGCGCCGCCGACTTTGCGGCTGGCGGTGAAACCAACCCGCAGCCGGCCCTCTTTGGCCATATCCTGCGGTGTAGCGCAGATCTCCAGCGTCAATCCAGACGCGATGCGGCGCACACCTTTCTGCGCACGCAGAAAATCGGCTCTGGTCTTGAGGCGGTCGGCGATGAGCCGTTTCATGCGCTGGGGACGAGCGGGGGCCCGCTCAGGCCGAGAGTTTCGCGCGGCCATGGGCGCGGCGGCGCGACAAAATCTTGCGCCCGGCCTTGGTGGACATGCGAGAGCGAAACCCGTGACGGCGCTTGCGCACAATCTTGCTTGGCTGATAGGTGCGCTTCATGGCTGGTCTCCGGCCGCTTTCCCGCTGAAAGAGCGGGGTTTCTAAGCATTGGGCCCATAGCTGTCAATGCAAGGCCCAAAGGAGCAGTCCTGCCTTGTTTTTTGCCGCTCGATTAGGGCCTTATGCGGGCCGATGCGGGGCCAGGTACGCATGTTTTGGGACAAAGGCTGGGGTCTTGCGGCCCACAGCCTTTCGGGCCGTTTGCTGCTTTTGACCCTGATTTACGTCCTGGCGAGCGAAGTCCTGATCTTCGTGCCGGCGATCGGGCTTTATCACCGCGAGCTGCTCGACGACCACATTCTGGCCGCCGAGCTTGCCATCCTGCCTTTTGCCGCGCCCGGCGGACAAACCCTGCCCGAAAGCCTGCAAAAGGAACTTCTTCGCCATGCCAATGCCGACGCGGTGCTGCTGAGGCGCGCCGATCAGCGCCAATTGTTCCTGCCCCGTGCCATGCCGGCGCGCGTCGACCGCACCATCGATCTGACCGCCGATACGGTTGTGGCGGACATGGTCAATGGGCTGGATTGTCTGCTCTTTGGCGGCGCGCGCACGCTGCATGTTATCGCGCCGACGCGCATCGAGAACGCCCAGACCATCGGTATCGTGCTCGGGGAGGCCCAAATCAGGAGCGCGCTGCTGCGCTATGCGGGGCGGGTCGTCGCCGCGGCTCTGTTCATCTCCGGCCTGACGGCGGCACTGGTGTTCGCCAGCCTTTATATTTTTGTGGTGCGCCCGACGCGGCGCATTACCAAGTCGATGACGGCGTTTCGCGAGAATCCCGAGGATGCGGAGCGCATCCTTGTCCCCTCCAGCCGTGCCGACGAGATCGGCATTGCGGAACGCGAACTGAGCGCCATGCAGCGCGATCTCTACGGCTTTCTGCGGCAAAAGACGCGGCTGGCGGCGTTGGGCGCGGCGGTCGCGCGCATACAACACGATTTGCGAAACATTCTGGCCACGGCACAGCTTGCCTCGGACCGTTTGGCGACGATCGAGGATCCCGTCGTCAAACGCCTGGCGCCCGGCCTCGTCAAATCGATCGATCAAGCCGTTGCGCTGGCGACCTCGACGCTGAAATTCGTCCGCCGCGACGAACAGGCGCCGCGGCGCAGCAAGCTCATGCTCAAGGGGCTGGTTGAGGAAGCGGCTCAGTCGGCTCTGGGCGGCGGCGAATCTGTCGTGTTCGACAATCGCATTGATCCCGATCTCTGCGCCCATGCCGACCGCGAACAAGTATTCCGCATCGTCCTGAATTTAATTCGCAATGCCGCGCAAGCCTTACCCGATGCTGTCGGAACGATTACCGCGTCCGCCGCGCGCAATGACGGCCACATCGAAATCGACATCGCCGATAGCGGCCCGGGTGTGGCCGATGCCGTCCGCGCCACCCTGTTTCAACCTTTCGCCTCGGCGCGCGCGGGCGGCTCTGGGCTTGGGCTCGCCATTGCGCGCGAATTGGCGCGCGGTCACGGGGGAGAACTCAGCCTCGTCGAGACCGGCCCGCAAGGAACCGCTTTCCGCATTGTCCTTCCGGATCGCGATTAATCGCCTAGCGCCACGCCGTCGCGCCGTGGATCGGCGGCGCCGGCATAACCGCCTGGAACGCGCTCGACGATATGCAAGCCGCTCATCTCGCCGGCCGATGGCCGCACGTCATAGCCCATGGCGGTGAGCGCGGGCGCGAGCGCCGCAAGCGGCGTGTCCTTTTCCAGAAAGAGCGGCCCGTTCATGTTCACATGATGGGGCAGGGCGGCAGCGGCTTCAGGTCCGAGACCGCCATCGATCATCGCCACCAGCGTTTCGGCGACATAAGGAATGATGGCGGGCCCGCCCGGCGAGCCGAGCGCGATGCGGAACCGCCCTTTGGCGTCAAACACGATGGTGGGCGCCATGGCGCTGAGCGGGCGTTTGCCGGGCGCGGGCGCGTTCGCCACCGGTTTGCCATCTCGCGTCGGCACAAAGGAGAAATCCGTCAGCTCATTGTTGAGAATGAAGCCCTTGACCATCATTTCCGAGCCCAGAATGAACTCCACTGTCGTGGTCATGGAGACGACCTCGCCGCTGTCGTCCACGATGGACATATGGCTGGTGCCGTGCAGCTCGTGCAATTTTTGCGGTGCATAGCGAACCATGGGCAACACGCCGGGCTCGGCCTCGCCCATGTCGCGCGAGGGATCGATCAGCGCCGAACGCGCGCCGAGATAATGGCTATCGAGCAACCCACGCACCGGCACGCGGACGAACGCGGGATCGCCCATATACATAGCGCGATCGGCGAAGGCGAGGCGGCTGGCCTGGGAGAACAGATGCACTTCGCTCAGCGAATTGGGCGCCAGCGAAGATGGCGCGAAGCGTTGCAACATGGCGAGAATCTGCAGCACCGAAATGCCGCCGGAACTGGGCGGCCCCATTGAGCAGACACGTTCGCGCCGGTAGCGCGCACAAACCGGTGCGCGTTCCTTGGCGTGATATTGCGCGAGGTCGGCAATCGTCATACCGCCGGGATTGACCGGGGCGTGGCGCACCTTCCACGCAATGGCGCGCGCGATGTCTCCCGAATAGAAAGCCTTGGCGCCTTCTTTGGCGATCAGTCGCAGCGTTGCCGCAAGCTCGGGATTTTTGAGGATGTCGCCTTGCTGGACCAGCGTTCCGTCCGGCTTGGTGAAATAGCGTTTCACATCGGGCATCGCGGCAATTTTGGGAAATTCGCGCAATTCCTTGGCCAGCTTCTCGCTCACCGGCACGCCCTTCTCGGCGAGCGCGATGGCGGGCGCGAACAATTTCGCCCAGGGCAGTTTGCCGTATTCCTTATGCGCCAGTTCCAGCATGGCCACGACGCCGGGCACGCCGACCGACAGTCCGCCCGGTATGGCATCCATATGGGCGCGCGGCTGCCCATTCGCGTCCAGGAACATGTCCGGCGTGGCCGAGGCGGGCGCAGTCTCTCGTCCGTCGAAACTCGTCACTTTCTTCTTTGCGGGGTCCCAGAGCAGCAGGAAGGCGCCCCCGCCGAGCCCAGAGGATTCCGGCTCGACCAGCGTCAGCACCATCTGTGCCGCAATGGCCGCGTCCACCGCCGAGCCGCCTTGGCGCAGCATGGCGAGACCCGCCTCGGCAGCATAGGGATTGGCCGCCGCGATCATGTGATGCTTGGCGAGCGTTGCGCCTTGCCCGGCCGCGCAAAGGCTCGCGAGGACAATAAGAACAAAGGCTACGCGCCGCATCGCGCCTCTCTGCTGGGAACTGGCGTCCAACGCTAGCGCCATGCGCGTGATACGCAAGGGCGAATATCCTCACGCGCAGCAAAGGCGTGCGAAATCACGAACGGCGGCAGATGTATTGCAGAGCGGCCTAGCGAATGAAGACGCGCACTTCGCTCGTCGTTGCCGATGGGTCGGTCGCCGACGCGACGGCGAGCCGCGAAGACGGAACACCCATATCGGTCATCGAGCGCATAACATCCTGCGCGTGGCGATGAGCGGCGGTCTGCGCCAGCTGGACAGCCGTCGCGGTTCCGCGTGTCGGTGACACGGCGACGACCGCGAAGCCCGCACTGGGGCGGCTCTGCAGCGCCTGGCTCAGGGCCGCATAGAGAATCTGCTGATAATCGACGCCGGGATGATCGAACCGGATGACGACCAGCGGCGTGCCGGAATAAGCAAAATTGGAGCCGCCGCTCGCGGACGCGGACATCATGGGCGAGCCGAGATCGGCGCCATAGAACTCGCCGTTCTTGATGGCGCTGGCCAGCGTCGTCAAATTGGCGCGCTCGCTGGCGACATAGGCGGTCTGGCGCTGCACGTCGTCGGAGACTTCCGTCAGCAGCCGGTCGACCAGCACGATGGTCTGGTTGGTCTCGTCTTCCAGCACAGAGAGCTGGCGATGATCTTCGTCGACCGCGCCCGAGACATTGAACGTGGCCGTGATCTGGTCTAGCGCAAAATGGGCGGTGGAGGCGTCTCCGGCCACGGCAGTACCCAGAGCGTTCAGCCCATTGATGTTGCCAGACAGTTGGTCGAGGGCGGCCTGCGCCGTATTCCACTCGTTGACGAGTTCGGGGTTGCCGCGCGTCGTGCCGACCTGCAGGCGCGTGGTGATATGGGCCTTGGCTTCATGATAGGCGATTGCCGAATCGGCGCCCGCATTGCGCAGATCGGCCAGGCGCTGTGCGTTCTGACTAAGAGCGCCTTGCAGCCCCGAAACCTGGGCGCGCAAGCTGGCGATTGTCTTGCTGACGGCGGTGCCTGTGTCGCTTCCGGGATCGATCGAAATCGGTGTGATGGTGGCGACGGGAGCGATCGAGTTGCCCGAGGTGGCGCTGCTGGTGGCGGGCATGCTGCCGGTGGCTGGCGCGTTGGCAGCCGGAGCGGCGGCGGCGGTTTGAGTCGTGTCCGCGGACGTGTCGTTATCGCCAAACAGCATGTTATCGACATCCGAGCAGCCGCCGAGGGCGAGCCCCGATGCCAGCACCAAAGCGCCCAGAAGGCGCGACGAAACGCCCGAAATCCTTGCCCGCCCGACCACAGTCCTTGTCATAATACCGCTCTCCGCATCCGCCATGGATAGACACCCCTCCAGGCGAAATTCCAGCCCGCTCGCATGCTTTTTGGGGCGAGCCCCCGCAGCGCAGTCTTAACCACGCGAGCGCATCGGGACAAGGGTGCACGGTGCCGCTTTTTGGGGAGTTTTTTGTATTCTGTGCAGGACAATGGCCAAGACTGCCGCGCGGGGGCTGCTTGGCGCCGCCTCGGCGCACCGCGGCGGCGCCAAAAACGACGCAGGACCGAGAGTTTCGCCCGGATCGCTTGCCTTTAGGTCCCTCGATGCATAGGTTCTGCCGCCTTCGCGGCATGCACCCGTAGCTCAGCTGGATAGAGCACCAGACTACGAATTTGGGGGCCGGGAGTTCGAATCTCTCCGGGTGCGCCATTCCTGTTGGACGACAGACAAGTCTGAATTTCCAATTTAAGAAGAACAGCGTGGCGCGGGGCCGTGAGTCCACCGCACCGTCCAATGCCATTTGGCTGTGGTCGGGCTCGCGAATCGCGTCTCAGCGCCCACCCCCCAGCCAGATCGTCGCGAATCGTCGGGCGCTGGCGTGAAATTTTCTTACGGCTCAGCCGATCCGGCTTCGCGCTTGATTGAACATCAAGGTCGCCTCACGCACGGCGGGTCGCAGCTTCGCCAAGCATCCGGCTGCCGCCCCGCTATCGGATTCATTACAGGCGCGCACCAAGTCGCCCGCAACTTGCGAAACTTGCCGCGCGCCATAATTTCCCGCGACCGACACCAGATCGTGTGCTTCCTTGCCGCCTTCGGCCAGATTTCCCGACAACAAATAGGCACCAATCCGCTCGACACTCGGAACGAAGCTGTCGATCAGCAATGACAATTGCTCGCGGAAATCGCTGGGTTTCAGCCCGTCGCGCAGCGCCTCGAGCTGCGCAATATCGAAATTTGGCGAGACTTGCTGCGCGGCGTCGGCCAGCGGGTCGCTCGCCCGCGGTAAAATACTTTCCAGCTTCGAAAGCAGCACCGCGCTGTTGATCGGCTTCGACAGATAATCGTTCATGCCCGCCGCCAGGCAATGTTCGCGCGCGCCGCTCATGGCATGCGCCGTCAATGCGATAATCGGAATGTCGCGCTTGGGCAGGGGAAGGGCTCTGATCTGCTTTGTCGCTTGTTCGCCGTCAAGCTCCGGCATCTGCACATCCATCAAGACAACGTCGTAATCTCCGCGGCGTACCGCATCGACGGCCTCCACGCCGTTGTCGACCACGGTGATCTGATGGCCCGATTTCTTGAGAACGGCGACGACATAGCGCTGATTGATCTTATTGTCTTCGGCCAGAAGTATTCGCAAATTGTGACTGACGCTGCGGGTGGCGCTCTTGGGCACGCTCTCGCCGGTTGACGGTGCCGGCGCATCTTCCAGCGGCTGGGCGAAGAGACCGGCCAAACAGCGAAGCAGGTCGCGCTGGCGGAGTGGCTTGTCGATAATGCCGTCCAGCTGGTTGGCTTTTTGGCCGCGCTCCATCAGGCCGACGGAGGTGATCATCACCAGCTTGGTGCCCGCGAGATTGTGATTTGCCCGGATTCTGGCCGCCAGATCGTCCCCCGTCATTCCCGGCATCATCTGGTCGAGGAATACGATGTCGTAGGGCTTGCCGCGATGCCAGCCGCGCTCGAGTTCGGCGAGCGCGTCAAATCCGTCCGCGCGACAAGTGGTCTCCATGCCAAAGCTGCGCAGCTGTCGCGAAAGAATTTCAAGATTCATGTTGATGTCGTCGACCGCGAGCGCCCGCACGCCCTTCAGGTGCAGAGATTGTTCGTCGTGATCGCCGGTAATGGCCGCCGCGCGCGGCAGGGTGATCTCGAAGAAGAAGGTCGAACCGGCACCAGGCCGGCTGGTGACGCCGATCTCCCCGCCCATCAGCTCGACGAGCTGCTTGCTGATGGCGAGCCCAAGACCGGTACCGCCATAGCGCCGCGAAATCGAGTTGTCGGCCTGGCTGAATTTTTCGAACAGCCGCACGCGAACGTCCTCGGACATTCCGATACCGCTGTCCTTGACCTCGAAGCGAATGCGGCTTTCCTTTTTCTCCTCGTCGGCATGGACGAGCGAGACTTCGATCGACACCCCGCCCTTCTCAGTGAATTTGAGACCATTGCCCAGAAGATTGAGCAGAATTTGGCGCAGCCGATTGGGATCGCCGCGAAAGGCGCCGCGCACCGCAGGCTCGACGAAGACGCCGACGTCGATCCCCTTGGCATAGGCTCGGGGCGCGAGCAGCGCGACGGCGTTTTCGACGGTCTTGGTAAGGTCAAAGTCGATGATCTCGAGATCGACCTTGCCGGCCTCCAGCTTCGAAACATCGAGAATATCGTTGATGATCGTCAGAAGCGCCTCACCGGATTCGCGCACGGCCTCGGCATAGCCCTGCTGTTCCGGGTTCAGGGGCGAATCCAGCAGCAAGCCGTTCATGCCCAGAATGCCGTTCATCGGCGTGCGGATTTCGTGGCTCATATTCGCGAGAAATTCGCTCTTCACCGTACTGGCTGCTTCGGCAATGTCGCGCGCCGCCGCCAGTTCCTTGGTTTGGCGAGACAGATGCATCTCGCTTTCCCTGAGTTCTTTCTCCGCAAGATGGCGGCGCTTTTCGTGGAGCAACAATGTTCCCAGGATCATCGCCGCCGAAATGCTGAATACCAGGATGGTGACGGCGGACTCGCTCATCGCCGCGAAACCTTGCGTCGTCCAGAGCTGAACCAAAACGCCGATGGCGGATAACACGCCCAAGAGCGGCAAGTGCAAATATCCAAATGTGCGCTTTGACGGATTGCGGCGACGGCTCAGCGCGTAGTGCAGGGCCAGACCGAGCGTGGCCGAAGTCAGGGACGGCCCGATAGCGGTTGCACCGATCGCCGTGCCGTTCGTCCATTGGAACAACCCCGCGGCAAGTGCAATGGCGCCTGAGCAAAGCGCGGCTTCCCAGCCGCCAAGGGGGCCGGCCAAGGCCAACAATACGGTTTGACCGCCGACGCTGGCGCCGCCGTTCAAATGAATGGGCATCAAAAGCGCGATGACGGTCGCGGACCCGAAGAGAACACCGACGGCCGCGCCTTCGAGCTGCGGGATTTTACCGGCATAGCGCACGGCGAGACCGCGTATGGGTCCATAGGCAATCGCGGCGGCGGCGAAAACGGCAATATTCAGCAGGAACTCAACAATCGTAATTTGCCAGAAGAGATCCATTGCTGCTCCGCCGGTTTCAGACATCCCGGCCACGACATGCACGCAGGCACATCGCTCCGCCAATCAATGCGCCCAAAGCCATTAACAAGTTCAGCCCCGGCGCGTGACGGCTCAACCAATTGTTTACTTTGAATTTGGCAGCAATCGCCAATTCACACCCTATGCGAGAGTCAATATTGGACTGTGACGCTTGCGGTAATCCGGCGCTCCACTGGGGTGCCTGCGGCTTCGAGAATTTGCCCCTGGGCGAGTTGCTCGCCCGCCAAGGCCAGCGTGAGGTTGTCGGTGACATGATAGCCAACGCGCGCATTCGCGGTGACGTAATTATCGATCTGCAATGGCACGGCACCGCCATAGGCGGTTGGCGCGTAGTCCGTGAAGTGCGATTGCCAGCGCGCCTGGGCATCGAACTCGAAACGGTCCCAACTATAGCCCGCGCCGATATCGATAATGCTGGCGGGCGAGCCATGTTGATAGTCGAGAACACCCGAAAAGCCGCTGAGCGAGCCGAGCGCGAAGTGGTCGGCGATCGAAATATAGGAATAGCTGGCATTCCAGCGAATGCCCGCGTCGCTTATGCCTTTGAGTCCGATCTCGCCGCCGGCCGCGCGGCTGCTGCCGATGTTTTGCGCATAGCCGACAAGACCGCCCGTGCCATACCCCAGCGGCGCATTCAGCGCGCTGGTGAGCAGATCGTCCGTTCTTTGGTAATAGATGGCGGTGCGCAAAACGGCATCGATCGTCGACAGTGTGCGGTCGTAGTCGAATTCGAAATTCGTCACGCTGGCGGCATCAAGTGTGGGATTGCCGATGAACGAGACAGGTACCCCGCCAATCAGGTTGCTCGTCTGCAAACCGAAATCGAACAGGCTCGGGGCTTGCACGCCGCGCGCAGCCAGCAGGCGGAACGTATCCTCGCTCGTCGGCTTATAGACGAGCCCGGAATTGAAGCTAACCTCGCTGAGCCGCCCATTGTTGTAGTCCGCGATCGTGTAACGGTTTCCGGCGACCGGCGATCCGGCATAATTCAGCATGAGATGGTCGAAGCGGACGGCGTTGCTCAGCGCAAGGTCCGGCGTGATTTGCCAATTCCACATCGCGCTTACGGCATAAGCGTCATAACCGATCTTGCCGGCATAGGCCACGCCACCCAACGAATTACGGCGGTATTCCAGACCGAGCCGGATCGTGTGATCAGCGCCGAGTTTGAATAAGTCGGCGCCCTGCAGAACAAGCACTTGGTTGTGCTGCTTGAGGTCAAACCCCGGGAAAATCGGGTTTGCCTGAGCCTCATTTTGGTATGCTGATGCGGTGAGCAATCCGAAACGCAAATCGGCCGCCAGACCGAGTTTGAGCGAGTCCGTGCGGTAGTCGTCATCGACGTAAGCAGGCAGCGGAATAACCTCGAAGCGCTGCGCCCGCATCGCGGTGCCTTCGATCGTAAGCTCGATATTCGAGGCAAGCTGCAACCGCCCGTCGGCGCTCAACGCATATTGATGCGGCGCGCGGTTGTAGGGGCCTGTCAGGGCAGGCAAATCCTCGGTGGAGAACTCATGCGCGCCAAATCCGCCAAGCGATACGCGCAAACCCGCCTTGTCGCCGGAATGCAGCGTCACGACAGCGGAGCCGCTCGCATAGCCCTGCGAGCCGCCGCGAACCGTCAATGCATTTGTCGAATCCAAAAGCGGATCGTAGGTGATGATGTTAATCACCCCGCCGACGGCATTGAAGCCGAACAGCGCGGAATTGGGACCTTTCACGACTTCGATCTGGCGGATCTCGCTGATTTGAACGGGAAGCAATTGCCACGCCGTGTGGCCATAATCGTCAAGATAGACTTGGCGGCCATTGATCAGAACAAGAAGGCGCGGACTATATTGCTGATTGTAGCCGCGCACCGAAACCTCGGCGTCGGCGAAGCCGTAGCGGCGCACATTCACGCCGGCGACAAATTGCAGAATGTCGGGAATATTGTCGGCGCCGGAGCGGCGAATATCGTCGGCGGTGATAATTTCCATGTTCGCCGGAACTTCGGTGACGCGCTGAGGCGATCCCGTCGCGCTGGTAGTGACCGGCTCACCGAACAGATCCTGCAGCGCGCCATAGTCGATCGCCTGCGCTCTGGCAGGCGAAGCGAGCAAAGCGGCGACCACGGCGATGCATGCGTATTTTGGTATTGCGGTGCGGCTCATCTGCGCTTCACCATCATTGTAAAGACCGTGGAAAAATTTGCGCCCACGGCGTCCGCCAAAGCGGTGTTCAGAACGATTTGAACGCCATGATCGTCGCGCACCATCAGAACGCAGCAATTGTTGTCGAGGCAGGCCGGATCGTTGGATATGCTCACGATGTGGCGACGGCGCAGGGCATCGGCAATGGCTGCGGCATTGCCGGACAGGCCCGGCGCGATATAGACGGCGTCGAGGTGGTCGCCGCTCTGCGCAAGATTGTCGACAGCGACGATCTTTGCGTGAAATGCCGACTTGTTGGGACCGGGCAGCATGTTGAAGAGCCCGGCAATCTGAGTTGCCGCCGCCTTGCTGTCGGCGGATTGCGCCGCGTAGACGACGCCAATGTCGATCGCGCCATCCTGCGGAAGGCTGTCGAGAAAACCAAGTGCGTGAGCAGCGGCTCGCAGATCTGCGCGCGTGACGTCGGCGGCAAACGCCGGACGCGCAATACTCATCAGCGCGAAGACCGCGGCGGCGGCAAAACAATTAAATTTGCGAGATTTTCGTCTCACCAATGACTGCTATCGTTGTTGCTGCAGCAGGATGGCATCGCCGAAAATTGCCCTGTGCGTGCAGGTTCCTGTCGCACCGTCATAGGTGCAAAGGATGTATGCGGGGTTAATGGCGCCAATTCGGTGGTTAACGCCGCGCTAGCGCAACGCCAGTGTATCCACCAACCCCGCCGCAAGCTGCGAGAGCGTGTCGTCGCGCGCGCCCATGACTACGATGCGGTCGCCCGATACGGCTAGTTCGAGAAGTTTGTCGCCGCATGCGACGCGGTCCTCGAACGCGAAGGCGTGGTGTCCACGCGCCGCGATGCCGCGCACGATATCGACACTGGTGACGCCGCGAAGCGCCGTGCCGCCGAAATAGACAGGCTCGGGCATCACCAAAACATCCTCGGCGTTCAAATTTTCGGCGAATCCATCGATCAATGCATCCTTCATCAAGCGCAGCGGTCCGTAGCCATGAGGCTGAAACAGAATGAGAAGCCTGCCCGGAAAATCATGCAGTGTTGCCAGCGTTGCGGCGATCTTGTCGGGGTTATGGGCGAAGTCGTCTATCACCGTCACGCCGTTCACGGCGCCGACGACCTCAAGCCTGCGCTTGATGCCGCTGAAACGGCCAAGTGCCTCCGCCGCATCTTGCAGGCTGACGCCGGCTGCGCGCACAGCGCCCAGCGCCGCCAGCGCGTTGGCGACGTTGTGACGCCCCGGCACGCCCAGCGTAATCCGCACCGTTTCGCTGCTTTTGCGCTCATGCACGGCGAAGGAAATCCCACCCGGCGCGGGGACAAGCGCGCTGGCGAAGTAATCCGCGCGCCCGTCGATCAGGCTGTAGGTCACGGCTCTGTGCGGCACCTTCGCCGCGATGGCCGCGGTTTCGTCATTGTCCAGATTGAGGACGGCCATATCGGCCTTGGCCACGAAGTCGTCGAACAGGGCACGCAATTCTTCCAGCGATTTGTGATCCAGCGCGATGTTGTTGAGTACGGCGATGCGCGGGGTGTAGCGCGCAATGGAGCCGTCGCTTTCATCCACCTCGCTGACGAAAATTTCGCTCTCTCCCACCAGCGCGCTGGCGAAAGGCGCATCGGCGCCGGCGAAATTCTTCATCACCGCGCCGTTCATGATGGTAGGGTCGCGCCCCGCCGCGAATAGCGTCCAGCCGATCATGCCGGTGGTGGTGGATTTGCCGCTGGTGCCCGCCACGCCGATGCTGAGCGGCGCGGCGTTGAATAGCTCGGCCAACAGCTCGGCGCGCGTCACCAGCTTTGCCCCGATGCGCCGCGCCGCTTCCACATCGGGAACCGTGTTCTCCACCGCTGCCGAAGCGACCACGATCATGCCCGGGTCGCTGACGCCGCTGCCGTCCTGGGGAAAAAGTGCAATGCCGCGCGCGCGCAGAAAGTCGAATTTGTCCGCGCTGCGTCCTTGATCGAGGGCGCGGTCCGAGCCGCTGACCGCAGCGCCCTTGGCCCTCAGGATCAGTGCCAGCGGCAGCATCCCGCTGCCGCCGATGCCGCAAAAGAAATAATTTCTGTCCAGATTCATGGCGGCACGTTATAAGTCCCACAAGGCCCTGACAAGCGATTGGAAAATATACGAATTCCAATGAATGACGGCAGAATGAGAATTGGCGTTGTGGCGCCGTCTTCGCGTCTCGAACCGGCTATGGCCGACAAGGTTCAGGCGCTGGCGCTGACGCTCTATGGTGATCGCGCGCCGGACATTCAGTTTCATCCGCAGTGCTTTGCTTCTTCAGGCCATTTTGCGGGCGATGACGCCACGCGTGCGCAGGCCTTTTTGGATGTCGCCAATGACGAAACCTTCGATGCGCTGTGGGTCGGGCGCGGCGGTTATGGCGCTTGCCGCATTGCCCAGCACGTCATCGCGGGTCTGACGCCAGCGGCCAAGGCCAAGATCTATCTGGGCTATAGCGATGCGGGCGCTCTTCTGAGTCCGCTTTATACGCGCGGCTTCGCGCGGGTGGCGCATGGGCCGATGCCTTCCGACATCAACCGCGCGGAGGGGGACAAAGCGGTGGCGCGGGCGCTGGCGTTTCTGGTCGATGGCGATAAGGCGGCGCTGGAACCCAGCGTGACGGGAGCCACCATGACCGCCGCCTTTAATATGACCGTGCTCAGCCAAATTCTGGGAACGCCACTGGCGCCGGACTTAATGGGTCATGTGCTGATGCTCGAGGAAGTATCGGAATATATGTATCGCATCGACCGGGCGATGTTTCACATCACCTCCAATCCGGCGGTGCGAATGGCAGCGGGAATCCGGCTGGGGCGCTGCAGCGACATTCCGCCCAACGAGCCCGATTTCGCCCAGAGCGCCGAAGATGTTGTCAGACATTGGTGTGCGGTGTCCGGCATCGCCTATCTAGGCCTCGCCGATATCGGCCACGATGCGGGCAACAAGATCGTCCCGTTCGGGCATCTCTAAGCGCGCCAATGGCAATGCGAAAAGAAGTGTCGCGGCCTTGAAAATGGCGAGCTTTTGTCGCTAGCTGCCGCGCCCAAGACTCGCTTTACTCAGCTTGACAGCGCTGTCAGGTTGCAAGAATGTCCGGGCGAGGAAGACCGCCAAAACCTGCTATAGGCAGGGCAACGAAAACCAAAATCGCCCGGGGGACATCAGGTGAATCTACATCCCATCGACATAGCCATTATCGTCGCGTTCCTCGCGACGTCCGTTCTTGTGGGGTACTGGGTTTCCAAGCGCGCCTCGCGCGACACCAGATCTTACTTCCTCGGCGGCAACGTCCTGCCTTGGTACATGCTGGGCATCTCGAACGCCTCGGGCATGTTCGACATCGCGGGCACCATGCTGCTCGTCACCTGGCTCTTCATCTACGGCATGAAGAGCGTGTTCATCCCCTGGCTATGGCCGGTCTTCAACCAGATCTTCCTGATGGTCTATCTGTCGGCTTGGCTGCGCCGTTCTGGCGTCACCACGGGCGCGGAGTGGATCAAATTTCGCTTCGGCAACGGGCTAGGTTCCCAGCTTTCGCACTTGATTGTCGTCGTCTTCGCGCTCGTCAGCGTCATCGGCTTTCTGACTTACGGCTTCAAGGGCATCGGCAAGTTCGCGGTGGACTTCCTGCCCTGGCGCTTCTCGGCGGACGCCGGCGTCAATGAAAACGCTTATGCGCTGATCCTCATGGGGATCACCACGTTTTACGTGGTCAAGGGCGGTATGTTCAGCGTGGTGATCACCGAGGTCCTGCAATTTGGCCTGTTGTCGATCGCCTCGGTCGCCATCGGGCTGATCGCGATGCAGCAAGTTGCACCGGCGGCCTTGCATGCCGTCATCCCCGCCGGCTGGGACCAGATCTTCTTCGGCTGGAAGATCGGACTGGATTGGTCCCACCTGATACCGGCGGCCAACGCCAAGATAATTTCCGACGGCTCTTCGCTGTTCGGCTTTCTCATCATGATGCAGTTGTTCAAAGGCTTCATCGTCAGCGCGGCAGGCCCGGCGCCGAATTACGACATGCAGCGCATCCTCTCCACCCGCAACCCGCGCGAAGCCTGCAAGATGAGCGCGGTCGTCAATGTCGTGCTCAACGTGCCGCGTTACTTCATGGTGGCAGGCCTCACCATCTTGGCGCTCGTCTTCTACGGCGACACGATCCGCCACATGGGCACCAATATGGACTTCGAGAAGGTGCTGCCCGACGCGCTCGCCCGCTTTGTGCCGGCGGGGCTTCTGGGCATTTTGGTCGCGGGCCTGCTCGCGGCCTTCATGTCGAACTTTGCCGCGACGGTGAACGCCGCGCCGCCCTATATCGTCAACGACATCTACCGCCGCTTCTTCAATCCCAAAGCGAGCGAGCGGCTTTGCGTTCGCCTCAGCTATGTCGCGTCGATTTCCGTCGTCATTCTGGGCATCAGCATCGGCTGGTTCGTGACCTCGATCAACGATGTGGTGCAGTGGATCTCGGCGGGCCTGTGGGGCGGTTATGCGGCCTCCAACCTGATCAAATGGTATTGGTGGCGCTTCAACGGCTTCGGTTATTTCTGGGGTATGGCCGTGGGCATCGTCGCGGCGCTCGTCATGCCGTACACCCAAGACATCTGGCAGCCGCATGTCATCGCGATGCTCGCTCCGATCCCGTCGCTCAGTTCGGGATATGCCGCGCTGGCGACGCTGCCGCAGGCGCTGGTCTGCTTCCCGTTCATCCTGCTCCTGTCGCTGTTGGGCTGCTTTATCGGCACCTATACGACCAAGGTCGAGAATATGGACGTGCTGAAGGCCTTCTACATCAAGACGCGGCCCTGGGGTCTGTGGGGTCCGGTCCTCAAAGCCGTGCAGCAGGACGATCCCTCGTTCAAGCCGAACCCGGACTTCCTGCGCGACATGTTCAACATCGTCGTCGGCATCGTCTGGCAGACGAGCCTGGTCGCTTTGCCGGTCTATGTCGTGATCCGCGAATACGACCGCGCCGGGATCGCGCTGATCATCGTGACGATAACCTCGCTTATCCTGAAGGTTACCTGGCTCGATCATCTGAAGAAGGCCTATCCCGATTCAGAAGTCGCGGCTGAGCAGAAAATAAGGGACGCCGCCGCGGCCAGTCGCTAGCCGCCGCGCCAAACGAAAAGGGGCTGCCGAATTTCGGCAGCCCCTTTTTTGTGTCGCCTGGCTTCTTACCCCAGAACGGCTTCGACCTTGATCTCTTTGCGTCCGTCCGTCGGCAAGGGAACGACGGTGCCGTCGACGGGTTTGCCGTCAACCTTCAGCGTCACCTTGTTGCCCGGACCCGCGCGGCGCACAGCAATGCGATAAGTCACGCCGCGGAAGATGCGCGATGCGTCAAAGCCCGGCCAGCGTTCGGGCAGCACCGGCGCGATGCGCAGTCCGTCATATTCAGGGCGGATGCCGAGGATCCATTGAGTGATGGCATAGTAGTTCCAGGCGGCCGTTCCGGTCAGCCAGGAGTTCTTTGCCTCGCCATGGGTTGGGGCGTCGCGCCCGGCGATCATCTGCGCATAGACATAAGGCTCGCATTTGTGCAGGTCGCTGATCGGCTCGCGCGCCGAGGGATTGATGCGGGTGTAGTAATCATGTGCCGCGTCGCCGCGCCCCAGCATGGTCTCGGCAATGATCACCCAGGGATTGTTATGGCAGAAGATGCCGGCATTTTCCTTGTAGCCCGGCGGATAGGTCGAGATCTCGCCATACTCGATGTAATAGCGCGAATAGGCCGGCTGCTGCAGAACGATGCCGTGCGGCGTCGCCAGATGCTCGCGCACGGAATCCAGCGATTTTTTCGCCATGCCGTCCTCAAGTCCGATGCCCGCCAGCACGCAGAAACCTTGGCTCTCGATGAAGATCTTGCCCTCTTCGCATTCCTTCGAGCCGATCTTGCGGCCGAAATCGTCATAGGCGCGCACGAACCACTCGCCGTCCCAGCCATGCTTGCGCACCGTCTGGTCCATGCGCTCGGCTTCCTCAAGACAGGTCTTTTCGTCGTCGTTTTTGCCGCGATGCTTGGCGATCGCCGCCAATTCCTTGCTCGCCAGCACGAAGAGCCCGGCGATGAACACGGATTCGGCAACTTTGCCGTCCTTGCTGGTCGATGTTTGGAATGACTCGCCCGGCGTGTTCGAGAAGCAATTGAGATTGAGGCAATCGTTCCAGTCGGCGCGCCCGATCAGCGGCAAGCCGTGCGGACCAAGCCGCTCAAGGCAATATTGGAAGCTACGCTTTAAATGCTCATAGAGCGGCACTTCGGTGCCGGGCGCATTGTCGAACACCACGGGCTCGTCGAGAATGCTCCAGTCGCCGGTTTCTTTGAGGTAGGCTCCGACGCCGATGATCAGCCAATGCGGATCGTCGTTGAAATTGCCGCCGATATCGTTGTTCCCCTTCTTGGTCAGCGGCTGGTATTGGTGATAGGCGCCGCCGCTGGACAATTGCGTCGCCGCGAGATCGAGGATGCGCTCGCGGGCGCGCGCGGGAACCATGTGTACGAAGCCCAGCAGGTCCTGATTGGAATCGCGAAAGCCGAGGCCTCGCCCGATGCCCGATTCGAAGGTTGAGGCCGAGCGCGACATGTTGAATGTCGCCATGCATTGATAGGCGTTCCAGATATTCACCATGCGGTCGGTGTGAATGTCGGGGCTGGTGACCTGATAGACGCCCACCAGCTCGTCCCAATGCTTGCGCAGCTTCTCGAAGGCCGCGTCGGCATTGGCTTTGCTGCGATATTTGGCGATCAGCGGCTTGACGGTCTTCTTGTTGATGGTCTGCGAGCCCGGCGGATCGAATTTCTCATCCTGCGCATTCTCGTGATAGCCAAGAACGAAGGTGATTTCCTTGGTCTCGCCGGGCTTCAGCACGACGCGCACATGATGCGAACCGATCGGCTGCCAGCCATGGGCGACGGAATTGCCGGACTCACCGCGCTCGACGGCGGCGGGCTTGTCCCAGCCGCGCCAGGGGCCGAGAAAGGATTCGCGTTGCGTGTCGAAGCCCGCCAGCTCTTCGGAGCAAGCGAACCAAGCGAAATGATTGCGCCGCTCGCGATATTCCGTCTTGTGATAGATCACCCCATCGTCGATCTCCACCTGCCCGGTCGAAAAATTGCGTTGGAAATTGGTGAAGTCGTCGAGCGCTTCCCACAAGCAGAACTCGATGGACGAAAACGCCGACAATTCAGCCGTGGTCTCCCGGTTGTTGGTCAGCGTCAGCTGCCAGATTTCCAGCGTTTCGCCCAGCGGCACGAAATAGCGCGTACTCGTCGCGATGCCGTTACGCTTCGAGGAGATCGTGCTGTAGCCAAGCCCATGTCGGCAGGTGAAATCCTCCAGCGCGCTTTGAGTCGGCATCCAGCTCGGCGACCAATAGTCCCCGCTCGCATTGTCGCGCAGATAGATGTAGCGCCCGCCGAAATCCATCGGCACATTGTTATAGCGTCCGCGCGTGATGCGCCGCAGCCGCGCGTCGCGATAATAGGAATACCCCCCGCCGGTCGCCGACAGAATCCCGAAATAACTTTCGCAGCCCAGATAATTGATCCAGGGCAGCGGCGTATCCGGCCTGGTAATGACGTATTCGCGATTCTTGTCGTCAAAATATCCGTATTTCATGGCGCTTACTTTCCGGTTTCGCGTTTTTCCAGTCGCTCGATCATCTCAAAACAGACGCGCGCGTTGTGATAAGGGCACTTCCAGGGACCGACCAAATAGGCGTCGGGGTCCTCTTCGGCCGTCAGCGGTACTCCGCCCGGCGTCAGCTTGGCATGCCATTCGCCGTGCACTTTGTCCACAACATGCGCTTCGATATAGTCCCAGGCGCGGCGCGACGCTGTCAGAAAATGCGCGCTGCCCGAGGTTTCATACGCGTTATAGAACCCGACAACCGCTTCGGCCTGCGCCCACCAATGCTTCTTAGGGTCGATGAAGACACCCGCACCGTCGGATTCGTGAAACACGCTGCCGTCCTTGTCGAGGCCCTGGTCATAAACAGCCTGCGCCATCGTCACGGCCAATTCGCGCGCGCGGCGGATCAGCGCGGCGTCACCCAAAACCTCCGCGGCTTCGACCAGCAGCCAGCTTCCCTCGATGTCGTGGCCGAACGAGACATGGCGCGACAGTGAGTTCCAGCGCTCGTCGAAGAACAGCTTGAAGTGTCCCCCCTTGGCGTCGACGATATGGTCCATGGTCACCGCGATCAGCTCGGCCTGTTTGGCTTCGAGCGCGCCGTCGCGCCAGACACGCAGCAAATTCGTATAGGCTTCCATGATATGCAGATGCGTGTTCATGGATTTGGGGCTGTTGAGGTCCTTGTCGCTTAGCCGCATATCCGCGAGCGCGCCCCAGTCGCGCCCGCGCGCTTCCAGATAGCCTTTGTGCAGCGGGTCGTAACTGTGTTCCTCGATCAGCGCGAACAGGCCCTTGGCCAGCGCCAAGCTCTCGGGCTTGCCGCTGGCACGGTAATATTCTGCCATCGCGTAGAGGCAGAACGCTTGCGCATAAATCTGCTTGCGGTCCGAGATCGGATTGCCGAGATGATCGACCATCCAATAGACCCCGCCATAATCGGCGTCCCAGAATTTCGCGAGGATATAGTCATAGGCATGATCCGCCATTTCGCGGTATTGGCCGCCGATCAGCCGGGTCGCGGCGGAGAAGGTCCACAGGATGCGCGTGTTGATGACCGACGCTCTGGGTGCATCTTTCACAACGGTGAGATCGTTTTCGACCGTGCCGTAGAAACCGCCATGCTCGCGGTCGACGGTGTAGCGCATCCAGAACGGCAGGATGTTGCCGACGAGTTCCTTGTGAAACTCCTCGGCCCAAGCGCCCCGATCGAACGGATATGCAGACATCATCGCCTCACGCCAATAATTCATAGCTGACAAAGGCGAAGGCGCGCCCATCGGGCGACCAGGACGGCACGTTGATCGTTCCTTGCCCGCCGAACAGCGTGGCGATGAGGCGCGGCGCGCCGCCCTGCGCGGGCATCATCATCAGCGACACGTTCTTGTTGGCTGGATGATCGCCCAGCGCAACATCCATCCCGAAGGCGATAAAGACGATCCAGCGCCCATCGGGCGAGGGGTGGGCGAACCAGTCGCGCGTCTCCTCGCCAAAGCTGCATTGTTCCTGTTCGCTGCCGTCCGCGCGCATGCGCCAGATCTTCATGTTCCCGCTGCGCAGCGAATTGAAATAGATATAGCGCCCGTCTGGCGAATAATCCGGGCCGTCGTCGAGACCCGGCGTATCGGTCAATCTCTGTTCCTCGCCGCCTTCGACGCAGCACGTATAGATATCGAGATCGCTGCCGCGCCGCGAAGCGACATAGGCTAGCCGCTTTCCGTCCGGCGACCAGCCATGCCAATAGGAGGGGCCGTGCTTGGTCACGAGGTGGGGCGCGCCGCCGCCGATCGGCACGACATGGATTCGCGATGCTCCGTCGAGTTGCGATTGATCGCTGACAGCAAGCAATGTTCCGTCCGGCGAAATGCCGTGGTCGTTGTTGAGCCGGTGAAGCGCGCCAGTCTCAACGCGCTCGGGTTCGCCGCCTTGGACGGGAAGGCGGTAGATCAGCCCGTCGCGATTGAACAGGAAATGCGCCCCGTCGCGCGACCAATTGGGCGCTTCGATATGGTCGCGCGTGCGATAGATGCAGCGCCGCTCGCCCGTCGCGATGTCGAGGGTTTCGAGCGCGCTCTGCACCCGCGCCGCCGTGCCGCGTTCATTGCTGTTGGCGGCCATGCGGCTCATGGCATCTTCTCGCCGCGGCTGGCCTCAACAATGGCGTACCACTCTGCCCGCGACAGCTCCACGTTCGCGGCCTTCAGGCATTCGGCAAGCCGGCTCGGCGAGGTGGTTCCCAGGATGGGCGTCACGGGCGCGGGATGTTTGCGCAAGAAGGCGAGCGCAATCGCGGTACTTGGCACACCGTGGAGCGCCGAAAACTTGTTCAGAATTTCGCGCACGCGCTCAAGCGCGCCAGTTTTATCCGCACCGCCGAGGCGCCCGCCCGCTAGCGGCGACCACGCCGCGACGGAAATTCCCCGTCCCATCGCTTGGTCGAGCGTCCCGTCATAAAGCGGTGCCACATGGGCCGCCGAGAATTCCAATTGATGGACCTGGATCGGGGCCTTCATATGCCGCGACAGCGCATCCAGTTGATGCGGCGTGAAGTTCGACACGCCCACGGCGCCGATTTTTCCCGCAGCGGCAAGTGTGTCCAGCGTGCGCGCCAAATCGGCGGGATGGGTCAAGAAATCGGGACGGTGAATATAGAAGAGATCGACCCGTTCGACGCCCAGACGCACAAGACTCGCCTCGCAGGCCGCTGTCAGATATTCCGGCGAAGAGTTATAGGGCGAACCGTGCTCGACGCCCGCTTTGGTGGCTAGGACCGCGCCCTCGAAGAGGCCAGGGGCGCGTGCGCGAAGTGCGCCCAGCAACCGCTCCGATCCGCCGAAACCGCCCGGCCCGCCATAAACATCCGCCGTGTCCAGATGGTCTATGCCGCTCTCGCGTGCCAGCGACAGCATGCTTTGCGCCGCCTCGACCTCGTCCTCGCGATAGCGCCAGAAGCCATAGGCAAAGCGCTTGGTTTTTGGACTGGACAGGGCGAGCATGGCGCGATCTTTCGAATTTCCACAGTCTATGAATACACCGGATGCGACAGCTTCTCCGGCCAGCAATCGGCAGGAAAATCGCCCATGACAGCGTTGTCGTTATAGCGCGATTTCGCTACAATCATAGACGTCAACAATCAGCCTCTTGCTGCAGTGCAGCATGCATCGGCATGGTAGGCGGCGGCGAAACAAACTAACAGGCTCGCGCCTTAAAACGAGCCGGCGGGAAGGCAATGACACAAAGGATCGGGAAGGCGCTGTGGCGCGCGGCCGCGGTTGCATTCGTGGTTTTGATCTCAGCCACCGGCGGCGTGGCGTCGCAGGGTGGCGACACCATTGCGGCCAAGCGCAGCGCCATTCTGGCGCTGGTGCATGACGAGCAGAAGCACAAGCAAACGCTCGTCGGCGTGCAGGTCAACGAATTCGAAGTCTATATCGACTGTACCTCCAATGACCGCGTCGTGGCCCAGACCGGCAAGCGCCCGGCCATAATGGGCCTCGAGCTGATGAACGCTATCGCTTATCCGCCCTATGAGAAATATCTGATCGACCGCGCCGAAACGCAGACGGAGGCGGGCGGCCTCGTCACCATGTCCTGGCATGAACGCAATCCGGTGGAGGTCTGTACGCGCGGCGAATTTTTCGACTGCGTCAAGAAGCCGATGTCGGCGGACACGCTCCGCGCTGTTCTCACCGACGGCACGCCGGAGCACAAGCTATGGCTTGCCGATGTCGATGCGCTCGCCAAAATCCTGGGCGATCTGCGCGATCGCGGCATCGTCGTGCTGTTTCGGCCGTATCACGAGATGAACCGTGAATGGTTCTGGTGGGGAAAGCAGAGCGCTTATCCGCAATTGTGGGACGCGCTCTATGACGAATTGGCGGTGCGCCATCACCTGGATAATCTGATCTGGGTATGGTCGATCGACCGCGACGCGCCGGACCCCGCGCCCTATTTTCCAGTGCTCCACAAGCCGGACGTCGTGGGCATCGACGTTTATGAACACGACCCGGACAGCCCGAAATATTTGGCGGGCCGCGCCGCGGTCACCGCGCTCGCCGGCAAAAAAACGCCCTTCGCGTTCACAGAGGTCGGCGTGGTTCCCTCAGCCAAGGTCCTGGATGCGGCGAATCCGGCCTGGGTGCTTCTCTGGGGCGAGGAATTTCTCAACAGCGCCTGGGCGCTGGGCGATTGTCCCGCTTGCAACAAACCAGAACAGGTTGCGGCATTTTTCAAACTCGACCGGATCGTGACACTGGACAAACTACCGGAAACGGTGCGCCGTACCATTGCCGAAGGCACGCACAACGAGCATCCCTTGCATGCGCCCAATCCAAGCTGTCCGGCGACATTGCACTGAAACAGGTCGGTCCCATCGCGGAGAAAAAAACATGTCTCATGGCGAGTTCCAGAATCGGCTGAGCGCCCTGCAAGCCCAGCACGATGCGCTGATCGGACGGCCAAACCGTGCCGTCGAGCATTACAACGGAATCTATCGCCGCTGGGCGCATCCCGTTCTCACCGCCGATCACGCGCCGCTGTTCTGGCGCTACGATTTCAATCCCGCCAGCAATCCCTTTTTGATGGAACGTCTGGGCGTCAACGCGGCGTTCAACGCCGGCGCCATCTTTCACGACGGCAAATATCTGGTGGTCGTGCGCGTCGAGGGCGCCGACCGCAAATCGTTTTTTGCCGTTGCGCAGAGCGCTTCCGGTACCGATCAATTCTCCTTCTGGGATTATCCGGTCCAGATGCCGCAGGCCGGCGAGCCCGATACCAATGTCTATGACATGCGCCTGACCCGCCACGAAGATGGCTGGATTTATGGGCTATTCTGCACCGAGCGCAAAGACCATACAAAGCCCAACGATGCGTCGGCGGCCACCGCCCAATGCGGCATCGCGCGCACCCGCGATCTCAAAACCTGGGAGCGAATGCCCGATTTGGTGACGAATTCCGGCCAGCAGCGCAATGTCGTGCTTCATCCCGAATATGTGAACGGGAAATACGCGCTCTACACCCGCCCGCAGGACGGCTTTATCAGCGTCGGCAGTGGCGGCGGCATAGGTTGGGGCCTGTTGGACGACATGACGCACGCCGAGATACGCGACGAGGTCGTTGTCGATGCCAAGGTTTATCACACGATCAAGGAAGTGAAGAACGGCCAGGGGCCCGCGCCGCTCAAGACACCGAAGGGGTGGCTGAATCTGGCCCATGGCGTGCGCAATACGGCGGCCGGACTTCGCTATGTCCTTTACATGTTCATGACGGCGCTCGACCGGCCTTGGGTGGTGACCCATGCGCCGGGGGGATTTTTCATCGCGCCGGAGGGCGAGGAGCGGGTCGGCGATGTTTCCAATGTCGTCTTCTCCAATGGCTGGATCGCCAATGAGAAGGGTGAGGTGTTCATCTATTACGCCTCCTCGGACACGCGCCTGCATGTCGCGACCTCGAGCATCGAACGGCTGGTGGATTACGCGATCAATACGCCGCCCGATCCGCTGACCTCGGCGGGATGCGTCAAGCAGCGTTCCAAGATGATTGAGAAAAACCTCGCCCTGCTCGCCAAGAGCGGCGCTACTTAAAGCTCTCCAGCCAGCGCCGCACATTGGCGGGCTCACCGCCGAAGGCGTTCTTAACGTGCAGTCCGAGGCCGCCCAATTCTGCGGCGGCGCGAAATCCATCTTCGTCGGTCACGTCGTCGCCGACAAAAACGGGTTTGCGGCCATGAAAAACAGGCTCGGCCATGAAGCTGCGAACGGCGGTGCCCTTGTTCAATGATCGGTGGCGAATCTCATAAGCCATCTGCGCCGGCAGAACTTCGAAGTCCTTGGGATTGGCCGTCACGATGTCTTCCACTAGACGGCGAACGTCTTCGCCGCGTTCAGGGACGGCGCGATAATGCAGCGCGATGGAAAAGGCTTTGTCGTCCACGATGACGCCGTCCCAGTGTTGCACCGCGCGTCGCATCGTCTGTTTCCAGGATGGCGGCACAACGCATTCGTTGCCCGCGCGCCGGATCGTGCCGTTTGCCATGCGAAGCACGGCGCCATGCTCGCCGGCGCAAGGAAGTCTCAGCGGGGAGAGAAATTCATCGATCTTTTCGACGGTGCGGCCGCTGACAATGGCAAGCGCGCCGCCGAGCCAGTCGCGGGCCGCTGCCAGCGCGGGCACCAGCGAGGCCGGCGTCACCACATCGTCAGGGCCTGGGGCGATGTCGAGCAAGGTCCCGTCGAGATCGAAAAACATTGCCCAATCGGGCTGCGGCTGCGGCGCACTTACGGCCGCGCTTTGGAATGGTGCGCAAATCATGCGGGCAATCTCCATAGCCCCCAAGTGTTGTCAACCGAACGCGCCGCCGAGGTGCGTTGGCGGACCCGATTTTTCCAATATTCACAAGTAACATCTTGATTGGGCGCGGAAAATCGGCTTCAATTATATGATAATAGAGCCTTGGCCAGCAGCCTAGTGCGATATAGACAATTGCGGGGAGAAGCCGTCCATGACCGGTCTGACAAGACGCGATCTGATCAAATCGAGCGCCATCGTCACTGCGGCGAGCGCAAGCGGGCCAGCCCATGCGCGCCCCGCCAAGCATCACAAATCCGCGGCGCTGATTGCGTCCTCGGCACGCGAAAGATTGCTGCTCGATTTCGGCTGGCGTTTCCACCTTGGTCACGCTGACGATCCGGCCAAGGATTTCGGCTTCGGCCATGATCAGCAGACCTTCGCCAAATCCGGCGGCAATACCGCTGCCGCCGCCATGCTCGATTTCGACGACGGCGCTTGGCGTTCCGTGAATCTGCCCCATGATTGGGCTGTGGGACTTCCCTTTGTGCCCAGCACCAATCCCCCGGCCGAGGACGACCCGCGCGCCAATCACGGCTTCAAGCCCTTGGGCCGCGACTATCCCGAAACCAGCATCGGCTGGTACCGCCGTGTCTTTGAAATTCCGGCAAGCGATCTCGGCCGCCGCTTGTCGCTGGAATTCGACGGCGTCTTTCGCGACGCCTTGGTGCTATTCAACGGCTATATCATCGCGCGTAATGCGAGCGGCTATGCGCCGTTCCGCGTCGATGTGACCGATTTTGCCAATTACGGCGGCAAGAATGTCGTGACGGTGCGGGCTGATGCCACGCTGGGCGAGGGCTGGTTCTACGAAGGCGCGGGCATTTATCGCCATGTCTGGCTGGTCAAGACGGCGCCGCTGCACATTCCCCAATGGGGCAGTTGGGTCAAAAGCGAAATCAGCGGTGGGGCGGCAGCACTGACGGTTTCGACCGAGCTCTTCAACCAAAGCGATGCGCCGCGCCATTGCCAGCTGGTGTCCAGTATCGTCGATCCCAAAGGGCGCATCGTCGGCGAACTGAAGACCCAAGAACTCACCTTGGGCTCGCAGGAGACGCGTACGCTGGTTCAGCGCACGGTTCTGCATGCGCCCGCTTTGTGGTCGCTGGAAAGTCCGCACCTCTATCAACTGGTCAGCAAAGTCGTCGCCGACGGCAAGGTGGTGGACGACTGCGCAGTCGCCTTCGGCATCCGCTCGGCCAAGTTCGATCCCGAGAAGGGATTTTTCCTCAACGACAAGCCGGTCAAGCTCAACGGCACCTGCAATCACCAGGATCATGCCGGCGTTGGTTCGGCGCTGCCGGACCGGCTACAATATTGGCGCATCGCCAAGCTGAAGGAATTCGGCTCAAACGCCTATCGCACCTCGCACAATCCCCCGACGGCCGAACT
This sequence comes from uncultured Alphaproteobacteria bacterium, assembly GCA_963849895.1. Lineage (GTDB taxonomy): Bacteria > Pseudomonadota > Alphaproteobacteria > Micropepsales > Micropepsaceae > Rhizomicrobium. The sequence goes on from CAWKIU010000019.1 coordinate 125,533, forward strand.
GCTCGATGCTTGTGACCGCCTTGGTATGCTGGTCATCGACGAGACAAGGCGCATGTCGTCCGACGAGGAAAGCCTTGGCGAACTGGCGCGCATGATCCGGCGCGACCGCAATCATCCCAGCATTATTTTGTGGTCGATCGGCAACGAGGAAAAAAACCTGCAGGGCAGCGCGTTGGGTGCGCGTGTCGCCACCGCGATGAAGCGGCTATGCAGCGAGCTCGATCCCACGCGCCCGATCACCGCGGCGGTGGACAATCCCGACAATTGGGGCGTCGGCATCACCCCGGTGCTCGATGTGCTCGGCGGCAATTACCGCACCAACAAAATCCCGGCCTTTCACGAGCGGTTTCCCAAGAAGCCGATGATCGGCACCGAAACCGGCTCGACCGTCGCGACGCGCGGCATCTATGCGCGCGATCCGGCAAGCGGATATTGCGCCGCTTACGATACCGAGCATCCTTGGTGGGCCTCGACAGCTGAGGATTGGGTCAGCATCGTGGCGCCGCGCCCCTATATTGGCGGCGGCTTTGTGTGGACGGGCTTCGATTATCGCGGCGAGCCGACGCCGTTCAATGTCTGGCCCAATGTCGCTTCGCAATTCGGCATCTTGGATACTTGCGGCTTTCCCAAGGACAATTTCTTTTATTATAAATCCTGGTGGAGCAGCGAGCCGGTGCTGCACCTCTTCCCGCATTGGAACTGGCAAGGCAAAGAGGGCCAGAAGATCAATGTCTGGTGTCACTCCAATCTCGACAGCGTCGAATTGTTCGTGAATGGCGCGAGCCAAGGCATGCGCCAGGTCGAACCCTACAAGCATGTCGAATGGGATGTCGCCTATGCCCCTGGCGTCATTGAAGCGCGTGGTTATAGGGGGAGCACCCAGGTGCTCGTCGACAAACGCGAGACGACGGGCGAGCCCGCGCAAATCCTCTTGCAAGCCGATCACCCCGACATCGCTGCGGATGGCGAAGACGTCGTCGTTATCTCGGTCGCCATCGCCGATGACAAGGGCCGCATCGTTCCCACCGCGAACAATCTGGTGGCGTTCGACATCGCGGGACCGGGCGCATTGATCGGCGTGGGCAATGGCGATCCGCGCAGCCATGAGCCCGACAAGGCCGCACAGCGCCTGGCGTTCAACGGGCTGTGCTGCGCCATCGTGCAGGCTTCGAAATCGGCGGGCACGATCAAGATCGCAGCGTCATCGCCCGGTCTGAAGAGCTGCTCGCTTCTCGTCGCGGCAAAGCCCGCGAAGCTGCGCGCGGCCGTGGGGTAGACGCTTTACTGAGCCGGTGCGGTCAGTGTGTTATCGAAGACCGCACCGCCGACCGGCTAATTGTAAGTGTGCCGCATGAAATCGATCGCCGGCAGTACGTCGCCATCGAAATTAAAGAAGGTGGCGTTTTCCCAGTCGGAGCCCTGGCCCCAGCGCGTGCGGCAGCTGGTGGAAACATGATCGGGCGCCCAATAAACGACGCCAACTCCGCCATTGGCGATCACGTGCTGGGTAAGGTCGATCAGATATTGCTCCTGGCCTTCCGGCGTGGCGCGGTAGGGGGACAACAGATCGTCTTGGCCCATCTGGTTGTTCAAGCTATCCGCCCATCGTAGCGTCCAGGGGTAGGCGGTTTCGGCCACCATGACCTCGGCATTGGGATAGCGGCGGCGCAGACTGTTGATGACGGCGCCCAACCCGGCCAACGTCTTGCTCGACCATTTGGGATAATAGCTGATGCCGATAAGATCGAAATCGGTGACGCCTGCCGCCGTCGCCGCCGCCAGCCAGGGCTCGACATTCTCCGGCTGCGCGAGGTGCAGCATCACTTTGGGACGAATTTTGGAATTTGCGCCGGCATCGCGCACCGCCTTGATCGCCGCGTTAAGCAAAAGCGCGTTGCGCGTCCAGTTGACGGTTTGCCCCGCGGCCCAGGGCGCGGGCATGAGGATTTCCGAATTGATTTCATTGCCGACCTGGACTGCATCGGGCATCAGCCCGGCCTTGTCCAGGGTCGTCAGTGTGTCGAAGGTGTATTGATAGAGCGTCTTGGCCAGGACGTTGTCGTCCTTGATGGCGGCCCAGGCGGCGGGAACAACCTGTTTGGAGGGGTCCGCCCAATCGTCGGAATAGTGAAAGTCGAGCAGCACCTGCAAGCCCTGCGCCTTGGCCCTTTTGATGCTGCGCTCGACGTCCGCGAGGTTGCTGTATTTGGTCCAACTCGCGTTGTTCCACAGCCGGATGCGCACCAGATTGACGCCGTGGTCCTTGAAGATGGCAAAGACGTCTTTGGGCTTGCCGCCATCGCGGAACACCGCCCCGCAATCGTCCATCTCATTGGCGAAGGAAAGATCGGCGCCGAAATAGAAATTGTGGGCAGAGGCGGGCGCCATTAGCGCTCCCGCCAGGGCTAGGGCAGCAATGAATCGCACGTTTGCGCCTCCCTTTATTGAACCGGCTTGTTCACATCGAAGTCATAGACCGTGTCGTGGTCGGGAACGGTTTGCGCAACCACGCCGTCTTCGGTCAGCTTCGGGCCGCGCAGCAATGGTTTTGTCATCATCTGTTCGCCGAACAATTGGAAGCGAATGAAACTCCCCGGCATGATCGTCGTCTTGTAGATCAGTGCGCCGCCTTCGCGCCGCACGGGAAAGGCCGTGAGGTCGGGATCGCCGTAGAAATCGCCCCACAGATAGAATGTCTGGCCGAGCCTCGCGCGCACGCCGTCGAAGCGGAAGCTGACGCTCACCGGCTGAACATATTTGTGACTCATGAAATCGATCCCCGGCAGTACTTCGCCATTGGGGCCGAACACGGTCATGACTTCCCAGTCCACGCTATGGGGATTGGTTGTGCATTGCGACGGTATCCATTCGGGCGCCCAGAGCAGCACGCCCTCGCCGCCATTGCTCATGACGGTCTGGGTCAGATCGACCAGAAAGTCCTTCTGGCCCTCGGGCGTTGCGGGATAGCCGGGCGTCACATTGTCCTTGGCCAGACCGGAATCCTGCCCCAGCGTCCAGGGATAAGCGGTTTCGACAACCGTCACGCCGACATTGGGATAGCGGTTGCGCAAAAGATTGATCGCGCGCCCCAGACCGCTGAGCGAGTCGGTGGACCATTTGGGATAATAGCTGATGCCGATCTCGTCGAAATCGGTCACGCCCGCTTTCACCGCCGCAGCGAACCAGGGGCCGACATTCTCCGGCTGGGCGATCTGGATCATCACCTTCGGCTTGGTGCCGGTTTTGCGGCCGGCGTCACGGATCGCCTTGATCGCGGCGTTGAGCAGCAAGGCGTTGCGCTTCCAATTGATGGTGCCGTATTTCCAGCGTTCGTGATAAAGAATTTCGTGGTTGATCTCGTTGCCGGGCTGAACGATGTCGGGCATCGCGCCCGCTTTATCCAGCGCGATCAGCGTGTCGTAGGTATAGCGATAAAGGACCCCAGCCAATTTTTTCCGGTCCTTGATCTTGGCCCAAGCTGCCGGAATGGGCTGCTTTCCGCCGTCGGCCCACCAGTCCGAATAATGAAAATCGAGCGATGTCGTCAGCCCGGCGGCTCTGGCCCTTTTAAGGCTGCGCGTCACATCGGCGAGATTGCTGTATTTCGTCGGATTGCCGGCGGTCCAGATGCGGATGCGCGCGATGTTCGCGCCATGCGCCTTGAACAGGGCGAACAGATCCTGCGGCTTGCCATTGTCGCGATAGATGACGCCGCAATCGTCCATTTCATTGGCAAACGATAGGTCCCCGCCGAAATAGAATTCGTGCGCCGATGCCGGTGCGAGGCCGAAAAGGAAAATGGCGGCGAGCAATCCCGCGAAGGATTTCATGATGGCCTCATATGGATGAAAAAAAAGAGGCGAGGGACTTTTCGGCCCCTCGCCTCCTTGGTAGGTCGAGTTACATCTTGTAGGAGATGTCTAACATGATCATGCGACCGAATTGGCTGTATGAGGCCAGATCGTTCGGATCGTTCGATCCTCTCAGTGCGTCGCCGCCATGGCGGCCGCCGGAGAAGCTGCTCACCTGATCGGTCAGGTTGAACCCTTGCAGACGGAAGCCGATGTTTTCGTTCCACTGATAGGACACGGTGCCATCGACGGTGGTCTCCGGATCAAGCGTATCGAGCTGTCCATCGGCCCAGCCCGGGATCATGGTGAAGCGGCTGTGGTACTTCACAGCAACGCGCGCCTCAAAGCCGGAACGGTCGTAATAGACATCGAACTCATCGGAATTGTGCGCCAGACCGGCCATCGAATAAGGATCGAGGATCGGGTGGAGTTCCTTGATGTTCGAGGTCGCGAACGAAGCGTTGGCATAGACGCCGAAGTCCTGCAGGAACGCCGACGGCAGGAAGTAGAGCCGCGACTGGAAGGTCAACTCGACGCCTTCGAGGTCGCCGCCCGGACCGTTGACCGGCGCGCTGATGTCGTAAGTCTTCCCGCCGATCGTCTCCGGGGTAATGCCAGTGCCGATATAGTTCATGATGTGCTTGTAATAGACGGCAATCGAGGCCATCGACCATTCGTGGAAGTACCATTCATAGTCGAGATCGAGATTGTCCGACTTGAGCGGCTTGAGCTTGGGATTGCCGCCGGTGTTGGAGCTGGGGACGCCGTTTGCCGACGGACTCAGCGAATAGCCGGTGTTCAGCGTATCCAGCGGCGGCCGCGACAGCGAGATCGACGCCCCAAAGCGCAGCATCTGGTCATCCGCCAAGTGGAAGTTGGTGTAAAGGCTCGGCAACGCATCGGTGTAGTGATTGCCCACCGAAATAGGCGTGATGGCCGCCGTTGACGAATTCAGCTGCCAGCCAGTACTGGTCGTCTTGAGGTCTTCGATACGCACACCGATGCCGCCTTGCATCGGAACGCTGCCGAAGTCGTGCGCAAACTCGGTCTTCAGATAGCCAGCCCAACTGGCTTCCTGGACCTTCCAGTCGAGGATCATGTTCCGGTAGCCATTCGTTGCCGTTGCGCCTTCTTGCGCCGTGCCCCAACTTGAGACACCGAGATTGGGATTGCCAGCGGTGCCGCCCAACGCTGCCGGCAAGGTGTTGGCCATGCCGTCAAAGACGAGCGGTGCAACTGTGTTCCAGTTGGCGTAGAGCATGTTCGGAACGTCGAGGTCCGGCGCGGCGAAGCTGCGCAAATCGCCGACCGGCAGCGTCGCGTTCGGCGTCCAGATCGTGTAGTCCCATTGATGGTGGGTCTTGGCGCGCGCCGACCAACGCACACCCGCGTCTATCGCGGTGATGAACGAATTGTCGAAGTTGCGCGTCACATCGCCGGCAATCGCCGAGATATGGTCACGCGTCTCTTCCGGACCGTCGTCGATACAATTGTTGCACCAGGTCGAACCGCCGCTGGCGCGCGTACCTGCCGAGTAGGTCTTTGTGTTGTTCGCGGGAATTGCGGGATTGATGTTCGCCGTTACATAGGGCGTCGTTCCCTCCAGCATGTTGTAGCCGGTGGTGCTCGCCCATTGGTCGTTGGTCTGGAAGTCCAGCCATTGATTGTTGCGCCAGGCTTCGGAGTGCGACACGTCCAATTTGGCAACCCACTGATCGGTTGTGTAGACCGCGTTGATGCCACCGACAACCAGCGTTTGCCGCTGCCAATAGCGCGCGATGTTGTTCTGGATGTCGGCCCACGGATCGCCCGTGCCGCTGACCAGATTGGCCGTCACGACATGGCCCATGCTGTCCGTTTTGAAAGTGGAAAGACCGTTCACATACACGCCGGCCGCCGAGCCCTTTGTCGGCGTGACACCCGGGATAGCGTTGTTACCGTAGGCGTTGCCGGAGTTGGTGCACCCCGTCAGTTCCGCAGACGTGATGACACCGGCGTTGACGCTGTCCTGCCCGCAATCGTACCAATCGCCGCCGTTCCAGACATTGCCCGAATAATCGTCCCATTGCTGATACTGATTGTCGCTGATGATGTAAGACGACCACAGACCGTCCGCCTTGAAGGTGAGGTGGTCGTTGGCACGCCATTCCGCGGCGCCGGCCAAACCATAGCGATCCTGTTGCAGTTCATCGACGCTGGACTGGGCTCCCCAAGGCGCCGGGTTACCGCCCGTCAGTGCGGTCGAGCCATTGGGCAAGGTCACAACCTTCGTCGGAGAGTTACCCGTCAGATTGGCCGGATCGCCCCACAGCGTGTCGGGCTGGTTGGTGTTTTCGGTCCAGAAGTTCAGCTCCGAATAGCCGTTCTTCTCGCGCTGGGCGCTCATGGCGAGCGACACCGCGAAGTTGTCGCTGAATGCGTAATGGAATCCGGCGCTGCCGCGGAAGCCCACCGGGCTGTAATTCGGCATCTTGGATCCTTCCGTGTAATAGGAAGGGCCCGCACGCAGCTGGACGTCCGGCCCCGTGTATTCCAACGGTGACTGGGTGCGGATATCGATCGTCGCCGCAATGCCGCCGCCAATCAGCGAGGCGTCCTGGGTCTTGTACACCTGTGCGGAGGCGAGAATTTCAGACGGATAGGACTCATAGCGCACATTCTGCGAAGGCTCCGACGAGGCGACTTCGCGGCCGTTGACGAGGCCCAGCACGAAACGTGGGCCGAGACCGCGAATCGCGACCTGACTGGCATTGCCGCGGTCGCGTTGCGTATTGACGCCCGGCAAACGGTTGAGTTCTTCACCCATGGTGACGTCAGGCAGCTCGCCGAGATCTTTGGTCGAGATGTCTTCGGTGATGAGTTTGGCGTTCTGTTTCATCACCATCGAATCGCGCAGGCTTTCGCGAATGCCGGTGACGACCACCGTTTCCACGGCGTCCTCCGCATAAGCTGCTATCGTCGTTGTCGAACAAACGGCAAGTGCGCTTGCCCCACAAAGAAGCGTACGTTGAAGTGCGTTCACTAGATTTCCTCCCCTACAGAATGAAGCATTCGGCAATGATACCAATGCCGCTAGCTTATTATTTGAATTATCATATTAATCTGCTTTTGGCCGTCAAGCGCCTCAGCCACGCGTTTTTGCGAGTTTTCTGCACAGTGTCTTTCGAGCGACACAATTGGTAGCGCTACCACCAACGTCACTGCCATTTTCACTTTGGATGTGTGAAAAAAAGAACGACGCCTTGCGATAGGTCATGCCAATCAACCGGCGCGCAAACGGTTCAACGCTTACCATCGGTCTGACCAGCCGCGCGTAAGCGATGGATTGGCACGGCTATATTTGGCGCCAGCGCACAAGATGTTTGCGTGAGGCGAATCGCGGCAAGCCGATCGCATGCGTTGTTACGCAAGGCCTCGGAATTCTAAAACGAAATTGCGCCAAGCCCTATCGGTTTGAATGTGTTCGAACAATTGCATGGCTGCGTGACATCCGCCGCGCGCCCTGTGATAGGTTCGCGCTTAACCGACGATCACGGCACAAAGTCTTTTGGAGGCACATCGTGCGCAACAAGGGCAAGCTGAGCCTGCGCGTTCCCCAACCCAAACATCGGCCGGGCGATCAGCCCGATTTCACCGGTGTGGTGGTTCCCGAGGTTGGCGATGTCGCGCGCCCACCGGTGGACGCCAAAGCGGGCGACATCACCAAACTTGCCTATTCGCTGATTCGCGTTCTGGACGGCGAAAGCCGCGCCGCCGGCCCTTGGGACCCCAAGCTTGACGCTGAGACGCTGCGCCGCGGCCTCAAGGCCATGATGCTGACGCGCGCCTATGACGACCGGATGTACCGCGCCCAGCGCCAGGGCAAGATCTCCTTCTATATGAAGAGTACCGGCGAGGAGGCGGCCAGCGTCGCCTACGCTCTGGCGCTCGACAAAGCCGATATGTGTTTTCCCTCTTACCGCCAGCAGGGTCTGCTGATCGCACGCGGCTATCCGCTCTTCCAGATGATGTGCCAGTGCTATTCCAATGCGAAGGATCCTCTCAAAGGCCGCCAGCTTCCCATCATGTATTCCAGCCGCGAATTCGGCTTCTTCACGATCTCAGGCAATCTGGGAACGCAGTTTCCCCAAGCCGTCGGCTGGGCGCTCGCCTCGGCCTATCGCGGCGGCGAGAACATTGCCGCCGCCTGGATCGGCGAAGGTGCCACGGCGGAAGGCGATTTCCACCACGCGCTCAATTTCGCATCGGTCTATCGCGCGCCGGTGATCCTCAACGTCGTCAACAATCAGTGGGCGATTTCCTCCTTCCAGGGCATTGCCGGCGGCGAGCAATCGACCTTCGCCGCGCGCGCCATCGGCTACGGGCTTCCCGGCTTGCGGGTCGACGGCAACGACTTCCTCGCTGTCTATGCGGCGGCGCAATGGGCGGCCGAGCGCGCCCGCGCCAATCTCGGCGCCACGCTGATCGAACTTTACACCTACCGCGCCGAAGGGCATTCGACGAGCGATGATCCGGCGCGCTATCGCCCCTCGGACGAATGGAAAGCCTGGCCGCTCGGCGACCCCATCGAGCGGTTGAAACGCCATTTGATCGGGCTCGGCGAGTGGTCGGATGCGCAGCACACTGCCCAGGGCGAGGAACTCGCCGCCCTGGTGCGCGAAACACAGCGCGAGGCCGAAGCCATCGGCACGATGGAGGGCGGCGCGCGGCCCGATCCGCAAACCATGTTCGAAGACGTGTTCAAGGATGTTCCCTGGCATCTGCGTCGCCAGTCCAAACAGGCGGGGTTCTAAGCCATGCCCGCGATGAACATGATCCAAGCCCTGAACTCCGCGCTCGATGTCATGCTGGCGCGCGATCCCGATGTCCTGGTGTTCGGCGAGGACGTCGGCTATTTCGGCGGTGTCTTTCGCGTCACCGAGGGACTGCAAAAAAAGCACGGTCTGACGCGCTGTTTCGATTCGCCTATCGGCGAGGCGGGCATTATCGGCGTCGCCATCGGCATGGGCGTCTATGGCCTGCGCCCGGTGGTGGAGATTCAGTTCGCCGATTACATCTATCCCGCCTATGACCAGATCGTGTCGGAGGCGGCGCGTATCCGCTATCGCTCGGCGAGCGATTTTCATGTGCCGATCACCATCCGTACGCCATGCGGCGGCGGTATCTATGGCGGCCAGACCCACAGCCAAAGCCCCGAAGCACTGTTCACGCATGTCGCGGGCATCAAGACGGTCATCCCGTCCAATCCGCGCGATGCCAAAGGCCTTCTGATCAGCGCCATCGAAGACGATGATCCGGTGCTCTTTCTGGAACCCAAGCGGCTTTATAATGGCCCGTTCGACGGCCATCACGACAGGCCGGTACTGCCTTGGGCCAAACATCCTTTGAGCGAAGTGCCGGAAGGCCATTACACCGTGCCGCTCGGCAAGGCCGAGATCGCGCGCGAAGGAACCCAGGTCACCGTGCTCGCCTATGGCACGATGGTCCATGTCGCGCTCGCCGCCGCTGCGGAATCGGGCATCGATGCCGAGGTGATCGACTTGCGCACCCTGGTGCCGGTCGATATCGAGGCCATCGTCAAATCGGTCGAAAAGACCGGGCGTTGCGTCGTCGCCCATGAGGCGACGCTGACCAGCGGCTTCGGTGCGGAACTTTGCGCTCTGGTACAGGAACATTGCTTCTATCATCTGGAAGCGCCCATCGGGCGGGTCGCGGGCTGGGACACGCCCTATCCGCATGCCTTCGAATGGGATTACTTCCCCGGACCCAAGCGCGTGGCGGATGCGATGCGCGCCGTGATGGAGAATTAAATGGGCCGCTATGTTTTCAAACTGCCCGATGTCGGCGAAGGCACGGCGGAAGCCGAGATCGTGGCCTGGCATGTCGCGGTGGGCGACCGCGTCAAGGAGGACCAGCAGCTTGTCGATGTGATGACCGACAAGGCGACGGTGGAAATGACTTCGCCGGTCGATGGAACGGTGGTTTCTCTCAAAGGCCAGCCTGGTGAAATGGCGCCGGTGGGTGCGGTGCTGGTGGAATTCGATACCGATGAAGTTACAAGCAGCGCAGCGAAGCCTGTGGCGGCCGCGACACCGAAACCGGCAGACGACGCCCCGCCTCCCCCGCGCGAGCAAGAGAACAAAAAGCTGGCCTCGCCCGCGGTGCGTCTGCGCGCCGCCGATCTTGGCATTGCGCTGGATGGCGTGCGCGGCACGGGACCCGGCGGGCGCGTCACCCATGGCGATCTCGACGATCATCTTGCGGGCGGCGGCACAGCCGCGCCGCGCACGCTTTCTGCTCCGCGCGACGGCATCGAAGAAGTGAAACTCATCGGACTGCGCCGCCGCATCGCGGAAAAGATGCAGGATGCCAAGCGGCGCATTCCCCATTTCGCTTATGTCGAGGAAATCGACATGACGGAATTGGAAAGCCTGCGCGCCCATCTCAACGCCACGAAGAAGCCGGGGCAGCCCAAGCTCAACATCCTGCCGTTTTTGATGCGCGCGCTGGTGCGCGTGCTGCCCGATTATCCCCAGATCAACGCGTTGTTCGATGATGAGGCGGGGATCGTGCGCCGTTACGCGGCGGTGCATATCGGCATCGCGACGCAAACCGCGAACGGCTTGATCGTGCCGGTGGTGAAACACGCCGAGACGCGCGATGTCTGGGCCTGCGCCAATGAAGTCGCACGGGTTGCCGATCTGGCGCGCGACAACAAAGCCTCGAAGGACGATTTGACGGGCTCGACCATCACCATCACGTCGCTGGGCGCGCTCGGCGGTGTCGTCACCACGCCGGTTATCAATCATCCCGAGGTTGCGATCATCGGCCCCAATGCGATTGTCGAACGCCCAGTGGTGCGCGAGGGGCAAATCGTGGTGCGCAAGATGATGAACCTGTCTTCCTCCTTCGACCACCGTGTGGTGGACGGCGCGGACGCCGCCGCCTTTATCCAGCGGATCAAGGCTTTGCTGGAACATCCCGCGCTTTTGTTCATGGATTAATTTTCTTTCAAAACACCCCCTTATTGACTTTTGTTCCTGATGTGTTCCAACATGGTCCGCGCCCCTGGGACGGCAAGGACCATGACGGACATTGCACAATTGCGCGCCAGCCTGGCCAAGGCGGGCCCCCTCGAAAAACACCCGCGCATCCCGCTCGGCCATGGCGAAGCGGATATCTGTTTGAACGGCGGGCTGGCGCGCGGCGCGCTGCATGAGGTCTTCGCGGTACCCGGCCATGAAGCCGCCGCCACAGGCTTTGCCACGGCGCTCGGCGCGCTCCTTTGCAACGGCAAATATCTTTTGTGGATCCGTCAGGATTTTTCCTCCAGCGAACAGGGCGACCTCGCCGCGACGGGATTTCTGGAATTCGGGTTCGATCCGTCGCGTCTTCTTCTGTTGCGTGCGCCCGATGTGGCGGGCGTGTTGCGCGCGGCATCTTACGGACTCGGCTGCCCGGCGCTCGGCGCGGTGGTGCTCGAACTGAACGGCAATCCCAAACTGCTCGATCTCGTGGCACTGCGCCGCCTTGCGCTGGGCGCTGCGCAGAGCGGCGTCGGCGCCTTGCTGCTGCGTTTTGGCGCGGTGCCCGATGCCGGTCCTGCCGAAACCCGCTGGCTGGTGCGCGCCGCGCCGTCCTTGGAAGAAGAAAATTGGGGGATGCCCGTCTTTGACGCCGCGCTGGTGCGCAACCGGCACGGCGCGGGCGGGCATTGGGTTCTGGAGTGGAGTTGCGACGATGGTCTCTTCAAAGAGCAAGCGGCGGATCGTGGCGCTGTGGTTCCCCCGCTTTCCCACCGACCGGTTGCAGCGGCGCTGGAGAGCCCAAGCCAAAGCCCGCGATTGCGCGCCGTCGCTTGATGTTCCCTTGGTGGTTGTCGCCAAGATCGACAATGCGATGCGTCTCACTGCGGTCGATCGCAAGGCGTTCCGCGCTCGGACTTTCGGCGGGCATGGCGCTGGCCAATGCACGCGCCATGCTGCCGGCGCTCAAAGCCATGGCGGCGAACGAGCCCGCCGATCTGCGTCTGCTCGAACGCATCGCCGATTGGTGCGACGGCTTCACGCCCTTTGTCGCGCTCGATCCGCCCGATGGGCTTTTACTCGATGTCACGGGCGCGGCGCATTTGTTCGGCGGCGAAGCCGCGATGCTGGAACAACTGCGCACCCGCTTGAAACAGCAAGGTTTTGCGGTGCAAGCCGCATTGGCGGGGACGCGCGTGGCGGCGCGTGCGCTGGCACGCTATGGCAATGGAACCATCGTGCCGCCGGGCTGCGATGCTGCCGCCATGGCGCCGCTTCCCATCGAAGCGTTGGAGCTTGGCTCCGCCGTCAGCCATGCTTTTCGCCATGCCGGTCTTAAGACGATTGCCCAGGTTGCCTCGCGCGGCCGCGCCGAACTCACCGCGCGCTTCGGCGCCAAGATGGTGTTCATTCTCGATGCGGCGCTGGACCGGGCGGAGGAACCAATTTCGCCGCGCTTGCCGCTGCCCGATGTTAGCGCCGAGCGCCGCTTCGCCGAACCCGTTCTGACGGAGGAAACGATCCTCTCGACCCTGAAGTCGCTGGGGGAAACTCTGTCGCAGATGCTGGAGCGGCGCGGCGAAGGCGCGCGCCGTCTCGACGCCGCCTTCTTTCGCGCCGATGGCGCGGTGCGCCGCATCGCGGTGGAGACCGGCGCGCCGACGCGCGATCCCGCCGTCATCGAAAGATTGTTCCGCGAAAAGCTGGGGGCGCTTGCCGATCCCATCGATCCCGGCTTTGGCTTCGATCTCATTCGCCTTGGTGCGCCGCGCGCCGAACGCTGCGTGCCTGAAGCCCTCGGCTTTCACGCCAGAGCGGAAGAAGAAAAACAACTCCGTCTTCTGATGGACCGGCTGGGCGCGCGCTTCGGCGCCCATCGCATGATCGCGTTTCAGCCCGGCGACACGCATATTCCCGAAGCGGGGTTTCTCGCGCTGCCCGCGCAATATGCCAAACCCGCCAAACGCGCTTGGGAAAAAATCCGAAAGGAACACCAGGCGCCGCGCCGTCCCTTGCGGCTGTTTGTATCCCCCGAACCGGTCGATGTTTGGCAGGTGGGCACATCGTTCGGCTTTCGCTGGCGGCGCGCGCGCCATGTCGCGGCCCGTCTCGAAGGGCCCGAGCGCATTGCGATGGAATGGTGGCGGCATCAAACGCCCGCCCCGGCGCGCGACTATTTCCGCCTCGAGGATGAAGAAGGCCGCCGCTTCTGGCTTTACCGCGAAGAGGCGCGCTGGTTCCTGCACGGGGTCTTTGCATGAGCTACGCCGAGATTGGGGTAACCACGAATTATTCGTTTTTGCGCGGTGCTTCTCATCCCGCTGAGATGATCGAGACGGCGGCGCGTTTGGGTTACGCCGCCATCGGCATCGCAGACCGCAACACGCTGGCGGGCGTGGTGCGGGCCTACGCCGCGCTGAAGGAAATCGCAGGCAAAAAACCCAAACTTCTGGTCGGCGCGCGTCTTGTATTTTGCGACGGTACACCCGACATCTTGGTATACCCGTCGGACCGCGCGGCTTATGGCCGTCTGTGCCGGCTGCTCAGTGCCGGAAAATTGCGCGCCCCCAAGGGCGAATGCGTTCTGGGGCTGGACGACCTCCTGAAATGGCAGGAGGGATTGCTGCTGGTGGTGATGCCCGCCAGTCAGCCAAGGGGGGCCCCCCCGAAAAAATCCTGGAACAATTATCTTGCTGAAGAGGATGGGGGGGAGGGGGGAGGGGGTGGAAAATACGAAAACAACCTCAAGGCAAATCCGCAGGGAATTCAGAGCCTTGTCGAAATCCTCCAGCGCGCCGCGTCTGGCCGCGTCTGGCTCGGCGTCTCGATGCCCCATCGCGGCGATGATCTTCGCTGCCTGAAAACCTGGCGGCACATCGCCCATGCCGCCTCGGTTCCGCTCCTCGCCACCAACGACGTTCTCTATCACGCGTCCGAGCGGCGCGAACTTCAGGACATCGTCACCTGTATCCGCGAACACGTCACGCTCGATGAAGCAGGCCGCCTTCTCGAACCCAATGCCGAACGGCATCTGAAATCGCCTGAGGACATGGCGGCGCTGTTCGCCGAGGCGCCGCAAGCAATCGCCGAGACGCTGCGCTTCGCCGATCGCATCTCCTTCTCGCTCGATCAGCTGCGCTACAATTATCCCGACGAGCCGGTGCCCAAGGGCAAGACCGCGCAGCAGCACCTGGAAGACCTCGCCTGGGAAGGCGCCGCCAAGCGTTATCCGGGCGCAATTCCCCAAAAGGTGCGCGAAGTTCTCGAGAAGGAACTTCGCCTGATCGCCAAGCTCGAGATCGCGCCCTATTTCCTCACCGTTCACGACATCGTCGGTTTCGCCAAGCGCCGCAGCATTCTGTGCCAGGGGCGCGGCTCCGCCGCCAACTCCGCCGTCTGCTATATGCTGGGCATCACCGCCGTCGATCCGATGCAGATCGATCTGCTGTTCGAGCGCTTCGTCAGCGCCGAGCGCCGCGAGCCGCCCGACATCGATGTCGACTTCGAGCACGAGCGCCGCGAGGAAGTGATTCAGGATATTTACACACGCTATGGCCGTCAGCGCGCCGCGCTCGCCGCCACCGTCATCTGCTATCGCCCGCGCAGCGCCATCCGCGAAGTGGGAAAGGTCTTCGGCCTCACCGAAGACGTCACCGGCGCACTGGCCTCGGGCATATGGGGAAGCTGGGGCAGCCAGATCAAGGAAAGCGAAGTGCGCCAAGGCGCGCTCGATCCGCTTAATCTGCTGGTCTCGCGCGCGGCGAAAGTTATCAACGAACTGATTGGCTTTCCGCGTCATCTCTCCCAGCATGTCGGCGGTTTTGTCCTAACGCGTGACCGGCTCGACGAATTGGTGCCTGTCGGGCCGGCCACCATGGAAGACCGCTGGTTCATCGAATGGGACAAGGACGACATCGACACACTGATGATGATGAAGGTCGATGTGCTGGCGCTGGGCATGCTCAGCTGCATCCGCAAGGCCTTCGAGCTGATGGCGGTCCATAGCGGCGTGAAGATGGATCTGGCCAGCGTCCCGCGCGAGGACCCCGCCGTCTATGACATGCTGTGCGCGGCGGATGCGGTGGGCGTCTTCCAGGTGGAAAGCCGCGCCCAGATGAACATGCTGCCGCGCCTTCGCCCGCGCGTGTTCTACGATCTGGTTATCGAGGTCGCGATTGTGCGCCCCGGTCCTATTCAGGGCGACATGGTGCATCCTTATCTGCGGCGCCGCGGCGGGCAGGAGAAGGTCGATTACCCCGCGCCGTCGCCTCAGCACGGCCCGCCCGACGAATTGCTTCAGGTTTTAAGCAAGACAATGGGCGTGCCGCTGTTTCAGGAACAGGCGATGAAGCTCGCCATCGTGGCGGCGAAATTCACGCCCGAAGAAGCCAATGGGCTGCGCCGCGCCATGGCGACATTCCGCAATGTCGGCACCATCGACCGCTTCAAGGAAAAAATGGTCGGCGGCATGGCGGCGCGCGGTTATGACAGGGCCTATGCGGAACGCTGCTTCAAGCAGATCGAAGGCTTCGGCTCTTACGGCTTTCCCGAAAGCCATGCGGCGAGCTTCGCCCATCTCGTCTATGTTTCGGCCTGGATCAAGAAGCATCATCCCGCCGCCTTTGCTTGCGCGCTGCTCAACGCCCAGCCGATGGGGTTCTATGCGCCCGCCGAAATCGTGCGCGACGCGCGCGAGCATGAGGTGGAGGTACGGCCCGTCGATGTGAATTTCAGCCTGTGGGACAACACACTCGAGCCTTGCGCCGATCGCGGGCTCGCCTTGCGGCTGGGCTTTCGCCAGATCGACGGGTTTCGCCAGGATTGGGCGGCGCTCCTGCTGTCGCATCGCTTCAATGGTTATGACGCGATGGGCGATATTGCGCGGCGCGCCCGTCTGCCCAAGCGGGCGCTGACCATTTTGGCGGAGGCCGACAGCTTCCAATCCATTGCCATGGACCGGCGCGAGATTCTCTGGGCGGTGCGCCGCTTGCCCGATAGCGAAGGCCTGCCGCTGTTCGAGGCGCAATATGTGGAATCCGAACCGGCCGAAACCATCGCGCCCTTGCCGGTCATGCCGTTCGGCGAGCATGTGCTGGCCGATTACCGCATGCTGCGGCTCTCGCTGCGGGCCCATCTGATGGAATTCCTGCGCGATCTGTTCCGCAGCGAAGGCGCTCTGAGCTGCGAGGAGATCGCAAAGGCGCGGGACGGCACGCGCGCGGCTTGCGCGGGAATCGTCCTGACCCGCCAGATGCCGGGGGATGCGGGCGTCGTCTTCATTACACTTAGCGACGAAACCGCTGTCGCCAATGTCGTGGTCTGGCCCAGACTGGTAAAGGAATTCCGCCGCGAGATCATGGGCGCGCGCCTGCTGCTGGTTGAAGGCAAGGTTCAGCGCAGCCCCGAAGGTGTCGTGCATCTGGTGGCCGAACGCGTCTTCGACCGCACGGCCGAACTGGAACGGCTTTGCGAAGACGCACCGTCCTTCCCGCCAGGGCGTCATCGCCATCCGCGCAATCTGCGCATTGTGCCGAACTCGCGCGATTTTCACTGACGCACATCGATTGCGTCTCAAACGCAATGCACAGCGCCGCCAAAGCACCGCACGTCGTAGATTTACTTATGTAACCCGCGCCGCGCTGCCGCTAATCAATGATCGCACATAGGACATGTGCGGCAGGCCAAACCGGCTTTCGGGCCGCGCCCGCTTGCCTTGTCCGCCGCACCAAGGAGCAGCAGGTCATGGCACACATCGCGTATGGCGTCTGGGACGGCGTGGTCCACGACCATCGCCACCGCCAGCCTGGCGCCGAGGAAGCGATGGTTGCACTGCGCTCGCTCGACGAGTTTGACGAGGGAAATCCCATCCGCGCCTTCGTCGGCGATCGCGGCTTCTTCATCCTCGATGGCGCCGTCAGCCTGATCGACACCTTCTGGCGCTATATGGACAAGGCCGCCGAACAATCCTGCGGAAAATGCACGCCATGCCGCATGGGGACCGTCCTGGTGCGCGATGCGCTCGGCGCCATGCGCAACGGCCAAGACAGCACACTCGATCTCGACGACATCATCGCGCTGTCCCGCCAGATGAACGACACCTCGCTATGCGGCTTGGGCCAGACCTGCGCGCGCTCACTCCTGGCCGCACTGGAGAATTTCCGCGACATCTTTGAGGCCGAACTCGCCGCCGGCACGCAACCCGAACAGGAAGGAATGGTCTATGTCACCGCGCCTTGCATCGAGGCGTGCCCGTCCAAGATCAATGTGCCGCAATACATCGACTATATTCGCGACGGCAAACCAGAGCACTCACTCGGCGTCATTCTGCAGAAATATCCCATGGCGGCGACGTGCGGGCGCGTCTGCGTGCGATTCTGCGAAATGGCATGCCGGCGAAATCTAGTTGACGAGGCGGTCGGCATCAAAACCCTGAAACGCTATGTCGCCGATTATCAAAGCCGCACCGGTGCGCTCAGCTTCACCAAGGATCTCATCGCCGAGCCGCTTCCCGCCTCCATGCGCGTGGCGGTGGTGGGTGCGGGTCCCGCTGGCGTTTCCTGCGCCTATCATCTGCTGCTGCACGGCTATCACGTCGATATTTTGGAAGCGATGGATCAGGCGGGCGGGATGGCGGCGATCGGCATTCCCAGCTACCGCTTGCCCAAGGACGTGCTCAAGACGGAAACCGACATTATCACCACCCTGGGCGGACGCTTTATGTTCAACCAGGCGCTGGGGCGGGACTATTCCATCAACGATCTGTTCGGCCGGGGCTATCGCGCAGTGTTCTTGGCGCTTGGCTGCCAGGAGGGAACAAAGCTCGGCGTCGCCGATGAGGATTCCAGCATGCCCGGCTATGAATCGGGCATCGGATTCCTGCTCAAGGTCCATGACCATGTGGCGGGCGTTCACGAGATCAAGCTCAGCGGCGACGTCGTGGTCGTCGGCGGCGGCAATGTGGCGATGGATTGCGTGCGCTCCGCCGTGCGCATGGGCGCGCGCACCGTCCATCTTGTCTATCGCCGCAGCCGCGAGGATATGCCCGCCGACAGCGAGGAAATCCAGGCAGCCGAAGACGAGGGCATCGTCCTGCACTTCCTCACCAATCCAACGCGCATTCTCTCCGAGGACGGTCACATCAGCGGTGTCGAATTGGTGCATATGCGCCAAACGGAACCAGACGCGAAGGGTCGGCGCAAAGTCGAGCCAATCCCCGGCACGGAGCGAACGCTTGCTTGCAACACGCTAATTGCCGCCATCGGCCAGCAAGTGCGCAGCGGCGCGCTGAAATCCGGCGACGGCATCACCATGGATCGGTGGGCCTATGTCGGCGTCGACAATGCCTCGCTCCTCACCTCGCGGCCGGGCGTGTTCGCGGGCGGTGACTGCGCCTCCGGCCCTTCGACCCTGATTCACGCCATGGCGGCGGGCCTCAAGGCAGCACGTGCCATCGATGACTGGGTGAGGCTTGGCGAAGTGCGCTTTTTCCCGCGTTCGCGCATGCGCCAAATCCTCAGCGAGAACAAGCTTTTGGTCTCGGACATCGTCGATATGCCGGTGAAGTCCGAATACCGCGTCCACCATCCCGAACTCGATCCCGAAATCCGCAAGCAGATGTTCGAGGAGGTCGAGCACACCATCAGCGCCGAGGAAGCCTACAAGGAAGCAAGCCGCTGCTTGCGCTGCTATCGCGTCTATTCGGTGATCACCGAGCGGCCCATCCCGCAATCGCATACCTAAAGGAATCGCGTGTCCATGGAACCTGTCCTTTCTGCCGGCGATGAAGAGGCCGTCGTGCATGCCACGATCAATGGTGTGGCGGTGGATGCGCAGAAGAACGAGACGATCCTGCATTGCGCGCGACGCCATGATATCTACATCCCAACGCTGTGCGAACTCGACGACATCGACCACACGCCAGGCAGCTGCCGCGTCTGCCTGGTGGAGATCGACGTTCCGGGCAAGCCAAAATCGCAGCTGGCGACGTCGTGCAACACGCCGATGGTCGAAGGGATGACGGTACAGACACGCTCGCCGCGCGCGCGCAATGCGCAGCGCCTGCAGGTGGAACTTCTGCTCGCCGATCACAATCAAGATTGCGCGACTTGCGTGCGCCACGGCAATTGCGAATTGCAGGATGTCGCGCAGTTTGTCGGCCTGCACGAGAATCGCTTCTTCGATCCGGCCCGCGTGGCCGCGCGAGAAATCGACGATTCCTCGCCCGCGATGATCCGCGACATGACCAAGTGCATCCGCTGCCAGCGCTGCATCGCCGTCTGCCGCGACGGCCAAGGCATAGATGCGTTGATCCGCACCGGTACCGGTCTTGATACCGCCGTTGGCCTGCGCTCCGGGCTGTCGCAGAAAGAATCAATCTGTGTGACCTGCGGGCAATGCGTCCTGGTCTGTCCCACGGGTGCGCTCGGCGAGCGTGACGAGACTGAAAAAGTTCTCGATATGCTCTACGATCCCGAAATCGTCACGGTGTTCCAGTTCGCACCGGCCCTGCGTGTTGCCTTTGGCGAGGAATTCGGGATGCCGCCCGGAACCAATGTCCAAGGTCAGATCGTTACGGCCTGCCGCAAGATCGGGGCCGACATCGTGCTCGACACCAATTTCGGCGCCGATCTCGTCATCATGGAAGAGAGTGCCGAGTTGCTCAAACGGCTCAATGCCAAGCAGCGGCCGACCTTCACCTCGTGCTGTCCCGCCTGGATCAATTTTGCCGAGCGACATTATCCGCAAATCCTGCCGCATCTCTCCTCGACGAAATCGCCGATGCAGAGCTTGGGCGTCATCGCCAAGACCTATTTGCCGGAAAAGATGGGGCTCGATCCTAAACAGATTCGCGTCATCGCGATCATGCCCTGCACGGCCAAGAAGGACGAGGCTGTGCGCCAGCAGCTTCAATTCGAGGATATGGCCGAAGTCGATGTCGTGCTGACGACGCGCGAATTCGCGCGTTTGCTGAGGCGCGAGGGCATTCACCTGCCGGAGCTTGAGCCGTCGGAATTCGACAATCCCTATATGAGCGAGTTCTCGGGCGCGGGTGCGATCTTCGGAACCACGGGCGGTGTCATGGAGGCGGCTGTGCGCACCATGTATTACGTCGCCAACGCCAAGGAATACGGCAAGATCGAATTCGAACAGCTGCGCGGCTTCGACGGCGTGCGTACCGCCAAAGTCGATATGGGCGGTCCGATCGGCGAGGTGAAGGTGGCGATGGCGCACGGTCTGCGGCCAACGCGTCAGCTCGTCGAGGAAGTGCTCGCGGGCAATGCCGATTTCGATTTCATCGAAATCATGGCCTGCCCCGGCGGATGCGTGGACGGCGGCGGCAATCTCAGGTCCAAGAAAGCCTATATGCCCAATGCTCTAAAGCGGCGCGCCACGCTCTACGGCATCGACCGGCAAATGAAGGCCCGTCAGTCTCACAACAATCAGCAGATCCAAGCGCTCTACCGCGATTTTCTGGAGAAGCCCTATTCCGATAAGGCGCATCACCTGCTGCACACGATGTACACCGACCGCAAATTGACGCTGACAAGAACGGTCAAGGAGATCTGGCAGGAAATCACGATGAGCACGATGGTCTACTGATTTCGTCCCTATACGTGGTTCTACGATGTGACAATGTCACCAGTTGAGATGTCGTTCTAAAGAGCTACATAAGTCTTTGATAGAGCGAGATAAATCTGTCTCGCCGGTCATGCCAACCGAGCGAGATATTAGAACGGTTTGAAGTTTGATCTTTCACAATGAATTCGAGGGCTTATCGGCCAATAGGTAGACAGTAATTGGAAACGTTCTAACCGTAGGGACAGAGCAGTGACCAAGAAAAGCGCTTCGGGCGAGAATTTGTGGCTGGATCCATCGCGGATCGAAGAGGTCCTGGCCAAAGCGGGCACGGGCGATGCAGTGCAAGTGCGTGAGGTGTTGGCCAAGGCGCGCAAACTCAAAGGTCTCGGGCTCGAAGATGTCGGCGTGCTGGCGTCGGTCACTGCGCCCGATCTGATCGAGGAGATGTTCACGACGGCGCGGTTTGTGAAGGAGGCCATTTACGGTCACCGGGTCGTCTTCTTCGCGCCGCTCTATATCTCCAATATTTGCGGCAATGAGTGTTCCTATTGCGCGTTCCGCAAGAGCAACGACGAACTCGTTCGTCACGCCCTGACGCAAGAAGAGATCGCCAAAGAGACCGAAGTTCTCATCGACCAAGGCCACAAGCGCGTCCTCTTGGTCGCGGGCGAATCCAATCCCGGCGGCATCCGCTATGTGCTGGATTCCATCGCCACCATCTATTCGGTGAAAAAAGCCAATGGCGAGGTTCGCCGCGTCAACGTCAATGTGGCACCGCTGGATGTGGAGAATTTCCGTGCTCTCAAGGCGGCGGGGATCGGAACCTATCAGTTGTTCCAGGAGACCTATGACCGCAACGTCTATGCGAAGGTCCATCTGCGCGGAAAGAAAAAGGATTTCGACTGGCGCGTCTCCGTCATGGACCGTGCGATGGAAGCGGGCATCGACGATGTCGGCATCGGCATTCTCTTTGGACTGGCCGATTGGCGCTTCGAGATCATGTCGCTGATGCAGCACATCGCCCATCTCGAAGACCAGTTCGGCGTCGGCTGTCACACCATCAGCGTGCCGCGCCTGGAACCGGCGCACGGCTCGGACATGGCGTCGGCGCCTCCCAAACCGGTCTCCGACTACGATTTCAAGAAGATCGTCGCCATTCTGCGCATGGCCGTTCCCTATACGGGCCTCATCATGACCACGCGCGAGACGGCTGAGATGCGCAAGGAAACTTACGAACTGGGCGTTTCGCAGATTTCGGCGGGAAGCCGCACCAACCCCGGCGGCTATGCGGCCGAAGAGAAATTCGATGCGAGTCAGTTTCAACTCGGCGATCATCGCACGCTCGAAGAGGTCGTCGCCGACATCGCAAAGATGGGTTACATGCCGTCCTTCTGCACGGCTTGCTATCGGCTTGGACGAACCGGCAAGGATTTCATGGATCTGGCAAAGCCCGGTCTCATCCGCCAGAAGTGCGAGCCAAACTCGGTTGGAACCTTTCTCGAATACCTCATCGATTACGCCTCTCCTGAGACGCAGGCGCTTGGCGAGAAAGTCATACGCGAAGAAATGTCGCATATGGGCGACAAGGAGGCGGATGTCTCCGAACGCATCATGCGCGCCATAAGGAAGGGAAAGCGGGACGTGTTCTGCTGATGCCTTAACTCGGATTGCATTGATCCGGGAATGGAAATGTCCGGTCGAACGGTTCTGGCGAGTCTAGGAGTAGGAAATGGACGCCCAATCTAATCTCCAAGTCGAAGTCGAGCAGCTTGTTCGTGTACATGGCCGCAACCGCACCGCGCTGATGCCTGTTCTGCAGGAATTGAACCGGGCGCACAGTTACATCTCCGAGGACGCTATGCTGTGCGTCGCCAAGGAACTGAACGTGCCGCGCGCGGAAGTCTATGGAGTCGCGACGTTCTACAGCTTCTTGAGCGTGAAGCCCCGCGGAAAATTCGTCGTGCGCATGTGCCGCACGATCAGCTGCGCCAAGCAGGGCAATTTCCATCCCGTTATCGCCAGCGTGTTCGACGAGCTCGGCATTCGGTTCGGCGAGACCACAAGCGACGGGTGTTTCACACTCGAGCAAACCAACTGCAACGGCATGTGCGATCAAGGCCCGGCCATGCTGGTCAACGACGATGTGCACGTGAAACTGACCGAATCGTCGGTTCGCGTCATCCTGAGCAATTATCGCCGCAAAGCGGAAGCGGCTGGACGCGGCAAGACTGCCTGACGGAATTTGCGAGGACAAAATGGACTTGAAGGCGATACGCGGGTTTGTAGGCAACAAGTTGTCCTTTGCGGATGTCTCCGTAAACGAGGGCTTGAAAATGTCCGCGGCGATGGCGGCCGAAGATGTCATCGCGATCATCAGGGCTTCGGGCCTGCGCGGCCGCGGCGGAGCCGGGTTTCCGACCGCCAAGAAATGGGAATTCGCGCGTGCCGAAGAAGGCTCACCCAAATACATCATCGGCAATGCCGATGAAGGTGAGCCGGGCACGTTCAAAGATCGTTTGATCCTGACGGAATATCCCGACCTGGTGTTCGCCGGAATGTCGATCGCGGGCCGGGCCGTCGGCGCCGATCACGGCATCCTCTATCTGCGCGCCGAATATGCTTGGCTGCGCGCGCACCTCGAAGGCGTTCTCGAACGGCGCCGGACCGCCAAACTGCTGGGCAACGCAATATGCGGGGTCAAGGATTTTTCGTTCGACATCAAGATTCGGATGGGTTCGGGCGCCTATATCTGCGGCGAGGAAACCGCGCTGATCGAATCGCTGGAAGGCCGCCGCGGCGATGCGCGCAACCGCGTTCCGTTCCCGGTCCAGGCCGGCTATCTGGGCAAGCCCACGGTCGTGAACAATGTGGAAACGCTGGCCTGGGTCCCCTGCATCATGGAAAAGGGTCCGTCCTGGTTTGCCTCGATGGGCACGCGCAAATCCCCTGGGGCTTGGCTGTTCAGCGTATCGGGCGACTGTAAGCGGCCGGGTATCTACGAGTATCCGTTCGGCACAAGTCTGCGTCAGATCCTGATCGATGTGGGCGCGGAAAATGCCAAGGCGGTGCAAGTCGGCGGCGCCAGCGGCGCTTGCGTCCCGCCCGCCCAGTTCGATCGCACCTTGACGCCGGGCGATTTGGCCACGGGCGGTTCGATCATCGTCTTCGGGCAGGAACAGGATATGTTCGCCGTCGCCGAGAATTTTCAGCATTTCTTCGCCGACGAATCCTGCGGTCAGTGCATTCCTTGCCGCGTCGGCAATGTGCGCTTGCATGAGGCCATCGTGCGGATGCGGGCGGACGGCCTCGACAAGGAAACCGAACATACGCTGCGCCAATTGGCGACCACCATGCAGACGGCATCGAAATGCGGCTTGGGCCAGTCCAGTCCGCGAGCCTTCCTATCCATTCTTGACAATTTCGCGGGCGAACTGCCTGCACGCGGAGCCTAAGGCGAGAAACATCACCGGCGCTCGGGGAACGAGACATAAAGGGGAATTTTATGACGGCGGACATGGTTGCCATCACGATCGATGGAAAGGCGTTGAACGTCACCCCCGGCACGACGGTACTCGAAGCCGCGCGCCAAGCCGGCATCCATATCCCAACCTTGTGTCATCACGATGATCTGTGCTCCGAAGCGCTCTATTCGCAGACCAACTCCGCCGCTCATAAGGACGACAATCCCGCCGGCAAGCACGCCGAGAGCGGCATGCTGCCGACGCCGTCGAGCTGCCGGCTGTGCCTGGTGGAAGTCGAGGGACTTTCCAAGCTTCACGCTTCTTGCGCCCTGCCGATCCATTCGCCGATGACCGTGCGCACGACCTCCACCAACATCCGCCACGCGCGGCGCGACATTCTCGAACTCATGATGTCGGAACATTACGGCGACTGCTTCGCCTGCTCGCGCAACGGGACCTGCGAATTGCAGAAGCTATGCGCCGATTACGGTGTAACCTCCGAGCGCTTCGGCCGTCCGCGCGAGCCTCTGTTCGAGATGGCGGATCCCAACAACATCATTCAGCGCGACATGAACAAATGCATCCTGTGCCGGCGCTGCGTGCGCATGTGCGCGCTTTATCAGGGCGTCTATGCGCTCACCACCGAAGGGCGCGGCGATCACAGCCGCATCTCGACCTTCATGGGCCGCGAGATGATGGATGCCATGTGCATCAATTGCGGTCAGTGCATCAACCGCTGCCCGACCGGCGCATTGTCCGAGCGCGACGACACCGAAGCGGTGTGGCGCGCCATCGAGGACCCCGACAAGATCGTGGTGATCCAGACCGCGCCCGCGCCGCGCGCCGCCATCGGCGAGAGCTTCGGCTGCGAGCCGGGCACGCCCATGACGTTCCAGATGAACACGGCGCTCAAGCGCTGCGGCTTTGACAAGGTGTTCGACACGACCTTCTCGGCCGACCTCACCATCATGGAGGAAGGGGCCGAACTCATTTCCCGCCTCTACAAGGCATTGGTACTCAAGGACAATAGCGCGGCCCTGCCGCAATTCACCTCTTGCTCGCCGGGCTGGATCAAGTTCATCGAGCATTTTTATCCCAATTACCTGCTCAATCTGTCATCGGCCAAGAGCCCGCAACAGATGATGGGTGCGGTGGTCAAGACCTATTTCGCCGAAGTGAACGGCTGGGATCCGTCGAAGATCGTCAGCGTCTCGCTGATGCCGTGCACGGCAAAGAAGTTCGAGGCGGCGCGGCCGGAAATGGACGCCAGCGGCTACCGCGACATCGACTATGCGCTCACGACGCGCGAGGTCGCGCGCATGTTCAAACAGGCGGGCATCGATCTGCCCCATCTCGACAAGACGCCGTTCGACGATCCGTTCGGCGTGTCCTCGGGTTCGGGCGTCATCTTCGGCGCCACCGGCGGTGTGATGGAAGCGGCCTTGCGCACCGTGATCGAAGTGGTGACGGGCGAAAAGGTCGAGACCTTGTTCGATCATGCCGACATCAAGCCGGTGCGCGGCTTTGATGGTGTGCGCATGGCAGAGGTCAAGATCGACAAGGTCGGACCGGTTCCCGCCATCCTTTCGCATCTGGTGCCAGATTTCGAATGGCTGCGCGGCGCGACGCTGAAGGTTGGCCTCGCCCATGGCACGGCCAATGCCATACGCGTGATGCAAGACATTCAGGATGGCGGACCGCTGTCCACCTGCCACTTCATCGAGTTCATGGCCTGCCCCGGCGGTTGCCTGGGCGGCGGCGGGCAGCCCATCCCCACCACGCAAGAAATCCGCGCGGCACGCGCCAAGGCGATTTATGCCGAAGACGCCGGCGACACAGTGCGCAAGAGCCACGAGAATCAGGACGTGCTGCGCCTCTACAGCGATTTCCTCAAGGAAGGGCCCTGCAGTCACAAGAGCCACGAGTTGCTGCACACGCATTATAAAGAAAGGGTATAGGCGCCATTGACGGACTTCGCTCGCCTGACCGCTCAAGACAGGTTCAGCCGCGATGATCTGGTAGAAATACTGGGCGCGAAGGAAGCCGCAGACCTAAGCATCATCCGGCGCGCCGCCGAAGCCGTCCTGCTTGAGCGTTGCGGACCAGGCGTCTATCTGCGTGGCTTGGTCGAATCCTCGAATGCCTGCGCCAGCGATTGCCTCTATTGTGGCATCCGCAAATCCAACAAAAGCGTGAACCGCTATACGCTCAGCGTCGACGACATCATCGAATGCGCCCGTCTCTGTTCCAAGCTCGGCTATGGCTCGATGGTGATTCAGTCGGGCGAGCGCGCCGACAAAAAATTCATCGACCTGACGATTGAAGCGCTTAGTCGAATTAAGCGGGAAACCCGCAGCGAGGCTCAGCCCGATGGTCTCGGCATCACGTTGTGCATCGGCCAGCAATTGCGTGAGACTTTCGAGCGTTTGTTCGATGCCGGCGCACACCGCTATCTGCTGCGCATTGAAACGACCAACCCAGCTTTATTCGCCAAAATCCATCCGGCGGAACAGACCTTTCAAGCGCGGGTGGATTGTCTGGGTCTTCTCAAGGAGATCGGCTATCAGGTGGGCACTGGCGTAATGATCGGTTTGCCGGGCCAGACGCTGCAAGACCTGGCGGACGACATCTTCTTTTTCGAAAAGCACGACATCGACATGATCGGCATGGGGCCGTTCATCCCCCATCCCGACACGCCACTTGGCGGCGAATCCTGCCCCAGCGTGGACGATCGGGTGCGCCTCAGCCTGCTGATGATCGCCGCAACCCGGCTTAAACTGCGCGATGTGAACATCGCCTCCACCACGGCCTTACAGGCGCTCGACCCCATCGGCCGGGAAAAAGGCCTGCAATTCGGCGCAAATATCATCATGCCGCTGGTGACGCCCGACGACGTCCGGCGCGATTATCAACTCTATCCGGGAAAACCCTGTCTAGAGGAGAACGCCGAGGCGTGCCTATCCTGCCTTGGCATGCGCATCGAGTTTGCCGGCCGCAAGGTCGGGCTTAACGCATGGGGCGATTCCGTCCATGCGCTAAAGCGCAAAGGGCGGGCAAAGGAACGGAGCAGCGTCTGATGACGCCCGATCACGGCACAGCTTCCACGGCGCGCCGCACAGAGCGCGACGCCCTGGGAGAAATGGCCATTGCGCCCGGCGCGCTGTGGGGCATCCATACCCAGCGCGCGCTCGAGAATTTCGCATTTTCGGGACGGCGCGTTCCCATGGCGTTGATCGCGTCCATCGCAACCGTCAAACACGCGGCCGCACTCGTCAATGCTGAGCTTGGTTATCTGGACCGCGAGATAGCAGACGCCATTATTCACGCATGTCATCAGGTCTATGAAGGCGGGGCGGAAATGCAGGCGCATTTTCCGCTTGACGCGCTGCAGGGCGGGGCAGGCACCTCCACCAACATGAATGTGAATGAAGTCGTCGCCAATCTCGCCCTTAAGCATCTGGGCAAAGCTACGGGCGATTACGCCAGCATTCACCCGCTGCACCACGTCAACCTGCACCAATCCACCAATGACGTGTACCCGACGGCGCTGCGTATCGCTGCCATCGCAGGCGTGCGCCGGCTCAGCGAGGCAATGGCGAAACTGCAGGGCGCCTTTCAGGCCAAAGAGACCCAGTTCCAAGCCATCGCCAAGATGGGCCGCACCGAACTTCAAGCCGCCGTGCCGATGACGCTCGGCCAGGAATTCTCCGCCTTCGCCGAAGCCATTGCGCGAGACCGCTGGCGCGCCTTCAAATGCGAAGAGCGTCTGCGTCTCGTCAATATCGGCGGCACGGCGATCGGGACCGGCATCACTGCGCCGCGCCGTTACATCTTCCGCGTCATCGAGGTGCTTCGCGCGCTGACGGGCATGGGCCTGTCGCGCAGCGAGAATGTGATCGACGCCACGGCCAATGCCGATGCTTTCGTTGAAGTTTCCGCGATTCTTAAAGCGTCGGCGGTCAATCTCAGCAAGATTGCGGGCGATCTTCGATTGCTCCATTTCCTGGGCGAAATTACGCTGCCGCCTCTGCAAGCCGGCTCGTCCATCATGCCGGGCAAAATCAATCCGGTGATGATGGAAGCCGTTCTGCAAGCAAGCCTTGCGGTGCGGACGAACGATGTCATCATTGGCGAATGTGCCGCCCATGGCACGTTGCAGATCAACGAGTTCCTACCGCTGCTCGCCTGGGCGTTGCTCAATTCCATCGCTCTGTTGCAGGCAACGGCAACCGCATTTGCCGAACACGTTTCGGCCATCGAAGCAAACGCCGGTCGCTGTGCAGAACTTCTGGGCGATAGCCCGACGCTCATCACCGCCTTTCTGCCGCAGATCGGTTACGAGCGTGCCGACACGCTGGTGAAGGAATTCGCCCAGGCGCGGGTGCAAGCGCCGTCCCTTACACTTCGCGCATTCCTTGGCGACAAGCTCGGTGCGGCACTGGTGGACGAGGTTCTCTCGCCCGCCAATCTCATCAAGCTCGGCCACGGCTAAAGGCACACAAATCCATGTCGCAATCGCCCTTCCCCTCCATGCCCAAAGCAAGCCGCCTGCATATCGGGCTGGCGGGCCGCGTCAATGTCGGCAAATCCTCCTTCCTCAACATGCTGGCGGGACAGGACGTGGCGATTACTTCGGCGCTGGCGGGAACGACCACCGACGTCGTCGAAAAGACGATGGAGCTTTTGCCGATCGGCCCGGTGACATTGATCGATACGGCGGGTGTGGACGACACTTCGGCGCTTTCCGCGGCCCGTATCGAAAAGTCCAAAAAAGCGCTCCGGCGCGCGGACATTCTGTCGATCATCGTGGCGCCCAATGCCTGGAGTACGTTTGAAGATGCTTTGGTGAACGAGGCGCGCGCGGCGTCCATCCCCGTTCTCGTTGTGATCAACAAGTCCGATCTGCAAGAACCAACGGCGGATTTTCTGTCCCTGCTCGACGTCAAGCGCCTTCCGTGGATAGCGGGAAACGCAATCGCCAGCGCTCAAGAATCTTACCGGCAGTCCTTCAAAGATGGGATCCGCCAGCTTCTGCCGAGCCTGTTCGCCGCGCCGCCGACTTTGCTGGGCGACCTTTTGCCGCCGGGCGGCATGGCGGTTCTGGTCGTGCCGATCGATCTGGGCGCGCCGCAAGGCCGCCTCATTGTGCCGCAAGTGCAAAGTCTGCGTGATCTCCTCGACAATGATGCGAGCGCGCTTGTTGTGAAAGATAGAGAATATGCGGCCACCCTGAAGCGCCTCGCAAATCCGCCGGACCTTGTGGTGTGCGATTCCCAAGTCGTGGCGCGCGTGGTTGCCGATACGCCGCCATCAATTCCGCTCACCACGTTTTCCATTCTCTTTGCGCGCTACAAGGGCGATCTTGCCGTGCTGGCGCGCGGTGCGGGGGTTCTCAACAATCTGAGGCCCGGCGACAAAATCCTGCTGGCCGAAGGTTGTTCCCATCATCCGCTGGAAGACGATATCGGGCGGGTCAAAATTCCGCGCTGGCTGCGCCAATTCGCGGGCTGCGAACTCGACATATCAAGCTGCGCCGGCCACGATTTTCCGCCGAACTTGAAAGACTTCCGCCTGGTGATCCATTGCGGCGGCTGCGTGATGACGCGGCAGGAAATGCTCTCGCGCCTGACGGAAGCAGAGAACGAGGCCGTCGCGATGACGAATTACGGCCTCGCTATCTCGGTGCTTCAGGGCGTTCTGACTCGAGCCCTCTCGCCATTTCCAGATGCACTCATGGCTTATGAAGGATCGCTCGCCAAATCGGCGTAAACTCCGTTATCCGTGCAACTTAATCGCCACCTCGGCGATCTTGCGGCCCTCATAGCGCGCGCCGGCCAGTTCATTCTCGCTCGGCTGGCGCGAACCATCGCCGCCGGTGATTGTGGTGGCGCCGTAAGGCGAGCCGCCAGTGATCTCGTCCAGCGTCATCTGTCCAGCATGGCCGTAATCCAGTCCCACGATGACCATGCCGAAATGCAAGAGATTGGTAATGATGGAAAACAATGTGGTCTCCTGACCGCCATGCTGGGTCGCGGTAGACGTGAAAGCGCCGCCGATTTTGCCATGCAGTGCGCCCTTGGCCCACAACCCGCCCGCTTGTTCGAGAAAATTGGCCATTTGCGAGGCCATGTGGCCGAACCGCGTGCCGACTCCAACGATAATGGCGTCATAGTTTGCCAAATCCTCGATCTTGGCGATCGGCGCCGTCTGATCCATTTTGTAGTACGATTTGCGCGCAATCTCCTCCGGGACCAAATCCGGCACGCGCTTGATATCGACGCTGGCGCCCGCCTCGCGCGCGCCTTCCGCTATCGCCTCGGCCATCTTCTCGATATGGCCGTAGGCCGAATAATAGAGAACCAGAACTTTTGCCATGTAAGGCTCCTTGTAAATTGGCTTTGTAGCGACTGACCGGCGGTCAGGCGGCGTCCACCAGCACCAATTCCGAATCTTCCAATGCTTTGACGGTCAGCGTTGCAACCTTCTCGATGGCGGCGCCGTCGCGGGCATCGATGCGCAAGCCGTTGACCTCCACGGCCCCGGTCGCGGGCACAAGATAGCCATGACGATCCTCGCCGAGGACATACTCGGCGCTCTCGCCGGCCTTCAGCGTCGCGCCCAAAACGCGCGCATCGGTACGGATCGGCAGCGCGTCGTTGTCATTCTCGAAGCCGCTCGCGAGCGTCACAAAGCGGCCCGAACGATCCGACTTCGGAAAGGGCTTGGCGCCCCAGCCCGGCTGTCCGCCGCTGCGCGTCGGCAGGATCCAAATCTGGAACAGCGTCGTCGTCTCGTCCTCAAGATTGTATTCGGCGTGACGCACGCCCGAACCCGCGCTCATGACCTGAACATCGCCGGCTTTTGTCCGACCTTCATTTCCCATGCTGTCCTTGTGTGTGATCGCACCGGTGCGGACATAGGTGATAATTTCCATATTCGCGTGTGGATGCGGCGGAAAACCGGAATTCGGCGCGATCTCGTCATCGTTCCAAACCCGCAGATTGCCCCAGTTCATTCTCTTGGGGTTCTGATAGTCCGCAAATGAGAAATGATGCTTGGCTTTCAGCCAACCATGATCGGCTCCGCCCAGCGTGTTGAAAGGCCTGCGTTCGATCATAGAAGTCTCCTTTCGGCGCTTGTCGCCTTCAATTTATTGATCACAGAGGTATCGACAGCAGGTCGAATTAAAAATAGAAACTATAGAAATGCATCGTTTCCGAAATTGACATGTCAAATCTGCCTGATTTCGAAGGATTAGCAGTCTTCGCTAAGGTCTTGGAAATGCGCTCATTTTCCGGGGCTGCGGCAGAGCTGAAGCTCTCCAAAGCCACGGTTTCCAAGGCGGTCAGCCGTCTGGAAACGCGGCTCGGAACACGCCTGTTCAACCGCACATCACGCCGTCTGGCGCTAACAGATGCCGGGCGCCAGCTCGCCGAGCGGGCCACCCGCATCCTGGCGGAGGGTGAGGCGGCCGAAAACGAGACTCTTGCCCAGTCGGTGAATCCGCGCGGGCTGGTGCGGCTCGCCGCGCCAATGTCGTTCGGCGTGCTGCACATCGCTCCGCTGATACCCCAGTTCCTGACGGCCTACCCCGAAGTGACCGTTGATCTGCACCTCAGCGACGCGATGGTCGATGTCGTCGGCGAGGGTTACGACGCCGCTTTGCGCATCGCGGCGCTACCGGATTCGTCGCTTGTCGCGCGCCGCTTGTGCGCCGTGGAACGCATATTGGTGGCGGCTCCCGCCTATCTCGAACGACATGGCAGGCCGAAACACCCATTAAATCTGGCCGAACATGCCTGTCTCGGCTACGCCTATGCCCTCACGCCAGATATCTGGCACTTCACGGGCCCGTCCGGCGAGATTGCCGCGATCCGGCCCGCCGGGCCGCTGCGCGTCAACAATGGCGATGCGATGCTGCCGGCGTTGATCGCGGGGCTGGGGTTTGGGGTTTTGCCTGATTTCATCGCAGGCAGCGCGATTGCGAGCGGCCAGCTCGAAGCGGTTCTCACCGATTGGTCCCTGCCGTCCAGTGCTCTTCACTGGGTCACGCCACCTGGTGGCCCAAGGCCGGCGCGTGTCGAAGTGCTGGGCGATTTCCTCGCCAAACGGCTGAGCCGCCGCGGCGGCGTATCACGCACCGAATGAGCACGGTTCGGTGTTCGGCGGCAGACGTCGCACGACAGACCTTGCGCATTAGAATGAGCGACCATATAGCCTGCGACAGGATCGCCCACTGTGCCGAGTTTACCGCTATTTTCCCAAGGGCTTGAGCGGCGATTTGCATGTTTACGCCAGCGTGCGCTTCTATATGATAACGCTAACAACGCTATCGCTGGCGCATGCGGAAATGTCAGGTTTCCGCCGTTTTGGAGGCGCGAGCAGGGGTATTACGAGCGATGTTTTTAGGTGTCGACATTGGCACGTCCAGCGTAAAGGCCGTCTTGATGGACGGCGCCGACCACATGGTCGCGCAGGCTTTCGCGCCGCTGACGGTTGAACGCCAGAGACCGATGTGGTCCGAGCAGGACGCGGATGCTTGGTGGCGTGCCACGATCGAGGCTGTGCGCGGCTTGCCTGAAAAAGAACGCCGCGCCGTCAAGGCCATCGGCTTGAGCGGGCAGATGCACGGCGCCACTTTGCTCGACGCTCAAGACCAGCCCCTGCGTCCTGCCATCTTGTGGAATGACGGTCGCTCGGAAGCAGAATGTCTCGAGCTTGAACGGTTGGAGCCGCGTTCGCGCGAGATCACCGGCAATCTTGCAATGCCCGGATTCACCGCGCCTAAGCTGCTTTGGGTCAAGCATCACGAACCAGATATTTTCCAGCGCACAAGATCCGTCTTGTTGCCCAAGGATTATGTGCGTCTCAAAATGACGGGCGAAAAGTTCAGCGACATGTCGGACTCGGCGGGGACGCTGTGGCTCGATGTTGCAAAACGCGACTGGTCGGATGCGATGCTGCAGGCGACGGGGCTTGATCGCGCGCACATGCCCGCGCTTGTCGAAGGCAACGCACTGACCGGAAAGCTGCGTGCCGAGGCGGCGGATTTGCTCGGCGTCCCGCGCGTCGTGGTGGCGGGCGGCGGCGGCGATAACGCCGCCAGTGCCGTCGGTCTTGGCGTTGTTGCAACCGGTCAGGCTTTTCTGTCGCTCGGAACATCCGGCGTGTTGTTTGTCGTCACCGACCGTTTCCGCCCCAATCCTGCAAAGGCGGCGCACGCCTTCTGTCATTGTCTGCCGAAACGCTGGCATCAGATGTCGGTGATCTTGACGGCGGCCGCGGCGCTCGACTGGGTGACGCAACTCACCGGCTACAAGAATGTCGTCGAAGCCGCCGCCGCTGCTGAAGCACGCGGGCTCAGCGAGCAGTCGCCAATTTATCTGCCTTATCTTTCGGGCGAGCGGACGCCCCATAACGATGCGAGCGCGCGCGGTGTTTTCTTCGGCCTGACGGCCGAGACCACCGGTGCCGATCTGGTTCATGCCGTGCTCGAGGGCGTGGCGCTGGCCTTTGCCGATGGGCTGGACGCGCTCAAGGAAAGCGGCGGCGAAATCGGAAATATCAGCGTTACCGGTGGCGGCGCGCGCCTTCCCTATTGGGGGCGTATCCTGGCATCGGCGCTTGATCTTCCTTTGACCTATCGCGAAGGTGGCGAAGTGGGGGCTGCAACCGGGGCCGCACGCTTGGGGCGTCTCGCTCTGACGGGCGAGAATCCCGATGTGGTCTGCGTCGCGCCACCGGTTGCGCGCGTTGTTGAACCGGAAGAAATTCTCAAGGAGCAAATGGCCCGCCGGCGGGCGCTCTTTGTCAGCCTGTATCAAGACCTAAAAAAATCTTTCAGGGAGTTTGCCAGATGAGTATCTTTTCCGACGTAGGCCCAATTCGGTACGAGGGGCCGCAGAGTACGAACGATCTCGCCTTCAAGGCCTACGACAAAGATCGCATCGTGCTCGGCAAGCCCATGGCCGACTGGCTGCGCTACGCCGTGTGCTATTGGCATTCCTTCAACTGGCCGGGCGCCGACATTTTCGGTTCCGGCACGCTGCCGCGCCCCTGGCTTGGCGATACCATCACCCAAGAGATGGCGCAGCAGAAACTCGACGCCGCGTTTGATTTCCTCGCCCGGCTTGGTGCCCCTTACTTCTGCTTCCATGACGTCGATGCCATGGCGTCGGCCGATACTTTGCGCGAGCATGATGCGAGCCTAAAGCGCATCGAGGCGGCGATCGCCGAGAAGATGGCGAAGACCAAGATCAAGCTTCTCTGGGGCACGGCCAACCTGTTCAGCCATCCGCGTTTTGCCTCCGGCGCGGCCACGAACCCCGATCCGGACGTCTTTGCATTTGCGGCGGCGCAGGTTCGCTGCATTCTAGAGGCGACGCATCGGCTCGGCGGCGAGAACTATGTCCTTTGGGGCGGGCGCGAAGGTTACGACACGCTGCTCAACACGGACATCAAGAGCGAACTCGATCACTATGGCAGGTTTCTTTCCATGGTGGTCGACCATAAGCACCGCATCGGCTTCAAAGGGACCATCTTGATCGAGCCCAAGCCGTTCGAACCAACGAAGCACCAATATGACCGCGATGTTGCCGCCGTTTATGCCTTCCTGCAGCGCTACGATCTGGAAAAGGAAGTGCGCGTCAATATCGAGGTCAATCATGCCACGCTGGCGGGTCTCGATTTCGAGCACGAAATCGCGGCGGCGCAAGCCTACGGAATTTTCGGCTCCATCGACATGAACCGCGGCGACCCGCGCAATGGTTGGGATACCGATCAGTTCCCCAACAACGCGCAAGAGATGACCCCTGCCATGCTGCTCTTCGTTCAGGGCGGAGGGTTCACAACCGGTGGATTTAATTTTGACGCCAAGCTGCGCCGTCAATCCGTGGATCCGAACGATCTGTATATCGCGCATATCAACGGCGTCGATACACTGGCACGCGCCTTATTGGCGGCGGAAGCGATTACGGGCGAAAAGCGGCTGGCGAAAATTCGCGAGGACCGCTACGCCGGGTGGAATGGCGAATTCGGCAAGAAGATTCAGTCGGGCGAATTCACGCTATCGGCGCTTGCCGATCACGCCATCAAATCGGACCTCAATCCCAAGCCGCATTCGGGCAAACAGGAGCTCTGCGAGGGCCTCATCGCCAAGCACAATCGGTTCTAATCTACCGACATAATGGTCGAGCCAAATTTCAAGCCGTTCCCTCGCCAAACTTGGTGATGGAGCGGCTTTGTTTTTGGCGCCCAGGACAGCGTTCTATGAAATGGGCGCCAAGCAGGCGGCCAATACCGCCAATGTCTGCAAGTCTGTCGCAATCAAGCAGCGCAGCGACACATCGGTGTTTGGATTTTGATACCGTTGCTTGCGGCGCGCGAAATTGTCGCCCCAACGAGATACTGGATGGGCGCGTTGCACAAACCTTGCGCGGATAGGAACTTTTTTAATCAGAGATAATTAATATGCGCGCATTCACGCACGCTCAATCAGCGGTCATGATGTGTGACGCCAAAGGCATGGTAGACCGATAATCGGCTACCGATTCGATTCGAATAATCAGCACGGAAGAAAATCATGGTTGCACCCCTTCTGCCGCAATTGCCAAGTGAAATCGCGGGACTGGCCTCCGTGGCGCTCGATTTGCGCTGGACCTGGAGCCATGAGGGCGACGCGCTATGGACCTATGTCGACGAACAGCTATGGGCGCGTACGCATAACCCTTGGACGGTGCTGCAGAGCCTATCGACCGACCGGCTGAAAGCGTTGGCGGGCGATAAGAAATTTCATGAAAAGATGAAATCCTTCGTCGATGCCCGCGAAGCCTATCTAAGCACGCCAGGATGGTTCCACTCGACCGAAGGCGCGTCACAGCTGGGCGGCGTCGCCTATTTCAGTATGGAGTTTGGCCTCGGCGCCGCTCTGCCGATCTATGCCGGCGGTTTGGGCGTTCTGGCCGGCGACTATTTGAAATCGGCTAGCGATCTCGACATCCCGGTGGTCGGTATCGGCCTGCTCTATCAGGAGGGCTATTTCCGCCAGATCATCGATTCGAGCGGAATGCAGCAGGAATTCTACCCCTACAACGAGCCGGCGGCGCTGCAGGTGGAGCCCGTTATTATTCCGGATAATGGCTGGCTGCGCATCGCACTCGAATTGCCGGGCCGCACCGTTCAGTTGAGGGTGTGGCAGGCGACTGTCGGGCGCGTGAAACTCTATCTGCTCGACAGCAATGACGGCCTAAACAGTCCGTCTGACCGCGGCATTACGGCCAAGCTCTATGGCGGCGGGTCGGAAATCCGCCTGATGCAGGAAATCGTCCTAGGCGTCGGCGGCTGGCGCGTGGTCGAAGCGCTACATCCCGAAATTGAGATCTGCCATGTCAACGAAGGCCATGCCGCATTCGCGATCATCGAGCGCGCGCGCCATCTCGCCTTGAAGGCCAATCTCGATTTCTGGGAAGCGCTATGGGCAACCCGGGCCGGCAATGTCTTTACCACCCACACGCCGGTGTCTGCCGGTTTCGACCGGTTCCCTGCCGATCTGCTGCGCAAATACCTACCTTATGTGGAAGGCGCCCTGGCTGGGCGCGGCGTAAAGCTGGACGATGTTTTGGGGCTCGGACGGGCCGATCCCAATGACGCCAACGAACCGTTCAACATGGCGTTCCTGGCCCAGCGCGGCTCGGCCATGAGCATTGGCGTCAGCAGGCTGCACGGCGAGGTCAGCCGGCAGATTTTCCAACCGCTTTTCCCGCGCTGGCCGTCCTGCGAAGTGCCGATCACCCATGTCACCAATGGCGTGCATATCCCCACCTGGGATTCCACGGGCGCGGATCGAATTTGGACCAAGGCGCTCGGTAAGGGGCGCTGGCGTTCTCCGCCCAACAAGGACGGCGAACGCATCAGCGGCGTGACCGACGAGGAATTATGGTCTATGCGCGGCGAAGGGCGTCAACGTGTGGTGCAGACGGCACGCAAATACCTTTCCCGCCAAATCAAGGAACAGGGCTTTGGCCTGGAAGACGCCCAAAAGGCGGACACGGTACTCGACCCCAATATTCTTACCCTCGGCTTTGCGCGCCGCTTTACCGAATATAAACGTCCTAATTTCTTGCTCA
This sequence comes from uncultured Alphaproteobacteria bacterium, assembly GCA_963849895.1. GTDB lineage: Bacteria > Pseudomonadota > Alphaproteobacteria > Micropepsales > Micropepsaceae > Rhizomicrobium. The sequence goes on from CAWKIU010000019.1 coordinate 162,573, forward strand.
ACGACAAGGAGCGTTTCGGCAAGCTGCTGCTTAATCCCAATCGGCCCGTTCAGATCGTCGTCGCCGGCAAGGCGCATGCGGCCGATCATGTCGGCAAGGAAATGATTCAGGAATGGATCAATTTCGGACGCCAGCCGCGTTACCGCCGCCATGTCGTGTTCCTGCAGGATTATGACATCGCGGTGGCGCAGGAACTGGTGCAGGGCGTGGATGTCTGGATCAACACGCCGCGCCGGCCATGGGAGGCTTGCGGCACCAGCGGCATGAAAGTGCTGGTCAATGGCGGGCTCAATTGTTCGACGCTGGATGGCTGGTGGGACGAAGCCTATGCCCCCGAAGTCGGCTGGGCGATCGGTGACGGCGCCGGCGGAGCGGCCGAGGATGTCGATGAGCGCGATGCCCTCAGCCTTTATGAAACGCTCGAACAGAAGATCATTCCCGAATTCTATGACCGCGACGTCGAGGGTCTGCCGCGGGCTTGGCTCAATCGCATTCGCGAAAGCATGGGCAAATTGACGCCGACCTTCGGCGGCGCTCGCATGATGAGCGACTATGTCGAGAGCGCCTATCTGCCGCTGGCCAAGGTCGTCCGTTCGCGGTTGAAGGATGGCTGCGCCGAGGCCAAGGCGATGAACGCATGGGCCAGAACCCTGCACAGCCGATGGTCGGGCCTGCATATCGGCGAGCCAATGGTCACGCAGAGCGATGCGACATGGCATCTCGTGGTGCCGGTCTATATGGGCGAGGTGTCGCCGTCATCGGTGCGCGTTGAACTGTTCGCCGATGCGGAAGGGGATTTGTCTTCCGAGGTGCTGATGCTCCATCAGGAGCACCCCATTCCCGGGTCGACCAATGGCTATATATATGCCGGCGCATTGTCCGGGTCCCGCCCGGTCGAGGATTTTACGGTGCGCGTCGTGCCCTACCATCCCAACGCCTTATTGCCAGCGGAACTGCCGCTTATCGCCTGGCAGCGCTAAGATGCCCCGCGAGCGGTGCGCCAATCCGGCGCGCCGCGCCTGCGTGAGACTCCGGTGCTATGCGATGATGCCGACTGTCAACCGTAGCGTACTTGCTTGTCCGTGTCCGTGCCGATTTTGACGGACATGCTTTTGCGGGGCGGCGTCGAAATCGGCAGGCGCGGCATGACGAAAGCGTTCGACTCGCCTGCGGCCGATGCGGCGCGGAGTTCCGCTTCAAGCTCTGCCTCAAGCTCGGCTTTTGCGCGCGCCCAATGATCGGCGCCTTCGCCTATCGGGCGGCCTTCACGCTCCCAGATATAGTAGCTGCGCAGACGGATGGCTTCTTCAGAAGGGGTGGTTTGCGTATCGTTGGGCATGGCGATCTCCTGCCAATCGGTTGAACCAGTCACCCCCCGTATTCTCGCAACCCAATTTCGTTTCTTGTGCACGCATATCGAGCATCGGGATTATAGACCTTCAGCCTGTGGCGTGTCTTTCGGATTCGTGAATTGCGTCGTGCGTTTCCATTTCTATCGTAATCGGCGGCACGGCGCTTAGTTCCCGATACGACGCGATATATTTCTCCGCGCTGACGTTCCAGCTGAAGTCCTGTGCCATGGCGTGCAATTGCATGCGCCGCCAGGTCAATGGCTCGCGGTAGATTGCCAGGGCCCTGCTGATGGTGCCTTTCAGGCCGGACAGCGTCGGCTCATCAAACACGAAACCGGTCGCCGTTCGATCGGCAATGGCGGCCGTGTCCGCGTCCACCACGGTATCGGCAAGACCGCCGGTCCGCCGCACGATCGGCAGCGTCCCATAGCGCAAGGCATAAAGCTGAGTCAGCCCGCACGGCTCAAACCGCGCCGGCGCCAATAAAATATCGCTTCCTGCCTGAAGACGGTGCGCCAGGGGCTCGTCATAGCCAATATCGGCAGCCACGCTGTCGCCAAAGTGCTCCTGAGCGGCAGCAAAAACGGCTTCAATCGCCGGATCGCCTTGACCGACAAGGACAAACTGCGCCTTCTGGCTGACGATCCAGGGCAGAGCGGCTCCAATCACGTCAGCCATCTTTTGGTGCGTGAGGCGGCTGACAAACCCGATCAACGGGATGTCGGGATCGACGGGCAATCTGAGTTCGCGCTGCAGGGCGGCCTTGCACACGCGCTTGCCCGAAATGTCGGTGGCGCGATAAGGGCGCGGCAGATGAGAGTCAGTCGCAGGGTTCCAAAGTTCGTCGTCAATTCCGTTCAGAATGCCCGAAAATGTGTCCACGCGCGCGCGCAGCAACCCTTCCATCCCGCAGCCGAAATCTGTTGTGAGAATCTCCTTGGCGTAGGTGGGGCTGACCGTTGTGATCCGATCCGCATAGCCAAGTCCCGCCTTCAGGAAGGACATTTGACCATAGAACTCGATTCCCCCGGTCGAGAAGCAGCTTTCGGGAACGCCCGTCGTGGGAAGAACAGACGGCGCGAAATTGCCTTGAAAAGCCATGTTGTGGGACGTGAACACCGTGCCGGGCTTTGGCCCCTTTTCGAAGGAGAGTAGCAGCGGCAACAAACCGGCATGCCAGTCATTGGCATGTACGACGTCCGGCTTCCACGCAACCTTGGTGCGCCCCATCGCGAGCTTGGCAGCGACATGGGCGAGGAATGCAAAACGCAGGGCATTGTCCGGCCAATCGCGTCCCTGCTCGTCCTGGTAGAGACCACCGGTGCGACGATAGAGCGACGGGGCGTCAATCAGCCACACGGGCAAATCCGTCTCGGGAAGCGTTCCCGCGACCAGCGTGGCGTCCGAAATGCCGAGTAGGGGATCGAGCTTCGCAATAATTCGCGGCTTCTCAATTCGTGTATAGGCGCAGGGATAGCCGGGAAGCAGCAGCCGCACATCTATGCCACGGCGCGCCAGAGCCAGAGGGAGCGCTCGGCACACATCCGCGAGACCACCAGTCTTAGCCAGCGGGAAAGCCTCGGCCGTGACAAATAGCACTCGCATAAGAACGCCTCGCATGACCTCGACGCGGTGATAGACTAGCGTCGGTAGGTCCGGAGAGACTGGCTTGCACCGGCCTTTTCCGAAGCCATCTCATCCTAATATGGTAAAGCTATTGTTACTCTTCAAACACGAAGTGTCTCTATGCACATTGTACAGAATCGACATTTTTTTGAATTTTGTGCGTCAAAGAACCGGCGCGTCACACAAATTCGCAACCAGGATCGTCCGCGCGACGGTCAGAGCGAGGCCAGGTGACGCAGCCTCGTAATCTTTCGCGCCGAATCTCCGCCATCCTTGCCGGCGACGAAAGCGATCCGTTCTCCACCCTGGGCATGCACAAGGACGTCAAGACGGGCGAAGTTGTGGTGCGGGCCTTTCATCCCGAGGCTTCCGGCGTGACCGTGCTTGAGCGCGAGACCGGCGCTGTGGTGGCTACGCTGCCTCGCATCCATGATGCAGGGTTCTTTGCCGGTCCGGTCGCCGACGGGCGCGATCCTTTCCGCTATCGGCTCAAGCTTCAACTGGGGGCAGACGAAGAGATCGTCGACGACGCCTATAGCTTCGGCCCGGTCCTGGGCGATGTGGACCTTTATCTCCATGCCGAAGGCAGTGATCTGCGCAGCTACGAAAAAATGGGCGCGCACAGGCGGGTCCTGGACGGCGTGGAAGGCACGAGTTTCGCCGTTTGGGCCCCCAATGCGCGGCGGGTCAGCGTCGTGGGAGATTTCAATGGCTGGGACGGAAGGCGCCACCCGATGCGCCGCCATCCCGGCGCCGGGGTCTGGGAAATTTTTCTGCCAGGCGTGATGGCTGGCGCGCGCTACAAATATGAAATCAAAACCCGCACCGGCTGGATTTTGCTCAAGGCCGATCCCTATGCCTTCCAGGCCGAGCACCCGCCGCAGACCGCATCGGTCGTATGCCAGGAACCGCCCCCGGCAACGACAGTCCAGCTTATGCTGGGTGCGCCGCGCGCCGACCGCCGCGCGCCGATATCGATCTATGAAGTTCATCTGGGATCGTGGCGCCATGTCCCCAGTGAGGGTGATCGCTCGCTGTCCTATCGCGAATTGGCCGACACGCTGGTTCCCTATGTCAAGGATTTGGGATTTACCCATATCGAGTTGATGCCGATCAGCGAGTTCCCCTTTGCCGGATCGTGGGGCTATCAACCGACGGCACTGTTCGCGCCCACCAGCCGGTTCGGAACACCCGATGATTTTCGCGCCTTTGTGCAGCGCTGCCATGCCGAGGGCATCGGCGTGATTCTGGATTGGGTGGTCGCTCATTTTCCAAACGATCCCCATGGCCTGGCGAATTTCGACGGCACTCATCTCTACGAACACGCCGACCCCAAAGAGGGTTTCCATCCCGATTGGAACACCTTGATCTACAATTTCGGCCGCAACGAAGTGCGTGGCTTTCTATTGTCCAACGCTTTGTTCTGGCTGGCGCAATTCGGCATCGACGGACTGCGCGCGGACGCCGTCGCCTCGATGCTTTACAGAAATTACAGTCGCAAAAAAGGCGAGTGGATTCCCAATGTCCATGGCGGCGTCGAAAATCTCGAAGTCGTCGATTTTCTGCGCCGGCTCAACGAACTCGTTTATGCGGACCACCCTGGCGCGGTCACCATTGCCGAGGAATCCACGGCTTGGCCGATGGTTTCGCGCCCAACTTACTTGGGTGGGCTCGGCTTTGGCTACAAATGGAACCTCGGCTGGATGCACGACACACTGGCCTATATGTCCAAGGATCCGATCCATCGCAAATTCCATCACGACCGGCTGACTTTCGGATTGCTCTACGCCTTCAATGAGAATTTCATTTTGCCGCTATCGCACGACGAAGTGGTTCACGGCAAAGGTTCGCTGCTGGGCAAAATGCCTGGTGATCGTTGGCAAAAATTTGCCAATCTGCGCGCCTATTTTGCGTTCCTTTATACGCAGCCCGGCAAGAAGCTGCTTTTCATGGGCGGGGAATTTGGCCAGGAACGCGAATGGAATCATGATCTTAGCCTGGACTGGCATCTACTGAGCGATCCGCTGCATGCCGGCCTGCAGAGTCTGGTGCGCGATCTCAATCACCTCTATCGCGAGCGGGCCGCCCTGCACGAACGCGATTGCGAGCCGGAGGGCTTTTCATGGATTGATTGCAACGATTCGGAGGCGAGCGTGCTGTCCTATATCCGCCGCGGCGTGGATCCCGGCGCGTTTGTCGTCGTCGTGTGCAATTTCACGCCTGTCGTGCGCAAAGACTATCGGATCGGCGTGCCGCATGCGGGCCGCTACCGCGAAATCCTGAACACGGATTCGACGCATTACGGCGGCAGCGACGCGGGCAATGCCGGCTATATCGAAACGCATGATGCACCGGCGCATGGCATGGCTGTTTCCCTATCGCTGACGTTGCCACCGCTCGGCGTTCTCGTGCTGGAGCCGGCATAGTGGTGAGGGACGCGCTGAGGCTCAAGCAAGGACGGCCCTATCCGCTTGGCGCTACGCCCGACAGCGGCGGCGTCAATTTCGCATTGTTCTCGGCACATGCGGAGAAGGTTGAACTTTGTTTATTCGATAAGAAGGGCCTGCGCGAAGATGCGCGATTGGTGCTGCCCGAATGGACCGATGAGGTCTGGCACGGCTATCTGCCCGATGCCGCGCCGGGATTGCTCTACGGCTATCGCGTCCACGGCCCTTACGATCCATTCAATGGCCATCGCTTCAATCCCAATAAGCTGTTGATTGATCCCTATGCGCGGGCGCTGACAAAATCCTGCGAGTGGAATGAGATTCATTGCGGATATGTGGTTGGTGATCCGCGCACCGACTTATCGTTCGACACCCGCGACAACGCCGCATTCATGCCGAAAGGGCGCGTCACAGCGCCCATCGCGACCTGGGACGACGATAAGCGGCCGCAAACGCCGCGTTCGCACAGCGTGATCTATGAGATGCACCTGCGCGGCTACACCATGCGCCATCCTGCGATCGCCGAGAATATCCGCGGCACCGCAGCGGCGCTCAGGCATCCCAAGATCATCCGTCATCTCGGCGAGCTTGGCATAACGGCCGTGGAGCTTTTGCCGGTGCATGCCTTTGCGACGACGCGGGCGCTGGCGCAAAACGGTCTGCATGAATACTGGGGTTACAATCCGATCAATTTCTTCGCGATTGAGTCGCGTTATTTGGCAAACGGCGAGGCGGAGGACTTTCGTCTGACCGTCGAGGCCCTGCACGAAGCGGGAATCGAGGTCATCCTTGACGTCGTTTTCAATCACACGGGAGAGATCGACGAACTCGGCCCGACCCTATCGTTCCGCGGCATCGACAACGCCTCCTATTATTGCCTCGCCGAGAACAAGCGGCGTTATCGCGACACCACTGGCTGCGGCAATACGCTCAATGTCGGTCATCCGCGGGTCCAGCAGATGGTGATGGACTCGCTGCGCTATTTTGCCTCGGACTTGCATGTGGATGGCTTCCGCTTTGACCTCGCCGTTAGCCCAGGACGGCCGAAGGGCGAGTTCACGCGCGATGCGCCGCTGTTCGCCAGTATTCTGCAGGAGCCAGCTTTTGCCCGAACGAAACTGATCGCTGAGCCGTGGGATTTGGGCCCCGACGGCTACCGCCTCGGCGAATTCCCGCCGCGCTGGAGTGAATGGAACGATCGATACCGCAACGATGTGCGCCGGTTCTGGCGTGGTGAGTCTCACCGCCTGGGCGATCTTGCCTTCAGAATATCGGGATCGAGCGATGTGTTTGCCCAGAGCAGACGCAGGCCAACTGCGAGCCTGAATTTCATCGCCGCGCATGACGGCTTCACGCTGGCCGACCTCGTCAGCTTCAACGCCAAGCACAACGAGGCAAACAAGGAAGGCAACGTCGACGGTTCCGGCGAGAATTTCAGCTGGAATTGCGGCGTGGATGGCCCCAGCGACGATCCAAATGTCGCGCGGCTTCGCGAGCGCCAGAGGCGCAATCTCATCGCAACGCTCCTGCTATCCCAGGGCATCCCCATGATCCTGGCGGGCGACGAATTCGGACAAACCCAGCGCGGCAACAACAACGCCTATTGCCAGGATAGCGAAATTGCCTGGATCGATTGGACCAAGCTCGACAGCGATCGCGTCTTCTTCAGCTTTGTTCAGCGTCTGGTAAGGCTTCGGGCCCAGCATCCGGTCTTTCGCCGGTCGTCGTTCTTTCTGGGTGATCCTGTCCACGAGAGCGGCGTCAAGGACATTCAATGGCTGTCGCCGGGGGGACATGAGATGACTGAGACGGATTGGAATGCCTCGGATAATCGCTGCATGGGCGTGCGCTATGCGGCGACCTTGGAAATGGACGCCGAAACCTACGAACGCCGCCTCGATCCGCACGCTTTCGTTTTGCTAATGAATGCCGGGGCGCGGCCGGTGGATTTTGTGCTTCCCGGCACCAAGAATGACCGCATTTGGAAATGCATCATCGATACGGCTTTGGAAAGTGCGCCCGGCGATGCGCAATTTGCGCCGTCGGCGATTTTCGAACTTCAAGCGCATTCTCTCGCCCTCTTTGTCGGCGAAACCTGAAGGTCGTTTCGCCATGGATTCGCAAGAAGCATTGCGCCATTTGGCCGACGCGGCCGGTATCGAAGCGCGCTATTGGGATATTCGCGGCGAACAGCATGAGGCGGCGCCCGATACGATGCGCGCCTTGTTGGAGGCGCTCGGCATCGCGGCGGCAACGGATGGGGATGTTACCGCGAGCCTTGCCCTGCTGACTGACGCACCATGGCGCGAGGCATTGCCGCCGGTGATCACCGCGCGAGAGGGTGCCGACATCGATTTGTCGGTTCGGCTGGCATCCAGCGGCGGCGCGATCAAATGGTCGATAAATCTGGAGACGGGCGAGACACGAACCGGAGAATGCGCGCCCGAAAACTTGGCCGTCGAGGACGCAAGATCGTTCGGGGAGACCCATCTGGCGCTGCGACGGCTGAGGCTCTCCCCGCTTCCCGCCGGCTATCACCAATTGCACCTTGATGGCATTGAAGCGTCAACCACCAAACTGATCGTTGCGCCCGCGCGATGTTATCTACCGCCAAAATTTACGAACCGGCGCGGCTTCGGCGTGGCGGCGCAGCTTTATGCACTGAAGCAGCAAAACGATTGGGGTATCGGCGACTTCGGACATCTACAGGCGCTTGTCGAGGGCGCCTCGGCCGTTGGCGCGGATGCGGTGGGGATCAATCCGCTTCATGCCCTTTTTCTCGACACGCCGCAAAACGCCAGCCCCTATTCGCCTTGCAGCCGGTTGTTCCGCAATCCGCTCTATCTCGACGTGACTGCCATTGCCGATTTTGCGCAATCGGGCGAAGCGCAAACGCTTGCGGCCTCGCCGCAAATCGCAAACGACCTTCAAATCGCGCGCGATGCGGCTTTGGTCGATTACTCGACCGTCGCGCGGGTCAAAATCGCCGTTCTGGAATGTCTCTATCGTAGCTTTGCGGCCAATCATGTCGCCCAGCTGACTCGCCGCGGCGAGGAATTTCGCAACTATGTCGAACGCTGCGGCGCCGGGCTGGATCGCTTCGCGACGTTTCAGGCGCTCAGCGAACATTTCCAAACGCATGATTGGACGCGTTGGCCGTCGCCTTACCGCGATCAGTGCTTCGTGCTCATGGGGGAGCTTGCCGGTCGTCTCGTCGACCGCATTTCGTTTTTCAAATATCTGCAATGGCAGTGCGACGAACAGCTGTCTGCCGCCGCCGACGTTGCGCGCCGCGGCGGCATGGCGGTCGGGCTTTACAACGACCTTGCGGTCAGCGTAGACGCCGCTAGCGCCGATCATTGGAGCCATCAGGAGCTGTTCGCGGGCTCGGCGCGCGTCGGCGCACCGCCCGACCCCTTCAACGAAGCCGGACAAGAATGGGGCGTGGTCCCGCTTAATCCGCTGCGGCTCGCGAGCGATGGCTTTTCCCTTTTCTCCGAACTGCTGCGGGCAAATATGCGCCATGCCGGCGCGCTCAGGATCGACCATGTCATGGGCTGGCAGCGCCTTTTCATGATTCCCGTGGGCGCCAAGCCGGCGCAGGGCGCTTATGTGCGCTTCCCGCTCGATCAAATCCTCGCCGTCGCGACTTTGGAAAGCCAGCGCCATCGCTGCCTCCTGGTTGGCGAAGATCTTGGGACCGTCCCAGCCGGCTTTCGCGAACGCATGGCCGATGCCGGCGTATTGTCGTGCCGGGTTTTCTATTTCGAGCGAGAGCACGATCGGTTCCGCAAGCCTCAGGAATATCCCCCGCTCGCCTCTGTGTCGGTGTCGACGCATGATCTTGCGACCTTGCGCGGCTTTTGGGACGGCGACGACATCGCGGCAAAAGCCGAACTGGGCTTGTTCAAATCCCCCGAGGAGGAGACACAGGCGAAAGGCGCGCGAACCGACGAACGGCGCATGGTGCTTCAGGCGCTTGCGGAGGAGGGGCTGTTGCCGCAGGGTGCTTCGCCGCAGGATACAGGCTCGTTCAACTGGACGCCTGCGCTCGTCGAAGCCGTGCACCTCTATCTCGCGCGTACGAAAAGCTTTTTGTTCATGGCGCAGATCGACGATTTGGCCGGTGTGGCGTATCAGGCGAATTTGCCCGGAAGCACGACGCAATATCCCAATTGGCGCCGTCGACTGCCGCAAACGCTCAGCACATTGCTCGGCAACTCCCATCTGTGTGGCACGATGTCGGCGATCGCCGCCGAACGCGCAAAATGACGCAGAGCGCGCCAAGCCATGCGAGTGTGTCCTTGCTTGGCGCAGTCCGACAAATTAGAATTGATTGGACAGAAAAAGAGCGCGAAAGCGCTGGGAGACCGATATGGAAGGTCTAGGGCGCGTTGTGCGCGAACATTCGTTTTTCGCCGGCATCAATGAGAGCTTCACCGACCTGATTGCGGGCTGCGCCAAGAATGTGCGCTTTGAGGCTGGCCAATATCTGTTTCGCGCCGGAGAGCCCGCCGATCAATTTTATTTGCTTCGTCAGGGCCGGGTCGGTCTCATGCTCGGCACTCCGCAAGGCGAGATGACAATCCAAACTCTTGGCGAAGACGAAGTGGTCGGCGCTTCCTGGCTTGTGCCGCCATATCGCTGGGGTTTCGACGCCAAGGCGCTCGATCTGGTGTGCGCCATTTCGCTCGACGCAACGTGCCTACGCGGCAAATGCGAAGCCGACCACGATCTCGGCTATGAGATGATGAAGCGCTTCATGCCGATTTTGATCCATCGCTTGCAAGCGACAAGGCTGCAGCTGCTCGACGGCGCGAAAGATCGATAGTGGCGCCGCGCTATTTGCGTTTTGATTTGACGCTGGCCTTGGGCGCCGTCTTAGCTTTCGGCGCTGCTTTGGTCTTCGGGGCCGCCTTGGCTTTGGGGGCGATTTTCGCCTTTTTGGGGGCGGGCGTCGGCACCGAAGCCAAGTTCAGAATCTCGGCTTCGGCTTGGAGCCAGTGTGCGGCGTGACGGCCGTTTGGACGGCCGTCACGTTCCCACAATTCATAGGCGCGCGCTTCGATGATTTTGCGAAGCGATTCAGTGGTTTGTTCCCGAGTTTTTGGCTTCACGTTGCCTCTGGCACCATCACGATAGCCCCGCAGGGACATTCCTGCGCGCACACCCCACAACCTTTACAATAATCATAGTTGAAGCGGAAGCGGTCGCCTGCGCCAAGCTTGATCACCGCATTGTCGGGGCAGACGCCGTAGCAATTATCGCATTCGAAGCAATTACCGCAGGAAAGACAGCGCCGCGCTTCGTAGAGCGCATTGCTTTCGTCCAGACCCGCGACCACTTCCTCGAACGTGGTCTGGCGGCGCACGGTATCGAGCACCGGACGCACCGTTCCTGGCGCATCGCTGTAGTACCAGGTGTTGAGCTTGTCGAAGGTTGCGATCTCGTGCTTTTCGGCGGGCTGATAGATTTTCCCGTTCAGCCAGGCATCGATGTGGCGAGCGGCCTTTTTGCCGTGGCCCACGGCCACCGTTACAGTGCGCTCGGAAGGGACCATGTCGCCGCCGGCGAAGATACCCTCGGCGCCGGTCATCATGTTGCGGCCGACTTCGACCACACCGTCCTTGATCGCAAGGCCCGGTACGCCGTCAAGCAGGCCGAGATCGACGTCCTGGCCAAGCGCCAACACGACGGAATCGGCTTCCAGAGTTTCGAACTTTCCGGTCGGCTGGGGGAAGCCCTTGTCGTCCAGTTCCATCTTCTCGACGGTGATCTGGCCGTCATCCATCCGCTTGATGGTGGACAGCCATTTCATCATCACGCCTTCTTCCAAAGCCTCTTCCACCTCGAAATCATGGGCCGGCATTTTCGCGCGGGTGCGCCGATAGACGATGATGGACTCGGTGGCGCCCAGCCGCTTGGCGGTGCGCGCGACGTCCAGCGCGGTATTGCCGCCGCCATAGACCACAACCTTGCGGCCGAGGAGCGGCTTGTCCTCGCCTTCCATGGAACGCAGCACCGCAACCGCATCAAGAATTTTGGAAGCGGAACCGGCGGGAATAAAGGCGCGCTTGGCGATATGGGCGCCAACGGCCAGGAACACCGCATCGAACTTGCCCGCCTTCTTCGTGTCGAGGACGTTGTCCACCTTGGCATTGAGCTTCAGCTCGACGCCCATGTCGACGATGCGCTGGACTTCGGCGTCGAGCACTTCGCGCGGCAGGCGGTATTTGGGGATGCCGAAACGCATCATGCCGCCCGGCTTGGGGCCGGCGTCCTGAAGCACAACGGTGTGTCCCATGCGGCGCAGATGATAGGCCGCCGACAGGCCCGAGGGTCCGGCGCCCACCACAAGCACGCGCTTGCCGGTTTCAACGGCGGGCTTGGCGAACTTCCAGCCTTGCCGGATCGCTTCGTCGCCGAGAAAGCGTTCGACGGAATTGATGCCGACCGCGCTATCCGCTTCGGCGCGATTGCACTTGCTTTCGCACGGGTGATAGCAGACGCGCCCCATGCAACCGGGCAGCGGATTGTCGACCGTCAGAACGCGCCAAGCGGCTTCGTAGTCGCCCGATTCCGCGTGGAACAGCCAACCTTGGATGTTCTCGCCGGCGGGGCAGGCATTGTTGCAAGGCGGCAGCCGGTCGACATAGAGCGGCCGCTCGGCGCGCCAGGAACCGGTCTGGTTGGCGAGGCTCGAGCCGACGTCGAGCGTAATGGCAAAGGGATGATCGGACATCAGACATTACCCTCGGTTGAGAGCAGATTGTACTCTGCAATGTTGTGATCGGCGATTTCCTGCAGACGCTCCACACGCGGATCGAGGCCGCCCTTGAAGAGATGTGCGAAGCGCTTCTGCGCCTTGAGATAGTCGGCCACGGGGATTTGGTGGCGAATCTTGCGGCTGCCGGTGACGACACCGTGTTCGGCTTCGTAGACCGGGAAGAAGCCGGATTCGACCGCCATACGCGCCAAGCGGATTGTGTCGTGCGACGGCGAGCCCCAACCCAGCGGGCAGGGCACATGGACATGGATGTAACGCGCGCCGTGAATGCTCATGGCTTTCGTGACTTTGCGCTCCAGGTCGTGAAGGTCCGCCACCGTGGCGGTCGCGACATAGGGAATGCCGTGCGCGATGGCGATGCGCGGCACGCTCTTGCCGGTGCCGAACACGTTGCCGGGCTCTTTGCCGACCACGTCGGTGGTCGCGGTGCGCGCGGCCGGCGGCGTGGCGGAGGAGCGTTGCACGCCCGTATTCATATAGCCTTCATTGTCGTAGCAGACATAGAGCACGTCATCGTTGCGCTCGAACATTCCCGACAGACAGCCGAAGCCGATGTCGGTGGTGCCGCCGTCGCCGCCTTGGGCGAAAACACGCACCTCTTTGCGGCCTTTGACGCGCATCGCGGCGGCGACGCCGGTGGCGACAGCCGCGGCATTGCCGAACAAGGAATGCACCCAGGCGACCTGCCAGGCCGTCTCGGGATAGGGCGTCGAGAACACCTCCAGGCAGCCCGTGGCGTTGACCACGATGAGATTGCCGTCGGTGGCCCGCATCGCCGCGTCAACGGCATAGCGTGCGCCGAGCGCTTCGCCGCAGCCCTGACAGGCGCGATGGCCGCAAGTGATGGCGTTGGAGCGGTCGATCGAAGCCTGCACCGTGCGTTCGGAGCCGGCGACCAGCCGGTTGCCGACGGTGAAGGTGCCTTTTTGATAGAACTTCAGCTTTTGCGTCGGTTCCAGTTCTTTTACTGCATCATCCATTGTCGAATGTCCTTATTCGGCGGGAGGCGCGGATACACGGCGCAAAATGTTCTCGGCGATCGGGCCCGAACGGCGCATCGAGCCCATATGGTCGATTTCCGTTGCAATGACCTTCTCGTTGAGGTCGAGGAACTGCATCCCTTCCCAGGGCTCATTCTTGGCCTTGAGGAACATGGTGCGCAGTGCGGAGCGGGTGATCGGCCGTCCGCCGAGCCCGGCGATGCAGGAAAGCGCATGCGGCGAGCCTTCGATGTTGCGCATGGTGTGATCGACATCGCCGGCAAGCTGTCCGCCCATGCCGATGGCAAAGCTTCTATCGACCACGACCACTTGCTTGGCGCCGGTCAAAACCTTGCGCAGTTCGTCGGTCGGGAAGGGGCGGTAGGAAACCACCGTCACCAGACCGATGGAGAAACCCTCGTCGCGCATGTCGTCGATGGTGTCTTTGATCGTTCCGTTGACCGAGCCCATGGCGACCACAACCATCTCGGCGTCTTCGGTGCGATAGGTGCGCAGCAAGCCGCCAGAGTCGCGCCCGAACTGCGCCTTGAACTCGGCGGCCAATTTGGGGATCAGCTTGAGCGCCAAGCCCTGCTTGTAGTTCTGCAGATACTTGACTTCGGTGAACGCATCGGGCCCGACCATGGCGCCGATGGAAATCGGTTCCTTGGGATCGACGACCTGCACCGGATCATAGGGCGGCACGAAGGCATCGACTTGGGCTTGGCTGGGAACGTCGACCCGTTCCACCGCGTGGGTCAGGATAAAGCCGTCGACGCAGACCATGATCGGCATCGAAATCTCTTCGGCGAGCCGGAAGGCCTGAATGTGCAGGTCGACGGCTTCCTGATTGGTTTCCGCGAACACCTGCAGCCAGCCGGCATCGCGCATTGCCATCGCGTCCGAATGATCGTTCCAGATGTTGATCGGGGCACCGATCGCCCGCGTGCCCAGCGTCATCACGATGGGAAGGCCCATGCCCGAGGCGTTGTAGACGGCTTCGGCCATGAACAGCAGCCCTTGGCTCGACGTGGCGGTGTAGGTCCGCGCGCCTGCGGCCGAGGAGCCGATGCACGCGGACAGCGCGCCGAATTCGGACTCCACATTGATGAACTCGCAATTCTTCATCTCGCCCGTGCGAGCCATCCGGCCCAACGCTTCCACGATGTGCGTCTGCGGCGTGATCGGATAGGCGCAAATGACTTCCGGGCGGCACAGTCCAATCGCCTCGGCCGTCGAAATCGAACCTTCAACTTGTTTTAGCATTCCAGATCTCCCTCAGGCCGCAACCGCCGCGCCCGCGATGGCCTCGAAGGCCTCTGTCGCGGCGGCAACGTTCGACTCGCCAATTTTTCCGGCAAACGCCTCGCGAATGGCGGCGACGACCGATTGCAGCTGAACCGTTCCGGACAGCGCGGCGAAAGCGCCGAGCAAAACGGCGTTCGGCAGCGGCCGTCCAAAATGTTTCACCGCGATCTCCGATGCCGCGACGACACGCGCATGTCCGGGGGGAAGTTTTGCTACCGCCTGGGTCAGGCCAAGTTCGGCAAAACTCTTATGGGAGTTCACCAAAAGATAGCCGTCGCGCTTCATGCCCTGGAACACGTCGACCACTTTGAACAAGGTCGGGTCCTGCACGATTAGGACGTCCGGTTCCATGATCGGCTCGCGCATGCGGATTTCCTTGTCGTCGATCCGGCAGAAGGAAACGACGGGCGCGCCGGTCCGTTCGGAACCGAAGCTCGGAAAGGCTTGCGCATGCTTGCCTTCGAGGAACGCGGCAACGGACAACATTTCCGCAGCCGTAACCACGCCTTGGCCGCCGCGGCCGTGAATTCGAATCTGAAGCATGTCGCCTCCTGTTGAACTCGGACGTGAGCGGATCCCCCTAGGGCGCCGCGTTCGCTCTTTTTTCAGCTACCCGAGTTGATGAACTCATTCTTGTCAGTTTCGGCGTTCCGAACCGGCGCGCGCTTGTGGGAAGCGGCAACGCCGATGAGGCGTCAACCGGAGGAACCACATCGCGGTGTATAGGCGATGGGTTGACCGAAATTCTGTGGTACATGGTGTCGCGCCGATTGCGCGCGCAGGCATAAATTTGCGCCGAGTCTGCGCCCGTATCTTCATCGTACCGCGAACGGTTCGCATGTGGCTGCATCGCATCGGCACCTCTGCCATGCCGCCTGCCGTCGAAACATGACTTGCATCAAGTATCTCGGCGAAAATCAGGCGCATCGCGTTTCGCCATTGAAGCGCGAACGAGCACGCGGGCGCTATGCGCAGTGCTACGTATGCCGCTGCAAACGCGACGATCCGTCACGAATGGCTTTGCACAATTTGCGATCAATCAAAGCGCAGAAGACGATGCATCGTCGTCAGTTCGTGGCCGGCAAACATACCATGTGCGGGGGACATGTCGCTCGTCTCTTCACTGTAGTGCCAGCTTTGCAGCACTCCTGGGGGGTGATGATGACATTCTCGCAACTTTGTAATCGCGCGTGCACCAATCGCGCAATTTCGATGCTTGGTTTCGGACGTCGAATGCGCCAGGATCGCGGTCCGGCGCAAATCGGGGAAGGCACGGATAGCTCCATGGATCATATTGCGACAATCTTACGTTCCGCGCGAATTTTTGCGCTCTTTCTTTTCGTTGTTGTGCCGGCTGCCGCGGCGGGGACGCCGGTGGGCGCACCCAGCGGTGACGTGCTGCGTGCGACCCTCGCCAATGGATTGCGGGTCGTCATTGTGCGCAACAGGCTCGCGCCGGTGGTTGCCACGTCTGTCAATTATCTTGTCGGTTCGGACGAGGCGCCCGCGGGTTTCCCCGGCACGGCGCATGCGCTTGAACATATGATGTTTCGCGGCAGTCCCGGCCTCACGGCCGATCAGCTGGCCAATATCGGCAGCGTGATGGGCGGCGATTTCAACGCCAATACGCGCGAGAACCTGACGCAATATCTCTACACGGTGCCGTCCGAGGATATCGACGTCGCGCTCCACATCGAAGCGCTCAGAATGCAAGGCGTCCTGGCCGACGAGCAGGATTGGGATAAAGAACGCGGTGCCATCGAGCAGGAAGTGGCGCAGGACATCTCCAGTCCCGGCTACAAGATGTATGAAAAATTGCGGGCGATACTTTTCGCCGGCTCGCCTTACGAACATGATGCGCTGGGCACGCGCCCGTCCTTCGACAAAACGACCGCGGCGATGCTGAAGAATTTTCACGACAGTTGGTATGCGCCGAACAATGCGATTTTGGTCATCGTCGGAGACGTCGATCCCAATGCGACATTGGCACAGGTGAAGGCGCTATTCGGTGCCATCAAGGCCAAGAAGCTGCCCAATCGCCCCAAAATGGCGTTCAAGCCCGCGACGGCGCAATCGTTCAGTATCGATTCGGATTACCCCAACGCGACTGAGGTGGTCGCGCTGCGAATGCCCGGTCTGGACAGTCCCGATTTTCCCGCGCTTGAAGTGCTGGCGGACGTGCTGGCGAACCAGCGCTCCGAACTCTATGGGCTGGTGCCGCAGGGCAAAGCGCTTGCAACCGAATTCTCGCTCGTACCGTTACCCAAGGCGGCACTTGCCTATGCGGCGGTGAGCTTTCCCCCCGGCATCGATGCCAAAACGGTCGATACCGAGATTCGCACGATCCTGGAAAAGGTTGCCAAATCTGGCGTTTCGGCAGATTTGGTGGCGGCGGCCAAGCTGCGCCAGCGCCGCTCGACCGAAGATGCGAAGAACTCCATCGCGGGTCTGGCATCGGCCTGGTCCGACGCGATTGCGCTTTACGGGCTGCATTCCCCCGAAGAGGATTTGGTGCGCGTTGACAAAGTCACCGTGGCGGACGTCAACCGTGTCGTGCGAAAATATTTGAAACTCGACCACGCCATTTCCGCGCTTCTGCTGCCGCAAGGCTCCGGCAAGCCGGTCGCTTCGGCGGGCTTCGGCGGACAGGAAACCATCGCGCTCGGCGAGGCCAAGCCCACCGAATTGCCCGATTGGGCCAACGCCGCGCTCGCGCGTCTCGCCGTGCCTGCCGCGACCCTGCATCCGGTGGTCTCGACATTGCCCAACGGGCTGACACTGATTGTGCAGCCGGAGCAGGTCAGCGGCACGGTGAGCGTCTTTGGCCATATCCGCAATCGCTCCGAGACCGAAACGCCGCCCGGCAAGGACGGCGTGGCGTTGCTGCTTGGTCCCATGCTCGGTTTCGGCACGGAGCATCTCGACCGCGTCGCCTTTGTAAAGGCGGTCGAAGCGATCGGTGCGGACGAGCGCGCGGGCACCGATTTTTCGCTCGAGACCCTGTCGCAAAATCTCGACCGCGGCATGGAACTCCTCGCCGATCATGAACTGCATCCCGCCCTGCTCGAACCGGCGCTCGACGCAATCAAACCGCAGATTGCCCAGTCGGTTGCGGCCAGAAACAAGAGCCCCGGCTATATCGTGCATCGTTCGATGGTGAGCGCACTCTATCCGCCGGGCGATCCCAGCCTGCGCGAATCGACCGGCGAAAGCGTGGCCGCGCTAACGCTGGACGATGTGCGCGCTTATTACAAAAATGTGTTCCGTCCCGATCTCACCACCATCGTGGTGATCGGCGACATCACGCCGGAAAAGGCACAGGCGGAAGTCGAAAAATATTTCGGCGCTTGGACGGCTGAAGGGCCAAAGCCGGACACCGACCTTCCGCCGGAACCTGACAATCATGGAGCATCGGTGGCTGTGCCGGATGCTAGCCGGGTGCAGGACAATGTCGTGCTTGCCTATACGCTGGCGCTCAAGCGTTCCGATCCCGATTACTATGCGCTCAATCTCGGCAATGAAGTGCTGGGCGGCGGGTTCTATTCGACCAGGCTGAGCATCGATCTCAGGAAAAACACGGGGCTCGTCTACTCGGTCGGCGCCGGGGTCGATGCCGGACGAACGCGCGGCCTCTATTACATCTATTTTGCCTGCGATCCAGATAATGTCAGCAAGGCGGCCAAAATTGCGACCCAGGAATTGAAGACGATGCAAACCGCACCAGTCACGGCGGAGGAGCTGCTACGGGTCAAATCGCTGACCCTTCGGCGCATCCCGCTGAGCGAGTCCGGTATCGACGACATTGCGTCCGGTTTCTTGTCGAGACAGGAACTGGATCTTCCGCTCGACGAACCGCGCATCGCCGCACAGCACTATATCGATCTTGGTCCGGCGGACATCCAAGCGGCCTTTGCCAAATGGATGCGCCCGGGCGACATCGTGCAAGTCACGCAGGGACCGGCGCCGCAATAGTTTGTCGGACGTCTAATTGGCGACTTTGATCTTGGCGTCGGATGTGCCTGCCGCAATCAAAGCGTCAATCACCTTGTGAACCTTGAGCGCCTCGCGCGCCGAGACAAGCGGTTCTCTGTCTTCGTCGATGGCGTCCAGGAAGTCGCGCCACGCGGCCAAATGGTGATCGTGCGGGAATGCCATGGGATCGGCGCCGCCGCCGGTCGGTTCTTCCGCGGCGAAGTCTTCGCGCGCTCCATCATGCCAGCGCACCGACAACGCCGTCCCGGCGAGAGAGGCGGTGCCTTTTGTCCCGATGAAGTCGATGAGCGCCGGCCCGCCTGGATAAGCCGCCGTGGTCGCCTCAATCGTACCCACCGCGCCGTTCGCAAAACGCACCGCGGCGCAGGCGAGGTCTTCGGTTTCCATCTGGTGCACAGCGCTGGTCACGGCATAGCCGCAAACTTCGTCAACCCGCCCCGCCAGGCTGAGCATCAAATCGAGCGTGTGAATGCCCTGGGTAAGAAGCACGCCGCCGCCATCGCGCGCTTTCACGCCGCGTCCGGGCTCGTCGTAATAGGATTGCGGCCGCCACAGCGGGATTCGCGTCGAACAGGAGACGATCTTTCCCAGCCCCTGATCGGCCAGGATGGCACCAAGCCGCATGGCCGCCGCGCGATAGCGATGTTGCAGCATGACGGCGACTTTCACGCCGGCCTGGTTTGCAGCCTCGACAAGCGCTTCGGCGCGTTCGGTGGTGATATCCAGCGGCTTTTCGAGCAGCACATGCTTGCCGCTGCGCACCAACGCCGCGACGATTTCCAGATGCGTATTGGGCGGGGTGAGCACGCCGACGGCGGAAATGCTCTTGTCGTCGATGATGCGGCTGAGATCGCCGGTCAATGGAAAGGGAAATTGCGCGGCAAACGCTGCGCGGCGCCCCTCGCTCCGGCTCATCGCCGCGACGACTTCGACCCGGTCTTGCAGGTCGACGAGGCTCTTGGCGTGGGGCGTGACGGCCATGCCAAGGCCGATAAGGGCGATGCGGCGGCGGCTCATTTCGGACTCGAATTCATTCAGCTCTTCAGGATCGTCTCAAGGAAGGCACGCAATCTGGGGTTGGCTCCCACTGCGAACCCACCGATCAGCGCCACGATCAAGGAGAGAAGCGGCTTTTCGTTGACGAAGGTTTGCGCCCTCTCTCCCATCATTCTCCCAATTTCCGCGCTGAAGGCATTGGCGGTGCCACCGCGTTTGGCGCGCGCGTGCTTTGCCCTGCGGGCGAACTGGTTGGACAAAGCCTTGCCCAGCAGGATCACAAGGATCGAGAGAACAAAAATGATGAGCGCCGTACTCAATGCGGCCAAAGGCGCCGATAGCACGGTCATCAAGGCGTTGTAGAGCGCCAGGCAGAAAAACACGACCGTCGCACTGATGCCGACCGCGGCAACCAGCAGCGCCGCGGCCATGATCGCAATGCGCATGGGCAGGTCTCTCATCCGAACGATCCTTCGGCCGAATTAGCGCCGACCGCCGAACAGCACGATCCCGAGCACCAATCCGATGCCGAATGCAGCCAGCGTCGCCGTTACGGGCTCGTCGTGAATCTTCTGCTTTACACCGTCGAAGGTCTGTTTGGCGTCGGACCAGGTGTCCTCGGCCTTGCCCTGGAATTTGGAGGCCGCTTCTTGTCCGCGAGCGCGAACAAGGTCTGCCAAAGTCTCCGCGATGCGCGCGAAATCGGATTTCAACTCGCTCATGTCGTCCGACAGCTTCTTTACGTCTTCGTTTGCCATGGCACCAATCCTGACTGTGAAAGGTTAAGTTTTATACGATCTACCGACGCGAACAATAGCCAAGTCGGGCATTGAGCCGGACATCCGGCGCCGGTCCGGCACGTCCCCGCAGGGGGCGGCACGCTCGCCGGCCGATTTTGGCGATCTTGCGTCTCGTATTCTACGCCGCCAGGTGCTCTCTTGCATCGCACGATTGACGCGGTAGGTGTAATTACGCATGCAAATCATGGGTTTTTTGGTCTCGAATGGGCCCTGGACATTCTGACATTGCGCAACGCACGCGTGGCGAGGCTCTTTCAGAATGATTGCAAAACAGGAAACCGCGATGCGACATGCCCTGATTGTCGCCCACCCCAATCCGAAGAGTTTCGTGGCGTCGCTGGCCTTGACCTATGGCGAGGCCGTCGAGGGCCTCGGTCACAAAACAATCATGCGCGATCTCTATGGCATGGCGTTCGATCCTTGCTTGCGCGCAGACGAAATTCCGACGGCCGCCGGGTTTGCGCCGCGCGCGGACGTCGTCGGCGAGCGCGTCATGCTGCGTGATGTCGATGTCTTTGCCTTATTCTATCCTTTCTGGATGAACGCCCCGCCGGCCATGTTGAAGGGCTATCTCGATCGCGTGTTTGGGATGGGCTTTGCCTATGGAAAAGGCACAAATGGCAGCGAGCCGCTGCTGCGCGGGCGCAAATTGATCAGCTTCACTTCCTCGGGGGCACCGACCGAATGGGTGAAGCAAACCGGGGCCTTAGAAGCCGTTCGCGCGCTGTTCGACGACCACGTTGCGGCTGTGTGCGGCCTGCAAATTGTCGATCATGTGCATTTCGGCGGCATCGTGCCTGGTATTCGCAGTGACGTCGTCGCACGTCACCTGCAAACCGTGCGTGACACGGTGGCGAGACAATTCGGCCCACACTGACAAGTGGCAATGCAACGGCCGCGGGTTTAACAGGAACTTCAAATCTTCGAGAAAGTGACACATGTCCATTCGCAATCTTGACGCCTTCTTTCGTCCCACAAGCATTGCGCTGATCGGCGCGGGCAAGCGGCCCCAATCGGTCGGCGCCGTGGTCGCGGCCAATCTTCTCCAAGGCGGGTTCGACGGGCCGATCATGCCCGTCAATCCCAAGCACAACTCGGTCAATGGCGTTCTCGCCTATCCCGATGTGAAGAGCCTGCCCATCGCGCCGGATCTTGCGATCATCTGCACGCCTCCCGACACGGTGCCCGGCCTCGTCGCCGAACTGGCGGAGCGCGGCACCAGGGGCGCGGTCGTGGTAACGGCGGGCCTCAGGGACATGAAGGATGCATCGGGCGTTTCGCTCGAGCAGAAGATGATGGCGGCAGCCAAGCCCAAGCTGATGCGCATTCTGGGTCCGAACTGCATCGGCATCATCTCGACACCGGCGGGCATCAACGCATCCTTCGCCGAAGCCAAGCCGCGCAAAGGCAAGGTCGCTTTTGTCGCGCAATCCGGCGCCATGGTGGCGACGATGCTCGATTGGGCCTCGACGCGCGGGCTGGGCTTTTCCCATCTGGTCTCGATGGGCGATCAGGCCGACGTCGATTTCGGCGACATGCTCGATTATCTGGCGGTCGATCAGGAAACCGATTCGATCGTGCTCTACATCGAAGCCGTCGCGCATGCGCGCGAATTCAATGCGCGCAAGTTCATGTCGGCGGCGCGCGCTGCAGCGCGCATCAAGCCTGTCATCGCGATCAAGGCCGGCCGCAGCGCCATCGCGGCCAAGGCCGCCGCCTCGCATACCGGTGCGCTGGCGGGCGTCGATGCCGTGTATGACGCCGCGTTCGAGCGCGCGGGTATCCTGCGCGCCCTCGATCTCGATGAAATCTTCGACGCGGTCGAGACATTGTCGATGCGTCCGCGCGTGACCGGCGACCGTTTGATGATCGTTACCAATGGCGGCGGCGCGGGCGTGATGGCGGTGGACGCCTTGTCCGACCTCAACGGCACGCTCGCCGAGCTGGCGCCGGAGACCACCACCAAACTGAACGCGATTCTGCCGCCCACCTGGTCGCACGGCAATCCCATCGACATTATTGGCGACGCCGACGGCAAAAGGTTCTCCGCAACCCTTAATACGATCGCGGACGTTCCCGATATCGACGGCGTCATTGTGCTCTATTGCCCGACAGCCGTCGCATCAAGCCTCGAAGGTGCAAAGGCCATCATCGATACGGTGAAGCACACCGAGCGGCCGGTCCTCACCAATTGGCTCGGCTCCAGCGAAGAAACCAACCACGCGCGCCAGCTGTTTCAGCAGGCTCGGATTCCGACTTATGAGACGCCGGAAAAGGCCGTGCGGGGCTTCATGCATTTGGCGCGCTATGCCCGAGGCCAGAACGTCCTGATGGAAGTTCCGCCCTCGGCCGCCGAAAATTTCACACCCGACGAAAAGAAGGCCCGCACGATTATCGCGGAGGCGACGGCCGAGGAGCAGGTATGGCTCGACGCGCCGCGCTTGCAGCAACTCTTCGATTGCTACGGCATTCCGATTGCGCGCTCCGCCAAGGCCGTGACGCCGACCGATGTCGCCAGAACGTCTGCCGAGTTCGGTGCACCGGTCGTGATCAAGATCCTGTCGCCGGACATCACGCACAAATCCGACGTCGGCGGCGTCGTGCTGAATTTGGAGGATCCGGCCGCGGCCAAAGCTGCCGCCGAAGCAATGCTGGTGCGCATCGCCAAGAATGCGCCCAAGGCCAAGATCGACGGGTTCCTGGTTCAGGAGATGGTTCGCAGGCCCGGTGCGTATGAGCTGATCTGCGGCATGGCCGTCGACAACACGTTTGGCCCCTTCCTTCTGTTCGGCCAGGGCGGCGTATCGGTGGAAGTGGTCGGCGACAAGGCATTGGCGCTCGCGCCCATCAATGCCACGCTGGCTCGCGACATGATCTCGCGCACCCGCATCTACCGTCAGCTTAAGGGCTACCGCGACCGCGCACCCGTGGCGCTCGACGACATTGCCAATGTCATGGTGCGGCTATCGCAACTAACGTGCGATTTCCCGGAAATTGTCGAGCTCGACATCAATCCGCTTCTGGCCGACGCCAAGGGCGTCGTATCGGTGGACGCGCGTATTAAGTTGGCGAAACCAAAATCCGGCCCGCGCGACAGCCGCCTTGCGATCAAGCCTTATCCCAAGGCGCTCGAACATCGCGAGACGATTCCGGGCATGGGTGAATTTTTCCTGCGCCCGGTCCGCCCGCAGGATGCGTCTGGGTTTATGCGCTTCTTCGAGAGGCTGGAGCCCGACGATGTCCGTCTCAGGTTCTTCTCCCCGCTTAGAAGCGTGCCGCCAAATCTGCTCGCCCGCCTCACTCAGATCGACTACGACCGCGAGATGGCGTTTGTCCTGTTCGACGCGGAAGACGAACTTATGGGAATTGCCCATTTCTCCGCCGATCCCGACAAGCAGCGCGCCGAATATGCGGTGATTGTGCGCAGCGATCTGAAGGGCAACGGTATCGGCCGCGCGCTCATGCAACAAATTGTTGCCTACGGCAAACAGTTCGGTGTGCGCGAGATCTTCGGCGACGTTCTGGAAGAAAATGCGATGATGCTGGCGCTGTGCCGCGAACTCGGCTGCACCATTGCACCTTTGGCCGGCGCGGCGGGTGTTGTGCGCACGACACTCCTGCTCTGAGCCAAGGGTTCGAAACGTCAAACGCCCGCCGCAGGCCTGGGACCCTAGTCCCACGCGTCCGGCGGGCTTTTCTTTGCAGAATGCCTTCGCGAAGCGTTATCATCGGCGGCAAAGAAAGAATGGCGGCATGCAGCGCAAGATAGAAGATGATAGCGGTGCGGCCATGTCGTTGTCCGAAAGCGCGGCATTGGTGCGCCCGGTGGCGTGCGAACATGGTTGCCGCTTCTTCACCGATGAGTCCTGCATCAAGAAGGCCGACATGGATAAGGTCGGCGCGACGGTCAAATTCGGCCGCAATGAGACGATCTATTCCAAAGGCGACGAAGCGCGCCATTCCTATAAGGTCGTCGAAGGCGCCGTGCGCCTGTCGCGAATCTTCGCGGATGGTCGCCGCCAGATCGTAAATTTTTTCTTGCCCGATGAAACCTTCGGCATGGAGCTGTCCGACCAATATTCCTCGACCGCGGAAGCGGTGGGCGAGGTCGTGGCGCTGCGCTGTCCAAGGCTATGCATCTCGCAGATGGCCGCGGGCGATCCCGATCTCGGACAAAAGCGCGTGGCCATGCTGAGCAGGAGCCTCGCCGCCGCCGAGCAGCATGTTGCCATGCTGGGTCATCAAAGTGCCAAGGAGCGTGTTTCCTCATTCTTTCTGGCGCTCGAAATGCAGCGCCGCACAGACGGCGAGCACACGCTCGACCTTCCGCTCGGCCGGCAGGATATTGCCGATTATCTGGGCCTGACGATCGAAACGACTTGCCGGGCCCTCAGCGAACTCAAGCGTCAGAATATCATTGCAACACCGAGCCGGCGGCGAATCGTGATTCGCGACCTGGCGGGTCTCAAGGCGATTGCCGAGGGCGAGGCCTGAGAAGCGGGGTCGGCGGCGCGCCATAATTGACAAGTCTCAATGCGTCCGCCTGCCCAGTGGGTTTTGCTGTCGAGCGTCGAAAAAGGCGCCGCCGCAGGAGGAGCCATGTCGTTCGTCAAAATTCTCGTGCCCGTCGCGGGCGCGGCGCGTGATCGCCACGCGCTCACCACGGCGTTCGCCGCCGCCGCACCGTTTAACGCCCATGTGGTCGTGTTGTTCGTGCATGTCGATCCGCGCGAGGCGGTGCCTTATGGCGAACTGCCGCTGTCGCCCGACATCATCCAGGACTTGATCGACACGGCCGCCGATTTGGAGAAAGCCGCGTCGAAGGCCGCGCGCAGCATGCTCGCCAATCTCGCCGCCGAAGCGGGTATTCGCATCATCGGCTCGCCCCAAAAATCGCAGAGCGTGACCGTGTCCTATGAGGAAATGACGGGGCATTTGCCGCGCGCGCTGGACCGGGCGGCGCGGCTTTGCGATCTCGTGGTGTTTCCTCCGATCCGCGAAACCGACGACCCTGAGATTCAGGACGGGTTCATTCGCACACTGACAAAGCTCGAGCAGCCGGTTCTGCTTTCGGCCGGAATGGCGGCTGACAAGATCGGCAAGCGGGTGGCGGTGGGATGGGATGGCGGTGTTGCCTGCGCCCACGCGCTGATGGCGGCGATGCCCTATTTGGAGAAGGCGGAGGCCATCGAGATTTTATCCGTCCAGAACGGCTCGCAGCAGGGGCGTAGCGTGGAAGATTTGGCGGCCTATCTGGCGCTGCGCGAACTTTCGTGCACGGCGCGCGTTGTCGTGCGCGGTGAGCGTAGCGTGGCCGAAGCGCTACTGGAAACGGCCGCGAATGGCGGCTTCGACATGCTGGTGGCGGGCGGCTACGGTCATAGCCGGCTGATGGAGTCCATCTTCGGCGGGGTGACCGACCACATCGTGTCCCACGCAAAGATTCCCGTTTTCATGATGCACTGATATAAGGGTCCTCATGAGCGAGGATTCCCCAAAGAATAAGCCGCACTGGTCGATCCCCCATGTCGTGGGGGTTCTTGTCGCAGTGGCCGTCTATATCGTGATTTTCGCCTATTCGGGGGATTCCGATTTTCTGATTGCTTTGGCGAGCGGCGCGATCGGCATGGCGGGCACCTGGGCCTATTTCTTTTCCGGCTTGGTCGGGCCAAGGAAATAGCCTGTACCTCTCCCGGCAATCCACCGGGGGGAGGGGGGTGCTCGAAATTGAAAACGAATGGCTGGTTCCAGCGAACCGCCGGCCCTTGCGGGGCATTTTCCGTGGCTTCGGCCCTCGCAATTTTCTTGGCTGGCTGTAGGCTGTGGTTGAGCTTCCCCTTGGGAAGCCACGATAGGGCCGTATAGACGCATGAATGCAACCGCGAAGGACATCCAGCAAGGCCGGGCAAGCCGGGAGATTATTCGCCATTTGGGGCGTCTGCTCGGCACCGTTATCAAGGAACAATATGGCCAGGATGACGTCGCCCTGAAGCGCGGGCAGCGGGACCTCGATCTGGTCGAGGAAATTCGCCAACAATCGATCGGCGAACATCGCGCGGGTCCGGCCGATACGCCGCTCGACAAGCGCCTTAGCCAGCTCGAGCCGCCCCAGGTTGCGCTTCTTATCCGCGCCTTTTCCATCTTCTCGCAGCTGGCCAATATTGCCGACGACCACCTCATCCACAGCGAAGGCGGTCCCGGACCGCTCCAACAGTTGGAGGGGCATGTACGGGTCAACGCCAAGAATGTGAGCGCGTTTCTTTCGCGCGCGCTGCTCTCTCCCGTCATTACCGCCCATCCCACCGAGGTCCGGCGCAAGAGTATTCTGGACCGCGAAGCCGATATCGGCACGCTTTTGATGAAGCGGGATAGTGCTAGCCTGCAAACCGGCGAAGATTCGGAAGTCGAGGCCCAGCTCAAGCGCGAAATCCGCACGTTGTGGCAGACGCGCATGCTGCGCCCCAACCGCATCCATGTGACCGACGAGATCGACAACGCGATCTCGGTCTTTTCGCGCACATTTCTCACCCAACTTCCCATCGTCAAGCGCCGCTTGGCGCGTCTGTATGGCCTGAACGGCGCCGTTCTGGCGTTCCTAAAGCCGGGCTCCTGGGTCGGCGGCGACCGCGACGGCAACCCGTTCGTCACCGCGCAGACTTTGGAATATGCGGTCCGCAAGCAATCTGAAACCGTGCTCGATTATTATCTCGAACAGGTCCATATGCTGGGCAGCGAACTGTCGCTATGCGAGGAATTCGTGACGACTAGCGAAGCGCTCGTGACGCTGGCTGCCAGTCCCGAACATACGCTTCTGCATCAGACCGATGAACCCTACCGGCGTGCGCTGAGCACCTGCTATTCGCGCCTCGCCGCCACCCGCAAGGCGCTGATCGGGATTGGTCCTGCGCGCGCGGCGCGCTGGGAGGCCAAAGCTTATGCGACGCCCGAAGAATTCGAAGCCGATTTGACCGTGATCGTGGAGTCCCTCCGCGATAATGGAGATGCCGACCTGGCCGATGGACGGTTGTTGAATTTGCGCGAAGCGGTAGGTGCATTCGGCTTCCATCTGGCGATCATGGACATACGCCAAAATGCCGAGGTCCACGAATTCGCGCTCGACGAACTCTTTCGCGACGCGAATGTCGTTCCATCCTATATGGAAATGGCCGAGGAAGAGCGCATTGCGCTTCTCGTCGCGGAGTTGTCGAGCCCGCGCCTGCTGCGCTCGCCCTACAAGACTTATTCTCAGACGACCCAGCGCGAGCTCGATATCGTCGATATGGCGGCTTCGCTACGGGCGCGCTTCGGCGCGGGCTGCGTCGCCAACTATGTTATTTCGAAAACGGCGCGCGTGTCCGATCTCTTGGAAACCGCGCTGATGATGAAGGAGGCCGGGCTATTCACGCCCGGACAGAAGCAGCTCGCCGCGCTGCGCATCATTCCGCTGTTCGAGACAATCGAGGATCTTCACGCCAGCGCCGATATGATGAGCGTCTATTTCGATCTGCCCTTCGTGCGCCCCATGCTCGATGCCTTGGGGGGCATTCAAGAAGTGATGATCGGCTATTCCGACAGCAACAAGGACGGCGGCTATCTGACGTCGAACTGGGGAATTCGCACGGGCATTGCGCGCCTCACGGCACTCGGGCAGGCACGCGGCGTCAAGATGCGTTTCTTCCATGGGCGTGGTGGCGCGGTCGGGCGCGGCGGCGGTTCGAGCGCCGACGCCATTCGGGCGCTTCCCGCCGGGGCTTCATCGACTGGCATTCGCATCACCGAACAGGGCGAAGTCGTCGCCAGCAAATACGGCGATCCGGAAATCGGCCGTTCCAGCCTCGAAACAATCATCGCGGCAGCACTATTGTCGGAGCTTGATCATGACGGCGACGCCGCCGACGGCGAGGCGGCGGAACATCTGACCAGGCTGAGCCAGACGGCCTATCGCGCCTATCGCGGTCTGGTCTACGAAACGAAGGGCTTCGACAGCTATTTTCGCGAATCGACGCCGCTGCCGGAAATTTCGGATCTCAAGATCGGCAGCCGGCCCGCGTCGCGCAGTACATCGGGTCAAATCGAAGATTTGCGCGCCATCCCATGGGTGTTCTCCTGGTCGCAAGCCCGCGTGATGCTGCCGGGCTGGTACGGCTTCGGCACGGCTGCGCGCGAAGTCGGCACGGATTTGCTGCGCCCGCTTTACAAGTCGTCGCCCTTTTTCCGCACCACGATCTCGAACATGGAAATGGTGCTCGCAAAATCGAGCTTGGCCATTGCGCGGCGCTATTCCGAACTTGTCGCGGACAAAGCGTTGGCCGCGATGGTGTTCGCGCGCATCGAAGAGGAATGGCGTGCGACGGTCGATGCTGTGCTTGCCATCACCGAACAGTCCGTTCTGCTCGAACGCAGCCCGAGGCTTTCCAATTCGATTCGGCTAAGATTGCCCTATATCGACGCGCTGAACCATTTACAGGTTGATTTGCTCCGCCGCCGGCGCGCGGGCGATCAAAGCGAAGGAACATTGCGGGCGCTGCACATGTCGATCAACGGCGTGTCTGCCGGACTGCGCAACAGCGGCTAAGCCCCACCGCACGTCAACGGCTTCAACCTACGCTTCAGCGTGCGACGGCCTCTTCCTCGGCCAATTGCACGGTCCTGCCCTCGGCAAGTTGCTTGGCAAGGTTGAGGATTGCGCGCCGATGTTTCGGCGATTGAATGGCCGAATAGGCTTCGAGCAGTTCGGCCGCGCCCGGCTCGTTCAAGCGTGCGACATGACGCGAGAACAGAGACGATGCTTTCGATTTATCGAGGTCGCCGACGATGTCCATCACGCCGCAATGCAGCGCTTGCGCGATTTCGACAAGTCTCGAAAAACTCACGCGGTTGGTGCCGTGCTCGTACTTCTGAACTTGCTGGAACGTGATGCCCACTTGCCGGGCTAGCTGTTCCTGCGAAAGCCCCAGTTCACGCCGCCGCAATCGAATGCGAGAGCCAAGCGCGATATCGAGCGGATGCGGAGAATTGTCCTCCGAGTAGTTCGTCATCTGCAGTCCTTTTGGTTGAGTGAATCAGAGCATCACTCCGCACTCTTGTCCATCGGCATTCATAGACATGAACGTAATGCCGCATCTTCTAGTTGAAGCCAATGCACAAGCGCATAGCAAAAGCAGCCGATATCGGACGAAGAGGTTAATTGAACACAAAGCTGCTGCATTCTTCATCACCCGCGAGGTTGCCGAATTCGGCCGGGGGCCGGACCGATTCCATTCACTTAGTTTACCCGAATATCTATTGCCCTCATCTCGCGAGTTTCCAGCGTTTGGCGTTCGCAAGCGGCGAGACCCGCCCTGGAGCAATCGCGCTGCCGAACTGTTTGGCACCGATATTCTAACCTCTTGTCCATGTTTGTATATTCTGCGTGGGGGGCGTTCAAGGCGCACGCCGTACCCGCGTTGGCACGGTTCCAGGGCTGTTCTTTTTGCGGGGTTTTCCGCGCCGTATGACGCAACTTCGCAATCTGGCCCCGTGTGACCGGCATTAACGCTGCATCGTGCCGGTCTGGGACTGCGCAAGCGCCGAGTGCGGACCATGCAGCCGCAGTGTGCCGGGGACTGTCGCGTTCTGACACAATTTCCATTGTCTGCCTTGGCTCGCCTCCTGCAGCGCCGGGCCCGGAACTCGTGCCCCCGGGACCTCGCGTGAGCATTCAGGAACAGTTTGAAGAGTTGGCCGCCCGCACCCAGACCGTGCGCTGGGTCTTCGATGCTCTGTCGATGGACGGCCAGATAAGGTTCGTCGCCGCCAATTCCAATCGCAACTGGGCCCTGAGCGCCTCCAAGCGGGCGCTCGATTTGGCAATTTCCGTCCCGGTTCTGATCGCCATCCTGCCGCTGCTCCTCATGCTGGGAATAGTGATCCGGCTGGATTCGGCCGGTCCGGCGCTGTTTCGCCAAAAGCGTCTCGGTCTCAACGGATTGCCGTTCGAAATCCTCAAATTGCGCACCATGACAGTGCTGGAGGACGGCTCGACGATCGTTCAGGCCCGCGCCGGTGACGCGCGCACGACCCGGATCGGGCGCTGGCTGAGGGCTTTGAGCCTCGACGAACTGCCGCAGCTTTTCAATATCGTCAAAGGAGATATGTCCCTGGTTGGTCCGCGCCCGCACGCCTGGGCGCATGACGATCATTACGGCAAGCTGATCGCCGGCTACCGCTGCCGCCAGTCGGTCAAGCCGGGATTGACCGGCTGGGCCCAGATCAACGGGCTGCGCGGTCCCACACCAACCGTCGAAATCATGGCCGAGCGCGTCGACCACGACGTCTGGTACGCGAATCACGCCGACCTCGCGCTCGATCTGAAAATTCTCCTGAGCACACCCCTGGAAGTCCTTCGCCGCAGGAATGCCCACTAATGCCCGCGCCAGCGCTTGAGATGGCGTCAACCGAGGCTCCGCAAAAGATCGAGCGGCGCTCCGGCGCGCGCGTTTTCGACCGGGTCATGGTGGGCGGTGTGCGCACCGCCTGCCTGTCGCGCCGTCAGCTTGGTGGACTAATGGTCGGCGATTGCCTGGCCGCGCGCGGCGGCGCGCGCGCGCCCAAACTCGTTTTCGCCTCGAACGGTCACAGTGTGGCGCTCGCCGCTCTGGACTCGCAGTTTCGCCACGAGCTCGGCCAAGCGGATTTGATCCATGCCGATGGCGCTCCCATTGTCTTGGCGTCCAAGCTGCTGACCACGATGCCGGTGCCGGAGCGCAGCGCCACGACGGACTTTATCTTCGATGCCGCCTGCGAAGCAGAACGGCATGGCTTGAAATTCTATCTGCTGGGCTCGACCGAAGAGATCAATGCGCGCTGCGCCGAAAATCTGCGCAAAGCTAGCCCCGGTGTCGAAATCGTGGGACGTCGCAACGGCTATTTCTCGCTGCGCGACGAAGCGGCGATCTGCGAGGACATCAACGCCAGCGGCGCGGATGTCGTTTGGGTCGGTCTTGGCGTTCCGCTCGAATATGCGTTCTGTCTGCGCAACAAGTTCCGGCTCAAGGCGGGTTGGATTGTCACCTGCGGCGGCTGTTTCAATTTTGCGGCCGGCGATTATGTGCGCGCTCCTGCGTGGATGCAGAAGGCGGGTCTGGAATGGCTGCACCGCTTGTGGCGCGAACCCAAGCGGTTGTTCTGGCGCTATCTGATCACCAATATCGTTGCCGTCATCGCGCTCTTGCTTAATACTGCCGGCGCGCCGTCCGGCGCCGCCTCACCGCGCTAGAGGGCGAGATGCTCGCCGCCGCCCAGCGCGCCTTTCCTCTTCTGAGAGTTGCCGACACTATGCGCTCGCAGCCCATCGTTCGGCTCTTCTACCGTTACGGTCTTTCTACCAGCGGGCCGGTCGCCATCTCGGCCGCGCACTTTGCCGCGTCGGTCATCTTTCTGCGCATGCTGTCGGCGGCCGAATTCGGCCAGTTCGCATTTCTTCTGATCGTGGTTCCCTTCTGTCTGGGCGCAGCCGGCGCGTTGCTGGGGGCGCCGGCATCGCTGACGCGCGGCAAGGACGAAGCGACCGCTAGCCGTGAAATCGCCACGCTGCAAAAGGCCAGCCTTATAGTTTCCGGCGCGGCGGGGCTGATCGTGGCCGCTCTTATGCTTAGTACGAGCGCTCATACTGGCGCGGCGGTCTTGTTCGGCTTCTATGGCGCGGGCTCGGTGTTGCGCGCCTTCTTGCGCAGTCTTGCCAATGTTCGCGGCGAAATCGCCCGCGCGGCGGGATCGGATATCCTCTATGCGACGCTGCTCGTTATGGCCCTTGCTGGTCTTATCGGCTTTGGCGGCATGACGATGCCCAACGCGGCCGTGACGCTGGTCCTGGCGATCCTTGGCAGCTTGCTGCCTTTCGGATGGAGGCATCTTCGCGCGGTGCTGCCGTCTTCCGGCACGCCCGCCCTTTTGAGCTATATGCCGATGTGGCGCGACGTGACGCGCTGGTCGCTGACGGGTGTCGTGCTCACCGAACTCACCACCAACGCCCACGCCTATTTCGTGACCTTCGTGTCGGGTCCCAAAGTGTTCGGCCTTCTGGCGATCGGCGCGCTTTTCATGCGGCCTGCTTCGCTGGTGCTGGGGGCGCTGCCCGACATTGACCAGCCCGTCATGACGCGGCGCATCGCTCAAGGAGACTTCAAAGGCGCGTTTCGAATCGTTAAGGAATTTCGAACGGCGGCCGGTGCAGTCTTGGTGGCCACCATTGCACTCTCGGCCGCCATCTTGATCTGGTTTCCCGGACTTCTCGCCAAAAAGGGCTTCGACGAAACACAGGTTTTGATCGTGCTCGCTTTCTGGATCGCCATCACGGCGGTCAGGGTGCTGCGCACGCCGGAGGCCGTTTTTCTCCAGGCCACCGGGAATTATTCCGCGCTGGCGCGCGTCAGCGCCTGGTCCGGCGCAACCTCGCTGCTGGTCACCGGCTTCTTGCTGTTTGCCGTCGGCCCGGTTGCCTCTTTGGGCGGCGTACTCGCTGGCGAGATCGCGGTTGTGATCGCGATATTTCCGCTGACACGCGCCTGGAGGCGCGCACATGCCTGAGGTTGTCGTCGCTATTCCTACCTTCCGCCGTCCGCTCAGCCTGGTGCGGCTTCTCGTGGCGCTGGAAAAACTTAATACCGAGGCGCGGGTGAGGGTGGTGGTTGCCGACAATGATGGCGAACGCCATGAAGGCTACGATCTATGCCTCAAGATGGCCGCCGCTTATCGCTGGCCGCTCGATGCCGTTATCGCGCCCGAGCGCGGCATCGCGCAGGTGCGCAATGTGTTGATCGCGCACGCACTTGCCGACCCAACGGCGCAATTCGTGGCAATGCTCGATGACGACGAATGGCCCGCGCCGCAATGGCTGGACCGGTTCCTGGCCGTGCAGAAGCAAACCGGCGCCGATGCGTTGGAAGGCTCCATTCTGTTCGAATTCGAAGCCGCGCCGAAAGCCTGGGCAGTGGGCTTTGACGGGATGAGTTCCATGCGCCGCCCGACCGGGCCCCAGCAAATGCTGGAGGGCGCGGGCAACATTCTGCTGACCAGAGCCTCTCTGGAAAGCCTGGGTGCGCCGTGGTTCGACCCGGCCTTCGCGCTCAGCGGCGGCGAGGACCGTGATTTTTTCGAACGCTTGGCGCAAGCGGGCAAGCGCTTTGCCTGGGCCGACGAAGCGCTCGCCCACACCGTCGTTCCGGCTTCGCGCAGCACGCTCAAATGGGCGCTGAAACGCGCCTATGGTATCGGCAATGCCGAGATGCGCATCTTCCTCAAACATCGCCCGAAGCCACGTGCCCGATTTGGAGAATACGCCAAGATCAGCGCCGCGCTCTTGTTGTCGCCCATCATGTTGGTCATTCTGGCGGCGGTTCCGAATCGTGCCGCCGATGCACTGCGCAGGTTTTTCCGGAACGCGGGAAAAATCGCAGCATTGCTTGGACGGCATCACAACGGGTATGCCGTTACGCATGGCGAGTGATGGTCTGGCTGTCCCCTTAGGCGGCGCGCATCGCGCATCGTGGATCGATGAGGCCGTCTTCCTGGCCTTCTTGCTTCTTGCGTTCGTGGGGCTGTCGCCGTTTGCGATTCACGCGCCTGCCGTCACCGCCTTCGGCGAAAACGGAACGACGGGGGCCGGCGATCTGGCGCGTCAATTGTGCTATCTGGCCGTACTGGCGGCCGTACTCTTCACCGCGCTGCGCAATCGCGGCATCGAAGCGATTGCGGCGGTTCCGCTCCTGCTTCTGCTCCTACTCGGCTGGTGTCTCTTGAGCGCGACTTGGGCGGCGGAGCCGGGCGTCGCGGTTCGCCGTGCCGGGTTGGCCGTCGTTCTTGTCGTTACCGCGATGCTAAGCGTTCGAACGATCGGCGCGGAGCGCGCGCTGGTGCTCTGGCGATGGGTGCTCGCCGCCGTCCTGATCGTAAACATCGTGTCCATTCCTCTCATCCCACAGGCAGTGCATTTGCCGGGTGAAGCCGATCCCAATCTCGTCGGCAATTGGCGCGGCCTTTACGGCCACAAGAATATCGCCGGTTCCGTCGGCACCATGACGGCGATCATCTTTCTTTTTACGCCGCGTTTCTCGCCTGGCTTCTGGCGAACTGCGATGGACCTGACGATCGCAGCCGCCGCCATCGCCTTCACCGTAATGACCCGTTCCAAATCCTCGCTCGGACTGCTTGTCATCGCGCTGATCGCTGGCGCGGTTTATCGCATCGCTTGGAAGCGCGAACTGGATCGCACAATCGTTGTTGTGGGGGGGATTCTGCTCGCGATAGCGGCACTAGTCTTCGTGGTCGCCGACCAAGGCATGATTGCGCGTTTCTTCGAGGACCCGCAGGAATTCACTGGCCGAACCGAGATATGGAAGGCGGAAATCGCCTATATCATCGATCATCCGCTGTTCGGGGCTGGCTTCGGCATGTTCTCGGACACCGGCGGTTTGTCGCCCCTGCGCAACTATATCGGTAACGGCTGGGCGGTCGAAGCCAGTCACGGCCATAATGGTTATCTGCAGTTGCTCATGACGGTAGGCGTCATTGGCTTCGCGATTGCTTTCGCCGGATTGATCGTGGCGCCGGCAATTAAATTCTGGCAGCGAAACGGCGATGTCGCGATGAAAGCGCTGCTCTTCGCGCTGTTCTCGTTTCTCTTACTGCACAATCTTATGGAAACCGACTTCCTGGAAGGCGACGGCGTGACCTGGGTGGGCTTTCTGGTAATGCTGGCAATGCTCGATGATCGCTGCGGCGCCCTGTCATGACGCCCTTCTTTTCGGTCGTCATCCCCGTTTATAACCGCGCGGAGCTTCTGGCGCAGGCGCTGCATTCGGTGTTGGCGCAAAGCGATCAGGATTTTGAAATCATTGTCGTCGATGACGGCTCCACGGACGATCCCGCTCGCGTCGTCGATGCGCTGCGCGATTCGCGTATTGTATTCATCCGTCAGGACAATCGCGGCGGCGGGGCGGCGCGCAACACCGGCATTGACCGCGCGCGCGGACGCTTTATCGCCTTTCTGGATTCCGACGATGAATATCTGCCGCACCATTTGGCGGCCATGCGCCGCCTTCTGGAACATGCGCCCAACACGGTGGGGTATGCGCGCGTCCTGGTCGATCGCGGCGAAGGACGCACATTCCTCAAGCCACCGCGCGCCATCGCAGAGGGCGAGGATATGGCCGTCTATCTGCTCTGCCGGCGCGGCTTCGTTCCCGTCAACACGGTCGTGGTTGAGCGCGCATTGGCGCAGAGCATCCGATTTCATGAAAGCTTGCCCGCCGCGGAAGATACCGATTTTGCGATACGTTGCGCGCTGTCGGGCGCACGCTTCGCGATGGCCGAGGAGCCCGGCGCGCGTTGGAGGGATGTCGAAGACCCAAACCGTTTGTCTTCGGGCCGCCGCGGCGCATCGATGCGCCAATGGATTGAGGCGCTTCGGCCGCACATCCCGGCCAAGGCCTATTATGGCTGCCTGGGCTGGGCCTATGCGAAATGCATCGCCGCACAAGACGCGCTGGGCGCGCTGCGACTCTATCTGGGCGCCGTAGGACGCGGCTGCTATCGCCCGAGGCTGGCGGGGATTATTTTTCTGCAAATATTTCTGCCGGATTCAGCCTATCGAAAACTTGCCGACTTCGCGATCGCGCGGCTTAGAGCAGGTTGAAGTGTCCCGATTTGGGACAGACTTGCCGGCGAAATCCAACGCTTCGCGCATTTATGGACGGTTGACCATCGCGCCCTATAGTCCTGGGGCATGAGCCGCAAAATTCTCCTTTTGACGACGGTGAAATGGCCGTCTGCCGCGCGCCTCGCCGGTGCATTTGCCGCCCTTGGCTGCGCGGTCGAAGCGGCGTTTCCGCCTGGACATGTCCTTGGCGTGAGCCGGTATTTGAGCCGGGCGTATAACTATGGCGCGCTTTGCGGGCGCGCCTCATTCGCCGCCGCGATTTATGACGCGACGCCCGATCTGATCGTTCCGTGCGACGACCGTGCCGTCACCCATCTGCTGGCGCTTGCCACCACCGTACCCAAAATTGCGCCACTGCTTGAGCGCTCGATGGGCGATTTGGCGTCTTATCCCGTCATGATGACGCGGAGCCAAGCCATCGCCGCAGCCCGGCAAGAGGGCATCACGGCGCCGCTTAGTCTTGCCGTTGCGGACGAAGCCGAATTGGTGCGGGCATTGGATGTAACGGGTCTGCCCGCCGTTTTAAAAACCGATGGCAGCTGGGGCGGTGACAATGTCGCGGTCGTTCATACATTTGAGGAAGCACGCTTGACTCTGCGCAAACTGCGCCGGGCCTCATCGCCCTTGCGCAGCCTGGCGCGCGCAATGCTGCGCAAGGATATGCATTTCTTGCGCGCAGCCGCAGCGCCCGCGACGTTGCGGGTTCATGTACAGGGGTTCGTACGGGGTAAGCCCGCGACCAGCGCCTTTGCTTGCCGGGACGGCGAGGTCCTTGCGGCGCTCCATATGGACGTCGTGTCCTGGCAAGGCGCGACCGGACCGGCGTCCCTTATCCGGCGCACCCACAGCGCCGCAATGGACGGCGCGGCGCGCAAAATTGCGCGTCGGTTCAAGCTGAGCGGTCTGCACGGGCTCGATTTCATGCGTGATGAAGAAGGAATTCCCCACCTCATCGAGATCAATCCGCGCGCAACTCAAATCTGCCATCTGGCGCTTGGCGGCAGCGACCTCGCGGCCGCCCTAGTTGGCGAATCGGCGCGCCCCGCCATTACGGCCAAAGAGGTGATCGCGCTCTTCCCGCAAGCCTGGCTTGGCGACCCGGCAGGCCCAAACGCCCCGGAAGCCTTTCTCGACGTCCCATGGGACGATCCGGCCACGCTAGAGGCTTGGAAGGATGGGCGAAGCGGACCAGTGGCAAGGCCAATGGCGGTGCTTCGCGCCGGATGATCCCAACCTTAACGTGGCAGGTCGCGAGCTGCCGCTAGGCCCGCCGTGGCGGCTGCCCGAGAAAGTTTACAAATACCTTCCGTGTTAACCATTCGTCAGCGCCTCGGGGGGTAAACCTGATTAAAGACGCCGAAGGAAGGCCTTGCGCCAACCCGAAGCACAGGACGACGACCGCGATTCATGGCCATCGACACAACTGCGTCCAATTTTGCTTCGAATCGTGCCGAGGCTGCGACCGATGACGCGCGTTTCAGCATGGCCGATTTCCTGCGCGTATTGGACGAGCGCCGGGCCCTCATCCGCAATGTCGCACTTTGCTTCTGCGCACTGACCCTGCTGGTGCTGTTGTATTTGCCGACGCTCTATTCGACGTCGGCCGTGGTCATGCTGGACCAGCGCAAGAACAATGTCGCTGACTTGACCTCGGTGCTGTCTGCACTGCCCACCGATCCGTCTTCTGTGCAGAACCAGATACAGCTTTTGTCGTCGCGCGAATTGGCGCTGCGTGTCATCGACAAGCTGAAACTCTACGACGACCCCGAATTCAATCCAGCCTTGGCCGGCGGCGCGCCAAGTATCTCCGGCATTCTGCATTCGTTCAGTCCGGCGAACTGGACGTCGCCGCCCTCCGCGCCGACGCCGGCCGGGGACAGACGCGACGTGCTCGTGAGCGCGTTCCTCAGCCGGTTGGATGTCAGTGCGCTGGGACTTTCGACGTCAATCACCGTGACGTTTACGGCGCGCAATCCCGAGACCGCGGCCAGGGTGGTCAATGCCTTGGTCGAGGCTTACACCGCTGATCAGGTGGAAACCAAGGTCGAGGCCGCCCGCAACGCGACGCAATGGCTCACCGACCGCATGCACCAGCTTGCGCTGCAAAGTCAGGCGGAAGAAAACGCCGTCGCGCAATACAAGGCTGCGCATAATCTGGTCGAATCCTCGCTGGGCGCCTCTTATGTCGATCAGCAGATGGGCGCGATCAACACCCAGCTTGTCGATGCGCAATCGGATCTGGCCGAGAAGCAGGCGATTCTCGAGCGGGCGCAAGCACTCGTCAAATCGGGTAATGCGGCGGATATATCCCAAATCGTCGCTT
The DNA here is from genome assembly GCA_963849895.1 of uncultured Alphaproteobacteria bacterium. Classification (GTDB taxonomy): domain Bacteria; phylum Pseudomonadota; class Alphaproteobacteria; order Micropepsales; family Micropepsaceae; genus Rhizomicrobium. Next base: position 200,882 of record CAWKIU010000019.1, read on the forward strand.
CACCGCTGATTGTGAAGCTTCGAACGGATCAGGCTGTGCTGACGGAGCAACTGGGGGAACTCTCCACGCAATTCGGCCCGCGCCATCCCAAGATGATCGCTATCAAGTCCCAGATCCGTGAGGCGGACGAGAAGATCGCGCAAGAAGTGGCGCGCATCACCGGTTCGATCGCCAATGATGTGGCGGTCGCGCGCGCCCATGTCGGTTCGATCCAGGCAAGTCTTGCGCGGGTGGAAAAGCAAGCGACCGGCGATAGCTTGGCGCGCGTCAAGCTGAACGCCCTTGAGGCCAATGTCGCGTCCACAAGAACCATGTACGAGTCCTTCGTTTCGCGCTTGCGCGCTACCCAGGACCAGGACGACATCCAAAATCCCGAAGCCCGCATCATTTCGCGCGCGCCTGTTCCCACGGCGCCAAGTTCGCCGCACCGGCTCTTGCTCTTCACCGCGTCCATTCCGGCTGGTTTGATGCTGGGCGTGCTGCTTGCGCTCATGGCCGAACGCTTTCAGGCGCCGCTGGCAAGGCAGGATTTGCGCCCGCTGCAACCTCGCCGGGCGCCGGTCATGGCGCGGCCCGCTCCAACCTTCGCCATGCCACCGATTCTTGCGGAACTTTCCGCCACGACAGATATGCGCGCCGCGGGACTTGTCATCGACCAGCCCGATTCGCCCTACAGCATGGCCATATCGGGTCTTCTGGCGCGGATGGTTCGTCGCGAGCCGGGGCGCGGCACGATCGTCGCCCTGACCTCGCCTGGGGGCGATCCCGGTAAGTCCGTGATCGCGCTTGGCTTGGCGCGCTCTGCCGCCAGCCATGGCCTGCGAACCATCTTGCTCGACGGTGATTTCGAGCGGCCCGGCCTCGCCCGGGCGATGGGCTTTCAGCCAAGCAATGCTGGCATCTACGAGCTGTTGAGCGGGTTTGTGCCCTTGTCGCGCGCCCTCGCGAAAGACCCGCGTTCGAACGCCTATCTGCTATCGGCAGCGCGTCCATCCGCTGCGGCACAGTCCTGGTGGACGACGTCCAAGATGGCGGAAATGCTGAGTTATTTACGTCAAACATGCGATCTTGTGATTATAGACGCGACCCCCGTGCTGGCGCCTGCCGGGATGACGGCAATTTCACGTCTGTGTGACGAAGTGATACTGGTCGCTCAAGGCGGGGCCCCCCAGGCGGGCCTGCAGGGTGCATTGCAAAACCTTACCGCGAGCGGCGCGCGCAAACTGGGACTTGTCATTACACGCTAGAAACGTTGGCCCGCTTGACTTTTACCCGCGACGGCGGTTGATACGCGGCGCGCTTGAGGTAACCATCCCAATAAGTTGTAGATTGAGCCGCTCGCAAGATGTGAGATATGCGGTAGTGCAGTTGGTACGTCCTTAGGCATTTGGTTAGAGCCGCCCCATTCAATTCGGTAGCAAAGCGAACCCCCCATGAGCGAAACGCCTAATTTCTTAACGCGTGCGGCGAATGCCACAGGCGCTATGCCTCCCCTCGTGAGCCGTATCCTGGTCGCGCTCGCCGTCTTCGTCGTCGGTGGCATTGCCGGTTGGATCGGCCGTGGCGCGCTTGCGGGCACGCCCGATGTCCCGACCATTCAGATGTTTCAAGATTGGCGCCTGGGCTGCCCGGCTGCCACGGACAAGAACGCCAGCTGCGAGCTCAGCCAAGAGGTGATCAACGAGCAGGCCCACGCGCGCGTGGCCCGGCTGGTCATGATTCGCGACAGCGACAAGAACATGGTGCTGGCGGTTACGATGCCGCTGGACGTGCTGCTCGAACCGGGCATGGGGCTTAAGTTCGATAATGAGGACGTTCGAGTCTACCAATATAAGACGTGCACCGAAGAGGGCTGCGTCGCGGTGATCCCAGTTGACGCGCAATTGCTGGCATCCTTGGACAAGGCGAAAGACGCCAGCGTCGTGGTCGTCGCCCAGCAAAACGCCAAGACGGTCGCGATACCGTTTTCGATGAAGGGTTACGCCGAGGCTCGCAAGGCGTTACTCGGTGATGAAGCAAAGCGCAGTTCCTGGTTTCGGAGATTGTGGTCATGAAGACGGTTCGTAGTCATCTCGTAGGTCTGGTTTGTGCCGTTGCGGTGCTCGGCTTTTTTGCGGTGGCCAATGCCGCCACCGCGCCCGCCGCGCAAGGCGCCGCCTCCGCTAAGGCCATGCAGCCCACGGAAGACAAGAGCTTCGGCGATTGGTCGGTGCGCTGCTACGCAGTGTCCTCGCCTTCGCCTTGCGAGATGATCGAATTGCTCGTGAACAAGAAGAGCGGCCGGCGCGTGCTGGGCGTGATGCTGGTTTACGTGCCGGGACGCGATGCACACGTCATGCAGGTCGCCTTGCCCCTCGGCGTGATGCTGAAGGACGGTGCGGTGATCAGTTCGGACACCTACACCTCGGGCGCTCTGCACTTCAACCGGTGCGATGTGCAAGGCTGTTACGCGAACACAGCGGTCGACAAGGACACGCTGAATTCGCTTGGCCGCGCCACCAAGGCGGAAATGAAATTCGTCTCGGCGGATGGACGAAAGTTCAACATCGCTTTTTCGCTGAAAGGCTTTACCGCCGCCGATAGCGCACTGGTCGATCTGACGCGCCAGAAGGGCACCAGTGCTCCTGCCGCCGCGCCCGCGCCGGCAAGTGACGGAAATTAGGCGCGGATAGATCCCCGTTCCGACTTCGTTCTTTGAACACGGCCTGCATTTGCAGGCCGTGCGGCGATAGGCGGCCCCGGTTCCCCCATTTCGCGACAATTTGGACAAATTTCCCCTAACCTGCCTTGATATCCCGATATTGTTATTGGGCGTTGTCGCGCTATGCGGCACGCTAGCCCAATGGGTGCGTCGCTTTTCGGCGCGTTCGCAAACCAACATCGGATATGCGCATGACCAGCCATGACGACCAGAGCGGCCGGTTTAAATTCGCGGCACAGCAGGCGCGCCAAAGCCTCGACCAGGCCCGTCACTATTTTGACAGAACGGTCGACAGCAATCCCTACATGAAGAAAATTGGCGGCGCGTTCGGCGGCATCAGGCGCCTTTGCAACAAATATCTGCCCGGCGGCGAGCGCACATTCTGGATCGCGCTTGGTCTGGTTCTGCTGATCTTGTTCGTGCGGGCGATATTACCCAACCCAAATGCCACCAACAGTGGAAGCGCGTTCGGTATGAATGCGCCTCAGCCTGTAGGCGTTGCGGTGGCGAAGATCGGCGACATCGACATCACGCTCAACGCGCTGGGCGCCGTCACGCCGCTCTCCACCGTCACTGTCCGTCCGCAGGTGAGCGGCCAGCTTATACGCGTCGGCTTCACGGAAGGACAGATGGTCCAGGCCGGGGCTCTTCTTGCGCAAATCGATCCACGTCCGTTCCAGGCGGCGCTTGACCAGGCAAAAGGACAACTCGCGCGCGATCAGGCTTCGCTGAGCAACGCCCAACTAGACTTGAAGCGCGACCAGGCGCTTTACACGGCTCACGCGACCTCTCAGCAGACGCTGGACACCCAGATGGCGCTGGTCAAGCAGGATCAGGGGGTCGTGATGTCGGATCGTGCCAATGTCGAATCGGCTGCGATCAATCTGGGTTATGCGCGTATCACCTCGCCGATAACCGGGCGGGCGGGCATTCGCCAAGTCGACGTCGGAAATTTCATCAGCGCCGGACAATCCACCGGCATCGTCGTCGTCACCCAACTTCAGCCGATGTCAGTTCTTTTTACCGTGCCCGAGGACAATATTGCCGACATCATGGGACGTCTTAGGACTGGCGCCGAACTGGAAGCGGACGCCTATGACCGCACCCAGACCACCAAGCTTGCCACTGGCCGGCTGTCCGCAGTGGACAGTGCGATCGATCCCACGACGGGCACCGTCAAGCTGCGCGCCTTGTTCGACAACTCGGACGGCGTTCTGTTCCCCGCGCAGTTCGTGAATATCCGCCTTCTGGTCAACACCATGCACAATCAGGTCGTCGTTCCGGCCGCTGCGATCCAGCGCGGCTCGCAAGGCGTATTCGTCTATGTGGTCAAACCAGACAAGACGGTCGCGATGCGCACCGTCATTCTCGGCCCCCAACAGGACGACAGCGTCGCGATCGCCAAGGGCCTCAATGCCGGTGAAACCGTCGTGGTCGATGGCGGGGATCGCTTGCGCGACGGGATGTCGGTCACCATTCCAAGCGGGCAGAAGGTCGACGCCAAGGCGGTCGCGGCCGAGAATGCAACGGCCCTTCCCGCATCCGCGAGCGATGCACGTGCCGCGCGCCGCGCAAAAATGATGAAAATATGCGGCGATGACATCAAGAAATATTGCGGCGGCAAGGAAGGTTTCGCGGTCTTCCAGTGCATGCGGGAAAATACCGACAGTCTGAGCACGGCTTGTCAGGCTGCGATGAAGAGTTCGGGCGGCCACAGAGGTGGCGGAAGCGGTTTCGGCGGCATGCCCCATTAATGGTCCGTGCCAGCGCGTTTCAAGGATAAATCCTGATGAATCCTTCTGCGCCGTTCATCCAGCGTCCGGTTGCGACATCTCTTTTGATGATCGCAATCATGCTGCTGGGACTGGTGGGCTATAGTTACCTCCCGCTGTCGGCCTTGCCTGAAGTCGATTATCCCACAATCCAGGTGCAAACCTTCCTGCCCGGCGCCAGCCCGGACGTCATGGCGACCTCGGTTACCGCGCCGTTGGAGCGTCAATTCGGCCAAATGCCGGGCCTCAAGGAAATGTCGTCGGTTAGCTCCGGCGGAGCATCGATCGTCACTCTGCAATTCGATCTCAGCCTCAGCCTGGATATTGCCGAACAGGAAGTGCAGGCGGCGATCAACGCGTCGGGAAACCTTTTACCGCAGAGCCTTCCGGCGCCGCCGATTTACGCCAAGGTCAACCCCGCGGATGCGCCCATTCTGACGCTCGCGATCAGTTCGAAGACGATGCCGCTCACCCAGGTGGAGGACATCGCCGATTCACGCATCGCTCAGAAGATCTCCCAGCTCGCCGGTGTCGGCCTCGTCAGTATCAATGGCGGCCAGCGTCCAGCCGTCCGGGTGCGCGCCAACATGCAGGCGCTCGCCGCTTATGGACTGAACATCGACGATCTCAGAACAACGATCGGCAACGCCAATTCGAACGCGCCGAAGGGCAATTTCGATGGCGCCTCGCGCTCCTACACGATCGACGCCAACGATCAGATCCAGAGCGCCGAGGAATACAAGAATATCGTCATCGCTTATAAAAACGGCGCACCGGTTCATCTTTCCGACGTGGCCGATGTCGAGCAGAGCGCGGAGAACGTAAAACTATCGAGCTGGATGAACACCTCGCCGGCCATCCTGCTCAACGTACAACGCCAGCCGGGCGCCAATGTTATTGCCGTGGTTGAACTCGGTCAAACAGCTCCTGCCGCAGATCAAGACCGATCTCCCGGCAAGTGTCGAGGTAACGGTTCTGACGGACCGCACCAACACGATCCGCTCCTCGGTCAACGATGTGTTGTTCGAACTCGAACTCGCCGTCGTGCTGGTCGTTTTGGTGATTTTTCTTTTCCTGCGCAACGTGTCGGCGACCTTCATTCCAAGCTTGTCGGTGCCGCTGTCTATCGTGGGAAGCTTTGCGGTGATGTATCTGCTGGGCTACTCGCTGAATAATCTGTCGCTTATGGCGCTGACGATTGCCGCCGGCTTCGTGGTCGACGACGCCATTGTGATGATCGAGAACATCACCCGCTATCTCGAGGCAGGTCACACCCCGTTTGAGGCCGCCATGAAGGGCGCTGGCGAGATAGGCTTCACGATCATTTCGCTGACCGTATCGCTGATCGCGGTGCTGATTCCGCTGCTGTTCATGCAGGAGGTGGTAGGAAGGCTGTTTCGCGAATTCGCCGTGACCCTGGCGATCACCATCCTGATTTCGGCTGTGGTGTCTCTGACCCTGGTGCCGATGTTGTGTGCCAGACTGCTGCGCGCGCCGTCCGAGAGCAAGCGCCCCGGTGTGATCGCCCGCAAGGCTGCGGAATATTACGATCGGCTGGTCCACGGTTATGATCGCATGCTGTGTTGGGTTCTCGATCGTCAACCGTTGACGCTTGCGGTTGCGGTCGGCACGCTCGTCCTGACCGTCCTGCTCTATGTGGTGATCCCCAAGGGCTTTTTTCCGATACAGGATACCGGCCTGATCCAAGGCATCACCCAGGCGGGTCCCACGGTTTCTTTTGCGGAGATGGCCGCCCGGCAAAAGGCGCTTGCCGCCGAAATCCTGCGCGACCCCGATGTCGTCAGCCTGTCGTCCTTTATCGGAGTGGACGGCACCAACGCCACGCTGAACAGCGGCCGCTTCCTGATCAACCTCAAACCCAAGGACGAGCGCAGCGGCGATCTGCAAGATACTCTGCACAGGCTTGAGAACGCGCAGAACACGGTTGCGGGCATTTCGCTCTTCTTGCAGCCCGTGCAGGACTTGACGATCGATTCGACTGTCAGCCACGCGGCCTATCAGTTCGTGCTTCAAGACGCCAATTCGGCGATTCTCAAACAGGAAATCCCATCCTTCCTGGCGAAGCTGTCTCAAGCGCCCGAACTTGCCAATGTCTCCACGAATTTCCTGGATTCGGGACTTTCGGCGATGGTCACAGTCGATCGCGACACCGCGGCGCGCTTCGGCATCACCGCGGCGACGATCGACAATGCACTCTATGATGCATTCGGACAGCGAATTATTTCGACGATCTTTACCGAAACAAATCAGTACCGCGTCATCCTTGAAGCCAACCCAGACATCCAAAATTCCGTCGCATCACTGTCCAACATTTACCTACCGTCGGCCGGCGGAGGGCAGGTACCTTTGTCGGCGCTGGCCCATGTCGATATCAACCCCATGCCGCTTGAAATCGACCATCTCAGCCAATTCCCGGCCGCGACGATCTCCTTCGACGTGGCGTCGGGCTATTCGCTGGGCGCGGCAGTTGACGCGGTGCGCCGGGTTGAAAAAGATGCTGGATTGTCGGCCACCACCAACACGGATTTCCAGGGTTCGGCGTTGGCCTTTCAATCGACCTTGGGCAACGAGCTGCTCTTGATTCTCGCTGCGTTGGCGACCGTCTATATCGTCCTGGGCGTCCTCTATGAGAGCTTCATCCATCCCATAACAATCCTGTCGACACTTCCCTCCGCGGGCATTGGCGCGCTGGTCGCCTTGATGATCACCGGGCACGATCTCAACATCGTCTCGATCATCGGCATTATCCTGCTGATCGGCATCGTCAAGAAAAACGCGATTATGATGATCGACTTTGCGCTTGTGGCCGAGCGCAAGGAGGGCAAGAGCGCACGCGATGCGATCTATCAAGCCGCTCTGCTGCGCTTTCGTCCCATCATGATGACGACGATGGCCGCGATGTTCGGGGCGCTGCCTTTGATGCTGGGCGGCGGCATGGGATCGGAACTGCGCCATCCGCTCGGCATCGCCATCGTGGGCGGATTGCTGGTGAGCCAGCTTTTGACCTTGTTCACAACGCCCGTCGTCTACATCTACATGGACGGCCTGTTGCAGCGCCGGCGCGCGCGCAAGACGGCGCGGGCGAGCGGTTCTGGCCCGGTTGCGTCATGAATTTCTCGCGCCCCTTCATCGAACGGCCCATCGCCACCACGTTGTTGACGATGGGTCTGGCGATTTCGGGGGCGGTGGCGTTCTTTCTCTTGCCCGTGGCGCCCCTCCCCAGCGTCGACGTGCCGGTTATTTTCGTCATGGCGCAGATGCCGGGTGCCAGTCCGGAAACCATGTCGACCAGCGTTACGACACCGCTAGAGCGCCATCTTGGCGCCATCGCCGATGTCGACGAGATGACCTCGACAAGCTCCCAAGGTTCCGCCTCCATCGTCCTGCAGTTTGGCTTCGACCGGGACATAGACGGCGCCGCGCGGGATGTGCAGGCCGCCATCAACGCCGCGCGAGCGGATTTGCCCGCCGGATTGCGCTCTAACCCGACCTACCGCAAGATCAATCCTGCGGACCAGCCGGTTCTCATTTTGGCGCTGACTTCGGACTCGCTGACACCCGGGCAAATTTACGATTCCGCTTCCACGATCCTGCAACAGAAATTGAGCCAGATCTCGGGCATCGGCCAGGTGCAGATCGGCGGCAGCTCGCTGCCCGCGGTGCGTATTGACCTCAATCCGCGCGCGCTCTTCAAATACGGGATCGGGCTTGAGGACGTGCGCGCGGCGCTCTCGGCTGCCAACGCCGATGCTCCAAAAGGCGCCGTTGAAGACGGCCCGCGCCGCTATCAGATCTATGTCAACGACCAGGCAAGCAAAGCCGACGATTTCCGCACGTTGATTGTTGCTTATCGCAATGGCGCAGCAGTCCGCTTGCAGGACATCGCCAATGTCAGCGACGGGGTCGAGGACGTGCGCAATCTCGGCATGGCGAACGGCAAACCCGCCATTCTCGTCATCCTCTATCGCCAGCCCGGCGCCAACATCATCACGACGGTCGAGAACGTGAAGTCGGAGCTGCCGCAATTGCAGGCCGCCCTGCCGCCTTCGATAAATTTGATCGTCGCCAACGACCGCACGGCAACCATCCGCGCTTCGCTGCACGATGTGGAGGCGACAATGGCGATCGCCGTCACGCTCGTCATGTTGGTTGTCTTCCTATTCCTGCGCAACGCGCGCGCCACGCTGATCCCCTGCGTCGCCGTCCCGCTGTCGCTGATCGGCACGTTCTGCGTGATGTATATGCTCGGCTACACGCTCGACAATCTGTCGCTGATGGCCTTGACCGTCGCGACCGGCTTCGTTGTGGACGATGCCATTGTCGTTTTGGAGAACGTCACGCGCTATATCGAGCAAGGCATGTCGCGCCTTGAGGCGACGTTGAAGGGCGCGCGCGAGGTCGGCTTTACGGTTCTGGCCATGAGCCTTTCTTTGATCGCGGTCTTTCTGCCGATTTTGCTGATGGGCGGCATTATCGGGCGGTTCTTCCAAGAATTTTCCGTGACCCTGGCGAGTGCGATTCTAATCTCGCTGGTCATCTCGCTGACGACGACGCCGATGCTGTGCGCCCATCTTGACCTGCATAACAGAGATAGTGAGCAGGGCTGGCTGCTGCGCGGCGCCGAACGCATTTTCGAGGGATCCAAACGCCTCTATGCCTCGTCCTTGCGCTGGTCGCTGCGAAACGCGGGCGCGGTCATGTTCATCCTGTTGGTCGCTGTCTTGCTGAACTTCTTTCTCTATTACGAAGTGCCCAAGGGAATTTTCCCCAGCGAAGATACGGGCGAGGTCATGGGCGGCATTCATGCCGATCAGACCATCTCGTTCCAATTGATGGCGAAGAAATTCGCGCAGTTCGTCAACATCATCTCCAAGGACCCTGCGGTGCAAAGCGTTGTCGGCACGACGGGCGGCGGCGGCGGCGGACCACGCGGCGGCGGGGTAAATTCTGGAAATGTCTTTATTCAGCTGAAGCCATTGGCGCAGAGAAATTACATGACGACCGATCAGGTGATCGATCGAATTCGCGACAAGCTTGGCGGCGTTGCGGGCGCCAACGCCTATTTGCGGGGCGCGGCGGACTTCCGCACCGGCGGCCGGCAAAGCAATGCGACCTATCAGTACACAATGCTCGGCGACACGCTCGGCGATCTCAATCAATGGGTTCCCAAGATCACCGAGGCGCTGCAGAATGTTCCCGAGTTGACAGACGTCAATTCGGATCGCGACGAAGCCGGATTGGAGGTGGCGCTGTCCATCGACCGGGCCACGGCCGCCAGGCTGGGTATCAACGCCACGCAAATCGACAGCACGCTCTACGACGCGTTCGGTCAGCGCCAGGTATCCACCATCTATAGCGACCTCAACCAGTATCACGTGGTGATGGGCGTGGCGCCGGAGTTCTGGCAGTCGCCGGAAACGCTGAAAGATATCTATGTCAGCACATCGGGCGGATCGCTGTCCGGTACGCAAGCTACTGGCTCGGTTGCGGGTACAACAGTGGTCTCAAGCACGGCGACGCAAACGGCCGCTGGCATCGCGGCCGATGCGTTGCGCAATCAGCAGCTTAACGCCTTGACGAACACGGCGCGCGGCAGTGTTTCGACCGGCGCTTCGGTCAGTACGCAGGTCGAGCATATGGTGCCTTTGTCGGCTTTCACAAGTTTTGGGCCGGGCTCGACACCGTTGTCGATTCCTCATCAGGGGCCGTTTGTCGCCACGACCTTTTCGTTCAACCTACCCCCGGGCGTGACTCTGGGCCAAGCCACGGCCGCGATTCAGCGCACGATGGCCCAGATAAAAGTGCCGGTGTCGGTCCATGGTGAGTTCGCGGGCAATGCCAAGCTGTTCCAGCAATCGTTTGGCGATATGCCGTTATTGCTTCTGGCGGCGATTCTGACCGTCTACATCGTGCTGGGAATACTTTATGAGAGTCTCATCCACCCCTTGACGATCTTGTCGACGCTACCGTCGGCTGGCGTCGGCGCCGTGATGGCGCTGCTGATCACTGGAACGCAGTTTGATCTCATGGGGATGATCGGCGTGATCCTGCTGATCGGCATCGTCAAGAAGAACGCGATTATGATGATCGATTTCGCCCTGGTGGCCGAGCGCGAGCGCGGCCTCAGTTCGCGCGATGCGATCTTTGAGGCCTGCGTGATGCGGTTCCGTCCGATCATGATGACGACATTTGCGGCCATCCTGGGCGCCATGCCGCTGGCGATAGGTTTTGGCGTGGGCTCTGAGATGCGCCAGCCTTTGGGCATTGCCATTGTCGGTGGGCTTCTGCTCAGCCAACTATTGACGCTCTACACGACGCCTGTCGTCTATCTTTATCTCGACAGGTTCCGCCTATGGGCCAATCGCGGCTGGCACAATTGGTATTCGCGCATCATGGGCGAACAAGCCGCGCGGTGATCGGCCTCTAAAGGTCCGGCGTGTCCCGCAGATCGGGTTTGCCGTTGCGGATTTCGGCGTCGCGATATTGGCGGTAGAGGCTGCGCGTCGTCGCATAAAAGTCGATCGAGGTGCGCTCAATCTGCTCCACCGTGTCCACATTGCGCGCGCGCAGGTCGAGCACGCCCACACCGGCGCGCACGGCGCCCCAGGTGTCGGAACCGTGAAACTTGGCATAGGTGAGCGGGTCCATGAAGAAGTCCACGCCGCTGCCCGCGAGGTCGCGCGGCGGGGCCGGGCCCATCAACGGCACGACAAGGTAATAACCCTCGCCGACGCCCCACACGCCAAGGGTCTGACCAAAATCCTCCTCGTGGGCGGGGATGCCGAACGTCGTCGCAACATCCACCAGACCGCCAATCCCCAGCGTCGAGTTCAAGGCAAAGCGCGATAGCGTTTGGCCGGCGCGGTTCGCCTCACCCTGCAAAATGTCATTGCCGAGCGTGACGGGGGAATCGAGATTGACCAGGAAATTGTGCACACCGTCGCGTGCGAGCTGCGGCACGGCGTGATTGTAGAATTTGGCAACCGGCTTGGCGACCGCGTTGTCCATCTGGTTGTTGATTTTGAATATGGCGCGGTTGGTCGGCTCGTAAGGATCGTTTTGTGAAATAGCCTCCGGGTCGTGCGTCGCGCATCCCGCCACAAGGATGCCAAGCGCCATAATGGCCAGGATGGATGAGCGATGCCGCATGTTCCGTTCCGCCTTGAGACAGTCTCTAATTTACGAATCAAATGTTAACGATTCAACGCAGCCCCTTATATCGTAACTGTAATGGCAACCGGCAAGGGCGCTGCAATACTTTTTGGTCAGATTCCGCCGTACCAGCTATAACCCTGGTCCTCCCAATGGCCGCCTTTCCCGCCATTGACGCGGGAATAGCTGTCCACAACCTCGATTCGCGTGATGTATTTGGCCATTTTATAGCCAAGTTGCCGTTCCGCACGCAGCCGAACGGGCGCACCGTGTTCGATCGGCAACGCTTGTCCGTTCAATTCATAGGCAAGCAGGGTCTGGGGATGGGTCGCTTCCAACAGATCCAGGCTCTCGTAATAAAACTGCGCGGGATCGTCTTCCTGGGCCATGTTGTCGGCGCAATAAAACATCACATACCGGGCGCCGGATTTCGGTTTGGCAACCGCCAGAACCAGTTTCAGCGGCACGCCCTTCCATTCGCCAATGCAGCTCCAACCTTCGACGCAGTCGTGGCGCGTGATCTGGGTGCGCGAGGGCATGGCGCGCAGCGCCGCCATGGAGATCGACAAAGGCTGCTCCACCAGCCCGCCGACCTCGATGCGCCAGTCACGGAACCCGTTCGCCGCGTGGGTGTTATAATCCGCGGTGTCGGGATTGAGCGTGCCATTGGCGCGAAAGACGGGCGCGATGTCGGCTTTGGAGAACTCTGGCGCCAAGGCATGCGAGCCGGCAAATAGCCGCTGCGCCCGGCGGGTTAGGACTTCGACATCTGACAATAAGTCTGAGACCCATTTTTGCTGCGAAAGGCTGGTGCAGCCGGACAGTGTCAACATCGCGGCGCCCGCAGCCGCGCGGGCCAGAAAATTGCGCCGGTTCTCAACCATCCGCACGCTCCTCGATGACGTAGCGGCCGGTGATCATCGAACGCAGATTATTCCAGCTGCCCGAGAGGATCACCATGACGATATGCACGATGAAAAACCCGAGAAATGAGAAGGCGCAGAGAAAATGAATGGTCCGCGCGCTCTGGCGACCGTGAAAAATCCAGAGCAGTGCCGGAAAGGCACTGTCCATCATCGGCGACATGGTAAGGCCCGTCAGCACGATGAGCGGCCCCAAGACGAAAATGACGAAGCAATAGGCAAGCTTCTGCAATCCGTTGTAGCGCTTCGCCGCTTCGCCTTTGGGAAAGCGCAACTGCACATGATCGACAATCTCGCGCGGGAGATGGACGATATCGTCCCTGGTGGGCACAAGGTCGTGCTGAACATGCCTGCGCACAAAAGCATAGGTCATGAACAACGCAGCGTTCGCCACCAACAGCCAGGCGAAGGCAAAATGCCAGAGCCGTCCCATGGCCAACCACTGGGGACCGGGCAGCGTTGCCCAGGCCGGGAAGCCGCGCGGCATGCGAACACCGTCCACATCCGAGGCGCCGAGCGTGCCCGTGGTGTCGAAATGCCATGGGCCGATCTGTGTCGTGCCGGCAATCCCGTTATCGTCGCTATAAGCCGTCAGCGATAGCAGCGGATGGGCGAAGTCCGAACTCTTGCCCCAATAGAGCGCGGGATGCGCGTTGAAAATCTGCAGTCCGCTCATCAGGAGGATCAAAAGGCACAGCGCATTGATCCAATGGGTGATGCGCACAAAAAGCGCGTGTCGCGCAAAGAAATAATGCGGAGCGGCGGGCGCAAGGCCCAGCGCACGGCGCAGTATTTTCGCAATGTCCATCGCCGAAGGCGTCCGTAAGAGCTACTCGCAAACGATAGCAAGGCTTTGTGATATTCACCAGGAACCCGGGAATAGACACCGGTGGACAGGGACCCTGCGGCTTGACTAGGCTGCGGCGCTTTTATTGCCCAAGGCTATGCCATGCCGTCTACGCTTCGCCTTCATCCCGACCGCTTTTTCCCGCCGAATGAAGCCGTCCGGGCCGTCGCGCGCCGGCTGTTTGCCGGGGTCGAGATGCTGCCGATCGTCAGCCCACACGGCCACACCGACCCGGCCTGGTTCGCTGGCGACACGCCATTCGAGGACGCGACAAGCCTCTTTCTCTGGCCGGATCATTATGTGCTGCGCATGCTCTACAGCCAGGGCATCACGTTTGCGCAGATGGGGCTGGCGCCAGTGGGCGGTATTGCCCAAACTGATCGCCGCATATGCTGGAAATTGTTCGCGCAGAATTATTACCTCTTCCGCGCGACGCCATCGCGCACCTGGCTCGATCACGTTTTTGCCACCGTGTTTGGCTTGGATGTGCGGCTGGAGGCGTCGACCGCCGATCTCTATTACGACACCATCGGCGAAGCGCTGACCAAACCCGCGTTCCGCCCGCGCGCCTTGTTCAAGCGTTTCAATATCGAGGTCTTGGCGACGACCGAAGGTGCCATCGACCCGCTCCTCCATCACGACAAGATCAAGTCCGATTGGGGTGGGCGCGTCATCACCACCTTTAGGCCGGATGATGTCGTCGATCCCGACCGCGAAGACTTCACGGCGAACCTTGCCGAGCTTGGCGCGCTGACCAGGGAAAACACCGCAACCTGGACCGGTTATCTCAAGGCTCTCGCCGACCGGCGCAGCTTCTTTCGCGCGCATGGCGCAACGGCCAGCGATCACGGCCATCCCACCGCCAGGACCGCCGATCTTTCGGCCAGCGAATGCCAAGGTCTGCTCGACCGCGCGCTTGGGGGCAAGCTGGCCCTGGGCGAGGCGGAATTGTTCCGCGCCCAGATGCTGACGCAGATGGCGCTGATGTCCTGCGAAGACGGGATGACGATGCAGATTCATCCCGGCTCCTTCCGCAATCACAATCCGGCGCTGTTCGCCGCTTACGGCCGCGACCGGGGCGCCGATATCCCCATGCGCACGAGTTATGTGGATGCGCTGAAGCCCTTGCTCGACCGGGTGGGAAACCGCGCCGATCTGACCATCATCCTGTTCACCCTCGACGAGAGCAATTATGCGCGCGAGCTGGCGCCTCTGGCGGGTCATTACCCGTGCCTCAAGCTTGGACCTGCCTGGTGGTTCCACGATTCGCCCGAGGGCATGATGCGCTTTCGCCGTCAGACGACGGAGACAGCGGGATTTTACAACACGGTCGGCTTTAACGACGACACGCGCGCCTTCTTCTCGATTCCGGCGCGGCACGATCTCGCCCGGCGCATCGACTGCGCCTATCTCGCCGAACTCGTGGCGACCCATCGCTTGGATGAAAGCGAAGCGGCCGAGATTGCCGCCGACCTCGCTTACAAGCTGCCCAAGGCAGCCTATAAACTCTAAAGCCGCTCGACGATGGTGACATTCGCCATCCCGCCGCCTTCGCACATGGTCTGCAAGCCGTAGCGCTTGTGTTCGCTCTTCAGCGCGTGCACCAAGGTTGTCATCAGCTTGGTGCCGCTGGCGCCCAAGGGATGGCCGAGCGCGATGGCGCCGCCACGCACATTGAGCCGCGCGGGGTCAGCGCTAAGCTCTTTCAGCCAGGCCAGCGGTACCGAGGCGAAGGCCTCGTTCACCTCGAATAGATCAATGTCATCGATCGTAAGTCCGGCCTTCGCCAAAGCGCGCTTGGTCGCCGGGATCGGCGCTTCCAGCATGATGACGGGATCGCCTCCCACCACGCTCATATGGTGGATGCGTGCCAAGGGCTTAGCCCCCAGCGCTTTCAGTCCGGCTTCGTTCGCGACCATGACGCCCGAGGCGCCGTCGCAGATCTGGCTGGAAGAAGCTGCCGTAATGACGCCGCCGTCGCGAATGAGCTTGACGGCCGCGATGACCTCCAGGCTGGCGTCGAAACGGATGCCCTCATCGGCAGCGTGCTGCAGCGTGCTGCCATCGTCCGACAGGACGGTCAGCGGCACGATTTCCGCCTCGAACTTCCCGGCCCTGGCAGCGGCTGCCGCCTTGACATGGCTCTCATAGGCGAAGCGGTCGAGTGCGTCTTTCGCCAGCTTATACTTCTCGGCCATCATCTCGGCGCCCATGAATTGGCTGAACTGGGTATTTGGGTAGCGCGCCATGATGCGCGGGCTCATAAAAGTGCCAAAATTATTCTGAGCGGGCAGCATTACCGAAAGGCCCATCGGCGCGCGCGTCATGCTTTCGACGCCGCCCGCGATTACCACATCCATGGCGCCCGACATCACGGCCTGCGCCGCGAAATGCAGCGCTTGCTGGGAGGAGCCGCATTGGCGGTCGACGCTGGTGGCGGGTACGCTTTCGGGAAGTTTTGATGCCAGGACGGCGCCGCGCGCGACATTGAGCGCTTGCTCCCCTACCTGCGTCACACAGCCATAGATCACGTCTTCGATCAGCGCCGGATCGGCCCCGGCGCGCTCGACCAATGCGTCGATCACCGCGCCGCCGAGATCGGCCGGATGCCACCCCTTCAGCCTGCCGCCCTTGCGCCCGCCCGCAGTACGCGCCGCCGCCACAATGTATGCCTGGCTCATTGCACTCACCCTGTTGCCGCTTCGCGACCTGACTACCATCGTGACGTAGCGGAGACGCAAGGGTAAGACATAACGCGGGGCCAAGCTGCCGTAAGGTCACGTCAAAGGAAGATGATGTTGGTTGAGCGCGCGCACCGACAAACTCGAAAGCGCTGGATTCTCGTCCTGCCGTTCGCGGCGTTTGTCATCCTGGCGGGGTGGTTTATTCGAAGCCTGCAGGTGACACAGATGGGCATCACGCCGAGCGTGGGGCCATCGACGTTGATAGACAGGCCTGTGCCCGAATTCGATCTGCCGGTATTGGGCGCGGGCAGGGCGCGCCTCACCAGCGCCGATCTTAAGGGCAGAGTCACATTGATCGGCTTCTTCGCATCCTGGTGTATGCCATGCCGCGCCGAACTTCCCGTCCTGATGGGTCTCACCAGCAAAAGCATCGTTCTGATCGGCATCGCTTATAAGGACAAACCGGCCGACACCAAGGCGTGGCTCGGCGCGTTGGGAAATCCCTATAGCGTCGTGGCGGTCGATGCTCATGGCAAGGCAGGTCAGGCGTTCGGCGTCGATGGCGTGCCGCAAACCTACTTGATCGACAAGCAAGGCATCATTCGCTTCCAGCAGAACGGTCCGCTGACCAATGACGTCGTCAAGACCCGCTTGATCTCGCTGGCGGAGACGTTGAACAAATAGACGCGCCGCCTCCGCTTTCGCGAAGACGGCGCAGCCAAGACGGTGGCCCGCTATTGCTTGGGCTTGTCCTTTGCCTGTTCGGCCTGCTGGGCGGCCAGAGCGGCCTGGGCTTCGGCAAGCTTGCCTTGAAGGAACACATTGGTTGGCGCTTCGGATAGCGCTTTTTGGAAATCCGCAACTGCTGACGTGTAGTCCTGGGCTTTCATCGCGACCTCGCCCTGGGCGGCGGCAAGATTGCCTTGTGCGCCAGCGTTGCTCGGATCGGCAGCGACAGCTTGGCGGAATTTGTCTGCGGCGCCGGCAGCATCGCCGTTCTTGAACAAGGCCATGCCCTGCGTGTTGAACAGCGTGCCTTGCGCCACGCCAAGATTGGCTTTTGCGCGCTCGAATGACGGCACCAGCGTGACAGCTTCTTGGAACTTGTCCACGGCCCCCTGGGTGTCGTGATTCGCATAGAGATCGGCGCCCACGGCATTGAGGTCCTCGGCAAGGTTGGTACGCAGCACTCTATTATTGGGAGCGAGCGCAAGCGCCGCGCGATATTTCTCGATCGCGCCGTTCAGATCTTTGTGCTGATCCAATTCGGCGCCTTGCAGCATCAGGGTCTGCCAATCATTCGAGGCGGCAAGCGCCGCTTCCGTCGGCCCAAAGAAAACAAGCGCGCTGGCCAAAACGCCCCCGATTAGCGCAATTCGCGATACGACACTTCGCATGACACTCCTCCCGTGCAGGTCAGGTGCAGGTTTGTTTGCGGCGATTGCCGTTCTCGTGAGCCCACCTGACAAGGTAGAATTTCGCATTAGGCGAGGGTTGCCGCAAATATCATTGACCTTGATCAAATCGGCGGCCCGCCCGGCACCAAAGGGTCACGCACCACCAAAGGTTGCGGGCGCACCTGTGCCATTGATTTCAATGGATTAGACGTCGTCCCGACGGGCAGGGGCGGGCGGCGCGGCGGCACGATCCCCTCCAGGATTTGTGCGTATATCCAATGACATGGAGGCGAAGTACTTTCATTGCGCCCCGGGGAAAGACAGGATGGGGCACTGAGCGGCGTGCCCCCTCAGTACCCGCGCAATACGATTATGACGCAGAATTGAGCCCATGAACCTGCCGCTGCAACTTGATCGTCGTGCGCCGATCCCGTTGCAGGATCAGCTGTTTGAGCAATTGCGGCAATTAATCCTGACCGGAAAGCTGAAACCGAACTCCCGCGTCATCGCGACACGGTTCCTGGCGGAACAGACGGGTGTCTCGCGCACAACCGTCCTGCTCGCTTATGAGCGGCTTATCAGCGAGGGCTATCTGGAAACGCGCCCGGCGATCGGCACTTTCGTGTGTTCGACGCCGCCGGGGGATCCCAAGCGGGCGTCCGCGCAAGATGCGGATTTGGACATCCGCCGCCAGGCAGCGGTGCATCCGGCAGCGTTTCAGGTGTCCGCGCTGCCGTCCGTCAATCGCGAGAGCCTTTTCGATTTCAGCCCGTCGCGTTTCGATGCAAGCCATTTACTGCCGCCAAAGGTTTGGCTGCGATCCATGCGCAATGTCTTCGAGCGCGATCCCGATGGCCTCGCCAAGCCCCAGCCCGACGCCGGACTGCGTGTGCTGCGTGAGGTCATCGTCGATTATCTGGCGTCCACGCGCGGCATCATGACATCGCCCGATCGGCTGATCATTGTCGGCGGGCGGCGCCAGGCATGCAGTCTGGCCGCGCATTTGTTTCAGCGCCGCAGCGATCGCGTTGTCGTTGAAGCGCCGGGCGACGACAGCATCGCCGATTTCTTCAAGGCACGCGGCGCAAATCTCGTCCATGTACCGGTTGACGAACATGGCATGGATACGGGGCATTTGCCGAAGGGGCCGGTCTCACTGGCTTATGTCACACCGGTGCGCCAAAACCCCTTGGGCGGCACCATGACCCAAGCGCGCCGCACGGCGCTGATCGAATGGGCCCGCGAAGCCGGCGCCTATCTCATCGAAGACGACAGCGACAGTGAGCTTCGCTATCACGGAACCACCCCGCAGCCTCTCACCACGCTCGATCCTTACGGCTTGGTCATGTATGCCGGTTCCTTTGCCAAGACGCTCGGTGCCGGTCTTGGCCTCGGTTATCTCGTGGTGCCGCCGCAATTCGTGAACGCCATCGTGGATATTAAGTCCATGTCGGGGGACTGGTGCCCATGGCTGGAGCAAATGGTGGTGGCGGATTTGCTGACCGGCGGAGAGTACGAACATCATTTGCGTCGCGTGCGAAAGATTTATCTGGAGCGACGCGATGCCTTGATCCACGCACTGCGTATGCATTTTGGCGATGTCCATCTCATCGGGACGGAAATCGGCACGCAACTGACGTGGCTGTTGCCCGACCGGCTCGCTTCGGCGCAGGTGGTGTGCGATCTGGCACGCGCGCGAGGCGTCCATATCGAAGGCGTGGTCGGCGAGGCCGCAAAATCCGGCCGGTTTTACGACAGAGCCTTGATTCTCGGTTATGCGGCAATGACGCCAGAGCAGCTGCGACAGGGCGTTGCTGCTTTTGCCGAAGCCCTAAATGGCTGAGCGCTAGGCGCCCTTCATCTTGGCGAACACCAAGCGGTCCTTGTTGCTCTGCATCAGCATGGTGAGACCCGTGATGTTGCCAAGGCCCAGCCCGCCGGGCATGCCGGTTTCAGGATCGGCTTCGATTTTCGAATAGCTCACGCCCGAGATCTTGTCCCATTTCCCGGCGGGGGTCTTGATTTCCAGGCTGGCGACGGTCGCCTTGAGCACCAGACGAACAATTGCCACATCGGGCTGACGCGGCTTAGGCAGGCTGGGGAAGCCGGCCATCATCTGCCAGCCATTGGCGAGCGCCCAGGCCGTCACTTCGTCTTTCGTCATCGCATTGCCTCCGATCCCACAAGGCGATCAACGCTGCTTCCAATTCGCGCGGATCGTTCAACCGGCATAGTCGCGCCTTTGCGGCGCGGCGCGCAATTGGGCTGAGCGGCCAGGGTGCACCTTCGACATACCAGCCCAGATGTTTGCGAAAGGTCTTTAGCCCCAACCCGTCGCCATAAAAGCGCAAGCTGTCGCGCAAATGGTCCAGCGCAATGTCCAAGCGCTCGACGAGATTTGGTTCGGTTATCGCTTCGCCGCTATGAAGGGCCCGATCAAGGGCCGCAGCCATCCAGGGCCGCCCGCACGCGCCGCGCCCGATCATCACCGCATCGGCGCCCGATTGCGCCAGTGCCGCGCAGGCCGTCGCCACATCGACGATATCGCCGTTGACGATCACCGGCAGGCTTGTTGCCGCCTTCACCGCGGCGACGGCGCGCCAGTCCGCCGAGCCTTTGTAGAATTGCTGCCGCGTGCGCGCGTGAACCGTAATGGCTTTGACGCCCGCCTGTTCGGCACGCGCCGCAAGTTCGGGGGCATTTTTGCTGGCATCGTCCCAGCCGAGCCGCATTTTCAATGTCACCGGCCGGCGCGTCGCGCCCACGGTGGCGTCGATCAGCCGCTCGGCTTGGCCCAGGTCGCGCATCAGCGCCGAGCCGCATAGCCCGCCCGTCACCTGCTTGGCGGGACATCCCATATTGAGATCGATGATATGCGCGCCCGCGGCCTCGGCCATTCTGGCGCCCTCCGCCATCCAGCGCGCCTCGCGCCCGGCCAATTGGATCACCATGAGTGCTTGGCCGTCGCCGCCCGCCGCGCGCCGCACGACATCCGGCCGTCCTTGCACCAGCGTCTCGCAG
Organism: uncultured Alphaproteobacteria bacterium; assembly: GCA_963849895.1. Classification (GTDB taxonomy): domain Bacteria; phylum Pseudomonadota; class Alphaproteobacteria; order Micropepsales; family Micropepsaceae; genus Rhizomicrobium. The sequence goes on from CAWKIU010000019.1 coordinate 221,400, forward strand.
GCTACCATCTCGGTCACCACATAAGGCGCGCCAAGCTTCGATGCCGCGCGCCGGAACGGCAAATCCGACACGCCGCTCATTGGCGCGGTGAGGACACGCCCGGTGATCGTGACATCGGCAATCAAGAAGGTTCGGTTCATATTCAAGGTCTGAAAGTTTCGCTGTCAGGCGTGTCGATGAAGCGCCCTGTTGACGCAATATCATATCGGAATATCAATCGGTTATAAATCTTGTTGGCATGACCGACGGAGAAATCCCATGCATAATGAACAGGTAGACGCAATAAACATGATCTGCACCTTTTTGGCGCTTCACGAGATCGACGCGGCTGGAGAGGTCTTGCCGATCCCGCGCGGCCCCTTTGATCTTGTTATCCTTTGCGGCAATGCCGTTCTACCGACCTCCGAAGGCGTCTTTGGTATGGTCAGCGAAGGCGTTGCCCCCAAGATTTTGATCAGTGGCGGCATCGGCCATTCGACGCCTTTTTTGTGGGATACCGTCGCGTGTCATCCGCGCTATCGGGCGGTGTCTGTGCGTGGCAGGCCGGAAGCCGCGATCCTTGCCGACATCGGTCAGCAGTTCTGGGGATTGTCCCAAGACCAGCTTGTGATCGAGGACCGGTCAACGAATTGCGGAGAAAACGCGGTGCTGTCGCGGCGCCTGCTCGACAGCCTGGATATTCTTCCGCGCAATGTCCTTGTTGTTCAGGATCCGTTGATGCAGCGCCGATCTGATGCGTGTTTTCGTCATGCCTATCGCGATCATCCGAAAGTGACGTTCCACAATTGGCCGGTGTTTGTCCCGAAGATGTGCAAAGGCGCCAATGGGCCGCAATTGGATGGTCCCGCGCTGAGCAGTTGGCCGTTACAGAGATTCCTGTCGGTTCTGCTCGGCGAAATCCCTCGCCTGCGCGATGATGCCGATGGCTATGGTCCGAATGGACGAGGATTTATTGTTCATGTCGATATCCCGCCCGATGTCGAAGACGCCTATCGCTCGGTCCGGTCGTTGCTCGATGTTGCCGGCGAGCGCTCTCGGCCTCCTTTCGATCGTGACCCTTAAATTGGCCATCTTCAACGGCGCTAAACGGCCTGGCCGGCACACCAGCCGGATGACCACGCCCATTGAAAATTATAGCCGCCGAGCCAGCCCGTCACATCGACCACTTCGCCGATGAAGTAAATCCCGCGAACCGGTTTTGCCTCCATGGTGCGGGAGTCCAAATCGCGCGTATCGACCCCTCCCACTGTCACCTCGGCGGTACGATAGCCCTCGCTGCCGGATGGCATTATGCGCCAATCATTCACGGCGTCGTTCAGCATGCGCAATTTTGCTTCCGTCAGATCGGCCAACGTGCCGGTGCAGCCTTGCGCGTCGGCGATTGCCTTGGTGAGCCGCCGTGGCAGCAGCGTGGCCAGAAAATTGTGCGGCGCCTGTTTGCCGTTCTCGGCCTTGGCCGCCCACAGAAGCTCGCTCAGATTTGTGCCAGGCAGCAATGAAATCCGAATCTCATCGCCTTCGCGCCAATAGGATGAAATCTGCAGAATGGCCGGCCCGCTGAGGCCGCGATGGGTGAACAGCATGGCCTCTTCGAAGACGGCCTTTCCGCACGCAACGCGCGCGTTGACCGCAACGCCGGCAAGCGGCTTTAAGCGTTCGAGCAGGACGCCGTCGAATGTCAGCGGTACCAAGGCCGGGCGGGTCCCAGTTATGTTGAGACCAAACTGTTCCGCAAGGCGATAGCCAAAATCGCTCGCGCCCATTTTGGGAATGGATTTGCCGCCCGTCGCCACCGCCAGTGCGCCACATTGAATTATCTCGCCTGTCGAAAGCCGCAGCACAAATCCGTCGGCCGTCTTCTCCACACTCACGACTTTACGGTTTAGCCAAAGCTCCGCCTTGGCGCGCCGCATCTCTGCAAGCAGCATGTCGATGATCTGCTGCGCCGAACCATCGCAGAATAGTTGGCCGAGCGTCTTTTCGTGATAGGCGATGCCGTGGCGTTCGACGAGCGCAATGAAGTCCAGCGGCGTATAGCGGCTGAGCGCCGAAATGCAGAATGGTGGATTGGCGGAAATAAACTGCGCCGGCGTCGCGCCCCGGTTCGTGAAATTGCAGCGCCCGCCGCCGGAAATGCGAATTTTTTTGCCGGGCGTCTTTGCGTGATCGATGAGGAGAACGCTCCGCCCACGGCTGGCGGCAACCGCGGCGCACATCATGCCCGCCGCGCCGGCGCCGATTACAATGACGTCGCGCCGCTCCATCTGTCGCCAATCTCGCTCTTTCCAGTCTCAGCACCACCCGCCGGGAATGCGGCGGCGATATTCCGTCGGATACGGACGAAGGCAGCAAGGGAACGAACCTATTGTTGCATCGTAGACGAACCGCCATGCTTGTGTCACACATCCGAAAATCGCAATTTAAGCTCTGCGATGCCATTAATGGCTTGCCGTGGCCCCTCCTCAGAGGGCCATACAATGACCATTATGGAACTGGGAGGTTTCGTCGGGGTTTAGGCAGGGTGGGTCGAGAGCACTGGCCTATCGCATAGGAACCGACATGCATCCGTGCCGCTATCGGAATATCGTGATCTTGTTGGCCGTGGCGCTGGCCGGAGCGGCGCCGGCATACGCCGCCGATCCCCAGCCCTATAAGGTCACGATCGCCGCCAGCGGTTCAAGCGACATCGACACGACGCTGCGGGCCAGCGCGCAGCTTGTAACCTTGAATGGCAAGGTGCCTGTCCCGCCCTTCGCGCTGATCGAGCGGGCGCGCAGCGATTTACCCCGGTTGCAAACCGCGCTGGACAGCTTCGGCTATTACGCCAACAAAGTCGCCATCACGATTGACGGTCGGACGCTGACGGATCCAGACCTGCCAATCCACCTCGACGCTATTCCCCAGGGTACCAGCGTCAATGTGAACGTGTCGCTCGATATTGGTCCGCTCTATCATCTGGGAAAGGTCGAGATCGACGGGACAATTCTCGAGGATCGTCGCGCTACGCTCGACTTGAGCCCCGGCATGCCTGCCGTTGCCAGCAACATCCTGGATGCGCAAACACGCCTCCTGAGCACCCTGCAAGAGGGTGGTTATGCTCTGGCCAAGGTTAATGCGCCCATTGCGACCGCCGACGACAACGAGGGCCTCATCAATGTGAAATTCGCGGTCCAAACCGGACCGCTGGTCCATATCGGCGAGGTCAGCTTCAAGGGGCTAAACGACGTAAACGAATCCTTCGCGCGCCGCGCGCTCACGATTAAGCCGGGCGAACTCTATAGCCCCAAAAAGATCGAGGCCGCGCGGCAGGCCTTGATGGCGATGGGTGTCTTCACCGGCATCACGGTGCGCGCCGCGGACAAACTTTCCAGCGACGGGTGGCTGGCGCTTACCTTTGACGTACAGGAGCGCAAGCAACACGCCGTGACGTTTGCCGGCACCTACTCCACCGATCTCGGGATCACTCTGTCCACCACATGGTCGCATCGCAATCTGTTCGGCAATGCGGAGCAGCTCAATCTCGCCGCGGCGGGAACCGGCCTTGGAAACGCAACAGCTGGGCTCGGCTACAATCTTTCGGCGCAGTTTGTGAAGCCGCTGTTCCTGCGGCCTGACCAGACGTTGGAATTCGATCTCTCCTGGATCAAACAGCATCTGGACGCATACGATCAGCAGGCGCAAACGCTGAGCGGTTTTCTGGGCCGCAAATTTTCGGAAAAATGGAGCGGCCGCGTCGGATTGTCGATCACGCAGGACCACGTCACGCAAGAAGGTACGGATCGGACATATCAACTCCTCGCCGCACCGCTGACCGTGAACTACAATGGCACCGGCACTGCCGATGTACTGAGCGATCCCACCAAGGGAATGCGCGCCTCCTTCGCAGTGACGCCGACGCAATCCTTCGGCGCGAGCAACTCGGCTTTCTTCGTGCTGCAGGCGTCCGCTTCAAATTATTTCGATCTGAGCGGTGGTGGACGCTCCGTGCTGGCACTTCGCGCGTTGGCGGGAAGCATTCTGGGCGGTTCCAATTTGTACTTGCCTCCCGACCAGCGGCTCTATGCAGGCGGCAGCGCCACCGTGCGCGGCTACGCCTATCAATCCATCGGGCCGCAATTTGCTGACGACAAACCGGTGGGCGCCAAATCGGTCGATGCGGCCACGGTCGAATTTCGTCAGCGCATCGGCCAAGATTGGGGTGCTGTGGCATTCGCCGATGCCGGGCAGGCAAGCGCCGGCGCGCCCTTCACCGGCACTATGCGCGTGGGTGTGGGCGTCGGTGCGCGCTATTACACATCCATCGGTCCCGTCCGCCTGGACATAGCCGTGCCGCTCGCACCGATGCCCCACGGCGATTCTTTTGAAATCTATATCGGTCTGGGGCAGGCATTCTGATGCAGCACTGGCGGAACATTGCAATAAAAAGTGCTTACGGGTTTCTCGGTGCGCTCGGCTTTGCCGCGCTTGCGCTGGCGATGCTCCTCTATACGGCGCCGGGGCATTATGCGCTTGCCCGGCTGATCGCGCCGCTCACCGGGGGAACCGTAAGCGTCCGCGGGTTGAGCGGCGATCTTCCCGACGCATTGCATGCCGATCTTGTCGAAATCCGCGATGCGCAGGGCGTGTGGCTGCGCATCGAGAATGTTTCGCTCGATTGGTCGGCGCTTGCGGCGCTGGGCAACCATTTCGAGATCCATCGCGTGACGGCGGCGAAAATTATGCTGCTGCGGATGCCGCTGCGGGGAAATTCGGACACGACCACGCCACGCGTCGATATCGGCAGCCTTGCCGTCGCGCGCATTGAAATCGCAAAATCTTTGCTGGGGCGCGAAGCGGTGCTAAGCGCCCATGGATCGCTCCATTATCTGTCGCGCCATCAACTCAGCGCCGATCTGTCCGTCGTGGAAATCGGCGGCAGCGACCGCTACCGCGCTGAGGGAAGCGTCGACCGGGACGTCGCGAACGGCTCGATCAGGATACGCGAACGCGCGGGGGGGACCTTGACCGGCCTGATCGGTTTGCCGGGACTCGGCGCGATCGATCTCGAATTGCAGGCCGGCGGGGACCGCAAGGCCAACACCATAACGATCACACTCGCAGCCGGCGCACTGAGCGCCTCGGGTCGCGGCACGATCTCGCTCGCCGACCGCCGCGCCGACATCGATTTCTCGGCGAATGCGCCGGCCATGCAGCCGCGCGAGGATGCGTCTTGGCAATCGCTGACGCTCGACGGCCATATGCATGGTGCGTTTGACGCGCCGGATCTCAGCGGAACACTGCAAATAGAAGATGCAAAAATCGCCGGTGTGCAAATCGCCCAACTCGCGGCGGAGGTTTCGGGCAGCGGCGGACAACTCGATGTCAAAGGCACGGCCACGCGCTTGCGCTTGCCCGGCGGCGACCCGGATCTATTTGCGAAGGTGCCGCTTACTGTCACCGCGCACGCCAATCTTGGCGCGGCCCCTGCGATCACCTTTGCTATTTCGCATCCGCTGCTCTCCGCCTCTGGACTGGTAAATGTTGGAAATGAAACGGCCTTGGCCGCCGCCGTGACAATTCCTTTCTTGGCGCCTTTCGCAGCGTTGCAAAACGCGGACCTTCGCGGATCGGCCACACTCAAGATCGACGCGTCGCAAAGCGGGCGTAAAACCTCCTTGGCACTTGAAGGTCAAATCCGTGCCGAAGGCTCAACCTTGCTTGGGCGGCTGCTGGGTGGCAATGCCGCGCTGACGCTTCAGGCGACAAGCGATGGCGCCGATCTTACCCGTTCCTCCGCCGCACTTCGCGGCGCCAGTGTGAATGCAAGCGCGAACGGCGGCCTGCGCAACGGCGCACTAAACTACAATTTTGCGCTGGCGCTTCCCGACCTATCGCGACTGGTGAACACACTGGACGGCCAACTGAATATCACGGGCAGCGCGACGGGGCTGCTCAGCAGGGCAATTTTGCAAGCATCCGGCAGCGCGCAAATAGCGAGCACCGGATTCACCCGCCAGCATATCGCTATCAGCCTTCAGGCATCGGGTCTGCCGGACCCCACTTCGGCGCGAATTTTCATAGAAGGAAGGTTCGATGACGCACCGCTCTCATTGAAGGGGGACCTGTCTCTTGCAGCCGATGGAAAGACACGCCGCGCAAACCTGACAGCCGGCTGGAGGTCGCTTGATGCGCGCGCGAATATGACCATTCCGCAAGCGGGACCGGCGACAGGCCACGCAAATTTGGAGTTGAAAAATCTCTCCGATCTTGCGTCCCTGCTGGGCACGGCCATGAACGGCAGCGCAAAAGCCGCCATCGAGATCGCGGCTGGTGGCGCGAAATCGCGTGCCGCGGTTCATGCGCGCGCTTTGGGCCTGCGCATCGCCGGTGCGAAGATCGGCAGCATCGCAGCCGATGGAACCATTGGCGATCCCTTTGCAGACCCGTCGTTGGCGCTCGTAGTCGACGCACAAGATATCGAAACCGCGCAGATAACCGGAAAGGCGACAGTGCAGCTGAATGGCCCCCTAGACAGGCTTGGCGTCGTGCTCGACTCCAACTTGCGCGACACATCCGGCAATCCAGCACATCTCATGGCAAGCGCCGTCATGGATGCGCCGCAGCAGTCTCTTAGCCTGGAGCGATTTGATGGAACCTGGCGCGGCTTGACGGCCGTACTCAAACAACCGGCCGCGATTGATTTTACCAATGGCATTGCCGTCTACCATCTTGTTGCTGGTGTCGCTGGCGGCGACATTGACATCTCGGGCCGGTTCACGCCGACACTCGCCGCCGCGATGTCCGCGCACGACATTTCGGCAAGCGCGCTGCGGCTGATGTTCCCGCAATTGCCCGCCTCAGGCACGTTGTCGGCGACCGCACAATTGACCGGCACGCTCGGCGCGCCGCAAGGAACCGTCACAGTGCAAGGCCGAGGTTTGAGCGCGCAAGGTGTTTCGGCGAAAGCCGTGGCGCCTGCCAATCTCGATGCACGCGGTGTGCTGCACGCCAAGAGCGTAACGCTGGACGCGTCGTTGATTGCCGGAAATTCCGCGCACCTGATGTTGAGCGGCGAGTTGCCGCTGGTCGCGGACGGTGCCATGGCGCTGCACGCTGTGGGAACGGCCGATCTCGCCTTGTTCAATCCGATTCTCACCGCGAATGGGCGGCAGGTGCGCGGCAAGCTGAGCTTGAATGCGAATATCGCGGGCACGGTTTTGGTGCCGCGCGTGACCGGCAGCGGTAAATTATCGGGCGGCGAAGTGCTGGATTACACCCGCGGCGTTCGCATCGACGCCATCGATGCCACCATAGAGGCCAAGGGCAATGCGATTCAGATTACGCAGTTTTCCGGGCACGCCGGACCGGGGACGATCACCGCCAGCGGCACGATCGATTTGGCCGCCCCCGGACTACCGGTCGATATTTCCATTCAGGCAAAGAATGCGCGTCCCATCGTCAGCGACCGGATGACGGCTGTGCTCTCGGGCGACGTGAAACTTTCCGGCAAACTCCACGGTGTTCTCGCTCTGTCGGGGGCGATCGACGTGTTACGCGGCGAAATCGAAATTCCGAACGATTTTCCGCCGGAGGTGGCGACATTGAATGTTCGCCGGCGCGGTGAACCGCTGGCGCCGTCTCAATCGGGGGGCACCGTAATGCTCGATGTAATTGTTTCGACATCGGGACAGGTGTTCGTACGAGGTCACGGCATCGATGCAGAGGTTGCGGGGCGAATTCATCTGAGCGCGACCAGCGGCGAGCCGCTGGTCGCGGGCGGTTTCGACATGAAGCGCGGCACGCTTGCCATTGCCGGTCAGACATTGGCGTTCACCTCCGGCAGGGTCAGCTTCGACGGCACCGGCGTGCGCAACCGCCTCGACCCCACGTTGAACTTCGTTGCGCAAACCACATCCGGCGGCGTAACCGCAACCCTTACCATCAGCGGCTACGCATCAGCGCCCAAAATCGCTTTATCGAGTTCGCCGCAATTGCCGCAAGACGAAGTGTTGGCCCATTTGCTGTTCGGGCAGAGCGCAAAACAGCTCACGCCATTGCAGTTGGGTGAGATCGCGCAAGGACTGGCGTCTCTTGGCGGCATCGGTTCGGGCTTCAACCCGCTCGGCACCGTGCGCAAATTCCTCGGGCTCGACCAGTTTGCCGTAGGCAGCACCAGCGCCGCGACGGGTGGTAAATCGCAGACCACGGTGGAAGCGGGGAAATATCTTCTGCGCAATGTCTATGTTGGCGGCAAGCAAAACCTGTCGGGCGGAACACAAGTCCAGGTTCAGGTGGACATCGCGCATGGTTTGAAGGCGCAGGCGACATTGAACACCGGCACCGATGCGACGGCCACTACGGGCAACGCGGCGCAGGACAACGGCAGCAGTGTGGGTCTGAGCTACCAGTTCGAATATTGAACAGGCGCCGGCGAACACGCGGATTTTCGGCTCCGGCGTCGAACGATCAGCACGCTTCCTCTTCAAAATCTCCACCGCCCGGACATCAAGTTACTGCGATAAATAGATGCGACGAGGTAAACAGAAATTAACACGCCTCTAGAATATTTAAGTGACGCTACTTTGCAAACTTAAATACAGTATGAGTATATGTGTATCGGTCAATAAATATACATCGCATTTATATTGATTAATGAAAATTATTCATCAGAATTAGTATTTTCCACTCATATCAAATATGGAATCAAGACATATAGTATACTCCTACCTTTGGAGCGGATCATGCGAGATATCCAACAGGAATTGGGGCCTGAAAACACGGGGCAGGACGAAGCAGCCGTCGAACACTATGCCGGTCCCAATGCAAATCCAGATTTAAACAACATTGAAATGGCCGGCTTGCTCCTGCCGCCGCCAGGATCCACGCGCTGGTGGCCTCATCGCAAAGCTGCCGTTGTGACCGCCGTGCGCGGCGGCTTTCTCAATCTCGATGATGCCTGTAATCGCTATGCGCTGTCGGTAGAGGAGTATCTCTCCTGGCAGCATGGAAGCGACGTCTTAGGCTTGGCGGGATTGCGCGTGAGCGGGCCGCGGCGTCGCCACGCCGGGGGCCCCTCTGCGAACTAATCTGTTCCTCTACGAAGTGGTCCTCCCTTGGCATGGATTTAATCAACGCGCACCGAATGCTCCAGCTCCTGCGCAGGCGTTGGATGTTTTCGTGGACAAGAGGCCCGTTGAAGGGACTGGTCCAGAAATGGCAGGCCCATGCTTGAAGCCGCGGGAAGCGATCTGGGCCGTCAATGGGAACGCGAAACGACTGTGCGCGTAATGACGGCCTATGTCGCGCACGAACTCAACCATCCGCTGGGCACCATCATCAATCTCGTCAACACGCTCTCCAGGCATCTCGCAAAGCCTGTGGTCAGGCCCATGGACATTGAGGGGTACCTCAAAGGCATCAAGGCGGAAGCTTTGCGTGCGTCCACCACCATCAAGCAACTGCGCCAATTGACCGAGCGCAGACCAACGACGAGGTCCAGCGTCGATCTCATCGAAGTGTGCAGGGAAGAAATTGACCGGCTCGGACCTCTCGCCGATGCCAAGCAGGTCCGCACCCGCCTGGAAGTTCGTACTGATCGGACTCGGGTAAATGGTGTCAAGGAACTACTGGGAACGGCGCTCCACAATTTTCTGATTAACAGCGTCGCGGCGTTCGACGACCCGAAGATCGCCGGACGCAAACTGATGATCCGCATCGTCGCGAAAACTCCTGAGACGACGGCAATTCAGGTCTTCGACAATGGTTGCGGACTTCCAGTGGCTATTCGCGACAAGATATTCGAACCGTTCGTCACCGCACGTTCGGACGGAAGCGGGCTCGGCCTTGCCATCGCGGGCGATATCGTGCGCTGGCACCGGGGGTTCGTTGGCTGCCGCTCGAAACGGCATGGGACATGTATGGAGATGATACTGCCGAACGAACAGGCGTTGGGACAGCAGGAAGGCAAATGAAAATATCATGAGCGGCTGTGTCTACATTGTGGATGACGATGATCGGTTTCGGGACTCGCTTTGTGCCCTAATCGAATCCGTCGGCTTGAGGGTCGAAGGATGGAGCAATCCCGAAATTCTTCTGAAGAGGGCGGCTCTCGATCGGCCGGGCTGTGTCGTCCTCGACTATCGTTTGCCGACGCTTTCGGGATTGGAAGTGCTGCGGCTGTTGCGTCTGAAAAGTTCGGTGCCGGCCATCCTGATCAGCGCCTATGCCGACGTTCAGACGACCGTGGCAGCCATGGAGATGGGGGCCGCGACCGTGTTCGAGAAACCCCTCGACGACAATTCCTTTCTCAACAGGCTGGAGCGCTATTGCTTCGAGGACCACCAGTGGGTCCTCAAGCGTCGAAGCTGCGAAGCGATACAGAGGACGATCGCCCGGCTGACCGAAGCCGAACGCGCCGTACTCGACCAACTGATACTGGGCCTTTCGAATAAGGCGATTGCTCGCAACCTGTCGAAGAGCGTCAAAGCCATCGAGCGCCAGCGGCAGAATGTGGTGCACAAGCTCGACTGCAACAGTGTGATGGAAGTCCTGCACAAGGTGCAGTCCTGCCCGATGCAGACCGCCATGCCGGTGGCGTGCTCCAGGGCCAGTTGTCCGGCAAGCGTCGGATAAAATACGTGTCGCAACTCGTGCGTCATCGTGAATGAAAATTGACGATGACCAAGTTGTCGATGCGTAGACGCTTCGAGCGATGATTCGATTCTCAAATTGATACGCGCAATTCCCCTTTGGTGGGGAATCACTCCCACGGGGATGGGAGTCTCCGCAGTAGTAACGCGTCATGCGTCCTGCGAAGTTGATCGCGTTCCGCTGCGAACGAAATTCTTTCGTCCGAAGGTCCCAGAACTGGAGAGCTAAATGGCAATCGAGAAAATGAATGCGTCAAGCAGCCTGGCCGAAGTCGTCGATCGTATCCTCGACAAGGGCATCGTGGTCGATGCGTGGGTGCGTGTATCGCTCGTCGGTATCGAGCTGTTGTCCATCGAAGCGCGCATCGTCGTGGCCGGTGTGGACACCTATCTGAAATATGCGGAAGCCGTAGGCCTCACCGCGGCCGCCGCCGCCTAATGGTCCGGTGCCCAGGGGAGTTTTTGCTAACCGCCTCTGGGCGCCGACGCCTCCCACCACATCGCTGACCAGGAGATCGCAAAATGTCTTTAACAAGCGAAATGTCACGCATAACGACGGATTTCGGAGCATCTAAAGGTCGGCGCCTGGAGTTTATCGCCAAGAACCGGCCCGATGTTGCGCGCGAGAAGCATGTCAACAGCGCCTCTCTCAAGCGCACCATGGCCGCCCATCGTGTCGCCACCAAAAGCAGTCTGCGCGATATTTTCGGCATGGCGGCACTCACCCGCGGCGCCGCGGTTGACATGATCGAGCGCTTTGGAAACGAACGCGAAGAGTCCACCAGCGAATTGCTGGATCAGTTGGCGAGTTTTGCCGACGATCTGCGAGAAGCCGTCAGCGAGGAACTTGCGCATCTGACTTCAACACGGTTGAAGACAGCACGCCGGGAAGATAGCGCGCGCCGCGCTCAGTTAAAGGATCTGCGCAAACGTGTCGAAGCCTTGCTCAAGGACTTCAGCCATGATCGTCAACAGGCCGGCGAAATTTGGGAACAGCACCTGCATACCTCTTCGCGGCGTCTGCGCGCGGCGGCAAAGGCAGCCCCCAAGGCCACAGCCGCGCCGCGCAAGCAGACTGCACGAAAGACAGCAAAGAAGACAAAGCACGCGCGCGGCTAAACGTGGAAGCGCCACGCTTGGCGCCGGTCACCGGCGCCAAGCGGAATGGCAGGAAAATTTCTTTGATGAGAGTTCTGCTAGGAAAAATGGAGCGCAATCTGTCGCTCAAAGAGCATTGCCGTCCCTATCAAGATGAAAGACGGACCCGAATGAACGATCGAGGCTTATGATGCATTTCGGAAAGCGCAACATCCGCTCGGCGGGGCGCAGCAGCGGCAGCGTTGAAATCACTCTGCCGGTCGAACTCGCGGTCTTGGAGGGCGTTGCCTGCCGTTTGTCTCTGCGTGATGGGCTGGTTCCGGAAATCGTTCTCCAACCCGATTTGCTCGCCATCATTCCGGTCTTCGACAAATTGTGGAACCTGTTGCGCCTTGGCCTGGAGGAGATCGGTGAGATTGGGGATTTTGCCGAGGCAGACTATGGCTTTGGTCTCTTTCGAGCTTCCAAACTGGGCACGACGCCTTCCCTCATTTACGCGGACGCGCTCCTGATCCGTCGCAGCCTCGACGCCGATATCGATGCAAGCCCGCAACTGCTTGAAGCTTTTGCGCGCATCATCGAGAGCATGGCGGCCGTTGCCGGGAGCCGATTGGGCTTGTCGAGCGAACGCGCCGCGTTGTTCGGCAACGAGGTGGCCTGCTTGGTGAGCGGCGAAATGATCGGCGCGCGCGACGCGTTCGCCCGCAGTCTGGCGTCGCAATCTTCAAGCGCACCACGAGATGCCGGCTGGTGCCACGATGCGCCCTTAAGCACGGACAATTGGCGCAGCGCGCGGAACGCTTTGAACCACGCCTATGACCAAATCAAATCTTGGGACAACGACCCTATCGTTTTCACCAAAGAACGGGAGCTTTGGTATAGGGCTCGCCATTTCGAAGCACAGTTTCGCGCCACGCAAGCCTGAACCACATTTAAGGCGCTTACGGCGCAAACAGGAGATCACCAGAACATGTTGAACATCGCCCGACCTGAAGACGCTGGAGTGGTCACGACGCTGGAACTGCGGCCACGCGCCGGCTTCGTGCACACCCAAAGCGTCGAAGCGATCACCAAACGGGCGCTGGCCTATTTGAAGGCGGGCTTCTCTGTTCATTTTCGCGGACCCGCCGGCACCGGAAAGACAACCTTGGCCTTGCACGTGGCCGCCCTGCGCGGCAGGCCGACGGTCATGATCACCGGCGACGAGGATATGGCGACGTCAACACTCGTCGGCAACCAGCAGGGTTACCATTATCGCAAGGTCATCGACGCCTACATCCATACGGTGACAAAAATCGAAGAGACCGCCGACAAAAAATGGTCGGATCACCGTCTGACAACAGCCTGCCGCGAGGGTCAAACCCTCGTCTATGACGAGTTCACGCGCTCCCGGCCCGAAGCGAACAACGTCCTTCTCAGCGTTTTGGAGGAAGGCATTCTCGTCTTGCCAGCGCAGAACCAGGACGAACCTTATATCAAGGTCCACCCCGAATTCCGTGCGATCTTCACCAGCAACCCGCAGGAATATGCCGGCGTCCACGATGCACAGGATGCGCTGGGCGACCGCATCGTAACAATCGACGTTGGGTATGCGGATCGCGAACTGGAAATTGCCATTGCCGCCGCCCGTTCTGGATTGGCGCCGGCGAAAGTCGCGCCGATCGTCGATATCGTGCGCGAGTTCCGCGAGACGGGCGAATATGACCAGACGCCCACGCTCAGAGCCGGCATCATGATCTGCCGCCTGATGGCACAAGAAAAGCTGAAACCCACCATCGACGACCAGCAATTCGTCGAGGTTTGCATGGACATTCTGGGATCGAAGTCCGCACTCACGGGCAAAGCGGACGGCAAGCACGCGCAGCAGCAAAAAATGTTGCAGAGCCTGATCGAGCACCACTGTCCCGGCCGCCCAACAGTGGCGGCGGCAAGCGCGAAGAAAGCCTAGCGGACACCGCTCAAGGAAGAAACGACAATGAAGACAGAAAACAGAAAATCCCCGAACGGTCTGCGCAGCGTCGCGACGCTGCAAACGCTCGCACGCAGCACCGAGCCCCAGGAGCGCTATCAGATCGCCAACCGTTACGCGCGCCTGGAGAACGAGCGCGCACGGTTGGAGCGCGAAGTCGGCATTTGGGAAAATCGTCTTCAGGCGACGGCGAAGAAGCTCGCAAAGGTTCGCGAGGAGATCGACACGGTAAAGCCGCTGCTGGAAGAAGCGCCGGCCAAAAATGCCGTCTGCCGAAGCAGCCGCGGGCAACGCCGCGGACACGCTTTGTCGGATACGCCGGGATCGTCCACGGCGCCGAGACGAACGATGCAGCTTGGATATTGAACGCGGAAGCGAAATCGCGCGGCGCAATTCGTTCCGACAGAAGATGACAACAGGAGATACACGATGACAAAGAGCACCAAACCAAGCGGCAAACCCGAAATCGAGATCGGCGGCCTCTTTCGCAGCCTGGGCGAAGCGGTCGACCTGCTGGGAAAGCTTGTCGAAACCGGCGGCACACATACCCGCGAGGGCGAGTTCAGTGTTAAGGGTCTGGGAGACAAGGCCCGCGGCGTCTACGGATTCAGTATCCGCACCGGGCTGGGTGGCGAATCTGGCGCCACAGTGGAGCGCTTCGGCAACGTTCGTCCGAGCCGCGAAGGGTTTGTCGTCGACGAGGTGCGCGAACCGCTTGCCGATGTGTTCGACGAACACAATGAGATCGTGGTGACCGCCGAACTACCAGGTGCCAAGGACGCCGAAATCGTCGTGGAGCTCAAAGGCGACATGTTGACCATCGAAGCGAAGGGCGCGCGAAGCTATGCCAAGGAAATTGTGCTCCCGGTCGAGGTCGACGCCGCGAGTCTTCAGAAGAAATACAACAATGGCGTGCTCGAGATTCGGATGCGCAAGAAGGCAAAGTCGTGAACATGTCGCTTGAGAGCCCTGAAGGGCGCACAGTTCATAGACCTCCCCGCGAGAGGAAGCCGAAAGACGGCGAACTCGCGGAAGGCAAATATCTTTACGCCATCATCGCGTGCGCCGAGCCACGGGAGTTCAAGACGCGCGGGATCGGCGAGCGCGGCGACGTCGTGGAGACGATCAATTATCGCCGCCTCGCAGCCGTCGTCAGCGCTTCTCCGATCGCCGAGTATGAAAACAGCCGCCGCAACATGATGGCGCACACCGTCGTGCTCGAAGAGGTGATGACGGAGTTCGATCTTCTTCCGGTACGGTTCGGAACGGTGGCGGCGAGTGCGGAACTGATCGAGCGTCGCCTGCTCGCGCTGCGCTATGAGGAATTCACCGGCTTGCTCGAAGGCATGCACGGGCGGATCGAGCTTGGACTCAAGGCCTTCTGGCACGAGGGAGCGGCCTTCGAAGAGGTCGTGAAGGAAAACGAGAAGGTCCGCAGGCTGCGGGCCGCGCTCCAAGGGCGGTCCCTGGAGGAGTCCTATTACGAGCGCATTCAGCTCGGCGAGGAGGTGGAGAAGACCATGAACGCCATCCGCGCCCGCGACGAGGAAATGATCCTATCGCGCCTGAAGCCGTTCTCGCACAAAACCAAGACCAACAAGATCGTGAGTGATCGCATGGTCCTCAATGCCGCCTTTCTGATCGATCGGGAGAACGGCCCGGCAATGGACGAAGCGGTAAAGCGTCTGGACGAGGAATTCAGTCATCGGCTGATGTTCAAATATGTCGGCCCGGCGCCGCCCTACAATTTCGTCAATATCGTCGTGAATTGGGAGGAGTGACGAGCGATGGGAATTCTCGGCAGCATTCTGATGTCACCGGTCCTCGGGCCGATCAACGGCGTCCTTTGGCTCGCGCGCACGATCGAAGACCAGGCCAATGCCGAGCGCTGGGATGAAGGCAAGGTCACCGCCGGGCTCCAGGAACTCGAGCTCGATCTCGATTTCGGCAAGATCACCATCGAAGAATACGAGACGCGTGAAGCCGTGTTGTTGCAGCAACTGAAGGAAATAAGGGAGGCAAAAAATGACGAACAGCGCTCATAGTCCTCTTTCGTCCGAACTGGATCACCTGACGTCCGGTAAGAGCGACAAGCCCACTATCCGACATCGCAATCCGCAGACTTTGTTGACGTCCGTGGTCGTTATCGCCCGGGCGCGCGACGAGCTCTCGGCGCTCACCGGTTACAAAGCCGATAGCGTCTCGGGGTTCGCAAGAACGGACGAAGGCTGGCGGCTCACCGTAACGGCCATAGAACTGCACCGCATTCCGCCCTCAACAGACCTCCTCGCCACTTATGAAGTCACCCTCAATGACGCGGGCGACATCGTCAGTTACGACAGAACCGGCAGGTATCTGCGCAATCAGGCGGGGACCGGTTGATGACGCCCTCCTCGCACGAGATCGAATGTCGGATCGACCTGTTCGATGGCTGCGAAAGAGAGATTGAGCGCCTCACCGCAGCGATCAACCATGCCACTGGGCCAGCGGAGAAAGGGTATGTGGCGCGGGAGATGTTGGCCAGCGTGACCACGCTGCTCGACTGCAAGGCCTACGACCGGGACGACATCAACTGCCGCCTCTGCCGCGATCTGTCGACATTGCGGCACAAGACGGCGGCGCTGGTCGACAGGGCAACGGCATTGGGCCGCTAGCCGTTTACTGCAAATGGAGCCGAACGATGGCAATTGCAAATGGACGCATGGAACACTCGGTACAGGGCGCCTCGCTGGCGGATATCCTGGACCGCATTTTGGACAAAGGCGTCGTCATCGCCGGCGATATCACGATTTCCCTGGTTGGCGTTGAACTTCTCAACATCCGCCTGCGCCTGCTGATCGCGTCCGTCGACAAGGCGATCGAGATGGGCATCAATTGGTGGGAGACCGATCCGTATCTTTCTTCCCAGGCGAAAGTAACGACCGAGCAGAACCGCCTCTTGCAGGACCGGCTCGACCGGCTCGAGACGCTGCTGGCAAATTCTCCGGTTGCAGTGCAGCAGCAATGAACGCGCCCCGGCATGACTTAGAGACTCCGGTCACCGTCTACGCGGTCGTCGCCGCAGGACCGGTTATCGACGAAGCAATCGCCACAAACGGGGCCTTGAGCGAACTGCGGACAATTGCGGCCGGCTCGTTTATCGCGGTGGTCGGCGACGGTCCGGGCGCGGAAGATCCGGGCCGCAGCCGTGAACAACTGGTGCTCCAGCTTCTCGCCCATCAGAAAATCGTCGAACAGATCATGCTGGCGGCACCGGTGCTGCCGGTAAAATTCGGCACGGTCGCCCCGGACGAGGCAGGCGTTCGCAGCTTTCTCGAACGCGGAGGCCCGTCATTTGAGGCCGCTTTCGACCGGCTCGCGGGCTGCGTACAGATGGAAATCCTTATCAAATGGGATGTCGAAGCCGTGTTCGCTGAAATTGCGAATGAGGACGCTATCGCCGAGCTCAAGGAAAAGTGGAAACGCCACATCGGCGCGCCGGAAGATGCCTTGCGTTTTGCAATCGGTAAACTTGTAAAGCAATCGCTGGACCACCGGCGCGCAACGCTTGCGGCATCCCTGTTCGAGACGCTGCGTGCCGTCGCGGTGGACGCAATCGCCTATCCGGCAACGGCGGATCAGGTTGCCCTGCATCTGGTGTTGCTGATGAAGGCCGACCGATTGGCAGCGCTCGACAACCAGATGGAGGATATTGATGCCACCCATGGCGGGAGGCTGGCCTTCCGTGTTGTCGGCCCGCTTGCACCATATAATTTTGCCACGGTGGAGATCGAAATCGTCGAAGGGGCGGCGTTGACCAAAGCTATGCGTCTGCTCGGCGTCGATCCGTCTTCAACTGTCGCACAAGTGCACTTGGCTTACCGCCGGGCCGCAAAGAGCGTCCACCCCGATGCGGTGGGGGCTGGCGGCAATGCGAGCATGGCGGCGCTGACGGAAGCCTGCCGAATTCTTTCACGCACTGCTCAGACCGCCGGAACGCCAGTTCCTGCCGGCCGATCGGTCATCGTCTCGGTGCGGCGCCAGGAGGGCGCATTAGATGTTGCAGCCTAGAAGAGAAGAAAGTTTCCAGACCGCGCCGGAAGCACAGCGCGTCTATGTTTACGGAATCCTGCGCGCTGGAGAAGGCAACAGGCGGCCAAATCTGCCGCCGCTAGAGGGGCTCGAAGACAACTTGGTCCATACCATCGTCGGCGACGGCTTGGCTGCGCTGGTCAGTATGGTGGTAACACCCGCAGATGGTGTGTCCTTCGAGGAAGAACTCCAGGATCCCGAACAGGCCAAGCGGCTGATATTGGATCATCACCGCGTTCTCCAGCGCCTGCTCGACACCACCACCGTGCTGCCAATGCGGTTCGGCGCGCTGTTCACCGACAATGAGAAAGTGTCCGATGCCTTGCATGAACATCGCCAAGGTTTGTTCAACGCGCTTGAGCGGGTGGAAAGCGCGCGCGAGTGGGGCGTGAAGATCTTCTGCGACCGCTCGGTTCTGGATCGCCATCTCAGCAAGGCGTCGCCGGCCGTGCTCGCGGCACAGAACGAGCTCACAGCGGCGGCACAGGGCCGCGCCTTCTTCCTGCAACGGCGGATCGAACGCCTCAGCGAGGAGGAAGCCGAACGCGCCATTTCCCAAGGCGCGGAAGAGAGCCGCTTGCGACTGTGCACGGGCGCCCGCGCGGACGCGTCGATGAAGCTTCAGCCCGCAGCCGTTCACGGGCGCGCCGACGACATGGTGTGGAACAACGCGTTCCTCGTTACCAAGCAAGACGAGGAGCGCTTCTTCGCCTTGATCGAAGAATTGAGGAAAGCCAATCGGCGGCTCGGTTTCCACTACGAGATCAACGGACCTTGGCCGCCGTTCAGCTTCGCCGACTATCGGCTGGGAGATTAAAAATGGCTGTTCGAGTGGGTCATGACGATGAATTGGCGCTCGCCGATCTTCTCGATCGCGCACTGAATAAGGGCGTCGTTCTCTGGGGCGAAGCGACAATTTCGCTAGCGGGTATCGAGCTGGTTTATGTCGGGTTGAAGGTGCTCGTGGCGTCCTATGGGACGGCGCAGCGATTTCTCGACCCGGCCAGACGCGGCACCATGCTGATCAAAGGCGAGGGAATCTGACGATGCTCTATGTCTATGGCCTTGTGGATTGCGGTGGTTTCGAGACCATTCCCGGCGACGGCCACGAAGCGGGCGATGTCGTGTGCGTATCGTGCGGCGCATTTGCGGCGGCGGTCAGCGTCTATTCGGCCCGCACTATAGACGCTACGCCGCAAAATGTTTGGCGCCACGAACGAATCCTTGAGCGCCTCATGCAGGATCACACCGTGCTTCCACTGCGCTTCGGCACGATTTGTCCCGATGCGGATGCCTTGAGAGATTTCCTTGTGCTTTCGGCGGGCGGCTTCTTGGAAAATCTCGGGCGGGTGCGCGGGAAGGTTGAGCTTGCATTGCGGATCGTAGATGACAATCGAGGCGCCGACCTGCTGGGCGATTGCTCGCGCGTGCCATCCCGGCAACCGTCGGACATCGTCCCAAACAGGCTGAGCGCGTCAAACGACGACGAGCCGGTCGGCCGCGGCGCTGCTTATCTGCGCACCCTATTGCAGCATCGTCATGGCGAGTTCGTACGGGAGGACAGCGCAAATCGCTTGGCGCTGCTGCTGCGACGACAGCTTGACGTGGTCTTGGACGATGTCGTTTGCACGGCGCCAGTAGAGGCGTCGGCTTACTATCGGATTTCCTGTCTGGTGGAGCGCGACCAAGTCTTGGCGTTTGCCGACGCGCTTGAACGCTTCCGCGGCGATTATCCGCGCTTCGATGTGACCTGCACCGGCCCCTGGCCGCCCTATTCCTTCGTGGCCGTAGCGGGCGGGGAGTTGCCATGACACTGCAAGCGCGCGACCCATTGACGGCCTCGGACAAGCTTCTGAAGGATGCCGTACAATGGCCGGCCCCAGCGAAACCCACTCGCCAGGAACTCTTTGCCCGTCCTGCCGGCTCTGCGGTGGATCCCGATAAAACGGGCGACGATCTCGCTAAACTCGTTCTGGTCCTGGTGGAGACGATCCGCCAACTCGTCGAAAAACAGGCGATCCGCCGCGTCGACAGCGGAACCTTGAACGAAGAGGAAATCGAACGGCTTGGGCTCGCCTTGCTCCGGCTGGAAGAACGCATGACGGAATTGAAAGAGCATTTCGGTTTGACCGACGACGACCTCGCTCTGCGGCTCGGCGGCTTTCACGATATAGCCGAGGAGGCGCGCCATGGATGAGAAGAATATTGCCGTGAAAGAGCGCGGCACCGAGAAGCAGGAAATCACTAGGAAGATCGCCGAAGCGCTCCCCAAGGATGTGGGACGCGGTCTGGCGCGTCTCGATCCCGCTGACATGGTCAGCTTGGGTATAGAACCCGGCGATGTCGTTCGGCTGATTGGCGAGCGGGAAACCGCCGCCAAGGCTATGTCCGCGTTTCCAGGCGATCGCGGCAAAGGCATCGTGCAAATCGACGGGCTGACGCGTGACAACGCGAAGGTCAGCCTGGGCGGCAAAGTCCGGCTGCTCGCGACGCCTTATGCCGCCGCAACAAGGGTCAAACTTGCGCCTGCGGATGACACGTCTCATGCCAAGGGGCGCGGAGATTATGTCGCGAGGCTGCTCGAAGGCCTCGTCATCACCGAAGGCGATCGAGTCCGCGCCACCCTAATGGGAACCCGTACCCGCGATTTCACGGTGTTGAAGACAGTGCCGCAAGGTGCCGTCGTCATTCATCCGTCGACGGCTATCGAGGTCAGTGGGCAGCAGGCCGGTGCCGCCCAGCAGCAGCGCATCGCCTATGAGGATATCGGCGGCTTGCACCGCGAACTGGCGTCGATCCGCGAGATGATCGAGTTGCCCTTGCGGCGCCCCGAAATTTTCGAGCGGCTCGGCATCGATGCGCCAAAGGGTGTTCTGCTCTACGGCCCGCCCGGCTGCGGCAAGACTTTGATCGCACGCGCCGTGGCCAACGAGACCGATGCCAAGTTCTTTGGGCTCAGCGGCCCGGAGATCATGCACAAATTCTACGGCGAAAGCGAAGCGCATCTGCGCAAAGTGTTTGAAGACGCGGGCGCGGGGCCCAGCATCATCTTTCTTGACGAGATCGATGCGATCGCGCCAAAGCGGACCTCGCTCGGCAGCGAACAGCAAGTCGAGCGCAGGGTCGTCTCCCAACTTCTGACGCTGATGGATGGGCTCAAAGGCAGAGGGAAGGTGATCGTCATCGGCGCCACCAATATCCCAGACTCCATCGATCCCGCCTTGCGCCGTCCCGGGCGCTTCGACCGCGAAATTGCCATTGGCGTTCCAGACAAGCCCGGCCGCCTGCAGATTTTGCAAGTGCATTCGCGCGGCATGCCCTTGGCGGAGGATGTCAGCCTTGATCGCCTGGCACAGGTTACGCATGGCTTTGTCGGCGCGGATTTGCAGTCACTCTGCCGCGAAGCGGCGATGGCGCGGCTGCGCAAGCTCTTTTCCGGTTTCAGCCTCGACCTCGATGATGTTCCCGCCGACGATCTGGAGAAGCTGACGGTCGGCATGGACAATTTCCAGGAGGCTCTGGCGCTGATCGAGCCTTCGGCCATCCGCGAAGTGTTCACAGAGGTGGCTGACGTCAGATGGACCGATGTCGGCGGGCTGGACGAAGCCAAGCGCATCCTCAATGAATCGATCGAATGGCCGGCGCAGTATCCCGATCTGTTCAAGAAAGCTGGTGTCGTTCCGCCCAAGGGCATCCTGCTGTACGGGCCGCCCGGCGTCGGCAAGACCCTGCTTGCCAAAGCCGTGGCGACGGAAAGCGGGGCGAACTTCATCTCGGTCAAAGGCCCTGCCTTGATGAGCCGCTGGGTGGGCGAGACCGAACGGGCGGTGCGCGAGCTGTTTCACAAGGCAAAACTCGCCTCGCCCTGCATCGTCTTTCTCGATGAGATCGACAGCATCGCGCCGCGCCGCGGCGGCGGCGAAGGCAGCTCGGTAACCGATCGCACCATCGCGCAGCTCCTCACCGAGATGGACGGCGTGCAGGAACTTCGCGGTGTTGTTGTTCTGGCCGCGACCAACCGCAAAGACCTTGTCGATCCGGCGCTGCTGCGGGCCGGACGCTTCGATTTCCTGATCGAACTGCCGCCGCCGGACCCGGCTGCGAGGCTTGCGATCTTCAAAGTTCATACGCGCGGCCGCCCGCTAGCTGCAGATGTGGATCTTGCGGTACTCGCCGGCGCGGCGAGCGAGGGGCAGAGTGGCGCTGATATCGAACTTGCCTGTCGCAACGCCAGTCTGGCTGCGATCCGCGAATATTTGGCAATTCACAAGGACAAAGCCGAAACCGGCGAGCATCTTGTTATTCGCTTCGAACATTTTGTGGCAGCCGTCAGCGCAACCGGCGTTGACCGCTAGACGGGCCGTTCAGGAGTAGAGATTTGAGACGGCTCATTCACGTTCCGATCGTTCACAGCCAAGCCGATCTTGGCCCGATCCGGGAGAGTGTGCGCCAGGCCTATATCGAAAAGGGCGGCGAGAAAGCGTGGAAGGCAAGCAGAGAAGCGCTCGGCGAATTCTGGAACGCGTTGGAAATCGCGATGGACAGCCTTCCCATCGATTACATGAAGCTGCGGCTCTACCAGGATGGCCTGCCGGTCTGCGGGCTGGAGGAAAAGATCGTTCGCGACCTCGCTGGGCAAGGCGGCGCGAACTACCGCATCCTGCTGAAACTCGAAAAGCGCGGCGCAAAGATCGAGGGGACGGAGGATCCGGACCTGCTTCGCAAGGAATACGAGCTGATCATGGCTGGTGTGCATGCCGGCGCGGGCAGCCTCGGCGCCGGCATGGGCAAGGATGAAAATGCCGAGGTCTTGCGCGATTTGCTGGAGCGCCGGGATCGCTTCATAGCGCAGCGTATCGACCAGACCTTGCAGACCGGCGAGACGGGTATTCTGTTTCTAGGAGCGCTTCATCGCGCGGCCACGATGCTTCCCGATACCATCCAAGTGATTTCGTTAAGCAAATTCCTGCACCCTGGCGGCGCCAATTCACCGATGTCGTAGCCGACGAAATCGATTCCCCCGGGCGGAGAATGGGTGGGGCCAGATCACTGGCGGAGGATTGGAAACTCGAAACAAACCTTCTGTGAACCGGATGGCAGTTTTCCGGGGTTCTCGTTCTATACTATCAACAGGAGAACAGCCCACCTAAGTACCTTAATCCTGAAGTGGTTCCTCATGAGTAGTTTCCGAACCTGCCCTCGGGCCGGGAGAGTCGTTAAAAATTTCTTTTGGGTTGGGGGCTACACCAAACGATGTGTCAAAACCTTGGATTTCCTTGGGACTTCTGTTGGCGAAGAGCATTCCCGACTCAGGGTGCAGGGATGCGACACGATGCATAATGCAAATCCATTTAGCCCCGCTGATCGGCTTCTCCCTTATCGAAATCCCAGTTTCTTATTCATCAGAAGTTCTGGCGTGGCCGTCGATGAACCCGAGTTCAAGGTTGCGCGACACGCTCAATCTATGGATGGCGGCCAATGAGGAAAAAACTGCCGGAAAAATTCGCCATCCTTTCCAAAGCACCAACCGGAATTGAGGGACTCGATCAAATAACCGGCGGTGGGCTCCCCGCGGGGCGGCCGACGCTGGTTTGCGGCACCGCGGGCTGCGGCAAGACGATGCTCGCCATGGAATTCCTCGTGCGCGGAGCGACGCAGTTTGGCGAGCCCGGCGTGTTCATGATGTTTGAGGAAAATGCAGCGGAACTTACGGCCAACGTCCGCTCGCTCGGCTTCGATTTGGACAAGCTCGCGGCGCAGAAAAAGATCGTGCTCGACTATGTTCACATCGAGCGCAGCGAGATCGAGGAGACCGGCGAATACGATCTTGAAGGACTTTTCATTCGGCTCGCGCACGCAATCGATTCCATCGGCGCGAAACGCGTGGTGCTCGATACCGTCGAGGCGCTCTTTGCCGGTATACGGAATCATGCCGTTCTCCGGGCGGAGCTGCGCCGTCTTTTCCGCTGGTTGAAGGATCGCGGGATGACCGCGATCATCACTGGAGAGAAAGGTGAGGGAAACGCGATCACCCGCTACGGTCTTGAGGAATATGTCGCCGACTGCGTGATCATCCTCGACCAGCGCATTCAAGAGCAAATTTCCACGCGCCGGCTTCGCGTGCTGAAATATCGCGGCACGGCCCACGGTATGAATGAATACCCCTTCCTCATCGGCGCTCGCGGCTTCTCGGTGCTGCCGATCACGTCGCTGCAACTCGATCACAAAGTCTCGATGCAGCGCATCCCCACGGGAATTCCACGCCTCGACGACATGCTAGGCGGCCAAGGGGTCTTTCGCGGCAGTAGCGTGCTGGTCTCCGGGTCATCCGGCACAGGCAAGAGCAGCGTCGCCGCGAAATTCGTCGAAACCGCGTGCCAGCGCGGCGAGCGTGCGCTGTTTTTCGCCTATGAGGAATCGACCGCGCAAATCGTGCGCAACATGCGCTCCATCGGCATTAAACTGGAGCCATGGGTAAAGAAAGGGTTGCTTGAAATTCACTCGTCCCGCCCCACGCTACAGGGGTTGGAGCAGCATTTGGTCATGATGCACGACGTGGTTCGCGCCTTCGCGCCGAGCGTGGTCGCCGTCGATCCGATCAGCAATCTCACGATGGCGTACGAAGACGCAGAAGTGAAACCTACGCTCATGCGGCTCATCGACTTTTTGAAAAAGGAGCAGATCACCGCGGTCTTTACCAGCTTGACCGACGGAGGAGATAGCATGTCGGCGCCGGAGGATTCGCAGCTTGGCGTGTCCTCGCTTATGGATACTTGGCTGTTGCTGCGCAATGTGGAGTTCACCGGCGAGCGTAACCGCACAATTTTTGTCCGAAAGTCACGCGGCATGTCGCATTCGAACCAAGTGCGCGAGTTCATCCTTAGCGACAAGGGTATCGACCTGGTGGACGTGTATCTCGGCGACGATCGTGTGCTGACCGGGAGCGCGCGCGTCGCGCAGGAAGCGCAGGAGCGCGCCGCCGCTACGCTGCGCGGGCAAGATCACCAGCGCAAGTTGAGGCAACTCGCCAGCAAACGAAAAGCGATCGAAGCGCAGATCGCCGCGCTGCAAGCCGAGGCGGTGGTAGAGACCGAGGAGGTGCACTTCACCATTGCGCAGGAGACGTTGCAGGAGAAAACCACGCACCAAAATACCGATGCGATGGCGCAACAGCGGGGCAGTTCGACCAGGACCAACGGTGGGGTGCACGAAAAGCGATGAAAGCCCCCGAGCTACCGACAACTCGCGGGAAAACATTCGCGATACCCGCATTCCAACTGCGCCTCTACGTGGCCGGCCAGACCGCAAGATCGCTCGCGGCCTTCGCCAATCTTCAACGCATCTGCGAGACGCACCTCGCCGGGCAGTATTGTATCGATGTCATCGACCTGACCAAGACCCCGCAACTCGCGGCCGGAGACCAAATACTTGCAGTGCCGACGCTCGTGCGCCGCCTTCCCGAGCCGATCAAGAAAATCATCGGCGATCTTTCCAATGAAGAACGCGTGCTCGTCGGACTCGACCTGCAGCCGGCCAGAGGCTGACGTTTTATGAAAAAGAACGCCACCCGTCCAACGCAGACCCAAGTGATGGAAGCCGCCGCGTCGGCGCAATCCTCCGTCCGCTATGTCCTGCGTCTTTATATCACCGGTGCCACGCCGCGCTCCATGAGCGCGATCACAAACATCCGCAAAATTTGCGAGGAACATCTGAAGGGACGATACGACCTGGAAGTTGTGGACATTAGCCAACATCCGACGCTGGCCGAGGGCGAGCAGATTATCGCCGCGCCGACTCTGATCAAAAAACTGCCGCTGCCCCTTCGCCGCTTTATCGGCGATATGTCGCACACTGATCGAATCCTGATTGGGCTCGATTTGCGCGAGGCGGCGGAAATGACCTCATTAGCAAGAAGCCACTGACCGTCGCGCTTATGAAAATGCCCACCAAAGAGACGCTTCTTGCAGAAACCGCCGAATTGCGTGCGCGGCTGGTGGAAGCAAATGAATTGCTCCGTGCGATTCGGAATGGCGAGGTGGATGCGCTCGTGATCGACAGCGACGCCGGCCCGCACGTCTACACCTTGCAGGGCCTGGACGCTAAAACTAATCGCGTTCGCGGCGAAATGCTGGCTCAGGTCAGCGATGCCGTCATCGCGGTCGATAACGAAGATCGCATCACATATCTCAATGCCGCCGCGGAGCGGCTTTATGGTTTTGCGTCATCTGCAGCTCTTGGACGAACACGGTCGAAGATATTTGAATCGCGATGGCTGCATCCCAAAGACGAAGCCACCGCGAGGACGGCCCTGCGCGAACGCGGCGAATGGCGCGGCGAAAACATCCACGTCAGACATGACGGCAGCGAGATGAATGTCGAGTTGAGCATCACGGTGATGCGAGAGGATGGCGGGCAACCGACCGGCATGCTGGCAGTAATCCGCGATGTGACCGTGCGCAAGCAGCACGAGGAAATGGTGGTTGTTTCGGAAATACGTTACCGCCGTCTCTTTGAAACGGCGCATGATGGGGTTCTTATCCTCGACCCCGGCACGCGGAAAATCATCGATGCCAATCCGTTCATGACGAAGATGCTGGGCTATGCGCACAGTCAGTTGGTCGGCAAGGAGCTCTTCGAGATCGGCCTGTTCAAGGACGAAGCCGCAAGCCAGGAAATGGTCCGTAAACTAAAGCGAACCAACCAGGTGCGTTACGAAAATTTACCGCTTGAAAGTCAAGGGGGGCGACATCAAGAGGTCGAAGTCGTGGCCAACCTCTATGACGAGAATGGCCAACCGGTCATCCAATGCAACATTCGCGACATCACCGAGCGTAAGCGATCCGAGGAGCACGTTCAGCTACTCATGGCCGAGGTCAATCATCGCGCCAAGAACTTGCTCGCCGTGGTACAGGCCGTCGCTCATCAAACGGCCAAGTACGGTGACCCGGCAACATTCTCGGCGCGTCTCTCGGACCGGATCGACGGGCTTGCCGCCGGCCAAGACCTGCTGGTCAAGAGCCAGTGGCAGGGAGTAGATCTATCCGACCTGGTCGAGGTTCAACTTGCGCATTTCAAGGATTTGATCGGCACGCGCGTGTTGATCGAGGGCCCACGCGCGCAACTGACGGCGGCGGCCGCCCAAGGTATCGGCATGGCGCTGCACGAACTTGCGACGAACGCCGTCAAGCATGGGGCGCTCTTAGACCTAGCGGGAAAGGTGCGGATCGCCTGGCACATCACCACCGCCGCCAAGCCCGTGTTTTCGATGTCCTGGCGGGAAGATGGCGGCCCGAAGGTGGCGGCGCCCACACAAATGGGCTTCGGCCGGATCGTCATCGGGCGCATGGCGGAAGTGGCGGTCGCGGGTGTCGCCGAGATCGATTTTCGAGAAAGTGGACTGTCGTGGAATTTGAGCGCACCGGTCGAAAATGCGTTGGCTTAACCGGTATGGGAACATCGATGATCAAGCCCACAGCGATGCCCGATAACCGGCAGTGGCGTGTCCTCATTGTCGAGGACGAGCCGGTCATCGCATTCGCCCTCGAAGAGTTGCTCATCGCATCCGGGTTCCAGATAGCTGGTGTTGCGACAAGGCTCGAAGCGGCGCTGGCTATGATAGAAAGCGGTGTCTGCGACGCCGCCATCCTTGACACCAATCTGGCGGGGGTAAGCGCAGGCCCTGCGGCGTTGGCGCTTAAGGCACGAGGAGTGCCTTACCTCGTCCTGTCAGGCTATTCGTCCAGTCAATTGCAGCGTGTTTTTTCCGGGGTACCATGCCTTCAGAAACCGTGCCGGCCGGCTCGCCTCGTTGAGGCCTTGTGCAGCATCCTGCCGGATCGATAAATACGGCAATTTCCCGTGTCATTCTGCGTCGGTTATGGCGCTCAGAGAACGCCAATTGCCCAATTCTCCAAGCGGAGAACGGGCAGGCGCAGATAACTGGCGGAGCAATATTGGCTCTCGGCAAGCGATAGGCTGATCGGGGCCGTTCCGATTATTGCGGTCCTATTGCTTCTTCTGTGGATTGTTGCGCGCTCTTTGCGTGTTCCAGAAACTCAAGTGGAAACACCAACAGCCGAACCATCGGCCGTTCCTGATAAGTCCTGCCGACACCGGACGACTGACACATCAAGCCTGATATCGGGCCATGCAATGGAGCCGACGCGTCCCAGCACATTCGATGCGCCGAGCAGGGCCGCGTAGGGATGAATGATGACCTTGGTGGGAATTTTGGCCACATATGTCGAGAAGCGGCCTTTACGTTCGAAGTCTTGGCGAAAAGCGCCGGTGCGCAACCGTTGAAGCAAGCGCGGCGCGATACCACCCGCCAAATACATGCCGCCGCGTGCTCCATAAGCGAGAGCGATGTCTCCCGCAAACCGTCCGTAAATGCTGCAGAAACGATCCACCGCCTCCACACAAAGCAAATCCGCTCCGGCGGCAGCCCGATTTGTGATCTCCGCGGGCGAGAGCTGGTCCGGTTCGCCGCCATTCATACGGGCCAGCGCCCAATGCAGATTGGTCAAACCCGGCCCAGAGAGGACACGCTCGACCGACACATGTCCGAAGCGCTGCGTGAGTAGGCGAAGGATTTCGATCTCGGTTTCGCCGTCAGGCGCGAAGCTCATATGCCCGCCTTCCGTGGCGACGGCAATTGGTGCGGTGCCATTGGGCACGAGAATGGCTACTCCGAGGCCAGTTCCTGCACCGACGATACCGATTGGTTCGCCAGCAATGCCGGCGATGTCGTCGCCGATGACGGCCACATCCGCCGGGAGTAAGTGCCGAACTGCCAAGGCAAGTGCCATAAAATCGTTGACGAGCTTGACGCGCCCGAAGCCGAATTGAAGGAGCGCCTTTTCGGAGATGTTCCACCGCCCGTTGGTCAGGCTCGCCATCCCATTTTCCACCGGCCCGGCAACGGCGATTGCGACGCTGTCGGGTATGCCGGTTCCAGCTTGATGCGCGTACAGCGCGATAATCTCTTCGAACGACGCAAAATCTGCGCACGAGAACGTTCGGCAGGACAAAAGTCGAATCGCCGCGCCGGAGTTGACCGCCAACGCGAGACGCATGTTGGTGCCGCCGATATCGCCAACCAGACCCATATGCCGCATCCGTGTCTTGTCCATCGCATTATCCCGCTGGTGTCTCGAGGACGTGTGCCAAAAGTCGGCAGAAGGAGCCCCCGGACAGCCTCGATTTTTTCCCCTTCGAAAACGTACTCGGGTTCGCTGGCAAACCAATCGCTGTGCATACGTATTCATCTCCTCTCGCACCGCGAAACGGCGGCGCGCGTCATGCGGTGCCGCTTTGCATCCCAGATTGTTTGCAGGAAGATGGCGGAGCCCCTGGTGCGTCGGCGGCTTCTGACGTTGATTGGTGCTCTGCCAGATAATTGTTACGGGAGGAACGGATGAATTCGACGGCTCGTCTTGCCGCGCTTGCGGCTCTTTTCGTCGGTTTGGTCGCTGTTGCAGTGCCGGCGCAGGCGGCGCCGTCCCGACACGACGTTGCGGGCCCGTGGTGGAAAGGTGCGATCATTTACGAGATCTATCCGCGCAGCTTTCAGGACTCCGACGGAGACGGCATTGGGGATCTCAATGGCATCACCGCACGCCTAGACTACATCAAGAGCCTGGGCATCGACGCCATCTGGCTGACACCGATCTATCCCTCCCCGCAAGTCGATTTCGGGTACGACATTGCCGATTACGAAAACATCGATCCGAAATACGGCACCCTGAAGGACTTCGACAGGCTCGTCGCCGAAGCCCGCAAGCGCAACATACGGGTCATTATGGACCTGGTGCTGAACCATACGTCGGACAAGCACCCTTGGTTCATCGAATCGGAAAGCTCGCGCAACAATCCCAAGCGCGATTGGTATATCTGGCGCAACGGCAAAGCACCGGGCGTGCCGCCGAACAATTGGCAGTCTGTGTTCGGCCACAGCGCTTGGCAATACGACGGCAAAACCGGCCAGTACTATTACCATAAGTTCTACATCCAGCAGCCCGATCTCAACTGGCGCAATCCCGCGGTACGGAAGGCGATGTATGATGTCGAGCGCTTCTGGATCAAACGCGGCGTTGCCGGCTTCCGGCTCGACGCCATCACCACGCTTTACGAAGACCCCAGGCTGCGCGACGAAACCGTCGTGCGCGACACGAACGGCAAGCCGGAGATCAATGCTTTCGGCGATCCGAAACTCGCGGACGATCGCACGAACAACCAGCCCGGCGTGCACGATGTCCTTCGCAAACTTCGCCTGGTCGCGGACAGCTATCCGTCGGATCGGGTGGTTCTAGTTGGGGAGACATGGGTTGGTTCGGTCGGCGAGCTGCGCAAGATGTATGGCGCACACAACGACGAGCTGCAGCTTCCGATGGACCTGCAAGTGGGATTCATCGACAAGTTCGACACCAACCGATTCCGCAAGCTGATCAACGACGCCGAAACAGGCATCGGCGGTAACGAACCCTTGTTCGTGCTCGACAACCACGACAGGCCGCGCTGGGATCGCTATGGCGACGGGGTCCACCACGCCGATATCGGCCGGGTCCTCTCCATCGTCATTTTGGCCTCACGCGGCACGGCCATTTACTACTATGGCGACGAGATCGGCATGGTGACATCCACGCCAACGCGCAAGGAAGACGTACGCGATCCCGTCGGTGTCACCGGCTGGCCCAAGGAGAAGGGGCGCGACGGCGAGCGCACGCCTATGCAATGGACGGCGGCTCCCAACGCGGGCTTCTCCCTGCCGGGCGTCAAGACCTGGCTGCCGATCCCTGCCAGTTCGACCACGACGAATGTCGCATTCCAGTCCGGCCGCCCCAATTCGGTGCTGGCTTGGTTCAAGGCTCTCGACCGCCTCAAGCATGACAACGCCGCACTGCGAGAAGGCGACGAAGTGATGCTCAACCCAACCGACTCCAACGTCCTGTCATGGTTACGAAAGGCGCCGGACGGCTCGGCCGTCCTCGTGATCTGCAATTTCACGGCTAAGCCTCAGAAGGTTAGTTTCGATTTGAAAGCGCAGGGAATTGCGGGCGGAAAAGTCACGACCCTTCTAAAAACTCCAGGCACGGACGATCCTGCCTCGCTATCCGAAATCGCGCTCAAGCCGTTCGGCGTTTACCTGCTGCAGGTAACGTAGCGTTATCAAGCAATAGATCGCCAAGAGCGGCGCACCGCTGCCTTCAACTTGGTGCGGATAGAACTGCAACAGTAATTCGTATTCATAACCGGCGCGTGCATGAATACGTATGCAACCTGTTGGCAGAAAACGGAGTCGGGATGATCCTTCGCCTCGAAGCAAGCGGCTGGTTCGACCTGCCGTAAAGCATTCACTGTCGCGGCGGGGCTCGCGCAGGATAACATACGGGAGGGTATCGATGACATTAGAGAATTTGCGCGCGAACACGCGCGCCCGTAGCGCACTGCTGGGGGCCACAAGCTTTGCCGTCATGCTGCTCGCAGCAAACGGGGCATGGGCGCAGGACCAGGGATCAATCGAAACGGTCACCGTGACGGGCTTCCGTGAGAGTATCGCGGCGGCGCTCCAACTGAAGCAGAACAGTCAGGACGTTATTGAAGCAATCACGGCGGAAGACATTGGCAAGCTGCCTGAATCATCCATCGCCGATTCGCTCGCCCGCTTGCCGGGCCTTGCGTCCCAGCGCGACAACAACGGCCACTGGCAGGATATTTCCGTTAACGGCCTGCCGCCCTCGATGACGGCGACTTTGTTCGACGGGCGCCCACAGGCTTCCACCGATAATAATCGCGTCATTCAGTTCGACCAGTATCCGGCCGAACTCATGAGCGCCGTGAAGGTCTACAAGACCGGCGACGCCTCACTGGTGAACAGCGCGATCGCCACGGTCGATCTCGATACCATTCGTCCGCTCGATTACGACAAGACAACCATCGTGGTTGGCGGGCAGGCCGAATACGATACGCGAGGCGCACTCCAGCCGGGCGCCAATGCGCTCGGTGGACGCGTCAATGTCTCCTACATCGACCAGTTCGCTGGCGGCAAACTCGGCGTCATGCTCGGGTTTGCGATGATGTCCGCGCCCAATCAGATTTATGCGCAGCATCCCTACAGCTTCAACGAGCCGGACGACGTCGTTACCGGTCTTCAGGACCAGGTCCGCAGCGACACACTGGCCCGCACCGGCATCATCAGCACGATCCAGTGGAAGCCCACGAGCAACCTAGAAGTTGTGATCGACGGCTTCTATTCCGTCTACAACGACAGTGCGATCATTCGCGGCGCCGAAATCCAGACGGCCTGCTGTGGCAATGCGACGGCGGTCGGCACGCCGACCGAGGGCGTTTCGAGCTGGATCGTGACCCCTCAGTTGATGAACTACAATTACGACGACCGCTCGAAGCAGTATTCACTGGGCGGTACCGTCAATTACGACTTCGGCGACGGTTGGTCGTTGAAAGGCGATGTCGGCTTTTCCGAAGCCGATCGCAACAATGACCGCATCGAGCTCTACAACGGGTTCGGCGTCAACGGGACGCAGAACACCAGCACGGCAACATTGACCGCCGGCGCCGGTTCGGAAGGCATGATCGGCATCTCCGGCTGGTCACTGCCCCTGAGCAACAACTCGAACATCGCCCTCGGTGAGAACCTGTCCTGGCAGCAGGGCTGGTATGCGCCGTCGGCAGTCTCGTACCAGGGCGGCAACTGGGTGGCGGACCCGAATGGGTACTCAACGGGGTGGCCGAACGGCACGGTCGGAGGCAGTTTCGGCTCCAACTATGGCTCCGCCTATTTCCAGCGCATTCTGTCCGAGGATATTATCAGGGACACCACGTGGTCCGTTAGGAAAGATATCGGCGGCTTCTTCAGCGATGTCGAGGTCGGCGTCAGCTTTTCCGCGCGCTCGAAGAACTATATCGACCACGAGGGCATCGGCGCTCTCAACAGCATGAACAAGTCGCAAGCCATTCCCTCGAGCTGGGTTCTGAAGCCAACGGACTTGAGCGCGTTCGGCTTGCCGAGCATGGTCAGCATCAATGCCAAAACCGCTTGGGCGAGCGGCGCCTATACCTATCTCGAGCGCCCCGATGAAGTGAACAACAACTGGCTTGTCAAAGAGACGGTCTGGACGCCGTACTTCGAGTTCGGGATCGACTCGCAACTGTTCGGCAAGCCGCTGACCGGGAATTTCGGCTCTCAGTTCGTCCACACGGACCAGAATGTCTCCGGTCTAAACAAGGAGAATGTTGCGTCGTTCTGCGGCGGAACCGGCCAAAATTCGTGCCCCTGGTACGTGAACACGTTCACGCCGTTCGATGTCGATTCGCAGTATTGGGACATTCTTCCCAGTATGAACCTGACGTGGCAGGTTGCGGACGACAAGCAGATCCGCCTCGGGATTGGACGTTCGTTGGCACGGCCGCGCTTCGACACCATGGGCGGCGGGTCGAATGTTTCCTACAACACCGCAGACACGACCGGTTTCCCCTTTGGCGGCAGTGTCGCCAATCCGAAACTGAAGCCCTGGCTTTCGGATGATGTTGATATGACCTATGAATGGTACTACGCGCCGGGCGAAGCTCTGTTT
This sequence comes from uncultured Alphaproteobacteria bacterium, assembly GCA_963849895.1. Classification (GTDB taxonomy): domain Bacteria; phylum Pseudomonadota; class Alphaproteobacteria; order Micropepsales; family Micropepsaceae; genus Rhizomicrobium. The sequence continues at coordinate 254,759 of CAWKIU010000019.1, forward strand.
GTGGAGGGTTTCTACAAGAACCTGGAAAGCTTCATCTACCACACCGACACGATCGTCGACTTTCACCCCTATGCGAACCTAGTCCCCGCAGGATACACCGTCACAAATTGGACCGGTCTTATCGGTTCCTATGCTAACGGCACCGGCGGCGGTCTCGAGGGCGTCGTCGTGGGCGGCAACTTCGCGCTGTCACACTTCGCCGATTGGTTGGATGGCTTCGGCATCGAAGCACAGGGGACCTTGGTATCGAGTTCCATCAAGATTCCTGACTCGGGCACGTCGCCCACCGGTCAGATCCCCGAGCTTTCGAAGTTCTCCAGTAACGTGAGCTTCTATTATGAGAAATCCGGCTTCCAGTTCCGCATCAACGATCGCTATCGCAGTTCCTATGTCCAGGAAGTGCCGAACTTCGACGGCACGCTGCAATCCATCCAAGGCGCGGCGGAGAACACTGTCGATCTCCAGGTCTCTTATACGTTGAACAACAATCTGACCTTTAGCTTCGCCGGGGAGAACCTGACCGACACCCCGATGAACAGCTACTTGGACGGTAAAACCAACCACCCGCAATACTACAAGCTGTTCGGAACAAACCTCCTCTTCGGCGTGTCATATAAATATTGATGGAATGGCGCGGTCTACCTTTCCGGTAGGCCGCGTCCGTTTCCGGCCCGCTCCGACCGGCTCGTTCTTCCCTTCGCTTCCTACTGGTGGGCGAGATCCAGCGAGGGGTTACTGGCTCAAACAGATAAGCCTAGGAGCATCACCGCATGAAATGCTCTCCTCTGCTGGCCGTTGCTGCGGCGCTGCTGCTATCCGTTCCCTCGGCAGCAGCGCCGAGCAACAGTGTCCTCAAAGCCCTGCGCCAACGTCCGCCGCAGGACGAGTTCATCTACTTTCTGCTGCCGGATAGGTTCGAGAACGCCGACCGCTCCAATGACCGCGGCGGCCTCAAGGGCGACCGCCTTCGGACGGGATTCGATCCGACCTCGAAGGCCTTCTTCAACGGCGGCGACTTCAAGGGCGTGATGAAGCGACTCGACTATATCCAGTCGCTCGGCGCGACCGCCGTGTGGCTTGCGCCCGTGTTCAAGAATAAGCCCGTGCAAGGTGACCCCGGCGACGAGTTGGCCGGGTATCACGGCTACTGGATCACCGATTTCACGCACGTGGACCCGCATTTCGGCACCGACGCGGATTTCAAGAAGCTGGTCGATTCGGTTCATGCGCGCGGCATGAAATTCTATATGGACATCGTCGTGAACCACACGGCCGACGTCATCGAGTATCGCGAATGCCCGATCATCCAGGCATGCCCGTTCCGCAACGTGGCGAACTATCCCTACACGCGCAAAGGCGGCGTCAACGGCCCCTCGATCAACGACGGGTTTTTCGGCGATTCCGTGCAGACCGAAAAGAACTTCGCCAAACTCACCGATCCGAATTACGCCTATTCTGTCTATATCCCCAAGGGCGAGGAGCACGCCAAGTCGCCGGATTGGCTTAACAACCCGATCTACTACCACAACCGCGGCAACACGACGTTCGACGGCGAGAGCACCACCAAGGGCGACTTCGGTGGGCTTGACGATATTTTCACGGAAAACCCGCGCGTCGTGAAGGGCATGATCGACATCTTCGGCGCTTGGATCGACAAATACGGCGTCGATGGCTTCCGCATCGATACGGCGCGCTTTGTCAACCCGGAATTCATGGAGGCCTTCGTTCCGGCGATGCTGGCGCGTGCCAAGGCCGACGGCATTCCCAACTTCCACATTTTCGGCGAGAACATCTCGGGCGTCGTGAACGCGCAGTCGCTGCAAGCGCTGGAGACACGGATCAGCAAGCAGCCTTCGGTGCTCGACTTTGCATTCGCCGTCACGGTCCGCGATGTGGTGGCGGGCAGCGCCGGCACGATCGAACTCGCGCGGCTGTTCGAGGACGATCCGCTTTACGAGCACGGCGAGGCCACAGCCCTGACGCTGCCGACCTTCATCAGCAATCACGATGCGGGGCGTTTCGGCGATGTTGTGCGCAAGGCGTTTCCCACCGCCTCGGACGACGAGGTACTGCATCGCGTGATTCTGGCGCACGCCATGATGTTCACTCTGCGCGGCGTTCCCACCGTCTATTACGGCGACGAGCAGGGCTTCCCCGGCACCGGACCCGACCAGGCCGCGCGCGAGGACATGTTTGCCAGCAAGGTCGCCCTCTACAACTCCGAAACCCTGATCGGCTCGAAGAGCACGACGGCCACCGAGAATTTCGACCGGAACCAGCCGATCTACCGCGCCATCGCGGAACTGGCCCACATGCGCACGGCGAACGCCGCCTTGCGCCGAGGCCGACAGATCGTACGAAATTATTCCGACAAGCCTGGACTCTTTGCAGTCTCGCGCATGGATCCCGATACGGGACAGGAGATTCTGGTTGCCTTCAACACTTCGACGGCGCCATTGAGTGTCGAAGTCGAAATCGATCCCGCATCGCGGCACTTCGAGGCGCTGCACGGCGCGTGTGCGCCGCAGCCGGATGCACAGGGGAGCTATCACGTGACGCTCGAACCGCTCGACTACGTCGTCTGCGCGGCGCGGGAGGCCAAATGAGCGGAACTCGAAGCCTGTCTGTTCGATCTGGACGGGGTAATAGTCGATACCGCCAAGTACCATTACATCGCTTGGCGGCAAATTGCGGACGAGCTGGGTTTCCGTTTCAGCGAGAGGGACAACGAAAGGCTAAAAGGTGTTTCGCGCCAACGCTCGCTGGACATTCTACTCGAGATTGGCGGGCTTTCCCTCGACAACGAAAGCAAGGCGCGCCTGGCGGAGAAAAAAAACGGCCTCTATTTAGGATACATCCGCCAAATGAGGCCTGCCGAGATTCTGCCGGGCGCCGAGGACTTTCTTTGGGAGTGTAGGGCGGCAGGCCTCAAGACGGCGCTGGCGACGGCCAGCCGCAATTCGGCACTGATTCTCGATCTCTTGCGCATTCGCTTGCTGTTTGACGTCGTCGTGGACGGCAACAAGGTCATGCGCACAAAACCAGATCCGGAGGTCTTCCTGATATGCGCGCAGGAGCTTGCGGTCGCGCCCGAGCGCTGCGTCGTCTTCGAGGACGCCGAGGCGGGCATCGAGGCCGCATGTGCGGCTGGCATGTTCTGCGTCGGGATAGGCAATCCCGCACTCCTGAAGCGGGCGGATATTGTGGCCCAGGGACTGGCAAGATTCTCGGTCGAGACGATGTTCGCAATGTTCGCGCCCGGAAAGGAACGAATAGTAAGGTAGACCGGTCATGAAAACAAAAACACCAAACCACGAATGGTCGGTCATCGAAGAGGGGTTTCACCCCACCCGCCATAAAGCGTGCGAAAGCCTGTTTAGCCTCGGCAACGGCCACATGGGCCAACGTGCCAATTTCGAGGAGAAATATTCCGGGGAAAGCCTGCAAGGTAGCTACATCGCAGGCATCTACTATCCCGACAAGACGCGCGTGGGCTGGTGGAAGAACGGCTATCCGGAATACTTCGCCAAGGTGCTGAATTCACCCAACTGGATCGGCATCGACGTCGAGGTGAACGGCACCAGCCTGGATCTTGCCACATGCCCGAGCCGCGAGTTCCGGCGCGAACTCAACATGAAGGAAGGCACGCTGTCTCGCAGCTTCATCGCGACCATGCCCGGCGGAAAGTCGATCCGGGTGGAAGCATTGCGTTTCCTCAGCATGGCGAATCCGGAAATCGGAGTTGTGCGCTATGCCGTCACCGCGCTTGACGACATCCGCCTCAAGCTGACGCCTTTTATCGACGGCGACGCGCGTAACGAGGATTCGAACTATGACGAGCATTTCTGGAACGTGCTCGAATCCGAGTTCCTGCGGGAACGAAGGCTTTCTTCTTGCGCAGACGCGCAAGCTCGACTTCCGGGTCGGCATTGCCATGCATGTCGCAATCGCCGTCGGAGGTCCTTTTCCGGAACCGCAAAGTCTGCGCACGCCACAGCGCTCGGCTAGCGTGTTCGAGCTGGAGTTGAGCAAGGGCGCGACCGTCGCGCTGACAAAATACGTGGCGGTGGCGACATCGCAGGATTGCGAGAAGCAGGATTTAAAGGAACGGGCGCTGACGGCCGTCGCGGCGGCGAAGAGCATCGGTTTCGACGCGCTGCTGTCGGCACACAAGGCCAAATGGGCCGAGATCTGGAGTCACAGCGACATCGTCATCGAGGGCGATGCGGAGGCGCAGCAGGGCATCCGCTTTAACATTTTTCACCTCAACCAGACCTACACGGGTAACGACGAGCGGCTGAATATCGGCCCCAAGGGATTCACCGGCGAGAAATACGGCGGCAGCACTTATTGGGACACCGAGGCGTTCTGCATTCCGTTCTTCGTCTCTACGGCGCCGGGGCGGGTGACGCGCAATCTCCTGCTCTACCGCTACAAGCAGCTGCAGAAGGCGATCGAGAACGCACAGAGGCTCGGCTTTGTCGGCGGCGCGGCGCTTTATCCCATGGTCACGATGAACGGCGAGGAATGCCACAACGAGTGGGAAATCACATTCGAGGAGGTTCACCGCAACGGTGCCGTCGCGTTTGCGATCTGCAACTACATCCGCCACACCAGGGACGAGGATTACCTCGCGCAATATGGGCTCGAGGTCTTAATCGCCATCGCCCGCTTCTGGGCGCAGCGCGCAAGCTTCTCGCCCGAAAAGGGCAAGTATGTGATCTTGGGTGTGACGGGTCCGAACGAATACGAGAACAACGTCAACAACAACTGGTACACCAATACGATAGCCTGCTGGTGCATGGACTATGCGCGCCAGGCGCTGGCGACGGTCGAACGGAAGTCGCCGCGACGCTATGAAGAAATCGCGGCGGCGACGCGGCTGAACCGGGCGGCCGAAACCGCGCTGTGGGCCAAGATCAGCGATGAGATGTACTTTCCCTTCGACGAGAAGCTCGGCCTGTTGCTTCAGCAGGACGGCTGGCTCGACAAGGAGCCTTTGCAGGTTTGCGACATCACCCCTTCTGAGCGTCCCATCAACCAGCATTGGAGTTGGGACCGTATCCTGCGCTCGCCGTTTATCAAGCAGGCCGACACTTTGATGGGCCTATATCTGTTCGAGGACCGCTACAACTCCGCGTTCGTGCAGCGCCACTTCGATTACTACGAAGCCCGCACTGTGCACGAATCTTCTCTGTCTCCTTGCATCCACGCGATCCTGGCGGCACGGCTCGGGGACATCGAGAAGGCCTACGAACTTTACTTGCGCACCGCGCGCCTCGATCTAGACGACTACAATCGCGAGGTGGGTGAGGGCCTTCACATCACCAGCATGGCGGGATCGTGGATGGCAGTCGTCGAAGGGTTCGGCGGCAAGCGGATGCGCGACGGAAAGCTCTTCCTCCATCCCCTGATTCACCAGAACTGGCGTAAGTATGCCTTTTGTCTGCTGGTGCAGGATCATCCTGTGGAGGTGACGGTGACGAAGGACGGCGTCACAATACTCTACAAAGGTCCCGAACAGATCGTGGTCGATGTCTATGGCAAGGACTATACGGCGGTTCCCGGAGAGCCGCTGGTGATCGGGCGTCCCGAACGTGGTTTGGACCAGACGCAGGTTACGATGGGCTGGTCTTTTGCGGGCAGAGGTTGATCATTTGAAAGCGACATTGCTCGCAATTGTGGCGTCATTCACGCCCAATCCGCAACGCATTGATAACCTGCTTCTGTTGATGGATGACGCAGCGGAAAGGAAATCGAAAGCAAGGACAACGTCAATGCCAGTCACGACGAATCCGCATGGCGCGCCTGGTTGGCGGCCCTGTTCTCGTTCGTTTTGGGCTGGAATCGGGCGCGTTCGCGACGGTGCGAATAGGGCAAGTGGGCCGGTGTGCTTTCACGCTTGGCGCGCTACGATCATGCCGCGTTGAGAATGCGCTTTGGGTACACAACCAAATTGGATTTGTGAGCATGTGATGGCCGGCGGGTGCGCCGGAGAGGGCGGACCTCAATATGCTTGGGTGGAAGGGGCGCATGGTTCCGGGAGATGACAAGCCGCGTCCGCACGATCGGCCGACGTCGTTGGACATCGCCTATCGCGCCGGAGTGTCGCAGTCGACTGTCTCGCGCGCATTGCGCGGCGATCCAAATGTTAATGAGGACACGCGCCGCCGTATTGAGGCCATCGCCCGGGAGCTCAAATACAAAGTCGACAAGAGCGCCTCGAATCTGCGCAGCCAACACTCGAACACCATCGCTGTGTTGTTCTTCGAGGACCCCTCTCCCGATCCCTCTCTGATCAATCCGTTCTTTTTGGCAATGGTTGGATCGATCACGCGCGCTTGTGCCAAGCGCGGCTACGATCTGCTGATCTCGTTCCAGAAATTTGCTCAGGATTGGAACGAGGACTACGAGGGCAGAGGCAAGGCTGACGGACTGATCCTGCTCGGCTATGGCGATTTCATCACCTATCGAGAGCGCCTGCGTGGACTGGTGGAGCAAGGCACGCGGTTCGTGCGCTGGGGTGGGGCGGCTCAGACCGATCAGCCGGGGATCTCGGTGGGCAGCGACAATTACCAGGGCGGGCGCGATGCCACCGATCACTTGGTCGGACTCGGCCGTCGCCGCATCGCCTTTCTCGGCGGCAGTTCGAGCCATTACCCCGAATTTGCCGAGCGCTGCCGGGGCTATAGGGACGCGCTTGCCGCCGGAGGCTTGGCGCCGCTGGATGCCCTTCAAGTGGACGCGATCTCCTCGGAGGAGTCTGGTGCCGAAGCCGCGCGCGAACTGATCGAACGACGCGAACATTTCGATGCCATCGTGGCGGCAAGCGATCTCATCGCCATCGGTGCGCTGCACGTGGTGCAAGAGGCCGGCCTTGACGTGCCGCACGATGTCTCGATCGTGGGCTACGACGATCTTCCCGCGGCAAGCCTCGTCAACCCACCGCTCACCACGGTATCGCAGGACGCCTGGATGGCTGGCGATAAGCTCGTCGACGTTCTGCTGCGGCTGGTGCACGGCGAACCCGCGGAGAGCCTGGTCCTGCCGACCAAGCTGATCTTGCGCCGCTCCACGGCGAAAATTTCCGGCTAGTCTTTAGCTTGCTTCGGCAGACGCAAGACGAGCAGTCCTGAAATGAGGAAACTGACGCCGCCGATCGCGAGCGCGAACATCGGCGCGGTATGGAACAGCTCCTTCATGGCGGGAATGTTATGGAACGCAATCTTGAGGCAGAAACCTAGAACGCTTGCGGCAACGAGTTGCGGAATAACGATGAAGAAATTGAATATTCCCATATACACGCCCATTGTCTTGGAGGGCACGCTGTCCGACACGATCGCGTAGGGCAGCGAAAGGATCGAAGCCCAGGCGAATCCGATACCCAGCATTGATACGAGCAGCCAGCGGGGGTCATGGATGAGAAGGAACGAGAGCAGGCCGACCCCACCAAGCCAGACATTCACCAAGTGCGTCCAGCGTAGCCCAAAGCGGCGCGCGATCGCAGGCACCAACATGGATGCGAGCGCCGCGAAGCCATTATAGGCGGCGAAAAGGACGCCAACCCAGTTGGCACCATGGTTGTAGGCCAGCGAGCCGGGGTCCATCGAGCCGAAGAATACCTCCGCAACGGCGGGTGTCGTGTAGATCCACATCGAGAACAAGGCGAGCCACGAGAAGAACTGCACCGGAGCCAGCCGCCGCATGGCGTCAGGCATCGTCTCTATGTTGACCATAAGCGTACCGAAGAACCCCTTCGGCTCGCCCTTATGCTGGAAAAATTGCGCCAATCCCCAGACGAGCGCCCCGGCGCCGACGAGATAAAGCTGCTTGTCCAATGCCCAATGATAGACCACGTAGAGACAGATCGCGCCGACCAGTGCCCAGAACAACCCTTGCGTCCGGCGCGGCTTTCCTTGCGCACGCAGCGGCGGCGAAGTGTCCTCAAAACTCTCGAGCATTTCGGGCGGATATTCACGGGTCGAGACCACGGTCCACAAGATCGAGAAAAACAGGACGCAGGCGCCCAGGAAGAAGGAATAGCGCACGGTGTCCGGAATGACGCCCGCTGCTGCCGTGTTGCTGATGCCCACCTTCTCGAACAGCCAAGGCAGGGCGCTTGCCACCACCGCACCGATGCCGATGAAGAAACTCTGCATGGCATAGCCGAGGGGGCGTTGTGTAGGCTGGAGCTGATCGCCGACGAAGGCGCGGAATGGCTGCATCGAGGTGTTGATCGATGCGTCGAGCATCCACAGCATCACGGCTGCAACCCACAAAACTGGCGACAGCGGCATGATCAAAAGTGCGGCGGCGGAGAGAAGTGCACCTACGAGGAGGTAAGGCCGGCGCCGACCGAGCTTCGTCCAGGTACGGTCGGACAGGTAGCCGACCAACGGCTGTACAAGCAACCCAGTCAGCGGGGCCGCAATCCACAGCGCGGGAATGTCGTCGAACTTTGCGCCGAGTGTTTCAAAAATACGTGTGGCATTGGCATTCTGCAGCCCGAGGCCAAACTGTAGGCCAAGGAAACCGAAACACATGTTCCAGATTGGCCAGAAGGTGACCGCAGGCTTCGTGGCCGGGGTGACCGGCTCGTTTGGATGATCCATATTTTCTTGTGAGGGCTCGGGCCCCGCTTCCTTCCCTTGGCAAAGAATATGCGCGAGCCATCAGGCGCCGCAATCGGTTGCATACGTATGCAAATTGCGAAGCGTGGTGATTGGAGAGCGGTCCAGTGCCGTTGGTTGGCAAATAGAAGGTCAGAGGTCAGGGCGGAGAGCGGACGCGGGCGGATTGGCGGGCGCGCTGCGGACGGAGAATGCCGTTGCTTGGGGAACTGGCGGAGCCGGAGGGATTCGAACCCTCGATACGTCTTTACAACGTATAACGGTTTAGCAAACCGCCGCCTTCAGCCACTCGGCCACAGCTCCGCACGCTGGTCTGCCTGTGCAGACCGTTCCCCGAACAAGGGCGGCCACTCTTGCCCCAGTTTGCTGGCCGCCTCAAGCCCGCCAGGCGCTCCAGAGGGCAAAGTTTCAGTCTTAACAGGGGTGTAACTCTGGCTTGCGGCCGCTACTTGCCATCGAGTCGCAATCGGCGCAGCCTTTTGGGCAAGCGGGGAATAACCCGCCGGACCTTGCTGGTTTTGGCCGCCTTGCGGCCCGAACGGGCGTTGTCCGGGAAAGGCCGCACGGGCCGCATAGGAGGAGCGACGCGCATGCAAGTCACACATATCCTTCGCGAAAAGGGTGGCGAGGTCATCGCCGTATCGAGCGAAACTACCTTGTCCGAGGCCGCCCGCCTTTTGGCGCACAAACGCATCGGCGCCGTGGTGGTGCGCGACGCGGCCGGCGGGCTGGTCGGAATTCTTTCCGAGCGCGATGTCGTGCGTGCGATCGCGCAAGAAAGCGTGGCCGCATTGGCGCGGCCCGTCAGTGCCTATATGTCCCATCCCGTCACCACCTGCACGCATGGCGACACGGTGGACGAATTGATGGAGATGATGACGCTGGGCCGCTTCCGCCATGTGCCGGTGCTCGACGCCAACAATCAGATCTGCGGCATCGTCTCGATCGGCGACGTGGTCAAGACGCGCATCGACGAAACGGTGCGCGAGGCGGCAAGCCTTCGCCAATACATCGCGGCCGCGGGCTGAGCTAGGCCTTGCTCTTGGCGATATAGCCGTCCACCACCGTCTCCAGCACGGTGAGCGGAAGCGCGCCGGCCAAGAGCACCGCGTCGTGGAATTTGCGGATGTCGAAGCGCGGGCCGAGCGCGGCCTTCGCCTTGTCGCGCAGGCGCAAGAACGTCAGCTTGCCGATCATGTAACAGCAGGCTTGCCCCGGCCAAACGCAATAGCGCTCCACCTCGGTGGTGGCCGCGCTCGCCGGATCGCCCAGCATGTCGCAATAATATTGGATCGCTTGCTCGCGGCTCCAATGCATCGCGTGCAGGCCGGTGTCGATCACCAGGCGCACCGCGCGCAATTGCGCGTCGTGAAGCTGGCCGATATGGCCCCAGGGATCCTTGTCGTAAAGCCCGATCTCCACGGCGAGCTGCTCGCAATAAAGTGCCCAGCCTTCGACATAAGCGGTGAAGCCGGAAATTTTGCGGATCAATGGCAGCGGGGATTCCTGCGCGATGCTGCCTTGCAGATGATGGCCTGGAATACCCTCGTGATAGGTGAGGGTGGGCAGCGTCCAGCTAGGCACTTCGGCGGTGTCGCGCAGATTGATGTAATAGGTGCCGGGGCGCTTTCCGTCGAGCGAGGGGTTTTCGTAATAGCCGCCCGGCGCGCCCGCTTCGATGTTCTTGGGCACGCGCTTGATGACGAGATTGGCCTTGGGCAGCGTGCCGAAATATTTCGGCAATAGCGCGCGGATCTGGCGCAGCCGCACATTCAAATCGGCGATCAGCTTAACTTTGCCGGCATCGGTGTTGGGATAGCGAAATTTGGGATCGTCGAACATCGCGCGCAGCCGCGCGCCGACCGTGCCCTTGCTCAGCCCGTTGGCTTTCATGAGACCGTCCATTTGCGCGTTTTGATGGTTCACAAGATCGAGCCCGAGCTTGTGGATTTCGTCCGGCTTCATGTCGGTCGTGGTTTGCGCTGCGAGAGACGCCACGTAATAGGCCGCGCCGTCCTTCAACCGCGCGACGCCCGCATCGTGCACCGCTTTGGGCTGCAGGCTTTTGAACAGCGCGATCTGGCGGTCGAGCGCGGGATAAACCATTTCGCTGACGATCGCCGTCGCCTGTCCGGCATAATCGCCCGCGATCTTCTTTTGCGTGGCACGAAGCGCAACGGATTCGACAAGCGGCGATGACTTCGCCGGCTCGCCGCGCAATTTTGTCATTTGCTCGAGCGTGCGCGCCAAGATGAAATCAGGCGGGATGATGCCCAGCGCAATATCGTGCTGCGCGGTCTCGCGTTCTTGATCGAGCACGGTTCCCAGCATGGCAAGGCGCGCGAGATAATCGTCCGCATCGGTTTTGGTGGCGATCGTGTGCTGGCTGTCGAGGAAATCGGGCTCGTCGTGATAGGCGCCGCCGAGCTGATAGATCGCATAAGGCACGCCCGTTCCGATGGCGCCGTAATCGAAGCGCTTGTTGGTGCCTTCCAATTGCTGCAGGCCATAGAGGATGACGTCGTAATTGATGGCGTCCATTCCGGTGAGCGCGCCGCGATTGATCGTGCGAAGGCGCGCGAGTTGGCTCGTGTTCAGCCGCTTCAGCGCGGCGATTTCGTCCCGCGAGCGGTTTCCCAGCATGCTCTTTTGATAGGCGCGCTTGCCGCTATCGAGGCCAAGGCTGGTGACGAATTCCGGCGCGTGGTCGAGCGTTTCGTCCATGAAAGCGCCAAACAAGGCGTTCAGTTTCGCGGCTTCAGGGTTTGCAAGCATCGGTTTCGCAAGTGCATCGCCGCAGATTGCCAGCGCGGCAGTTGCGGTTCCGCAAAGCAGAACATGGCGGCGATGAAGCATGATTGTCCCCTGAAATTGACCGAACAAACCTTAAGGTCGGCGCCTGGCCGCCGAAAGAGCGGTCACGCAATCGTGCGCATCGCGCCAAAACGCCAGAAAAAGCGTCGTCCGGCAGCACGCGCGGTGGGGGCGCGACACTTCTTCGCTTGGGTGCTTTGCCGTTCTGCGCCGCTCTGCCCCCTCGGCTTGGGCATTCGCATAGATGTGGGACAGTTTCCCCTCGGCACTACAAGGACTTGAGCAATATCCTTACCCGTTTTGCAGCCTTTGCGGGGCGAAACACGACCATCCACAGGCACAGGCGAAAGCCAGGAAAAAAGCGAAAAGAAACATCAATTAAGGGTTTGACAGGCCTATAGGGCACGCCTATACACCGCGCCCACGCCGCCCGCTGGGCCATGTCTTGCGGGCGGTGTTCTGTCCTGAACCGGAAGCGAATTTTCGCCTCAGGCGGCGCTGTTTGACATTGTGATTAGAGGAAGGGGAACGTGGGCGGCGGTTCGGCTTGCTACGCCCAAAGCTTCGGCTTTGGGTTAACAAATCGAGCAGCTACGTTAAGAATGCTCGCGTTCCTTTGCATACACATGAAATAGATGTTCGGTTGTTTCGGAGCTGTGACGGCGCCGAGACGATCAAACCTCGTCAAACGTGTAAGCGAACTAACGCAACATTGAGCATTCAGCGTCGTTGCTTAGGATCATAACTTGAGAGTTTGATCCTGGCTCAGAACGAACGCTGGCGGCAGGCCTCAAACATGCAAGTCTAGGGGGTGCAGCAATGCATCACCGGCGGACGGGTGCGTAACACGTGGGAATGTACCTATTGGTTCGGAACAACGTAGGGAAACTTGCGCTAATACCGAATGTGCCCGAAAGGGGAAAGATTTATCGCCAATAGATCAGCCCGCGTCCGATTAGCTAGTTGGTAGGGTAACGGCCTACCAAGGCAACGATCGGTAGCTGTTCTGAGAGGAAGATCAGCCACACTGGGACTGAGACACGGCCCAGACTCCTACGGGAGGCAGCAGTTGGGAATCTTGGACAATGGGGGAAACCCTGATCCAGCCATGCCGCGTGAGTGATGAAGGCCTTAGGGTTGTAAAGCTCTTTTACCCGGGAAGATAATGACTGTACCGGGAGAATAAGCTCCGGCTAACTTCGTGCCAGCAGCCGCGGTAATACGAAGGGGGCTAGCGTTGTTCGGAATTACTGGGCGTAAAGCGCGCGCAGGCGGCTTCTCAAGTCAGGGGTGAAAGCCCAGAGCTCAACTCTGGAACTGCCCTTGAAACTGTGAAGCTTGAGTACGGGAGAGGTGAGTGGAATTCCCAGTGTAGAGGTGAAATTCGTAGATATTGGGAAGAACACCGGTGGCGAAGGCGGCTCACTGGCCCGTTTCTGACGCTCAGGCGCGACAGCGTGGGGATCAAACAGGATTAGATACCCTGGTAGTCCACGCCGTAAACTATGAACGCTAGCCGTTGGGTAGCTTGCTATTCAGTGGCGCAGCTAACGCATTAAGCGTTCCGCCTGGGGAGTACGGCCGCAAGGTTGAAACTCAAAGGAATTGACGGGGGCCCGCACAAGCGGTGGAGCATGTGGTTTAATTCGACGCAACGCGCAGAACCTTACCAGGGTTTGACATCCCAAGACCGCCAGAGAGATTTGGTTTTCCCGCAAGGGACTTGGAGACAGGTGCTGCATGGCTGTCGTCAGCTCGTGTCGTGAGATGTTGGGTTAAGTCCCGCAACGAGCGCAACCCTCGCCTTTAGTTGCCATCATTCAGTTGGGCACTCTAGAGGGACCGCCGGCGACAAGCCGGAGGAAGGTGGGGATGACGTCAAGTCCTCATGGCCCTTACACCCTGGGCTACACACGTGCTACAATGGCGGTGACAGTGGGCAGCTAACTCGCGAGAGCAAGCTAATCCCAAAAAACCGTCCCAGTTCAGATTGTACTCTGCAACTCGAGTACATGAAGGTGGAATCGCTAGTAATCGCAGAACAGCAGGCTGCGGTGAATACGTTCCCGGGCCTTGTACACACCGCCCGTCACGGCATGGGAGTTGGTTTTACCCGAAGACGGTGCGCTAACCCGCAAGGGAGGCAGCCGGCCACGGTAGGATCAGCGACTGGGCCGAAGTCGTAACAAGGTAGCCGTAGGGGAACCTGCGGCTGGATCACCTCCTTTCTAAGGATAGATGCTATCGAAACAATCAGGCCCAAGAAATTGGCCCTGATCTCTCACGAGACGTTTCCTTGCATCTCTTAGACATAAGGTAAGTCGTACCGCCCCCTTCGTTTCCCTTCCTCCGTCGATAGTCCCGCGCGGCCGATCCGCGTGGGCGTTGCTGTGTGAAGAACCGGGCTCGTAGCTCAGGTGGTTAGAGCGCACGCCTGATAAGCGTGAGGTCGAACGTTCAACTCGTTCCGGGCCCACCATTTGATCCGAGCAGACAAACGGGGCCATAGCTCAGTTGGGAGAGCGCTAGCTTTGCAAGCTTGAGGTCACCGGTTCGATCCCGGTTGGCTCCACCAACCTGCGAATGCAAACACCAACGACAATCGACGGATATCATCAGCTTCGAAGCGTGCAATAAGACGCGCGCTTCGCGGATGTTTTGACATTGTGAAGGCGGGTTAGCCGGTTCGCACAAACCGGTTGATCTATAATACGACACTCAAGACTGATCGCATGAAAACCATTTCCGGAATGAATATCCGGCGCACGAAGTCGTTTGCGCGCTGGCTTTCTTTCTGGGCATGGAACGATTGCTGAGCGATCAAGCGTTAAAGCAAGGGCGTCTGGGGGATGCCTTGGCACACACAGGCGATGAAGGACGTAGCACGCTGCGATAAGCCGCGGTTAGAGGCGAGCACTCTTTGACCCGCGGATTTCCGAATCGGGAAACCGAATCCGCAAGGATTATCTGTCCCTGAATTCAATAGGGGAGAGAGGCAAACGCAGGGAACTGAAACATCTCAGTACCTGTAGGAAAGGACATCAATTGAGACTCCGTTAGTAGTGGCGAGCGAAAGCGGAACAGGCCAGTGGTCTTCGATTAAGAACCGGAACGCTCTGGAAAGAGCGGCCATAGCGGGTGATAGCCCCGTACGGGTAGAAATTTCGAAGATCCTCGAGTAGGGCGGGACACGTGAAATCCTGTCTGAATATGGGGCGACCACGCTCCAAGCCTAAGTACTCGTGTGTGACCGATAGCGAACTAGTACCGTGAGGGAAAGGTGAAAAGCACCCCGACAAGGGGAGTGAAAGAGACCTGAAACCGGACGCCTACAAACAGAAGGAGCAGGCTCACCAAAGGTGAGCTTCTCGTTCGACTTGCTGATAACGCGAATGTCGAAAGAAACGCAGATGGATGGGCGCGAGCTTGTCTGTCGGCGCGTGTAACGATGTTCGTTGTATCGGCACGAAAGAGAGGCTCGTTTTTGGCGAGCCTGTGACTTCGTACCTTTTGTATAATGGGTCAGCGAGTTCGTCTGTCTAGCAAGCCTAAGCCGTCAGGTGGAGGCGTAGCGAAAGCGAGTCTGAATAGGGCGACTGAGTTAGACGGATGAGACCCGAAAGCAAGTGATCTAGCCATGACCAGGTTGAAGGTGCGGTAACACGCACTGGAGGACCGAACTCACGCCTGTTGAAAAAGTCGGGGATGAGTTGTGGCTAGGGGTGAAAGGCCAATCAAACTTGCAGATAGCTGGTTCTCTGCGAAAGCTATTTAGGTAGCGCGTCATGTATCACCATCGGGGGTAGAGCACTGGATGGGCTAGGGGGCTTCACCGCTTACCAAACCTAACCAAACTCCGAATACCGATGAGTGCTGAGCATGGCAGACACACGGCGGGTGCTAACGTCCGTCGTGAAGAGGGATACAACCCTGACCTACAGCTAAGGCCCCTAATTCGTGGCTAAGTGGGAAAGGATGTGAGGTTCCCAAAACAACCAGGATGTTGGCTTAGAAGCAGCCATCATTTAAAGAAAGCGTAACAGCTCACTGGTCTAAACAAGGAACTTTGCGCCGAAGATGTAACGGGGCTCAAGCCACGAGCCGAAGCTTAGGATTTCACAGCAATGTGGAATGGTAGCAGAGTGTTCCGTATGCCTGCGAAGGAGAAGGGTGACCAACTCTGGAGGTATCGGAAGTAAGAATGCTGACATGAGTAGCGATAAAGAGGGTGAGAGACCCTCTCGCCGGAAGTCCAAGGGTTCCTGCGTCAAGTTAATCTGCGCAGGGTTAGCCGGCCCCTAAGGCGAGACCGAAAGGTGTAGTCGATGGGAACCAGGTGAACATTCCTGGGCCAGCGGGTAGTGACGGATCATGCAAGTTGTTCGCCCTTACTGGATTGGGCGGGCCGCGAAGTGGTCCCAGGAAATAGCTCCCGCAATAGACCGTACCCCAAACCGACACAGGTGGACTGGCAGAGTATGCTAAGGCGCTTGAGAGAACTGTGTTGAAGGAACTAGGCAAATTGCCCTCGTAACTTCGGAAGAAGAGGGCCCAGCCGGCACGCAAGTGTCAGCTGGGGGCACATAGCAGGGGGTGGCGACTGTTTACTAAAAACACAGGGCGCTGCGAAATCCAAAGATGACGTATAGCGTCTGACGCCTGCCCGGTGCCGGAAGGTTAAGAGGAGATGTGAAAGCGTCGAATCGAAGCCCCGGTAAACGGCGGCCGTAACTATAACGGTCCTAAGGTAGCGAAATTCCTTGTCGGGTAAGTTCCGACCTGCACGAAAGGCGTAACGACTTCCCCACTGTCTCCAACACAGGCTCAGCGAAATTGAATTCCCCGTGAAGATGCGGGGTTCCCGCGGTCAGACGGAAAGACCCCGTGCACCTTTACTGCAACTTTGCACTGGCATTAGGACTGCGATGCGTAGGATAGGTGGTAGGCTTTGAAGTCTGGGCTCTGGCTCGGATGGAGCCGTCCTTGAAATACCACCCTTTGCGATCCTGATGTCTAACTGCGGCCTCGAAACGAGGTTCAGGACCATGCATGGTAGGCAGTTTGACTGGGGCGGTCGCCTCCCAAAGAGTAACGGAGGCGCGCGATGGTAGGCTCAGACCGGTCGGAAATCGGTTGTTGAGTGCAATGGCACAAGCCTGCCTGACTGCAAGGTCGACGGACCAAGCAGAGACGAAAGTCGGTCATAGTGATCCGGTGGTCCCGCGTGGAAGGGCCATCGCTCAACGGATAAAAGGTACGCCGGGGATAACAGGCTGATCGCACCCAAGCGTCCATAGCGACGGTGCGGTTTGGCACCTCGATGTCGGCTCATCACATCCTGGGGCTGTAGCCGGTCCCAAGGGTATGGCTGTTCGCCATTTAAAGTGGTACGTGAGCTGGGTTTAGAACGTCGTGAGACAGTTCGGTCCCTATCTGCCGTGGGTGTTCGAAACTTGAGAGGACTTGTTCCTAGTACGAGAGGACCGGAACGAACGTATCTCTGGTGGACCGGTTGTGGCGCCAGCTGCATTGCCGGGTAGCTAAATACGGACGAGATAACCGCTGAAAGCATCTAAGCGGGAAACTCACCTCAAAACCAGGTTTCGCTTGAGAGCCGGGGAAGACTACCCCGTCGATAGGCCAGGTGTGTAAGCGCGGCAACGCGTTGAGCTTACTGGTCCTAATCGCTCGATAGGCTTGATCGCAAGCAACACCGTTCCATGCCTGGGAATAAAGCCAGGCATAATCACTGCAAGCTCATTCAAGAGTGTCGTATTTCATTCTGTCCTTTGCCGGACTGGTGGTCTTGGCGGAGGAATCCCACCCGATCCCATTCCGAACTCGGCCGTTAAAGCCTCCAGCGCCCATGGTACTGCGGCCCAAGCCGCGGGAGAGTAGGTCGCCGCCAGTCCTGCTAAGGACAGAATGAATCTTCGATCCGCGCGGAAACGCGCGAGATCGAAAGATCTGCGTGCTAACGCACGCGGGCCCGCCATCACAGATCAGCGAAAGCCCCGCCGGAGAAATCCGGCGGGGCTTTTGCTTTGTCGCGTGTTATTGCCGCGCCCCCCAAAGCGGCCTCGCACCCCGTTCCGATGCGCCTTATTATCGTTCCATGATCTTCGTCAGCGAAAACCCGACCAAACAAGCGGCTGTGCGCGGCTTTCTCGGCTGCTGCCCCAATTGCGGATTGGGCAAGCTGTTTAGGGCTTATCTAAAGCCGGTGGAGGCTTGCTGCGCCTGCGGGGAGGCGCTCGGCCATGTCCGCGCCGATGACGGGCCTGCCTGGCTCACGGTGATGGTGGTCGGCCACATCATGGTCGCGCTGCTGCTCACGGTGCGGGTGGCGGTCCTGATGCCGCTCTGGGTGAGCTTGCCGCTCTTTGGCGGCGTTGCCACGGCGCTGGTCCTGGCGCTTTTGCCGCGCGCCAAGGGCGCTTTTATCGGTCCGATCTGGTCGATGAATTCGCCGGGATCGGAACGCGATGCGCCAAAGCCGGAATTGCCTTAAGCGCCCGAGCGGGCCGCCGCCGCAAACTTCGCCGCGATGAAGCCGTCGATCTTGTAGGTGCGCGAACCCCATTGGCTACCTTGCGGGTTCCACACCCGCACTTCGCTCCAATCGTTCTGCTCGCTGACGTCCATCACTGGCATGTTCAAGTAGATATTGCCGTCGCGTGCCCAGTTGGCGTGGTCCACGACGATCTCGCGGCTGGAGACGATGCGCGTCACCACGGCCACATGACCCTTTCTCATTTTCTTCGAGCTGGCGAACACCATCACCGCGCCTGCATCCGGCGCAGTGCTCTCGGCATAAAGTCCCCTGGCCTTGTCCCACCAGGTCTTGGCGTCCCCGAAGATGGCGATGCCCGAGCGTAGCCGCGCATATTCGACGCAGAAGATGCGCCGTGCGGTTTTCACGATGGTCGGCGTGTCATCCTCGCTCGCCATATAGGCGGCGGTGGGGGCCACGTCGCTGACGATCGCGAAGGACGGATCCGGCATCGCAACAGCGTCCGCCGCATTCGCATCGGCGGCGAGCGAAGGTCTTGGGGTGGGTAGGGGAATATACGCGCGCCGATGCGCGGCCGCCGGACCGGCGGAGAGGATCAAGATGGCTGCTAGCGAGATCGCTGAGGCGCGACGGGCACAGTCAAGATGGATCATGAAGGCTGCTTAGCCTAGGCAAACTATGCTGCCAACCGTGGCATGATTAACACAGGGATATGCCGAAAGGCCACTGTGAGTACTTTTCCTCCGAAAGCCAGAAAACCCGTTGTTGTCCGCGGAAAATTGCGGCGCGACCACCGGCATCGGGCGAACCACCCCCTCAGGAAGTAATTCCGTACGCGACTTTGCGCCGCGCCCCCCAATCCGCGACTATCGCGGGGCGCCAAAGGAACCGCGTCATGGCCGTCGACATGCTGGAACATTTTACGGTGCGCTGCGCCGATCTGGAGCGCACGCGCGATTTCTATTCCAAGATCATCGGGCTTCGCGTGGGCCCAAGGCCGCACTTCGATTTCGCCGGCTATTGGCTTTATCTCGGCGAGCAGCCCGTCGTGCATCTGGTGCTAGAGGGCGAGCGCACGGATTCGCGCATCCGTAACGGCGCTGGGTCGACGGGCGCGCTCGATCACATCGCATTTCGCGGTCAGGATTTGGACGGCACGCGCGCGCTACTCCGTGCGAACGACATTGCGTTCAGCGAGGCGCCGGTGCCCGGCAAAGATTTGCATCAAGTCTTCGTGCGCGATCCTGACGGCGTACTCATTGAACTCAATTTTCGCGGCATTAAGCCTGTCTGAGCGCAGGCCTTTGCCATCTTTGCGCTCCGCTGTGATGCGGTTATGATATCGCGAAATGGCGTGCCCCGGTGTTAACCATATCGAGGGCCAAGTCGTGGTGGGGGCATCGTGATTTACGATCCAAAACTTGTCGTTGCCGGTCTGTGTCTCTTTCTCGGGACGCTCGCGCTTGCGCTTGTGCTGCGGCAATGGCGGCGGTGGCGGCTGCGCGCCGTGATCGCCCCGCGCCCGATGGCATTTGCCGGAACAAATCTTCAGAGCGATTTCGATGTGGCCAAGCCGCGCACGGCGAACAGCGGCGCCAAAACCATCGCGATCATTCACGATTTCGGCCTGCCCTATGGTCAGCCGACCGACGCGCGCGAATATCTGACGGTGCGCGAGGCCTTCGAGGTGCTGGCCGAAATCCGCGCCGCGGGGGCGACCACGCCGCTGAACATCGTCCTGCATACGCCGGGCGGCAGCGCCTTCGCCTGCGAGATGATCGCCGCTGCCATAAAGGACCGCCAGAACACCACGGCTTATGTGCCCTATTGCGCCATGTCGGCGGGCACCATCATCGCGCTCGCCACCGAGAAAATCGTGATGGGCCGCTTTGCGTGCCTCGGGCCCATCGACACCCAATACGGTCCCTTTGCCGCCGAATCGTTTCTGCGCCTGATGAAGGAAAAGCCGATCTCGGATATCGAGGATTTCACGGTGCTGCTCTCCTATACGGCGGAGAAAGACTTGAAGAACGCCAAGGCGCGCGCCTGCGATCTGCTCAACAAGTCGCATTTCAGCCATGGCGATTCTTGCCAGCTGACGGATTTTCTGGTGGCCGGCGATCTGCCGCATAGCGAGCAAATCGGGCGCACACGCGCGGTGGAACTCGGCGTCAATGTCGCCCCGGAAGATTGCCCCGATGCGGTCTACAAAATGGTCGAGGCGCGTCTCGAACTTTTGCGCGGCGGCCAGACGGGCGGGTTTGATCCCAATATGGCGCTGAAGAAGCCGCAATAATCCGCGCCCGCGCTGCGTCAGCCTTTCGCCACTTGGACCTCAGTGGCCGGTATGATTTCATGCCGGCCGCGCAATGTCTGGGAGATTGGCGATGCAGGACAAGCTGCAATTCTATATCGACGGGCGATGGGTCGATCCCGTTTTGCCCAAGACGCTGGATGTCATCGATCCCGCCCATGAGGAATCCTTCGCGCGCATCTCGCTCGGCTCCGCGCAGGACGTCGACAAAGCGGTAACCGCCGCGCGCCGCGCCTTCGAGACTTTTTCGCGGACCGCGAAGGAGGAACGTCTCGCGCTCTTGCAGATCATTCTGGACGTCTACCAAAAACGCTATGGCGAATTGGTGGAGACGATCAGTCGCGAAATGGGCGCGCCGCTGAAACTATCTAAGAATGCCCAGGCCGCCACCGGCATCGCCCAACTCGGCACCGCGATTGCCGTGCTCAAGGATTTCGAATTCCAGCACGTGGCGGGAACGACCGCCCTTCTCTACGAGCCGGTCGGGGTATGCGGTCTGATTACGCCATGGAACTGGCCGATCAATCAGATCGTCTGCAAAGTGGCACCCGCGCTCGCTGCCGGTTGCACGATGGTCCTCAAGCCCAGCGAGATCGCGCCGATGAGCGCATTGCTGTTCGCTGAAATCCTGCACGAGGCTGGCGTGCCCAAGGGCGTCTTCAATCTCGTCAATGGCGATGGCCCGACGGTCGGCGAAGCGATGAGCGCCCATCCCGGCATCGACATGATGTCCTTCACCGGCTCGACCCGCGCGGGTATCGCCGTCGCAAAGGCCGCAGCCAATACCGTCAAGCGCGTGGCGCAGGAGCTTGGCGGCAAGAGCGCCAACATCATTCTCGACGATGCCGATCTCGAAAAGTCGGTCGCGGGCGGGGTGATGAGTTGCTTCGCCAATTCGGGCCAGTCCTGCAATGCGCCGACGCGGATGTTCGTGCCGCGCGTGCTGCATGATCGCGCCGCCGCCATTGCCAAAGCCGCGGCGGAAAAGGCGCGGGTCGGCGATCCCTTCGCCGAAGGAACAACCATGGGACCCGTTGTCAGCCAGATGCAGTTCGACAAGATCCAGGCGTTGATCCAGAAGGGCATTGCGGAGGGCGCAACGCTGGTCACCGGCGGTCTTGGCCGTCCCGAGGGCCTGAACAAAGGCTATTATGTGCGCCCTACCGTCTTCGCCAATGTGACGAACGACATGACAATTGCGCGCGAGGAAATCTTCGGCCCCGTGTTGTCGATCCTTCCTTACGACACCGAAGACGAAGCGGTGGCGCAAGCGAACGACACGGTCTATGGCTTGTCGGGCTATGTGCAATCGTCAAGCATTGCGCGCGCCCGCGCAGTGGCGCAAAAGCTTCGCACCGGCAATGTGCACATCAATGGCGCGGGGCCGGATTTCGCCGCGCCCTTCGGCGGCTACAAGCAATCTGGCAATGGCCGCGAATGGGGCGAGCACGGGTTTCGCGAATTTTTGGAAGTCAAAGCCGTGATGGGTTGGGGAGCTTAATGCGCTTATGAAGACGGTTGCGGTCATTGGCGCCGGCCCCGCCGGCCTGATGGCGGCCGATATCTTAAGTGCGCGCGGCATCGCGGTGACGGTTTATGACCGCATGCCTTCGCCGGGCCGCAAATTCCTGATGGCCGGTCGCGGCGGACTCAATCTCACCCATTCGGAGGATTTTGAAACCTTCCTGTCGCATTACGGCGCCGCTGTGCCCAGCCTTCGCGCGATTCTGGCGGCCTTTCCACCCAAGGCATTGCTCGATTGGGCGCATGGTCTGGGGCAGGAGACCTTTGTCGGCTCCAGCGGACGTGTGTTCCCCAAGGCTATGAAGGCGTCTCCCTTGCTGCGCGCATTGCTCGCGCGGCTTACGGCGCAAGGCGTCCAGTTGCGCCCGCGTCACGACTGGCGCGGCTGGAATGATATGGGCGAGTTGCTGTTTCGGGTCGGCGGCGACGATATCGCGGTACACGCCGACGCCACGATCCTCGCGCTCGGCGGCGCAAGCTGGCCGCGCCTCGGCTCCAATGGTGCTTGGCGCGAAATCCTCAAACATCACGGGATCGAGGTCACGCCGCTTCGTCCCGCCAATTGCGGCTTTGTCGTCGAATGGAGCGGGGTGTTCCGCGACGCTTTCGCGGGCCAGCCGCTCAAATCCATCGCTCTCAGCTTCGCCGGGCGAACGATTCGCGGCGAAGCCATGGTGAGCGCTTATGGCCTTGAAGGCGGCGGCGTCTATGCGCTGAGCGCGGCGCTCAGCGAGGAGATTGCCGCGAAAGGAAGTGCCGTGCTCGACATCGACTTGCGTCCCGATATGTCGCTTGCCGATATCGCGGCGAAGCTGTCGGCGGCCAAACACGGCCAATCCATCGCCAACATCTTGCGCAAGGCGCTGCATCTGCCGCCCGTCGCTATCAATCTTTTGCGCGAGGCGCACGGCATTCATTTGCCGGCGGCGCCCGAGGCCCTGGCGTGCTGCGTCAAGTCCGCGCCACTGAAACTCACCGCCCCCGCGCCGATCGAACGAGCAATTTCCACGGCGGGCGGCATCGCGCTGGACGAGTTCGACAACAATCTGATGCTGCACAAAATGCGTGGCGTCTTTGCCGCGGGCGAAATGCTGGATTGGGATGCGCCGACAGGCGGCTATCTGTTGACCGCCTGTTTCGCCACCGGCGTTGCGGCGGCGAACGGCGTCATTCAGTCCTTAGCCCGCTCCACGTAAGAGCCGTCCTCGGTCATCACCACGACGCGCGTGCCCGGCACGATATGGGTCGGCACCATGGTCCGCACGCCATTCGACAACATCGCGGGCTTAAACGAGCCGGACGCCGTCTGGCCCTTCACCACCGGTTCGGTTTCGGTGATCTCCAGCGTCACGCGCTGCGGCAGTACGATGGAGACCGCCGTGCCGTTGAACAGCGACAGCTGCACTTCCATGTTCTCTTGTAGATAAGGCGCCCAGTCGCCGACCACGTTGCCATCGACATGCAGCTGGTCGAAATGCACCGGGTCCATGAAGACGAAATGCTCGCCGTCCTGGTAGAGATAGTTGTAGGTCATTTCATCGATGAAGGCCTTTTCCAGGCTCTCGGTGGTCTTGTAGCGATCGGTCACCTTTACGCCGTCGGCGATGCGGCGCATGTCGATGGTCGTGGTGGGCGTGCCCTTGCCGGGATGGAAGCTTTCCGCCTTGAGGATGACGTAGAGCTTGCCGTCCTTCTCGATGACATTGCCTTTGCGCACGGAGCTGGCGATAACCGAAACCACGGGAGACCTCGTCCTGACTGAAGCGGCGAGGCTATAGCAGGAGCATTTGCCTTGGCCAAGCCGGACAATGGATCGCCTTGGTGGACGCCGGACCGCCATGCCGACCGCCGCCCCGCCCTGCTGGCGCGCGGGCGGATAAAGGCTGCGCTGCGGGCTCATTTCGAGTCCGAGGGCTTTACCGAGGTGGAATGCGGCGCTTTGGCCGTCTCCCCGGGGAATGAGGCCCATCTGTCGGCTTTTGCGACCGATGCCATTGGGCCGGACGGCAGCCGCCGCACGCTTTATCTGCACACCTCCCCGGAATTCGCGGCCAAGAAGCTATTGGCGGCCGGCGAACGCAAAATCTTCGATTTCGCCCGCGTCTTCCGCAACCGCGAAGTGGGCCCGTTGCACGCGCCCGAATTCACCATGCTGGAATGGTATCGCGCAGAGCAGACCTATGAGCTTGTGATCGAGGATGCGTTGGCGCTGCTGCGCCTTGCCGCCGACACGGCGAACGCCACTACTTTTGCCTACCAGGGTCGGCTGTGCGATCCGCGCGCCGAGGCGCAGCGCCTCACCGTCGCCGACGCCTTCACGCACCTAGCCGGCATCGATTTGATGGCCACCTTGTCCAAGACCGGCGAAGGCGACCGCGACGGCCTCGCCACCCGCGCGCGCCGCGCCGGGTTCGGCATTGCACAAGCCGACAACTGGGCCGATATCTTCAGCAAGGTGCTGGTCGCCGCCATCGAACCCAGGCTTGGCCTCGAATGCCCCACCATCCTTTACGAATATCCGCGCTGCGAGGCGGCCTTGGCGCGCGCCACGCCGCGCGATCCGCGTTTCGCCGAGCGTTTCGAGCTTTATGCCTGCGGCGTCGAACTCGCCAATGGCTTCGGCGAATTGACCGACGCGAGCGAGCAACGCGCGCGCTTTGCGGCGGAGATGGACGAGAAAGAACGCCTCTATGGCGAGCGCTATCCCATTGACGAAGATTTTCTCGCCGCCTTAGCCCAAATGCCGCCCGCTTCCGGTGTGGCGCTCGGCTTCGACCGTCTGGTCATGCTGGCGGTGGGCGCGCGGACACTGGCCGATGTGATATGGACGCCCGCGCCATGACCTTGAAATCACCGCTTGCGCTTGCCGATGCCGGATTGATAGCGCCTGAGCGTGTCGATGTCCTTGCTCCCGTCGCCGCGCGCTATGCGGTTGCGGTCACCGATACCGTCGCCCGCTCGATCGACCGCGCCGATCCGCGCGATCCCATCGCGCGCCAATTTATTCCCAGCGAAGACGAGCTTGTGACGACGCCGGAGGAACGCGCCGATCCCATCGGCGACGCGGCCCATTCGCCGGTCCCCGGCATCGTGCATCGCCACAAAGACCGCGTGTTGTTCAAGCTGGTTCATGCCTGCCCGGTCTATTGCCGCTTCTGCTTCCGCCGCGAGATGGTGGGGCCAGAGGGCGAGACTGCGCTGTCGCCCCAAGCGTTCGAGACGGCGCTCGAATACATCGCCGCGCATCCGCAAATTTGGGAAGTGATCCTCACCGGCGGGGACCCGTTCATTCTCAATGCACGCCGCGCGGGCGAGGTCAGCCATCGCCTCTCCGCCATCCCTCATGTGAAGATCATTCGCTGGCATACCCGCGTGCCGGTCGTCGATCCCGCCCGGATTACCGATGATTTCGTTGCTTCCCTCATCGTGCCGGGCGCCACCACCATAGTGGCGTTGCATGCCAATCATCCGCGAGAACTCTCAAGCGCGGCGCGCGCGGCCTGCGCCCGTCTGATCGATGCGGGCATTCCCATGCTCAGTCAGAGCGTCCTGCTGAAGGGCGTCAATGACGATATCGAAACGCTCGAAGCGCTGATGCGCGCTTTCGTCGAGCTGCGGATCAAGCCTTATTATCTGCACCATGCCGATCTCGCGCCCGGCACCTCGCATTTTCGCGTTCCGATCGAATTAGGCCAGCGCTTGATGCGCGAACTACGCGCCCGCGTCTCGGGACTCTGCGTGCCGCAATACGTGCTTGATATCCCCGGCGGCTACGCCAAGGTGCCGCTGATGTCCGATGATGTGGAGAAAACCGAACGCGGCTATCGCCTGCGCGACCACACGGGCCGCTGGCATCAATATCCGCCGGAAGCCTGACCGCCGACCAGCCGCTTGAAGAAGGCGCTGACCTTGTGCCGCGTTTGCTCGCGCCACACCACGCCTTCGTCGGTCACCCAGTTGAGCTGGATCACTTTGCGCGGTCCCTCGAAGCCCTCGAAGCCGTGCCAGGCATTGGTCTCGTTCTTGAAGATCAGCAGCGTGCCTTCGTCTGGCGGCACTTCGGCGATCATATCGTTCAGATTATCGGGAGACCGTAGCAGCCGCAGCCGCCCGCCCGGCGCTTCCCATTTGCCGTTCAGATAGATCAGCACGGTAATCAGCTTGGTGCGGCTGTCAGTGTGAATCTGCCCGTCATTGGCCCGGCTCTGGCCGCGCACGGTCACCATGGTGGGGCGTTCGGAAAGATCGATGCCGAACTTGTCTTCCACGGCATGCTCGAATTCTGGGCCGCGGATCGCTTCCATGAATTCCTGAAAGGCCCGGCCATATTTCAGCGTCGGCAGGGGAAAGCTGCCCGGCAGGTTCACTTTGGGAAAATCCGCATCAATCGCTTCTGTAACTGCCGCTTTCACGAAGCCGGGCACCATCACATAGGGAAACGGCGTGGTGACCAGCGGCGTCTTCCGCAGCGCCTCGATGTCGATATAAGTGTCTGCGCTCATGGTTCAGCGATATTCGTGGTTGACGGCTTCGAGCGCCTCGGCGCCCGGGCACAATTGGTCTTGTTCCATCCGGTTGAGGGGCGCGTCAACCGTGCCCAGATGACTGTGCAAATCCTCGGCATTGGTATCGACATAGAGCAGCCCCGTGACGATCTCGCCCGCCGCCTGGCGTTCCTGCAAATAGCTCAGCGCCGCCACCCGGTTCGACGGGTCGTAATCGGGATGCAGCTTGGCCAGCTTCAAGACGGAGCCATCATGCTGGCGCACCATTTCGGTCGTGCCCGGCTCGTAATCGATAGTGATTTCCTCGCGCGCCGGCACGAAGTCCAGCTTGTTAACGGCTTCGTTGTGGTCGCGCACGAAATCGAAGCTCTTGGTCGAGCCTGCGTGGTTGTTGAAGGTCACGCAGGGGCTGATGACATCGAGAATGGCGGGGCCTTGATGGGCAATGGCCGCTTTGATCAGCGGCACAAGCTGCTTCTTGTCGCCCGAGAAGCTGCGCGCTACGAAAGACGCGCCCAGCAGCAACGCCATGGAAACCAGATCGATGGGCGAATCGGTGTTGACACCGCCGCCCTTTGCTTTCGATCCCTTGTCGGCGGTGGCGGAGAACTGTCCCTTGGTCAGGCCGTAGACGCCGTTGTTCTCGCAGATATAGACCATATTCACGCCGCGGCGCACGCAGTGCACGAACTGGCCTAGCCCGATGGATGCGCTGTCGCCGTCGCCGGATACGCCGAGATAAATCAATTCGCGATTGGCGAGATTGGCGCCGGTCAGTACGCTCGGCATGCGCCCATGCACGGAATTAAAGCCATGGCTCTGGCCCAGGAAATAGTCAGGTGTCTTGGAGGAACATCCGATGCCCGACATCTTCGCCACGCGGTGCGGTTCGATGTCGAGTTCGAAACAGGCCTGGATAAGCGCGGCGCTGATGGAATCGTGGCCGCAGCCGGCGCAGAGCGTCGAGATGCGTCCCTCATAATCGCGATGCGTGAAGCCCAGCTTGTTGGTGGCAAGCCCCGGATGGTGCAGCTTTGGCTTGGTGATGTAGGTCATTCGGCGGCCTTCCTGGCGCTGGCGACACCCATGCGCTCGCCGATCGCATTGGCGATGAAGCGCGCAGTGATCGGCGTGCCGTCGAAATGCAGGACGGATACGAACTTCGCTGGATCGATGGAAGCTTCGTTGACGATCATCTTCTTGAGCTGCGCATCGCGGTTCTGCTCGACGACGAAAACATGCTCATGGGCAGCGATGAAATCGATCACCTCCGGCGAGAAGGGGAAGGCGCGCAGGCGCAGCGCGTCCAGATGCACGCCTTGGTGCTCCAGCGCCGCCAGCGCCTCGTCCATCGCGGCGGAGGTCGAGCCGTAATAGATCACGCCATAGGCGGCCTTTTCTTTTGCCGTGTGCAGCATGGGCTTGGGCACCAGCGACTTTGCGGTCTCGAATTTCTTCAAGAGGCGTCCCATCACCTCGACATAGACGCCGCCGTCCTCGCTATAGCGGGCATAGCGGTCGTGACTTGAGCCGCGCGTGAAATAGGCGCCGCGCGTGGGATGCGTGCCGGGCAAGGTGCGATAAGGGATGGCATCGCCGTCGACGTCGAGATAGCGGCCGAACTCCTTTCCGGCCTCCAACTCTTCTTCGGTCATCACCTTGCCGCGGTCGTAGCGGCGGGCGTTGTCCCAGCTAAGCGGTTCGCACAGCCAGTCGTTCATCGCGATGTCGAGGTCGGTCATCACGAAGACGGGGGTTTGCAGCCGTTCGGCGAGATCGAAGCCTTCCACCGCGAACTCGAAACATTCGCGCGGGTCCTTGGGGAACAGCAGCACATGCTTGGTGTCGCCATGGCTGGCATAGGCCGCCAACATCAAATCGGATTGCTGGGTGCGCGTCGGCATGCCGGTGGATGGGCCGCCGCGCTGAACGTCGAATATCAGCGCCGGAATTTCGGCGTAATAAGCAAAGCCGAAAAATTCCTGCATCAGCGAAATTCCCGGCCCGCTGGTTGCCGTGAAAGCGCGCGCGCCGTTCCAGCCCGCGCCAATCACCATGCCGATGGCGGCGATTTCGTCTTCCGCCTGCACGATGGCGAATTTGTTTTTTCCGGTTTTTTCGTCGATGCGAAAACGCTTAGCGTGTTTGGCGAAGGACTCGGCGAGCGAGGTCGAGGGCGTAATGGGATACCAGGCGCACACTGTCGCCCCGCCCCACACGCAGCCGAGCCCGGCGGCGTCATTGCCGCCTATGAAGATGCGCTCACCGACCTTGTCGGAATGGCGAACCTCCAGCTTGCACACGTCTTTCAGATGATCGCGCGCATAGTCAAAGCCGAAGCCCAGCGCCTGAATGTTCGGCGCGATCAGTTTTTTCTTGCTCTCGAACTGCTCGGCGATCAGCCATTGCACGGCTTCGAGGTCGATTTGGAGCAGGAAGGCCAGTGCGCCGACATAGACGATATTCTTGAAAAGCTGGCGCTGGCGCGGGTCGCTATAGGCCTTGCCGCAGATCTCGGTCAGCGGAATTGGCAGCAGCGTAACGTCCTTGCGGAACTTGGCGGCGGGAAGCGGCTTGGTGGAATCGTAAAGCAGATAGCCGCCGGGCTCGATGCCGGCGACATCCTGGTCCCAGGTCTGCGGGTTCATCGCGACCATCAAATCGACGCCGCCGCGCCGCCCCAGCCAGCCCTCGCCCGAGATGCGCACTTCATACCAGGTCGGCAGGCCTTGGATGTTCGAGGGGAAAATATTGCGCGAGGCAACCGGCACGCCCATGCGCAGAATGGCGCGCGCGAAAAGTTCGTTGGCGCTCGCCGAACCCGAACCGTTGACATTGGCGAATTTGACGACGAAATCGTTGGTGGCGCTTAGCGGTGGCATGCGTGTGCCTTCGCGGTTTCGAGATAGAATTTCT
The DNA here is from genome assembly GCA_963849895.1 of uncultured Alphaproteobacteria bacterium. Lineage (GTDB taxonomy): Bacteria > Pseudomonadota > Alphaproteobacteria > Micropepsales > Micropepsaceae > Rhizomicrobium. The sequence goes on from CAWKIU010000019.1 coordinate 283,976, forward strand.
GCATGTCCCAGGCCCCCGTCGGGCAGCGTTCGGCGCACAACCCGCAATGCAGGCAGACGTCCTCGTCCTTCGCCATGATGTTGCCGGTCTTCATCTCCGGCGAGACGTAGATATCCTGCGTCTGGTTGGTCGCGGGCTGGGTCAGCATGGCGCGCAACTCGGCTTCCGGCGCATTGATCGTGAAGGTAATGCAATCCATCGGGCAGATGTCGACGCAGGCGTCGCATTCGATACAGAGATTCTTCTCGAACACGGTTTCCACGTCGCAATTGAGGCAGCGCTGCGCTTCCTTGAAGGCAAGCTCCTTGTTGAAGCCCAGCTCCACTTCCATGTTGACGTCCCGCAGCGTCTTCTCCTTGGGCGCGTGGGGCACCTTGAAGCGCAGATCCAACGAGACGTCGTTGTCATAAGACCATTCGTGAATGCCCATCTTCTGGCTCATGACATTCACCAGTGGAGAGGGGCGCACCGTCACATCCTCGCCGGCGCACATTAGATCGATGGAGAGGGCTGCTTCGTGGCCATGCGCCACGGCCCATATAATGTTCTTGGGGCCGAACGCGGCGTCGCCGCCGAAGAAGACTTTCGGATTGGTCGATCGCAGCGTCGTCGCATCGACTTTCGGCATGTTCCACTGGTCGAATTCCACGCCGCAATCGCGCTCGATCCAGGGGAAGGCGTTTTCCTGGCCGACCGCCACAAGCACATCATCGCACAACATGTGAACCAGCGGCTCGCCGGCAGGCACCAATTTGCGCTTTCCCTTGGCGTCGTATTCCGCCTTCACCTTTTCGAACACCACGCCGGTCAGCTTGCCGCCTTCATGGGTAATCTCCTTGGGCACCAGGAAATTGTGGATGGGAATATCCTCGCCCATCGCATCGTCTTTTTCCCAAGGGCTGGCCTTCATCTCGGCGAAGCCAGAGCGCACTACGACATCGACCTGTTCGCCGCCCAGCCGCCGCGAGGTGCGGCAGCAATCCATCGCGGTGTTGCCGCCGCCCAGCACGATGACGCGCTTGCCGATCTTGGTGGTGTGACCGAAGGACACCGAGGCCAGCCAATCGATGCCGATGTGAATATGCTCGGCGGCTTCTTTGCGGCCGGGAATGTCGAGGTCGCGCCCGCGCGGCGCGCCGCAGCCCACGAACACCGCGTCATAGCCTTCGGCCAGAATGGCTTTCAGCGAATCCACCCGCTCGCCGAACCGTGTCTGCGGCTCCAGGCCGAGAATGTATCCGCATTCCTCATCCAGCACGCTTTGCGGCAGACGGAATTTTGGAATCTGCGTGCGCATCATCCCGCCCGCGAACGGATCGGCGTCGTAGATCACGCACGTGTAGCCGAGCGGCAGAAGATCGCGCGCCACGGTGAGCGAGGCGGGCCCCGCGCCGATCAGCGCGATGCGCTTGCCGTTCTTCTCGGTAGCGGCTTTGGGAAGCAGAGGACGAATGTCGTCCTTGGAATCGGCGGCCACGCGCTTGAGGCGGCAGATCGCGACGGGTTCCTGTTCCAGCCGTCCGCGCCGGCAAGCCGGCTCGCAAGGCCGGTCGCAGGTGCGCCCAAGCACGCCGGGAAACACATTGGAATGCCAGTTGATCATGTAAGCGTCGGAGTAACGCCCCGCCGCGATCAAGCGGATATATTCCGGCACGGGTGTGTGCGCCGGACATGCCCATTGGCAGTCGACCACTTTGTGAAAGTAATCTGGATTCTTGGTGTCGGTCGGCGCCATCCCTGTGTGGCGCGCCGGCCCGGGCGACGGTGAGCGCCCTTCAGCCGATACGGAACTCATTGTTCGGTTTTTTCTCCCGGCAATGTACACTTCCAGCCGCCCACGACGGCTCCGGTCCCCTCCGGGCGCGCCTTTATAGCGGTTCGCGCGGAGCGTTTCCCCTTGTTTCTAATAAATTTTTTGCCCAAATGTCGCGGTGTCGTAGCGGAAGAAAAATCGGCGCCATCATCTAAGCTGTTGAACGGACGAGATATAATATCCAGGAAAAGATTATGGATATCAGTCTGAACGAAGATCAACGCGCCATCCAAGATGGCGTCGCCAAGATTTGCAGCGCCTTCGGCGACGACTATTGGACCGAATGCGACACCACTCCGCGATTCCCCCATGAGTTCCACAAGGCGATGGCCGATGCGGGCTATCTCGGCATCACCATGCCGCTTGAGGTCGGCGGTTCGGGACTTGGTGTCACCGAAGCCGCGATCATGATGCATCAGGTGGCGCAAGGCGGCGGCGGAATGGCCGCGGCGTCGTCCCTCCATGTCAATCTGTTCGGGCCGCATGCCATCGTCGTGCATGGTAGCGCCGAACAGAAGACGCGCTGGCTCACACCGCTGATTACGGGCGCGCACAAAGTCGCGTTCGGGATTACCGAACCCAATGCGGGCCTCGACACCACCTCCATCGAGACTTTCGCGCGGCGCACCGACAGCGGCTATGTCATACGCGGACGAAAGATGTGGACGACGACGGCGCAAGTTGCCGACAAGATTTTATTGCTGACGCGCACCACGCCCAAGGCGGACTGCAAACGCCCGACCGATGGGATGACGTTGTTCTATAGCGATCTCGACCGTTCCAAGATCGAAGTGCGCCGCATCGCCAAGATGGGCCGCGCGGCGGTCGATTCCAACGCCGTGTTCATCGATGATCTAGCCGTGCCCGAAAGCGACCGCGTCGGCGAAGAAGGCAAGGGCTTTCGCTATCTGCTCGACAGCCTCAATCCCGAGCGCATCCTGTTCGGCGTGGAAGCGGTGGGGCTCGGGCGCGATGCGCTGCGCCGCGCCAGCAATTATGCGCGCGAGCGCGTGGTGTTCGGCCGTCCCATCGGCCAGAACCAAGGCATCCAGCATCCCCTCGCCGAGAATTGGGCCCATCTCGAAAGCGCGTTCTGGATGTGCATGCGCGCGGCTTGGCTCTATGACAACAAGCAGCCTTGCGGCGCCGAGGCTAATGCCGCCAAATTCCTTGGCGCGCGCGCGGCGTTCGAGACGGCGACGCAGGCGGTAATGACCCATGGCGGCATGGGCTATGCCAAGGAATATCAGGTCGAGCGGCTGATGCGCGAAAGTGTCCTCACCCGCATCGTGCCGGTGACGGAACAACTCATCCTCTCCTTCATCGGCGAGAATGTGCTGGACCTGCCGAAATCGTATTGAGGTGTACGTGACAATTCCGGTGTTCGAGACCACGCGATTGATCCTGCGGCCGTATAAGGTGCCGGACTTCCCCAAGGTTGCGGCCATGTGGGCGGACCCCAAAATCGTACGTCACATGGGAGACGGAACAGCGCGTTCCGAAGAAGTCGCGTGGACCGGCTTCCTACGTGGCGCGGGGCAATGGGCCATGTGTGGTTTTGGTCCTTGGGCGATCACAGAGAAGTCGAGCGGTGCGCTGATTGGCAATATTGGCTTTATCGATCGCAAGCGCGATCGCGGACCTGATTACACAGATGTGCTTGAAATAGGATGGATGCTGGCCACTGGCTCGTGGGGCAAAGGTTACGCCACCGAAGCGCTGCAGACGGCACTCGACTGGGGACGGAAACAATTCGGCGCTTTGCGCGTCATCGCACTGACGGCACCTGAGAATCTCGCTTCGATCAGGGTCGCGCAGAAGTGCGGCTTCGCGGAATGCGCACGGATACTGTCCGTCGGCCGACCAAGAATCGTACTCAATCGTATTCTTTGACGATCAGATGGGAAGTGCAAATGCGTTTCAAGACTGCCCCCTTGATCGTTCCATGCGGCGTCCCCATATCTTTCTGAAGCGGGCATCCTGCTGATATACTTGGTGGCGAAGGATCGCCCCCCCTCCCCCCAGGGGGGTGGGTAGCGCTTTCGTCGTAAAGCGAAAAACAATTCCAGAAGATTTTTTCCCGATAAGACAAGCAGTTAGGTATCGAGGGGCGGTTCCCGCGGTTTATGGCCAAAGAAACATTTCTCTAGACTGTCGCGAGAGGACACAAAATTGCCCGGCCTCTATTACGAAGAATTCTCCGTCGGTCAGACCTTCGTCCATGCGATCCGCCGCACCGTGACGGAAGCCGACAATGTTCTGTTCTCCGCCATGACCCACAATCCGGCGCCGCTGCATCTCGACGAAGACTATATGCGCGGCACCGAATTCGGCGCGCGGCTGGTCAACTCGCTGTTCACGCTGGGGCTGATGATCGGCATTTCGGTCAATGAGACGACGCTGGGCACCACCGTCGCCAATCTCGGCATGGACGAAGTGCGCTTTCCCAAGCCCGTCTTTCATGGCGACACGCTGCATATGGAAAGCGAAGTCGTGGCGCTGCGCGAATCCAAATCGCGCCCCGATCAAGGGCTCGTTACGTTCCTTCATCGCGCGCTGAACCAAAGGGGCGAGGTGGTGGCGAGTTGCAAGCGCACCGCGCTGATGTTGAAGAAGCCGACATGATCCTGCGCTCGCTCCTGTTCGTCCCGGCCGATAGCGAGAAGAAGCTGGCAAAGGCGCGCGGTGTGCCGGCCGATGCGCTGATCCTCGATCTGGAAGATTCGGTGGCGCCGGAGAATCGCGTCAATGCCCGCGCCCTGGTGCAAGAATTCTTGAAGGAGAAGCACAGCCAATCAATCTGGCTGCGTGTCAATCCGGTCGGAAGTGCCGATTACGAAGCCGACTTGGCGTCCATCGCTTCCGCCGCGCCTGCGGGCATCGTGGTGCCCAAGCCCGACGGGCCGCAAACGCTGCGGACGCTGGACGCCGATTTGACGGCCCTTGAGCGTGCGCGCGGCTGGCCTGAAGGCGGCATCAAGCTCATCCCCATCGCCACGGAAACGCCGCGCGCCGTCCTTGCTTTGCCCGATTATCGCGATCCGCCACTGCGCCTGGCTGCCTTGACTTGGGGCGCGGAAGACCTCTCCGCGGCGCTGGGGGCTACGACCAACCGCGAGGCCAATGGCGAATTCATCTTCACTTATCAGTTGGTTCGCTCGCTGGCTCTGATCGCGGCAAAGGCCGCCGGTGTCGGGGCCATCGAAACGCTGCACGCCGATTTCCGCGATGCGAAGGGCCTCGAGCATGTCGCGCGCATGGCGAGGCGTGACGGCTTTTGCGGCATGCTGGCCATTCATCCTGATCAAGTGGATATCGTCAACGCCGCCTTCTCGCCGTCCGCTGGGGAGATTGCCGAAGCCAAGCGTATCGTCGCTGCCTTTGGCGATGGCGCGGGTGTCGCCAGCCTCGATGGCAAGATGCTTGATGCGCCGCACCTCAAGCAGGCGCAGAATGTTCTCGCGCTCGCCGCCGCCATCGCGGCGCGAAAATAAAAAAAGAGGAAGGACTTTGCAGCCCTTCCTCTTCTTCCCCGACATCCCCATGTTGCCCCAGAGGATGTCTCTCGCGGTACGCGTAACGTCAGTTGGTCGAATAATGGATGATCTGTGCGCTATTGCCGACGGCTTGCGAATTGACGCTGACACTGCCCGCCACATTGGAAACAGTCGCCGTCGTCATTGCATTGATGCTGGAGCGATTGATCTGGTTGGTCGAGACCGGCATGTTGGTCGCGTTGGTGTCGGCCTCGAACGTATTGCCTGCCGCCAGGTTCGACACGCTGAGATCGCCGCCGATATTGGCCGCATAGGCATAGACCCCCGAAGAAGGATCGACCGCATCGCACTCCTGCGTGCTGGTAACCTGGGTCAGCGCCGGATCGGTCGAAACGCTGGCCGCGTTGCAGACCGCTTGTCCCTGGATGCTGACGTTGCCGCCGACATTGGTGACCGAGGCACCCAGATCGGAACTGATATCGACGCTCGAGACATATTGATTGTTGGTCACGGTGGTGTCGTTCATCGTTGTGACATCCAGCGAATTGCCCGTGGCGCTCGACTGAATGGCGACATCCTGGCCGACACTATCCACCGAGGCGCGAACCGACGAGTCCACTGTGTGCAGGTTCACCTGACCGTTCAGGATCTCGCTGCCGGACTGCTGATCACTGGACCCCCCCGCGAAGGCCTGTGTCAGTGTTAGCGTCGCTAGCACCGTACCAGCGATAAGGCTCTTGGCGAGACGTGTCATTTTGCTTTTCCTCGTTCATGGCGGTCGTGGTGGTTTTGTACTGTGCGGGAGCCGGCATCGGCTGGCGATCACTGGCCTCGGCCAGCGGGTCGGCGTTGGAGCCGAGATCGCCGGTGCATGCCGTTTGCGGCGCCTTGTAAAGCCGCGAGACCATCTCCAGCGTCGCGCGCTCAATGACGGAGCGCACGCCCAGTTGGATAGGTTCGAGCGCGGCTTCGCCGACGCTGGCGTCGAAGAAGGTTTGGCCCAGGAAGTCGAAGACGCCAGCGGAAATCTGCCTGCCGATGATCTGCTTCTGGTAGGAGATCACATCGACGACCTGTAGCGTCGTGGTGTCCACAAGACGCAGGTCCATGGCTATGTTCATGACGTACATCGATCCGCCGACCGTGCCCTTAAGGGCGTTCGTCGCGGTGCCTCCGCCGTCGGCATTGGCGCCTTCCGAACGGATGTTGAAGTTGAGTTCGGTGATGCCGCCGACCAGGTAATAATCCGAGCCGGGAATGGAGCCGGCCATGATCTTGCGATAGTCGCCCGGACCGGCAGAACCGTCGGCGCCGATCAGCTTGTTGTTGGCGTATTTGAGTTCCATCTCGGCAACCGAGGTGTCGAAGCGTTCGACCAGCGGCACGCCTGCTTTGCTGAGCGCGCTCATCGCCATCAGGGCGGCACCCTGGGTCAGCTTGCGGCCGGAATTGTCGCTCTCGTTCTTGCCGGTGTAATCGGCAATCTGTCCCACCGCGATGCGCAGGGGCCGGTTAGCGGTGTAGCGGCCAAGGCAGCGCAGAGCGGCCGAATAGGGCGTCTCATTGCTGATCACGGGCGAGCCGCCGATCGGGGCCGTGTAGCGGCCGCTGGCAGTAGGGATCGGGCTGATGCAGCCGCCAAGCGCGGTTGCGGCAACCGCAATTGCCAGAGTTCTGAGAAGATATTTACGTCCGCGAGGAGTCATGGGATGGGGTTCCCTTCCTTCTATCCTATTGTCCGTTGAGGCTGACGGACGCGTTCACATTTCCGGTATTGGTCTGTGTTGAGTTGACGACGATGGTGTTGTTACTGCCGACCGTCACGACATTGAGCGAATTGCCGATGGCCGAGGCGCCGCCGCTGACCGCGCCGGAAGAGCCGGTGCCGAGGGAGGAGAGCTGCCCCGAACTGATCGTGCCCATGCTCTGCACGCCGGTCTGCTGGCTGACGGCGGAACTGGTGAATTGACCGTTGACGACGCTCAGATTGCCGTTGGCATCGCGCAGGCTCGGATTGATCGTTTGATTTTCCGCGCCTGCTGCAAGGCCGTAAGCGCTGTTGTAGCTGGCCGCATTGCTGTAATCGGCGGCATGGGCTGCGCTCTGCAGGGCGATAGCGCCGACAGCGGCTATGCTCGCGAACAGCAATTGCTTGAAATCATGCGGCATGGGCGTCGTCCAAATGTCTCGCAGGCCATGGAGCAACGGCTGTGCCAGCACTAAGCGGCACTTAAGGGGACGTGGCGTGCCAAACCGGCACGGGTCGCGCTTAGGCGGAAAAGCTTGCGGAACCGGGCTTTCCCTGTGCTTCGGCTAATGCTTAAAGATCGTTCGTGCCGTATAGCGCCGCGCCGGGCGCGATGATCGTGTATGCGGCGTTTAGCACCGGCGGGACGATGCGTCCTATTATGAAACAAGCTAGATGTTTGCCGCCCGTCGCGCCAAACACCGTTCGGATGATTTGACCATGGCCTTTCTCCAATCCGCGCCGCCCCGCGAGCCGTTCCTTCATGCCCCGCCATCCGTTCTGTGGCTGATTGCGGCGCTGGTGCTGGCCCATGTCGCGCGGATTCTGGCTCCGGCGCCGGTCTCGGACGACATTCTCCTGCGCTATGCCTTTGATCCGGCGAGCTACAGCGCCGGCTCAGGCGGGATCATCGCGCTCGCCATACCCTTTATCAGCTATATGTTCCTGCACGCCGATTTCGTCCATCTCGGCCTGAACTGCGTTTGGCTGCTGGTCTTCGGATCGATCGTTGCGCGCCGCTATGGGACAGGGCTTTTCCTTCTATTCTTTATTGTCTGCGGCATAGCGGCGATTTCCATCTATCTTGCCCTTAATTGGGGCTCGCCGGAGCGCGTTATCGGAGCCTCGGGCGGGATTTCCGGCCTGATGGCTGCGGGCATCCGCATGTATCGCTGGCCCGGTGCGAAAGGCGCACATTCCCTGGCTCCAATCCTGTCCTCGCCGATCCTTTTGTTCACGGGCCTATGGATCGCCACCAATTTGCTGGCCGGCCTGACCGGGTTCGGCGGCGAGGGCGAAATCCGCCAGATTGCCTGGCAGGCGCATCTGGGCGGCTACTTTGCGGGCTTGTTTCTGCCGGAGCTATTTGACGCCCTTCATCGCCGAAACAGGTCAAAATCCTCCGATCCCGATTGAATTGCGCCGAGGGACCCCTACATAAGGTTCTGCGGTTTAGGAGGGTTTCAACATGGTCGACGTTCCCCCAGCGGATGGTGTTGGCGCGCAAGCTGTGCCGCCCCGGAGTCGCCGCAGCTTTCCCGTGGTCCGATTGGCCTATGCCCTTGGTTTTGCTCTTATGGCTTGGTTTGTGTTCTGGCTGGTGTTGTTGATGGGTTTGCTGCAATTCGTGGTCTACGCCTTCGACGGCAAGTCCAACGACGAGATCAAAGATTTCTCGTCCAGGCTCGTTCAATACCTTTTTGAGCTGCTTGGGTTCGTCACCTTCATCCGCGACGAACAACCCTTTCCAATTGGTCCGTTTCCGCCTGGGAATGCTACACCTCAGTGAGGCTCAAAAGTTGTCGCGGCGGAATTCTCGCTGACGTAAACTGCGATTCATGCTGCAGAAATAATATATTACTTTCAATATATTACACGCTATCCCGCCGGTGCGTGATCGCAGAAAAGGGGTGTGACAAAATGGCTACTGAACACTTTGGAAACCGACAAATTTAAATGACGCTCGCGACAATTTCCTTGCCGCTTTTTTTCCCTTATCCCATCCTTCCCTGAGCCGTTTTGTGCCACTGGGTGTACTCGAAATCGGGTGCAGGCACCGCGGCCTAAGGATCCTCGTCAGCAGGATCTCACCGGGGAGTTCGAAATGCTTGCACAGCGTCGCATCGGGACCGTTGGGTCCCTCGCGTTCCTTAATGCCTTGCTCATGACGACCGCTTTTGCGATTCCCGCATATGCGCAAGTCGAGACGGTGGTCGTGACGGCCGAAAAAAAGGCCGAAGACATTCAAACGGTGCCGATTTCGGTGACGGCATTGACGGGACAGGATCTTGCGGATCACCAGATCAACACGTTTCAGGATCTTCAGTTCAACGTGCCGAGCGTGACGAACACCAAGACGAACTTCACCAGCTCCAATTTTGAAATTCGCGGCGTTGGGTCGAGCGGCGTGGGCGCATCGACCGAATCCGGTGTCGCCTTTAATATGAACGATTTCTACCTGAATTCACCGGCGATCGCGGAAACCGAATATTACGACGTGGAACGCATTGAAATTCTGCGCGGTCCGCAGAGCACGCTCTATGGGCGCAATGCGACCGGCGGTTCGGTAAACGTCATCTCTGTAAAGCCCGATCTCGAGGCTTTCAGCATGGCGGCCGAGGGCGAATACGGCAATTACAACGACATGAAGGTAAAGGCGGCAATAAACGTCCCGCTGATCGACGACAAGCTTGCATTGCGCGTGTCCGGCCTTTGGTGGAAGCGCGACGGCACAACGACAAACATTTACGACAACAGCAAAATCGACGGCCGCGACCAATATTCGGCGCGCGGGTCCCTGCGCTTTCAGCCGTCGTCCGGCACGACCATCGATTTGATGGTGCAGGCGTCGAGCGAAGATTCGACGCGTATGCGGTCGCAAAAATCGATGTGCGATTTCGATCCGTCGGGTGTCCTGGGGTGTTTGCCTGATAAGCTCGCCTACAGCACGCCCAACATGAATTCGACACTCGGCAACGTCCTGGCATCGCCGCAGATTTTCGCAGCCGTCTATAGCGAGTTACCGTCGGCGCTGCAGGGCTACTACAACAACGTCGTCGCGCCCGCTCTGGGTGTTACAGCGGCGCCGGGATTGACCGCGGGCCAAACGCTTTTCGCGGCGATGGGGCTGGGTCAGGCGAACCTGTCCGGCGCGCAAACGCCCGGCGTAAATCCGGCCAACATGCATGAGGTCAACACGGACTTTGATCCGAAGTATCGTGCAGACGAATTGCTGATTACCGGCCAGGTGAAGCAGCGTGTGAGCGACTGGCTGGATGCGACTCTCCTTGTCGGTTATCAGCATGCCGGCGTGACCTCGCAGCAGTCCTATTACAACACCGTCGGCAATCCCATCATCTATTCTGGACAGCAGATCGCGCTGATCCAAGGAATGGCGGCGCTTCCCGCCGCCGGCTTGGGTCTGTCTTACAACACCGCTCCGCTCTCGAATTTCAGCTTGATGCATCCCACATCGATCGGCGGCGGCCTCTACACGCTCTCCGTTCCAGTGTCCGGCTATGATGCGGGAAATTCGGGCACGATCGGCGGCGACATTGCGCGCTATTCCGATATGAACAGCGGTTCCGACAAATCTCTCGGCACGGACGTGCAGAAATCCGGCGAGTTGCGGTTCAATTCAAATCTGGACGGCCCGGTCAACTTCCTGCTTGCCGGCTACTATCTCAGCTTCAACAACACGACGGACTACGACGTCAGCACCCCGGAGCTCGACTACGCCAGCTTGATGCTGGGAGCCATGGCGCTGCCGGTATCCAATCTCTTGCCGGCAGGCTCCACGCCCGGCGTGCCGATGGCGGCCGGTCCTGCGGTCTACCGCAACGCGGAGACGTACACATTGACCTCCCAGGCTGTTTTCGGTGAGGTCTATTACGACGCCATTCCCGATGTGCTGAAATTCACCGGGGGCCTGCGCTACACCCAAGACAAAAAGGCGCTGACAGGCCGCACGACATTGTTCAACGCCTTTGTACCGGTCGGCACGACCAATCTGGACAGCCCGGTGCCGTACATTTCGACAACTCCCTTCAGCGGACTAACCGGCGCGACCGATTACTCCACGGTCGTGACCAAGAACGACGCGGTGACCGGGCGGTTCGTCGTCGACTACATGCCCAAGCTCGACTTCACCGATCAGACGATGATCTACGCGTCCTATTCTCGCGGCTACAAGGCCGGTGGCAGCAACCCGCCGCTGCCCGCCAGTGCTCCGGCGTCGCTCAACAGCTATGCGCCTGAATTCGTCAATGCCTATGAAGTCGGCGCGAAGAACGCAATGTTCGATGGCACGCTGCAGGCGAATATCGATGCCTGGTACTACGATTACAAAGCGCTGCAGGTGGCAACGATCGTCGATCAGGATTCGATCAACGAGAACGTCAATGCGACGATGTGGGGCCTCGAAGGCGAGTTTATCTGGGCACCGAGTGATGCCTGGCAATTCAACATGACGGTCTCCAACAATCACTCGAGTATCGCCAACAGTTCATTGGCCAATCCGCGCAATCCCACAAATGGCGATCCAAACGCCACCCTCATCAAGGACCTTGGCAGCGCCGAGAACTGCGTTGTCACCAACGATGCCGGCTATCCCGATTGGGCCACGGTTGCGGCTTCGTCGCCGGATCCGGTTATTGCGGGGGCGGTTGCCACGCCCGGCGTGGCGCATTCCGGGTTCAGCAGCTGCTCTTATATCCCGCTCGTCATGGCAGGGCTGCCGTCCAGTCTCGCCGGCCACTACCATTATTATGCGAGCGGCGAGCCGACAAACCTGAAGGGCAACGAGCTGCAGAATATGCCCGACGGCTCAATCGGGTTCGGAGCCCAATTCATCCAACCACTCGGCAGCGGCTTCAGCGCGGTGGCCCGGTTCGACGGCTATTGGCAGTCGAATATGTGGGGCACGATCTTCAACGAGGACCCCATCGACAAGATCGCCGGCTACTTCATCGCCAACGCGCAGTTGCAGGTCAATGCGCCGGACGGCAAATGGTACGTGCGGGGCTTTGTCTCCAATCTGTTCGACAAATCCTACGTCACGGGCATGTATGTGTCGGATCCCGCCACCGGGGCCTTCACCAACGAGTTCGTTGGTCAGCCGCGGACTTACGGAATTGTCATCGGGGCAAAGATCTAGCCAGCGCCGATATCGCGAACAGGGGCGCCGGGCAACCGGCGCCCTTTTTCTATGTGGCGTGCCGCACTTGCGGGCTTGCGCCCCGCTTGCTCCAGCTCGCCCCGAGATTGTCGAGATACACGTAGATCACCGGCGTGATGTAAAGCGTCAAGAGCTGCGACAGCAGCAGGCCGCCGACCACCGCCAGACCGAGCGGGCGGCGCGCCTCCGACCCGCTGCCAAGTCCGATAGCAATGGGAAGCGTGCCCATCAGTGCCGCCATGGTCGTCATCATGATCGGACGAAAGCGGACAATGGCGGCCTCATAAATCGCGGTTTGCGCCGGCACACCCTCGCCGCGCTGACGCGTCAGCGCGAAATCGATCATCATGATCGCATTTTTCTTCACGATGCCGATCAGCATGATGATGCCGACAAAGGCGTAGAGGCTGAGCGGCACGCCAAAAAGCGCCAATGTCAAAAGGGCGCCGACGGCTGCGGAAGGCAGGCCCGATAGGATCGTCAAGGGATGCACAAAGCTTTCGTACAGAATGCCAAGTACGATGTAGACGACGATGATGGCGATGACGAGAAGCTCGGTAATGTTGCCCATGGAACTTTGGAACGCCGCCGCGGTTCCCTGGAAGCTGGTCTGCACAGTGTCCGGAATCGCAAGCTGCTGTTTGACCTTATTGATCGCGGTAACCGCATCGCTGAGCGCCACGCCGGCGCCGAGATCGAAGGAGACGGTGGCCGAGGGTAATTGCCCCAAATGATTGATGGAAAGCGGCGTTGTGCTGGAGCCGATCTTGGTCACGGCGGTCAGCGGAACCAAGGTGCCGCCGGTTGCCGTCACATAGAGACGCGAGAGTGACGACGCGTCGAGCTGATATTGAGGCAACAGCTCCATGATCACCTGGTATTCGTCGGACGTGCCGTAAATCTGCGACACTTGCTGCCCGCCGAACGCCGTCCCAAGCGCGTCCTCAATAGCGGTCGGCGTGACGCCCAGCGCCGCGGCTCGGTCGCGATTGATGTCAACGGTCACCGTCGGTGTCGAAAGGTACAAATCGTTCGTCACGTCCACGAAGCCGGGCTGCGCGGCAAGCGCATCGGTCATGCGCATCGCGGCGCGCTGCAATTCGCCGAGGTCGAGGTCCTGCAACGTGTATTGGTATTGCGATTTCGATTGCATGCCGCCGATCCGCAGGCTCGGCGGATTCTGCATATAAACCCGAAGCCCCGGAATGCGCGAAAGTTTCGGGCGCAGTTCGCGCACAATTTCGTCAGCCGACAGCTTTCGCTCCGAACGGTCCTTGAGATGGATGACAATCCGGCCGCTGTTCGAATCGTTAACCGCCGACATCGCGCCATGAACATTGGGGTCCGCATTGACGATGCGCGCCGCCTGCTGCTGGTATTTCACCATTTGCGTGAACGACGTGCCGTTCGCGGCTTCCGTGTTGCCGACGATCATTCCGGTGTCTTCGCTGGGCAGGAATTCCTGCGGCATGAAATAGAACAGCGCGACCGTCGCCACCAGGCTGCCCACGAACACAGCAAGAATGATCGGGCGATGGTTGAGGCTCCAGCTCAGGGTGCGGTCGTAGAAATTCTGCACCGTTTCGAACGTCGTCTCGCTCCACCGATAAAAAGCATTGTGCCGCTTGCCGCGCTCGTCGCGGAGAATTCGGCTGCACAGCATCGGCGTCAACGTCACGGAGACGACGCCGGAAAACACGATCGCCAGAACGATGGTGACGGCGAATTCGTGCAGCAAGCGCCCGACGATGCCGCCCATGAAGAGGACCGGAATGAACACCGCCGCCAGCGAAATCGTCATAGACAGAATCGTGAACCCGATTTCCTTGGAGCCGTTGAGCGCGGCCTCGAAAGCGGTTTCGCCCGATTCGACGTGACGCACGATATTCTCGAGCATGACGATGGCATCGTCGACCACGAAGCCCACCGACAGTGTCAGCGCCATCAGCGATAGATTGTCGAGGCTGTAGCCGAAATAGGCCATGCCGGCGAAGGTTCCGGTCACGGCGATGGGAAGCGCCAGTGAGGGAATGAATGTCGCAGAGGCTGTCCGCAGAAAAACAAAAATGACGCCGATCACGAGTATTGCCGCAATCAGCAACGCCAGCTGCACGTCGCTGACCGAGGCCCGAATGGAATCGCTGCGGTCATGGACGATATCAAGTTTCACCGATGCCGGGAGTTGTTCCAGGAAGTGCGGCAACACCTGTTTGATCTCGTTGACGACGTTGATGGTGTTGGAACCCGGCTGCCGCTGAACCGCCAGCACGATGGCGCGCTTGCCGGCGAACCAGCTTGCGGTGCGGATGTTCTCGACGCTGTCCACGACGTTGGCGACATCCTTTAGGCGCACAGGGGCGCCGGCCCGGTACGCCACAATTTGATTTGCGAACTCCGCCGCGTCGTTTAGCTGGCCGTTGGCGTGGATGACGTCGGTCCGCGTCGGCCCGTTCAAGGTGCCGGTCGCCGTATTGACGTTCGCAGCGGCCACTGCATTTGCGAGCTGGTCGATACCGATCTGCCGCGTCGCCAAGGCGGCCGGATCGACCTGGATGCGCACGGCATATTTCTGCGAGCCGTAGACATTGACCTGCGCCACGCCGTCCAACGTCGACAACTGTCGCGCCAGAAGGGTTTCGGCGTATTTGTCGACCTCGGACAACGGTAAGGTGGCCGAGCTCATTGCGAGAAAAAGTACGGGCGAGTCCGCCGGGTTCACCTTGCGCAAGGTGGGCGGCGTCGTCATTTGCGGCGGCAATTTGCGGATCACCGCCGAAATCGCCTGCTGCACGTCTTGCGACGCCGCGTCGATGTCACGATCGAGCTTGAACTGAATGGTGATCGAGGTGCTGCCCAGAACGCTCGACGAGGTCATCGAATCGATGCCGGCGATGGTGGAGAGCTGCGCCTCGATGGGCGTGGCAACGGCGGACGCCATCGTCTCCGGGTCCGCGCCTGGGAGGCTCGCGGACACCACGATGGTCGGGAAATCGACGCTGGGAAGCTCGCTGACGGGAAGCGTGAAATATCCGAACACGCCGAAAATCACGAGCGCCGCCATAACCAGCGTCGTCATCACGGGACGAAGAATGAAGGGCGCGGAAATATTCATGGATTAGGCTCAGCCCGCTTGCCGGCGGCGTGCGTGCGGGCGACGGCGACCTTGACGCCCGGCTCAACCAGCAATTGGCCGTCAATGATAACCTTCTCACCGGGCTTTATGCCCGTGACGGCCATGTTGGTTCCGTCGTCGAACAGCACCTTGACCGGGCGCATGGCCGCCACGCTGTCCGCCGAGACGACAAAGGCATAGCGCCCGTTCGGCCCGTCGTTCACCGCCTCGCGCGGTACCACGGTGGCATTCTTGAAACTGTTGAGGCTCACGGAAATGTCGATCAATTGTCCGGGAACCAATCTTGCGTCGAGATTGCCGAAGGTGGCACGTAGCTCGATGGTTCCGGTCTGATCGCTGACCTGGTTGCTGACGAAATCGACCGGAGCGCTCAATTGCCCGCCACCCGTTTCGCGCTGATCGAGTGTTGCGACGAGGGTGTGGGCGTGGGCACGCTGCTGAATTTGCGGCAAATCCGATTGCGGCAACGCAAAGGAAATTTTCACCGGTTGAATCTGCGTCACGACAACCAGCGGACTGGTGGCGCCCGCCGCGATGAGATTGCCGGGCTGGATGAGGATCGGGCCGGTCTTGCCGTTTATGGGAGAAACGATCCGCGTATAACCCAGATTAAGGCGTGCAACGTCGAGCGCGGCGCGGTCGGAGTCCACGGTGGCGACCATCCCCTTTGCCGTCGCATCCGCCTGGTCGCGCAGTTGGGACGACGCCGCGCCTTGCGCGAACAGCGCATCGTAACGCGCCTTGTCGTTGCGCGCGCTCAAGAGCTGTGCCGTGTCCTTTGCGAGTTGCGCGCGCGCTTGTTCAAGCGCGGCCTGGTACGGCTTGGGGTCGATTTGAAAGAGCAGATCGCCGGCACGGACGATTTGGCCTTCCTTGAAGCCGGCGCTCAGCAATTGGCCGGAGACGCGCGCCGTCACCTGGACCGTCGCATTTGCAATGACAGTTCCCATCGTGTGTTCGACGGCGGTGACGGTTCGGCTTGTTGCCGTCGCGACCACCACGGCGGCCGGCGGCGCTTCGCGCGTCTTCGATCCGCTTAGAAAATGCCAGAGCAGAAGTGCGACGGCGGCGAGGCCAAGCGCGCCCATAACGATCCGGGTGCGGGCGCTGAGCGACCGCCAGAACCGCGGAACGGAGCGGATTCTGGCCGGCAAAGTCTCATAGGCTGTCGTAAATCTGATGTTCATCGCTTGATTCCAAATTTCAGTCTTTTTTGGCGCGTTGTCTGCGCGCCAGGGTGCTGCGCGCGCCGGGGCGGGCCGCCAGTCTCGTAGCACGCTTGCACCCAAATGCGAGGTTTCACATCAGTTCTTGCGTGTGACCGCTCGCTTTTCATGTGACCGACATGCGTGTGATTTTTCCATTGTATGAGACTTTCGCCTCGCCGATAAGGCTTGGAAATTGCTGCGGTAATCCGCGGCCGGCACGAAGAGGGTTGTAGGTATGGTGGTGCGCAAGCCCGAAGGGTTCGCTGTGGTGCTGACATGTGTGGACTGGCGTCTGCACCAGCGCGATTCTGACCTCAACGGCAAGCTTTGCAGGCTTTTGGAGGTGCGCGGCGCCGACATGATCGCGGTGCCCGGCCCGGACGGACTGCTGTTGCCCGAACGCGCCGGCGAATGGGCCGCGGCCGTCAGCCAGTTCAAGCGCGTGATTGTTGTGCGCGCGCCGCTCGCGCTTGCCGTTGTCGCTCATCATCAATGCATTGGCCATCCTGTGGCTGACGAAAAGCACGGAACCGACGTTATATCTACCGCGGCGGCGCTGAAGGCTGAGACGGGTTTTGCTGGGCCGGTCAGCGCCATTGTGGCGGTTTATCGCTCCGACACGGCGTGGGACCTCGAAACCGTCGCAATTCGCTAAATTGCCCGCTGGTTGCTCCTGGCGGATGCGGCCTCTATAAGCCAGCGTTTCGAGAGCGCAGGCCCAATGGATATCCGTAATATCGCCATCATCGCACATGTCGATCATGGCAAAACGACGCTGGTCGACCAGCTGCTGAAGCAGTCCGGTTCGGTCCGCGAAAATCAGCATATGGACGAGCGCGCGCTCGATTCCAACGATTTGGAGCGCGAGCGGGGCATCACCATCCTCGCCAAGTGCACCAGCGTGGAGTGGGGCAAAACCCGTATTAATATTGTGGATACCCCCGGCCATGCCGATTTCGGCGGCGAAGTGGAACGCATCCTGTCGATGGTGGACGGCGTCGTTCTCTTGGTCGACGCGGCGGAATCGGTCATGCCGCAGACCAAATTCGTGCTCTACAAGGCGCTGAAACTGGGCCTCAAGCCCATCGTCGTCATCAACAAGATCGACCGCTCCGACGCCCAGCCCGACGTGACGCTGGAATCGATCTTCGATTTGTTTCTGGCGCTGGAAGCAAGCGACTATCAACTCGATTTCCACGTTTTGTATGCATCCGGGCGCCAGGGTTGGGCGGTCGCGAGCCTTGACGATGAGCGCAAAGATTTGTCGCCTCTGTTTGCCCGAATTGTCGCGGATGTTCCCAAGCCCAAACCGATTGCCAAGGCGGGCGACGATTTTCCGTTCTCGATGCTGGTGACAACATTGGAGGCCGATCCGTATCTCGGCCGCGTGCTGACCGGACGCATCGAAACCGGCGCCATCACCATGAACCGCCAGATCAAGGCGCTGAGCCGTGACGGCAAGGTTGTCGAACGCGCCAGGGCCACCAAGCTTTTGGCGTTTCGCGGTCTGGCGCGCGTACCGGTGGAGCGCGCCGAAGCGGGCGATATCATCGCTATCGCGGGCCTGCAGACGGCCACCGTCGCCGATACGCTGTGCGACATCGCGGTCGAGAAGCCCATTTTCGCCACGCCGATCGATCCGCCGACGCTGGCCATGACGATTTCGGTCAACGATTCCCCGCTGGCGGGGCGCGAAGGCGACAAGGTGCAAAGCCGCGTGATCCGCGACCGCCTCATTCGCGAAGCCGAAGGCAATGTCGCGATCCACATCCGCGAGACGAGCGAGGGCGCCTATGAGGTCGCGGGACGCGGCGAGTTGCAGCTCGGCGTGCTGATCGAAACCATGCGCCGCGAGGGCTTCGAGGTCTCCATCAGCCGGCCGCGCGTAATCTATAAGACGGACGAGGCGACGGGCGAGCGGCTCGAGCCCATCGAGGAAGTCACCATCGACGTCGACGATCCCTATACCGGTATCGTCATCGAGAAGGTTTCCGGCCGCAAAGGCGAGATGACCGATATGCGCCCGACCGGCGCGGGCAAGACGCGGCTGACCTTCTGGGCGCCGTCGCGCGGGCTGATCGGCTATCACGGCGAGTTTCTCACCGATACGCGCGGCACCGGCGTCATCAACCGGATGTTCCATGCCTATGCGCCCTACAAGGGCCCGGTGGCGGGACGTACCAACGGCGTTCTGATCTCCACCGGCGCGGGCGAGGCGGTGGCTTATGCGCTGTGGTATCTGGAGGAGCGCGGCAAGCTGTTCATCATTCCCGGCACCAAAGTCTATCAGGGCATGATCATCGGACAGAACGCCAAGGACAACGACCTCGACGTCAATCCGCTGAAGGCCAAGCAGCTCACCAATATCCGCACGACCTCGAAGGACGAAGCGGTGCGCCTGACGCCGATCGTGCCGATGACGCTGGAGCAGGCCATCGCCTATATCGAGGATGACGAGCTGGTCGAGGTAACGCCTCTGTCGATCCGCATCCGCAAGAAGTCGCTGGACCCGAACCAGCGCAAGCGCGAATCGCGGGCGGCGGCGGACTAACCCTTCCACATCAGCCCCAGTTGCTTGGCGTATATCCGGTCGACCATCCGCTTGGGCAGGGTGTGGACTAAGATGTTCTGCAGCGGTTCGGGCGTGACGGTGTAATGCGTCTTGGGATGCGCAGCCGTCAGCGCTTTGTGGATGACGCGGCCGAGTTTTTCGGGCTTGAGGCCGTTTCGACCGCCCGCGATCATGAATTTCTTGATGGTTTCCAGCGCGGGCAGATAGGGCGTGTTCGCATATTGCGAAGCGTCCACCGCATCGGCCTTGTCCCAGATCGGCGTCGCCACCGCGCCGGGCGCCACCACGATCACGTCGATGCCGAAGATCATCAATTCACGGCGCAGGCTTTCGGAAAACCCCTCAAGCCCGAATTTGGACGTGCAATAAGGCCCGACAAAGGGCGAAGCGTTCCGCCCACCGATGGAGGAGATCATCACAATCCTCCCTGGCTTGCCCTTGCGCGAACGGTCGGCACCGAGCAGCGGCGCGAAGGCCTGCGTCACGATCAACTGGCCCACCAGATTGACCTCTAACTGCTCGCGAAATTCTTCGACCTTGATATAGAGCAGCGGCCCGGGCCGGGCGACGCCCGCATTGTTGACCAGGCCCGCCAACGTCTCGCCGCCCAGCGCGTCCGCCACAAGCTGCGCGCCCTTGGCGACGCCCTGCGCGTCCGTCACATCGAAAAGCAACGGAACGAAATTCGTGCCGAATTCCTTTTTCAGACGCTCCGCGTCCGCCTCTTTGCGCACCGATCCGAAGACGCGAAAGCCCTTCGCGATAAGGACCTTCGCCGCCCCCCAGCCGATCCCCGTGGACGTTCCCGTGACAACGATGCTTTTCATGCGCACTTCCTCCCCTGGCCCGCGTAGAATATAGGGCTGGCGCAAGAGGATCGCGAACATGGCCACCAAAGACGACGTCGCTTTTGCGCACAAACTTTCCGATGCGGCAGGATCGGTGATCCTTCCTTATTTCCGCCAGCGGATCGATGTGGTCGATAAAGGCAAAGGGTTCTTCGACCCGGTGACCGAAGCCGACAAGGGCGCCGAGCGCGCCATGCGCGTCCTCATCAAGGCGGAGCGACCGGATGACGGCATCCTGGGCGAGGAATATGGCGAGGAAAAAGGGACCAATACCCGGCGCTGGGTGCTCGATCCGGTGGACGGCACGCGCGCCTTCATCGCCGGTCAGCCGATGTGGGGCACGCTGATCGCGTTGGAGGAAGACGAGCGGGCGGTGCTGGGCGTCATCGACCAGCCTTTCCTCAAGGAACGGTTCATCGGCCATGACGGCGGCACCACAATGACCGACCGGTCCGGTACGCGCACCCTTACCGCGCGCCGCTGCGAAAATCTTGCCCAAGCCGTGATCACGACCACGCATCCTTTCGCCCATCTCGGCCAGGAAGACCGCGCGCGTTTCCGGCGCGTCGAACAGGTTGCGCGTCTGTCGCGCTATGGCGGGGATTGCTACGCTTATGCGCTCCTGGCGATGGGCTTCATCGATCTGGTGATTGAGGCCGATCTCAAGCGCTGGGACGTCGCCGCGATCATTCCGATTATCGAAGGCGCGGGCGGCGTGGTCAGCGATTGGCAGGGCCGCCCTTGTCACGGCGGCGGCGCGGTGATCGCGTCCGGCGATCTGCGTGTCCATGCCCAGGCGCTGAAGCTGCTGGCTGGCTGACGCAATCGCGATTTCGGCCTCGGCCAGGATCAGGATATTGCGCACGCGGACCTCGAAGGCTTTAAGGCGCGCCGACACTTCGCGAACTTCGCTCGTATAGCGCCCGCTCCGCACCGCGTTGCGATTGCCTTGCGGCGCGCCGCAGCGCCATTTTCCAGGCTTTTGCTGGGGCGTTGTTTCGAGAAAAACCAGAGGGGGGGGGAGGGGGGTGGTGTCCGCGCTGGTGATTCCGGCACGCGCAAGCCGCGCCTGCATCACCGCGAGCTTGGCGCAAAGACGCAGCGCCTTGACCGCGATGCGCAGCGCAACCTCGCGCGGAAGCCTTCGCTGCTTGGAACAGAATTCGCCTAGCGCAAGGACAGCCCCGGTGTGCGCGGCAAGGAGCGCCCCGTTCACATGCGTCGCAAGCGCGCGGCGCGGGTCTGCGCGTTTCATCTTCATGCCGCCATTATACGGCCGTACGCGAGCGCTTGGATAAGTTCGACCAAAGGTAGAACTCGCGAGGGGACGCGGCTATTCTATGCCCGTCGATTCATTGCGCATTTTTGAATTCACAAGGGGGAGACGGCGATGCAATTCGTTTTGGATAAGCAAAAGCAATGGAGCGCGCTGGCGCTGCGGGTCGTGATCGGTGGCATCGTCGGCAGCGTGTTGTTGGCGATCCCGCACGGATATTTCCAGGGCCAAGTCTATGGGACGATGGATAACCGGGCGGAATGGCTGATGGCAGCAACCTGGTGCGCCGATCTGCGCTATCTGTTCGATCAGCTCATTTTTGCGGGGGTCATCTTGTTCGTCGGCGCAAAGTTCATCGAAACGCGCAGCATCTTCACGATCGGCTTCGACAAGATGGACGCTGCGAAGGTGTGTATGAGCGGCCCCGACGAGGACAACATCGTATGGATCGGCCACCGTTACGGCACACGCATGGAAGCCGAAACCATCGCCGCGACCATCGAGAGCAGATTGAAGGAGAGCGAGGGGTAGGGATCACAGCTTGTTGGTGAACCCATCGAACGCCGCCCAGAACCGCGCGCGGATGGAATCGTTTTCCATCAGGATTTCGTGTTCGCTATCGGCGAATTCCAGATAGGTGCCGTGCGGCAGTCGGCGGGCGAAATCGCGTTCGGCCTCGGTGAGCACAATGCGGTCGCGGCCAGCGCCGCAAATCAGCAAAGGCGTTTGGATGGCCTCGGCAAATCCGGGCGTCATCTCGCGCGCCATGGAGCGTGTCGCGGCTTTGAGCCAGCCCCAGCTTGGTCCCGCCAAACGCAACGCCGGGTGCTCTTTCAAGAATTTCTGTGTCTTCTCAAAACGGTCGCGGTCCGAGGTGACAAGCTGCCCATCGAAATCGACCAGGAAGGGATCACGCTCGGCCATGCCCCAGGCGAATTCGTCCGATTTGCCGAAGAGATTGTAGAGCGCGGTGACCGCGCGCACGACAAAACCCGGATAACCGCGCGTGGAAACACCCAGCATGGGTGCGCTGAAGGCTGCCGCGCGAAAGCATCCCGGCCTGTCATGCAGCGCGCGCAGCAAAATGTTTCCGCCCATCGAATGGGCCAGCGCAATCGGCGCCACGCCGCCGAGCGGTGTCACGACCTGTTCGAGAAAGCTCGCCAGATCGTCGTCATACTGCGCGAAGTCGGCGATATGGGCGGTCAGCGGATTGGCGAGCAGGCGCTGCGATCCGCCTTGGCCGCGCCAATCGAAGGTGGCGACCGTGAAGCCGCGCGCGCCAAGCTCGCCGATCACTTCGGCATATTTTTCGATGAACTCGGTCTGGCCGTGCAGCAACACGCACACGCCGCGCGACGGATGCGCCTCGAACACGGCGGTGCGCAAGCGCGTGCCGTCGCGCGTTTGGATAAAGCGGGGCGTAAAGGACAGGATTATCCGCGCGCCTTTTGCAGGATCGGGCCGAGCTTCATGGCCAGGCCCATATCGCCCGCCACGCGCAGCTTGCCCTGCATAAAGGCCGAGGTGCCGTCGAGCTCGCCCTTGACCATCTTCTCGAAGGTTTCGAGCGTTACGGTGATCGTGCAATCCGCGCTCTTGCCGGTGCCGTCGCTGACGGTGTTGGGCGTGGCCTTGCCGTCGATCAAGACGGTGCCCGCATCGCCGAAATCGAATTTGAGCGTGCCGCCCAGCCCGGAATTGGCGCCCAGACGGCTGCCCATCTCGGAGATGATTGTTTGAACCTGTGGGGTCATGGACGTCCCTCCCGTAATGAAGATTTCGGCCTTTGCCGGTTGCTGTGTCCCGCCAAACTATACGCCAAGGATTGGGCCGGGAAACCACGATAATTGAGCATTTCTTTGTGACAACAGGCAAGCTAGCCTTGGCCGTGGGAGCTTGACGGTGGGGCAACGGGCATGGCGACGACTTCCAAGGACGACGAGCAGCCCCCTATCGAGGGGCGCGATCTGCTGGGCCATTTCTGTTTCTATCTGCACATCGTCATCATGATTTACATCGTGCTGGGCTGGGCGGTTCCGGCAAACTGGACGCTGATGTTCTATCTGGTGTTCGTGCCGTCGGTGGCGCTGCATTGGCAGATCAACAAGAATTCCTGCGTCCTTAACAATATGGAATCCTGGCTGCGCACCGGCGCCTGGCGCGATCCCACCAGCCGCGAAGAGGGCCAGTGGCTCCTCACCCTGGTCAAGGACGTGACGGGGCTGATCTTCACCCCCGCCCAGATGGACGTCTTTACCTATAGCGTGTTGGCGGTGCTGTGGGGGCTAGGGCTATGGCATCTGCTGGGCTGGTAGATTTCCCCCAAAATTCCCCTTGAAGCCCGGGTTTTCGCTCCCCATCTAAAGGAGTGCCGGAAGGCCAAACGGCTTTCGGCATTGAAAACGGTCCTGGCCGCAAGGCGGGGCCTCAACCAAACGCTTTTAGGAGGTTTGACCATGCGTACATTCGATTTATCCCCCCTGTTCCGCTCCACCATCGGTTTCGACCGGCTGTTTGATCTGGCGGAATCCGCCGCCGAGCAAGTTCAGGGCTATCCGCCCTACAACATCGAGCGCTCCGACGAGACGCATTATGCGATCACCCTCGCCGTCGCCGGTTTCGCCGAAAAAGACCTGACCGTGGAAGTGCGCGAAGGCGTACTCACCGTCACCGGCAAACAGGGCGAACCCGAGCAGACCGAAGAGGCCGCGCGCGGCTTTCTCTATCGCGGCATCGCCGGGCGCGCTTTCGAGCGCCGCTTCCAGCTTGCCGATCATGTCGAGGTGCGCGATGCCGCCCTTGAGAACGGCCTGCTCCACATCGCGCTCGAGCGGGTGATCCCCGAGGAGAAGAAGCCTCGCAAGATCGCTATCAACGCGCCGGCGCTGCAGACCATCGAAACCCAGAAAGCGGCCTAACCGCCGGAAGATAGAAGGGGCCGGGCGCTAACCAAGCGTCCGGCCGCTTTTTTTGCCGCCTGGACTCACGCGGACGCGCATCGGATATTCCGCCCGCAGATCTCGCGGATTCCCGATGCCATCCTGGCAAAACGCCTTTTTCGACCGATTTCGCCGGGTTTCCAAGCCCAGCATGGCCGCGGCGGTCGCCGATATCGACGAGCTGCGCCGCCAATACACCTATTTGTCCGACCGCTTCGGGGCGGTGCCGGGGGATGCCGTGTTCGAGCCGGTCTCGCTTGGCCCCGTCAAAGGCGAATGGGTGCGCACGGAAAATTCCTCGCCCGGACGGCTGATCCTGTTCTTTCACGGCGGGGGATATGTTGCGGGCTCGCCCCAATCGCACCGCGCGCTGGTGGCGCGCCTCGCTCATGCGGCGGATGCAAGCGCGTTTTCGCTGGCCTACCGGTTGGCGCCCGAATGCGCCTTTCCGGCAGCGGTGCGCGACGGCATCGATGCCTATCGTCAGTTGATGGCGCGCGGGATTCCGCCCCAGTCGATCGCGCTGGCGGGCAACGGTTCGGGCGGCGGTCTCGCCTTTGCGGTGCTGCTGGCGATCCGCAATGCCGGGATCGCCATGCCGGCGGCTTGCGCGGCGATGTCGCCCTGGGCGGATCTTTCGCTGTCGGGCTGGAGCGTGCTTGCAGAACGCCAAGACCGATACCGCTCTGTCCTGGGAGCTTTTGTTCCTCAGCGCGCGCCATTACCTCAAGCGCACCAATCCGTCCGATCCTTACGCTTCGCCGGCCTTTGCCAGCTTCAAGGATTTTCCCCCCATTATGGTGCATGCCGGCAGTCTGGAAATCCTGCGCGACGACGCTTCCAGGCTCGGCGATCGCGCGGCGGATGCGGGCGTGCCGGTGAGCGTCGAAATCTACGACGGCATGCAGCACGTCTTTCAGGCCAATCCCTATGTGCCCGAAGCGCGGGTGAGCCTCCAGCGGTTGGGACAGTTCATCCGCGCGCGCACGCAGATCGCCCAGCCGAGCGAGCCGGCCCAGGCACGCAAATAACGCGCAAATAATCGCTAAGGCTTATCCCGCCGCGGCGGCAAAGGTCTCGGAGAACTGGGCGGGCAATTTGGCGCCGGTCAATTCGGCGTCCTGGATGTCGGCATCGCGCAGATTGGCGTCCGACAGATTGGCATAGCTGAGATCGCAGCCCGAGAGATTGATGCGACGCATATCGGCGCCGCGCATGTCGGTGTAGCGCGCAATGGCGCGGTCGAGACGTGCGGGCAGAAGACGGTCGTCGGAGATCATCAGCGGCCCAAGCTTGGCGTCGCGCAAATCGGCGCGGCTGAGATCGGCGCCCGACAGATTGACGCCGCGCAAATCGGCGCCCGCCAGCTTCGCCGAACGCAGATCGGCATTCTGCAGATTGCTTCCCTGCAGCGACACGCCTTCGAGGTCGAGGCCGTAAAGAATGGAGTCCGGCGCGATCAGCGCCGTCAAGGACCGGCTGCCCAGGCCCGCAACCGTGCGCAAATCCATGCCGGAAAGATCGGCGGGCTTGCCTTCGCGCCCATCGCTCTCCACCCAGCGCGCATGCGCATCGAGCATCTGGTCGATGGGGATTTCGAGCGAGACGGGTTCGCGCCCGGCGGATTGCGTGGTGAGCGTCTTGGTCAAATCGGCGCCGTCGAGTACGGCCAGATCGAGCCGCGTGCCGATCAGCACCGCGCCGCAAAGATTCGCGCCGGAGAGATTGCAGCCCGAGAGGTCGGCGTTCTCAAGATTGGCGCCGGTCATGCGAGCCTGTCTCAAATTGGCGCGCGACAGCCGGCAGGATTTCATCATCGCATCGGTGAAATCGGCCTGCATGGCGACCACGCCGTTCAGCTTGGCGCGTTCGAGGTTGGCGGAATTGAGCATCGCGGCGGGCAGTTCGGTCGGTCCGAGGTCATGCTGCATGATGCGCAAATTGCCGTATTTGTCTTTCTCGGCGATGGTGCCTTCGCGCAGATCCGCTTCGTAGAGGTCGGCCCCGATCAGATTGGCGCCGCGCAGGCATGCCCCGCGCAGATCGCCTCGCCTGATGCTGGCATGGGCCAGATTGGCCCGCCGCAAATCGGCACCGAAGAAGCTTGCCGAATCCAGGCGTGTTCCGGCGAAATTGGTTTCTTCCAAGAGCGCGCCGGTGAAATCCGCATCCGCCAGGTTGCGCCCCGACAGGTCCAGACCGCTGAGGTCGGCGAAGGCGAAGACGGCGCGCGCCCCGCCCATCCGCCCGGAATAAAGCATTTCATGACGCGCCGCCGCGGCGGATGCGTCTTTCTGGGTAAGCTTGGCGAAGGTCTTTCGTTGCATGGAATTCATGGACGTCCGTAGGCCGGCCGGTTAACGATCCTCAGAGCCCATTCTTGGCCTAACCGCCTAACACCTGATTAAAAAGCCGAAATTTGCGTTTGCCGCCCGTCAACGCTAGGTGAGGCGGCGGAAATTGGGTATTGTCGCGCCCGCTCGCCGGTTGTCGGGGGAAAATCGCGCGGCACCGATAAGAAATTGTTTAGGGGGTCAGGCGTTTTTGCGCCGGGCCAAGTCGGCCGCGGGCCGCATAGACGCAAGAGGTCGCACTTGAACAAGCAAAGTTTAATGCTTTCCGCCGCCATGGCCGCGTTGCTCGCCGGGCCAGCTTACGCAACGACCTGCTCCACGGTCACCACCACCGATCCCGACTGCGTCACAAAGGCAGTCACCACGGCGCTCACCACGGGGGCTCCCTGGACATCGTCAGTGATTACGACGGCAATCGGCACCGCCAATGTCGGCGACATCTATGTCGCCAGCGGCGGATCGGTCGCGATCAGCACCGCCAGCGCCGGCGCGATCACCGTCGACAGCAGCAATTACGTCTATAGCGACGGCGCCATCACCAACAAGGGCGTGACCAGCGCCACCGGTATCTTGGTGGACTTGGCGAACAATCCCAATTTGAGCGCCGCGTCGTTCACCAATGTTGCCGGCACGACGATCACCGGCAGTGGAATTTACCTCGATGCCGCGGGCGCCATGGACATGAGCGGCTCCGGCACCAGCAAGCACGGTATCTGGCTCTATAATTCCGCTTACGCGGCCGACACGACCAATACCACCGTCTACAACTATACCGGCGATCTCACCTTCAATACCGGCTCGACCATCACGATGGAAGGCACGACGAGTACCGGCATCGCCATCGATTCCTATTCGGCGCTCAACGGCAACGTCACTTTCGCGACCACCTCGAGTATGTCGATCACGGGCGATTCGAGTGTCGGCATCCTGATGTCCGAGTACTCGACTCTCGCGGGCGATTTGAGCCTCGGCGGTTCGTTGAAGTTGGTCCAGACGACGGGCACATCGACGACAAGTTCCGGTCTTTACGGCCTCCTGATGGAAGGCCAGGTCAACGGCAATATCCTGGTGCCGTCCGGCGGCACCGTTTTGGTCAACGGCGCGGGTGCGACGGGTCTGTCGATCCAGGGCACCGGCGTCACCGGCAGCATTTCGATCGGCGGCACGTTGGAAACGGTCGGCATCAGCACCACGGCGACGACAACTACCACGACATCGAGCACGACGATCTTCCCGGAGGCGGGCAGCGCGCTCGTCGTCAGCGCCAATGTCGGGCAGGGTATTGCCGTTCTGGGACCTTTAACATCCAGCGACACTGTGACCACGCGCGGCGGCATTTCCTCGCAAGGCACGGCCAGCACGCCGGCCGTGGTGATTGCGCCGGGCGAGAACGCCATCGTGACGACGCCGACGGCGCCGATGACGATCGGGGTCTACGCCGATACGATCGATCCGGGGTTCAGCTTCTACAATCGCGGCAGCATTCAGCAATCGTCGGCCAACCCCGACAACAATACGATGGCGATTCAGTTAAACGGCTATTCCGCCACCTATCAAACGGTCCTCACGGGCGGCATCTTCAACTCGGGCTCGATCGCCGCTACGGCCACCACGACGGGCACGACGGCCAGCGGGGTCAATGCAAATGCGCTCTATCTCAACAATTACGTGACGATCGGAGCTGGGAGCGGCAAGATTGCGGCTTCGGGCAATAACACCGGCGATCAGGCGGCGCTGGTCAATAGCAACTCTACCGGGGAAGGAACCATTTCGGCGACCGTCTCGGGCACGCGCGGCGGCACCGCGAACGCAATATATATCGGCGCGAACACGACGCTGCCGTCGATCATCAATACGGGCACGATCTCGGCCACCGCTTCGACAACGGATCTCACCATCGTCAATCCGGTGCAAGCCTTTGCCATCGTGGATAACTCCGGCACGCTCACCAGCATCATGAATACCGGCACGATTTCCGCGCTGGCCACAACGCTGGATACACCTCTGACCTGCCTGGGGGCCGCAACAACGTCAAGCTGCGCCGTCGCCATCAATCTTTCCGGCGGTAATCTGCTGACACCCTCCGGACTTGGCGTGACGATCAACGATAATGCGACATCGTCCAACGCAGCCTCCATCACCGGCGCCTATGCCGCGATCTTGTTCGGAACGGGCGACAAGCAAATCGTCAACATCGTCGGCGCGGGTCCGCTCGAGACAGCCTCCATCACCGGCAATATCGAGTATGGCTATGGCAGCAGTATCGGCGGCGACCAGCTCAACATCGGTTCATTTGGTACGCTCGCCGGCGGGGTCACAGCGCCAAACGGCGTTGCCGTCGATGTGAAACAGAACGGCGTGCTGGAACTACAGAACGCCAACACGGCGGCCGGAGTCGCCGCCACGACGCTGAACGCGACGAACTTTAACATCGAGGACGGCGGCAACCTGAGCCTGTCCGTATCGGAATCGCTCACCAATACGGGCGTCGTTGCCGCGTCACAATCGGCGACACTTGCTTCGGGCGCCAATCTGGGCGTGGCCTATGGCAGCTTCGTGCCGCAGGGCAGCGACCAATTCGTGCTGATCACCGCGCCACACACCGGTTGTGGAACCGGAACGCGCTCGCTGAGCATCGATCCCGCCACGGTCAATCTCTACAATACATCGCTGACGACCAACACGATCAGCGGCGGTGCCTTGCCGTTCCTTTTCCAGTCGGCCCAGCTTGCCCAGGATACGTCGGGCAATCTCGACCGGCTGGTGCTTAACGTGGTTCCCAAGACATCGGCCGTGCTCGGCCTGACAGCCGGCAGCGCCGGCGCGCAGCTTTTCGATCTGGCCAACACCGCGCTCGGCAAGGACGACACGCTGGGTGCGGCCATGGTCAATGGCATCGCCACCACGGCGCAAGCACAGGCCGCCTACAATTCCTTCGCGCCGAGCGTAACAGGCGGCAGCCGCGCCATTGCGATCTCCATTACCGATCAGGCGACGGGCCCGGTCGCGGCGCGTCAGCGTTCGCTTCGTCTCTATGGCGCGGAAGAAGGCGAAGAGACCTTGTGGGCCCAGGAATTCGTCCAGATGATGAAGGATCCGGGCCGCGGCGCTATCGACCCCAACACGGTGAACAGCGGCGCTTCGGGCGCGGTCGCCACCGGCTACAAGCTTCAGCCGGGCTTCAAGGATCACGGCTTCGGCTTCGCGATGGGCATGGACGGCGGCAGCCCGAAATATGGCTGGTACGGCGGCGCGCTCACCTTCTACACCGGCGATGTCGGCGAGTTGGCGCGCAACGACCACACCAACGAACAATGGTACGTGCTATCCGGCTATTCGGCGTGGCGCGGCAAGGGCCTGTTCTTCGACAGCAAGCTCGACGTCGGCTATGGCAGCTTCAAGGGCAAGCGCTATATCAGTCTAGAAATTAACGACTCGAGCACCAACGTCTACACGCGCGAGGCCGACAACACCCATGCGGGCGAATTGCTCTCGGGCGGCTTCACGACCGGCGGCATCTTCACCTATGGGGCGACCACGCTGATGCCGCAATTAAGCGTCGACGGTCTCGTCATGCGCGAAGAGGGCTATACGGAAAAGAATCCGGGCACGGCGACCACCGGCGACGGATTCGATCTGCAGGTTCAGCCTTATTACGCTCAGTCGCTGCGCGTCTTCCTGGGCGCCTCGGTGCGCTACGACATCAATCTGTGGGACTTCTACCTGCAGCCCGAAGCGCGCGCCGGTTATCGCTACGACATCTTCAACGACCCGGTGAAACTGAAGGCGGCCTTCGCCTATGCCGGCGCCGCGAACACGCCGGGAACCTTGTTCACCTTTGTCGGACCGGATCCCTCGCAGGGCAATTTCGTGGTCGGCGGGTCACTGGCAACCACCACCGACACCTGGACGATGGGGCTTAACTTCGACCTGGTGCGCGGCTCCAGCGGCGGCTTCGACGAAGTGGGCACCTTCAATCTGGTGGGCCGAATCTAAGATCGCATGAAGCGCGCGTGGCTAACCGCCACGCGCGATTTTCAGGAATTGCTCGACATCCCCCTCGGGCGTCGCGAAGGACGTCACCAGGCGCACCAGCGTGCGCCCGGCCTCGGGCGGCGACCAATCGTAGAATTGCGCCCCTTGCGCGCGCAGCCGCGCGATCATCGCCTGCGGCAGCCGAACAAACACCGCATTGGCCTCTACGGGATGGGCGATCTCGGCCCCCGCGACGGCGCCAAGGCCCTCTGCCAGCATCGTGGCGCGCGCGTTCGCCAGCTTCGCCGCTGCAAGCCAGCGGCCGTCTTCCAAATAGGCATCGAGCTGCGCCGAAACGAACCGCATCTTCGAAATCAGGTGGCCGCCCTTCTTGCGGCGATATTCGAAATCGCCCGCATCCTTGGGATCGAA
Source organism: uncultured Alphaproteobacteria bacterium (assembly GCA_963849895.1). Taxonomy (GTDB): domain Bacteria; phylum Pseudomonadota; class Alphaproteobacteria; order Micropepsales; family Micropepsaceae; genus Rhizomicrobium. The sequence goes on from CAWKIU010000019.1 coordinate 314,949, forward strand.
GAAGATCACCGCCTCTGCGCCCAAGGCGCCGTTTTTGGTCGCGCCGAACGACAGCGCATCGACACCGGCGCGCCACGTCGCCTCGGCGGGGCTGCAGGCCAGCGTGGCGAGCGCATTGGCGAAGCGCGCGCCGTCCATATGCACCTTCATGGCGTGCGCATGCGCCAGCGAAGAGAGCGCGGCAATCTCGCCCGGTGTGTAGACCGTGCCGAGCTCGCTCGCCTGGGTGACGCTGAGGCAAGAAGGCTGGACGTGATGCACGAAGCCTTTATGAAAACGAGCCAGCGCGGCTTCCAAGGCGGCGGGCGTGAGCTTGGCGTTCTCGCCCTCGAGCCCGATCAGCTTGGCGCCATGGGTGAAGAATTCCGGCGCGCCGCATTCGTCGACTTCGATGTGGCTCTCGGCATGGCAAAAAATCGCGCCGTGCTGCGGCGTCAGCGTCGCGAGCGCCAAGGCGTTGGCGGCGGTGCCGCTGATCACGGGAAAAATAGCTACCTCGCGTTCGAACAGCGCGCTGAATTTACCCTGCAGTTTTGCGCTGAGCGCGTCTTCGCCGTATGACGAGACCGCGCCGCCCGCCACATCGCCGATGGCCGCCACCATCTCGGGCCATGCGCCATAGGCGTTGTCCGATGCGAAGTTCATCTACCAGCTTCCCGTGTTGGCCATCGACGTCCACGGCTCTTTGGGAGCCAAGGATCCGCCGGCCTGCAGCAGCTCGATGGAAATGCCGTCCGGCGAACGGATGAACGCCATGCGCCCGTCGCGCGGCGGCCGGTTGATCGTCACGCCCGCCGCCATCAGCTTTTCGCATGTCGCGTAAATATCTTCGACTTCGTAGGCGAGGTGACCGAAATTGCGCCCGCCGCCATAGTCGTCGCTGTTCCAGTTATAGGTAATTTCCACTAGAGGCGCGGCGTCGCTTTTCGCGCTGTCTCGATCGCCGGGCGCGGCCAGAAAGACCAGCGTGAAGCGTCCAGCTTGGTTTTCGATTCGGCTGATCTCGGCGAGCCCGAGCTTCGCGCAATAAAAATCGAGTGCCGATTCGAGGTCGGCGACTCGCACCATGCTATGCAAGTAACGCATCCACTTTCCTTCACGGTTCGCTTCGACATTTTCAGGGGCACAATTTTGCCATTATTGAGCGTCTTCAAATACATATTGCAACGCGGCAATTGCAATCGGTGAAACGATTAGCCGCATGGGTAAGCGCCTTCAATAATGCGCTTTTTTCCTGCCTCTTTGCGGTGCAGTGCGGTGGCGTGCGCTTCCGTCACAAACCACATACGGGAAAAAACGTGTTTGCCTCTTGCGTTTTTGCTGGCCATGTTGTGAGACCTTGCCCCGACGAGAAGCCATTCCTGGACTAGGCTCATGTTAACCAAGCCTGTTTAGAAACGGCAAATCCCGTCCGAACCACTGGACCGGCCGATGAACGATGTTTACGATTGGCACACGAACAGTAGAATGCGCTCGCGAGAACGGGCGTCGGATGGGGGACGCGTGAGCTTGGTCAGCAACCGCATGACCCGGTGCGTCTGCGCCGGGTCAAGTTTTATCAGGTACCGGTAACGATCCATGGAACAGCCACTACACAATATCAAAACTCAGCAGTCGATGTTCACGCCGCGCCGGATGACCGCCCTGGTGGCCGCCATCCTGCTGCAGGTGCTGTTTGCTTGGCTGGTCGCTTCTGGACTCGCCAAGACGCTGGTCGACAAGCTGCCGCAAGAAATTAAGGCCGAGGTGCTGCCGGAGAAGCTTCCCGACAAAACCCCGCCGCCCCCGCCGCCGGATCTCAAGGAGCCGCCGCCGCCGTTCGTGCCGCCGCCGGACATCGTCATTCAGATGGAGTCCTCGGCGCCGACCTCTGCGATCACAACGCAGAGCAAGGTGGCGACGCCGCAGCAGATTTCCACGCCGGCTTCGATCGGCAGGCCGCATCTGTGCGGTCAGGATAAGTATCCCAGCATATCGATGCGTCTTGGCGAGGAAGGAACCACATTGGTCGGTTTCGAGATCGGGACGGACGGATCGGTTCAGAACGCACACATCGTCGGTTCGAGCGGTTCGCAAAGACTGGACGAAGCGGCGGTCGGCTGTGTCGGCGGTTGGCACTACAGGCCGGCTACGCAAAACGGGGCGCCGGTCGCGGTTTCCTGGAAGGCGAACGTCGTGTGGAAACTTCCAAAATAATTAGCCCGAACGGGTTGATGGCAACGCTCTAAGTAAGAAGCTACGGAGTAGTACGGACATGATCTCGAAACACCTGACGATTGCAGCCGCTTTCGTCCTCCTCACCGGATTTGGCGTCGTTCCGGCCTTGGCGCAAGCCACCGGCGGTGCAATGGCTCCTGCAACAACCACCGCCGCCCCGGCGACGCCCGCACCGGCCGATGCCGGTCCGACCGTCATCAAGGCGCCGATGGCCAATGCGGCGCCCGCCGAAAATCCCTACAGCCTTATGGACATCATCCATAAGAAGAACCCGATTTCCTACGGCGTGCTGATCACCTTGGCGATCATGTCGGCGGGAACCTGGTACATTTTCTTCACGAAGTATTTCGAACAGCGCCGCGTCCTCAACCACGCGCGTCTGGTCGAAAAGCGCTTCTGGTCCTCGGCCACGCTGAACGAAGGCATCGAAAAGCTGCCGAAGAACTCCATGTTCCGCGGCATTGCCGAAGCCGGCGTCCGCGCGGCTTCGGGCGGCACCACGCTGGTCAGCCTCAACGACTGGATTGCCATGTCGCTGTCGCGCCAGATTGAAGACGCCAATTCCGAGCTTCAGGGCGGCATCACCTTCCTCGCCTCGGTGGGTTCGGTGGCACCGTTCGTCGGTCTGTTCGGCACGGTGTTCGGTATCCTGCAAGCCCTTCTGGCCATCGGCGTTGCCGGTCAGGTTTCGATCGACAAGGTTGCCGGTCCGGTGGGCGAGGCGCTGATCATGACCGCTCTTGGTTTGTTCGCCGCCGTTCCGGCCGTGCTGGTCTATAACTGGCTGGTTCGCCGCAACAAGGTGATCTCGACCAAGCTCCACGGCTTTGCCGGCGACCTGCAGACCTACCTGATCACGAAGGCGAAATAAGACCTAAGTGATCAACAGGTTCGCGGAGAACAAGCCATGGCTGCTCTAAACGTACAGACCGGCGGCGACGAGGAAAATGTCGAGCTGAATGCCTCCATCAACACGACTCCGTTGGTGGACATCATGCTCGTCCTTCTCATCATCTTTCTCGTCACCATTCCGGTGCTGGTGAAGACGGTGCCGTTGCAGTTGCCGAACGCGAAAAACATCGCGACGGTTACCAAGCCGGAAAACATCGTGATCTCGGTGGACGCCAACGAGAACGTGTACTGGAACAATGCACCGATCCAGTATTCGGACTTACGTCCGCACTTCGAGTCCGCGCTGCTGCGTTCGGTTGCATCGGGCACGCCGCTGCCGGAAGTCCATATTCGAGGCGATAAGAACGTGCGCTTCGAAGCGCTGGGCCGGGTGATCCTGGCATGCCAGCAGGCGGGCGTTCCCAAGGTCGGGTTCATCACCGAACCGCGCAACGACAGTACTCAATAGCGCGCGGCGCGATTTAGGAAGGTAGTTTTGCCATGTCAATGAACCTTGGATCGTCAGGTGGCGAACAGGACGTCATGGTGGAAATGAACACCACGCCGCTGATCGACGTGATGCTCGTTCTGCTCGTGATGCTCATCATCACTCTGCCTATCCAGACGCATGCGGTGAAGTTGGATATGCCGGTGAAGAACGTCACGCCCCCGAAGATGCAGCCCGTTGTGGTCAATCTGGTGGTGGATTTCGACGGGTCGGTCCTGTGGAACGGCCAGCCGGTCGATCGCCCGACGCTGGACGCCTATTTCAACAACGCTTCCCAGGCCGATCCGCAGCCCGAAATCCACCTTAATCCCAACAAACTTGCAAAATACGATACAGTCGCGAAAGTGCTTGCGGATGCACAGCGCCTTGGCGTGAAGAAGATCGGGTTTACCGGTCTCGACCAGTATATGTACTAATGTGAGGGGTGGCCGCAGGAACTCCGGGCATGCGTTTGCGTGCTTCGGAGTTTTGCGTCCGATTAATGATGAGGTCTCCGAGATGACGTCGAAACAACTGCGCGCCATCGCCGTGGCGCTTGTTCTGGGAACCGCCACGGCCGCGGCGGTCGTTGGCTTCACTGCGACATCGGCTGAAGCAGCCGTGCGCGCCTCCGTCGGCAAGCCGCTGCAAGCCGCCTTGGCGGATGCCGCGTCGGGCAATTACAGCGCCGCGATGAACCACATCCGCGAAGCGGAATCTGTGGGCGGGCTGACCGGCGAAGAACAGTCAACCATTTCCAAGATGAAGGACTACATCGCCGTCAAATCGGGTGGTTCTGTCGGCGTCACCGACTCGGTCGGCGCAAGGGCAAAATTCGCCGCCGATTGGCGCGCGCGCCGCTATAGCGACGTGGTCTCCGACACCGACTTGCTGCGCAAATACGGCGCGATGGACACACAGAGTTCGGTGGTCGTCGCCCAGGCTTATTACATGATGCACGACTACAAGAGCTGCATTCGCATCACGCACGACAGCGGCAATAGCGTGGACGTCCTCGAGTTGCAGGCACGTTGCTCCTTCGAGATCGGCGACAATGATTCCCTGCGCAGCGCCGTCGAACAGCTCGTCGCCTCGACCGGCAAACCGCAATACTGGAACCAGCTTCTCAAGCTGGCGGAAACCTCCAAAGGGCTGTCCGACCACCAGACGCTCGACATCTATCGCATCAAATACCTGACGGGAGCGGTCAAGGGCGCCGACGACTACTTCACCCTGGCGCAGCTCGATCTGCAGTTCGGCTTCGCGGCCGAAGCGCAGAGCGTGGTCCAGAAGGGCATGCAGGCGAATATCCTGGTCGACAGCCGCGCGCAGCGCCTCATGGCGCTCGCCAAGTCCAGCTATGCCGGCGACCTCGCCAATCTGCCCAAGACGATCAAGGCGGCGAACGCGGCGAAGAACGGCGACGCGCTGGTTAAGCTCGGCGAGGATTATTGCGGCATGGGACGGTTCCCCGACGCGGTCAGCGCCATCCAGGCCGGCATCGCCAAGGGCGTCAGCGATCCCAACAATGCGCAAACCCGCCTCGGCCAGGCGCTCTTCGGCGCGGGTCAGAAGGACGCTGCTTTGAGGGCCTTCGCCAAAGTCACGAGCCCCAGCAATGCACAGATGACCGCCCATTTGTGGTCGCTTTACGTGCGCGGTCACTAAGGCCGTTTTTGTTCCAAGCATTCCAACGCGGCGCGGCCTTCGGGTCCGCCGCGTTTTCTTTTTGGGGCGTCGCTCAGTAGCGTCGCGGCGGCTGCGCCTGCGAGACCAAGGGTCGCGACTGCGACACCAGATAGGACCGCACATCGATGTCGGGCGGCGCCGGGGCGCCCTTGCCGGGCCCCGGTGTCCTTAGCTCAACCAGCGTGAAATCCATGCGGGCTTCATAAGTGCGGTCGATCTGGTTGCGCAGGTTTCGCTCGGCTTCGTACCAGGCGGTCTTCAGCGTGTTGTCCGCGCATGGCGCGAATTCCTCGCCGGTCGCGGCGCCCCAGCGGCGCTCGATGCACTGGTAGGGGTCGAACGACATGTTGAACAGCCGCGCGCGCGCCGCTTCATAGCCGAAGGTGAAGCGCGAACCGTCGCTGCGCGTATAGCTCACGGTGCACTGCGCGGCGTGGCGGTCGTAGGCGGCGAGCATGTCGGCGGCCAGGTTGGTGCCGCGATAGGTGAGCCTCGGGTCATGGCGCGCGGCCATGCCGATAAAGCGCTCGGCGACATCGCGCAGTTCCTTGAAGGCGGTCTTCAGTCTGGCATCGCGCGAAGGCGTCGAATAGGTCTCCCAATCGCCCTCCGTGCCGTAGATGTTGGGCGGCAAACGCTCGGGCTCGAGCTGCTTGTCGAGCCCCGCCTGGACGGCGAGCGCGACGGCGTCGGCGCGGTAATGCAGGTCGGCGCAATTGGAATCGACCATGTCGGCGACTTCGCGCAGCGGATCGAATGCCAGCGTTCCCCCCGCCATTTGCGCGCGCACATAATCATAATAGTCGAGCCGTTCATTGTTCAGCAGGAAGACGCTGTCGGCCCAGGCTGAATCGTCGGCCGGCCGCGCACCATTGCCGAAGAATTGCGCGTCGGAAAAATCGGCGATCTCGCTGTTCGGCGTCAGTTCGATATGGCCGCCGGTATAGGTTCCGTCCGGCTCCTTGGTGGCGCCGATCAGGCGCAGCGGCCGCCAGTTCTTGAAGCCGGCGCCCATGCCCGGGTAGGCGCGCACGAAACGCAGATCGTAGAAGCCGCGCGTCACCGAGTGATCGGGATGGGCATCGAGATAATGGATGCGCCCGTCGGAATCGACGCGCCACACCGTCGCCAGATGGCCGTTGGGATCGTAGATCATAGTGCCGGGGCGGATCGAACCGGGCTTGATCGCCGGGGAGTATTGGTCCGGCTCGTAAGGCTCTTCTAGATCAGGATGGATGCGGTAGGACGCCGACGACACCGCATCGCGTATCTGGTCCAGGATCTCGTAGCCGCTCATCTCGCCGCCCGCGACATCGATGCGCGCCGCGACCGAATTGCCGCGAAAGGTGTAGCGAATATCGTTGGTGTGTCCGCGCGCCTCGACCTCGCTTTCATAGGAAAACGGCAGGCCGCGCTTCCAGGCGAAATAGAAACGCAGGACATAGGGAAGATCGGCGCAGTCCGAGGCGAACACCACCCCGGCGGGATCGCTGGCGCGAAAGGGATTGCGCGCATCGTGCAGGCAACTATTCACCGTGGCGCAGCCCGATGCGCCCAGTTCGGCAATGAAGCTGGCATAATCGCGCTCGTCGATCGCCGACCAATGATCGGCGCGGATCACATAGATGGGTGAGAAGACGGCCGGCTTGGGCGCCGGCGCGGCTTGGTCCGCAGCCGAGGCGCAAACGGCACTGGCCGCGAACAAGGCCACGGCCGCAGTTCTGCTCAATACCCCAGCCCAGTCCCCCATAACCGCGACGATAAAGCGCGATTGTGACCGGTCAAGCGCCGCACGGCGCGCGGAGCGCCACTGCTTATGGCGGCGGGGCGACGTTCACCATAAACTTTCAGCGATGGCCGAGATTCTTTCCCCAGCGGAAATTCAGGCACTGCTCCTTTCCCTGCGGGTGTCGGGCGTGGCGATTGCCTGCGCGCTGCCCTTGGCCCTCGCCATGGCGCTGCTGCTGACGCGCCTGAGAGCCGCCCCCAGGACGCTGCTGGACGGCATCATTCACCTGCCCCTGGTGCTGCCGCCGGTGGCGGTGGGCTTCCTGCTGCTGGTGGTCTTCGGCTCGCGCGGGGCGGTGGGCGGCTGGCTGCTGGCGCATTTCGGCATTCGCTTCGTTTTCAGCTGGACGGGGGCGGCGCTGGCGAGCGCCCTCATCACTTTCCCCCTGCAGGTGCGTGCCATTCGCCAGGCGCTCGAAGCGGGCGATGCGGGGCTGGGCGAGGCGGCGCGCACCCTAGGCGCCGGCACGCTCGACCGGCTGGCCAACATCACCCTACCGCTGGCCTGGCCTGGGATCCTCAGCGGCGCCATTACGGCCTTCGCCGCCAGCCTGGGCGAATTCGGGGCGATCATCACCTTCGTCTCCAACATTCCCGGCCAGACCCAGACCCTGCCGCTGGCAATCTATGCGGCGCTCCAGGCACCCGGCGGCGAAGCGGAGGCGGGGCGGCTGTGCGTGCTCTCCGTCCTTCTGGCGCTGGCCTTCATGACGGCGGGCGAAATCGCGCTGCGGGCAGGGCGGCGATGAGCGTGGAAGTCTCTCTGCGCCACCACCAAGGCACCTTTGCCCTCGACGTCGCCTTTGCGACGGAGGGGCCAGTGACGGCGCTGTTCGGCCCCTCGGGCGCGGGCAAGACCAGCATCGTCAATGCCATCGCAGGGCTGACCCGCCCGGCGTATGGCCGCATCGTGGTGGGCGGGCGCGTGCTGTTCGACAGCGAAGCAGGCGTCTTCGTGCCCGCGCAGAAGCGGCGCGTGGCCGTGGTGTTCCAGGACGCGCGGCTGTTTCCCCATATGAGCGTGCGCGACAATCTTCTGTTCGGCTGGCGGCGCGCAGCGGCCAAGGTGGACGAGGTGAGCATCGCCGAAGTCGTGGCGTTCCTCGGGCTGGGGCGCTTGCTGGCGCGCCATCCCAAGGGGCTATCGGGCGGCGAGAAAAGTCGCGTGGCTCTGGGACGCGCCTTGCTGGCGTCGCCCGACATGCTGCTGCTCGACGAGCCGCTGGCCTCGCTCGACATGGCGCGGCGCGGCGAAATCCTGCCCTATCTCGAAAAGCTGGCGCGCCAGACGAAGCTTGCCATGCTCTATGTCAGCCATTCTGTGGAAGAGGTGGCGCGGCTTGCCGACGAAATCGTGGTGCTGCGCGAGGGACGCGTGGCGGCGCAAGGCAGCGCCTTCGACCTGCTCACCGATGTGGACGCCATCGCGGGCATTCCGCCGCTTGGCGCGGTGTTCGAGGCTGTGGTGGCCGAGCATCGCGCGGACGGGCTCAGCCTTCTCGCCTTCGACGGCGCGGTGCTGGCAGTGAAGCGGCTCACGCATCCTTTGGGCGCGCGGCTGCGCGTGCGGCTACGGGCCGAAGACATCATGCTGGCGCGCGAGGAACCGCGTTCCATCAGCGCTAACAATATCCTGGCCTGCACCATCGGCGCGGTGCGGCCGCATGGCGACGAAGCGGATGTGCAGCTTCACTGCGGCGCGACAAGGCTGGTGGCCCGCATCACCGAGGCCTCGCGCGAAAGACTGGCGCTAGAGCCCGGCACGGCGGCGTTCGCTATCGTCAAAAGCGTAACGGTGGAACGCGACGCGGGGTGAACTTCTATGTGCCGCGAAACACCAACCTCTTCGACAGCGTGAAATTGAAGACGAGCCCGGCCAGAATGCCGATTGCCAGCGCGATATAAGCGATGTTCAGCGGCGCGGGGGCGTAAGCGATGAGGAGGGCATAAATGGCGAAATTGGCCGCGGCGCCGAGCGCATTGGTCGCGACGAACCGCGCCCATTCGGCGAGCATGCCGCGATGTCCGCCGCTCGCCTTGTCGGCGAAGGTGAGTTTCCTATTGCCCCACCAGGTGAAGGTCACCGTCGGCGCAAAGGCGATGAACCACGCGGCATGATCGCCCGCGCCGAGATAATGTTTCGCCAGCAGCAGCGCCACCTCGTTGACGAGAAAGCCCGCTCCGCCCACCACGGCAAAGCGCAGGAAGCGCGAGGCGGCAAGACGTCGGATGATGTCGTTCACGGGCGGCGCAAATCCTGCGGCCCGGGGATTCCCAGATAGCGCATGCGCTTCATCTCCCAGCGTCCGCGCGTGACGGTGTCGAGGATGAGCCCGGTGAACAGCGAGAGAAACGCCAGCACCATCATGCCGGTCACGAGCACGGCGGTGGGCAGGCGCGGCACCAGCCCGGTCATGAAGAACTCAATCACCACCGGAATGCCGATCGCAAAGGAGAACAGAGCAAAGAAGAGGAAAATCGCGCCGAAAAAAATCAGCGGGCGCTCGCGGCGCATCAGCCCGGCAATGGTCAAGAGGATGCGAATGCCGTCGCGATAGGTGTTGAGCTTGCTGGCCGAGCCCACGGGTCGCTCCCGGTAGCACGTCGGCACCTCCGCCATCGGCACCTTCATGCGCACGGCATGCACGGTCAGCTCGGTCTCGATGCCAAAGCCGCCCGCCGCCGACGGAAAGGATTTCACAAAGCGCCGCGACATGATGCGATAGCCGCTCAGCATGTCGGCAAGCTTGACGCCGAACATCACGCTGGTCAGGCCCGTCAGCAGACGATTGCCCAGCACATGGCCGGGACGATAGGCGGCAACGGCGGTGGCCTCGCGCTTTCCCGACACGATGTCCAATCCCTCGCCGATCAATTGGCCGATCAATTGCGGGGCGATGGCGGCGTCATAGGTGTCGTCGCCGTCCACCAGCACATAGATGTCGGCCTCGACATCGGCGAACATGCGGCGCACGACATTGCCCTTGCCCTGGCGCGTTTCGATGCGAACAACGGCGCCGGCTTCCTTGGCGCGGGCGCCCGTCGCATCGCGCGAATTGTTGTCATAGACGTAGATCGTCGCTTGCGGCAGCGCGGCGCGAAAATCGCGCACCACTGCGGCAATGGTCGCGTCCTCGTTGTAACAGGGGATCAAAACAGCAATTCGCGGTTCGGTCATGGGTTTCGTCGCACCAGGGGGCACCATTGATACGTCCCGGTCAGGTTGGTGTCGAACATCCGGCATTTCAGCCAATCGATGGCCAGCCCGTAATCGAGCACGGCCGCGCTGGCCCGGCCCATTTCATAGGCGTCCGCGATCAGGAACAAGGGGCCTTTGTGGCCATAGACGCGCGCCTTCATTTGGCGGGTCAGGAGCGTGCCGTCCTCGGGCTGCATCATCCAGCCGTCGATGCGCAGCACCGGCACCTGGGGCGGCAGGGACGGGGCGATGAAGCCCAGCGGCGCGTCCCCCGTCATGAGCACCATGGTCGCGGCAGGCTGGGCGATGATGGGCAGGTCGGCATCGATATAGGGATCGCCCAGCGGGGCGCGCTCCAGCATGGCGCCGCGGGTGAACAGCATGGCCGCGAAGAACAGGGCGCCGACCGCAATTAGCCGCAAACGGCGCGAAACCGGCAATAGCCCGACCGCGAGCGCGATGAGAAGCGGCGCCAGCATCTCCAGCGCAAGGATGTAGCGGTAGATTGCGAAGATCTTGAGCCAGAAGAAATAGGACGTGGCGGCGAAGGCAAAGATGATACGCGCCGCGATGGGATGGGCCAGCGGGTCCTTCGACCGCTTGCCGGCCATCCAGACGAGCAACGCCACGATGACGAGGACATAGGCGAGGCCCACGCGGATATCGAGATAAGGCAGATCGTCGGCCGTCCGCCAATCAATCGAGAAGAGAACGGGAAACGCCACCGCGCTCCACCAACTCGTCGGCAGAAAGCGCATGTCGCGATACGGCGCGGCGAGCGCCAGCGGCGATTTGAAGACGTCGTTGAAATAGGGAAACAGCGGATTGCCGGTGAGCACATCCATCTGCCACATCCACGGCACCGCGAACAAAGCGAATCCCGCCATCCCGCCAATGGCGCCCGCCGCCAGCCGTGTAGCGAGATGCTTGCGGTCGCCGCCCACCGCCAGCAGCGCGCCGGCATAGCCCATCGCAAATGGCGCTTCGGGAAGCTTCAGCCCGAAGCAGGCGCCGGTGAGAAATCCGCCCAACGCGCACCACAAGGCGGCGCTCTTCAAGGGGCCATGCGCCAGCGCCTCGCGTTTCACCACAAGGATGGTGAGGGCGGTCAAGACGAAGAGGCTCATCACATTGTCGTAGTAATGCGTGCCGTAGAGACCGAGCGTCAGCCCGCCCGTCATGCCGAACACCGCCACCGCGCCCGATGCGAGCTCGGGGTACTCGATGCGCAGGCTGTGGCGGGCCAGCACATAGAGCGGCACGATGTTGGCGGCTTGGAACAAGCCCAGCACCGCGATCGCGAACCAGGATGTGGTGTGGACGGCAAGCCAGTAGAACGGCACGTCTATGTACGGATTGTAATAGGACGCCTGATGGGCGACCGCGACGTCGATGCCCATGCGCCCGTTCAACAGGGCATAGGGGATGTACCAGTGATAGTTGCGGAAATCCCAAGACGTGTCCTTGCCGAGCCACACAACGTAAGCGGTGCAAATCAGGATCGCGATGCCAAGAAAGGCAAGCTCGCGCGGCTGAAGGCGCGGCAGCTTCGAATCGGTACTGGGTGAGGACATCGAACAATGGCCCGGCAAGGCGGTGAAAACGCGGGCAAAGTTCTAGCGCATTTTGCCGCTTGGCAAGAGGGCCGATCTAGGCCTCGACCTCAACCGCTAGATTGGAGAGGAATTGCTCGGTGCAGGAGCGCCAGGAATTGGCCAGCGCGAAGTCCCGTGCGGCTTGGCGCGGGATCGACAGGGCGCCTTGGCAGGCGCGGCCCAGATCGTCATCCAGCACGGCGACAGGCGCGCCGCCCACCACGTCCTTGGGCCCCAGCACCGGATAAGCCGCCACCGGCGTGCCGCAGGCCAATGCTTCCAGAATAACCAGCCCGAAGGTGTCGGTCTTGGAGGGGAACACGAAGACGTCGCTGGCGGCGTATGCCTCGACCAGCGCCTCACCGGTTTTGGGCCCCAGGAAATGGGCGTCGGAGTAGCTGCTCTCCAGCGCGGCGCGCGCGGGGCCATCGCCGATCACGACCTTGGTGCCCGGCAGGTCGAGCCTCAGGAAGGCCTCGATGTTCTTCTCGACCGCAACCCGCCCGACATAGAGCCAGATGGGACCCGGATAGGGCAGTGTGGCGCCTTCCACCGGGCGGAACTGTTCGGTGTCCACCCCGCGCGACCAGATGCGGACATTGCTAAAGCCGTGGCTCTCCAGCTCGCGCTTCAGCGAGGAGGTGGCCACCATCATCGCGGTCGCGGGGCGATGGAACCAGCGCAGGAAGCGATAGACCCATTCCTCGCCGATGAAGGAAAAACGCGCCCGCACATAATCGGGAAAGCGGGTGTGAAACGAGGTGGTGAAGGGAATGGAATATTTCACGCAGATCGCGCGCGCCGACAGGCCCAGCGTTCCCTCGGTCGCGATATGGATGGCATCCGGCGCATAGGCACGAATTTCTTTCTCCATGCTGCGGCGAGGAAAAATCGCGAGCCGGATCTCCGAATAGGTGGGCAAGGGAAGCGTGAAACGGCCCTCGGGCGTCGCATAGCGCACCTCATGGCCCAGCACGCGCAAATCGCGGCCCAACATCTCAAGCGTGCGTACCACGCCGTTGACCTGCGGCGCCCAGGCGTCGGTGACGATCAGGACTTTCAGTCTTTGCGATTCGGGAACGACGACGGTGCCGGCCTGGCCGACGCCGACCGGCATCGTGCGCCTTGCTCTGCGTCTACGCGGGTATAAGCGCAGCTTCACCTTGGGCGCCCGTGCGTGCCCAGCTGGTCGTGCTTGCGGGAGAATGGGTAGCCCAGTGCAGAATCTCCAGATGTCCGTGGGCATCTTCGACAAGGGCAGTGCAGCTTTCAACCCAGTCACCGTCGTTGAGATAGAGGATGGAGCCGATTCGGCGGATTTCCGCCTGGTGGATATGGCCGCACAACACGCCATCGACGTCCTTGGGCACGGCGGCGCGCGCCACGACCTCTTCGAAACGCGAGACATATTCCACCGCGTTTTTGACCTTGCGCTTGAGATAGGCCGAGAGCGACCAATAGGGCAGCCCGCAAGCGCGACGGATCATGTGAAGCCGGTCGTTGAGCGCCAGCGCGAAGGAATAGGCCCTGTCGCCGACATGGGCGAGCCATTTGGCATAACCGATCACGCCGTCGAACTGATCGCCATGCAGCACCAAAAGGCGCAGACCCGAAGCGGTTTCGTGGATGATCTCTTGCACCACTTCCACGCCCGCCACGCTGCGTCCACAATACTCGCGCAGGAACTCGTCGTGATTGCCCGGCACATAAACGACGCGCGTGCCGTCATCGACCTTGCAGAGGATTTCGCGCACGACTTCGGTGTGCGCTTCGGTCCAATACCAGCGGCGCTTTAATTGCCAGCCATCGACGATATCGCCGACGAGGTAGAGCGTGTCGCAGGAATTCTGCCGCAGGAAGTCGGCGAGCAGCTCCGCCTTGCAGCCGCGCGTGCCCAGATGCACATCGGAAATAAAGATGGTGCGGTGGTGGCGCGGCGCCGGCGCGCCATGGTTATGAGGACCAAGCGGCGCCTGCTTGCGTGTGGGGCGCCGGGCTGCTTCGAGGACTGGGCCCATGTAACGCGACGCGGTCCAGGCAGTTTCGGCCATAAACAAACTCCCCCAATCACGACACGAATCGCATGTGGATTTCGGGCGATTGGGTAGCGCGCGCGCGCGAATCTTTTGTTGCAGTGCGGAGACATTGCTGTGAATCCGTCTAAGCGCATGAATCGCCGCGCATAATGCCACCGGTATCATTTTGCACCGCACAACAAAAAGGCGGCAGTTGCCTAAACACTATGCAAAGACACAATTTCGCCTTGAAAAAGCTTGGAAATTCGCAAGAAGAAATTTAACGGATCATATGTTTTAGTACTTGATTGCTGAGTTCTTGGCTGGCATATTGTTGCAGCGCGGTATTACGGAGTTCTTCTTCGTAACGCTGCGGCCCTTCCTGGGCGTTTCCTCCCTGAACTTGGCCGCTCCTCCGGGAGCGGCCTTTTTTCTTGCCCAAACAATCGAAGATTTTTGCTGCCGCCGTCACCTTAGGCGGGCGTGCGCTATTCTGCGGCGAGCGGGGGCGGCGCGATGTGCAGCGCGTTTGTGCCGAGCGCGGTGAGATGGGCGAGCGCGGCGGCGAGCTTTTCGCGCACCGCCTCGAACTGCGCGCCGCGTTCGATGCGCTCCTCGTCCAGATACAGCGCCCGGTTCACTTCGATCTGTAGTGCGTGGATGTTTTTGTCCCGCCGGCCGTAAAGATCGGTGGTGTGCCCGCCCGCATAGGGCGCGTTGCGCGCAACGGAAAATCCGCAAGCCTGGAAGGCGCGCTCGGCATAGCGCATCAAGCCGGGCGAGGCCGATACGCCATAGCGATCGCCCAATACAATGTCGGGAACATTCGCCGCGGAGGGCATGGAGTGGCAATCCACCACGACCGCGACGCCAAAGCGCGCGCGGGTCTCCTCCACCAATTCGGCGAGCGCCGCATGATAGGGCCGATATAGACGCGTCAGCCGCTCCCGCGCTTCGCCCGGCGCCAACTTGCCGCGATAGATTTCGGCGCCATCGCGCACGATGCGCGGAATGACGCCAAGCCCCGCCGCGACCCGCGTGCTGTGCGCATCGATGTCCATCTCGAGCGCATTGTCGAACATGGCGGCGTCCAGTTCGCGTGCCGCCCGATTGGGATCGACGAAGGCGCGCGGGAAGCGGGCGGCGATCAGGGGGGCGCCCAAGGGCGCCACGGCGGCGAACAACTCGTCGACGAAAGCGTCCTCGGAACGGCGCAGCGCCAGGGGGGTAAGCCGGCTCTCGGCCACGAAACGCGCCGGATAGAGGTTTCCCGAATGGGGCGAGGCGAACACGAACGGGGATGTCTGCTGCTGCGGCCTGGAAATCCTGTAGGGGGCGCGCCAAAGCTCCGCCAGGACCGGATCTTGCGGATAGGTCTGAAGGCCCTCGGATCCAACCATCGCCGAAATCCTCTTCGCGGCCGCGATGGGCCAGCGGGCCAAGATTGGACCACCCCATAAGACCCAATCAAGCGGTGTTCGCGGGTGAGGCGTTAACCGGCATTTACGGATTCGGGTTTATAGGGTCTAGTCAGGGAAGGGCGGAGCAGCGCATGGCGCATATCCTGTTGGTCGAAGACGACGAATCCTTGCGCAAGTTCCTGGCGCAGGCGCTGGTGCGCGCCGGCCATAACGTCACCGATTTCGGCGACGGCGAGAGCGCCCATCAATGCCTGCTCGAATTCCGTTTCGATCTGCTTTTGACCGACATCGTGATGCCCGGCATGGACGGCATCGAGCTTGCCAAGCGCGCCGCCGAGATGAATCCCGAAATGAAGATCATGTTCATCACCGGCTTCGCCGCCGTGGCGCTGCATCCCGCCTCCAACGCGCCCAAACAGGCCAAGGTCCTCTCCAAGCCGTTCCATCTGCGCGAGATCGTCGCCGAAGTGGAACGGATGATGGCGGCCTGAAACAGTCTTGCGGCGACAAACTGCGGACATCCCCCGGCCACATTCGCGCCGAGATTGAAGTTCAGCCTTTCCAGGTCCGCGGGAGCATAGCTGCCCTTCGGTTTGGGTTTGCTCCCGAGGAAACGGTCGCCAGACGGCCCGTTGAAACCTGGGGAGGAAACCATGCAGAAAATCGATCATGCCATCGTCATGGCGCACAGGCCGGGCCTGACGCCGCAACGCGCGACGGGGCTTGTCTTTGTCGGACTGGTGCATATGGCGGCGATCTGGGCCTTGGTCGTCGGGCTCCACGTCAAGCTTCTGCCGCAGCAAGAGCCGCCCATCATCGCGACGGTCATCAAGACGAAACCGCCCGTGTCGCTGCCTCCGCTGACGCAGCATTGGATCAATCCGACCGAAACGACGATCGCGCCGCCGCCCATCGATTATAGCGACGGCCAGACGCGTCAGACGATTACCCAGTTCTATAATCCGCAGGCGAATGTTCCTGGCGATCGCGCGGCGGCGGGTGTTCCTGGCACGCACACGATTCCGCCCTATCCGCCGCTGGCGCTGCGGCTGGGCGAACAGGGCCGCGTGCGGCTGCATCTGACCATCTCTGCCGACGGCGTGGTGACGGAAGCGAGCATCGTGCGCTCCAGCGGCTATGGCGATCTCGACCAAGCGGCACAGGCCTGGGTGACGGCCCATTGGCGTTACCAGAGCGCGATCCGCGGCGGTGCGGCGGTCCCCAGCTCGGCCGATGCGGAGGTGGTGTTCGACCTCAAAAACGTGCGGTAAAGGCGCGGCTTGCCAGTCTCGCCGGACGAGGGCTATAGAGACGCCCCGCCACGACGGACTGGCACGGGCGCGTAGCTCAGCGGGAGAGCACTACCTTGACATGGTAGGGGTCACAGGTTCGATCCCTGTCGCGCCCACCACTTTCGACCGTCCGTCTAAGTTCCGATAAGCGACAGGGATCGGTTCATCTAATTGCGCGCCAACGCGCGCGGGGCCCTGTCGCGCCCACCACCCGCTAAGTAGCGGGTGGATATCTCGCCAAACCGATTCGATTGCTGCAACGAACAAATCACCCATTCCAGCTACCGTAACGATTGCAAAGGGGGAAGTTTGGCGACGACGGCGGCGATTTCGGATTGCCGGCTGCACTGCATTTTTGCGGCAAGACCTTTGAGCTGAGACCTAACGGTGCTTTCCCGAACGGAGCGACCGCTTGCGATTTGTGCCACGCTTGCGCCTTCGGACAGCGCTATGGCGAGTTCGGCCTCGGTGGCGGTAAGGCTGAATAGCGCCCGCACCTGGCTGGCGAGCGACGGCTGTACCAGGTCGGGATCGCGGAACAAAAGCAACGCACGCGGAGAGGTGCCCGCGCCCGGTAGCGGCGTCACGACGATGTGATAGGCGGGCAAGCGCGCCGACGTCTCTGCGTTCTTTCTTTCGACCGTCAGCGCGGCCGTCTTGGGAGCGACAGGCGCGGTTGCGCGCGCAACAGCGGCGGAAAGACGCTTACTGTCGTCTTCGCCCTGGACGGCCAAATATCCTTGCCTGGAATAGAGCCCTAGACCGCGCCGGAGTACGGCCTCCCCGGCTTCGTTGATATGCACGACGCGCAGGTCCTTTCGGACGACGATGGACGCCAAGCCGACAATGTCGTGCACGCTCGTGGCGAGCGCGGCACTGCGCCGATGGGCGGCAATTTCTCCACGCACCATCAGAACGCGCCGCAGCACCGCCGCGTATCCTTCAAGCGTCATTACGGCGTCTTCGTCGAACGCTCCGCTATTTTTGCCCCGGTTGACGCCAACGATACCGGCACCCCACTTCGTGCTGAAGGCGCCGCCTATGCAATACATCGTGTCGTCGTCGTGGTGGCGAATAAGGTCGTTGTAAATCTCGCTTCTTTCGAACACCGAGTTCGACACAATTTGCGATGCGTTCAAAATTTTGTTGAGACGGTATGGCGCTTGCGCGGCCTCTACCCAGGGGTCCTTGTGAATGAAGGACGCGGCATAGTCGTCCATGAAAGCTTTGTCGAAATAGCAATATGCCAGATTGGCGATTTCGCCGTCCGTGTGCACCCAATTGATCAACGCCGAGCGCGCGTTGACCACGCCCGCAAGCCGATTGGGCAGATTGTTGAATGCGTCTTCATCGAAAAGCGCTTCGTAAATATCCTCGTTGCGCAGCACATCGCCCCCCGGCTGAACGCGTTGGCACCATTAATTTCGATGCTCAAGTAGTCAAATATCGCCCTATTTGATCTCACCTCGACCATTCTTACCCCAAATGGGGGAAGATTGAATTAGAAAAATTTGCATGATTGACCACTGGTTGAATCGTGGAAGGCTGGAAGCAAGCAAAACGAGGCTTAATCCTACGTCCCCACCCGTTCGTAACAATTTCAGACGCGGCCATCGCGACGGACAGTTCACACATCGCAGGAAAAAATCGCAATGAAAGATGGGATGCAGGGAAGTGGCGCCAAGCCGTGCAGCGAAGGAACACCGAAGTTTAGCCCGCGTAAGGGAATGCTTGTGCGGGAATACCACGTGCTCGTGACTTGGCCCGATGGACGTCGAATGAAAACCGGCCGGTTTCCGCGCAAACCAGACGCGAAGCGTTGGATCGAACAGAAGTCAGCCGAATGGCTGGCGCAAATTTACGCCACAGCCGAACCCACCTAGGGTCAACCCGGTAGCCGAACCTCTGAGGCGATCACGCCTACAACATCGTGACGTTCACCAGGTTGGCGAGCTCGGCGACGAGATCGGGCGAACACAATCCGGTTCCGGGAGACTGAAGCGCCGCGCTGCCCGCCGCAATGCCATAACGGAATGCGTCGCTGAGGCTGTTGCCACGGGCAAGATGGAGCACCAGCACGCCCAGGAAACTGTCGCCGGCGCCCACCGTGCCGCGCACGGTGACGGGCGGCGGCATTGCGCGCAGCGCGATGCCGTCGGCAACCAGCAACGCGCCGTCACCGCCCATGGTGAGCGCAACGATCTCGGCGCTCCCCTTGGCGACCATGGCGCGCGAGGCCTCCAGGCACATCGTTTCGTCGGGGTTGGGATTACCCAGAAGGTCGACGAATTCGCTGAGGCTCGGTTTGACCAGATAGATGCCGCCTTGATCCAGCGCGTGCTTGAGCGGCGGACCCGAGGAATCGAGCACCAGCTTGGCGCCGCCAAGCGCCTTCAGATTGCGCGCCAGCCTGGCGTAGAAATCGACCGGCACGCCGCGCGGCAGACTTCCGCTCACCACCGCATAGCCGCTGCCGTTTGATGCCGCCTGCGTCATCAATCCCAGCCCGGCATTCCATTCTTCTTCGCCGAGCGTCGGCCCAGGAAGCACGAAACGGTATTGCTCGCCGGTTTCGATTTCATTGGCGGTGAAATTGGCGCGGCAGTCATGTTCAATATTGAAGGATTGATGGCGCACGCCTTCCGCCGCCACCAGCCGCTCGAGCATCAGCCCCGAGGCGCCGCCCATCGGAAAGATCGCCAGCGGATCGGCGCCAAAGCGCTTCAGCGTGCGCGCCACGTTGATGCCGCCGCCGCCGGGATCGCGCAGCGTCTTGGTCGAGCGCATCTTGTGGTCCGTCATCATGCGCTGGACAGACACCGACGTATCGATGGCCGGGTTCATCGTGAGGGTAACAATATTGTCTAGTTTCATTCGCTTTTTCGCTTAATGTTTGAACCGGAACCACTCGCCCAGAGCCGACATCATCTCCGAGACGATGTTGTCGATACCATATTGTGTCGTGCGCTTGAATTGGGGCGATAATTTGCCGGCGAGTTGTAAGGTCACAGCCCCGTGCAGGGCAACCCAGAATACCGTGCCGATCAGTTCGGGGTCGCCCACCAATACCTTATCCGCAACCAATTGGCGCACATGCGACGTCATGGTGGCGCGCGCGCGCTCGGCGGCACGCACCAAATCGGGATATTGACCCTCACTAGGCTGCGACAAATCAAACATCAACCGATAGGACGCCGATTCCTCAAGCGCGAACTGTACATAAGCCAGACCCACGGCGTGCGAATGTTCGGCGGAACTACACCCCTGCGCATAAGCTTTTTCCAAGGTCTCGGCGAAACGATCGAAGGCGCGCGCGCGCACCGCGGCGAGGATGTCGTCCTTGTCGTGGAAATAGCGGTAGGGCGTCATGGCGCTGACGCCAAGCGCCGCGGCCAGTTCGCGGATGGTCACGCCGTGGATGCCTTTTTCGACGAAGAGCTGCGCCGCCTTGGCACAAAGCCGCTCGCGGAAATCGGCAATGTCGGCTTCACTTAAAACGCGTGGCAAAAGCTAATTCCTCCAAGAGCGTCAGTCTATTAGTACAACTTCGGATATAGATTTACCACGTAAGAAATATCGAAAATTTTAGCCCGCAAGCCGTCATCGCGCCGCGATGTTCGGCGCGTCATACTGACGGGCATGAAAAAGATTCTGTCTGCGTTTGCCGTGCTCGCAGCCCTCCTCGTTCCGGCTTATGGCGAGGAGGTTGCGTCTTACTGGGTGCAGCTTGGAGCGGGCGGCGCTGGCGAAGTGCGTGCCATCGCGAACGGCGAACATTGTCCGGCAATGCACAATGACACCGGTGACAATATTGTGCTGTCGCTTCGCGCACCGCGCGACAATAATTTTTTACGCGTCTGCAGTGCGCCGATGGTGGGTGGGGTTGCGACCATCGGTCCGCATGGCGCGGTTCTTCCCGTCGTGAAATCCGATCCGCGGCGCATCGTCGTCTTTGGCGATACCGGTTGCCGCATCAAGGGCGCGGCGGTGCAAAATTGCGCCGATCCCGCAGAAATGGCCGTTCCCGCAGATCGCGGCGGAAGCAGCCAAGCTCAAACCGGATCTGGTGATTCATGTCGGCGATTATCTTTATCGCGAGAACGCTTGCCCGCTCGGCAACACGGGATGCGCGAACACGCCCCATGGCGACAATTGGCCGACATGGAACGCCGATTTTTTCACGCCCGCCGCGCCATTGCTGGCGGCCGCGCCTTGGGTCTTCGTGCGCGGCAATCACGAGGATTGCCAGCGCGCGGGTCCGGGCTGGCTGCGCCTGCTTGGTCCCATGCCGTTCGATCCGGGCGCGCCTTGCGCGGCACATCTGGCGCCTTATGCCGTGCCGCTGGGCGCAATGAATTTGGTGGTGATGGACGATGCCGATGCGCCCGACTCCGCGGTCGCTGGCGACATGGTTCCCGCCTATCGCGCCGAGATCGCCGCACTCGGCGAGGCGCGCGCACCGACATGGCTGTTGATGCATCGCCCGATCTGGGCGGCGGTCAGCGGGCCGCTCGGAATTCCCATCGGCGGCAACCAGACTTTAATCGCCGCCATCGGTGCGTCCGGCATTCCATCGCCCGTGGAACTGATGCTGTCGGGTCATATCCACAGCTTTGAAGCCTTGAACTATGCAGATAGCGATCATGTACCGCCGCAAATCGTGGCTGGCTTCGGCGGCGACGCATTGGATTCAACGCCGTCCATCCTGAAAGGCACCGTGTTTCAGGGGGACTCCGGCGTCGTGGTCGCCGACGGGCTTTCGCTACCCGGCTTCGGATTTCTGCTGATGACCAAGACCGACGATGGCTGGCAAATCGACGTCCACGACGTGCATGGCGCGATCGAACGCCAATGCATGTTTCGGGACGGCCGCGTCGATTGCCCGGTGGCCAACTGACACCGCACTGCAGCACAAAAAAATTCGCCAGACTGCCAGCGCGAGGTCCGCCACGAATAAGGTTGATTTTGAGAGCCACGATCAGTGCCGGCAGCCGAATTGCCGCACGCGGCTGCGCCCTGTACTGTCCACGCGGGTAATGGGGAGCGTAAGATGGGGCAATATCGTCGGTGGATTCTGATCGGCGGCGGCGCGCTTGCGGCTGTCGTTCTCGTCGCAGTCGTAACGCTCTATATCCTGGGCGGACGCTCCAGCAGCGGCGGCGGCTTGCTCGACCGGCTGGCCGGCGGGTTTTCCTCCATCACTTCTAGCCTTGCACCGACCAAGGCACAGGCCAACGCGGAATTCGCATTCCATCGCCTCGACATCGATACCTCCAAGGCCGAGGCCGCCGCGTGCTTCGTCTTTACGCAGAAGCTCGACGATTCCGGCAAGACCCATTACGCCGATTACTATGCCATCGATCCCGATGTGCGCGCCGCGGTTCGCGTTGTCGATGACCGGCTTTGCCTGTCGGGCCTTTCGTTCGACAAGACTTATACCGTTACGCTGAAAGCGGGTCTGCCCGCCGCCTCGGGCGACAAGCTGCCCGAGGACGAAACCGTTCCGGTGGAACTGCGCGACAAACCCTCCATCGTGCAATTCAACGGCGGCATCATCCTGCCGCGCGACAACGCGCAAGGCGTGCCGATCACCACCGTCAATGTCTCCAAGGTCAAGGTGAAGCTGATCCGCGTCGGCGACCGGCTGCTCTCGCAAATCGAAAGCGACACGGTGGACGAGACGACGCTCTATTCCTGGAGCGCCAAGGAGATCGAGAACAGCCAGGGTTCCATTGTATGGACCGGCACGATGGATGTGAACGACATCAAGAACGATAGCGTCGTCACGTTGATCCCGATTCACGACCTGCTGAAAAGCAGGAAGCCCGGTGTCTATGTGCTGATCGCCACCGACGCCAACAAAAAGACGGATTCCGACGACGAAGATTCCGGCGAGATGGCGGTGCAGTGGGTGGTCGATTCCGATATTGCGCTCACCACCTTCAACGGCGCGGGCGGGCTGACCGTCTTCGCGCGCTCCTATGCCAGCGCCGCGCCGCTTTCGGGCATCAAGCTGACGCTGGTCGCGCATGACAACAACGAAGTCGCGAGCACCACGACGGATTCCAACGGCCGCGCCGACTTCTCCGCCGGATTGATGCGCGCCAAGGGCGGCGATGAACCGGTCGTGGTAATGGCTTACGGCCCCGATCAGGATTTCAGCTTCACCGATTTGCGCCGCTCGAGCTTCGATCTCACCGACCGCGGCGTCGGCGGACGCAATGTGCCCGGCCCGATCGATGCTTATCTTTATACCGAGCGCGGCGTGTATCGCCCCGGTGAGACGGTCGATCTGACGGCGATGCTCCGCGACCGTGTTGGCGCTGCGGCCAATGCACCGCTGACCTTGGTCGCCACGCGCCCGGACGGGCTGGAGGTCGGGCGTACCACCATCGCGGGCGCCTCGCTGGTGGCGGGGACTGCAACCTGGACATTGCCCTTGTCCTCCAGCGCGCCGCATGGCCGCTGGCAGATCGCGGCCTTCGTCGACACCTCCAAAGATGCCGAGCCTGTCGGGCGCGTGCAGTTCGACGTGCAGGATTTCGTGCCGCAGAAATTGAAGGTGGCGCTGACCGCCGAGACGCCGTTCGTGCGCCCGGGCGATACCATCAAAGTGCGCGCCGACAGCCGCTTCCTCTATGGCGCGCCGGCCAGCGATTTGTCGGGCGATGCCGAGGCGCGCATCTCCGTCGATACGACGCCGTTCGAGGGTTATGGCGGCTGGCAATTCGGGCGCGTCGACGACACATTCTCGGACGTTGATGTCACGATGACGGTGCCGCAGACCGATGCGATGGGCTCTACCGAAGTGACCGGCGCGGTCGGCGATCTCGCCGACACCACCTTGCCGCTCAAGGCGATGGTGAAGGTTTCCATTCACGAGCCGGGCGGGCGCGCCACCTCCAAGTCGGTGGACGTCGCGGTGCGCAATCACGATGTGATGATTGGCATTCGCCCCGACTTCGAGAACGGCTCCGTCGCCGAAGGTGCGCGCGCCGGGTTCGACGTGGTGGCGCTGAGTGCCGAGGGCAAGCGCGTCAACCTATCGGGTCTGACCTATTCTTGGGTCCGCGAGGATACCTCTTATCAGTGGTTCGAGGACAGCAGCGGCTGGAAATACAAATCGACGACCCGCGACCGGCTGATCACTTCGGGCACCATGTCCGTTGGCACCGGCGCACCCGCCAAGCTGGCGCAGGCGATGCCGTGGGGCACCTACCGGCTCACCATCACCGATCCCAAAACCCACACCGCCAGTTCCTATCGCTATTATTCCGGCTGGGCGGCATCGAGCGCGGGGGACCGGCCCGACCGCATTCCTGTCGCGGCGGACAAACCGACCTATAAGGTGGGCGAGACCGCCCATGTGCGCATCAAGCCGACCGCCAACGGCAAGGCGCTGGTCGTCGTGGCCTCCGACAAGGTGTTCTCCAGCCAAGTGATCGACGCACCGGCAAGCGGCGCGACGGTCGACGTCACCGTGTCAGCCGATTGGGGTGCGGGCGCTTATGTGCTGGTGACGGATTATCGTCCGCTGAGCGAGGCGACCGGCCGCGAGCCGGTGCGTTCCATCGGGCTGGCCTGGCTGGCACTCGACAATTCCGGGCGCACGCTGACCACGCTGATCGGTGGACCGAAAAAGATTTTGCCGCGCCAGCATTTGAACATTCCCGTGCAGGTGAAGGGTCTGGCCTCGGGCGAAGACGCCTGGGTAACACTCGCCGCGGTGGACGAGGGCATCTTGCAGCTCACCGAATTCAAATCGCCCAATCCGGTTTCCTATTATTTCGGCAAGCGGCGGCTGGGCGTTGAGATGCGCGACGATTACGGCCGTCTCATCAAGGCGGAGAAGGGCGCCGTCGGCGCGATGCGCGAAGGCGGCGACAGCTTCGGCGGGCGCTCGCTGAGCGTGGTGCCGACCAAGACGGTTGCGCTGTTCTCCGGCCTCGTAAAAGTCGGCGCGGCGGGCATGGTCAATGTTCCGCTCGATGTTCCCGACTTCAACGGCGAATTGCGCCTGATGGCGGTGGCATTCAGCGCCAACAAGCTGGGCGCTGCGGATCGACCGCTGACGGTGCGCGATCCGGTGGTGGCCGATATCGTGCTGCCGCGCTTCCTGGCGCCGGGCGACAAGGCGATGGCCGCGCTCAATATGAACAATGTCGAAGGCAAGCCGGGCGATTATACCGCGACCGTCACCGCAAGCGGGCCGGTGGGCCTCGCCGGCGGCGCGCCGCAAACCGTCGTCACGCAGAACCTTGGCCTGGGCAAGCGCGTGCTGGTGCCGGTCGAAGTGGACGGCAAGGGGCTTGGTATCGCCAATATTGCGCTCAAGCTGGTGGGGCCTGGCGGCTTTAACGTCACCCGCTCCTGGCCGATCGAGGTTCGCGCGCCCCAACTCGACATTGCGCGCGACGAAACCGTGCCGTTCACGGCAGGCGCAAGCTATACCGCGAATGGCGCGCTGATCGCCGATCTGGTGCCGGGAACGCAGACGGTGGGTCTCACCGTTTCGGCGGCGCATGGCTATAGCGACGTGCCGGGCTTGCTCAAATGGCTCGACAAATATCCCTATGGCTGCATCGAGCAGACCTCCAGCCGCGCCATGCCGCTGCTGTTCTTCAACGATCTTGCCGATCTGGCGGGATTGCCGAGAGACAAGGCGCTGCGCGACCGCGAGCAACAGGCCGTCGATGCCGTGCTCGACATGCAGAATTTCGGCGGCAATTTCGGCATGTGGGCGCCGGGATCGGATGCCGAGCCGTGGATATCGGCCTTCGCGCTCGATTTCCTGATGCAGGCTAAGAACAAGGGCTATGTCGTACCAAACGATGCGCTGAAGCGCGGCGCAACATGGCTCAGACAAACCGCGACGTCGGATTCGTTTGACGACGCCACGCGCGCTTATGCGTTCTATCTGCTGGCGCGCAGCGGTCAGGTGAATGTTTCGGATCTGCGCTACTTCAGCGACACGCGCGGGCCGGAGTGGAACACCGCCATCGCGGCGGCGCTGACGGGATCGGCTGCTGCCGAAGTCGGCGATCGTTCGCGCGCCGCTTACGGCTTTAACCGGGCGCGGCAGATTGCCTTCGCGGCCAAGCCCAACACTTATCCGGTGAGCGATTACGGTTCGCTGCTGCGCGACCTTGCGGGCGCAACCGCGCTCGCCGCCGAGAACGGCGAGGCCGAGCTTATTCCCGCCTTCCTCTCCAAGAGCGATGCGCTGGATATGCGGCTGAATGCGACGACGACGCAGGAAAAGGCCTGGATGCTGCGCGCGGCTTATGAGCTGACGCGCCAGAAGACCAAGCTCAACATCCTGGTCAACGGTCAGCCTGCCCAACCGCGCGACGGCGCGATCAGGCTGGCGCCAAGCTATGGCCAGTTGAACGCGGGGATTACCCTCGTCAACAAGGGTGACGCGCTGGTGTGGCGTACGCTTGCCGTGCAAGGCACGCCATCGGCGCCGCTTCCCGCGGCGTCGAGCGGTCTGACGCTGACCAAATCGGTGTGGACGATGTCGGGCTCGCCCGCCGATCTGACATCGTTGCATCAGAACGACCGGGTGATCGTGGAGCTTTCGGGACGCATGGCGAACAATTACGCCCATCAGATGGGCGTGATCGACCTCTTGCCCGCTGGGCTTGAGATCGAACAGACGCTGTCGGGCGACGACGGCAAGCCTTATGCCTTCCTCGGCACGCTGTCGGACACCAACATGGCCGACAAGCGCGATGATCGTTATGTCGGCGCCTTCTCCATCGGTTCGTCTTATCGCAGCGACGACGACAAGAAGAAGCCTGAGCCGCAGCCCGAGTTCCACATCGCCTATATCGCGCGCGCGGTGACGACGGGCACCTTCGTCATGCCGGCGGGTGTGGCGGAGGATATGTATCTTCCGGGCACCATCGGGCGCACGACGTTGGGAAGCGTGACGGTGAAGCAGTGATGCCAAGTGCTTTTCCTCCCCCGCTTGCGGGGGAGGTGCCGAGCGAAGCGAGGCGGAGGGGGCCCCCTCTGTCTCCCTCATCGCTTCGCGCTTCGGGAGACACCTCCCCCGTAAACGGGGGAGGAAAAAAGTAGTGTGATGCGTTCGTCGCTTAAATATCGTCTCGTCACCGCCGGCTTCGCGCTGCTCGGCTTCGTCGCGGCGCTGGCCGCCGCCGATGTTTCCAATCCGCCCGACATGACGCGGGTGACGAACGTCTCGCCCGAGGTGGTGGATCACAAGGGCGTTTTGCTGCGCGCCTTCCTGTCGAAGGGCGGCTATTGGCGGATGAAGACTGGCGCCAGTGAAGTCAGCCCGCGCTATCTCGCCATGCTGAAAGCCTATGAGGATAAGCGCTTCGACGATCATTTCGGCGTCGATCCCGTCGCCATGGCGCGCGCTTCGGTGCAATACGCGCTGAGCGGGCACATCGTCTCGGGCGGCTCGACGCTCACGATGCAGGTGGCCCGGCTGCTCGAACCGCCAAAGCATCGCGGCATCGCCACCAAACTGTTCCAGATGATGCGCGCGGTGCAGCTCGAGGAACGCTATTCGAAGGATCAAATCCTTTCCTTCTATCTGACGTTGGCCCCGTTCGGAGGAAACCTGGAAGGCGTGCGCGCCGCTTCGCTGTCGTTTTTCGGCAAGCCGCCGTCGCGCATCGATCTTGCGGAGGCGGCGCTTCTGGTCGCGCTGCCCCAATCGCCGACGCGCCTGCGCCCCGACCGTCACGCCATCGCCGCGCTGAAGGGCCGCAACAAAGTTCTGACGCGCATGAGCGAAGACGGCGTCATCACCGCCTCCGATGCCAAGGTCGCGATGGCGGAAGGGGTTCCCTTCGCGCGGCAAGCCATGCCGATGTCGGCGCCGCATCTGGCCGAGCATCTGGTGCTGAAGAGCAAATCCACGCGCATCGTCACCACGCTGGATGCGGATTTGCAGGGCGCGGTGGAGCGCCTCGCGGTGCAGGAGAGCAGCTATTTCGGCGACGGAGCCACCATGGCCATCGTCGTGGTGGAAAACAAAACCCGCAACGTGCTCGCCTATCTCGGCGGCACAAACTACTGGGGCAAGGCGGGACAGATTGATCTGGCGCGCCAGCCGCGCTCGCCGGGCTCCGCGCTCAAGCCGTTCATTTATGGTTTGGCGTTCGACGATCTCATTTTGCATCCCTCCAGCATGATGACGGATGCGCCGACCAATTTCGGCGATTACGCACCGCGCGATTTCGACGGCGGCTTCCAGGGCGCGGTGACGGCGCGCGATGCGCTGCGCATGTCGCTCAACATTCCCGCCGTCATGGTGCTGGACCGCGTTGGCCCCTTGGCCTTCACCATCGATCTGCAAAATGCGGGCGCGCGCCTTGCGTTTCCCACCCGCACCGAAGGGCCGAGCTTGCCGGTGGCGTTGGGGGGCCTTGGCATTTCGCCCGCCGACATCACCATGCTTTACGCCGGCATCGCCGAAGGCGGCGAAGCGCGCGCGCTGCGCGTGGTGGAGGGAACGCCCGATGCGCCGGAGCACCGGCTGTTCGGGCCGGTGGCCGCTTATTATTTGCGCGAAATTCTCGACGGCGTGACGCTGCCCGACGGTTGGGCGATGGGCCAAGGACTGACGCGCGGCCGCGCCATCGGCTTTAAGACCGGCACCTCTTACGGTTTCCGCGATGCGTGGAGCGTCGGCTTCTCCAACGATTACACGGTCGGCGTTTGGGTCGGCCGCGCCGATGGCACGCCGCGTCCCGGCCATGTGGGGCGCGATGCGGCAGCGCCCATTCTGCTCAAAGTGTTCGGTCTGTTGCCCGACGACAAGCGCCCCGCGCCCACCCCGCCATCGGGCGCGCTTCTCGTGGATACGACCGATCAGCTTCCGCCCTCGCTGCGTGTTTTCACGCGTCAGGAAGAACCGGCGCAAGTCAAAGAAGCGGTTGTGCCGCCGCCCGCAATTGCTTTCCCGCCGAACGGAACGGTGGTGCCGCTTCCCGCCGCCAATGCCAAAGACCAGACGATCGTGCTGAAAGCCGATGGCGGACGCGAGCCGCTCACCTGGCTGGTCGACGGCGCGCTGGTCGGCAGCTTCGACCGCTTTCAGCCCGCGCTCTTTGTGCCCAAGGGCGAAGGCGTGGCGCGCATCACGGTGGTGGATTCCGATGGGCGCAGCAATTCATCGCAAGTGCGGTTCAAACGCGAGCACTGAGGGCGCGCAATCTGCGGCATTTCTTGACTTCATCGTGTAAGCGCTGTCACGATTGGCGCAAAGAGCAAAAGCGGCACGGCGATGCCGCTCTCAGGGAGAATATCCATGACATTGTATTCCACGGCGATGCGCGGCGTAGCGCTTGCCGGTCTGCTCTTGGCGATGGCCGGCTGCGCGAATTATTCCTCTGGCGAGAAACCCTTGTCCGAAGCGGCTTACATGCCCATCGATGCGTTTGCGCAGACGGCTGAGATGGGTCGCGGCGTGGCGGTGCTGAGCGAGGATCCGGGCTGGACCGATCCCGCCAAGGCGCGCTTTAAGGCACGGCACTTCAAACTCATCCGCGCGGCGGGCTTCGACACCGTGCGCATGGTGCTGACCAGCTTCGATCACATGGATGCGTCCTTGCGGCTCGAACCGGTTTGGCTGGCGCATCTCGATGCGATGGTGAAGGCGGGGCTTGATCAGGGGCTGACGGTTATTCTCGACGAGCACGACTATGAGATTTGCGGCAAGGACGCGGCGATCTGCAAGATCAAACTCGATGCGTTCTGGACCCAAGTGGCGCCGCGCTTCAAGGATGCGCCGAACAAGCTCGTCTTCGAAATGCTGAACGAGCCGCACGAAGCCATGACGGCGCAGATGTGGAATGCGCAGCTCATCGAGACGCTCGCCATCATTCGCGCCAGCAATCCCACGCGCAATGTCATCATCGGGCCGGATAACTGGAACGGTCTTGAGGCGTTGCCCTTGCTCCGGCTGCCCGCGGACGATGCGCATATCATCGCCACCGTCCATTACTATCATCCGATGGAATTCACCCATCAGGGCGCTTCTTGGGTTCTTCAATACAAGCAGCTCGGCGTTCACTGGGGCTCGCCCGCCGATTACGCGCTGCTGAACAAGGAGCTCGATATCGTCAAGGCGTGGTCGGTGGCGCAGCACCGTCCGATCTTCCTGGGCGAGTTCGGCGCTTATGAAAACGGCGCGATGGCCGATCGCGCGGCCTGGACCTCTGCCGTCGCCCGCGCCGCCGAAGCGCGCGGCTTTGCCTGGGCCTATTGGCAGTTCGACAAGGACTTCATCGTCTACGACATCGACAAGGACCAATGGGTCGAGCCGATCCTGCATGCGCTGATACCGCCGGACGGGGGACAGTGAATTCCCATTTTTCACCCTCCCCTTGAGGGAGGGTCGAATTGCGAAGCAATTCGGGGAGGGGTCTGTGCCACCAGGGCATGACCCCTCCCCGAAAAATTCTTCGCTGCGCTTGAGTTTTTCGACCCTCCCTCAAGGGGAGGGTTGAATCGCATCTATTGACGCCGCCGTCACTTTGGAGTGGGTTTAACTCGCAAGAGGGAACGCCGCCCACAGTGGCCAGCGACACAGCCGAGCATAACGCCCCCGCGCGCGCCGCCACGCCGGCCGAGCGCCGCCGCGCTTTCGCACTTTTATTCGCCAGCTTGCTCTGCCTGGGCGCGGGCCAGTCGGTGATGTTCGCGATCTTGCCCTCGCTGGCGCGCCAATTGGGCCTCAGCGAATTCCAGGCCTCGCTGCCCTTCGTGGTGTCGGCGGCGATCTGGGTATTCACCAGTGGCTATTGGGGCGAGAAAAGCGACCGCTGGGGCCGCAAGCCCATCATTCTTCTGGGGCTTACCGCTTTCGGCATTTCGTTCGGCCTTTTCGCTGTCATCGCCAATCTCGGCATCGCGCGGCTGTGGCCGGTGGCGCTGGTCTATCCGCTGATGATCGCCGCGCGCGCGCTTTATGGCGTGTTCGGCTCGGGCGCATCGCCCTCGGCGCAAGCCTATGTCGCCGACCGCACCACGCGCCATGAGCGCATCGCGGGCGTCGCCACCATCAGCGCCGCATTCGGATTGGGTACGACCATCGGCCCCGGCATCGGTGCGGTGCTGGTGGTGTTCGGTTTGTTCGCGCCGTTCTATTTCACCGCGTTCGCGGCGCTCGCCAGCGCGGCGGTGATTTGGATGTTTCTGCCCGAGCATTCCGCGCCGCGCCTGATGCTGGAGAACCGCCCATCGCTGAAATGGCACGACGCGCGCATCTGGCCGTTCATTCTTTATGGGACGGGAATCGCGACGGCGGGCGCGGTGCCGATCCAGACCGTGGGCTATTTCGTCATCGACGTGCTGCACAAATCCGCCCAGGCCGCGCCGCAATTCACCGGCATCGGACTGGTGGCGACATCGGCTGCCGCGCTGTTCGCGCAACTCGTCATCGTACAGCGCTTCAATTTCTCGGCGCGCGATTTGATGCGCGTCGGCGGGGTTATCACCGTCGTCTCGTTCCTGTTGTTCCTGGTCAGCCACCAATTCGCGCCGCTGGTTTTCGCCCTGATGCTGAACGGATTGGGCCTCGGCTTGGTAAGGCCGGGCACTTACGCCGCCGCCTCGCTCGCGGTGGATTCCCATGAGCAAGGCGCGGTTGCGGGATTGACCGGGGCGACGGCGGGCGCGGGCTTCATCTTCGGGCCGATGATCGCGACCGGGCTTTACCGCATCTCGCCCTTTGCACCTTACATCTTCGGCGCGGGGCTGATGGCGGCGTGTCATCTTTATGCACTGGCCTCGCCGCATCTGCGCCAAGCGGGAACGATCAGCGCCGAACCCGATTTTGTCGAGGAAGCCGCGAACACCCAGGTTCCGAACGCTTAGTCCTCGACGCCGGTGTTGTTGCCTGAATGGACGAATACGCGCGGCGGGAAATCATGGGTCTGCAGACGCTTCAGTTCTTTTTCCAGCAAGTCTTTGACCTGCGCCCGCGAGCAGCGCGCCGCCTCCAGCATCTGCTTTGTGTTGAGCAGCAGCGAGGCGCCTTGATGTCCCTTGGGGCCGGGAATTCCCAGCATCAACGGCACATCCCCGCACACGCCCACCGTGACGAATTCGATGAACCAGCTTTGCCGGATGGTGCGAAGCGGATTGCCGACCAGCACAAGACTGATGCCGGTTTGGCCATCGACCGGCTCCAGCTCCACAAACACGCCCGATCTATCGGGCCGCCAGCTGTCGTCGAGCATCGGCAATTGCCGCCAGCCGCAATGATAGTCGCGGCAGAGCGCCGGTCGCGTCTCATAAATCGCGCAGCCTGAGGCGCAATGGCGGCAGGCCACGCTCGCTTCTTTCTGGATTTCCGGTTTGTCGATCGCCATCGCCGTGCAGCACACCGTGCAGTCCCCGCACACCCGCCCCGCAACCAACGCGATATCATAGGCTGTCATGGCGCGAACGATGCCATGGCTTCGGCAGTGCCGCCAGCCTGTGACGCGCGCAGCGGTTTCTGGTACAACAATGGCGGGATGCAGGGCGCGGCAATCGGACGTGCGGATCGTAAATGGGGCTCGCCTACGCACAGATCGAGAATGGCCGGCAAAGCTGGAGCACCGGCCACCGCGTTCCGCTGCATCGCCACGATCAAGCATACGTAGCGGTCGTCCTTTCCGGCAGTTACGAGGAATGCGGCAGCCGCGGGCGGTTGCGCGTCGGCCCTGGCGACGTTCTGCTGCACACGGCCTTCGACGCCCACCTCAATCGCTTCCGGCAAAAGGGCGCGCAAATCCTCAACCTTGTCGGGGCGGGTCCCGCCCCTAGCTTCGGCTTGGGGCGCGTCGCTGACCCAGACGCGATCGCGCGCGCCGCGGAACGCGATCCCATCGAGGCCGGTGTGCGCTTGCACGAGCAACTGCGCGAGAGCGAATGTCCGCCCGAAGACTGGCCGGACATTCTGGCGCGCGATCTTCTGAGCAATCCCGGCTATTGCCTCAAGCACTGGGCGGGACAGCATGGACTTGCGGCGGAAACAATCTCGCGCGGCTTTCGCAAAGTGTTTGGGATAACGCCCGCGTCATTCCGTGCGGAGGTCCGGGCGCGGCGCGCCTTCGCGCTGATCGTCTGCAGCGATACACCGCTCGTATCCATCGCGGCGGCTGCCGGGTTTGCCGATCAGGCGCATATGTCTCGCGCCACCCGGGCGCTGACCGGCTTGCCGCCGACCGCCTGGCGAAGGTCAAATTCGTTCAAGACGCATCCCGCGAATATTGTTTAGCTTCGCCCTATGACGACGGCCGCAACGAAGACCGAACCGCGCTTCCGCCTGAAGCTCATCCCGCTTCTCGTCACGATCGTGCTCGGCCTCGGGTTGCCCTACGTCGCGGCCTACGGCGCATATTTCTCGGCGAAGTTGATCCATGTGTCCTTGACGCCAGGGGCGAACCTAACCTGGCTTTATTGGCAGCACGCCTTTCAGTTGGTCGCCGCGCTGATCGTCATTGCCATCCTCAAATTCTGGCTGATGCCCGCCGACTACGGACTGCACCTACCGCGCGGCAAGACGTACATCTTGCCCGCGATCCTTTGGGGTTTGTTCTTCGGCGTTCTGATGACGGTTGTGGATTACGCGCCGCAATTGATCGCGCACACCAAGCCCGACCCAGGATTCCCGCTCACGCAAGGCAACATCTGGGGCTGGACCATCTTCGAGGGCATTTACGTCGGCCCCACCGAAGAGATTCCCTTCCGCGCGCTGCTTGTCACCTATCTGGCCACCGCCATGCCCGGCAAGCTGCATGTCAGGCTGCTCTTCGGGCGCTACAGCATGAACTGGGCCGGCGTCATCGTGGCGGCGATCTTCGCGCTCGCCCATGCCACAAGCTTCTTCACCGAGCACTGGACCAGTGCGCTGAGCCAACAGGCCTATGCCTTCGCGCTTGGCGTGCTCTATGCCTACTGGCTGGAGAAATCCAAGAGCATCGTCGCGCCGATGATCGGGCATAATCTCAGCGACGTGATGGAATACCTGATCCTGTTCACCTGGCTCGGCGTGTTCTAGATTTCCCACCAGAGCAGTCCATCTGCGTTCAGTGGTTTCGAACATGATTCTTTACGACAAAATCGGGCGCAACTACGCGACGTTTCGCCGGCCGGATGAGCGGATCGCGGCTATTATCGACGCCGCGCTCGGGGATGCCGCAAGCGTGTTGAATGTCGGCGCTGGCGCCGGGTCGTATGAACCGCCGGGGCGAACCGCAATTGCGGTCGAGCCTTCGGAAATCATGATGCGCCAACGTCCGGCGGGGATGGCCCCCTGTCTCCTCGGATCGGCCGAGGCGCTGCCCGTGGAGTCGGCCTCAGTCGATGCGGCGATGGCGGTTCTCTCCATCCACCATTGGCGCGACCTTGAGGCGGGATTGCGCGAGATGGCGCGCGTGGTGCGGAGAACCTGACCCTATTCGATGCGCTGCTTATTGGCATTGCGCAGGTCGGCGCCCTGGTCCCTGGATTTTCGCGGTCCGGGTCCACATTCACGGCCTCGCTGGGGCTCGGATTCAACCGCGCCGATGCCGCGCGCGTCTCTTTCCTACTCGGCATCCCGGCCATCGCGCTTGCTGGCGGACGGGATCTCTGGCTGCTTCATCAAGCCGGGCTGTCGGCTAATGGCTG
The DNA here is from genome assembly GCA_963849895.1 of uncultured Alphaproteobacteria bacterium. Classification (GTDB taxonomy): domain Bacteria; phylum Pseudomonadota; class Alphaproteobacteria; order Micropepsales; family Micropepsaceae; genus Rhizomicrobium. The sequence goes on from CAWKIU010000019.1 coordinate 349,186, forward strand.
GCAGGTCCTCGGCGTCGGGCTAGCGGTATCGAGCGTGTCCGCCTATTTTGCTATCTGGGGTCTGATGCGATTTCTTCAGAAATTCTCGACTTGGCCTCTCGTCGTTTATCACGCCTTATTCGGATTGGTCTTGATTGTGGGTGCCGGCATGCATTGGATTCAATGACATAACATGGACAATCTCGCTCACCAGATCATCGGCTACATAACCCTTCACCCGCATTTGGCGGTCATTGTGATTGGAGCGACCGCGTTCGGGGAATCGTTTGCTTTTCTGAGCCTGCTGTTTCCCGGGACCACAATCCTTATTGCGGCCGGCGTGTTGGTGAAGGCACACGCCATCGATCCTGTATCCGCCGCGCTGGCTGGAAGTGTCGGCGCCATTCTAGGAGACGCCATCTCATTTTGGATCGGGCGGCGGTTCGAACCGGTCATACGGAATGTTTGGCCGTTCCGCTCGCATCCCGCAGCCCTGGCACAAGGAATAGATTTCTTCCAGCGCTATGGCTGGGCGGGCGTCTTCATCGGTCGGTTTTTGGGTCCACTTCGCGCCATCGTGCCGTTGGCCGCCGGCATTATGGAGATGCCAACCATACCCTTCTACGTCGCCAATATTCTTTCGGCCATCATCTGGGCACCGGCGCTTCTCCTGTCCGGCTATTTGCTCAGCGGAGCCGCGTCGAGCGGCTGGAATATCGAAGACAAGCTATTCGTGATCGTGCTTGCCGGTGCTGCTGTTGTTGCCGTCGCGTATTGGGCGCGGCGCAGTTTCCGCGTGCGGTAGCGCGCCGCGCAATCCGGTGGTCCGTTCCCTAGAGCGGTCCAACACTTCGATCCTCGGCGCGCTCCCGACCGAGAAAATGTGATAATTCTTGCTCTCAGGATTGCTTGCGCCAACCGGTAACCGGTGTCATTTTCTCAACGGCTCACGGACCTTCGTTTGGGGCGAAAATCCGCCGCCCGATCGCAAACAATAAAACCTGGAGGGAACACACATGCGCAGCCATTCTGGCTTCTTGAGCCTTGTGCTGGGTGCCGCGCTGATCGCCGCATCCGCGAACGCAGCCCCATCAAAGCACGCGACAAAAGACGAGACCGTTCCGACACCACCGGCAGCGACCTCACATCCGCTCTTGGCTTTTCCGGGCGCGATGGGATGGGCGGCAACGACGCCGGGCGGACGCGGCGGACAGATCATCAAGGTCACGACCCTCAATGCCGACGGGCCCGGTTCGCTGTTGGAGGCGCTCAACGCCAAGGGGCCGCGCATCATCGTCTTCGAAGTGGGCGGGTACATCGATCTCGACAAGCGCAACGTACGCATTACCGAGCCCTACCTAACCATTGCCGGCCAGACCGCGCCGTCGCCTGGGATCACGCTGATCCGCGGCAAAAGCGTGGCGATCGTCACCCATGATGTCATCGTGCAACATCTGCGCATCCGGCCAGGCGATGCAGGTCAGCCCAAAGCCCAAGGGTATTCGACTGATGGCATTCGCACGGACGAAGGCGCCCACGACGTGATTATTGATCATTGCTCCGTGACCTGGGCGACCAACAAGAACTTCGCGGTCTCCGGCCCTCGCTTCGACGGCAAGGACGTCAACGAATGGCGCGAGCACACCTCTCACCGAGTCACGGTTTCCAACAGTATCATCGCCGAGGCGTTGAGCCACGCCACGCATTGGAAGGTCGAGCATTCAAAGGGGGCACTGATCCATGACAACACGACCGATATTCTGTTGGTTCGCAATCTCTTTGCTCACAACTACGAGCGCAGCCCCTTGTTCAAAGGTGGGGTCCATGCCGCAATCATCAACAATCTGATCTTCGATCCCGGCCAGCGCGCGGTCCACTACAACCTGATCGCTTACGAGTGGGGCACGCATCCTTATGAGAACGGTAAGATCACGGCGGTGGGTAACGTCTTGAGGGCGGGTATGTCGACGCCATTGCCGCTCGCGTTCTTGGAGATAGGTGGTGCGGGCGACCTCGAATACTACGGCAAGGATAACATCGCCGTGGACAAGATCGGCAACCCGCTGCCCATGTTTGGACGCTACGGAGTTACGCGAGCCAAGATTATCCAAACCAAGACGCCTCCGACATGGCCGCCTTATGTCAAACTGATGCCTGCCGTGGATGTCGAAACCGCCGTGTTGGCCGACGTCGGAGCGCGCCCATGGGATCGCGATTATCATGACGAACGTCTGGTGGGCGACGTTGCCGAAGGCCGCGGCTGGATCATCGACAGCCAGGAAGACGTGCACGGCTATCTGGCTGTGAAGCCAACGCAGCGCCCCTTCAATCCTGACGACTGGAACCTGAAGGACATGACACCCAAATCGCCGTCGATTCTGGATTCGTCCCACAAGAATCAGACACTCATGGTGCCGTCAGGAGAGTAGCGTCGGCGCGATATGGCACAATTACCGGCGCACCGGATGTCCGCCGTAACTTTTGCGAAGGCGGATTATGGCGTCTTTGCCTTCGCATCCATCGCGATGCGGGTGAGGAGGTCTTCGGTGGCGAAGCCGTCTGCCGGTATGGCGTGCGCCTTCTGCCAGCTGCGGATCGCGGCGCGCGATTTGCTGCCGAGCAAGCCGTCCACCTTACCGATGTCGAAGCCGAGTGCGGCCAGCGCGCTTTGCATCGCGAGGCGTTCGTCGCGCGACAGTGGCACCTCGTCGCGCGGCCAGGGCGCGGCAATGGCGGGCGCGCCTTTGATCTGATCCGCCAGTGCGCAGACCGCCAGCGCATAAGACGCCGCGTTGTTGTATTTCAAGATCGCCTTGAAATTGGGAAAGACCAGAAAGGCCGGACCGCGCGCGCCCGCCGGAAGATAAACCGATGCGGCTTCGTCGCTGGCGGGCAATGCGCCGCCGCTGATCGTCTTCACGCCGCGCTTGGTCCAAGCGGCAACGCTGAGCGTGGTGTCGAGATCGCCGTCTTCATAAGCGAAGCCATGCGGTAGAGCGATTTCATAGCCCCAGGGCTTTCCCATCTTCCAGCCCGCGCCGGACAGAACATTGGCGGTGGACGCCAGCGCGTCGGCAACCGAATTCCACAAATCGATCTTTCCGTCGCCATCGCCATCGACCGCTTGATTGAGAAACGTGGTCGGCACGAATTGCGTATCGCCGAACGCGCCCGCCCAGGACGAGGTCATCATCGCAGGATCGAATTTCTCGCGCTGCATGATCTTGAGAGCGGCGATCAATTGCGGGCGGGCATAATCGGTGCGCGGCCCGTCATAAGCCAGCGTCGCCAGCGCGGCGAACATATTGAAATGGCCCATCGCGCGGCCGTAATTGGATTCATTGCCCCAGATCGAAAGCAGGATCTCGCGCGGCACGCGGTATTTCGTCTCGATGGGGGTCAGGATGTCCGCATCGCCGATCAACAGCGCGCGCCCGTCGGCGATGCGCTGCGCCGAGACGGCGGTATCGAGATAGTCCCACACCGGCTTGCTGAATTCGGGCTGGTTGAGGTTAAGGTCCAAGATGCGCTGATCGAGCGAAATGCTCCCCATCGCCGTGTCATAGGTCTCCCCCGTAATGCCCGCCGTCAGCGCGTCCGCCTTGAAATCATGGACGAACAGGGCAAATAGCCGCTCATCGGGCGAACTTGGCAGCGGCACGGCGTTATCCACCGTCGCGCCATAGGCGACCGTCAGGACGGCCAGCGACAGAATATAGGCCAGCAGCAGACAGATTGTTCTTACCAAACCCCGTTTCCCCCTCGAATGGCCCGTTTCGAGCCAGTTCTAACACCCCAAAGCGGACACAAATGCGTCCAAAACCCCGCTTTCGCGCAGAGTTGACACACAAATCCCCGCCGACTAGCTTCCGCGCCTCTTTGGCGGGGGCAACTCGCCGGGGTTCGGTTCAAAAGGTGTGCCATGAAGGTCCGTAATTCGCTGCGTTCGCTAAAAAAGCGCGACAAAGACTGTCGCGTCGTCCGCCGCCGCGGCCGGACCTATGTCATTAACAAGAAGAACCCCCGCTTCAAGGCGCGCCAGGGCTGAGGTCCCACAATTTCCTCTAACGCTTCGTCCAATCCATCGTAGATTTGGCGCATGCGTTTTGCTGTCTTCCTCCTCGCTATGGCCCTGCCCACAGCCGCCTTCGCCGACAAACCGGCGCCAAGGCCGATTGACGCCTTGTTCGGCCAGCTGCGACAGGCGTCCACGCCCGAAGACGCCAAGCCCATCGAAACGCAAATCCTGACGTTGTTCCAGGAATCGGGCAGCCCCAGCGTCGATCTTCTGATGACGCGCGAAGCGGCGGCCGAAACCGCAGGCGACAAAGCCACCGCCAAGAAACTGGCCGATGCGATCACCGACATCGCGCCCGATTTCGCGGAGGGCTGGCACAGAAGCGCGCTGCTGCGCTCGGCGAGTGGCGACGACGCGGGCGCCATGGTGTGCCTGCAGATGGCGGTGAAGCTCAATCCGCGCCAGTTCGAGGCGATGGAAGAGTTGGGCGAGATGCTGGAAGACTATGGCGACAAGGCGGGCGCGCTGAAGATGTACCGCGCCGCCCAGGCGCTCGATCCCCAACTGGAAGGCTTACAGCATCACATCGACGGGCTTTCGCGCGCCGTCGAGGGGCAGGGGATCTAGCCCTTTTGCTCGCCCACAAAAGCGACGCGCAGCATGTTGGTGGCGCCCGGCGTGCGCAGCGGAACGCCCGCCGTCACCACGATGCGCTCGCCCGGTTTGGCGAAGCCTTCCTGAAAGGCGAAGCGCGCGGCGCGTTCCACCATGTCGTCCAGGTCGTGCGCGTCGTCGGTGTAGACGCAGTGCAGGCCCCAGACGAGCGACAGCCGCCGCGCGATTTCCAGCGTCGGCGTCAAGACGATGATCGGCGCGTCGGAGCGTTCGCGCGCGGCGCGAAGCGCCGTGGTGCCCGATTTGGTCCAGCAGACGATGGCGCGGGCATGGATCGTGTGGGTGATTTCATGCACCGCGGCCATGATCGCGTCGGCGGTCGTCGCCTCGGGCGCATTGCGCTGGGAATCGATGATGCCGACGTAAAGCGGATCGCTCTCCACCGTGGTCGCGATTTTGTCCATCATGGCGACGGCTTCGTTCGGGAACTGGCCCGCCGCCGATTCCGCCGACAGCATTACGGCATCGGCGCCTTCGAACACGGCGGTTGCCACGTCGGAGACTTCCGCGCGCGTCGGCACCGGCGCGGTGATCATCGATTCCAGCATCTGGGTGGCAACGACCACGGGTTTGCCCGCCTTGCGCGCGGCGCGCGTGATGTATTTCTGCTTGCCGGGAACTTCCTGGACCGGCAATTCCACGCCCAGATCGCCGCGTGCCACCATCAGCGCGTCGGAAATATCCAGAATGTCCGGCAGCCATTCGAGCGCCTTGGGCTTTTCGATTTTGGCCAGCGCCGCGGCGCGTCCGGCGATCACCTTTTTCATCTCGGCCACGTCGTCGGGGCGCTGCACGAAGCTGAGCGCGATCCAGTCCACGCCCAGATGCAGCGCCGCATCGAGATCGCTGCGGTCCTTGGGCGTCATGGCCGGGATGGGAAGAACGGTGTCGGGCAGGTTGACGCCCTTTTTGTCCTTGAGAACGCCGCCGGTTTCGACAATAGCCTCGGCGCGGTCCTTGCTGGTGGATTCGATCCTGAGCCTGATCTTGCCGTCATCGACAAGGATGTTCTCGCCCGCCTGAAGCGCGGCGAAAACCTCGGCATGGGGGATCGGAATGTCGGTCATATTGTCGGGCGCATTCTTGCGCACCAGGATGAGCCGGTCGCCCTTGTGAACTTCGCGCGCGCCGCCGGGCAGCGTACCCAGACGGATCTTCGGCCCCTGCAGGTCGGCCAGAATGCTGATCGGGCGTCCCACGGATTCTTCCAGCGAACGCACATAGCCGTGCAGCTGCGCTAGGCCCGCATGCGAAGTATGGCTCATATTGATGCGGAAGGCGTCGGCCCCCGCCTCGAACAGCGCGCGGATCGCTTCGGGTGTCGAACTGACCGGACCGAGAGTTGCCAAGATTTTCGTTTTACGCCTGCGCCGCATGAATTTCGTTATCCCGATTGTCTAGTTCGAAAGATATTGGGTTACGTCCGCTTTGTCGCCCGTGTCGATCTCGAAGAAACCCTTGCGATCATAGCCCCGCGCGGCGCATTGGCCGCGGCCGGAGATGGAGAACGACAAAGAGCCCATCGGGGCCGTGCAAAACTGCGTGCCGCCGTTCCAAGTCCCCGATCCGCCATCCGTGCCATAAAGGTAATAATAGCGCGCGTCGAGCGGGCCGGAGAGCAGGGTTTCGCATTTCTTCGGCGCGATGGTCCACCAGCCTTGGCTGCGCCAGGCCTTGCCGTCGAAACGCCCGATCGCCACCTTGGCGGGCAGGTTGGCCTTGTTGCAGACCGCAAAGCCGGCGTCGGCGCTTACGGTTGCAAGCAGAAAGGAGGTCATGGCGGCGATGGTTAAACGCATGGGCTCGTGACGGTGTCGCGCAAACCTACCGAAACTGTCAACGCGCTTGTGTGGGCCAATCTGCCGGGAGCGGATGGCGAAAACGTGACGGCATGCCGATATGCGGTGATTCGCCCCTGACGGCGCCGTCAGTATGGGCATCTGGCGCGCGAACAGGGCAAAAAAGCGGCATCCGCCAGGGTTTTCGGTTATATTGCGCCGGGAGGCACCGCCCATGGACGACCAAACCCGTATCGACCTCGAAGCCGCCGTCTTTCGCCGCCTGGTGGCCCATTTGCGCGCCCGCACGGATGTCCAGAACATCGATCTGATGATCGCGGGCGGCTTCTGCCGCAATTGCCTGGGCGATTGGTATCGCGAGGCGGCGGGCGAAAAAGGCATCGCGCTGGACAAGGACGAGGCGCGCGCCCTGGTTTACGGCATGGCGCCGTCGGAATGGAAATCGCGCTATCAGACGGAAGCGACGCAAGAACAACTGGCCGCTTTCGCGGCTCGGCCTCAAGCAGCGAAGCGATAGGCCAAAGGAACGCAAAAAACTCACAGCTAGGATTGCGTGCGCGGTTGCGCGGCGCGCGATAGAACCCTAATTGTCACCGCCCCGCACGCGGCGGGCCCATTCGATTTGGAGTTTCTGCCAATGGCCAAGTCCGGCTTCGCCAAGGAACATTTGCGCTCGTTCATCGAACGCGTCGAACGGCTGGAGGAAGAGCGCGCCGCGCTCAGCGCCGACATCCGCGAAGTCTATTCCGAAGCGAAGGGCGAGGGCTTCGACACCAAAATCATGCGCTACGTCGTGCGCCTCAGAAAGCTCGACAAGGCCGATTTTCAGGAACGCGAAGCGATTTTGGAACTCTATAAGCGCGCCATGAACATGATCGAATAATTTCCATATTTTCATTTTGCGCAATTTGAAAGATACGCCTCCAACAAACCGTGAACCACTCGCAAGCGCTGCGTTTCAAAACGTGCGAGTGTTTCATTGCGTGCAAGATGTTCTGCGGTCGCTCGGAATGTGTCAGGGATGCCACGCATTCGATGAATACGATCGACAATTGAAAATGTGCGGTACAACGCACGCGCCGCAGGGCCGCCAATCTCCTTCGGAAGGCGCGACGCAGATTTGGCGCGCGACAACAGTTCGCCCATAAACTGCGATGAAATAACTTCGCGATATTGCTGCATGGGCCAGTCGAGGCTGTTTTGGTCTTGTTCTGTCAGGTGTTGTGCGATTCCAAGAAGAACTTCGGCGATGAACTCCATCTCAAACGCAGCGTGGTCCAGCCAATGGCAAAGGTCTACGGCCTCAGTTAGCAGTTCCTACTTGCGCAGTTCATCATCACGACGACGGACCAGAGCAGCCTGATAGTGGGCGCCTGCGATCACCGCACTGGCCGCGACAATAGCGGCTGTGACAGCGCCATAGAACGCTGGTGCCTGTGTGGTCCCCCAGATCAGGAACGAAACAGCCGTCACTATAGCTATTGCTCCAGCTATGACCAGAACACTGAGATAACGGCTAAACCAATCTGAAATCATCCCCCACTCCGCGCGAAGCGGCGGCTAACTATCGGCGGGGCGTCAGCGACGTGCAAGAGAGACGATAGAATTCACCTCGCTGCGTGCGAATCTCAACCCGTCGCTTGGCGCGGCGCGTCGTCCGGCGTTTCCGCATCGACGGCCACGCCGTCGTCGCTCTCCAATCCGAATTCCTTCAGCTTGCGATAGAGCGTCGAGCGGCCGATGCCGAGCCGGCGCGCCACTTCGGACATGTGTCCGTCGTAGCGCGAAATCGCCAGGCGAATGATTTCCGATTCCAGTTCTTCCAGCTTGCGCATATGGCCGGCCATGTCGGTCGCCGACAGTGCGTAGGGCGAGGCGGGAACCGCAGGCGCGAATTGCCCCCCGGTCTCGTGCAGCTGCGCTTCGCCCGAGGCGAAGGCGCGGCGCGTTTGCGCCTCCACACCCATCGCGGCGGCGATCTGGGGAAAATCGCAGACGTCGAGGATCGAGCTGTCGCACAACACGACGGCGCGGAAGATGGTGTTCTCAAGCTGGCGCACATTGCCGGGCCAGGCGAAGCGCTCGAGCATGTCGGCGACCTCGGGCGTCAACCCGGCCACCGCTTTGTGTTCTTCCGTCGCGAAGCGGGCGATGAAATGGCGCGCCAGCGCCGGGATATCCTCGCGCCGGTCGCGCAGCGCCGGTACGAAAATCGGAAAGACGTTGAGCCGGTAATAAAGGTCCTCGCGGAACAGGCCCTCGCGCGTCAATTCCGAGAGATCGCGATTGGTCGCCGACATGATGCGCACATCGACCTTCACCGGCCGCTTGGAGCCGACGGGATCGACTTCGCCTTCCTGGAGGGCGCGCAGCAGCTTGACCTGCATATCGATGCGCAATTCGCCGATTTCGTCGAGGAACAGCGTGCCGCCATCGGCTTCCTGGAACTTGCCCAGATGCTTGTCGCTGGCGCCGGTGAACGAGCCCTTCTCATGGCCGAACAGAATGGATTCGATGAGGTTCTCGGGAATCGCGCCGCAGTTCACGGTCACGAAAGGTTTGCCCGCGCGATCGGACGAGCCTTGGATGGCGCGCGCGATCAGCTCCTTGCCGACGCCGGATTCGCCTTCGACCAGGATCGGGATGTTGGACTGCGCGGCGCGTTGGCCGAGCCGGAAAACCTGCTTCATTGCGCCGGACTTGGCGACCAGATCGTCGAACGACAGACGGTTGTCGGTTTTCTTCTTCAGGCGCGTGACTTCGCCAGACAGCGTTCCGATCTTGAGCTGGTTGCGGATGGACACTGCGATGCGTTCGGGGCTGGCCGGCTTGACCAGAAAATCATTGGCGCCGGCGCGCATGGCTTCCACGGCGGAATCGATGCCGCCTTTGGCGGTCAGCACGATCACCGGCAAATCGGGATTGTTGACGCGCAATTTTTCGAGCACCTCAAGCCCGCCCATGTCGGGCATGACAAGGTCGAGCAGGATGAGCGCAATTTGATCGCCGCGCGGGCCGCCGATGAGATCGAGTGCAGGTCCGCCGCCTGGCGCCGTCACCACATTCATGCCCGAGCGTCCGATCGCGGCCTCGAGAAGTCGGCGCTGTACGGGATCGTCGTCGACAATAAGTATGGTCTGCGCCATCGGGCCCTCGCTCGGGAAGACGCCATGGTGGCGCGCAACAGGTAAAGGCCTGTTTAAGAGCTGTCCATCTGTGGCACAGTTTGCGCGCACAGCCCGATGGTGAACGAACGGTAAAAATGCATGGACAGCCCGTCATTCGACTACTGGGATTACTTTGTCGAGGAAGCGCGGCGCGGCGCGGCCCCGCTTTACGAACAATTGGCGCGCGGCGTGGGCGCGGACGCAGCGCTGCGCGAATTCGCCAATGGCGCGCGCCCCGGTCAGCCGCCGGCCAATATATTGTTCGGCGCGGTGCATTATCTTTTGCTGCGCGGCGCAGAGCATCCGTTGCGGCAATTCTATAAGACGCTCGGCGGAACCGGCAGCGGCGACGCGTTTCCCGCATTTCAAGATTTCGTCGCGGCGCATCGCGCGGAACTGGCGCCGCTGATCGCGGCGCGCGCCACCCAGACCAACGAAGTGGGACGCTCGGCGGTGTTGGCGCCCGCCTTTCGCGCCTTGGCCGCCGAGGCGGGCGAGCCCTTAAACCTGATCGAGATCGGGCCGAGCGCGGGCCTCAACATGATCTGGGACCACTATGTCGTGCGCTTTCATCGCGGCGGCGACGTGCTGACGCTCGGCGATGGCGAACTGGTCATCGATTGCGAATTGCGCGGCGATAAATCCCCGCCGCTGGGTCCTGCGCCCAGCGTCGCCAGCCGCATCGGGCTGGAACGTGATCCCGTCGATCTTTCCAATGCGGATGCGCGCGACTGGCTCAAAGCGTTGGTCTGGCCCGATCATCTCAAGCGTTTCGCGCGGCTGGAGAAGGCCATTGCGATTTATGCGCGCCATAAGCCGAACATTGTCACGGGCGACGCCCTCGAAAATCTGTCCGCTGCCATCGCACGTGTGCCGGAAGATCAGCCGGTGTGCGTCTATCACACCATGGCGGTCTATCAATTCACCGACGATATGCGCGAGACGCTGGATGCGATCCTCACCATGGCCGGTCTGCGCCGCACGGTTTGGCGGCTCGGCATGGAAGGCGCGCGGGACGGCACGCTGCTTCTCAATTCCTACCGCGACGGCAAGAAGGACGAGCGCCTGCTCGCCAATTGCCATCCGCATGGCGCTTGGCTTGAGTGGCTCGCCTAAAGCGTGGCAGACTTTGCGTATGAGCGATGACATTCTCGATAGCGAACCCTTCGCAGTTCCCGCCGGATTCAAACCGCTCAATTGGCGGCGCGGCTTCGGTCAGGTGATGGGTACGCTGTATGAGCGCGACGAAGCGGATGGCCGCTTCACCCGCGCCTTTCTGGTGGAGGAACGCCATACCAACGGCATGGCGAATTGCCATGGCGGCATGCTGATGGCCTTCGCCGACATGGTGTTCGGCCATTCGGTGTCGCTGACGCGGCGCGACCATCACTGGGTAACAATCCGTATGCTGACCGATTTCATCTCCCCCGCCAAGCTGGGCGATTGGGTGGAGGGCACCAGCGAAGTCGTCGGCAAGAACGGCGATCTCTATACCTCGCGCGGGCACATCTTTGTGGGCGAACGCATTGTGCTGACGGGAACCGGCGTCTTCAAATTCGCCGCGCCCCACAAGGGGGCACATTAGATGAGCGACAACGGCCCCGCCGCACGGCATATCGATTTCCCGGAACTGGAAACGCCGCTGGCCGCGCTTGCCGGTGCGCCGCCGCCCGCGCCTGAGTGGTTCGCGCAGACGATTGCCGTGGAACCCGAGAGCCGCTTCGTCATGGTCGAAGGCGCGCGCATTCATTATCTGCGCTGGGGCGATGCGGCGCGGCCGGGCCTTCTCTTGGTGCATGGCAATGCCGCGCATGCCTATTGGTGGAGCTTCATCGCCCCCTTCCTGGCGCGCGATTACAACGTCGCCGCGATCGATCTTTCGGGCATGGGCGACAGCGATTGGCGCCCCGAAGGCTACACCATGGAGCGTTTCGCGCGGGAGGAACTGGCGGTCTGCGAGGACGCGGGCATGTTCGCGCCGCATGAGCCGCCGATCATCGTGGCGCATAGTTTCGGCGGCTTCGTCACGCTGCTCACCGGCGCGCTTTACGGCGAAAGGCTGGCGGGCGTCGTCATCGTCGATTCGCCGGTCAATCCGCCGGGACGCATGGGCGCGGGCTCGCCGCATGCGCCCAGGGCTCACAAGATTTATCCCTCGCTGGCGGCGGCGCTGGCGCGGTTTCGGCTCTTGCCGCCGCAAGTCTGCGAGAATCTCTTTCTGCTCGATTGGGTGGCGCGCCATTCGGTGAAGGAAGTGCCGGGCGGCTTTTCGTGGAAATTCGATCCGGCGATTTGGCGCGATTTTTCCATCGGCGATCTGGCGGCGCGGCTCAAAGCCACCAAATGCCGGATCGCAGTTTTTCGCGGCGAGCATTCGATCCTGCTGCCTCCCCAGATCGGGGAATATATGTTCAACCTGCTGGGGCGGGCGGCGCCCGTGGTCGAAATCCCCCAGGCGCAGCATCACGTTATGCTCGATCAGCCCTTGGCGCTTGTGGCGGCGTTGCGCGCCATCCTGGCCGATTGGAACCATTCGGTGGCGACGCGCCGGGTTTAGAAACGCTTTGCCGCAGGCGCGTCTTTGCTATAGTCGGCGTCTATCGAGGGGAACAGACATGGCCGCACACGGCGAAAACGGCGACCACGCCAATACGACAATGGACATCAGCGAACATCTTCGCACCTGGAAGCTGTTCACCTGGCTGGTCAAATGGTCCGCCATCGGCATCGCGCTGGTGATGCTGTTCCTCTTGATCTTCCGCACCCACGGCTAAGCGCCAAACGCCGCACGCCCCGGCGCCAAGGTCCCGTTTCGATCCGAAAAAGCCTCTAAAAAGCGCCCTTTTGGCGCAAAAGAGGTGTGCCATGTCGCATCTCGGGAGCGTTGCGCGGGCCATCCCTTTGTTATATTCCCGGCCCGTACTTCGGGGGCAGGCATGACCGCGGGAGTTAGTTCCTGCAGTTATGACTGGCGCCAACCAACGCATGAACGGACAAGCGTATGAAACTCGCCCTTCTCAAGGAACGGCGCACGTTCTTAGTTTGCGTTATTGATCCGTGCCGCAGCGTTGCCCACACCGGGCTCGACCACCGTCCAATCCAACCAGAAGCGTGAAATCATGCCTCAGACAATTGGAATCCCCAAAGAAACTTTTGCCGGCGAGAAACGTGTCGCCACGGCGCCGGAGATTGTCGAAAAGCTGATCAAGCTCGGCTTCGCGGTGACGGTGGAAAGCGGCGCCGGAAACGGTGCAGACTTTTACGACGACGCGTATGCCGCCGCCGGCGCGAAGATCGCAGCAAACGCGGCCGCGCTTTGGTCGTCCGCCGACATCATCTTCAAGGTGCGCGCGCCCGACGCGGCGGAAGTGGCCCTGCTGAAGGAAGGCACCACGCTGATCGGCTTTATCTGGCCCGCGCAGAACCCCGAGCTGATGAAGGCGCTGGCCGCCAAGAAGGTCACGGTCTTGGCCATGGACGCCGTGCCGCGCCTCTTGTCGCGCGCGCAAAAAATGGACGCGCTGACCTCGATGGCGAGCATCAGCGGCTATCGCGCGGTCATCGAAGCGGCGAACGCTTTTGGCCGCTACTTCAATGGCCAGATCACCGCCGCGGGCAAGGTTCTGCCCGCCAAGGTGTTCGTCGCAGGCGCCGGCGTTGCCGGTCTTGCGGCGATCGGAACCTCCGTCGGCCTCGGCGCCGTCGTCCGCGCCAACGATACGCGCGCGGAAGTCGCCGATCAGGTCAAGTCGATGGGCGCCGAGTTCGTCAAGGTCGACTACGAGGAAGAAGGTTCGGGCGGTGGCGGCTATGCCAAGGTGATGAGCGAGGGCTTCCAGAAGGCCCAGCGCGAGATGTACGCGAAGCAGGCCAAGGACGCCGACATCATCATCACGACGGCCCTGATCCCCGGCAAGCCTGCGCCCAAGCTCATCACGGCCGAAATGGTGCAGTCGATGAAGCCCGGCAGCGTCATCGTCGATATGGCGGGCGAACAGGGCGGCAATTGCGAATTGACCGAGCCCGGCAAGGCCGTCGTCAAGCACGGCGTGACCATCATCGGCTACACCGATTTGGCCTCGCGGCTCGCCAAGCAGGCTTCGACACTCTACGCCACGAACCTGCTGCGCCTCACCGAAGAACTGTGCAAGGCCAAGGACGGTCAGATCGTCGTCAACATGGAAGACGATGCGATCCGCGGCTTCACCGTGATCAAGGACGGCGAGATTACCTGGCCGCCCCCGCCGCTCAAACTTCCCGCGCCGCCCGCGCCGAAACCCGCCGCCGCGCCCGTGCCCGAGAAAAAGAAATCCGGCGGCGGCATGATCGTTTTCGCCGGTGTCGCCGTGGCGCTGTTCGCGCTGATGGGCCTTTATGCGCCGAGCGCGTTTCTCGGCCACTTCACGGTCTTCGTGCTCGCCGTCTTCGTCGGTTACATGGTGGTGTGGAACGTGACGCCCGCGCTGCATACGCCGCTGATGAGCGTGACCAACGCAATCTCCAGCATCATCACCATCGGCGCGCTGATTCAGATCGCTCCGCCGCTGGTCGAGGGCACGGTCAGGCCCGACGAATTGATCCGCTGGATCGCCATTGTCGGCATCGCGCTGACCTCCATCAATATGTTCGGCGGCTTCGCGGTGACGCGGCGCATGCTGATGATGTTCCATAAATAAGGGGACCGGATATGTCCGAAGGTCTGCAAACGGTCTCCTATATCGGAGCGACCATTCTCTTCATCCTCTCGCTGGGCGGGCTCTCCAATCCCGAGACGTCGCGGCGCGGCAACTGGTACGGCATCATCGGCATGACGATTGCCGTGCTGGCCACGGTGTTCGGCCCACGCGTCACGGCGGACGGTTATGCCTGGATCGTCGGCGCGATGGTGGTCGGCGGCGCGGTCGGCATCTACGCCGCGCGCATCGTGCGGATGACCCAGATGCCCGAGCTGGTGGCGATCATGCATTCGCTGGTCGGTCTTGCCGCATGCTCCATCGGCTTCGCCAGCTATATCGACACTTCGCCGTTGGATGTTGTCGCCAAATCCGCGCAGGAATTAGCCGCCGCGCATTCCATCCACCAGATGGAGATATATATCGGCGTGTTGATCGGCGCGGTGACATTCTCGGGTTCCGTGATTGCCTTCGGAAAACTCTCGGGCAAGATCGGCGGCAAGCCCATGCTGCTTCCGGCGCGCCATCTGATTAACCTCGCCGGTCTTTTGGCGGTGATCTTCTTCGGTTACGAATTCCTGATGGCGACGGGGAATATCCAAGCAGGTTGGGTTCCCTTGATCGTGATGACCGTCATCGCGCTGCTCTTCGGCATTCACATGGTGATGGCCATCGGCGGCGCCGACATGCCCGTCGTGGTGTCGATGCTCAACTCTTATTCGGGCTGGGCGGCGGCGGCCACGGGCTTCATGCTGTCGAACGATCTGCTCATCGTGGTCGGCGCGCTGGTCGGCTCGTCGGGCGCGATCCTCTCCTACATCATGTGCCGGGCGATGAACCGCCACTTTATCAGCGTCATCGCCGGCGGCTTCGGCACCGGCGGCGGCACCGTGGTCAAGACTGACGGCGCCGAGCCGGTTGGTGAAGTCACGCCCATCAGCGCCGTCGACACCGCCGAAGTGTTGCGCGACGCCAAGAGCGTCATCATCGTGCCGGGCTACGGCATGGCGGTGGCTCAGGCGCAGCACACGGTCTATGAGATCACCAAGTTCCTGCGCGATAAGGGCGTCAATGTCCGCTTCGGCATTCACCCGGTTGCGGGACGCATGCCAGGCCACATGAACGTGCTGCTGGCCGAAGCCAAGGTGCCTTACGACATCGTGCTGGAGATGGACGAGCTGAACGACGATTTCCCCGATACCGATGTTGCCATGGTCATCGGCGCCAACGACATCGTCAATCCGGCGGCGGAAGACGATCCGAACAGCCCCATCGCGGGCATGCCGGTGCTGCAGGTGTGGAAGGCGAAACTCTCCATCGTGATGAAGCGCTCGATGGCGTCGGGCTATGCCGGCGTCGACAATCCGCTGTTCTACAAGGAGAACAACCGGATGCTGTTCGGCGACGCCAAGAAGATGCTCGACGAAGTCCTCACCGCGCTGAAAGCTGGGGCGTAGGGTCCACTCATCTGATGGCAAATTCCGCCATCCATATTCGCGAAGCGAACTTGCCGGGCGACAAGCCGGTGATCCTCGACTTTATATTCGCCTTGCAGCGCTACGAAGCCGCGTTCGAAGCCAATCGTCGAACCGATGCGCAGATGGCGCAGGAGCATTATGCGGCGCTGATCCCGCGCGCGAAGTCGCCAAAGGGAAAAATCTTCATCGCGGAAAATGCGGACGGTCTTGCCATCGGCTGGGCGCTCATCCACGAAGAATTGGGCGACGTCTTTGTTCGCGCCGAGGAGCGCGCCCATGGCTTTCTCGCGGAACTTTACGTGGTGGAAGCGTCGCGCGCGCAGGGCGTCGGTCGCGCCCTGATTGCAGCGTGCGAGGATTGGGCGCGGGCGCGCGGGCTTGTTTCATTGCGTATCGGGCTACTGGCGCGCAATAGCGATGCGCTGACGGTCTACGAAAAGGCGGGCTACGCGCCGTACGCGCTGCAAATGCGCAAATATCTGTAATTTATGCAGGTTGGAAGCCTTCCAAGATGGTTCTATTCTGAGCGTAAGATTCTCAAAATAAAATCAGATGGGAAACGCCATGAAAGAACTCACGCACTTCATCGCGGGCAACCATGTGCAGGGAATTTCGGGCCGCTTCGGCGACGTGTTCAACCCCGCAACCGGCGAGATCCAGGCGAAGGTTCCCTTCGCCTCCGCGTATGAATTGCGCCAGGCCGTCGGGGCCGCCGCGAAGGCCTTTCCCGAATGGTCGGCGATCAATCCCCAGCGCCGCGCCCGCGTGCTGTTCAATTTCAAAGCGCTGGTCGAAAAGAACATGGATGCGCTGGCGGTGCTGCTGTCGTCCGAGCACGGCAAGACGGTGGCGGATTCGCGCGGCGACGTCTTGCGCGGCATCGAGGTGGTCGAGTTCGCTTGCGGCATTCCCCATCTGCAAAAGGGCGAATACACCGAAGGCGCCGGTCCCGGCATTGATATCTATTCCATGCGCCAGCCCTTGGGTGTGGTCGCGGGCATCACGCCGTTCAATTTCCCCGCCATGGTGCCGATGTGGATGTTCGCGGTGGCGATTGCCTGCGGCAATACCTTCATTCTCAAGCCGTCGGAGAAAGACCCGTCGGTGCCGCTGCGCCTTGCCGAATTGATGATGGAGGCTGGCGCGCCCGCCGGCGTCCTCAATGTCGTCAATGGCGACAAGGAGGCGGTGGACGCGATCCTGGACGATCCCGACATTCAGGCGGTCAGCTTCGTCGGTTCCACGGCGGTTGCCGAGCACGTCTATACGCGCGGCACCGCGCATGGAAAGCGCGTGCAGGCGATGGGCGGCGCCAAGAACCACGCCATCATCATGCCCGACGCCGATCTCGATCAGGTGACCAACGAGCTGATGGGGGCGGGCTACGGCTCGGCGGGCGAGCGTTGCATGGCGATCTCGGTCGCCGTGCCGGTGACGGATAAGATCGCCGACGCGCTGGTGGCGCGGCTGAAACCAAGGGTGGAAAGCCTGAAGATCGGCCCGCCGTCGGACCTGGACGCCGATTACGGCGCGCTCATCACCGCCGAGCATCGCCGCAAGGTGCTCTCCTATATCGATATGGGGGTGAAGGAGGGCGCCGAACTGGCGGTCGATGGGCGGGGCTTCCGCCTGCAGGGTTATGAGGATGGCTTCTTCATGGGCGGCTCGCTGTTCGACCGGGTGACAAGGCAAATGCGAACTTATCGCGAGGAAATTTTCGGTCCGGTGCTGCAAATCGCCCGGGCCAAGGACTTCGAGGAGGCGCTTTCCTTGCCGTCATCCCACCAATACGGCAATGGCGTGGCCATCTTTACCCGCGACGGCGACGCGGCCCGCGAGTTTGCCAGCAAGGTTAAGGTGGGGATGGTGGGCATCAATGTCCCTATTCCGGTGCCTTTGGCCTATCATAGCTTCGGAGGCTGGAAGCGCTCGGCGTTTGGCGATATGAACCAGCATGGGCCCGAGGGCGTGCGGTTCTACACCCGCGTCAAGACGGTCACCGCCCGTTGGCCGGTTCATGCTCTAAGGGGCAAGGACGGCGGCGTGCGGGAGAATTCCAGTTTCGTCATTCCGACGATGAAATAGAACGAGAGGTCAGTGCGGTGCCCGAGGCGATTTCCAACCTGTTCGCGGCGATCCTGCAATCCACCAAGACCCACAAATGGTGGTGGGCCGGCGGCGGCGGCGCAGCCCTCGTTGCCATCGCGGCCGTCGTGGTCGTGTTCGGCGGCTTCTTCGGCCCCAGCGGCAAGGCCATCTGTACTGCGACCCTGACCCGCGCGCGCGATTACGGTGTGGTGCCGATGACCGCCTCGCTGCTCAACAACAAAGCCGCGTCGACCGAGGTGAAGGGCCGCCGAATCTGCGTCGCCCAGGCCGACAACGACCAATACAACATGGCTGTCGACGTCAAATGCGACAAGCTGAAGAACAAGGAGTGCATCTCGCTTTACAGCGTCGAACGCGCGGACGGATTGTCGATCTATCAAGTGCGCATCGAAAGCGATGCGGAAAAGGCCGCCGAAGCCGCAGGGCAATCCGCCGGCAATGCAATTCCGCCTACCGACACCAGTGGCAACTCGATCGATGCGGATACTGCCGTCGACAATGGCGGCGCGAGCACGAGCACGCCCCAGCAGCAGTAAAGCGGAAGAATTTGCTCTAAGCTCAGTGCGCCCATGGCGCAGACGGATTTCCATTCGTCCGGCGTCACCGGCTGAACCGACAGGCGAGAGTTCTTCACCAGCACCATGTCCCGCAGCGCGGCGCTCTGCTTGATCTCGGCCAAGCTGACGGGCCTCGGCATATCGCCCGTCGCCTTGACGACGACAAGACCGAAGCGGCCCGTCAGATCGGTGGGGTCTTCGCGATAGGTCACGGTCACCTCGACGATGCCGACGATGCGCCGTTCCAGGCCGGAATGATAAAAGAAGCCGCGCTCGCCCTTCATCATCTTCTTCATGTTGCCGGCGGCTTGGTAATTGCGCACGCCCGTCCACGGCTCACCCTTGGCGCCCATCTTTTTCTGCTGGGTCCAGGACCAGGTTTCCGGCTCCGTCTTGAACAGCCAATACGCCATCAGAATTTCGCCTCGACGGAATTGAAGGTCGCTTTCCACGGCTTGACGCTCGAGGTGGCGAAGAGGCCCGCTTTCACATAAGGATCGCGCGCGTGCCAGGCGTTCGCCGCGTCGATATCCGGCGCCTCGAAGATGATGAGGCTGCCCTTCATCTCGCCCTGTTCGCCGAGGAACGGCCCGCCGAGTTTGACCACGCCCGTCTCGCGCACAAAGGCAAAATGGGCGTCGCGCGTCGCCATGCGCAGCGCAAGCGAATCATCCTTGTCGATGGCAATGGCGACAAACAACATGGCTCACCCGCGCGAAAATGCGTCCGCATTAAACCACGCGGATGGCCGGCGCGCGAGCGTTCAGAGCTTGTCGAAGCTGTTGATCGAAAGCTTCCAGAGGTGCAGCTCGGTGCGCTCGAACAGGCCCGCGACCGCATAAGGATCGTTCTTGGTATAGGCCGCGGCTTCCTCGTAATCGGCGGCTTCGATGATCGAGAAACTGCCGATCATGTCGTCATTGGGGCCGACAAAAGGTCCGCCGAATTTCACCTTGCCGTTCGACTTGGTGTACTCGACATGCTTCGGACGTGTCGCCGCGCGAATGGCACTGCCGCCGCTTTTGCGGTCGAAGGCGATGAACATGAACAGCATGTGTTTCTCCTATTCGGGCTTGAGCGGGCGGCTCATCAAACGCGCCACGGCGGCATCGAGCGGCAGCGTGCCGTCCAGCACACTGGCGACGGTATGCGCCACCGGCAGCTCGATGTGCTCCCGCCCCGCCCGGATGAAAAGGGCCGGCGCGGTCGCGGCCCCTTCGGCCAAGGGCTGTCCCGGTGCGCTGAGTTCTTGCGGCGTGCGCCCGCGTCCGATTTGTTGGCCGAAGCGGAAATTGCGCGAGCTCGGGCTGGTGGCGGTGAGCACCAGATCGCCCAGGCCCGACAATCCCGTCAGTGTTTCGGCGCGCGCGCCAAGCGCATCGCCCAGCCGCACCAGTTCGGCAAAACTGCGCGCCAGAAGCGCGGCGCGGGCGCTCTCGCCAAGACCAAGTCCATCGACGATGCCCGAGGCGATGGCGTAGACGTTCTTCGCCGCGCCGCCGAGCGCCACGCCCAGAATATCATCGCTGGCATAGGGACGGAACGCTGCGTGGCCAAGGCTCGCTTGCAGGCGCAGCGCAATGGGCAACTTCGCCGCGACCGTGACCGCCGTCGGTAGGCCTCGTGCGGTATCCAGCGCGAAGGAAGGTCCCGACAAAATCGCGGGCTCGAAACCGGGCGCGGTCTCGGCGAGGAGTTCGGTGACAAGCTTGCCGCTCGCCCGCTCAATGCCCTTGGCGCAGACCACCAGGGCGATGCCTTTGGGGGCATGGCGGGCAATTTCGGCAAGGCTGGCGCGCAGATGCTGGGCCGGGGCCGCAATCAATAGGATTTCGGCGTCCGATGCCGCCGCCAGATCGCCTGTTGCGACAATGGCGGCGGGAAGAGTGATGCCGGGCAGGAAGACGGTGTTTTCGCGGGTGGCGGTCGATCGATTCGATCACCTCGGCTTCACGGGCCCAGAGCGTCACATCGCGCCCGGCGCGGGCGGCGGTCAGAGCCAGGGCGGTGCCCCAGGCCCCGGCCCCGATCACACCAATCTTCTGGTATGGCATTGTTTTTTCAGCGCGTTCTGACATTTTCCCGGTCCGTGTTCATTTATGACGCAGTGCGGAAGATTGAACAATTTGTTGATTATTCAGGCGCTAATACTATCCTAAACCGTAGAATTCGTGCACCTCCGGTCGAAATCGCCGACGCAAGGAACAAGGCTGATGGCCGAAAAAGACACCGTACGCGACCAAATCGTCGACGCCGCCAAGAAGCGTTTTTGGCATTACGGCTATGCCAAGACCACCATGGCCGAAGTGGCGGCCGATTGCAGCATGTCTCCCGGTAATCTCTACCGCTATTTCCCCGGCAAATTGGATATCGCCGAGGCCATCGCTACCGCCGAATTCCAACAGCATCAGGATCAGGTCCGCATCGTGATGGCCATGCCCGGCAAGAACGCGCGCGAACGGCTGTACGACTATTTCTTCGGGGAAATGCGGCACACCTATAATCTGCTGGAGAAAAATCCGCGGATTTACGAAATGGCGCGGGTGATCACCGAAGAACGGCCGGAATACGCCAACCGCATGATGGCCTGCGAACGCAAGCTTCTGGTGGAACTGCTCGAAGACGGCGAGCGGGCCGGCGACTTCCGCGCCGCTGACAAGGAGTTCACCGCCGAGATGATGCAATCCGCCCTGATGAAATTCCACTATCCGCAGCTGTGGTCGAAATTGACCCTGCCCAAGCTTGAACGCGAGCTCGACGGCGTGCTGAAACTCTTGATCGACGGATTGAGCGCCAGCAAGGTCGTCCACAGCGCAGGTCAGGCGGCATAACGGACTTGCTCTTTCTTCCGCCGCAAACAGGCTCTAAGAAATCCGCGATGCATCGGCTGACAAGCTTGGTTCTCTGTGCGGTATTGGCTCTCGGCCTTGGCGGGGCCGGGCAGCTCGCGCCCAAGCGCCTGATCGAATTCAGCGCCGCCGACCGCGCGGATCTGGACCGCGTCAGCGCCTATCTCAATTCCATTCGCACGCTGCAGGGCGAGTTCGTGCAGATCGGGCCGGAGGGCCAGGTCGATCAGGGCAAGTTCTATCTGGCAAAACCGGGGCGGATACGCTTCGAATATCTGCCGCCGAATCCGACGCTGATGGTCTCCGACGGGCACACCGTCGCGGTGGCCAACAAGAAGCTCAAGACGGTCGACCGCTATCCCTTGTCGTCGACGCCGCTCGATCTGATCCTCGCCGACAAGATCGACCTGCTCCACAATGATGCGATCGTATCGGTGCAGCATGAGCCGGGCAGCATCGTGGTCAACGCGCGCACCAGTAAGAATCGCAATCAGGCCAATATCTCCATGGTGTTTTCCGAGCCGGAGCTTGAACTGCGGCAATGGACGGTGATCGACGATCAGGGACTGCAGACAACCGTTGCGCTGCGCTCGCTTGAACAGGGCGTCGAAATTCCGCCTTGGCTCTTCGTGCTGAGCGATATGAAACGGCCGGTCGGCGTCAAGCCAAGGGACTGACAGTCAAGACGCATGCGCGCATCATTACCCGTTGCCGGACTGATCTGCGATCACCGCATGGTGAGCAATCATCCCTTCCACATGGCGGGCGAGAAATACATGAACGCGCTGCGCGGCGGCGCGGATGCGCTGCCGCTGCTCATTCCATCGCTCGACCCGCCGCTTAGCGCCGCGCGATATCCTGGCGAATGTCGCGGGCTTAATGTTCACCGGATCGCCGTCGAATGTGTCGCCCAGCCATTACGGCGGGCCCAATCCGCGCCGGGGCGTGCAGCAGGATAAACGCCGCGACGCCACCGCTCTGCCGCTAATCCGTGCCGCCATTGCCGCTGGCAAGCCGGTGCTGTGCATCTGCCGCGGTTTTCAGGAATTGAATGTCGCGCTTGGCGGCACGCTGCATCAGCATGTGCATGAGGTAGAGGGCCGTCTCGACCACCGCGAAGACCTCACGGCCCCACTCGAGGAGCAATACGGTCCCGCCCATAAGGTGACGGTCGCGGAGGGCGGCTTGCTGGCAAGGATCGTTTCCGCGCGCCTCTTTGATGTGAACTCGCTGCACAATCAGGGCATCGACAAGCTTGCCCCGCCGCTCCACGCCGATGCGGCGGCTCCCGACGGACAGATCGAAGCGGTCTCTCTGCCGGGGACGGGATTCGTGCTGGGCACCCAATGGCATCCCGAATGGCGCTGGGACGAGAATGTGGTCTCCAGAGCGATCTTCGCCGCCTTCGGCGCAGCGTTGCGCCAGGCCGCTTGACAATCGCGTAAGTACTGACTTACCGTAAGTCATGACTTACATGAATGCTTTGCCTGCCCTGGCCGATCCCACCCGCCGAAAAATCTTCGAGCGGCTGCGCGGCGGCGCCATGCCGGTGGGCGTGATCGCCAAAGGCTTGGCGGTGAGCCGCCCGGCGGTATCGCAGCATCTCAAGGTGCTGAAGGAGGCCGGATTGGTCGACGACCGGGCCGAAGGCGCGCGCCGCGTCTATCACATCGATCCCAAAGGGCTGGGCGAGCTTCGCCGCTGGCTCGATCAGTTTTGGGACGATCCGCTCGAAGCTTTTCGTATCGAAGCCGAAAAAGATTCAACGCAAAAAGTCAAAACCCTCATAGACCCGGAGAAGACATGAGCACGCATAAAATCACGCCCGCGCCGGTGCGCAAATCCATTGTCGTGAACGCGCCACAGGCCCGCGCTTTCGAGGTCTTCACCGCGCGCTTCGGCAGCTGGTGGCCGAAAGCCCATCACATCGCGCCGGTCGAAATGCAGGACGCGATCATCGAACCGCGCCAAGGCGGGCGCTGGTACGAAAAAGGCATCGACGGCTCGGAATGTCTTTGGGGTGAGGTTCTCGTATGGCAACCGCCGGCGAAACTCGTGCTCTCTTGGCATCTCAACAGCCAATTCAAATATGACGAAAACGTCGACAGCGAAGTGGAAGTCCGCTTCATCGCGGAAAGCGACAACGTCACGCGCGTCGAGTTGGAACATCGCATCACGGCGATCGATGCCGAAGCCATTCGCGCCGCCACGGATTCGCCGCAAGGCTGGAGCGGCCTGCTCGCCCTCTATGCGGAGGTCGCACAGAAATGATGCAAGGTTTCGATCTCAAGAATTTGCTCTTTGGGGGCATGTTTGCGCTGCTGCTGATCCTGGGGCAGGCGACCGCAGGAACGGACTGGCCACTTCCAACCGCGCATGACCGCACGCTGGTCGCACAGCTCAATCAGATTTTACCGACGTAATACGCCACTGCGAAGGAGGACATTCGATGGCCGGTTGGTTTCCAAGGGTTCTACTCACGTTGTCGTCGCTGATCCTGGCGCTCGGCGGCGTCATGCACGCCGCCGCTTACGGCAAAGCGGTAGCTGCGATTACAGGGTCTAATCTGCCAGCATTTTTCGGCAATTCGCTCAAGGTCTTTTGGCTTGGCGACTCCGCGACGATGTTCCTGCTTGCCGCGATCTATGGTTGGATCGCGATCCGTCCTCGAGCAGCCACGAAGTCCGTCGTCGTGCTCCTGGCGCTCTTGCCCGCAAGCACAGCCGTCCTCCTCTACACATTCTTGGGCGCCTTCTTTGCTGCACACATGTTGTTGATTGCTGCGGCCCTGACCTTTGTCGCCGGCCTGCGGTTTCCCGCCCCAGGAAATCAACCCACGCTTGGAGAACCAACATGAGCTTGAAACTGCACGCCTTCCCGCTGAGCCCGCGCGGCTTCAAGGTGCTGGCCGCCGCAAACCATCTGGGTCTCGACTACGAGTTCATTATGGTCAATCTCGGCTCGGGCGAGCAGAAGCGCCCGGAATTTCTGGCGCTCAATCCCAATGCACGCATGCCGTACTGGAGGACGACGGCTTCGTGCTGTGGGAATCCAATACCATCCTGCAATATCTCGCCGCCAAGAAACCCGACACTGGATTGCTGCCGATGGACGAACGCGGCCGCGCCGATGTAACGCGCTGGCTGTTCTGGGATTCCTGCCACTGGGATCCCGCTTGCGTGATTTTTATCTTCGAAAATTTGGTGAAGCAGGTTCTCAAGATGGGCGCGCCGGACCCCGCCGAAATCGCCAAAGGCGAGCAACGCTTTCATCAATTCGCCACCGTGCTTGAGGCGCAACTGGCAACGCGCAAATTCATCTGCGGCGATAAGCCGACCATTGCGGATTTTGCCATCGCCTCGCCGCTGAATTTGGCCGAGCAGGCGAAGTTCCCCTTGGAGCCTTATGTGAACATACGGCGCTGGTATGGGGTGGTGTCCGCGCTGCCCGCCTGGCAAAAGACAATGGCCGCCGCTGCTCCACCCGCGGCGTGATTTCGCCGCGGTGCTTTGCTAGCCTTGCGGCATGAGCGCCGAAGCGATTTCCATTCTGTCCGTCAATGTCGGCTTGCCGCGCGTGCTGGCGGTAACGCATGGCGAGGATGTTCTTTCCGGCATCGCCAAAGCGCCGGTGCATGCGCCCGTGTTTGTCGGCCAGCTCGGCATATACGGCGATGGAGTAGCCGATCTCGAAGTTCATGGCGGCGTGGACAAGGCGGTCTATGCTTATCCGTCTGAGCATTGGGAATGGTGGACGGCGCAGCACAGCCTCGTCTGCGCGCCGAACACCTTCGGCGAAAATCTCACGCTGCGCGGCGCGGATGAAGCCGATGTCGCGATCGGCGATCGGTTTCGCTGGGGTGAGGTGCTGCTGGAAATCTGCCAGCCGCGCGCGCCTTGCTTCAAGCTCGCGCTTCACACGCAGCGTGACGATGTTCCGGGGCAGATGACGCTGTCGGCGCGCTGCGGCTGGTATATGCGCGTGATCGAAGAGGGCGATGCGCCCGTGCAGGGCGCGATGTTGTCACGCGTCTTCGCCAGCGGCGGTCCGAATGTGCGCGAAACCTTCCTCGCCGCGCTTCATCCGCGCATCGCGCGCGAGACCTTGCTACGAATTCACGATGCTTTGGCGCTCTCCGAGGCGTGGCGGCGCATGATCGCAAAAAAAATAGCGGCATTGCCGGGCTGAATTTTGATCGTGCTAATTTTAGCACTGTCATTAAAAATATCTTAAGCATGCAGGTTTTGCAGAAAATAGTTGAAATGTGTGGCGAAATTGCATAGATTACTGGTGCGGAGGACGAAACGTCTGGCAAGCACTGCCCCCCCGCTCGCAAGCCGGACGAAGCCTTCGTAAGCGGTGTCGGTCATCCCCTCCCGACACTCAGCGCGTAACGGCGCAATCGACGCCCGGTAGGATTTCTCCTGCCGGGCGTCTTCTTTTCTGGGATAATTCAAAGCTGCCAGGGGCTGCGGGTCGGCACCACGAAGATGCGCTCGAACGTGTCGCCATTGCCGTGCGCGTTCAGCCATTCGGCAAAGCGTTCCGGCGCATAGCCATTTGCGATGAAATCGCCGAGCGGGCGGCCATAAGCTTCCTCCTCGGCAAACCCGACGAAGAGCTTGGACCAGCGCTGGTGCTTTTTGGCGCGGCCGGCGAATTGTTCCATGGCCTCGGCGCGTGCGCCCCATCCGCCGCGATGGATGAGATAAAGCGCGGCGGCGAAGCCCGTGCGGTCCTGCCCGCCCGAGCATTTGAGCAGGAAGGGCTTCGGCGCCTCATCGAATGCCGCCATCAGCCGCGCCAGCATCGCTTGCGTCGGAAGCTTGCGCGAATCCAGCATGGTGTCGAAATGACGCGCGCCGAGCGCCTCGCACACCCTTTTCTCATAGCGCCACCAGGACAGATCGGCGTTCTCGCCGCGCAGATTCACAATGGATTTGAGGCCGTGGCGCACCATCAGCCGCTTCAACCCGCCGAAATGTGCCTGCGAGGCGCGCGCGGCTTCGCCTTCGCAAACCCAGCGGAAATTGTAGAGAATGTCGAGCAAGGGGCGCATGTAGAGGGCGTGCCGCACAAAGGGGAGGACAAGATGCAACTAAGCAGAGCGTCGCTCAATGCCCGCTGGGCCTGGACGAGCGCGGCGGCCGTCGGCGCGCTGGCGGTTCTGTCGGGGCTCGACACCGTGCTGCGCGCCCGGACGGGCTATGGCGCAAGCGATTTGCAGACCGTGCCCAGCGGCTGGGGCATTCGCGTCATCATGGATCACTGGACCGCTCTGCCCGACGCGGCGCTGGCGGGCTTTGCGCTGGGCTTCGATTACCTCTTCATGCCGCTCTATGCCGCGGCGCTTTATTTCGGCTCCATCGCGGCGCGCGAGCGTTTCACGCCGAAACCGGGCAGGCTCAACCGGATCATGGCGATTTTCGCCATGGCGCCGGTGGCAGGGTGCGTTGTTCGATGCCTGCGAGAACGGGCTTCAGATCTTCATGCTGGCGCATGGGCCGAGCGACATGCTGGCCCAGCTGGCGCTAAGGGCCACCTTCGCCAAATTCACCGGCGTCTTCATCGGCCTCGTCCTGTCCCTCGCCGCCGCAGCCGGATTGTTCATGACGGCAAAGAAGAAAGACGACAAAGGGGACGGCGCGTAACACCCGCTGAGAGAGGGCTGTCGCCAATTACGCGCTGTCACCAATTACACACTGTCATGGCCCGCAAAGGTGGGCCATCCAGTTGAAATTTGGCGAGGTCTTCAAAGGCAGGTACAGCGCATATCCTCCGGCGCCCGAACCGGCGTCATCTGGATGGCCCGCTTTTGCGGGCCATGACAACCGGGGGGCTGATGCGTCACCGAACGCCAATTCCGCCTAAAGCAGCTTCTCCTGAGTGCCCTTTGCGCCGCGAAGAACTCCAGGAAGCGCGCACCTGCACGCTTCCCGGCGGCAGTGACAAGAGCTGGAAGACGTGCGGAGGGCAAGCCGCCGCGCATCAAACCGCGCATTACATCGGCCCCAAAAATTCGGAATATCTACTATTGCGATTTCTGGAAGGACGCCCAGCTCCCCGAGTTCTGGAAAACGCGACCGGTCATCGTCGTGTCCTACAAAAACACCCTCTATGGGCCCTGCACGGTGATCCCCACATCGACCGACCCGCAGGAGGGCAATCCGACCTGACCACCCAGCCTGGCGAGATCAGCGCTTGCGTGGGCATTTATCATGCATTACAAGGCATGTGTAACATTATATATGAAAGAACATGATATGAGCGCCTCCAAAATGCTGATCCCACTTCTCGCCGCGTGGGCGATTGCTGCGCCGGGCCGGGCGGCGGGGGAGACCTTGGAGACGTCGCATCAGGCTGGGCCGACTAGGGAGGCGCCTTCACCCTCGGCGCTTGACGCGTTCGTCGGCGGTGTTGTCGCCGATGCGATGCGGGCCGATCACATTGCCGGGGTCTCGGTGGCGGTAGTTCAGCACGGCCAGCCGATCCTGCTAAAGGGCTACGGCGCCGCCTCGCTCGCCCCGTGGCGGCCGGTCACGCCCGACACGATTTTTCGTCTCGGCTCGACCACCAAGACCTTCACCTGGATCGCACTCATGCGGGAAGTGGAGAAGGGAAGGGTCAAGCTCGACGATCCGGTGAACGCCTACCTCCCGGCGGATATGCGGTTCCCGCAGGAAGGTCTTTCCCGGCCGATCCTCGTTAGCGATCTGATGGCGCATTCGGCCGGCGTCGAAGACCAGGAATTGACCGGGATGGTGGTCAACGATCCGAAGAAAGTAGTCGCGCTAAGAAGATACCTGCTCGACCATCGCCCCAGCCGCGTGCGCGAGCCTGGGGCTGACGCGAGCTACTGCAACTACTGCGCGGCCCTTGCCGGGTATATCGTCGCCCAGCTTGAGGGTGAGGACTACGAAACAGTCATCGAGAACGAGATCATCGCGCCACTCGGCATGAGCTCGACGACCCTGCGGGACCCACGGCCAGGGATTGAGGGCTTGCCGGCACCCATGCCGAAGGCGCTGGTCGACAAGACCTCGGACGGCTTCAGCTGGGCCGACGGCGACTTTCGCAAGGACAAGGTCGAACTGTGTTCGATCCCACCGGCCGGCTCGGCCTGGTCGAATGCCAATGACATGGCGCGCTACATGATCGCCCAACTGAACGGCGGTGAGCTCGACGGCGAACGCGTTTACGACCCGGCGACCGCCAAAGCGTTCCGGACGCCGCTCTTGAAGGTGCCGCCCGGCATCAATGGCTGGGACCACGGCTTTATGGAGCTTCCTCTGCCCGGCGGGTTCACGGGCTTCGGCCACGGCGGAGACACGGCGCTGTTCCACGGTGACATGGTCGTGGTGCCGGCGCTTGAGCTCGGCATCTTCGTCGTGACCAACACCGATACCGGGGCCAAGTTCGCCAAACGACTGCCCGATCTCATCGTCGAGCATTTCTACAGCGGAGCTGCCCCCGCTTCGGTGGCGCCCGCGAAGGTCGACGCGGCGACGATCGCACCCTATGAGGGGACGTGGGTCAGCACCCGCCGGGATTATCACGGTCTGGAAGGGTTCATCGAGCTATTGAGCGTCACCAAGATCAGCGCCGTCGAGGGCGGCTTGGCGGGTGTCGGCAGTCACATCTATGTCCTCGATGGCCCCGGACGCTTTCGCCAGAAGGATGGCCCCAACGTCCTGAGCTTCGACCTGCAGGATGGGCAAGCCATCGAATATCGGACCAGCGACAACACCAGTCAGGGCGAAAGAGCCGCATGGTGGCAGGACCCGGTCACCTACCTCCTTATCC
The DNA here is from genome assembly GCA_963849895.1 of uncultured Alphaproteobacteria bacterium. Taxonomy (GTDB): domain Bacteria; phylum Pseudomonadota; class Alphaproteobacteria; order Micropepsales; family Micropepsaceae; genus Rhizomicrobium. The sequence goes on from CAWKIU010000019.1 coordinate 378,293, forward strand.
TGGGGCTGGGGGCGACGGCGGCGGTGGCAACATTGGTCGGGCTGTGCGTCCGGCGCCGTGACTTGCCGACGTCCGTGGCCCAAGGGGTGGCCGGTCACATGCAATCCGCCACGGCCCTGGCGTGGTTGACGGCCATGGTCGCCTTGGGGCTTTGGCTGCCCAGCGCGACGAGCGATGCCGCCATCATCTTTAGCTGGCCTGGACCGTTTATTACCGCCTTCGCCTGGGTCGGCCTGGGGGCGGCGCTGCTGTCGCTCGCTTGCCTCGTCATGGTTCTGCCGATCTGGCGCGGCCAGGGCTGGAGCAAATGGCGCAAACTGCGCTACACCGTCACCGCAGTGATCCTCACGGCGGTTTCCTTACTCACCTTCCTGCGAGGCGGATTTGACGTCTGGACGCTCTGACGACCGGTCAAGGGCATGAGCGGCATCGTCGAAACTTCGACCGAGGCGCGCAAGACTCAGCTCCTGCGCGGACTCATGGAGATCGCCTTGTTGCGGCTCCTGCGGGATGGACCTGAATACGGGCTGGAGATCCTTGAGCGTCTGCGCCGTGACGCGGGCCTGAACGTGGCGGAGGGGACGATCTATCCCCTGCTTCACCGTCTCGAGAAGTCGGGCACAATCAAATCCGAGTGGCGCATCGATTCGGGGGGCGGTCGACCACGCCGATACTATGTGCTAACGCCGCTGGGCGCAGAAGAATTCGATGCGCTTGCCGCCGAGTGGCGCCGCGTCTCGTCCGCGCTCAACGCATTCCTGGAGGCTTGACGTGGACCAGACTCTCGACGCCGAGCTCAAGGCTTATCTTCGTCGGTTCAGGTGGGCGCTCGCCGCATTGCCTGAACGCGACCGTGAGGAGATTGTCGAGGAGACGCGGGTTCATGTTTTGGCCCGGATCGATCAGGGCCAATCGCCCGGGCAAGCCTTGGCGGCGTTTGGAGCGGCCGAGACCTACGCACGCCGCTTCATCGACGAGATGGAGATTTCCGATGCCCTGGCCAGCCAAAGCCCGTCGCGGGTACTTTCGGTCGTGCTGAAGCGGGTGCATCGAAGCGTCGCAGCTGCGCTCGCGTTTCTGGCCGTGCTGGTCCTGGTGATCTTCGCGGTCGGTGGCGTCGGCGCTGCACTGATAAAGCCGTTCGACCCGGACCATGTCGGATTGTGGGTCTCGGCGCACGGCGATTTTTTCTTCGGCCAATCCGAGGCCGAAGGCGGTCGGCACGAACTCCTTGGCCTTTGGCTCTACCCGTTGGTCATTCTTGATGTCGCGGTGGTCTGGTTCACCGCCCGCGTTATTCTGCTGGGAGCGGTGCGGACCCTGGCGAGAAAGGATTAATCCCAGCCGCCGGGTCCGCCCCGCCGAGATTAGGTTTTTCAAACCTTACTGACTTGCCTAGACGAAAAGGATCATGTATGATGTTCCTGGTTTGTTCAAGGAGTGCGTCGACCAATGTTCGAAAGCATCCACCGGTCGCCTCAATGCACGCTCATGTCGTTTGGCGTCGGCGGGCTAGGAAAGGGAATTAACAGACGAATCAATGCGATACATCGAAAAATCGGTATTTGAATTCGACTTTTCTATTTTTGGGGTGGGATCCCTGCGCCGCTCCGTTCCGGCGGTGCGCGGTGACCGGGTGAAGGCCTTGGCTGTGCGGCTTGACCCCAGCGTTCGCGTCAGTATATTGCGCGGCTCCTCGCGGGCTTGGTCCGCCGGGGATATATAATCTTTTCAAGGATTTAGCTCATGTTCGCGGTGGTCCGCACGGGCGGCAAGCAGTACAAGGTGGTCAAGGACGAAGTCCTGAGCATCGAAAAGGTCGCAGGCGAAGTCGGCGCCACGCTCACTTTGGGCGAGGTTCTGCTGCTCGGCGGCGATGCACCCAAGACCGGCGCGCCGCTGGTTGCGGGCGCTTCGGTCAGCGCCGAAATCATCGCGCAGGGCAAGGGCGAGAAGGTTGTGGCCTTCAAGAAGAAGCGCCGCAAGAACACGCATAGGAAGCGTGGTCACCGTCAGCCCTTCACCAAGATCAAGATCACCGGCATCTCGGCCTAAGGAACCAGATCATGGCTCACAAAAAAGCAGGCGGTTCTTCGCGCAACGGTCGCGACTCGAATCCCAAGATGCTCGGCGTCAAGCTGTTCGGCGGTCAAAAAATTTCCGCCGGCAACGTGATCGTGCGCCAACGCGGCACCCAATTTCATCCGGGCGAGAATGTCGGCATGGGCAAGGACCATACGCTGTTCGCGCTGAAGGACGGCCACGTCACATTCCGCAAGGGCTTCAAGCGCCGCACGTTCGTATCCGTGCTTATGGCGAATGCTCCGGCGGCAAAGATCGCGGCAGAATAGGCGGCTGAAGACATAGGCCGCCATGATATTGGCGGCCCAGACAGCGAGGGAGATGGTCCGCCATCTCCCTTTTTTGTTCCCTCGCAGAAGGAGGGAACATCATGTCCAGATGCCTGGAAACGGAGAGATTGCTCTTGCGCCCGCCGGATTTTCGCGACGTGCCGGCAATCACCAGTTGGATCGGCGATTACGACGTCTCGAAAAACCTGGCGAGCGTGCCTTATCCGTTTCGCGAATCCGACGCGCATGACTTCGTGGCGCGCGCGATCGAAGGGCGCGCCAGGGGCGAGAAATTCGACTTCGCCATCGAGCAGAAGGACGGCGTGAGGTTCATGGGCTGCTGTGGCGTGCGGCTAAAGGAAGGCCGCTTTCGGCTCGGTTATTGGCTCGGCAAGCCCTATTGGGGTCACGGCTATATGAGCGAGGCGACGAAGAAGGTGATCTCCTTCGCCTTCCACGATTTGAAGGCGACAAGCGTCACGGCGGGCTGGTTTCACGACAATCCGGCCTCGGGGCGGGTGCTCGAAAAGCTGGGGTTTGGGCATGACGGCTGCGAACCAGCCCTCAGTCTGGCGCGCGGCCACGACGTCTATTGCCGTATGATGACATTGACGCGCGAGAATTTCGGGCGAAAAAAGGCGGCTTGAAGGCAGGATAAGATGAAGTTCCTCGACACGGCCAAAGTATTTATCGAATCGGGCGCGGGCGGTAACGGCTGCGTCGCGTTTCGCCGCGAGAAATTCATCGAATATGGCGGCCCGTGGGGCGGCGATGGCGGCAAGGGCGGCGACGTCTGGGTCGAGGCGGTGGAAAATCTCAACACGCTCATCGATTATCGCTTCCAGCAGCATGTCCGCGCCAAGAACGGCGAAGGCGGCATGGGCAAGGATATGTCGGGCGCTGGCGGTGACGACGCGATCATGAAGGTTCCCGTCGGCACGCAAATTTATGAGGAAGACGGCGAGACGCCGATTGCCGATCTGGCCGCGCCGGGCGAGCGCATCATGCTCTTGCGCGGCGGCAATGGCGGCTTCGGCAACGCGCATTTCAAAAGCGCGACCAATCAGGCGCCGCGTTTCGCCAATCCCGGCCAGCCGGGCGAAGAAAAGGCCATCGTCCTCAAGCTCAAGCTGATCGCCGATACCGGGCTGATCGGCTTGCCCAATGCGGGCAAATCCACCTTCCTGGCGCGCGTCTCGCAGGCGCGGCCTAAGATCGCCGATTATCCCTTCACGACGCTGCATCCCCAGCTTGGCGTGGTGCGCATCGACTCGACCGATTTCGTGCTGGCCGATCTGCCGGGGCTAATCGAAGGCGCCCATGACGGCGTCGGGTTGGGTGATAAATTTTTGGGCCATGCCGAACGCTGCGGCGCGATCCTGCATCTGATCGACGGCACCGAAAGCGCGATTGCCACGGCCTACAAGACTATCCGCGCCGAGCTGGTGGCTTACGGCCAAGGGCTGGACAAGAAGCCGGAGATCGTCGTGCTCAACAAAGCCGATGCAATTCCAGAGGCGGAGCTGACCAAGAAGCGCGCCGCGCTCAAGAAAGCCTGCGGCCATGATGTGTTCGTGATGTCGGGCGTGTCGGGCGAAGGCGTCAACGAAGTGCTGCGCGCTCTGGCGAAGGAAATCGCCAAGCGCCGCACCATGGAAAAGAAACAGGGCACGCCCGCGCGATCCTGGGTGCCATGACCGACAGCCTCGCTTCCGCGCGCACCATTGTCGTCAAGGTCGGCTCTGCCCTCTTGGTCGATGCCGAAACCGGTACCTTGCGCCGCGCTTGGCTGGAATCCTTGAGCGCCGACATCGTGGCGTTGAAGCGCGAGGGCAAGCATGTGCTGCTGGTCTCCTCGGGCGCAATTGCGCTGGGGCGCCGCGCGCTTGGGCTTCGCAGCGGCGCGCTTAAGCTGGAGGAAAGTCAGGCGGCTGCGGCGGCGGGCCAAGTGCGCTTGGCGCAGGCCTATGCGGACATCTTGGCAAGCCACGACATCGTCGCCGCGCAAGTCCTTCTCACCCTCGACGACACCGAAGAACGCCGCCTTTATCTCAACGCCCGCGCCACTTTGAAGACGCTGCTGGAACTTGGCAGCGTTCCAGTGATCAACGAGAACGACACGGTGGCGACCGCCGAAATCCGCTTCGGCGACAATGACCGTTTGGCGGCTCGCGTCGCCTCGATGATGGAAGCCGATTGCCTGGTGCTGCTCTCCGATGTCGATGGGCTGTACAGCGCCGATCCCTCGCGCGATGCGCAGGCGCGGCACATTCCCGACGTCGCCGCGATCACCCATGAGATCGAAGCCATGGCGGGCGGTTCGGTGTCGGGTGTCGGACGCGGCGGCATGGAATCCAAAATCATCGCCGCCAAGATCGCGACCGCGGCGGGCTGCGAAGTTATTATCGCCAAGGGCGAGACGCTGAACCCGATTGCGGCGGTTCGCGCCGGCGCGCGCGCCACACATTTTCGCGCCTCGACCACACCCGCCGCCGCGCGCAAGCGCTGGATCGCGGGCGTGCTCAAACCGCAGGGCACGCTCATCATCGATGCCGGCGCGGTCAAGGCGCTGGTCTCGGGCAAGAGTTTGCTGCCCGCTGGGATCCGCCAAATCGATGGGCGCTTCGAGCGCGGCGATGCGGTGGTGGTGCGCGACAGCGATGGGCGCGAAATCGCACGCGGACTCGCCGCTTATGGCGCCAGCGATGCCGAGCGCATCGCGGGCAAGCGCAGCCTCGAAATTGAAGCGATCCTCGGTTATCGTGGCCGCGACGAGATGATCCATCGCGACGATCTGGCGCTGACGGGACTGATATGAACGCGCGCGAACCCCTTTCCAGCCAAATGCACGCGCTTGGCGTCGCCGCGCGCGGTGCGGCGCGTGCGTTGCGCGAAACGCCGGCGGATAAGAAGAACGCGGGGCTTATGGCCGCCGCCGCCGCGATCCGCGCGCACAAGAACGATATTCTCGCCGCCAATACACAAGACATGGCGAGCGCCGAAGACAACAAGTTGAGCGCCGCGCTGCTCGACCGCTTGGCGCTCGACGACAAACGCATCGAAGCTATGGCGAAGGGGCCTAGAGGATATTGCCGCGCTGCCCGATCCGGTGGGCCGCGAGTTGGCGCGCTGGACACAGCCCAATGGCCTCGACATCGCGCGCATCGCCACGCCCATCGGCGTCATCGGAATTATATATGAAAGCCGCCCCAATGTGACGGCGGACGCCGCCGGGCTCTGCCTCAAATCCGGCAATGTGGCGATCCTGCGCGGTGGATCGGAATCCGCGCGCTCCTCGGCGGCAATTCTGTCCGCTTTGCGCGAAGGACTTGCCGCCGCGAATATTTCGCCCGACGTGGTGCAAATGGTGCCGACCATCGACCGCGCCGCCGTCGGCATGATGCTGGCAGGGCTGGACGGCGCTATAGATCTTATCATTCCGCGCGGCGGTAAGGGTCTCGTCGGGCGGGTGCAGAGCGAGGCGCGGGTGCCGGTGCTCGCCCATCTCGAAGGCATTTGCCACGTCTATGTTCACCAAGCGGCCGATCCCAAAATGGCGCGCGCCATTGTGCTGAATGCCAAGATGCGCCGCACCGGAATCTGCGGCGCGGCGGAGACGTTGCTCATCGACCGCGCGGTGCTGAAGCCGCTGGGTCTTGCGATCCTCGAAGATTTGCGCGCGGCAGGCTGCGAAATCCGCGGCGACGCGGAAGTCTGCGCTGCCTTTGCACAGGCCAAGCTAGCCAGCGAAGAGGATTGGCGCACCGAATATCTCGACGCCATCATCTCGGTCAAAACCGTGGACGGTGTGGAGGAGGCGATCCGTCATATCGAAACCTATGGCTCGCATCACACCGAAAGCATCGTCACCGAGGATAAGGCCGCTGCCGAACGCTTCCTCTGCGCGCTCGATTCCGCCATCGTGATGTGGAACGCCTCCACCCAATTCGCCGATGGCGGTGAATTCGGCATGGGGGCCGAGATCGGCATCGGCACCGGCAAGCTGCATGCGCGCGGCCCGGTCGGCGTCGAACAGCTCACCACCTTCAAATATATCGTGAGCGGCAACGGTCAAACGCGGCCATGAACTGGCTCACACCGCCCGGCCCAGTCGCGCGCGGCCTGCGCATCGGCCTCTTGGGCGGATCGTTCAATCCGGCGCATGCGGGGCATCTCTATGTCAGCGAGATCGCGCTGAAGCGCCTCGGCCTCGATTATGTCTGGTGGCTGGTCGCGCCGCAGAACCCGCTGAAATCGCCGTCCGGCATGGCGCCCTTCGCCCAGCGCCTTGCGGGCGCGCGCGCGCTGGCCGGACGCAATCCGCGCCTGGTCGTCAGCGGCTTGGAACAGACGCTCGGCACCACCTACACCATCGACACGTTAAGGGTGCTTCAACGGCGCTTTGGCGAGGTGCCATTCGTCTGGCTGATGGGCAGCGACAATCTGGACCAATTCCACCGCTGGCGGCGCTGGACGGACATTGCGGCGCTCTTGCCCATGGCGGTAATCCTGCGTCCCGGCAGCGTGCTGGCGCCTTTGCGCGCCAAGACGATGCAGCGTTTCGGGCGCAAGCTGCATTTGCAGAGGCCTCCCGCTATCGTCATCGTGGATGGGCGTCGCAATGAGGCAAGCGCGACGGCAATTCGCGCAAGAGATTTGATGCCGGGTGAACGATGATGAAAGCGCACAGCACTGCGAATGACTTTCCAGTCGTGTGTGTGGGCGGTTCGGCGGGCGGCCTGGACGCTTACACAAGATTACTGAGAAATCTTCCGGCCGACATGGGTGTCGCCATTGTCATCGTCAATCACCTCAGAGTCGTAACGACCCAGCTAGATGGAATTCTCTCGTACTACACGTCGATGCCGGTTGAACTGATCACGGATGAATTGGTCATCAGGCCCAACCGTGTGTTCATCATTCCGGCGCAGCACGATCTGCATGTTCTCGATGGGGAATTCCGTCTCAAGCCGATCTCCAAACCCAGGGGCTGGCCCAACGTGATTACGGTCTTTCTGCGGTCCCTGACCGAGCATTGGGACGGCAAGATCATCGCCGTCATTGTCTCGGGCTATGATGGCGATGGCGCGGAAGCGCTGTTAGGCATCAAAGAGGTCGGCGGCATTACCATTGCGCAGAAGCCCGACACGGCCTTGCTGCCCGATATGCCCGCAAGCGCCATCGCGAGCGGGTGGATTGACTATGTTCTGGCGCCTGAGGAAATCGCTGCGAAAATCGTGCAGATTGCGCAAGGCACCGCCGGGGCACCGGCGTAGACTGTGACGCTGTTTGAGGGTCTTGGTGGGCCCAAACGCGGCATGCTACAGTAAAATTCAAGAATGGAGCGGCCGGGCGAGGGGGCCCGGACCGCATTGGAGGACGACACTGAAGACCAAGAAATCTAAGCGCAAGCCGGCCAAAAAGCCCGCTGCCAAAAAGGCTATTGCCAAAAAGCGTGTGGCCAAGAAGCCGGTTGCCAAAAAGCCCGTTGCCAAGAAGCCTGCCGCCAAAAAGGCAGCCCCTGCCAAGAAGCCAGCAGCGAAGCGTCCGCCAACCAAGCGTCCCGTCGCCAAGAAGACGGCTCCGGCCCAGAAGCCCGCCCTGAAGAAAGAGCCGGTCCCGCATTCGGTGCTGCTGTCGCGCATCCTGCAATCGCTGGACGACAACAAGGCGGAGGACATCGTGACCATCGATCTCGATGGGCGTTCCTCGCTGTGCGACGCCATCGTGGTGGCCACCGGAACGTCGTCGCGGCATGTCTCGTCCATGGCCGAGCATTTGGCGCGGCGGCTGAAGGAAACCGGCTACGGCACGCGCCCTATCAACGGGCTGTCGCAAGGCGATTGGGTGCTGGTCGATGCGGGCGATGTGATCGTGCATCTCTTCCGCTCCGAAGTGCGCGCCTATTACGATCTTGAAGGCATGTGGTCGGTCGAAGAACCGGCGCGTCCGCGCGCCCGGGCCGGCGTCGCGCACTAATGCGCCTGACCATTCTGGCGGTCGGCTTTGCGCGTGCGACATCCGAAGGCGCGCTGGTGGAGGACTATGTCCATCGCGCCGGCCAGATGGGCCGCAATATGGGATTTCCCACCGTCACGGTGGAAGAAATTGCCGTCTCCAAGGCGCGCGACGTCAAAACCCGCATGAGCGAAGAAGCCGAGAAGCTCGCCGCGCGCATCCCGGCGGGCGCTCATATCGTGCTGCTCGACGCCAAGGGCAAAGGCATGACCAGTGAGGATTTCGCTGAGATGCTGGGCGCGCTGCGCGACGCCGGCACCAAGGACTTGTGTTTTGTGATCGGCGGGCCGGACGGGCTGGCGCCGCTGCCGGGAAAGAAACCGGGACGCAGCCTCGCCTTCGGGCCGCAAACCTGGCCGCATCTGCTGGTCCGCGCCATGCTGAGCGAGCAAATCTATCGCGCCATCACCATTCTGGCGGGCCATCCCTACCACCGGGCGTAGATTCCCGTTGCATCAACCTCTCCTTAACCACGATGCGCGATGCTGGTGTGTCGCAGTGGGACGAATGCGTCCATGGAGATCAAAGGCACCAGCAATGTCGACCGCGCCATCGCGCGCCGCGCCACCAAGGGCGTTGGTGCGAGTGATGGATCGTTCTCGCTTGCCGGGTCCGGCGAGGCGCATGCTCAAGTCGTGGCGGGACCGGGCCCCATCGCGGCGCTCGATTCCATTCTCACGCTGCAGGAAATGGAAGATTCCACCGACGGCCGCTCGAAGGGCCTCAAGCATGGCGAACAATTGCTCGACATGCTCGATCAGGTGCGCGATGGGCTTCTGGCTGGCGGAATTCCGCGCACCACGCTCAACCGGCTTGCCAATGCGGTAACACGGCGGCGCGACGGCTTCGCCGATCCGGGCCTGCAAGGCGTACTCGACGAAATCGAACTGCGCGCCCATGTCGAACTCGCCAAGCTCGAAATGCTGGACAAGCAGGTCGCGTAATTCACCGCGCTCGTTAGATATCCAACAGCATCCGCTCGGGATCTTCGAGCGTTTCCTTGACCCGCACCAGGAAGGTCACCGCTTCGCGCCCGTCCACCAGACGGTGGTCGTAGCTCAGCGCCAGATACATCATCGGGCGGATCACCACCTTGTCGTCGATGGCCACCGGGCGCTGTTGAATCTTGTGCATGCCCAGAATGCCGGACTGCGGCGAATTGAGGATCGGCGTCGACATCAGCGAACCGAACACCCCACCATTGGTGATGGTGAAGGTGCCGCCCTGCAATTCCTCGAGCTTCAATTTGCCGTCGCGTGCGCGCGCACCGAAATCGGCGATCGCGGCTTCGATTCCGGCAAGCGACAGTTTGTCCGCGTCGCGGACCACAGGAACCATCAGTCCGCGCTCGGTGGAGACCGCCACGCCGATGTCGTAATAATTTTTGTAGACGATGTCGTCGCCTTCGATCTCGCCGTTGACGTTGGGCAGTTCCTTCAGCGCGGCGATGCACGCCTTGACAAAGAAGCCCATGAAGCCCAGCCGTACGCCATGCTTCTTCTCGAAGCTGGCTTTGTATTCGCTGCGCAGCGCCATGACATGGCCCATATCGACCTCGTTGAAGGTCGTGAGCTGTGCGGCGGTGTTCTGTGATTCCTTAAGGCGCAGCGCGACGGTCTTGCGCAAGCGGCTCATATGCACGCGCTCTTCGCGCGAAACATTGGCGCGCGGGCCTGCGGGCGCAGCAGAAGGCGCGGGCGCGCGCTGTTGCGCGCTGGCTTCGAGCGTCGCCAGCATATCGGCCTTGGTGACGCGACCGTCTTTGCCGGAGCCCGCAACGCGCGCGGGTTCGATTCCGGTTTCCTCTGCGATGCGCCGCACGGCGGGCGACACGGCCGAGCCGATGGCGGCATGGGCGGCGGCGGCGAGTTTGGCGGCGGGGGGCGGGGAGACCGGCGCAGGTTTGGGCGCGGCTGGCGCAGCAATCGGGGCGACAGCATCGGGATTGCGCGACATCACCGGCGTCGGTTTGCCCGCTTTGCCTTCGGCGATGGCGCCAAGCACACTGCCGACTTGAACCGTATCACCGGCCTTGACCGAGATGCTCTCGATGGCGCCGTCGGCGGGGGCGGGCACTTCCACCGTGACCTTGTCGGTTTCCAGTTCCAGAAGCGGCTCGTCGCGGGTAACCGCGTCGCCCTCTTTCTTGAACCAGCGCGCCACGGTCGCTTCGGTGACGGATTCGCCCATCGCCGGTACTTTGATTTCAATGCTCATGAGAGTCTCTCAAATTGGAAGCACGCGGAGGCGCGGAGTTCGCGGAGATAACTGGCGCCGGACTGGACTTGTCCGCGTTCTCCGCGCCTCCGCGTGGGTATTGCTTACCGATCATAACGTCAAAGCTTCGTCAAGGAAGGCATGAAGTTCGGCATTGTGCTGGCTCATCAGCCCCGCCGCCGTCGAGGCGTATTCGGGCCTCCCGATATAATGCACCTTCGGTATGCCTCCCAATTGGGCAATCAGCTCCTCGATGCGCGGCCGCACGAATGTCCAGGCGCCTTGATTCTTGGGCTCTTCCTGACACCAGACGATCTCGGCGCCGGGGAAGCGCTCCAGCGCCTCGCCCAGCGGGCCTTCGGGGAAGGGATAGAGTTGTTCCAGCCGCAGCATCTGCACGCGGCTTTCGTTCTTCTTCTCGCGCTCTTCCATCAGGTCGAAATAGACTTTGCCGCTGCAGAGCACGACGCGCTTGATCTCCGCGTCGGGCGCCAGCGTGACCGTGGACGCGCCCGGCACGCACTCGGCCTGATCGCGGAAGACGCGGTGGAAGGTGGTTCCCGGCTCCATGTCGGAAAGGAACGAGACGCAGCGCTTGTGGCGCAGCAGGGATTTGGGCGTCATCACAATCAGCGGTTTGCGGAACTGACGGCGCATCTGACGGCGCAGCACGTGGAAGTAATTCGCCGGCGTCGTGGGATAGACGACCTGCATATTGTCCTGGGCGCAAAGTTGCAGATAACGCTCCAATCTTGCGGAGGAATGTTCCGGCCCCTGGCCCTCATAGCCATGCGGCAGCAGCAGAGCGATGCCGCACATGCGCAGCCATTTCATCTCGCCCGAGGCGATGAACTGATCGATGATGACTTGCGCGCCATTGGCGAAATCGCCGAACTGCGCTTCCCACAAGACCAACGTCTTGGGCTCGGCCGTCGAATAGCCGTACTCGAAACCCAGCACCGCCGCTTCGGACAATAGTGTGTCGATGGCTTCGAATTCTGGCTGGCCGTCCGCCACATGGCATAGCGGGATGTAGCGTTCCTCGGTCTGCTGATCGATCAGCGCCGCGTGGCGCTGCGAGAACGTGCCGCGTACCGAATCCTGACCTGAAAGCCGAACGCCCAGGCCTTCTTTCAGCAAGCTGCCAAAGGCGAGGGCTTCGGCGGTGGCCCAATCGAGCCCTTCGCCGGTCTCGAACATCTTCGCTTTGTGCTGCATCTGGCGCACAACGGTTTTGTGGGCGTTGAATCCTTCGGGAATGGTGGTCAGAACGCGCCCGAGATCCTCCAGTGTGTCGCGCGACACGCCGGTATCGCCGCGCCGGTCGCCCTTCGGGGCGATCGACATGCCGGCCCAGCGCCCGTCGAGCCAATCGGCGCGCTTGGGCTTATGCGTCTTGGAGGCGTCGTATTCCTCGTCGAGCCGCTTGTTGAAATCGGCGACCATTTGCTTGGCTTCGGCATCGCTGAGTGTGCCTTCGGAAACCAGCCTGGCCGAATAAAGCTCCAGCACCGAGGGATGGTTCTTGATGGCGCGATACATCAAGGGCTGAGTGAAGGAAGGTTCGTCCGTCTCGTTGTGACCGAATCTGCGATAGCAGAACATGTCGATCACGACGTCCTTGTGGAACAACTGGCGGAATTCGGTGGCGATGCGCGCGCAATGCACCACGGCTTCTGGATCGTCGCCGTTGACGTGCAGGATTGGCGCTTGAACGATCAGCGCAAGATCGGTGCAATAAGGTGAAGAGCGCGAATGCATCGGCGCGGTGGTGAAGCCGATCTGGTTGTTGATGACGAAATGGATCGTGCCGCCTGTGCGGAAGCCCTTGGTGCCCGACATGGCGAAGCATTCCGCCACCACGCCCTGACCCGAAAACGCCGCATCGCCGTGCAGCAAGAGCGGCAGCACGCTGGCACGCGTCACCTTGTCGGAAAGCTGCGATTGCTTGGCGCGCGCCTTGCCCAGCACGACGGGATCGGCCGCCTCCAGATGCGAAGGATTGGGCGTCAGCGACAGATGCACATGATTGCCGTCGAACTCGCGGTCGGAGGAGGCGCCGAGGTGATATTTCACATCGCCCGAGCCTTGCACTTCACTGGGGTTGACGCTGCCGCCCTGAAACTCGTGGAAGATCTGCCGGTAAGGCTTGGACATCAGATTGGCGAGCACGTTCAGCCGGCCGCGATGGGCCATGCCCAGCACGATCTCCTTCACGCCCAATTGGCCGCCGCGTTTGATGATCTGTTCGAGCGCCGGGATCATGGATTCGCCGCCGTCGAGGCCGAAGCGCTTGGTGCCCAAGAACCGCAGCGCCGCGAATTTCTCGAAGCCTTCCGCTTCGATCAGCTTGTTGAGGATCGCCTTCTTGCCCACGGGCGTGAAGACGATCTCCTTGTCCGGCCCTTCGATGCGCCGCTGCAGCCAGTCCTTCTGCTCGGCGTCGTTGATGTGCATGAACTCATAGCCGATCCGCCCGCAATAGGTGCGCCTCAGAATTTCGACCATGCGCCGCGGCGTGGCGCTTTCCATGCCCATCACGCCGTCGATGAAGATTGGCCGGTCGAGTTCTTCCTTGTGGAAACCGTAGAAGCTCGCATCGAGCTGGGGATGGGGCGTCTTGGGCGCGAGTTCGAGGGGGTCGAGGTCGGCTTCCAAATGGCCGATCACGCGATAGGCGCGCACCAGCTGAATGGCGCGAATGGATTCCTGCGCCGCGATGCGCAAATCCTTTTCGCCCGCCGCCATTGCCGGTTTGGCGGACGGCGCACCGCTCAGCGCGCCGATAAGATCGCTTTTTGCCGGTTCGGGCTTGCTGTCGCGCGCCCAGGAAGGGCCGCGGCCAACTTGCGCCGGCGTCAGGCCGCTCTGGCCGAGTCCCGCGAAATATTCCGCCCAAGAGGGATCGACGGCCTCTGGGTTCTGCAGATACTGGGCGTAGAGGGATTCGATAAAGGCCGCGTTGGCGCCGAACAGAAACGACGTCGCCTCCAAAATTTCGTTGGACGCTCGGTTCAGCCGTTCTGGGGGAGATTGACTTGTCATTTCAGAGTGTTAAGGGCTGGTGCTTGTTGGGCTCCAGGCCCATCCGGGGATTTAGAATTGTTCCAGAGATAGTGGCGTTTAGCGCATTAACGGGGGGAATTCCATGCTCGACCGCGTCATGAAGGCCCGCTCAGAGTTAATATGGGTTCAATATCACCGCAATGCGACGGGGGCCGCATGAAAAGATTGTATTCTCTGGACGCGCTGCGCGGCATTGCTGCCTTAGCGGTGGTGGTTTGGCATTGGCAGCATTTCTTTGCAATTTCGGGCACTTGGCAAAAGGTCTGGTACCGCGATTGGCAGCCCTTCTATTGGCTGTTGAAGCCGCTTTATCTGGAAGGCTGGGCCGCCGTCGATCTGTTTTTCGCGCTGTCGGGGTTTGTTTTTTTCTGGCTGTACCGCGAAGCGATCCATGACGGCAAGGTGAAGGCGGGCAAATTCGCGCTCTTGCGCTTCTCGCGGCTTTATCCGCTGCATGTGCTGACGCTGTTCGTGGTTCTGGGAATGCAGACGCTGTTCCACCAGCGGACCGGCACATTCTTTATCTTCCCGGCGGACGATTGGGGCCGTTTCGCGGCCCAGCTTGTGGTCGGTCAGCAATGGCTGCCGCCGACCGTCGATCAGACCTTCAACGGACCTGCCTGGACGGTGTCGATCGAGGCGGGACTCTATGTGCTGTTCTTTGCTCTGTGCCGCTTGGGGCTGAACGGCTGGCGCAGCGCCTTGGCCGTGGCCGTTGCGGGAATTTTTCTGCTCGATTGGAATTCGGCCATCGCGCGCGGGATGATGGGATTTTTCCTCGGCGGCGTCGCCTATTTCGCCATGGATTGGGTGCGGGCACGTCGCCGCGCCAAGGCGATCTCCTGGACGATGTGCGTGCTGGCTTTGCTGTTATGGGCGCTGATCGTGGTGGAAATTCTCTACGGCCCGCTGCACTCCGCTTGCACCTGGTTTTCCGACCGCCTGCCGGACAATTGGGACATCTACAGCGACAACAGCGACGAATTTTTCCAGTTGCTTTACATCTTCGGCGTCATTCCGCTGAGCGTCGCCGCGCTGGCGCTGAGCGAGGCGGTGCTGGGCGCGCGTTATGAGCGCTTCGTCTATCTCGGGGACATTTCCTATTCGACCTATATGATCCATTTCCCGCTGCAGCTTGGCTGCGCGCTACTCGCGCTCGCCTTCGGCTTCGGTCCCGCGATCTTCATGCATGATTGGGCGATGATCGCTTTCTACGTGGTGCTTATCGGGTTGGGTTCGCTGTCGTATTTCTTCTACGAGAAGCCGGCGCAGGCGTTCATCCGCGACCTGCCGAAGCGGTGGGCATCCGCGCGAAGCTGAGACGCTATTTTCCCGCCAGCAATTCCACCATCGTTGTGCCCAGCGCGGCGGGATTGGGCGAGACGCGAATGCCCGCCTGGCGCATGGCCTCGATCTTTGAGGCCGCATCGCCTTTGCCGCCGGAGATGATGGCGCCCGCATGGCCCATGCGACGGCCCGGAGGCGCCGTCACACCGGCGATGAATCCGACCATCGGCTTCTTGATCTTGGAATGCTTGATGAAGTCGGCGGCGTCTTCTTCGGCGGTGCCGCCGATCTCGCCGATCATCACGATACTTTTCGTTTCGGGATCGGCCAGGAACATCTCCAGCACGTCGATATGCTCGGTGCCCTTCACCGGATCGCCGCCGATGCCGACGCAGGAGGTTTGCCCGAGCCCGACGGCGGTGGTCTGCCACACCGCTTCATAGGTCAGCGTGCCCGAGCGCGACACGATGCCGACCGAGCCGCGTTTGTGGATATGCCCCGGCATGATGCCGATCTTGCATTCGCCCGGCGTGATGACACCCGGGCAATTCGGCCCGATCAGCCGCGATTTCGAATCCGTCAGCACGCGCTTGACCTTGACCATGTCGAGCACCGGAATGCCCTCGGTGATGCACACGATCAGCGGAATTTCCGCGTCGATGGCTTCGAGGATCGCGTCCGCCGCGAAGGGCGGGGGCACATAGATCACACTCGCGTCGCAGCCCGTGGCCTCGCGCGCCTCGCGCACCGTGTCGAACACCGGAAGGCCTAGATGCGTGGTGCCGCCTTTGCCGGGCGTGGTGCCGCCGACCATCTTGGTGCCGTAAGCGATGGCCTGCTCG
Source organism: uncultured Alphaproteobacteria bacterium (assembly GCA_963849895.1). GTDB lineage: Bacteria > Pseudomonadota > Alphaproteobacteria > Micropepsales > Micropepsaceae > Rhizomicrobium. The sequence goes on from CAWKIU010000019.1 coordinate 394,074, forward strand.
GAATGAAACGTGCCTTGCTTGCCGGTGAAGCCCTGGCAGATGACCTTGGTATTCTTGTCGACGAGAATGGACATTTATGCTGCTTCCTTCACCGCTTTGACGATCTTCTGTGCCGCGTCGGCGAGGTCGTTGCCCGAGACGATGGGCAGGCCCGATTGCGCCAATATCTTCTTGCCGAGCTCGACATTGGTGCCTTCCAGCCGCACCACCAGCGGCACGCTGAGGTGAACCTCCTTTGCCGCGGCGACGATGCCCTCCGCGATGATGTCGCATTTCATGATGCCGCCGAAGATGTTGACCAGAATGCCTTCGACATTCTTGTCCGACAGGATCAGCTTGAAGGCCGCCGTGACCTTTTCCTTCGAGGCGCCGCCGCCGACATCCAGAAAGTTCGCCGGCTCCCCGCCATAGAGCTTGATGATGTCCATCGTCGCCATCGCAAGGCCCGCACCGTTGACCATGCAGCCGATGGTGCCGTCGAGCTTGATGTAGGAGAGATCGTATTTCGAGGCTTCGACTTCGGCGGGATCTTCCTCGGCCAGATCGCGCAGCGCTGCGATATCCTTGTGGCGATAAAGCGCGTTGTCGTCGAAATTCATCTTGGCGTCGAGGCAGATAACGGCGCCGTCCTTTGTCACCACCAGCGGATTGATTTCCAAAAGGCTCATATCCTTCGCGAGAAACGCTTCATAGATGCTTTTCACCAGCGCGCCGCATTGCTTGACCTCGTCGCCCTTCAGACCCAGGGCCACCGCAATGCGGTTGCCGATGAACGGCGAATAGCCCGATGCCGGATCGACCTGAAAGGTCTCGATCTTCTCGGGCGTCTTGTGCGCCACTTCCTCGATGTCCATGCCGCCTTCGGTGGAGGCGATGAAGGCGACGCGCGAGGTGGCCCGGTCGACCAGCGCGGAGAGATAAAGCTCGCGCGCGATGGCCGAGCCGTCCTCGATATAAAGCCGCTGCACCACGCGCCCCTGCGGACCGGTCTGGTGGGTGACCAGCGTCATGCCCAGCATGCGCGTGGCTTCCTTTTCCACGTCTTCGATGGATTTGACCACCTTGACGCCGCCGCCCTTGCCGCGCCCGCCGGCATGGATCTGCGCTTTGACCACCCAAATCGGACCGGGTAATTCCTTGGCCGCGGCCACCGCTTCGGCGGGGGTGAAGGCAACCTTGCCGCGCGGCACCGGCGCGCCGAAAGAACGCAAAATCTCCTTGGCCTGATATTCGTGAATGTTCATGGAATTTCCTTGTCGGAAGCAACCGATCGCGGCGGGGGGCAGGGCCACAATAGCAGTCGACCCTCGCCGCGCAAGCGCTTCGCGGGCGGGTCAGGATTTAGGCGAGTGCGGGAGAGGTTTGGCGCGCGGCTCTGCGGATCGTAAAGGTGAAAGCGAGAATCATCACGATCAGCCCCAGCGGAATGTAGGTCGAGCCCGCCACGCCGCGCGCCGCGATGGGACAGAGCCAGAGCGCGGCCAGCGCCGTCTTTTCGTAGGGGAGGAACTCGCACGGCCGTGCAGCCAGAAGCGCGATGGCGGGTGCGAGCAGCATCATGTCGTAGTCGAGGCAGTAGGGCGTGACGAGCAGCGCTCCGAGACACAGACCCGCGCCTTTGACGGCCGTGCTCGCTCCAGAACGCCAAAGAACGACGAGCGTGGCGGCGACGCCGAGTGTTGTCACTGCTTGCGCCGCATAGGCCAGATCGATCGTTCCGCCCCACAGGCGTATGGCAGCAAAAACGCTTTGTATCTTCTCGAAGCCGGTGCCGCCCTGTTCGAGCACGACCGTGCGGCTGAAATGGGTGGAAGCGAAGAAAGTGGCCCAGATATCCGCACCGAACATCAGCGTGGCCAGAAGGCTCAATGATGCGACGGTTGCGGCGGCGGCGGCGAAACAACGCCAGCGCGCCGACGCGGCGAGCACGAGCGGAATCAGAATCCCGAATTGTGGTTTGTAGGCGACAAGACCGAATAGAATTCCCGCCGCGATGGGCTGCTTGTCGAGCACGGCGAGCGCGCCCGCGAATAAAGCGGCGGTGAGAAATCCGTTCTGTCCATGCGTGAGATTGACGAACACGGCGGGAAAGGCCAGCGCGAAGAGCAGCCATGCGCGGCCGTGCACACCTTCGTTCCGCAACAGCAGCCCCATCGCGGCGAGATAAAGTGCCGCGCCGGCCGCCTGCCACAGGATCAAAGCAGGTACATATGGCAATCCCGCCAGCGCTCGCGCAACCACAAGAAAGAACGGCGGATAATGCCAGCCATAGAACGGCGTGTTGACGCCGAATACGGCCTGCTCTTGCGCATAATGACGCGCCGGATCGTAAGCGGCTGCCGGTGCGCCGTCGCGTGCCATCATGCCCGCCGTGTAGACGTCGGAGAAATCAGTGCCTAAGGGGCGGCCTTTGTAGTCGCTGAGGCCATGCGCCGTCAGCGCCAGGAACAGGATCGCGGCGGCGAAGCCGATCAGGAGGGCGCCGGCCCACAGTCGCAGGCGCGCGCCCGTCAGGAACTCGCCGTCTCGTAACAAGGAAAGAAAGCGGTTCAACGTCACGTCCCGTCAGGCGGCTTCTCGCGCGCATGATGGGCAGGCGGGTTTAAGGAAGCCTTTAGTTTCCGCTGTCCTCGCCCACGCCGCCTTCCAGCGCCATGCCGGTAACGTCGAGCTCGTGGCTTTGGCGCATGCTGGTCTTGGCGCCGCTAACGCACACCGAGGCCTTGTATGAGAAGAACAGGTCGCCCGTGCCCCAACGGCGAAGATTGGTGCGCTCGGTGCAGTCGGGGACCGCCACTTTGGGCGTGCATTTCAGCATGCCGTCCTTGAAGTGGCCGAGCGCCTCGCTTTCGGCGCATTCCAGCACCTGGCCGCTCGAATAGGTTCCCGCCATGCCCTGGTCGGATTGCAGTACGTCGCCAATCACGACCTTCAGATGCGCGCCGGGGATGCAGCGCATGACTTCGCCTTCATAGGAGGCGGAAAGCCAAGTATCGGCCACCATATGAGATGCGGGGAATTCGCGTCCGTCCGCCGATTCGCAGGTCGCGTGGATGGCCTTGACGACGTTGGCCTCCTCCATCTCGCATTGTGCCTCGGTCTTGACGCTGCCGACGTCGCCGCCGTGGTTGTTCACCGTGACGTATTCGTAGCTGCCGCCGCCATAGAAGGTGACGTTGTTGTTCACGCTGGCACTGGCGTTGGCGCTGGCCGAAGCCATCGCCTCGGCGAACGCCGATGCTTCCGCCGAACCGCTGCCGCCGCCCTTGTTGATCACGATCGACTTGTTGATCACGATATTCTTCGAAACGTCGATGTTCTTGTTGATGTTGATATTCTTGTTGATGTTGATGTTCTTGGTGATCGTAACCGGCTTATAGATGTTGATGTTCTTGGAGAAGGAGGGGGGCTTATAGCTCGATGTGTGACCACCCGAGGAGCCACCGCAGCCGCATGACGAACCGCCGGAACCGCCCGAGCCGCCGGCAACGGCGGCTGGCATGGTGACGGCCACCAAAGCGGCGCTCGCCAGCGCGGCGGCGACGAAGGAAAATGACTTCGACGACATGCTATAGCTCCTTGCTCGGGTCGTTTTACGCCCGCCACACCCCAATTTCGCTGAGGACATGGAACAAGCCTTAATGACAGCACGCTCCATTTCACGAAATATGCCAGTCTGGGCTGGCGGAATGTCTGTCGTGCTGGCCCGAAATGGGACAGGTTTGGCGGGGATGGCCGCAAGGAAAAGTCCATGATCCCGATCTCGGACGAGAATCCGGCGCGGCGCACGCCGTTTGTCACCTGGACGATTATCGTCGCCTGCGTGGCGGTTTACGTCTGGGAAGAGAGCCAGGGCTCCCGCATGGACGCCGTTTTCGGCATCTATGGCTTTACGCCCAGCGCGCTGATGTCACCCCCGCTGTCGCCAGGGGATGAGACGGGCTGGTCCGCGCTGATCAACATCTTCACCTCGATGTTCGTGCATGGCGGCTGGCTGCATCTCGCCGGAAACATGCTTTACCTCTGGATATTCGGAAACAACATCGAAGACGCCATGGGCCATGCGCGCTTCATATTGTTTTATCTCCTCAGCGGGGTGGCGGCGGCCCTGACCATGGCGTTCATGGATCCGACTTCGACCTTGCCGATGGTGGGCGCTTCGGGCGCGATCTCGGGCGTCTTGGGCGCCTATATGCTGCTTTATCCCCGGGCGAAGGTCACGGTGATCGTTCCCTTGTTCATCATTTTCTACCCGTTCCGGCTCAGCGCGGTGTGGGTCGTGGGCGCCTGGTTCGCGATGCAGCTTTTCAGCGCGGCCTATAGCGATCCGGGCAGTCCGGGCGTCGCCTGGTGGGCGCATGTCGGCGGCTTTGCGGCCGGATTGGCGCTGACCCCGTTCCTGAAATTCTCCGACGTCCCCTATTTCGGTCCGCGCGCCCCGCGCGGCCCTTGGGGCTGAGAAACGCTCGCATTTTTCCCCGTTATTCGCCGCGCGCCTGGGGCCGAATCCCTTTGGCATGGGATTCGCTGATTGGCTTTCCCGAGAGCGCGGCGGCGTTCCGAACTGGGAATGACCGCCCGACGAGAACAACACACGGGTGGGTTATGAAACATAAGAACAGCCATTTGCTGGTGGGATATTGGAGCAGAATTCGCCGCGGACGCGACGTCCCCGATCAGACCGATATCGATCCGCGCGCCATCAAGCGCATGCTGCCTTATGTGTTCATCCTGGAAGCGGAGAATCCCGCTCGCCCGGTTTACCGCCTCGCCGGCACCGGTCTTTGCGAGCGCTTCGGCTTTGAGCTTAAGGGCACGGGATTTCTGGCCCATTGGGAAGCGCAATCGAGTGTCGCGCTTGCCTCGCTGCTGCAACAGGCGCTCAAGATGAAACAGCCTGTGTGCCTGTCTTCGATCGGCGCCAGCGCCGATTGCGGCATGGTGGAACTGGAAACCGTGCTGGCGCCGGTGAGCTTTGGTCCCGGCACGCCCACGCGCTTCGTCGGCATGATTCAGATACTCAGCGACAGCAGCCAGCTTCATGGCCGCCCCATCGCCTTCCAGCGTCTTGTGGCCTCGCAATTGATTCGCGAGGGCGAACCGCTTCCCGCTTACGAAAATCTTCCCCCGCCGCCGATGCCGCCAATGCCGCCGCCCGTCTTGCGCGGCCGTGCACCGCATCTGCGTCTCGTCATTTCACAGGACAAACCCGCGGCGATGCAGTTCGGCGCCGACGCCGCTCTGGAAAAGCTCTTCACGGTGTTCGGATCGGGATTGACGACCAGCTAAACTATTTGCCCGCGAGCGGCGGCGGATTGGCTTTGTCTTCGACGCCGTTGTCGATCGGATCATTGTGCATGATGTCTTGATCGAAGCGCAGCTTCTGGTCTTTTTCCTGGTAATAGGGAATTTCGTATTTCTCCACGATGGCGCGATAGGCCTCGAATTTCTTCACGTCGTCGGGCAGGCGCTTGTCGCAGCGCTCATAGGACCAGTGCTGTTCCTCGGTGCACCAATTGTCGAAATGCATGGTCTTGAGGGGATAGCGCGCCGATTGCGCCTGCGCAGCCGCTGCTGTGGCGAGAAGGCCTAGGATCGCGAAGCAAATCCGTCTCATGGCTTCAACATACGCTCGAAGCCGGGGCGGGGGAAGTTGGTAATTATCACTAGTCCGCGGCAAGTTCCGCCGGCAGGGGCGCCTTGCCAAGGATCATATCGGCGGCTTTTTCCGCGATCATGATGGTTGGCGCGTTCGTATTACCGGATATTAACGAGGGCATGACCGAAGCGTCGACCACGCGCAGCCCCTCCACGCCATAGACCCTGAGGGCGGAATCGACGACGCTGTCCTCGCCGCTGCCCATCTTGGCGGTGCCTACCGGGTGATAGATCGTCTCCGCGCTGCGGCGCACGAAACCGTCCAGCTGCGCATCGCTTTGCACGGGCGCGCCGGGCATGAGTTCCGGTCCGCGATAGGGATCGAAAGCGGATTGCGCGAACACCTCGCGCGCGATCTTGACGCCTTCGCGCAGCGCGCGGCGGTCTTCCTCGGCCTCCAGATAATTGGGCTGGATGAGCGGCGCCGATAGCGGATCGGTCGATTTCAGCGAAATGAAGCCGCGCGATTGCGGCCTCAGCTGGCACACATGCGCCATGAAGCCATGTCGGTCGGCCTTCTTGCGCGTGTGGTCGTACATCAACGCGGCAATGAAGTGATATTGCAGATCGGGGTTTTCCAGATCGGCGCGGCTTTTGAGGAAGGCGCCGGATTCCAGCGCCTGCCCCGTCGCCACGCCCGATCCGAACAGCAGATATTGCAGCGCCGTCTTCATCGCGGTCAGCGGATTGTTCTGGCTGTAGAAGGTGATCGGCTGGCTGCATTCATATTGGATCGAGCAATCCAGATGATCCTGCAGATTGCGCCCGACACCCTTGAGCGCGCTGACGACGGGGATATCGAAGCGCGCCAGCGTCTCGCCATCGCCGATGCCCGACAGCAACAGCACTTGGGGCGTGTTCACCGCGCCGCCCGACAAGATCACTTCGCGCGTTGCGCGCGCCGTTACGCTTTGCTTGGCCTCAGCAAATTGAACGCCGATGGCACGCTTGCCCTCGAATAGGATGCGCGTGACATGGGCATGCGATTGGATGGTGAGGTTCTTACGGTCCAGCGCGGGCCGCAGATAGGCGCTCGCCGCGCTCCAGCGCTTGCCGTCACGAATGGTGAGTTGATAGGGCCCGAATCCCTCTTGGGATGCGCCGTTGAAGTCAGGGTTCTCGGCAAACCCCGCCTCGACGCCGGCGCGAATAAAGCTGCGAAACAGCGGATTGGACGATTTTCCGCTCGAGACATGCAGCGGTCCCGCGCCGCCGTGGAATTCATCGCCGCCGTGTTCGTTGGATTCGGAGCGCTTGAAATAGGGTAGCACATCGGCCCATGACCAACCCTCGCAGCCCATCTGCCGCCAGCCGTCGTAATCGCGCGCATGGCCGCGGATGTAGATCATCCCGTTGATCGACGAGGAGCCGCCCCAGCCTTTGCCGCGCGGCCAATAGAGGCGTCTTCCGTTCAGGTGAAGCTGGCCCTCGGTCTCGTAATACCAATTGAACTTGTTGGGCTTGCCGAGTAGGGCGGGAAGTCCCGCCGGCATGTGGATCATCAGCGAGTTGTCGCGCCCGCCCGCTTCGATCAGCAGCACCTCGCAATGCGGATCGGCGCTCAGCCGGTTGGCGAGCACACACCCCGCGCTGCCTGCGCCGATGATGATATAATCGTAAGCTTTCATGCGCCCGCCCCAATTCGGCGCGCGAGGATAGCCGTTTGCCGCCGCCGTGACGACTGCTTGAATCTTGCCGCTGCGTTAGATCGTCGAGCGCGGAACTATTGGTCCGAACTTTCCGGGGCGTCGGCTGGAGGCGCTGCCGCCGCCGGCGTTGCAGCCGCCTCGGGCGTCTTGGCGATGGACTGAACTTCGCTTTCGAGGCGCGGCAGCGTGGTGTTCAGCGATCGGGCGCACTGGTCCGCCGCGCTCGCTTGCGATGGCACGGCTTCGTTCAGCATCCAGCAATCGTAATCGGCCTGGGCCCGCGCGGCATCGCGCGGAAAGCTGTCCTCTCCCGGACCCAGCGCGCGCACCAGCCGGTCGCGCAAGGCGTGCGCGGCGTTCGTTGTACCGGGCTCGGGATCGACGTCTTCGCCGCGCGACAGCGCCAGCGCCTTGGATGCGAAGCTGTTGGCCAGGCTCGCCACATCGCGGTCAGTCCGGCTCAAGGAGATCGAACCGGCCTGATCGAAGGTCGTGTAGCCGGCACGCCCGATATCGCCGAAGGAGCGCGACAGGAAGGCATAATCGGCGAATAACGCCTTGGCGAAGGGGGTGCCGGTGGGGGTCGCGGTCTTCAGATCGTCGACCGCGGTGAAATTGACGCAACCCCCAAGTGTAAGGCCGATGGCCAATGCTCCACCCGCAATCAAGCGCCGCGATGCCGTGGTCTGTGCCATTATGGTCTCCGAAGTGGACTTGCCGGGGGATGGACGGCCCCTCCTATAGCCTTTCGCGCGCGCCAGGTTAAGCGCGCGTTTACGAGAAAAAAATGATGAGCGGTTTTCGCCCGCCGTAAACCTTCCGTTCACGATCTGCACCGCAAACTCAACCTGTCGCAGAATTTATGGAGCTGCCGTGCCCGGCTTGGCGCTTGCCATGAAGAATTTCGAGTCCGTAATCGCGAAGGCGCGCGCCGATCGGCGCCGGTTTTGGCGCGTACGGGTCGATGTGCCCGGCAAACTGTTCGTGCCGTCCGACGGGCAGGAATGCCCCTGCACGGTCATCAATCTTTCGCCCGGCGGCGCGCATCTCGAATGCCCCCTCGCGCTTGAAGACGGCACGCCCGTGGTCCTTTATGCCGATGGCTTCGGCCGCTTCGAAGGATCCATCGCGCGCAAGGACGGCTTCGGCTTCAGCGTGCGCTTTGCCTCGACGGTCATGAAGCGCGAACGCACCGCCGAGCAGCTGACCCTTTTCATGAACCGTGCGCTGGTGGACGAAGCCGATCTGCGCCGCCATGATCGCACCCCGACCAAAGGGATCACTCGCTTCACCCGCTCCGACGGACAACTGGTGCCTTGCGAGGTTCTCGACCTGTCGATGAGCGGCGTATCGCTCAAGACGTCGCTTCGCCCGCCCATCGGCGAGTTTATCCTGATCGGTCATTTGGCCGGGCGCATCGCGCGCCATCATGGCGAAGGCATCGGCATCGAGTTTGTCGGCGCCAACAACGCCAACACCGACAAGCTGCGCACCCAACTGACCGTGGTGCACTGAACGCTCAATTGCTCTGGGTTTTCGCGCGCGCCGTCGACTGGCGGATCACCAGTTCATGCTGTTGGGGCCGCTTGCGCGCTTCCGGCGCGGTAGGCGGATTGATCAGGAAATCCGCGGCCAGATATCCCATCAGTTCCATTTTCTGACGGACCGTCGTCAGCTCGGGCCACACCGTTCGTGCGATCGGCGCATCGTCGAATCCCGCTAGCGAGAAATCCTCGGGAATGCGCATGCCCAGGCGATGGGCCGTGGACAGCACCGCTACGGCTGCCTCGTCATTGCAGGCGAAGATCGCCTCGGGCAACGGCCTGACCGCCAGCAATTCTTCGGCGGCAATAAGGCTGGCGCTGTAATCGAACGCGCCCTGCACGCAAAGCTCATCGATGACGGGCAGGCCGGCGCCTTCCATTGCCTTGCGAAAGCCGGCAAATCGCACATTGGCGTCGGAGTGATCGGACGGGCCCTTGATGAAGGCGATGCGCTTATGGCCCAGCCCGATGAGATAGTTGGTCATATCATAAGCGGCCAAGTGATTGTCCGTGCTTATGTCGAAGGTGATGCCGGGCTTGGTGTGCGGCGCGATCCGCACAACCGGCATATTGGCGTCGGTCAGGACCTTCACCACTTCTTCCATGTCGCACATCGGCTCGGTCAGGATCACGCCCAACAAGGGCGTGCGCGCGATGAGCGTGTGCACTTGTTCGGCAATATCGAGATCCTGAAGGTGGAACGCCTTGATGAGCAGTTCGCAATGCGCCTTGCGGCAGCGCGTCAGCAAGCCCATTTGCAGCATGCCGAAATAGCCCGAACCGACCATAGGCGTGTCGCAGAAAAAGCCGACAAGACGTGACGCATCCTGCATGATCGTACGGCGTCCTCACGCCACCCGCTCCGCGTTCTCCGACGAGCGGTCCAATATGGGGACAATAGACGGTGCTCGTTAGCAAACCCCTTACGCTGTTGGTTACGAATTCCTAACCAACATTCTCCGCATGGGCCTTGGCGCAATTGCGACGTGCGGGTTCAATCCCTGTCGGCGGGCGGCTCGCCAAGGCCGAGCGCCGCGCGCGCGTGCTTATGATGACGCGGCTTGATATGGCTCGACACCAGGGCGATGGCGGTGGCCAGCACGGCGGCGTCGTCGGTGAAGCCGATGCCGGCGATAAAATCCGGGATGATGTCTACGGGCAACACAAAATAGGCCAGAGCCGCGATCAAGATGCCCTTCACCCGGCCGGGGGTTGTCGGATCGACCGCGCAGAAATAGGCCGCCGCCAGGTCTTCGGCAAAGGGGATTTTTCCCGCCACTTTGAGCAGCTTTTTCCAAAAGCCGCGCTCCACCGTGCGTGTATTGCGCGCAATGATAGCGGGAAGTTGCACCGCGCGAGGATCGGGCAAGTCCATCTGCATTCGCGCATCATCGCGCGGCAATAAGGCAATGCAAGGGCGAACTTTCCGTAAAGGTCGCTTTGCGGCGCATCGGCGCTGTGGTTTAGAATTGGCGCAAGCAGGGAGAAATTCTTATGGAACTTGGCTCAACGGTCAGCGCCGTTGTGACGGGCGGCGCTTCGGGGCTGGGCAAGGCCACCGCGCATGCGCTTGCCGCGCGCGGCGTCAAAGTTGCCATCTTCGACATGCAAAAGGAGAGAGGCGAGAAGGTCGCCGGCGACATCGGCGGAATTTTCTGCGCCGTGAATGTTACCAGCGACGAGAGCGTCGCCGACGGCTTCGCCAAGGCGCGCGCGGCGCATGGTCAGGAGCGCATCCTGGTCAACTGCGCGGGCACCGGAAACGCGGTCAAGACCGCCTGGCGCGACAAGAATACCGGGGAGATCAAATATTTTCCCGCCGCCGAATTCGACAAGATCATCCAGATCAATCTGGTGGGCACGTTTCGCTGCATCGCGCAGAGCGCGGCGGGCATGTTGCACGTGGAACCGCTGGCGAGCGGCGAACGCGGCGCCATCGTCAACACCGCCTCGGTGGCGGCCGAGGACGGACAGATCGGCCAAGCGGCCTATGCCGCCTCGAAAGCGGGCGTTGCCGGGCTGACACTCACCGTGGCGCGCGATCTTTCGCAGGAAGGCATTCGCGTCAACACGATCCTGCCGGGCATCTTCGACACGCCGCTTCTGGCCGCCGCGCCAGACCATGTGAAACAGGCGCTGGGCGCACAGGTGCCGTTCCCGCCGCGGCTGGGACGTCCGCCCGAATTCGCGGCGCTGGCGCTTGCCATGATCGAGAACAGCTACTTCAACGGCGAATGCGTGCGTCTCGACGGCGCAATAAGAATGGCGCCGCGCTAGCGTATATTTGCTTCGGACATTGGTATAAGACGCCAAAATCACCGATGACCGGGGACAATGCGCGATGAAAACAATTCTGACGTCGATTACGGCAGTTGCCGCCGCCTTGGCACTGGCGTGCGTTGCTTATGCAGGCGGCGGCGCGATGCCGGACAGCGCGACGACGCCCGGCGTCATGCGCGAGCTGACCAGCGTCGAGATGTCGAAGCAGATGTCGCCGGGGTGGAATCTCGGCAACACGTTGGAGGCCTTGCCGGGCGAAACGTCGTGGGGCAATCCGCCAGCAACGCAAGAGTTGATGAACGCCGTCAAGGCGGCCGGGTTCAAGTCCGTGCGTATCCCCGTGTCGTGGGCCACCCACGCCGATTCCGATGACAATATCAGCCGGGACTGGATGGCCCGGGTCACCGAAGTGGTGAACTACGCGCGCAACGCGGGGCTCTATGTCGTCCTCAACGAACATTGGGACGGCGGCTGGCAGCAACCCACCGCCGCCAAGCAGGCAGAGGTCAATACCCGGCTCGCCAAGCTGTGGACGCAGATCGCGCAGAACTTCAAGAATTACGATGACTATCTTTTGTTCGCCGGGACGAACGAGGTCGGCGTCGCCGGCAACTACGGCCCGCCCAGCGCCGAGAACGCGGCTGCGCAGAACAGCTTCAACCAGACCTTCGTCAACGCCGTGCGCGCCACCGGCGGCAACAACGCCAAACGCGTCCTGGTCGTGCAAGGCTACAACACCAACATCGACGCCACCGTCGCCAATGCGGTCGTCCCCACCGACACGGTTCCAAATCGGTTGATGATGGAAGTGCACTATTACGACCCGTATAACTTCACGATCAACGACAAGAGTCCTATCTGGCAATGGGGCGCGATCGCGACCGATCCCAAGGCGACGGAAACCTGGGCGAACGAAGCCTATGCCGATGCGCAATTCCAGAAGATGAAAACCAGCTTCATCGACAAAGGCGTTGGTGTGATCCTCGGCGAATACAGCGCGATGATGAAGGCCGAATACCCAGGCCAGGAGCGTTATCGCGCCTATTGGGACCTCTACATCACGAAATCCGCTTACCAGCACGGCCTTGTGCCGTTCTACTGGGACAGCGGCGCGACCGGCAACCATGCCGCTGGCCTGTTCAACCGAACGACCGACGCACAGCCCTATCCCGAACTAGTCGATGGGATCGTCAAGATGGCGCAGTAAACGCCATACAACGCGTGTTCGACTTATGGCAAATCAGTGGAGATTCAGGTCGCCAAAGATTTCGTATAGAATTTCGGCGAGAACCCGGTGGCGCGCTTGAAGCCTGTGCTGAAGGCGCTGACCGACTGATAGCCCGCCATTTCTGCGATCTCGGCCATAGGCGCATTCGATGATGCCAGAGCCGCCTTGGCGAGCGTTATTCGCCAATTGGCGAGGTAATCGATAGGCGGCATGCCGATAATGTGCGTAAAGCGGGCGGCGAAGGCGGAGCGCGACATTCCGACGGCACCCGCGAGCGCCGCAACCGTCCATGGACGCTTTGCGTCCTCGTGCATGAGGCGCAGAGCTTTTCCGACCTTGGCATCAGCAAGTCCCGCGAGCAGTCCCCGATCCGAGCCGGGGATGGTGTCCGAGCGATAGCGCAGCGCCTCGATCAGCAAAACCTCAAGCAGACGATCAAGCACAAGCGACCGGCCCGGTCGATCCGCGAGCACTTCGTCGCCCACTGCCGATAGCAGGGCGCCGAGACGGTCCGCGTCGGCCTCGCGCACATGCACTATGGGCAGCATCAGCCTCGCGACGAGGTCGGCGTTGGCTGGCGCGATGCTGAAGTTTCCCGCGATGAACCGGGTGATTGTCGCATTCCGCCTTTGAGACAACAGCAAAGCTGGATCGGCAAGCGCTGCCTTGAAGTCAACCGGCGTGCCACCCCCGCCCCCTGCCATCGTCCAGGGCGGTGGCGCTGCCATCAACATGAAATCGCCCACTGCCAAGTCGAGGCCTGTGCCGTCATCGCGTTGGACTCGGGCCACCCCCTCGATCATCTGGCCGAACACGACCACGTCGGAGGGGAGGAAACGAATGGTCCAGGTGTCATGCGCTTCGACCATGCGCCAGAAGACGGCTTGCGGCTTGAGAAGGGCAATGATCTGCGAAAACGGATCCATAATGGACGCCTGATAAACAAACTTGGAGCATCGATTATATATACTCCTGCTGCCTTTCGATAGAAACAAGTCACTGCTGGATGATCTTCCGGCTGAACTTGCCGGCCCATCAGGGCAGCGGCTGCGACGAAGAGGAGAAGACCATGCGTGTATTTGTTACAGGGGCAACCGGTTTCATCGGGTCCGCCGTTGTCAAGGAGTTGATCGGAGCGGGCCATACCGTCACAGCGCTCGCACGATCCGAGGAAAAGGCTCAAGCGCTACGAGCCAAGGGTGTCGAGCCGCATCGCGGCGATATCGATGATCTGAAAAGTCTTCGCAGTGCGGCGGCGGCGGCGGACGGGGCGATCCACCTCGCCTTCATGCACGCCCTGTCGCAAGTCCCGTTCCCGAGCCGGTTACGCATCCTTCTCGGCGGACTGCCAAGCGGCATTGTCTCGCGCTTCCTCGCGGTGGCCGCCGAGGCAGACAGGCGCGCGATCAACACACTCGGTGCCGCCCTCAAGGGATCGGGCCGGCCGCTGGTAACAACCTTCGGCCTGATGGGGCTGGCGGACAGCACCATGCGGGCTGCACGGCTCGCGACGGAGAACGATGCTCCGGCAGAAGGGTCACCCGGCATTGCCCGAGCGAAGACGGAAGAGACGGTAGAGGCCTTGGCCTCACTCGGTGTGCGCGCGACGATGATCCGGCTCGCCCCTTCGGTGCACGGTGACGGCGATACCGGTTTCATGCCGCAACTGATCGCGATTGCACGCAAGAAGGCCAACTCGGCCTATGTCGGCGATGGCGCAAATCGCTGGGCTGCAGTGCACCGCACCGACGCCGCGCGGCTATTCCGGCTCGCGCTGGAAAGCGGGATCGCTGGCGCGCGCTATCATGCCGTTGCGGACGAAGGCATACCGTTCCGGGCGATCGCCGATGTGATCGGTCGCAGACTTAATGTTCCCGTGATCTCCCTGTCCGCCAAACAAGCGCCGAAGCAGTTCAGCTTCCTTGCGCCCTTCATCATGGCCGACAATCCGGGCTCGAGCGACTTGACGCAAAAACAGCTCGGATGGCAGCCGAAGGAGCGCGGACTGATCGCCGACCTCGATCATGAGCGTTACTTCAACATAGCGCAGGCGGTGTCATGAGCGCCGACCTTGTTGTTAGAATGAGAATGTCGTCTGCGCGCCGCCTGCAAGGCGATATACGCCAGTTCGCACAGCTTTGGGTGCCTACGTTACAACAGTAAGTGACCCTTCTACCTAATCTCCGACGCCGAAGCCCCCACCAGAGGAAACATCATGAACATCACCGGCAACACCATCCTGATTACCGGAGGCAGTTCTGGTATCGGTCGCGCCCTTGCCGAGGCGCTGCAGGCATGCGGCAACCGGGTCATCATCACCGGCCGTCGCGAAGCCGCGTTAAGGGAGGCGGCCGCCGCCCACCCCGGCTTGGCGTTCGCCAAGCTGGACATGACCGACGCCGGCGCTGTCCGCGCCTTCGCCGCTAAGGTGACCGGGGACTACCCGACCCTGAACGTGATCATCAACAACGCGGGGATTATGACGGCGGAGGACATGAAGGCCGAGATCTTCGACATGGACACGGTCGACGCGACCATCGCCACCAACCTGCTCGGGCCGATCCGCCTCACCGCCGCCCTCCTGCCGCATCTGCGCGCGCAAGCCGCCGCCACAGTGATGACTGTGTCTTCGGGCCTGGCCTTCATCCCCCTGACAGCCGCTCCAACCTACAACGCTACGAAGGCCGCCATCCATTCGTGGAGTCAGTCGCTTCGGCGCCAGTTCGCGAACACCTCGGTCGAAGTGCTGGAATTGGTCCCGCCGTTGGTGGCGACCGACCTGATGCCCGGACAGGCCCAGAACCCCCATGCCATGCCCCTTTCCGACTTCATAGTCGAGGTCATCAGCTTGATCGAGCGCCAGGACACGCCGCAGGGAGAAATCCTTGTCGAGCGTGTGAAGCCTCTGCGCTTCGCGGAGATCAACGGATACCAAGCCGTTTTCGACATGCTCAACGGAGCGCAGTGAGCCGGCGGGGCTCCAGCCACTGGCCATCGCCCAGGGCGGTGGCGCCCTGATCGTGATACCCCGGCTATCGTGATCGGCCTCGCCATATTCTTGAATTATGTACTGGCGCGAATGGTCTTCGTTGGTCGACAGACCGTCAATCAAGCTGGCACCTGAATTCGACTACTAGCGTTCCGCCAGTTCGTGGATCTGGCTGTTGGCGAGCGTCAGCTTCGCCACCGACAATTCGCCCGTGCGTTCCAGCGCATCCAGGAATGCTTTGGCGCGGTCGAGTGCATCGGCTTTTTCCTCGGCCCACAGCCGAACGGCGGTTGCGCCCTCCAGGCGTCCGCCTTTCGCTGTTTCCGGCGTCAGCATCGCCAGCGCCGATGCGGTCAGCGCGCGCTGACCAGCGAACAGATCGTCGTTGATGCGCCGGATCGCCAGGCGGTCCCAATGCTCGCCGCCGGAAATGCGCCGCGCCAGACCGCGCAGCCGGTCCAGGCCGACTTCCGAGCCCATCGCGAAATAGGCGCCCGCGACAAGATCGAGGTCCAGCGATTTGGTGCGCGCCAGAAGCGCAATTTCGGGCGCCGCCGCCATCAGCGGCAGCGCGCCCAATTCCTCGGCGACGCCAGTTGGTGCCCCCGCTTCGCTGAGCGCCGCGATGCGTCCTTCGGTGTCCTGCGCCTCATAAGGCGAGACCAGCGTCGAGAAAGTACCGCGCAGCGCTTCGACGCCGCCGCGATAAAGCGCGATGGTGTCGCTCAAATCGGCGTCCGCCGGAATATTGGTGAGGAACCATAGTCCAAGCCGGCGCAGGATTTCCGCGATCTCGGCATACATGCCGATCTGAGCGTCCGCCTGCATGCGTCCGTCCAGCGCATCGATATGCGCCTTCAAGGCATCAAGTCCGAAGGCGCCTTCGGCCACGGTGAAGGCGCGCACGATGCGCGCGGCGGGCGCGCCTGACATTTCCTTCATGCGCGCCACGAACACGGGGCCGGCCAGATTGATCACGCGGTTGGCCAGCGCATCGGTAACGATTTCGCGCTTCAGCCTGTGGCGCTCGATCTCGACGTGGAATTTCCGCGCGGCTTGCGGCGGGAAATATTCCGCCAGCTCGAAATCGAAATGGGAATCATCGGGCACGTCGCTGGCGATCAATTCCGCTTTGAGGTCGAGCTTTGCGTAAGCCAGCAGCACGGCAAGCTCGGGCCGCACCAAGCCCTTGCCGTTTTGGGCGCGGCGGCGCAGTTCGGCATCGTCGGGGAGGAATTCCACCGCGCGGTCCAGCCGTCCGCGCGCTTCCAGATCGCGCATATAGCGGCCATGGGCGTCGAGGTCTCTGGGCGCGCGCGACTGCGCCACCGACAGCGCCAAAGTCTGATCGTAATTGTCCGCCAGCACATGGGCGGCAACATCGTCGGTCATAGATTCGAGCAGCGCATCGCGTTCGGCGGGCGAAATCTCACCGCGGCGCAGCGGCCCACCCATCAGGATTTTTAGATTCACCTCGTGGTCGGAGGTATCCACGCCCGCCGAATTGTCGATGGCGTCGGTGTTGAGCCGCCCGCCCGCCATTGCGTATTCGATACGGCCCAGTTGCGTGGCGCCCAGATTGGCGCCTTCGCCGATCACCTTGGCGCGAAGTTCCGCGCCGTTCACGCGCACCGCGTCATTGGCGCGGTCGCCGACATCGAGATTGTTCTGCATTGCCGCCTTCACGAAGGTGCCGATGCCGCCAAAAAACAGAAGGTCGACATCGGCCTTGAGCAGCGCCTTGATGAACGCGGCGGGTGTGGTCTTGTCCTCTGTGAGCCCGCTTAGCGCCTTCATCTCGGCCGATAGCGCAATTTCCTTCAGCGTCCGCGCAAAGACGCCGCCGCCTTTGGAGATCAACGCCTTGTCGTAATCGGCCCAGGAAGAGCGCGGCAGGTCGAACAATCTTTGGCGTTCGGCCCAGCTTGCGGCGGGATCGGGGTCGGGATCGACAAAGACATGGCGATGATCGAACGCGGCCACCAGCTTGGTCGCTTTGGACAGCAG
Organism: uncultured Alphaproteobacteria bacterium; assembly: GCA_963849895.1. GTDB lineage: Bacteria > Pseudomonadota > Alphaproteobacteria > Micropepsales > Micropepsaceae > Rhizomicrobium. The sequence goes on from CAWKIU010000019.1 coordinate 411,429, forward strand.
CATGCCATTGCCGAACACATCGCCCGACATGTCGCCGACGCCGATGCAAGTGAAAGCCTCGCTCTGAATATCGCGGCCCATCTCGCGGAAATGGCGTTTGACTGCTTCCCAGGCGCCCTTGGCCGTGATGCCCATTTTCTTGTGGTCGTAGCCATGGCTGCCGCCCGATGCAAAGGCATCGCCCAGCCAGAAGCCGCGCGTCTCGGCAATCTCATTGGCGATGTCGGAAAAGCTCGCGGTGCCCTTGTCGGCCGCGACCACGAAATAGGGATCGTCTTCGTCGTGACGCACCACATGCTGCGGCGGCACGACGGTTCCGTCATGCGCCAGATTGTCCGTGACATCGAGCAGCGCATTGATGAAAGTCTTATAGGCTGCGATGGCCGCCGCCTGGACCTCTTCGCGCGATGCATTCGCCGGCAACTGCTTGGGATAAAATCCGCCCTTGGCGCCGACCGGCACGATGACCGCGTTCTTGACCTGCTGCGCCTTGACCAGGCCCAGCACTTCGGTGCGGAAATCCTCGCGCCGGTCGCTCCAGCGGATGCCGCCGCGCGCCACTTTGCCGAAGCGCAGATGCACGCCTTCGACCTGCGGCGAATATACAAAGATTTCCACATGCGGGCGTGGCGCGGGCAATTCGTCGAGCTTGTGCGAATCCAGCTTGAAGGCGATATAGGGCTTGGTTTTGCCGCTTTCGTCCGGCTGGTAGAAATTCGTGCGCAGCACATTGGCGATGACATTGCGCAGGCGCCGAATGATGCGGTCGTCGTCCAGGCTTTGCACATCGGTGAGCGCCAGCTCGATACGCTTGACGATTTTTTCGGCAGCCGCCGCGTTCGCCGTATCCGGCGCACACACCGCGTGAAATAGCTCGATCAACAGCCCGGCGATGTCGGGATTGCGCGTCATCGCCTGTTCCATATAGTCCTGAGAAAATGCGATGGCGGCTTGGCGCAGATATTTCGCCCCCGCCCGCAGAATGGCGACGTCGCGCCATAGAAGTCCCGCGCCGATCACCAGCTTGTTGAAGCCGTCGCTTTCCGCCTCACCTGCCACCACGGCATGGAACGCGGTTTCGAGCGGGCGTTTGATCTCAGCGAGTTCGGCGGGCGACTGGTCGGTGCGCTCCATCAGGAAATCGAGCACGAAGGTTTCGATCGCAGCGCCATCCTCACCCTTGAACGCAACCGAATAAGCGTCTTCGGCAATCGCTTTCAGACCGAAATTCTCGAAGATCGGCAGCGAGACCGACAGCGGCAGCGGTGTGCCAAGCCCATAGAGCTTGATCCGCAGCACGTTCGGCGCGTCGTGCTCCTTGCGCATGACGCTGGCTTCAAGGGCGGGCGCGCGCGGCGAGCGCACCAAGGCGCTCAACTGCTCAAGATCTTCAACGGCTTGCATTGGCGTAAACGCATCGCGATAGCGCGCCGGGAAGCCTTGTGCTTGATCGTGGAACAGTAGCCGCCCCTCCATCTCGCCATGGCGTGCGCAGAGCGCGGCGAGAAACCCGTCATCCCAGGTGCGGATGGCGGCGCGGATTTCATCTTCCAAGGTGGCGGTAATAACGGCGGGGCGCGGTCCTTCATTGCGGCCGATGATGTAATGGATGCGCGCCAGCGCGGATTCGTCGAGCGTCGGGATCGCCGCCGACAAGCGCCCGTTGAAGGCGCGCGCCAGAATGGCGTGAATTTTTTCGCTGGCCTGTCCGTCAAAGCGTTCGCGCGGCACGAAGACGAGGGCGGAGACGAAGCGGTCGAAGCGGTCGAAGCGCAGGAAGGCGCGCACCTTGGGCCGCTCGCCAAGCCGCAAAATCCCCAGCGCGATTGGGAAAAGCTCATCCTCGGAAATCTGGAACAGCTCGTCGCGCGGATAGATGTCGAGAATATGGGCCAGCGTTTTGGCGTCGTGACTGGTGGGGGGCAATCCCGCGCGTTCCATCACCCGGTTCACCTTCAGGCGCAAAAGCGGAATGTCCGATGGCCTGCGGCTATAGGCACCCGAGGTGAACAGGCCCACAAAGCGCCGCTCGCCCTTGAACGCGCCATCGGCGCCGAACAGCTTTACGCCGATATAATCCATGTGCACGCGGCGATGCACCAGGCTGCGCTCGTTCGATTTGGTGATGATGAGCGGCGTCGGCTGAGTCAGAAATGCCCGCACCGCCGGCGTCAGCTGCGTGTCGTCGGCGACGCGGCGCACGACGCGCGCATCGCGGTCGGCGAGAACGCCTAGACCGCTGCCCTCCACCGGTTCCAGCCTGCCGTCGCCTTCACCCAGGAAGGCGTAGTCGCGGCTGCCCAGGAAGGTGAAATGATTGTCGCCCAGCCATTCGAGAAACCCGACGCTTTCGCTAAGCTCGTCGGCGCTGGCGAGAGAAGGATGGGCTTTGAGTTCCGCAATGGCCTCTCCCAGCCGCTGCTGCATGGCGCGCCAATCGCGCACCGCCACGGCGACTTGCGCGAAGGCGGCCTCGACGCCGCGCACCAAAGCGGCGCGGCGCTCTTCGCCGATCACTGCATCCAGCACCAGAACGATCACGCTGGTCTTTCGTCCGCCCATCATGACGATGGGATGGAACACGGCGCGAAGCCGCGCGCCGTGCATGGTGACCTCGGCCATCAGCGAATCGAACAGGAACGGCGCGTCATTGTTGACGGCGACGAGGATCGTATCGTTGTGCGTGTAGACGGCGGTTTCCTGGCTCGGATCGAACAAGGCGACAAGCGTCTCGTCCGGCCCGCGCGCCATGGCGCGCGCGAATACCAGCCGCGCCATCTCGGCGAGTTCCTGCTGCGCATAGCGCGTCACGTCTTCGGGCGATGCGTTTCTGTAAAGCGCATCGAAGAATCCGCTGAGCGCCGGATCGGCGGCGGGCGCGGCCTCCGCCAGCAACGCGCGCGCTTTGACGTCTTCGGTTTTGTCTCGAACGGGGAGGGTCATGGGATACCTGATGCGGAAAGGCGAGAGCCTAGACGCGCCAGATTAAGCTTCTGCTGCGATGCTTAAAACCCTTTGTCGAACGCGGCTTACCGCGAGGGCAACATGGCTGGCCTGACGAATTCGCTTGCCCTGCGGCGCGCTGCGAGCACCACGCCGCCGGCGATAGCGGCACACAGGATCACGATCAAGCCGGCGGTCAGCGCGCCGTCTGCAAAGGGCCGCAGCACGCTCGCGAATGAGGCAAGCAATCCAACTGGCGCAAGAAAGAGAAACACCGCTTCGCGCTCGCGCAACAAAGCCGCGATGGCGATGGAGGGAACAGCAACGAATGCCATGGCGGCGATGGGATCGGCCGATATTGGGAGCGCCAGGAAGGCACCCGCGCCCCAAGCAAATCCCGCATACAAAAGCATCGGGCTCAAGGCCTCAGCGAAGGATAAGAGCGCCGGGCGCTGAAAGGATTGCCCGATGGTGTGGGTGTAGACGCGCAACATGGCGAGCGAACCGGCCGCGACAAAGGCGCACCACACAAGCTGAGGAGTAAGGCTGACGCCCACGGCAAAGCCGATCGCGAGGACCGCAAGCACGGGCAATGCAATGGCGGCATAAAGCGTGCGGCCGAGCAGATTGGCGAGCCGCGCGGTCTCTTCGGCCTCGGCATGCAAATGCGCCAGCTTGGCGATGGAGCCGGACACATCGCTCGCGCCCGGCGCGATTTCCCGCGTTTCGATTTGCTGCTTTGTCGATGCGCGCGCGGGAAGGGCCATGCGTCTCTCCATCTGGAGGAATTATTTTCGCCTTAACCCTCCGTTAGGACGATTAAGAATGTCTTAATGTGGAATTACCATCCGATTCGGATTGAGCCATGGCCACTTCTCCACAGATTCGCAGCGCCGCAGCGGTCGTGTTCGACCTCGAATTCACCGCCTGGGAGGGTTCCATGGCGAATCGCTGGATGCGGCCCGGCGAGTTCAAGGAAGTCGTGCAGATCGGCGCGGTGAAGGTGGACGCGGACTTCGCGCCGGGCGAAACCTTCGACATCTTGGTGCGTCCCCGGCTTCATCCCGTGCTGTCTCGCTTCCTCGAAGCGTTGACCGGCATCACCAACGCGGAGATCGACGCGCGCGGAATGGATTTCGATCCGGCCTATCGCGCCTTCGCGGCGTTCGTCGGCGATTTACCGATCTTCGCTTATGGCCGCGACGATCTGGTGTTCGCCGATAATCTCAGACTCTATGGTATTGCCGATGCACCGATGCTGCCGCCTTACACCAACATCGTTCCGTGGATGGGCGAACACGGGATCGACGTGCGCGGCCTGCATGCCTGCGATGTCGGACCGTCGGTCGGCGTGCCGTTCGCCGGTCATAAGCACAATGCGGTGGACGATGCGCTCTCGGTGGCGGCGGGCATGCGCGCCTTGATCGGACGCGGCGCGAAGAGGCCCTTGGCGGCATGATGAACGAGGCCGAACGCATCATCGCGGCGCTGTCTTTGTCGCCCCATCCCGAAGGCGGCCATTACGGCGAAACCTTTCGCGACCAGGAGCCGGCGAACGGGCGCGCTCATTCGACGGCAATTTATTATCTATTGCGCGCGGGCGAGGTTTCGCGCGCGCACAAAATCGATGCGGTTGAAGTCTGGCACTTTTATCGCGGCGCGCCCCTGGAACTGACCATCGTGGAAGACGGCAAATCAGCCGCCGTTCATATCTTGGGACCGGATGTCGAACAGGGCCAGCGCCCGCAAATTGTCGTACCGGCAGGGGCCTGGCAGGGCGCGCGTTCGCTCGGCGGTTATACCTTGGTGGGCTGCACGGTGGCGCCGGGATTTTTGTTCGAGACCTTCGAACTGCAAGCCTAATTCGGCGTCGGCACCGAGAATAGTTTGCCCAGCGCATAGGAAATCGCGCGCGAGGAAGCGCGGCCTTCATAGCCGCGATGCGGATTGAAGGTCACGATCAGCGTCTTGCCCTGCGTCCTGATAATGGGCTTGTCGCTGGTCTGCATCGCGACCGCCGTGATACGCTGGGCGAAGATGTTGTGCCCCGCCGGGTTTGCGGTGAAGCGGTCGATGCCGCGCGCCGCGTTCTCCATCGCGTCGAAGGTGAGCGCGCGCAGTCCGCCATCGCCCGTGTTCCAGTCAGCGGTGATGGTGATATGAACACCGCGTGCATAAGTGAGATGGGCGGCCTCGTCGTCCGCGGCGCTCTGCAGTTGCGCGGACGACACGCTGCCAAGGCTCGGCGCGGTGGAATCGCCCGTACGCATGGCGGGCAAGCCGCCCGGGGAATCGTCGGTGTAGAGCGTCATGCCGCCCCAGCCCGCCACTTGGATGACGATGGAACCTGAATCATATTTGAGCACACGCCCGCCCAGCGAGCCGTAATCGGCATAGAGCACATAGACCTCCGGCTGGCCTAAGAAGCGCATCAAATATTCGTTCTGGTAGCGATCGCTCTGGAAATGGTCGAGCGTGAATTTTAGCGTGTCGCCCGCCTGGTAAACGCCCGGCTGGATGCTGCCGAAATGCTCTTGCGACAGCCGGTCGTTCATCTCCGCGCCGCAAGGGCCGGCGAAGGCGCAGAACAATATCGCGCAAAAAAGAACTGCGATCCGGCGTTTGGGCATCGGATTTGTTTTCTCGTTTCGCCGCTGCGCACGCGGCCTGCCGCCCGCACGCTTCCCCTTTGGTCCCAAGTGTAGCAGTGGGATTCGGGCGAATTTATGCCCTGGATGGCCCGCGAAGGTGTTAAGAGCCGCTAAAATCCCCACCGCGCCCGCTCCCTGCGGCGAAACGCGCCGCCCCGCCCTGGGCCGTATCGTCCCATTCGAAAGCGAGGAATGCCGCGCTCAGGGCGTCGGCGGTTGCCCGGTCCACGGCGTTGCGCACCGCCGGTTTATCGAGGACGACAGTGCTGACGGCCCCGTTGGTTTCGACGCGAACGTGCTTGTCATCTGTCACGGCGGGCTCCTTTTTTCGTCAACGCAGCATAATCACGCGCAGACGCGCAGAACGCGGAAATACTGTTCTCCGCGAGCTCCGCGCCTCCGCGTGCCGACAATTTCAACCCAAATCGACATCGAGAAGCTTGGCATTGCTTGTGAATCTCACTAAACCACGCATTCCCCAACTCCATCGAAGGGCGCTTTCGTGAACACGAGCCTCGACACCTTCAAATCCCGCCGCACGCTGACGGCGGGCGGCAAGTCCTATGCCTATTTCAGCCTCGCGGCGGCCGAGAAAAACGGCCTGAAGGGCATCTCCAAACTGCCCTATTCGCTGAAGGTGCTGCTCGAAAATCTGCTGCGCCATGAGGACGGCAAGACGGTGACGGCGGCGGACATCAAGGCGGTGGCCGGCTGGCTCGCCAAGAAAACCTCCGATCGCGAAATCGCTTTCCGCCCGGCGCGCGTTTTGATGCAGGATTTGACCGGCGTTCCCGCCGTTGTCGATCTGGCCGCGATGCGCGACGCCATGAAGAATCTCGGCGGCGATCCCGAGAAGATCAATCCGCTTGCCGAAGTCGATCTTGTGATCGACCATTCGGTGATGGTCGATAATTTCGGCGGGCCGGGCGCCTTCAAGAAAAACGTCGCCATCGAATATCAGCGCAATATGGAGCGCTATGCGTTCCTGCGCTGGGGCCAACAGGCCTTCGCCAATTTCCGCGTCGTGCCGCCGGGCACCGGCATCTGCCATCAGGTCAATCTGGAATATCTGGCGCAGACCGTGTGGACCCGCAAAGGCAAGGACAAGAAGGGCAAAACCGTCACCTATGCCTTCCCCGATACGCTGGTGGGAACCGACAGCCACACCACGATGGTCAACGGTCTCTCCGTGCTGGGTTGGGGCGTCGGCGGTATCGAAGCGGAAGCGGCCATGCTCGGCCAAGCGATCTCGATGCTGATTCCCGAAGTCGTCGGATTCCGCATGACGGGAAAATTGCGCGAGGGCGTTACCGCCACCGATCTGGTGCTGACCGTGACGCAGATGCTGCGCAAAAAAGGCGTGGTCGGAAAGTTTGTCGAATTCTACGGCCCAGGCCTGGATGAGATGGCGCTGGAAGACCGCGCCACCATCGCGAACATGGCGCCGGAATATGGCGCGACCTGCGGCTTCTTCCCGATCGACGGCGAGACGTTGCGCTATCTGAAGGACACGGCGCGCAAGCCCGCCCGCGTGGCGCTGGTGGAAAAATACGCCAAGGCGCAAGGGCTTTATCGCACCGCAAAGAGTGAGGAGCCGGTATTCACCTCCATGCTCGAACTCGACATGTCGAGCGTGGTGCCTTCCCTTGCCGGTCCCGCACGTCCCCAGGATCGTGTGCCGCTCACCAACGCCGCACCGGCTTTCGCCGAAGCGCTGGTCAATGTCTACAAGAAGGGCGACGACGTCGGCCGCCGCGCGCTGGTGGAAGGCACCAAATATTCCATCACCCATGGCGATGTGGTGATCGCGGCGATCACCTCCTGCACCAACACCTCCAATCCCAGTGTGATGATCGGCGCGGGGCTCATCGCCAAACGCGCCGTGGCGCTGGGGCTGAAGGTGAAGCCCTGGGTCAAGACCTCGCTGGCGCCGGGCAGCCAGGTGGTAACCGATTATCTCGCCAAGGCGGGGCTCGACACCTATCTCGACAAGCTTGGCTTCTCGCTGGTGGGCTATGGCTGCACCACCTGTATCGGCAATTCCGGCCCGCTGCCGGTGCCCGTGGCGGATGCGATCACAAGCGCGGACCTTGTCGCTGCGGCGGTCTTGTCCGGCAATCGCAATTTCGAGGGGCGCGTGCATCCCCAGGTGCGCGCCAATTATCTCGCCTCGCCGATGCTGGTGGTGGCTTATGCGCTGGCCGGTTCGATCAACCTCGATCTGATCAACGAGCCCATCGGTCACGACAAGAAGGGCAAGCCGGTTTATCTGAAGGATCTGTGGCCGTCGCCGAAAGAGATCGCCGACACGATCCGCAAAAGCGTCAAGGCGTCTTCGTTCAAGGCGCGCTATGGCGATGTGTTCGAGGGCGATGCCAATTGGAAGAAGGTCAAGGTCAAGAAGGGCCAGACCTATCAATGGGACCCCGCTTCGACCTATGTGAAGAACCCGCCCTATTTCGACGGCATGAAGACCGGCATGACGGCGCTCTCCGACATCAAGGGCGCGCGCATTCTGGCGCTGTTCGGCGATTCCATCACCACCGATCACATCTCGCCGGCCGGATCGATCAAACCGACGAGCCCGGCGGGACTTTATCTGCAGGAACGCGGCATTGAGCCGCGCGATTTCAACTCTTACGGCTCGCGGCGCGGCAATCACGAAGTAATGGAGCGCGGCACCTTCGCGAACATCCGCATCCGCAATGAGATGATGGGCGGCGCCGAAGGCGGCAACACGATCCATCATCCCTCGGGCGATGCGATGGCCATCTTCGACGCCGCCGCGCGTTACAAGGCGGAGGGCGTTCCCGCCGTCGTGATCGGCGGCAAGGAATACGGCACCGGCTCCTCGCGCGACTGGGCCGCGAAAGGGCCCAAGCTGCTCGGCGTGCGCGCAGTCATCACCGAAAGCTTCGAGCGCATCCACCGTTCCAATCTGGTGGGCATGGGCGTTGCGCCCTTCGTGTTCGACGGCGGCAAGACGCGCAAGGACTACGCGCTGACGGGCGAGGAGATCATCGATATCCCCGGCCTGTCTGGCAAACTGCGCCCGCGCCTGCCGGTGGTGGCGACGATCCATTATCCAGACGGCCACAGCGCATCCCTGCCGCTGATCCTGCGCATCGATACGGCGGACGAGGTGGCCTACTTCACCAATGGCGGCATTCTGCCCTATGTGCTGAGGAATTTGGTGGCGGGGTAAGGCGCGGCCATCGCTCTACCTTCGTTGTCATGGCCCGCCATAGTGCGGGCCACCCAGGTGGAGCGAGGCAGTGGTTATAAGTTTTGAAAATCAAGATAATTCGACATTGCCTTGGTTAGCTTGGAGAGCTGGTCGGGAAGGGTGCCATTCAGCTCAGTAAGCTCTGTGGAACAGGCTTTATGTAATTCGTAGTTCGAGCCAGAACTTTTCATGGTTATCTTAAGGCCGATCATTTTTTCTGCTGCACTATTAATGTCTTTAAGAATGCCCTCTACCCCATTTTCTGATGCAAAGAGGAATTTTGATACACGGCATGCGTTTGAAAAGCGTATCTCCGCCGCATGTTGCTCTGGCGTGTCCTGCCATGAACATGCTGCGCTATAATAGTCGTGCGCGCTCTGCAATACCGCCCATCTGCGTTCGAATAGATCGAGGCGGAGTTTCTTTTTGGCCAACCGCTTCTGATGCCAGGCAAAATAGGTAGTAACGGAAACCGCTGCTATTGACGCAATTACAGTGGCGATCGGGCCGGCAAAGTCTTTGAAAAGATCGTACATTGTCTTCCCCCTACCATATTCCTCTATATCTGGTTCAAGCGTCTGAGTGTGTCTCACCTGGGTGGCCCGCATTCGCGGGCCATGACAGTTTTGTTTGATGGGCAAGCCAAGCCAATTTTGTCTCTCACGCCTTCTCCACCTTCTCCGCCAGCCAGGCCTTGATGAGCGACTGATAGGGCACGTCGCGCTTGTTCGCTGCGATCTTGATGCGCTCGAGAAGGCTGACCGGCACGCGCAGGGAAATCGCCGTCGTGGTCGGCTTCAGGTTAGGAAAGCTGACCCGCTTCAGCTTGCTCAAGTCCAGATAGTCGGCCGTGTCATGGCTTTCCCAAAAGGAGCGTTCTTCGCCTTCATTCGCAAACTTAGGAATGGGCTTAAATTTCTTGGTCATAGATAGCTCTTTCCTTTCGCGACATGTCTCGTGCCGAAATAACTCGTACTAACCGCTCACTATTTCGCAGCGTGAACGATACCTGCAAGTGACGCCCGTCATCCGATTTGCCATAAGCATGGAAGCGGGGTTCTACAGTGCTGTGCCGTTCATCATCGAATAGTAGAAGCGGCTTGTTGAAGAACACCTGTTCGGCCTCGGCTTGGCTGACGTCATGCTTGTCGACGCTCTTACGGGCGTTACCCGTATCCCATTCAAAACCTTCGACAAGGCCGAAATCGAACATATCTGTATATTACTGTAATATACGATTTTCGTCAATCCGCAACCGAACACCGCCACACTTCTCAAGCCGAAGTGACTGGAGAAGCGCCCCTTCGCGCCTTATGGTCTTGCCATGAACAAGGTCTTTTTGTCGGCAATTGGCTTGGCGGCTCTTGCGGCGGCGTGCGCGGATGCGCAGGCAGGCGAGGGTCACCCGGTCGTGGTCGAGCTCTACACCAGCCAGGGCTGCAGCTCCTGTCCGCCGGCGGATGCGCTGCTGGCGAAGCTTGCCAAGCGCAAAGACCTGATCGCGATGAGCTTGCCGATCACCTATTGGGACATGCTGGGCTGGAAGGACACGCTGGCCAGCGAGGCCAATACGCGCCGCCAGAAAGCCTATGCGTCCGCGCTGGGGCGCGGCGGCGTCTACACGCCGCAAATGATCATTGACGGCACAGCCGACGCAGTGGGAAGCCGCGTGGACGAGGTCGAAGACGCAATCGATGCGGCTCGCGAAGCGCAAGAGGAAGCTGCGGAACAAGCAGAGGAAGCGAAAGCTGTCGCCGAAGCGCGCCAGGAAGAAGAAATGATTCCCGTCAGCACACGCCCAATTCCGCCGGCGCCTCCCGCGCCGCCGCACGCGGCCTGGAGCGTTGGCGTCGACCTGACGCAAAATTCCGGCACCATGCATGTCGCTATTGCCGCCGCGCCGCGCGCCGTCAAGCGGTCCAAACCCGACGCCACGATCTGGATGTTTTCGCTGCGCTCCGCCGTCACCGTGCATATCGGCGCGGGCGAGAACGAGAACCGCACGATGACCTATCGCAATGTGGTCGGCGATATCAAAGCCGTGGGCCGCTGGAAGGGCGATGCCGTTTCGCTCGATCTGCCGCGCGCCGATCCCAAGGCGCCGCGCGAAGACGGCACGGTCGTCGTCGTGCAGCAAGCGGGCTATGGCCGCGTCATCGGCGCGGCGTATCTTGGTCACGCCGACTATTACGCCCAGCGATAGACGGTTGGAATTCTCCATGACCAAACAAACATGATCGGCTTTGCCGCCGTGCTGGCGCTCGCGGCCGCCGCTTCCGCGATGATGGCCTATACGCTGCCTGGGCAGGCGCGAATTTATCTCGGCTTCGCTTGCGTGCTCTATGGCGCGCTGGCGGCGGCTGCAGGCTTTGCCATTGCACCGGACTCCGTCGCCTTGATCGTCACGACGCTTGCTCTGGCGCTGCTGATGCTCGCCGCGCTGGAGCGCGCGCCAAGACCTGCCTTCGGTGCGAGCGCGCTGGCGATCGCCTGTCTTGCCGGTATCGGCGCGGCCTTCACCGGCGAACTTATTTTGGCCGTGGTGGTGCAGCTTTTGTGCGCCGGCGTTCTGCTGGCGACGGCGCGCCGCTGGTTCAAGGCGCGCGCCACACTCGGTCTGCGCTTGGCACTCGCCACGGCAGCGCTGCTTAGCGCAACCTGTTCGTTGCCGCTGGAGGGTGCGCGCGTGGCGGTGCTGCTGTTTTCGGCGGCCGGATTGCTCGGCGTGGCGCTGTCGCTGACGCGCGCTTCACAGACGCTCGTCGAAGATCGCGATAGGGCGAACCGCAGACCCGCGATAAGCCGCTTGCGCCCTCGGCGCTGAAACCTCAGCCGTATTCATCGCCTGGCCGAGGACTTGGGCCACGAAAGCGGGCCTCAGACGGGGGCCGTTCCACAACGAGGCATGGTCTTGCGTCTCGAATTGGCACAAGGCGCGCGTCGCCATCTGCGCGATTTTAGGGGACCGCTTCGCATCGGCGGATTCGTATTCACCATGAAACTGCTGCTGTGCACTGGACTTTCGGGCGGCGCGCGCATCGCTCCATGAGCGCTTCGTCTGCGCGCATGTTAGGAGAGGATAAGCCGCGATCGTCGTCATAACCCGTTCTTAAGGCAAAGTGCGGGCCGCTCGGCGCAACAGCGCGCTTTGCCTCAGGAGTTACGAGTTTTTTAAGGCGCGACAGCCATGATCCTCGCCAACGGCCGAGAAACGGCCCTTGGGTGGTGGTCCGTGCAGAATTCGAATCCTCATAAGAGGCCTGCCGAACGCGTTGCGTCTTTGCGCGCCGTTCAGATGGCGGAGCGTCTGGACTTGGCCGTCACCGGCTCGGGCGTAGCTGTGTTCGATTGGACCGTCGGCGACGACGCGATCCAGTGGAGCGGCGCCGATCAAATTCTTCCGCCGCAGATTGTTGCCGACGGCATGGGCCGCGGTCAGGCCTTGCTCGGCGTGATGAACGCCGACGGCCGCAACAAGCTCGGTGCGATACTGGAAAGCCGCTCGCGCGGCAATCTGAATTTCGACATCGAAGTCGAACTGGCTTCCGCGCTCGGCTCGGAATGGTATGTCATGCTCGGCGTGCGCATACCGGACGCCGACGGCGCCAGCGAGCGGCTCACGGGACTGGTCCGCCAGAACACCGAACAGCGCCGCGAGACGCAGCGGCTGACCTATCTCGCCACACGCGACGAGCTTACCGGCCATCTCAATCGCAATTCGCTGCGCGCCGAATTGGCCGGCGCAATCGAGAAAGCGCAACGCGAAGAGCGCCACTGCGCTTTCCTGGTCACCTCCATCGACCGCCTCGCCATGATCAACGATTCCTACGGCTTCGACGCGGCGGACGAAGTCATCGTGGCGGTCGGCGAGCGGCTGTTGAAGTCGCTGCGCTCCAGCGATGTGATCGGGCGCACCGCGGGCAACAAATTCGGCGTCATCCTGAAGAATTGCACCGACCGCGAACTGGCCATCGTGGCCGATCGCTTGCGCGCCGCTGTGCGCGACAATGTGATCGACACGCGCTCGGGCAAGGTCGCCGCGACCGCTTCGGTGGGCGCGGTGTGGCTGCCCTCCGCCGCCTCGTCCAGCCAGGAAGCGATGCTGCGCGCAGAAGAATCGTTGGAGCGCGCGCGCAACGGCGGCCGCGACGGCTTCCACATGTATCAGCACTCGCCGCAGCGCGAAGGCGCGCGCCTGCACTTGATGCAGGTGGCCGACGAAGTGGTGCTGGCGCTGAAGGAGAACCGACTGGTCTTCGCGTTCCAGCCGATCATCGACGCGCACAGCCGCAAGACCATCGAATATGAATGCCTGCTGCGCATGGTGCGCAAGGACGGCACCATCGTTGCGGCCAGCCAGTTCATTCCCGCCGCCGAGCAACTTGGCCTTGTGCGCCTGGTCGATTGGCATGCGCTCGAAATGGCCGTCGCCGCGCTGCACAAGCACACTTCCATCACGCTTAGCGTCAACGTCTCGGGCACCACGGCCTGCGATCCGGCCTGGCTGCAATCCTTCGTCGATTATGTGCGGCTGCACCAGACCATCGCCAAGCGGCTGGTGGTGGAGCTGACCGAGACCGCCGCGCTCAACCATTTCGAGGAGAATGCGCAGTTCGTCTCCAAGCTGCGCGAGATGGGCTGCCGCGTCGCCATCGACGATTTCGGCGCCGGCTACACCTCGTTCCGCAATCTGCAAATGCTGCGCGTCGATACGGTGAAGATCGACGGCACTTATATCCAGGGCCTGGAGACCTCGCCCGAAAACCAGATTTTCGTGCGCACTTTGGTCGACCTCGCCAAGAGCTTCAATCTGAAGACGACGGCGGAATGGGTCGGCTCCGAGGCCGAAGCAAAGCTGCTGGAAAGCTTCGGCGTCGATCACTTCCAAGGCTTCTTCTTCGGCGAACCGAAGATCCACCCCGATTGGTCGGAATAGCTATTTGCGCTGCTGGCTAAGTTCGGCGAGCTGTTTGCGCATCGCTTCGATCTCGCTTTTCAGATCGCTGATGTCCTCCGACGCCTTGGTCTCGGAGGCGCCGTTGGACCTTGGCTCTTCGCTCTCTGCCCCGCGAGGCCCGAAGGGCGAGAACATCTTCACCGCACGCTCGAACATCGCCAAGTTCTGGCGGGTCAGGCTTTCCAGCGCCTGATTGCCGCCGCCGAAGGCTTCGGCAATGCGGCTGCGCATGGCTTCCTGGTTCTTGGTGAAGTTCTGCATCGAAAGATCGAGATAGCCCGGCACGAAGGCCTGCATGCTGTTGCCGTAAAGCTGGATCAGCTGGCGCAGGAAATGGATGGGCAGCAGGCTTTGGCCCTTGGCCTCTTCCTCGAAGATGATCTGGGTGAGGACCGAGCGGGTGATGTCTTCGCCGGTGCGCGCGTCATGAACCTCGAACTCGGTGCCCGCTTTGACCATTTCGCACAGATGGTCGAGCGTCACATAGCTGGAGGTCTGGGTGTTGTAGAGCCGCCGGTTGGCGTATTTCTTGATGATGACCGGACTTTGGGCCTTGGAGGTTTCGTCTGCCACGAGCCTGACCCTTGAAGTGATAAGCGTTTATGCGCCTCTGCCGGGCGTCCCCTGAGCTAACAACAACATTACAAGCGCAGCCGAGTCCAGCGTTTTTGCGCAGGTGCAGCAGGGCCCGGCGCGTAAAGCGGCATCTAACATATTGATAAAAAGGCGCTATTCGGCGCCGCCATTCCACACTCGCAATTGCGGTATTCAGCGCGCGCATGCAGCATGAGCGTAGGCGCGTGGTTTATGGCTTTGGAGGTTCGCTCGGCGCATCGCGCTGTTTGGTATGCGAGACCGCCGACATCACCCCAAGACCGACCATGATGAGCGCGCCGACGATGATCCAGGTATGCGGGACATGAAGCAGAAACGCCCCATAGACCAAGCCACCCAGCAAGATGACGAATCCCGCGACATAAAGCACAAAAGCCGACATGAAGCGCCCGGAATAAACCCAGGGAAATCTACCCCATTAAACTCCGCCAGGATGCTTCGGAATCTACGCAGGTCCGATCCCCTGCATGGAGAGTCAGGAGCGCAACGCATAAGACGCTTTTCGTTACCGTGGACAAAGGCGTAACGCTCGAAGTTCTGGACTGGGGCGGCAGCGGACCGCCGCTGATCTTCTTGCCGGGACTGGGCAACACGGCGCATGTGTTCGATGATTTCGCGCCGAAATTCACCCCAACGCATCATGTCTATGGCATCACAAGGCGCGGTATCGGCTTGTCCAGCGCGCCGCCGCCGACGGACGAGAATTATGATGCCGACCGGCTGGGCGATGATGTGCTGGCGGTGATCGCGGCGCTGCATATCGACCATCCGGTAGTTGCGGGTCATTCGATCGCGGGCGAGCAATTAAGTTCTATCGGTACCCGTCATCCCGAGAAAGTCGCAGGTCTGATCTATCTCGACGCAAACGGGGCAGCTGCATTTTATGACAACAGAGACGGCAGTTTGGGGGTCGATGTCACAACCGTGCGGCGCGATCTGCGGCAATTGCCAAAAGAAGGCGAAAGCCCTTCGCGATCGCTGGCACTGATCCAAGAGATAGAAGCGACTATACCCAATCTCACAAAGAGCTTGGACGATTACGCCGGTATTTTGAAAGGCCTACCGGAATATCCGCGGCTGCAGCAAACCCAACAATTGCTGATCGGCGACGCCATTCTTGCTAACGAGCGCAAATATGCGGACATCCGGGGGCCAGTGCTCGCCATCATCGCCGAACCTCACGCCTGTCAGCCCAATTGCGATAACCCGGGCGTCGAAGCGCTGGTGGCTTCGGATGCCAAGCAAAATGCCGCTTTCGAGGCCGGCACACCGCAGGCCAAGGTCGTGCGGCTACCCTATGCCGACCATTACGTGTTCCGCTCCAACGAAGCCGATGTACTGCGCGAGATGAATGCGTTTATGGACGGTTTGGCTAAAGCCTCTGCGAAAACCGCCGACTAAGTTTCAAGTCTCGCTGCACAGGCTGGAACGAGCGCCGCAAACTCCTGCGGCGCCCGGACGGTTGGCTGTCCAATCCCCCCAAAAATAAATCTCGCCCCACCCCTTGTAATGCCAAAATTGTTCCCTATTTGTTCTAAGTATGTATAGAGGAAAATGCCATGTTTTGTCCCGTATTTCGGGGCCGCATGAAGGTCCCGGTCCGAAGCTGCCGTGAGGCCATACAGAGCTAGGGTGCGAACTCGCGGGCACCCGTGTCGAGCACGTCTCCGTTTTGGGCGCGTGAGGCCATACAGAGCCAGGGTGCGAACTCACGGGCACCCGTGTGGAGCACGTCCAAGTAGGGCGCGCTCGGCGAAGCTCGAGGATGAGCAAAGGTGCTTGGGGATTCCGCGTGAAAAACGGATTTCACTGGCCTGCCGTAGCTTGAGGACAAAGGCGGGTTCGCCGGGCGCAGCGCAAAATTTGTGCAGCGCGCCCTGCGCCACCCGCCTTTCGCTATTGCAGCATATTCATTGCACGTTCGTATCTCGACATCGCGCGCTTTTGCACGCTACGTGAGACAGGACAAAAGACGCACTGGGAGCGAAGCATGTCACGGGTGGCCATCGTCACGGGGGGGACGCGCGGCATTGGCGAGGCGATCGCCGTCGCCCTCGCGAACGCGGGCTACAAAGTCGCTGCCAATTACGCGGGCAATGACGAGCGCGCCGCAGGCTTCTCCAAGAAAACCGGTATCGCGGTCTACAAATGGAATGTCGCCGATCTCGAGCAATGCATCGCGGGCGTCACCAAGATCGAAGCCGATCTCGGCCCCGTCGCCGTGCTGGTCAACAATGCTGGCGTCACGCGCGACGGCACCATGCGCCACATGGAGCGCGAAGGCTGGGATCATGTACTCGATACCAATCTCGGCGGCTGCTTCAACATGGGCAAGGCGGTGTGGGATGGCATGATGGCGCGCAATTTCGGGCGCATCGTGAACATCGGCTCGATCAACGGCCAGGCCGGCCAATATGGTCAGGTGAATTACGCCGCCGCCAAATCGGGCATCCACGGTTTCACTAAGGCCTTGGCGCAGGAAGGCGCGGCCAAGGGCGTCACGGTCAACGCCATCGCGCCGGGCTATATCGACACCGACATGGTCGCCGCCGTGCCGCACCATGTGCTGGAAAAGATCCTGGCGCGCATCCCGGTGGGCAGGCTCGGCAAGGCCGAGGAAATCGCCCGCGCCGTGCTGTTTCTGGTCGCGGACGAGGCAGGCTTTGTGACCGGCTCCACCATGTCGATCAATGGCGGTCAGCATATGTACTGACGACTTGCCCAAGGGCGAGGGAGAAGCTACACGCCGCTGATGGGGTTTGCGCTCGACATCGACAATCTCGCCTGCGTGCGCGGCCAGCGCTTGCTGTTCCAGGGGCTGAGCTTTCGCGTCGAAGCGGGCCATGCGCTGTCGCTGGAAGGTTCCAACGGCACCGGCAAGACCTCACTGCTGCGGATGATCGCGGGCTTCCTGCGCCCTTATGCCGGCACGATCCGCCTGCGGACGAACGGCAAGGACATTGTGGACGGTGAAGAGCGCGGCGGCTTTGTCGGCTGGCTCGGCCATTACGATGCGGTTAAGCCGCAGATGACCGTTGCCGAGCAGCTCGCCTTCTTCGCGCGGCTGTACGGCAGCGATGGCGATCAGCAAGCCGCCATGGAGCGTTTCGGAATTTTGAAGCTCGCCGATCTTCCCGGCCAATATCTTTCCGCCGGGCAGAAGCGCCGCTTGGCGCTGGCGCGGCTCAGCCTTTCCGCGCGGCCGTTGTGGCTGCTGGATGAACCCTTGGCGGCGCTCGACATGGCAGGCAAAGGCTTGGTCGGCGAAGCGGTTGCGGCGCACTGCGCCACCGGCGGCATTGTCGTCGCGGCAACCCATGAAGCGCTCGGCATCGCGTGCGAGCGTTTGCGGCTGGAGCCGGAGCGATGACCGAATTTCTCGCGCTCCTCATCCGCGATATTCGCCTCGCCGTGCGCGCGGGCGGCGGTGCGGCTTTGGCGCTGGCCTTCTTCGCCTCGGTAGTAACGCTGGTGCCGCTTGGCGTCGGCGCTGATTTGCGTCTCTTGGCGCGCATCGCGGGTGGTGTGTTGTGGGTGGCCGCGGTGCTGGCGGCGCTGCTCTCGCTCGACCGGCTGTTCCAGGCCGATTACGAGGATGGCAGTCTCGAGTTGATCGTGCTGTCGCCCTTGCCGCTGGAACTCGCCGCGCTGGCCAAGATTACCGCGCATTGGCTCGCCACCGGCTTGCCGCTGGCGCTTCTCTCTGCGCCGCTGGCCGTGATGTTCAATCTGCCCGCCAAGGGAATTTGGCCGTTGGTGCTTTCGCTGCTGGTGGGAACACCCGCGGTCAGCGCCATCGGCGCGGTGGGCGCGGCACTCACCTTGTCGATCCGGCGCGGTGGCCTCATCCTGCCGCTGATCGTGCTGCCGTTGCTGGCGCCAGCCGTGATCTTCGGAAGCGGTATGGTGCTGGCCGCCCTCGACGGATTGCCCAATGGCGCGTTTCTGTTCCTGACAGCCTTCTCGTTCGTCTGCGTTCCGCTCGCCCCCTTTGCGGCGGCGGCGTCGGTGCGGCTTAATCTTGCTACGTGAAACCCGCAATTGCCGCCCCGGGCGGTAGGCCTTAGAGGAATTGCATGTCGATCTTCGAACTCGCAAACCCCAAGCGCTTCATGGATTTCAGCGGTGTTCTGCTGCCTTGGCTGGCGGCGGCCACGGCGGCCACGCTGCTGGCGGGACTGTTCCTCGCCTTTCGCACGCCGCCCGATTATCAGCAGGGCGACACGGTTCGCATCATGTTCCTGCATGTGCCCGCGTCCTGGACCGCGATGATGGCCTATGGGCTGATGGCGGTGGCCTCGATCCTCGCCCTCGTCAATCGCCATCCGCTGGCGGACGTGGCAGCTCGCACCGCCGCCCCCTTGGGCGCGGTGTTCACGGCGCTTGGTCTCATCACAGGCTCGCTCTGGGGCCGGCCGATGTGGGGCGCTTGGTGGGTGTGGGATGGGCGGCTGACTTCGTTCCTTCTGCTCCTGCTGCTCTATCTCGGCTACATCGCGCTGGGCGGCGCCATTGAGGACGAGACGCGCGCCGCGCGCGCCTGCGCGATCCTGGCGATCGTGGGCGCGGTGAACCTGCCGATCATCGAGTTCTCGGTCGATTGGTGGACGACGCTGCATCAGGGCGAGAGCATATCTGCGCAAGGGCGGACCCGGCGATTGCCCCGGTCTTTCTGTGGCCCCTGCTGCTGATGGGGCTGGGCTATACGCTGCTGTTTTCCACATTGTGGATCATTCGCATTCGGACGGAGATCCTGAACCGGCGTGCCCGCGCGCTGACCTTGTCGGGGGCGCAATGACCGATTTTATCACCCAGGGCGGCTATGCAGCCTTTGTCTGGCCCGCTTACATCATCAGCGCCATCGCCATCGGCGCCATGATCGGTCTCACGCTGAGCGCCTATGCGAAGGCCAAGCGGGCGCTTGCACGCCTGGAGAAAAAAGACTGAGGGCGCAATCTTCAGCTTTCGGAAACCAATTTTTGAAATTCTCCTTCTTATGCAACTCAGCGCCGCCAATCTCTTGATTGCCTCGCAGCAGGCCGCCAAGGCTACGCCGCGTCCCGACGCGAAAGCCTTCGCCGCCGCGATGGAGAAGGCGGCATTCGAGCCCTTGGCCTTCAAAGAAGTCGCGGCAGCGCCCAAAGCCGCGCCACAGGTTCAGCCGACGAGCCAGCCGCCGGCCCAAAATGCGTTCGCGCGCCTGGGTTCGCAGCTCGATATCAAAGTCTAGATTCAATCAAAGGATCAGGCCCGCCGGCGGCGAACCTTGCGACGGGTCTTTGCCGCGCCATTGGCCGCGAAATTCTCACCCGCCGAGGCAATCGCCGATAGCGATTTGATGAATTTTGCGCGATCCGACGGCGCCAGAGGCTCAAGCAGCGCCCGCTCAGCCCGTTCGGCCGCCGAACGGCCGGTTCTGAGGGCCTTGCGCCCGGCCGCGGTCACCGCAACAGCGTTGGCACGGGCGTCTTTCTCGGTGCGTTCGCGTGATACGAGCCCGCGCTCCAGCATGCGGCGCACCATCTCGGCCAGCGTCGAACGATCGATGCCGGTCATTTCGACAAGCGCGGTCTGGCTGACGCCTTCGTTGTTTTCCAGCGCGGCGAGCACGGTGTATTGCTGCTTGGTGAGATCGCTGGTTCCGGCCTCACGCGAAAAAAGATCGCCGAAATATTGTTGGCAGCGCCGAATGAGATGTGATGGCGCTTCCGCGAGATCGAACCCCCCGTTCGCTCTGCGCTGACCCTTCATGAGACACCCCTGCCTTTTTGAAATGATCGTGGCGGACGTTACACGTCTGCTCGATTTTTGAAAATACTTCCCTAAAACGCGGGCGCTCCATGCGTCTGAACTATCGCGCGCATACGGAACAATAGACGGGCGCGTAGCGGCAGACAACTGTCTCTATCGCTTTTGCTGTCCCTATGGCAATGCGAGAAATGCGCATGTGACGTTTCTCACATACGGCGCTCGGCGCGCGCAACATTCGCACGATGCGCGAACTTCTATCTGTAAGGGGTTGGGCGCGCCACGCAACAAACTCTAGCTTTCGCGCGGTGTCTCGCTCTCGATCAGATGTTTGAGCATAAACGGCGTTTGGCTGAGGCTGAACAGAAAGATCAGCGCCATGGCGCCGAAGACATGATAGTTCACCCAAACGTCCAAGGAAAAATTGCGCCAGATCAATTCGTTGAGCAACGCCATCCCTAGAAAGAACAAACCGAAGCGCAAGCTGAGGACACGCCAGGCATCTTCCGTCAGGGTCAAAGCTATGCCCATGACATATTTGATGGCATGCTGCTTGAAGATCAGTCCGCCGAGCAAGGTCGCGCCGAGCAGCGCATAGACCATGGTCGGACGCATTTTAATGAACAGATCGTTATTGAGATAAAGTGTCAGTCCGCCGAACACCAGAACCAGAACGGCGGTGATCAGCGGCAGCGGAAGAATCTTTCGCTCAAGCCACAGCCCGATGACCAGTGCCGCGACGGCGGCCACCATGACGGCTGCCGTTGCGGGATAAAGGCCGTAGAACTTGAACGTCGCGTAAAATGCCACCGCCGGCCCAAAATTGAGCAGCGTGCCACGCCATTGCGAATTCATGCGGCCCCCGTCAGTGCTTTGGCGAAGCTTTCGGCCTCGAAAACCTGCAGATCGTCCACGCCTTCGCCGACACCGACGAAATGGACGGGCAGGGCGAATTTTGCAGCGAGCGCAACCAGAATGCCGCCTTTGGCGCTGCCGTCGAGCTTGGTCATGACAAGCCCGGTCAACGGAACGCAAGATGCAAAAGCTTCCACCTGCGCAACCGCGTTCTGTCCGGTGGTTGCATCGAGTACCAGCAGGACGGCGTGCGGCGCGCCGGAATCGAGTTTCTTGATAACGCGCGCGATCTTTTCCAGTTCCGCCATCAGCCCGGCTTTGTTCTGCAGCCGTCCGGCCGTATCGATCAGCAGGACGTCGGCGCCGACGAGCCTTGCATGGGCCAGCGCATCGAAAGCAAGTCCCGCCGCATCCGCGCCCGGCGCGCGCGCAATCACCTCGGCGCCGGCGCGCTTGCCCCAGACCTGAAGCTGCTCGATCGCCGCAGCGCGGAAGGTATCGCCCGCGGCCAGCACGACCTTATGTCCATCCTGGGCCAAGCGGCTCGCGATCTTGCCGATGGTGGTGGTCTTGCCCGTGCCGTTGACGCCCGCCACCAGCACGACAAAGGGCTTTTTCGTGGAGTCGATGGCAAAGGGGCGCTCGGCGCGCTTCAATACCTTGGCGATTTCGCCGGCCAGCGCGGTGCGAAGTTCAGCGGGGGTGATGTCCTCGTCATAGCGGCTGCGGCCGACGGCCTGCGCAATCTCGCGCGCGGTCCCCGCGCCCAGATCGGCGCGGATCAGGGCGTTCTCCAGCGCCGTCACCGTATCCGCATCGAGTTTTTTCTTGATCAGAATGTCGGCGAGACCGAGCGCTCCGGTGCTTTTCGCCAAACCTTCCTTGAGCCGCTCGAAAAAGGTGGGCGGTGGAGGTGCTTCGCCGAAGTCCCTCATGGTGCCGCCGTCAAATGATCGCGTCCGGCGCTCGCGATACGAACCTGCATGATGCTGCCGGGCGCGCCGTCGCCCGCAACATGCACCGGTGTGAAGCAGCGTGTGCGGCCAAGTCCCGGTTTTTCGATCAGCAGGTCCTGTTCCGTGCCAACCAGCGAAGCCAGCCTTTGGGCCAGTGCGGTCTCGCCTGTGGCACGCAGACGGCCAGCGCGTTCCTTGGCGAGCACACGCGGCAGCTGGGGCATGCGCGCGGCAGGCGTGCCCTTGCGCGGGCTGAATGGAAAGACGTGCAGCATCGTGAGACCCGCCTCGTCCACCAGTTTCAGCGTGTTCTCGAACATCTCGTCGGTTTCGGTCGGAAAGCCCGCGATCAGATCGGCGCCAAAAGCGGCTTCGGGGCGCAGACGGCGTACCTCGTTGCAGAATTCGATGGTGTGAGCGCGCGAATGGCGCCGCTTCATGCGTTTCAAGATCATGTCGTCGCCCGATTGGGCCGAAAGATGAAAATGGGGCATCAGCCGTTGTTCCTCGGCGATAGCGCTCATCAGATCGCTGTCCGCTTCGATGGAATCGATGGAGGACAGCCTGAGCCGCTTCAGCGCGGGAACAAGCTTCAAGATCTTGCGCACCAGCTGGCCCAACGTGGGCGTCCCCGGCAAGTCCGCGCCGTACGAGGTGAGATCCACGCCGGTCAGCACGATTTCGGCAAAACCCTTCTCTACCAGCCTGCGCGCTTCTTCGACGATTTCACCCGCGCCGACGCTGCGCGAATTGCCCCGGCCATAAGGGATAATGCAGAACGTGCAGCGATGGTCGCAGCCGTTCTGCACCTGCAGGAAGGCGCGGCTCTTGCCGTCGAAACTCTCGACGAATTGCGACGCGGTCTCGGTCACGCTCATGATGTCGTTGACGCGCACCCGCGTGTTGATGCCGAACGGTGCATAGCTTTCGGCCAAAAGCTTCTCGCGGTTGCCCAGCACCAGATCGACTTCGCCCATCGCAGCGTAGGTCTCGGGCTCGGTCTGGGCCGCGCAGCCGGTCACGATGATGCGCGCCCCGGGCCGCGCGCGGCGCAGCTTGCGGATTTCCTGGCGCGATTGACGCACGGCTTCCGCCGTCACCGCGCAAGTATTGACGATTACCGCGTCATCCAGCCCCGCTTCGGCGGCGCGCGCGCGAATGGCCTCGGATTCATAGGCATTGAGTCGGCAGCCGAAGGTGACGATATCCGTGCTCAAGCCGTCGGCTCCGTCAATTCCACCTCGCCGCGGAACGAAAGCACCGCCGGACCCGTCATCACGACATGGCCGTCGCCTTCACGAATTTCGATGGCAAGAACGCCGCCGTCGAGTTCCACCTCGACCTTCGCGTCCGTCAGCTCGCGCCGATGCGCCGCGACCGCCACCGCGCAAGCGCCGGTGCCGCAGGCCTGGGTGATGCCCGCGCCGCGCTCCCACACCCGCATGCGCAGATGGGCGCGGTCCGTCACCGTGACGAATTCGACATTGGTGCGATTGGGAAACATTGGATGGGTTTCGATGCGCCGGCCCAGGCGCTCCACCGGCGCGTCCTCGGCGTCCTCGACGAACAACACGCAATGCGGATTGCCCATCGAGACGGCGGCGACCAGATGGGAATCCCCATCGACGTTCAAGGCGAAATTGTTGGTGTCGGCGGGATGCGCGAGCGGAATTTTGTCCCACACGAGGATCGGTGCGCCCATGTCCACGCTGACCAGCCCGCCGCCCGCATCAACGCAGATCAGCAGGCCGCCTTCGGTGTCGATGCGGATCTCGCTGCGCTTTAGTTCCTTGAACAGCAGGCGCGCCACGCAGCGCGCGGCATTGCCGCAGGATTCCACCTCGCCGCCGTCGGCGTTGTAGATGCGCATGAAGACATCGGCGCCGTTTTCGCCCGGCTCGATCACAATAAGCTGATCGCAGCCGATGCCGCGCTTGCGGTCGGCCAGCGCACGCGCCTCGGCGGCATCCAGCGCAAGGGCTTGATTTCGCGCGTCGAACACCACGAAATCGTTGCCGAGCCCATGCATTTTGAGAAAGGGTGTCATAACCCGGTTATATAGGCTGTGACGCCCCCGCCCACCAGTGGCGCCTTGACCATTCGCCCCATGGGTGGCGCACTGCGTCATCCGAGGGAGGACAGAATGCGCCGTTTCGCCATTTTGCTGATGGGGCTGCTCGCCGCCACCGCCGCTTATGCCGCTCACAAAGGAAAACCCGTGGAAGACCCCTATATCTGGCTGGAAGACGTTCACGGCGAAAAGCCGCTCGCCTGGGTGCATGAGCAGAACGCGCATGCGCTGGGCGTGCTCAAGGCCGACCCGCGCTATCAGCAGAATTACGATTCCATCCTGAAAGTCCTCGACGCCACCGACCGCATTCCTTACGGCAGCCTCGATCACCAATATGTCTTCAATTACTGGCAGGACGCGTCGCACCCCAAGGGCATCTGGCGGCGCACGACGATTGCGGACTATGCGAATCCGACCCCCAAATGGGAAACGCTGCTCGATCTCGACAAGCTCGCCGCCGACGAGAAAGAGAACTGGGTGTGGAAGGGCGCAAGCTGCACGCCCACGCTGACGCGCTGTCTGGTGCGCCTGTCGCGCGGCGGCGGCGACGCTGTCGTGGTGCGCGAATTCGATCTGACCGGCAAAGCCTTCGTGGCTGACGGGTTTTATCTGAAGGAAGCTAAGTCCGATGTTGCGCTGCTGGACGACACCACGGTCTATTTGGGGACCGATTTTGGCCCCGGATCGATGACGACATCGGGTTATCCGCGGATCGTAAAGGTCTGGCATCGCGGCGAGAAGATTGCCGATGCCAAGACGGTTCTGGAAGGCAAAGATGCGGACGTTTCCGTCAGCCCCGCGATCCTGCGCGACGGCGAAAACAATGTTGCGATAATCATCCGATCGCCGAGTTTCTTTGAAGCGGAGTATTACATCGCGGCACCTGACGGATCGTGGCAAAAGATTCCGTACGTTCCAAAGACCGCGCAATTGCAGGGTCTGTTCCACAACTATCTGCTGTTCACGCTGCGGGACGACTGGAAACATGCGATGGGCGGTCAGAACATTGGCAAGGGCGCGCTCATCGCGTTGTCGTTGGATGCGGCCATGGGCAGGCCCGGGCCGGTGGAATGCCGCCTGACCGCGGCTTCTTTGTCTTGCATCCCTTTGCATGTCCTCTACACGCCGGGGCCGCGTTCCTCCATCGATGAAGTGTCCACGGGACGCGATGCGATCTACGCTTCGATCTACGACAACGTGGTGGGCTCGATCCACGCCTTCCGGTTCACGGACGGCAAATGGAGCGACACCAAACTCGATCTGCCGCCGGGCGGCTCGACCCACATTATCTCCACCAATGATTATGGGCCTGAGGCCTATTTCAGCTTCGAGAGTTTCCTCAAACCCTCCACGCTCTATGCCGACGCAGGTAATGACAAACCGGCGGAGATCAAATCGCTTCCCGCGCGCTTCGATGCCTCGGGGCTTATGACCGAACAATTTGAAGCAACCTCGAAAGACGGCACCAAGATTCCCTATTTTGTCGTGCGCCAGAAGGACGCTAAGGGACCGCAGCCCACCATTCTCTACGGCTATGGCGGTTTCGAGATTTCGATGAACCCGTCTTATTCGGCGAATTTCGGCAAGCTATGGGAGACGCAAGGGGGTACCTTTGTGCTGGCCAATATCCGCGGCGGCGGGGAGTTCGGGCCGGGCTGGCACGAAGCGGCGCTGAAATATCACCGCCAGCGCGCCTTCGACGATTTTGCCGCCGTCGCCGCCGATATCGAAAAGCGCGGCCTGACGACGCCCGCCCAGCTCGGCATCATGGGCGGATCGAATGGCGGGCTGCTCGTCTCCACCGTGATGACGCAGCATCCCGAGCTCCTCGGCGCGGTGGTCTGCCAAGTGCCGCTGATCGACATGCTGCGCTACACCCATATCGGCGCGGGCGCGTCCTGGGAGGGCGAATATGGCGATCCCGCCGATCCCAAGATGGCGGCTTATATCCGCACCTATTCGCCCTATCAGAACGTCAGCGCCAAGAAGACATATCCCCCGGTGTTCTTCGTCACCGCCACCAGCGACGACCGCGTGACGCCGGTCCATGCGCGCAAGATGGCGGCGAAGATGGAGGCGCAAGGCCATAGCGTACTGTTCTACGAGAACACCGATGGCGGTCACGCCGCCGCCGCCGATCACAAGCAAGCAGCCGAAATGTGGGCGCTCAGTTTTGTCTATCTGGCGCGGGAATTGGGGCTGTAGGGCGCGGCGCGTTCAGACTTGGATGTTGAGCAGATAGCCCATCATCGTCTTGTTGGCGTTCCGCAAGGAATTGAGGCTTGCGGTATAGGCGACCTGCGAGGTGACGACGGCAACCCTCACCGGTGCGGAATCGACACCGGGTGCCGTATCTTGTGCCGGAGTGGTGGTTTTGACGGATTTGGGGGCGCTCGCGCTATACCGCGCCGCGCCGGCCTGAACGCCCGCCGGCGCGATGCTTGTCACATTGCTCATGGCGGTCTTCTACAGGCGAAATTCTTGCGCCGCGTAAAATCCGGCATGGACATTTGACTAAAATTTTATCGAGAATGCGCCGTTGCATTGCCGGATTGGCACGTAGTGGCTGGCGCAAAACTCCGTGTCATTCCCGGCGAGCCGCGTAGCGGCGAGGGAAGGGAACCCAGCGCGCCGCGCGTCTGCGCGGCGAATGACTATTCCGCCGCGATGCTGTGAACTGGGATACGATCCAGTTCGCCGTTCATCTGGCACTGTGCTTCCCAAAGATCGAATGCCTGTTGCATCCGCATCCAAAGTCCAGGGCCATTGCCGCAGAATCTGCCAAAGCGCAGCGCCATTTCCGCCGTGACGGCGGATCGACCGGACATGATGGCGTGAAGCGTCTGCCGCGACACGCCAAGTTGGCGCGCAGCTTCGCTTACGGAGAGCCCGAGTTCCGGCAGCACGATGTCGCGGAACAATTCGCCGGGGGGGGTTGGCCTGCGCGTGATGCGCGGCTCAGTGGTCTTGGACAAGGCTGACTTTGACTGCTTCGCCGTCCTGCCACTCGAACGTGATGCGCCATGGTCCATTGACATCTACTCGCCATCTTACCGGCTTGGTGCGGCTATCGGGATGAAGCCGCAGGCCGGGCAACTTGAGGTCGTTCAGCGTTTCAGCCCGGTGAATGGCGTCGAGGATCTGCAGACAACGCTTCTGCAAATTCTGCCTAACACGTCGGCTCCTCCCGGTCTCAAAAAGTTCCCTGAGCCCCTTGTCAACGAAGGACTGGATCACAGCCGCTCCATTGGCACTGCCTTTCGCTGTCACAACAATGTTGTACCAAGATCGAGCCCCCCAAGTCGCCGACCGAAGATTGGAAGTGTAAAGTTGTTGCTTTCCACGTGTCAAGTAGATCTTTACGGTTGATTTCGGCTTTCCGGGCGCCTAAAACCCACCTTCCTCCGGAAAGAGCTTAGCCCTTTCCGGTCCCGGGCCTGGCGCCTGGGATCGCCCCCAGGCAGCGCGTTGCGCCCCCTGGGGCGTAACTGCTTTGGGTGTTGAGGCTGATGTTCGACTCTCTGCAATCCCGCCTCGGCGGTGTGTTCGACAGGCTGCGCGGCCGCGGCGCGCTGTCGGAATCCGATGTCGATGCGGCGCTGGGCGAAGTGCGCACTGCACTGGTGGAAGCGGATGCGGCGCTCTCGGTGGTGGACGATTTCATCGCCAAGGTGCGCCCGCGCGCCATCGGCGAGAATGTCGTGCGTTCGGTCCAGCCCGGCCAGCAGGTCGTCAAAATCGTTCACGACGTCTTGGTGGAAACGCTGGGCAGCGACAATACCGCGCTCGACCTCGGCTCTCCGCCCGCGCCGATCCTGATGGTCGGCCTGCAAGGCTCGGGCAAGACGACCACCTCCGCCAAGCTCGCGCTGATGCTGCAGAGCCGCGAGAAGAAGCGCGTCTTGATGGCCTCGCTCGACGTCAGCCGTCCCGCTGCCATGGAGCAATTGAAAGTTCTCGGCGAACAAGCGGGCGTCTCGACGCTTCCCGTTGTCCCCGGCCAAACGCCGCTGATGATCGCCAAGCGGGCGATGGCATCCGCACGGGTCGGCGGTTACGACGTCGTGATCCTCGACACCGCCGGTCGCCAACATGTCGACGAAGAATTGATGTCCGAGATCGCGGCTGTGCGCGATGCGGTCAAGCCGCATGAAACACTGCTGGTGGCCGACAGTCTGACCGGCCAGGACGCGGTGAATATCGCCAAATCCTTCCACGCGCGCGTGGCGCTCTCCGGCATTATCCTGACGCGCGCCGACGGCGATGCGCGCGGCGGCGCGGCGCTCTCGATGCGCGCGGTGACGGGCAGCCCGATCAAGTTCCTCGGTGTCGGCGAAAAGCTCGACGCGCTGGAGGCGTTTCATCCCGCCCGCGTCGCGGCGCGTATTCTCGACATGGGCGATGTGGTGTCGCTGGTCGAGAAGGCGTCTGAGTCCATCGACAAGGAAAAGGCCGAGAAACTCGCCGCCAAATTGAAGAAAGGGTCGTTCGATATGGACGATCTCGCCGAGCAACTGCGTCAGATGAAAAAGCTCGGCGGCATGAAGGGCGTGCTCGCCATGCTGCCCGGCGTCGGCAAGGTGAAAGACCAGCTCGATGCCGCCGGTCTCGACGACAAGGTGCTGACCCGACAGGAAGCGATGATCTCCTCCATGACGAAGAAGGAGCGCGCCGATCCCGACCTTATCAACGGTTCGCGGCGCAAGCGCATCGCGGCCGGTTCTGGCACCGAGGTCAGCGACGTCAACAAGCTTTTGAAAATGCATCGCCAGATGTCCGATGTGATGAAAAAGGTCGGCAAGGGCGGACGCGCGGCACAAGGGCTCGCCGCAATGTTCGGCGGCGGCGGAATGCCGCCCGGCCTCCCCGGGGGAAGGCGATGAAGTTTTCACACGCGCAATGCTGTGAGTTTGCGCGTGATGAATTTGAGTTTGGAACAACAGAAGGAACGAAGACATGTCATTGAAGATCAGATTGACGCGCGGCGGCACCAAGAAGCGCCCGCATTACGCCATCGTGATTGCGGATTCGCGTATGCCGCGCGACGGCCGTTTCATCGAGAAGATCGGCTTCTACAATCCTCTGCTGCCCAAGGATCACGCTGATCGCATCAAGCTCGACGTGGAAAAGGCGAAGGCCTGGATCGCCAAAGGCGCGACACCGTCCGACCGCGTCCACCGCTTCCTCGCCAATGCGGGCGTCTTGAAGCCGCTGGTGCGCAACAATCCGCAGAAGGCCCAGCCGAAGAAGAAGGCGCAGGAACGCGCCGCGGCAAATGCCAAGGCGGCTGCGGCCCCGGCGGAAGCGGCGTCGTAACGACGGCGATGACCCGCGACGTTCTTCTCGCGGCGGTGTTGGGCGCGCATGGCCTGAAGGGAGAGGTGCGGGTGAAAACCTTCACCGAAACACCCGACCGGCTTGGCGCTTATGGTCCGCTGCATGCGGCTGACGGGCGCGTCTTCACGCCCGTGACGGTCCGCGCGGTGCGCGACGGCGAGGCTGTCGCGGGCTTCGCCGAGATCACGGGGCGAAGCGCGGCTGAAGCGCTCAAGGGCACCGAATTGTTCGTCGCGCGCGACGCTCTGCCCGAGGCGGCAGGAGAGGAGTATTATCACGCCGATCTTGTCGGCCTCGATGCCGAGGACGATCTGGGAAGGCGTATCGGCAAGGTGACCGCGATCCGCAATTTTGGCGCCAGCGACGTGCTCGCCATCCTGCGCGACGACGGCGACGAGGTATTGATCGCCTTCACGCGCGAGAACGTGCCGCTGATCGATGTGAAGGCGCAACGTCTTGTTGTCGCCGTGCCGGAGGAAACCGAGGCCGGCGGCAGGGGAAATCTCGAATGAGCGAGCTCAGCTTTCGTTTTGCAGGCGAGGCGGATGTGCCCGCCATGGTGGCGCTTCTGGCCGATGACGACATCGCGGGCCACCGCGAAGAGGGCAATGTCCCAGCCGAATACGCCAAGGCTTTCGCCGCGATGTCCGCGATGCCCACCAACCGCATGCTGGTGGCCGAACGGGATGGCGAAATTCTCGGCGTGTTGCAGCTTGTCTTTATCCCGGGCCTGTCGCGGCGCGGCGCAACGCGTGCCCATATCGAGGGCGTACGGGTTAAGTCGACTGCGCGCGCTCACGGTATCGGCACGGCGCTGATGTGCCGCGCGATCGAAGAGGCCAAGCGCGCCGGCTGCACCCTGGTGCAGCTCACCTCGGATAAGCGGCGCGCGCGGGCGCATCTGTTCTATCGCCGCCTGGGCTTCCAACAGACCCATGAGGGCTTCAAGCGTTTGCTGT
>CAWKIU010000020.1:0-11245 GCA_963849895.1 uncultured Alphaproteobacteria bacterium
ATCTGAAAACCCAGGACGGCGAACCGCCGCGCCGGGCCACCGGCATCGGTGAGTTCGACAGAGTCTGCGGCGGCGGGCTGGTGCCTGGTTCGGCGCTGCTTGTCGGCGGCGATCCTGGCGTGGGCAAGTCCACGCTGATCCTCCAGGCGCTTGCGTCCTATGCGAAGTCGGGCGGCAGCGCCGTCTATATTTCGGGCGAAGAGGCGATGGCGCAGGTGCGCCTGCGCGCTGCTCGCATGGGCCTCTCGGACGCGCCGGTGGCGCTCGGTTCCGCAACGTGCATCGAGGACATTCTCGCTACGCTGGAAAAGGGCAAGACGCCCGGCGTCGTCGCCATCGATTCAATCCAGACGATCTGGACCGGCGCGCTTGACGCCGCGCCCGGCACTATCGCGCAGGTTCGCACCGCGTCTTTCGATTTGGTGCGTTATGCCAAGTCAACGGGCGCTGCAGTGCTGCTTGTCGGCCATGTCACCAAGGACGGCCAGATTGCCGGGCCCAAGCTCGTCGAACATCTGGTCGATTCCGTTTTGTATTTCGAGGGCGAGCGCGGACACCATTTTCGCGTGTTGCGCGCGGTGAAAAATCGCTTCGGTCCGACCGACGAAATCGGCGTCTTCGAGATGACCGGCAAGGGCCTGGCCGAAGTCGCCAATCCGTCGGCGCTGTTCCTGGGCGACCGCAACAGCATTTCGCCGGGCACGGCAGTGTTCGCCGGTATCGAAGGGACGCGTCCGCTGCTGGTGGAAATTCAGGCATTGGTCGCGGAGGCCGGGTACGGTTCGCCGCGCCGCGCCGTGGTCGGCTGGGATACCGGCAGGCTTGCCATGATACTCGCCGTGCTCGACGCGCGCGGCGGGCTCGGCGTCAGCGCACACGATGTCTATCTGAACGTGGCGGGCGGTTTGAAAGTTGGCGAGCCTGCCGCCGATTTGGCCGCTGCCGCTGCGTTGATATCCTCCTTTGCCGGCGTTGCCTTGCCGCGCGACACGGTATTTTTCGGCGAAATCAGCCTAACTGGCGACGTGCGCCCGGCATCGCAAGCCGAGTTGCGCTTGAAAGAGGCTGCCAAGCTGGGTTTCTCGTCTGCGGTCGTGCCGGAAGGCACCCGCGTGGACGTGCCGGGGCTGACATTAAGGCCGATTAAGGATGTTGGCGACCTGCTGGAATTTGCAGGCGCCGGTGAACGCCGTCCCGCGCGCACCGCGACAAGAAGTGCTAAAATCGAATCATGAGCATGGCGTTCCAGTTCGTCGATGTGGCGGTGGTGTTGGTCATCATCGTCTCAACCGTCTACGCGACCTATCGCGGTTTCGTCTCCGAAACTCTGTCGATTCTGGCCTGGGCCGCCGCGGCGTTCGCGACCCTGTGGTTTGGGCCGTGGATTGCCTTTTGGTTGCGCAACATGGTTTCGCCGCCCTGGTTGGGCGAAGTGGTGGGCTACGCAGCCGTATTCCTGGTTGTGGTCATCCCCTTGTCGTTCGCGAGTTATCGCTTTTCCGAGGGTGTGAAACGATCGCCCGTCAGCGCCCTCGATCGCGCGTTGGGAGCCGCCTTTGGTGTCGTGCGCGGTCTGGTGATCGTCGGAATCGCCTATGTGATCTTCACGGCGATAGTACGAATCCAGGATCAGCCGGAATGGATCACCAGGGCCCGTCTTCTGCCATTGATCCAGATATCGGCGCAGGTGATTACCTCTGTTATTCCAGATCAACATGTGGGGCCTATTGAACGGGTGCAGGAGAGACCCCAGGAAACACAGGTTATTCACCACGAAACCAGGAAAGCCGCGCCGGTTCCGGCATCGAAACCGGCCCACAAAAAGCATCGTAAGAAGACCTATGGCGCGAAGGATCGTCACGCGCTAGATAGGCTCATCGAATCCACTGGAAACGGCAAACCATGACCGGCCTGACAGCCGATTTCGAGTTTGACGGAGATACGCTGCATGAGGAGTGCGGCGTATTTGGCGTTTTTGGGCACCCCGGCGCGGGTGCGCTGACGGTGCTTGGCCTGCACGCGCTTCAGCATCGCGGCCAGGAAGCCGCCGGAATCGTCACCTTCGACAAGGGCCAGTTCATCGCCGAACGGCACCAGGGCCTTGTCGGCGACATCTTTGGCAAGAACAGCGCTCATGCCGAGAATTTGAAGGGCTCGTTTGCCATCGGCCACAATCGCTATTCGACGGCCGGTGGTTCGGCAGCGCGCAACATCCAACCGCTGTTCGCCGATCTCACGGGCGGCGGTATTGCCATTGCGCATAACGGCAATCTCACCAACGCGCGCGCGCTGCGCAGCAAGCTGGTGCAGGAGGGCGCGATCTTCCAATCCACCTCCGACACCGAGGTCATCATTCACCTGACGGCGCGCAGCAGCTTCGTGCCCATCGTGAACAAGCTGGTTGATGCGTTGAAGCAGGTCGAAGGCGCCTACTCGTTGGTGGCGCTGACCTCGAAAAAGCTCATTGGCGCGCGCGATCCGTGGGGCGTGCGTCCCTTGGTCCTCGGCATGCTGGAGGGCGCGCCGATCCTGGCGTCGGAAACCTGCGCGCTCGACATTATTGGCGCGGACTTCGTGCGCGACATCGAGCCGGGCGAAGTGATCGTCATTACAAAGGACGGTATCGAGTCCTACTATCCCTTCCAGCCGCAGTCCAAGCGGTTTTGCGTCTTCGAATATATCTATTTCGCGCGGCCCGACTCGACCGTGGACGGTCGCAACGTCTATGAGGCGCGCAAGCGCATTGGCGAGGAGCTTTCCAAAGAAGCGCCCGCCGACGCCGACATGGTGATCCCGGTTCCCGATTCCGGCACGCCGGCAGCGCTCGGCTTTGCGGCGGCGTCCGGCTTGCCGTTCGAATTCGGCATCATCCGCAATCACTATGTCGGGCGCACGTTTATCGAACCGACCGACGGCATTCGCCATTTCAGCGTACGGCGTAAGCACAATCCAAATCGCGCCACACTCGCGGGCAAACGCGTCGTGCTGATTGACAATTCCATCGTGCGCGGAACCACCTCAAAGAAGATCGTGCAGATGGTGCGTGATGCCGGCGCGTCGGAAGTTCATTTCCGCGTCGCCAGTCCGCCGACCAAACATTCGTGCTTCTACGGCGTGGACACGCCCAATGAGCAAGCCCTTCTCGCCCACGAGATGGACATCGACGAGATGTGCCGCTTCATCGGCGCCGACAGCTTGGCGTTCATTTCGATTGACGGCCTCTATCGCGCAATGGGCGAGGCCAAGCGCGATGCCTCGGCGCCGCGTTTCTGCGATGCCTGCTTCTCCGGCGATTATCCAATTGCGCTGACGGACGCTGCAGGGGGTGCCAAAGACGGCCAGCTCTCCTTTCTTGCCGAAGTCGCGTAAATCATGAGCGGCACCGAGCGCGTGGCGCTGGTCACCGGGGCATCGCGCGGCATCGGCCGCGCCGCAGCGAAGGCGCTGGCGGCTTCCGGGGCGCATGTGATCCTGGTCGCGCGCACCGCTGGCGGTCTTGAAGAAGTCGACGACGAAATTCGCAAGGCCCGCGGCAGCGCGACGCTGGTTCCCGTGAACCTCAAGGATTTCGACGCGCTCGACAGGCTCGGCGCCTCGATCTTCGAGCGCTGGGGCCATCTCGACGCACTCTTTGCCAATGCGGGCGTGCTGGGCGCGCTGACGCCGGTCACGCATCTCGATCCCAAAATTTTCCAGGAACTTCTCGACATCAATGTCACCGCCAATTGGCGGCTGATCCGTTCGCTGGATCCGTTGTTGCGGGCTTCGCAAGCGGGGCGTGCGCTGTTCGTCACCTCCGGCGCGGCGCGCAAGAACATTCCATTCTGGGGCGGTTATGCGATGAGCAAGCTGGCGCTTGAATCGCTGGCGCTGACCTATGCCGCCGAATGCGAAGGAACGAACGTCAAAATCAATTTGTTCAATCCCGGACCCGTGCGCACCGCGATGCGCGCCAAGGCGATGCCCGGCGAGGACCCCGCGACGCTGGTGAAGCCGTCGGAGCTTGCGCCTCTGATAGTTGAACTGCTGTCGCCTTCCTGCACTAAGAATGGCGAGTTGGTGACATTTCACCGTCCTGTTTGACCCTCCCCTTGAGGGAGGGTCGAAGCGCGAAGCGCTTCGGGGGGGTGAGTAGCGACAACGTGCGAACGCACGATAGCGCGGTGAATGTCTGCTTGCACCAAAAGTTGCCATTCCCGTGGTAGAGTGGCCCGATACATTTTCGAGTTTGGCACAGTAATGGCAACAAATATTAATCCCGAACGACTGGCTGCCGAGTTGTTGGCGGACGCTGATGTAATCCGATCGCTGCGAGAAAGTGGTGACGTATCTTCTATCGTCCGACCTGTGGACGTTCGGTTTGTGGGTGATCAAGAACAAATAGGTGCACTGAGGGTTAAGATTGGAAATCTAGGTTGGAAATTCATTCAAACAGTGGCGTTGGGCGATGGCAGCTTGGCGTTGGACGCGCAACGTGAACAGACAACCGACGCTGCTGCTATTCGAGTACTTACCGAAGAAGCGCTTCGGATCGAAACTGAAAATAACATTCATTACGACGGTTGGGGCACTGTCGCCAAGCGCTGAAGAACTTTGACGCCTCCCCAAGGTTCCAAAGATGTATGTCAGATTCTGCCGCTTTGCGAACGGTGGCCGCGCTATCGCGCGCTCGCGACGCTGTCGCTACTCGCCCTCCCCGAAATTTGCTTCGCAAATTTCGACGCTCGGCTGCTGTCGCAGCCTCGACCCTTCCGCCTTCGCCTGCGGCTACGGCGGACAAACAAGGGGAGGGTGAAGATACAACGTCATTCTGCGAACGGATTCTTCGAGGTGCGGAGCAGCAAGCGGATCGGCGCGCCTTCCAGATGGAAGGCTTCGCGCAAGCCGTTGGTGAGATAGCGCAGATAGGAATCGGGCAGCGCCTTCAGCTGATTGCCGAATAGAGCGAATGTCGGCGGGCGGCTTTTGGGCTGGGTCATGTAGCGGATGCGCACGCGACGGCCATGGATCGCCGGCGGGGCATGGCGCGTTAGCGCTGCTTCCAGATAGCGGTTGAGCGTCGCGGTGGTAATGCGCGTATTCCAGGCGCGGTCGGCCGCCAGCACCGCTGGCAGCAGCCTGTCGATGCCCTCGCCGGTGAGGGACGATATGGCGATCAGCGGCGCGCCGGCGATTTGCGGCAACAACTTATCGACACTTTCGCGCAGCCTACCGATGGCGCCCGCGCGGTTCTCGACCAAATCCCATTTGCTCAGCGCGAACACGACGGCGCGTCCTTCGCGCGCGATCAAATCGGCGATGGTCAAATCCTGCTTCTCGAACGCTGCCAAGGCATCGACCACGACAACCACGCAATCGGCGAAGCGGATGGCGTCGAGCGTGCTGTCGATGGACATTTCCTCAAGTGTATGTCCGGCGGAGCGCGCGCTTTTGCGCAGGCCCGCCGTATCGTGCAGCAGAATTTCGCGTTCGCCGGATTGCCAATGCGCCGCGATGGCGTCGCGGGTGATGCCGGCCTCTGGACCGGTCAAGGACCGCTCGCTGCCGAGCAGGCGGTTGAAGAGGCTCGACTTGCCGACATTCGGCCTGCCCACGATGGCAAGCCGCAGAGGCGCCACAACGGCGTCTTCGTCTAGGGCAGGTTCTTTCGTCGCAAAGGGTTCGAGCGCGTCGGCCAAGTCTTCCAGGCCGCGGCGATGTTCCGCCGAGATCGCGATGGGCTCACCGAAGCCGAGCTTCCACGCCTCTCCAACGCCCGCCGGAAGATTGCGGGTCTCGCATTTGTTGGCCGCAAGAATGATCGGCTTGCCGGACCGGCGCAGCGACTGCGCCACGATCTCGTCCGCCGTGGTGACGCCTTCGCGCCCGTCGATCATGAACAAGCAAACATCGGCATCCGCGACGGCTTGCATGGTTTGCGCCGTCATGCGCTCGGCGAGACTTCCCTTCGGCCCCGCTTCGATGCCCGCCGTATCGATCAGCTTGAGCACGAGATCGCCCAGCGCGGCGTCAATCTCGCGCCGATCGCGCGTCACGCCAGGGGTGTCGTGCACCAGCGCAAGCTTCTTGCCCGCCAATTTGTTGAATAGCGTCGACTTGCCGACATTGGCTCGGCCGACAATGGCAATCGTCAGCGGCATGGCACGCTTTCATTCACTCGTTCGCCGATGCGTCAGCGCAGCGCGATAAGCGTCGCGTCGTTGGTCAGGATATAGACCGTATCGTTGGCGACGATCGGAGCAATATAGGCCCCTGCGGGAATCTCGATCCTGCCGAGCAACTCGCCGGTATAGGGCGAAATCGATTCGGCGTGTCCGCCCGACGAGACAAGAAGCAACCGGTCCGATGCCAACACCGGTCCCGACCACACGATGGGGTCGCTGGTCGTATCGGTGGGATCGACCCAGCGAGGAAGCTGGTGAATCCACTTCACGCGGCCTTCTTTACGGGTAAGGCACAGGAGCTGCGAGTCCGTCGTCAGCACATAGATATAGTCGCCCGCCACCCATGGCGTTTGAATGCCGCCAAGATCGCGGCTCCATTGCCGGTCGCCGGTGTTGAGGTTGATCGCAACCATCACGCCCGAATGGCTGATCGCGAAGACCATGTCGCGGTCGATCACCGGCCGCCCGGCGATGTCGTCGATCTCGGACATCGCCGTCACATTGCCCGAGCGCGTGAGCATGTCGCTCCAAGCCGGGTGCCCGTTCTGGACAAGCAGCGCGAATATTTCCCCCGATGTATAGGGTACGATAACGAATTCACCGGCCACAGCGGCGCTTGTCGATTCCAGAATGCCGGCGGATTCGATGATGCCCTGGTTATCCCACAACTCGCGCCCGTTGCTCGCGGCGAAGGCGTGAAAATGATTGTCCTGCGCAGAAACGAACACGCGCCCGCCGTCGACCACCGGCGCGTTGAATATCGGCACGCCGACATTAACCCGCCAGAGTTCCTTGCCGCTCGCCGCGTCTAGCGCCACGACGTCGCCAAAGCCGGTGGTCGCAAAGAGTTTGCCGTCGTTGAAGGCGATGCCGCCTCCGAAACCTTTGGTGGCATCAACGGATTTGTCGTCCCCAAACAGGCCAAGACTCAGCGTGTAGGAAAGATCCGTATGCCCTTTGGGCGCGACGCTGACACGCCAAGCCGGTTCGCCGCTGTTGGCATCAAAGGCCAGAACGCGCGCCTTGGCGTCGAGCACGAAGATTTTTCCGGCCGCTACGACCGGCGACGCCGTCAGGCGCGAATCCGAATTCGAGCCCACACCGGCATCCTGTTCCCATATCTGCTTAAGCGGACCGGGGGCCGAGAGATGGTACATGGCGTTGTCGGCATAGCCGCCCGGCTCCGGCCAGTCGGCATTGCGGTAAGGCGGCGGCAGCAGCACGTTGATCTTGCCCAATGTCGGATCGGGCCTAACCGAATCGTCCGACGCCATGATCGAGATGCGTGTGCCCTTGAGCTTGGATTTTTTTCCGCTGCCCGAGAACCAGTGTCCCACCGTGTCGGTTATGCCGCCGCAACCGCCAAGAGCAAGCGCCAGCGCGACGACAACCGCCACGACGCGGTATGGACGGGTGTTCATTGCGGCGGTGTTCCTTGTTGTGCGCCTGGCGCGGGTTCGGCGGGTGCAATCGGCTTCGGCACCGTTCCGTAATCGCGCCCCGCGCCGGTCGCGATAAGCGTCGCCATGGCGTTGGCGCGGGCGCGCAGACTAGAGGGCGCGTCGGTTTGTGACGCTAGGTTTTCGTATTCGCTTTGCGATTGCTTCAGGCGGCCGTCGCGGTAGTCGCAATAGGCGAGAATTTCGCCGGTGACGAACCGCCAGGCCGAATTGGGCCCGTCCACCGGCGCCAGCAATGTCTCAAGCTCGCTGCGCTTGGCGGTATCGGCCAAAGCCCAGGCGGCGCGGATGCGCGCCAAATCGCCAAGCCCCTTGTCGTCCTTCTCGGCGATCAACTTATAAAGCGCCAGAGCGTGCGCGGTGTCGCCGGAAGCGAGCAGCGCATCGGCCTCGGACAGCTTGGCGACGGTCGCATAGCCGTTGGGTGCTTCGCGGGCGATCTTCTCGAACGCGGCGGCGGCGTTGGCGTTATCGGGGCCACTGCTCATCTGGACCGCCGCGGTAAAGGCGGCTGAGGCTTTGAGAATCTGCTGGTGCTCGTAGCGCTGCCAAAGCGTGTAGCCGGCGATGCACACAGCGAAGAGCGCAACGGCCGCAATGACGTAATCGCCGTACTGCTTCCACAGCTTTTCGATGCGTTCGCGGCGAACGTCCTCCTCGACTTCGCGGAAGATGTCGGACACGGGAAATCCTTTCGGAGGAGGGGTGGTCTGATCCCCGGATCGCAAGGCCTTGACCGGGCGGGTTAATTAGCCCGCGCGACGGCGAAGCGCAACTTGCCGATGTTTCATGGATAAGGGGGGGCGGTCAGACGGCCTTTTTCATGCTGTAGACGTTCTCCTTGCCCGGGAAGGCGCGAGAGCGGACGTCGGCGGCATAAGCCTTTACGGCAGCCTCG
The DNA here is from genome assembly GCA_963849895.1 of uncultured Alphaproteobacteria bacterium. GTDB lineage: Bacteria > Pseudomonadota > Alphaproteobacteria > Micropepsales > Micropepsaceae > Rhizomicrobium. The sequence continues at coordinate 8,523 of CAWKIU010000020.1, forward strand.
ATATCGGGCCCCAGGCTGGCATATTGGCGCACAAATTTGGGTGGATTGGGGTTCAGCCCCAGCATATCCTCCATCACCAGGACCTGGCCGTCGCACAGCGGCGAGGCGCCGATGCCGATGGTGGGGACGGCGATTTCCCGGGTGATTTTGGCGGCCAAGGGCTCGGCCATGCCCTCCAGCACGATCGCGAAGGCGCCGGCGGCGGTCAGCGCCCGGGCGTCTTCCTCGATGGCGGGCCATTCGGCCTCGGTACGGCCCTGGGTCTTGAAGCCGCCGAAGATCTGAACCCGCTGCGGTGTCAGCCCGATATGGCCCATCACCGGCACGCCGCGCTCGGTCAAATAATGGACGGTCTCGGCCATCCTCGTGCCGCCCTCCAGCTTGATCGCCTGACAGCCGGTTTCCTGCATCACGCGCGCCGCGTTGCGGAACGCCACCTGGGGCGATTCCTCATAGGAGCCGAACGGCATATCCACCACGACGAGGGCGTGTTTGGAGCCCCGCATCACCGCCTTGCCGTGCATGATCATCATGTCGAGCGTGACGCCCAGCGAGTTCTCCAGGCCGTGCATCACATTGCCGACGCTGTCGCCGACCAGCATGACATCGACATTCTCGTCGAGCAGCTTTGCTGTGTGGGCGTGATAGCAGGTCAGGCAAACCACCGGCTTGGCATTCTTGTGCGCCATAATTTCGGGCACGGAGACACGCTTGGATTCAACGAAAGCGGACATGGCTTTCTCCGTGTTTTCCTCCCCCGTTACCGGTGGAGGTGGTCGCAGAGCGACCGGAGGGGGCGAGGCCACTATAGCCCATGCTGCACACGCGACGTAGTGCGGCGGTTGGGCCAATGCGCGGCGCCGAAACGCGTTCGAAACGCTTGTGGCGACCCCTCAATTCGGCCGAACCCCCATTTTCGCAAAGTCGAATTCGAATAGGCCATTTTGCCTGTAAACTGTTGAATTTGCTAAAAAATACGTTTCCTTCGCGGCTCGATTTTTGGTGCATGAGCAAGCGCCCGCAGGCAGAGAATGCCCCCCGGTACGCACGCCAGCACTCATGTGGCCGGATGCGGCCATGGGGTCTGCGTTGGTCATATATCTAATTTAGGACTGAATTCTGGATTTCAAGGGGGCGCGACAAAGTATTTCACGCCTGAGTGGCGCGCCCCTCCCGTGCACGCGATAAGCTGGCGGCGCGCAATCGCGTTGGGGGAAATCATGACAAGTGTATCGGGGCTGCTGAAGATTGGTGAAGCAAATGCCGCATGCCGAGACATTGGGGCGCGTCAGCGAGGAACAGCAATTACATACTATGTTGCTCTCGTCGCGCTCGGGCTCGGGGGAGCAGCCATCGGCTATTTTGCGTGGGCGCCAGATCGTAACCTTGGCGCAGCCGTAGGGTGGGTATGTGGTGCAATTCTATATGCCCTTACAGCTCGGCGATTCACGATGATGCTATTTCGAAGGCGGCTCGTAGAGAAAGGTTCACCACTCAATTTACCGCTGGGTATGGAAATCGCGCCAGATACACTTCGCTATGATGTTGGCGACGTACAGCACATCGCGAAATGGTCCTGCGTGTCGGAGCTTTTTCGTAGTCATGGGTATTGGATATTTCTTGTGCAGGCATCGCCTTGGATCGCGCCGAAGCGATTTTTCGCGGATGGCGATGCCGAACGAGCGTTTATAAAGGATGCACTGGCTCATATGAACGAAGCCGCGCGCGCGCGCAGCCGGGTCGCGGTCGCGTTTGCGGAAGCGCTTTGATCTAAAGCCTTGGCGCCGTATTCAACGCAGCCAATTCTCGACCTTGAGGTCTTCGATGCGCGAGAACTCGCGCACATTGTCGGTGACGAGTGTGGCATCGAGCGCCATGGCATGGGCGGCGATCAGCATGTCGTTGCCGCCGACAGGTGTTCCCTGCTTTTCGAGTCTCGCACGCAATTTCGCATATATCTTATCCACCGGCGCATGGAACGGAAGAATCGGGATTTCCGCGATAAGCGCCTCTAACCTTCCCGCGAGCACTTTCGAAGAACGCTTGGCGATTCCAAAACGCAATTCGGCTGCGACGATGATGCTCATAGCGCGCTTATCGCGGCTTGTTCGCTGGAGGCGTGTGGCGACCGCGCCGAATGGATTATGCATGATCGCCGACACGACGTTTGTGTCGAGCATGTAGAGCATCAGAGATCGACGGGATCGGGCGGCAGATCCTCGATTTCCGGCCACGCCTCGTCGATCGGTTTCCAGCTGGCAAGCAGTTCGGCGAGCGAGTTCTTCTTCTTTTTCACCGGTTCGATAATCAGCTTGTCGCCCTGCTTGCGGATGACCACATCCTTTCCCGGGAATTCGAATTCGCGAGGGATGCGCACGGCTTGGCTGCGGCCATTGCGGAAAAGCTTGGCGGAACGCTGTATATTCATGGCATATGCCAATAGCATATGCCACCATGAAATGCAACTAGAGTCGTTTTGGATTGAATTGATGCAACTACTTCCACCCTCCCCTTGAGGGAGGGTCGAGGGCGTATTTGCGCACAAGCGCAAATACGGCTTCGGGGAGGGGGCCTGCCGCAACATGACCCCTCCCCGAAATTTTCTTCTCGCTTTCGCTCGAAGTAAATTTCGACCCTCCCTCAAGGGGAGGGTCGAAAAGGGTGCTCGATTCAGCTCAACCCATATCTGCTCTAGATCCGGTTTGGTTTTACCTGACATGCTT
>CAWKIU010000021.1:0-83941 GCA_963849895.1 uncultured Alphaproteobacteria bacterium
ATGCCCTTATCCTTCAGGTCGGCCTGTAACGTGGCGCGGTCCGGCACTTGGATCGTATATTGCGCCCAGGTCGATTGCGCGCCTGACGATGACCACGGGCACGCGGATGCGATTCTATTTCCCCGAATCCCTCGTTGTAGCGCCGCGCCACAACCTCGCGCAGCGCAATTTCGTCGGGGAATATTTTCAGCTTCTCAATCAGGATTGCGGCCTGGATGGTATCGAGGCGCGAGTTCATGCCGACGCGGACGTTTTCATAACGGTCTGTGCCGGCGCCGTGATTGCGAGAAGATTTGAGCAATTCCGCCAGCCCGTCGTCGTTGGTGAAACTTGCGCCGCCGTCGCCGTAGCAACCCAGAGGCTTGGCCGGAAAGAAGCTGGTCGCGGCCGCATCGCCGATGCTGCCCGTCACCTTTCCGTCGAAGCGCGCGCCAAAGGCCTGCGCGGTATCGCACAGCATTTTCAACCCTTCGCGCTGCACGATGGGTTCCAGGGCCCGGTAATCGGCGGCTGCCCGAACAAGTCCACCGGCATCACGGCGCGGGCGCGCAGCTTGCCTTCGCGCTTGACCAAGGCGATCGCGGCCTCAAGGCTTGCCGGGTCCATATTGTAGGTATCTTCGAGAACGTCCACGAAAACGGGCGAGGCCCCGACCAGCGCCACGACGCCGGCGGAAGCCGCAAAAGTAAAGGTCGGCACAAACACTGCGTCACCCGGGCCGATGTTCCAGGCGCGCAGCACGATCGACAGCGCGTCGGTGCCGTTGGCACAGGCGAGGCGTGCTTGACCCCGGCGAATTCGGCCAGTTGTTCCTCGAAGGCTGAGACCTGCGGACCCAGAATCGATTGCCCGCCCTCCACGGCGGCGGCGATGGCTTGGTTGAGCGGTTCGCCAAGACGGCGGCGTTGGGCTTGGAGGTCAATGAAGGGAATGGCCCGACCAAAAACTCCCGCTTAAGGATCGGCTGCGTTTTAGGCCTCGCGGCGACGGCAAACAACGCACCTCTTCACACATTATGTTGCCGATTGCGTCAGGCACTTGGGTTAATGTGGGGACCCCGCCATAGGTTTGTCCGGATTGAAGGAAAACTGCGCCATGGCGGACAGTTGCAACTTTGCCTTGCCGGACGATTTGGCCCGACTCTGCATTGCTGCTCGCGCCTGTGCTGGGCGGCCCTGCAGTGCCCAATGCCATGTTCGACGGGACCATAGCGGCACTGGCAATCCACCGCCACCGCGGTCCCCTGCTCTATGCCGCGGCACTGTCGCATAAACACCAGATCGCGCCCACCGTCTTTGCCGCGCTCAAACAAAGCTACCGGGACAACGTTCGGGCAGCAGGTTTTCGCCTCGCTTGCCCTCCAACTTATCGGAGCGCGATTCGAAAAGACCTGTATCGGCTGGATGGTGCTGAAGGGCCTCCCGCAAGCGCGACAGCTTTACTCCCGATCCGGCTTACCGCTCTTCGAGCGACATCGATATCCTGGTTTCGCCGCCCGATTTTCGCCGAGGGGCCGGCGAGCGCATTGGAAAATGCGGGATTTCTGCCTGTCCCTCCACCGCTCTGATTTCCTCGCACAGCTTGAAATACGCGTCGCCTTCTCTACCGCTTCTGGGCCGATGATCTGTTCTCATTTCTGGCCCGGGATTTCCGACTTCATTATCGAACTTCACCAGCGCTTGTTCTTTTCAACTGGAGCGCGGACCGAGAGGTCGCTTGAACCGTAATAGCCGCCATCCCGGCCCGAGGACTTCCCTGTACCCGCCATCGGGCCGGACCTTGCTTTCTATCTAATCGCACATGGAGCAATTAGTTATTGGGCACGTCTGAAGTGGCTCGCCGATTTGGTACCGCTATTCGCCAAGGTATCGGATGACGACAAATTGCGATATTGTTGAGATTGCCAAAGCCACGCATGCCACAAAGTCCGTTGCTGCAAGCCTGCTTTGTTGCTGGACGTCGCTGTTTCCCTCTTTCGCGTCTCTTGGCCCCGTCCGGCCGTGGTTGGAGCAAATGCGGGATGTTCTCCGGTGTGTCCGAAATAGATTGGCCGTCTATGCACGAACGATTGTGCTATGTCTCTATTACTCGAAGGAAATTGGGCGCAGGACAGCCGCTGGTTAACGTTTGGAAGACATGGTGGTCGTTATTCGAGGCACCCTCAACGCGCGGACGGCTACTGGTGCTCGGCCCGATTTCCTCGGCACTGAAATTGTTCGCCACTATTGCTTTGCGCGGACCGGAGCGCGACGACCACTGGCCAGGCATCGCGCACCATAGTCGATTAAAACCCTCGCAGATCTGTGCTGCTGCGTTTGGGTAATCCGGGTGCGGGAACGCGCCTCAGCACGCGGTATTCAATGCCGAGTTCGCGGCAGAATTCGCGTTTGCCGCCCTTATCGCCATCCTCGTTCACAATCAGGATGTCGGGTTTCAGCGCTCTGATCTCTGCTCGAAATCCAGCCAGCCGATGCCGCTTGAGATCACTGGTCCACCAACCGGATATCCTCGAAACCGCCGCTGACGACAACTGGTTTTCGGGGCTTCATTTTCCTGCGGTGCGGATATTGACTTTGAACGCGCCGGGCACCGGTTCTTCGGAGATCACGATCAGATAGCCGCCGCCCGGACCGGAAAAAGTCGCGCCAAGATATTGCTTCTGATAGGCCGTTGCCAGATCCATCAGATCCACGGCCAGCACGCCGCCGCGCATGGAGAGCGGCAACAGCGTGTCCCAGCATTTGAGGCCCAGATTGACCCCGCGCCCCAGCGCTTTCGCATCCATCTTGACGATGGCGTCGTAACAATCCTTGCCGGATTGTCCCAGCCGCGCAATCCATCTTGGATCGAGGTTCTTTTTCACCAGAGGATTATAGCCCTCCGGCCGCGACTCGACGGGAATAAGATGCAGCACTTTTTCCAACCAGCGCGCCACCTTTGGCGGGTTTGCGCGATTCAATGTGCTTTGGAAAAACACCACCGTCGAAGGTAACGTCGTAGTCGAGCCGGTTCACGCCTTTGGATAAACCAAACCGATCATGTCCTGCGAGCCGCTCGGCTCGGATTTGTACGTGTTTTCGGCGTGATCCAATTCGCGCGCGAGTTTCGGCGGGCGGTCGGTTGGGCAGCTTGACTTTCCATATTTCCATCGCAACGATGCGGGTGCTGCTGGCGATGCCGGAGCAACACATCGGACGAAAATTCGGCTCAATCTGCACGACCACCATCGAGCCCGGCGGCTTTGGATTTTGCCGCGAAACAAATGGCTGATCGATCCAGCCGCCAGCGAGCTGCAGCCGGTTGGGGATCGCGCCCAGAGCCTTGGCAACGAACGTCGCACTTTCCTTCTTCATCTTCTGGTTCCCCCCGCAATCGATGCACTGTTCTGTCTTTATCAATTCAAATGCTGTTTTTCTCACCAACCTTTGGAGTGACGTGAAGAACGGCCCAAGAATTACCTCATTTCTGACTATTTTCGTTATTCTTTTTGTCACGGGTGGTGGCGACGGAGCGCTGACTATTTTTGTCTATCGCAGCGCCCGGAGCAATGCGCGATAGGTTACCATGCGGTCGAACAACCTGCGCGCCGCATTCTGTTGCGCGATGCCGGCGTCAAGCGCGACACCCCGGCGAAGCCGTGAATATCGATCCAGGGCACACGGGCCTGCATTCTGCAAAAAGCGGATGCATTTGGAGAAACCAGCACTTTGCAGGCTAGCGATAGGTTAGGTTGCCCCGATCCCGAGAGTCCGGTACAACCGACTTGAGCGCCAAGTCTCGCGAATATCAGAGCTTCGGGGTTTCTTCGCGATCATGAAAAAAACAAATAGACCGGTGCAGGATTTCCTCTCGCGCCCGGATGTCTGGCGTGTGCTTCCGGCGGAGCGCTGGATCGCCACCGTGATGCGGGCTCTTCGCTGGCTGGTGTGGCGGCACCTGCCCCCGCACCCAGGCGCCGCACCTTCCCGACGGATTCTCCGCGCCATGGCGCCCGTCCCCCACGACAACCCCGCGGGCTTTCCGTTCTATATTCTCGGCCATTTCAGTTCGACCACTGGCCTAGGCGAAAGCGCGCGCCTCATCGCAAATCCCTGGCCAAGCTTGACTACAATGTGCGCCTCGTCAATGTCAGTAAGCTGTTCGCGCGCGACGAGGGTCTGAAAAGCTGGCGCGATGAAAAGGCCCTGGAGCGAGGCCCCGGCACGATCGTTCTGGTTTTCAATCCCGAAGGATTGTCGCTCACGCTCCCCCTTCTTGGCGCGACGCGGACTTTGGGAAAGCGGATGGTCGGCTATTGGGCCTGGGAACTGCCGCGCATTCCCGACAGTTGGATCGATGCCCTGAAGTATCTCGACGAAGTCTGGGTGCCGAGCGAATTCGTAGCGTGCGCAATCCGCCCATACACCAACAAGCCGGTACACGTAATTCCCCACCCGGTCGCCACTTCCCTGCCGGGCGTATCGCGCAAGAAGAAGGACTTTGGGATTTCCGCCGAGAAATTCACTGCGCTCTGCATGTTCAGCTTTTCCTCGACCATTGAGCGCAAGAACCCGATCTCGGCCATCCATGCCTTCCGGACCGCATTCGGCGATGACAAAAATGTTCAGTTGATAGTCAAATGTTCCGACGCCCACCAGTACCCCAAAGATGCGGCCCTGGTCATGGCCGCAATCGGGAATTCGCCAAATATTCGTCTTTGGGACGCAATTTTGGACCGGCTCGCAACTCGCGACCTGATTGCCAGCGTTGATGTGGTGCTGTCGCTCCACCGCGCCGAAGGGTTCGGGCTGGTGATGGCCGAGGCGATGCATGCCGGCACAGCCGTGATCGCGACCAACTGGTCAGGAAATCTCGACTTCATGGATGCGCAATCCGCGGGCTTGGTATCTGCCGAAATGGTGCCCTCAATCGATACCCGCGGAATTTTCGATGTTCAGGACCAAGTCTGGGCCGAGCCCAATGTCGCGGAGGCAGCCCGCTGGTTGAAGCGCATGTCCAGCGACGTTTCGGAACGCCGCACGATGGAACAGCGGGCGCTGCACATGGTCGGCGAACGGTTAGGCTTGGAGGCTTTTCGCATGTCCCTGGTGGAAGCCCTGATGCCCATTGCCGCGCCGGCGGAGTAGCGCGCATGACAAGTGCATCGACGGACGGTTCAATGAATTTTCGAGCGGCGGCGCAGGATTTCCTTTGCGGTGCGATGAATTTGCACGGGATGGAGCGGACCCTGGCCCATTACGACATCGTGCAGCGATTTCGCCGTTCTGGTCCTGGGACCGCTTTGGATTACGTTATCCTTCGGCATGATGGTAGCGGCGTTGGGCGCGGTTTATAGCACCATCCTGGGCGAGGAACCGCGCCGTTACGTTCCTTATCTTGCGGCCGGCCTGATCATCTGGGGCTTCATTGCATCAACGATCCAGCAGGGCTGCGAAGTCTTCATTCAGGAAGCGAGTGTGCTCTGGCAAATTTATCTGCCGAAAAGCACCTGCCTGTATCGTGTGTTGTGGCGGAACCTGATCGTGCTGACGCTCAATTTGCTGGTCTTCGTGGCAGTCGCCACTTGGTACGCAATCATGCCACGCTGGACGATGCTTCTGACTATTCCCGCCTTCGGCATTCTTTATCTCAATATCGCATGGCTGACGCTGATCCTGGCCCTGGTTTGCACGCGATTTCGGGACATCACGCAACTGATCACGATATTGCTGCAGCTCTTGCTTCTGGTCACACCCATTCTGTGGGATGCGGAAGCCGGCCGCTTCTTCACTGGATTGCCATTGGAATTCGCTTTATCACGGCATAGAATTGGTGCGGGCACCGTTGTTGGGCCAAGCCGTACCGGCCGAGGCGTGGCTGGCGGCATTGATCGTTGCCATCCTGGGCTGGTCGGTCACATTCGTAATTTTCCGCGCTTCCGGCAGCGCATCCTCTATTGGCTATAGGCGGGATGGCTTAGATCCTCCTGGAAAATCGATCTTAAGTTTTCCCGTCTTTGGCGTGAAATCGCGATTTATCCGGGGCGCGGTGCTGCAGTTTCCGGTCGGCGGCCTGCTTGGCCTGGATGACGACCAAGGCGTTCATATCGACGCCTTACAGGACATCAACCTGGATCTGAGGACGGCGACCGGCTGGGCCTCATCGGCCATAATGGTGCGGGAAAAAGCACCTTGCTGCGCGTGCTGGCGCGCATATTCGAGCCGGTTCGGGGGTCGATCAATATCCAGGGTGGCATATCGGCCCTATTCGATCCGTCGCTGGGCATGAGCGCTGATTGCACCGGCAGGGAAAATATATTCCTGCGAGGAATATATATGGGATTTTCGCGGCGCCAGATTGCGCGACACCTCGACGAAATCGCGGAATTCGCCGAATTGGGTGATTTCCTGTCTCTGCCGCTGCGGACCTATTCTTCCGGCATGCGCCTGCGCCTCGCCTTCGCGGTGTCCACATCTTTCATCCCGACATCCTGCTGATGGACGAAATCATCGGGGTGGGAGACGCCTCATTCCTCAAAAAGGCGGAAGCGCGGCTCGATGCCTTTGTCGAAAAGGCGGGTATCGTAGTACTGGCCTCGCATTCGGAGCAGCTGGTACGGAAAATGTGCAATAAGGCGGTGTTGCTGGAACAAGGCCGGATCGTCTGCGCCGGCAGCGTTGATGATGTTTACCGGCACTATGTGATTAGGCAAAAGGGAGGCGCCGTATGAGGTCCCTAATGATGCGATTGCTATGGCGCATCGCACAACGCATGCGTCGACGCAGCTTTCTTGTTCCCCGTCCGGGCATATTCATCTGGACGCGCCTGCGACCAAGCCGCCAGTCAACCCGGTTGGAACAGAAGGTGGATCGGCTGTCGGACGATATCCGCTTCGTGCGGCAACGTCTCACCACGTATATCGGAAATGGAACCGCCCTGACATTCCTGGCCGATAAATCGCCCTTTCTGGTGAATTCGGATGATTTCGGCGGCCCGATCAATTTCATCGCCGGCGGACGTTATGAGCAGGCCAATCTCGATGTCCTGCTGAGTTATCTGCGCCCAGAAGCGTGGTCATGGATATTGGGGCCAATTTGGGATTTTTTACCGTCAAGCTCGCGCAGCGGCTCAAGACGGGCGGAAGGGTACATGCCTTTGAGCCGCATCCTTTTGTTTCGGGCCTGCTTTGGCGCAACATCTATATCAATGGGCTGACGAACGCAGTTACAATTCACAACTTTGGCCTGTCGGATCGTGAAGGCCCTTGCGCGTTCAATATCCCAAGGGCCATGTCGGCGGCGGATATGTCGGCGCGGTCGCGACGGACATGACGGTCACCGTCCAGTCGGAAATACGCAAGCTCGATGCCGTTTGCCGGAAGGTACGGTCGTGGACGTCGTTAAGATCGATGTCGAAGGCCATGAATTGCAGGTATTGCGCGGCATGGCCCGCACTATCGCGGGATCACCCGCGATGGTGATCCTGCTGGAGAAACTCATGCCGCAGGCAGGCTATGAGGCGGCGATCGCCGAATTTCTTGCCGCTTTTGGGATGGAAATTTATAGCTCGGTCCGCATTCTAACCTTGAAAAATTGACTCTGCCTGAGTTCGAGGGGTTCTCGGGCTATGTCCTGGCGGTCCGCCCCGCAGCGCGAGGCGACCTCGACCGAACATCCTTTTCACTGTATCCGCAGCAGTTGTGGATGGTCGGGCGTGCCGCGCCCGATGGCGCTTTGTCGGCGGGCGTAAGTTCTGTCCTGTTTCACGGCCCCTACTGTTTCTGGAACGCGGACTGTGGAATATCCGGTTCGAAGGAAAAATCAGCGGCCGGGTTGAAATATCCATCGCGGAACGGCAGGGGCATGCGGTGCTTCACTTCACGCTTGATGAGCGTGTCGCGACCAGACCTTTTATGTCGATCACGATCTGGTTCAATTCGAATGCATCGCGCTGGCGGCAAAAGGGCCTTGCATCACGCTGGAACGCTTCGTCTTCACCAAGACAAATTCAAAGAAGTTTTTCCGGGACTTTACGCGTCAGGGCTGGAAGGCCTTTCAAAGCCATCACTAGCCGTCGCCGGTTACGGGCGGCTTCGCCAGCCAGCGCCATGCCAGCAATTTTGCGCCCAGCACAATGAAGGGTCGTTCGATCCAGTTGTAGGAAAGATAAGCGGCGGCATAGGCCACCGACAGGGTCGCTGTCAGAACCACGACAAACGAGACGAAAACATAGCCCCGCAACAGTGCAAACGGAATGAGCGCATACATGAAATGCGCAATGGTGACGGCCGCGAGGAAATGCCACAGGTAGAAGGAAAAAGAGACCCGCCCGTTCCAACGCAACAAGGGATGCTCCAAAAATTTTGTCAGTACGGTTATTCTGAATACTATGATGGCCAGAAAAGTCGTTGCGGCGCAGGACAAGACGAGTACCGCCCAGAACGGCACCAATTGTCCTGCCTTCACCCACTGCATGGGCAGCACCATCGCCGCATAGGATGCAAGCAACGCGGCGTTGGCGCCAAGGGGCCGGCAGGCCAGCCGCGCCAACGCGTCCCCGCGCGTCGCGATCAGCATTCCCAGATAAAAGGCGGGCAGGTAGAATACAAAAAAGCCCGGCTGGTTCTCAATCGGCCAGAGGAATGTAACGCCGACCAGGGATGCCATGACCGCCGCGTCAAGCAGCCAGCTGCGGCGGCGCGACAACAGGAAAAAAAACGGGACACACAAGCCTGCAAGCACCTCCACCTGCAAGGTCCACGTCACCGGATTGTAAGTCGTATAGCGCAGTGCTGCGTTCTGCAGGAAAAATAGGCGACCGACGTGGAATATCGTGCCGATTATCCAGTTTGCCTCATAGGGATTGCGCTGTTGGATCTCGGCCATGTCGGCGATGGGCAACCGGAAGGCCAACGGCACGATCAGCAGGACAAAAATGACGAGACAAGCGAAATGCGCGGGATAAATGCGGAAAAAACGCTGCAACACAAAACGGCCATACGTCCACAAGGACGTCGTCTGATTTTGCCTGTCGAGCGAAAGTCCCAGGACAAAGCCGCTGATGACAAAGAACAAGATGACGGCGGCATAGCCGTTGAGCGCGCCGACCGCCACTTTCAGCAGAGGATAGGACGAGCCTTGTTTGGCATACACGATAACGTCAACGGTATGGACGAAGGCCACGCATAGCGCCGCCAAGCCGCGTAGCAATTCGATCTGGGGAAGAAATGCCCTTCGTGCGGGATTGGGCGTCATTCCGGCGCCAGGAACAGCAACCAATCCTCGCCGAAATTCCGGGTCAGGACCTCGCCTTCCGAAACCGTCTTAGGCTTGCCCGCATTGTCGATATAGCGCAACGCGCCATAGGCCCGCTTCATGCGCCCCAGAAAGTCGCGCGGATCGCGATAGCGGGCGGCGTTAAATTCAAGCACAATAGCAGGCCGGTATTGGCGGATTGCCTCTGCCATGCCCTCAAATATCCCCTCTTCCGCGCCCTCCGCATCGATCTTGATAACATCGAGCCCGCCCAATTCGGTGGCAAGGGAATCGATGGTGCGGGTCAGCACGGTGTGAAAACTTCCACTGTCCGTCGCCATCTGCATTCCGTCGGCAAGAATCGCCGCGTTCTTCGGCTCGCCATGGGGCGCGAACAGCCGCGCCTGACCGCCATCAATCGCGGCGGCCGCAGCGACCACAATGCGCGTGTGGGCGCTAAAACCGTTTAACTCGACGGATTGGGTGAGGAAGGGTGCGACCTGCGGATTGGGTTCCACCGCGCACACTTCGCCACCAGGACCGACCAAGTCGGCAAGCAGCAGCGTATAATAACCGAAATTGGCGCCGACATCGATCACGCGCATACCCGGCTTGACGGTGCGCGCCAGAAACTGGGTCAGCCAGATCTCCCAATAACCATCCAGCAGCACATTCGCGCCAAAACCGCTATCGCGCGTGTCGACATAAAATTTATAGCGTCCCAAGATTCGGCAAAGCGCCCTGTCGCTGCCAAGATAAACAGGCGAGGCAAGTGACCGGCAAACCGCTTCCAGCGCCGCACGATCCATGGATGCCACATCCGCGGTATTCAGCAGCAATGCAACCCCGTCCCGGGACCAGGATGACCCAGCCATCCTAAATATGTGTCGCGCCATTCGGCGCAAGGGGGAACGTGACGAAACCCTCATTTGGCGGCCGCGATGAGGCTCGGGCACACATACCAGTCATCCCAGCCGGAGATCTGCGGGAACACATGAAAGAAACCGTTTTCCAAAAGGAGCGCCTGTATCTTCCGCCGCACCGGCTCGACGAAATTATGCTCAATGCACAGAACCGAAATCGTGTGGCGGCTGAAATCAAATGCTTCCAAGATGGCCAGTTCCGAACCTTCTGTGTCGATCGAAAGAAAATCGATCTGCACGGGCGCGCCGTGGTCTACAAGCAAGTCATTCAGCGAAACCGTCTCGACGGGATATGTCTTGCCCACGCTGCGCAACGATGCATGGTCATCGCATTCGGTGAACTGCTCCAGGGTAGACAATTCCGCCGAGGAATTTGCCTCGCGGAACATCAGATTTTCCCCCGTAGCGTTCCAGACACAGCGAAGATCGACTTTCGCGCGCCGGTTATTTCGCAAGGGAATTGTCCAGCATTGGGCCGGTTCCGCCAGAATGCCGGACCAGCCAAATTGGCGCTCCAGCAGAAGCGTGTTGCTGATAGCAACGCCGTCACACGCGCCGAATTCGACGAAATATCCATTCCGCTTGCCGCTCAGCATGCAAAGGGCGAACACATCCTGGCAATTCTGCGCCTCGGACAAGGGAGCATATCGTCGCCATAAACCCATGAAATTGCGCTGCATGCGCCAGCGCTTAAAGGCACCTCGCGATGTATGCCGGAACATGTCTTTTGCCGCTTGCTTAACATTCTGCAGTATCGCCGCGTTCATCATTAGCCGTCATTGGCCGGAAACGCCGGCACATTCAAGAATTGGCAGGATATGTAGGATAGGCCAGCAACAGCGAGGGTGCCACATCAAAGTGACGCGTAGCCTATTACTCATGACCTGAGCCCCCGAAACTCCTCCAAAGATAGGTAGACCGGCGCCTTGAAAGGGGTACCGACGATGAAGTGTTCGAGGTTTACGGAAGAGCAGTATATCCGGGTGCTGAATGAGCACCAGGCAAGCACCAAGACTGGCAAAACATCGCCAACCCCAAGAAGTGAGCGAGGCATCATCACAGCGTCACCGGCCCGGCACAGGCGCGCAGTCCGCCTCATCCACTGAGTGCCCGCGCGATAGCCCCCCACATCGGCTTGCGCTTAAGATCAACATCCAGCGGCAGTCTGCGCGGCGCGGTGCCCATTAGCTTCTCGCGCAAGGTCGGCGTCTTGAGATAGCGATCCGTCAGGCCCCAGGTCAGAACGCCCAGCGTCGCCTCGTTGGCGAGCACGACATCGAGGAACCGTTCGCTGGCATCTGCCACGCGCTTGGTCGCGCGCGGCGATGTCCGTGGGTCCGCCGGAATCGTCCACGTCATGTTCGGTCACCAGGATGCGCAGGCCCATCGCCCGCACCTCGTCCAGAAACGCGCGCAGTTTCTTCTGATCGACCACAGGCCCGAACGCATTGACATGGCCTTGCAGGCCCAGCGCCTCGATCGGCACTTTGCGCGCCAGCGCGCCTTCGAGGAATTTCAGCGTCGCGGCGCGGAAGGCATCGTTCCACGCCGCGCCGCCCTCGCAGCCCCAATCGTTGTAGACCAAGAGCGCGCCGGGATCGGCCGCCTTGGCCACATGATAAGCGGTGTCGATATAGCCCGGCCCAAAGCGCTTCAGCCAAATGCAATCGCGCAGTCCGTCGGCGCGTCCGTCCGCCGGATAGATCGCTTCGTTGACCACATCCCAGGAATGCATCCGCCCGCGATAACGCCCCATCAGGCGCGCGACATAATCGGTGAGGATTTCATCGTCGGGCGCGTTCAGCACCTTCTCGTCCAGCCAGGGCGGATTGGCGGCGTACCACACCAGCGTGTGGCCGCGCATTTTCATGCCATGCGCCACGGCAAAAGCCAGCAACGCATCGGCGCCCGAATAATCGAACCGGCCCGGCTCAGGCTCCACGATCCCGCGCTTGAGTTCGTATTCGGGAACCAGAATGCCCGCTTCGCGCGCCAGCACCGGCGCGAAATCTTCCACCAGCAACTGGTAGGAGCCCGCCGCCGTGCCATAGAACCGGCCACGCGCGGCGGCCTGGATGCGCAAGGCATCGTCCGGCGCCGCCATCGCCGGCGGCATCAAGCACCCGGCCGCAACACCGCCCAGGACCGAACGCCGCGTCAGCATGGGAGGCTCACGTCTCGTCTGGAACGCTCATCTTCACGATCTTGTCGGGCTCGCCCGAGATCGCGCCGTTGTTGTGCTCGCCGCCCTTCTTGATGGCGTCGATATGCTCCATGCCGTCCACCACCTGGCCCCACACCGTGTATTGGCGGTCGAGCCAGGGCGAATCCTCGAAGCAGATGAAGAACTGGCTGTTGGCGCTGTTGGGGCTCGACGAGCGCGCCATGGAGACCGTGCCGCGCTTGTGCGGCTCGGCGGAGAATTCCGCCTTGAGGTCCGGCAGCTTGGAGCCGCCCGAGCCGGTGCCGGTGGGATCGCCGGTCTGCGCCATGAAGCCGGGGATGACGCGGTGGAACACCACGCCGTCATAAAATCCCGATTTCGCGAGTTCGGTAACCCGCGCGACGTGAGCCGGGCGCCAGATCGGGCCGCAGCGCGATGGTGACGGGACCTGTCTTCAACTCCATGACCAGCGTGTTTTCGCGGCTCATTTTTTCCGTTTCTCCGGTTGTGTGCGTTTCTTCAATAGCTGTGCGACATGCGGGCTGGTGAACGGCGAGACGTCGCCGCCCAGCATGGCGATTTCCTTGACCAGACGCGAGGCAATGGCCTGATGGCGCGGATCGGCCATCAGGAACACGGTCTCGATCTCGGGATTAAGCCGCTGGTTCATCCCCACCATTTGGAATTCATATTCGAAATCGGAAACGGCGCGCAGTCCGCGCACGATGACGCCCGCGCCGATATTCTGGGCGAACTCGATCAGCAGACGGTCGAAATCGCGCACTTCGATGGTGGCGCGCCCGCGTCCGGAGAGCCGCTTGGTCTCGTGGCGGATCATCGCCACGCGTTCCTTCAGCGTGAACAGCGGCGACTTGGAAGCATTGGTCGCCACGCCGATCACCAGATGATCGACCAGCTTCACGGCGCGCTCGACGATGTCCAGATGGCCCAGCGTCAACGGGTCGAAGGTTCCCGGATAAAGGCCGATGCGGCGCTTGGCCATCAACCTTCCTCCTCCGAAACGTCCGCGATGCGCTCGACCGAGACGACTTTCTCGCCCTCGTCCACCCGGAAGACGGTGACGCCCTGCGCCGCGCGGCCCTGCACCGAGATGCCGCCGACCGCGACGCGGATGGTCTGCCCGGTATTGCTGATCAGCATCAGATCGTCGGATTCTTCCACCGGGAAGGCGCCGATGATGGCGCTGTTCTTCTTGCCCATGCCCATGGCGACGATGCCCGAGCCGCCGCGCCCGGTGACGCGGTATTCGTAGGAACTGGTGCGCTTGCCGAAGCCGTTCTCCGAGACCGCCAGGATGAACTGCTCGCTGGCGCCAAGGCCCGCATAGCGCTCTTGCGTCAGCGTCGCCTCTTCGACGTTTCCTCGGCGTCGTCGGCTTCCTCGACGATTTCCTCTTCGCCCGTCGCGGCGCGGCGCGCGGCGCTGGCCTGTTTCAGATAGGCGCGCGATTCCGCCGTGGTGGCGTCGGAATGGTGCAGCAGGCTGAGGCTCACGACCTCGTCGCCCTTGGCGAGCTTGACGCCGCGCACGCCGGTGGATTCGCGTCCCTTGAAGACGCGCACATCGGTCAAGGGGAAGCGGATGCACTTGCCCGAGCGCGTGGTGAGCAGCACATCGTCGCGGTCGGTGCAGACTTGCACGCCCACGATGCCGTCGCCCTCGGCCAGCTTCATCGCGATCTTGCCGCTCTTGTGGATGCTGACGAAATCCGACAGCTCGTTGCGCCGCACATCGCCCGATTTGGTGGCGAACACGACGTTGAGCTTCTCCCACTGCGTTTCGTCCTCGGGCAAGGGCAGAATGGTGGTGATGCGCTCGCCTTGCGACAGCGGCAACAGGTTCACCATCGCCTTGCCCCGGCCCGCAATGCGCGCCTCGGGCAGCCGCCAGACCTTCAGCTTGTAGGCCATGCCGGTGGAGGAGAAGAACACCATCGGCGCATGGGTCGAGGCAACGAACAGCGAGGTAACGAAATCTTCCTCGCGCGTGACCATGCCCGAGCGGCCCTTGCCGCCGCGGCCTTGCACGCGATATTCGGCGAGCGGGGTGCGCTTGATATAGCCCGCATGGGTGACGGTGATCGCCACATCCTCGCGCTCGATCAGCGCTTCGTCCTCGATCTCGACGTCGGCGTCCACCAGTTCGGTCAGGCGCGGCGTGGCGAATTCCGCCTTCACCACTTCCATCTCGCTGCGAATAATGCCCATCACGCGCGGGCGCGAGCGCAGGATGTCGAGATAATCCTTGATCGCTTCGCTGAGCTTTTTCACTTCCTCGCCGATTTCGTCGCGGCCAAGGGCGGTCAGGCGCTGCAGGCGGATGTCGAGGATGGCCCTGGCCTGTTCCTCGGAAAGCTTGATCGTGTCGTCTTCGGCGATCAGATGGCGCGGATCGGCGATCAGCGCCACCAGCGGCCCTACATCCTTGGCGGGCCAGGCCCGCGCCATCAATTGTTCGCGCGCCGTGTTGGCGTCCGGCGCGGCGCGGATCAGCGCGATCACCTCGTCGATATTCGCCACGGCAACCGCGAGACCCGCCAAGATATGGGCGCGGTCGCGCGCCTTGGAGAGTTCGAAGCGCGTGCGCCGTGTGATGACCTCTTCGCGGAACAGAATGAAGGCCGCGATCAGGTCCTTCAAATTCATCTGCTGCGGCTGGCCGTCATTGAGCGCCAGCATGTTGACGCCGAAGCTCGTCTGCAATTCGGAGAAGCGATAGAGCTGGTTCAGCACCACCTCGGCCGAGGCATCGCGCTTCAGCTCGATCACCACGCGCATACCGTGGCGGTCGCTTTCGTCGCGGATATCGGAAATGCCTTCGATGCGCTTGTCGCGCACCAGATCGGCGATGCGCTCCTGCATGCGCGCCTTGTTCACCTGATAGGGAATCTCGGTGACGATGATGGCTTCGCGGTCTTTGCGGATTTCTTCCACATTGCAGCGCGCCCGCATCAGGATCGAGCCGCGCCCGCGCGCCAGCGCCGCGCGCGCCGCCTGCTTTCCGATCAGCAGCGCGCCGGTGGGAAAATCCGGTCCCGGCACGATCTCGGTCAGCGCGTCCATGCCGATGGAGGGATCTTCGATATAAGCGAGGCACGCGTCGATCACTTCGCCCAGATTGTGCGGCGGCACATTGGTCGCCATGCCCACCGCGATGCCCGATGCGCCATTGACCAGCAGATTGGGAAAGCGCGCGGGAAGCACCATCGGCTCGCGTTCCGAGCCGTCGTAATTGTCCTGAAACTCGACCGTGTCCTTGTCGATATCCTCGATCAGGGCATGGGCGATCTTGGCGCGGCGCACTTCGGTGTAACGCATCGCGGCGGGCGGATCGCCGTCGATAGAGCCGAAATTGCCCTGCCCGTCGATAAGCGGCGCGCGCATGGAGAATTCCTGCGCCATGCGCACCAAGGCGTCATAGATCGACTGGTCGCCATGCGGATGATATTTGCCGATGACATCGCCGACCACGCGCGCCGACTTGCGATAGGGCTTGTTCCAGTCATAGCCGTTCTCGTGCATCGAATAGAGAATGCGCCGATGCACCGGCTTCAGCCCGTCGCGCGCATCGGGCAGCGCGCGCGAAACGATCACGCTCATCGCATAGTCGAGATAAGAGCGTTTGAGCTCGTCCTCGATCGCGATGGGGGTCACGCTGGAGCCCGAAGGGGGCGGCGCGGACGGGGGTGTATCGCTCAAAATCTGGTCCTTGTCGGGGCCGTGGGCCGCCCTGAAAATCGGTGCGATTTCCTAGCATTTTGCCACCCGATTCGGGAAGCGAAACATGCCCGAAAATTGGGGGGTGAAATGGCCCATTTTGTACCCCAAAAATGGCCGGTTTGGGCGGTAATTCTCCGGCCCTGGCGGCCCCTGTCCGCCCCTATGCCACCAACCCGTACGCGTAATAGGAAATCGCCCCGATAATGCCCGCCGCCGGCATGGTGACGATCCAGGCGATGACGATGTCCTTGGCCACATTCCAGCGGACGGCAGAGGTCCGTTTGGCGGCCCCGACCCCCACAATGGCCCCGGCGATGGTGTGCGTGGTCGAAACGGGAATGCCCAAGCTGATCGCCAGGAACAAGGTGATGGACCCGGCAGTTTCGGCGCAGACGCCTTGCAGCGGCGACAGGCGGGTGATCCGCGACCCCATCGTATGCACGATGCGCCAACCGCCGCACAGCGTGCCGAGCGCCATCGCAGCCTGACAGCTCAAAACCACCCAAAGCGGGACATAGAAATTGCCCTTCAGCGCACCGTGCGCGAATAAGAGCGCGGCGATGATGCCCATCGTCTTTTGCGCGTCGTTGCCGCCATGCCCCAGCGAGTAGGCCGACGCCGATATGAACTGCACCTTGCGGAAAATTGCGTCGACGCGCGCCGGCATCATGCGCCTGAACGACCACGAGACCCCCAGCACCAACATCAGCGCCAGCACAAAGCCGAGGCCCGGAGACAGAACGATCGCGGCGGTGGTTTTGCTGAGGCCGCTCCACACCACGGCATGCCAGCCCGAATGGGCGACGCCCGCGCCCACCAATCCGCCGACCAGTGCGTGCGAACTGCTCGACGGGATTCCCGCCAACCAAGTGATGATGTTCCAGACGATCGCCCCCAACAACGCACCAAAGACGACCTGATCGGTGATGACGCTCGGCGAGACGATGCCAGTTCCGATGGTCTTGGCGACCGCCAGGCCGAAGACCAGAAAGGACACGAAGTTGAAGAACGCGGCCCAGGCCACCGCATAACGCGGCGCCAGAACGCGCGTCGAAACGATGGTCGCGATGGAATTGGCCGCGTCATGCAGCCCGTTTAGAAAGTCGAACAGCAAGGCGGTGGCGATCAGCGCAACCAGCAACGGCTCAATCACCGGGTACGCTCCTGACTAAGCTTGTTCAATCACGATGCCGCTGATGCAATTGGCGACGTCTTCGAAACGGTCCATGACCTTTTCCAGATGGTCGTAGACCTCGGTGCCGACAATGAAGTCCATCGCATTGCCGCTGCGATATTTGGTGAAAAGCGCCTTGATGCCCGAATTGTGCAGATTGTCCGCGACATCTTCCAGGCGGATGATTTCTTCGGTGATGGAATTCAAATGCGTCGCTTGCTGGCGAAAGGCCCCAAGCAGCGCGACCGCGTCCGCCGTCAGCTTTCCCGCCTGTACGATGATGTCGCCCATCTCAGCCATTTGCGGCTCGAACGCGCCCACCTCAAACAGCAAAATCGCCTTGGCGGTCTTTTGCATCTGGTCGATGGCATCGTCGAGCGAGGTAATAAGCTGTTTGATATCGCTGCGGTCGAAGGGCGTGATGAAGGAGCGCCGGGTCAAAATCAGGACGTCGCGGGTGATGGCGTCCGCCTGGTTCTCGAAATCCATCACCTTGTGGCAGGCATCGGGCACCGTCGCGCCGCCGTGCAGCAGCGCGCTGAGCGCATGCGAACCTTCCACAATAGTGTGCGCATGCCGGTTGAAGAGATCGAAGAACCGCTCCTCTTTCGGCATCAACGCCTGGAACCACATCGGCATGGGCGGTCTCGCTCGAATCCTCGCCGACTGTCCTGCCAGAGAACCCATCACAGGGTCCACCAACAATTGGTCGCGGAATACTAACATACTGGTATTGTTTGTATTTCCGTAGCGCTTAACCTCGGGTCGCCACCCGGCCGCGCTCGAAAACAGCGACGGCATCGCAGCGCTGAAGACTCTCCGCCCGATGGGCAATCATCACGATGGTCGGGCGCGGTGTGACAGCCAACAACCGGTCGATAATCTCGCGCTCGCCCGCGACATCGATCGCGCTGGTCGCCTCGTCGAACACCAACAGGTTCGGTTTGCGCATCATGGCGCGGGCGATGGCAATGCGTTGGCGTTCCCCGCCCGAGACGAACGATCCGCGCTCGCCCACCACGGTGTCGAGCCCATGCTCCATACGCCGCACCAGCGCGTCCGCACCGGCCAGCGTCAACGCAGCCCACATGTCGGCCTCGCTGGCATCCGGGCGCGCCCAGGCAAGATTGCGCCGCAGACTGTCGTGGAACAGGAATGGGTCTTGCGAGACATAGCTGAGGCTCGAGCGCCAGGCATCGACGACCGTTTGGTCCAGGATGCGCCCGCCGACGCGAATTTCGCCCTGCTGAGGACGGACAAGACCCACCAGCAAATCGGCGAAGGTCGTCTTGCCCGCGCCCGATGGTCCGCTTATACCGAAAAAGCATCCTTGCGGGATGTCGAGGCTAAGCTCCTCAACGCCAGCGCCCTGGCCGTCGTCCTGAATATAGCGATAGGTCACCGCGCGAAACGCGATGTCGCCTTGCGCCAGGGTTTCGCGGCGCCCGATACCGGGCGCGGTTCTCGACGCGCCGGCCAATTCGGCGTTCAAATTCTTGAGTTCGCTATAGGCGGGAAGTGCATTCGACAATTGCTGCAGGCCCTGCTGGATTTGCGTCGCCGGACCGTTCATGCGCGACAAGATCAGCAGCAGTGTAATCAGCACCGCGGGCGAAGTTCCCATCATTCCGAATCCGACAAACACCACCAGCGCGCCGATGAGCGCGGAAAACGTCGCCAGTGCCAGGCGGCTCTTGCTCGATCGGCGGGTGAATTCGATCTGCTGGTCGGTCATCCCACTCAGCGTGCGAAGGAATTCGTCGAGAAAGCTCTTCTGCAAATTCTGGCTGATCGCGAGCTTGAGCCCGCCCAGGAACTGAGCCGTGGTGTCGAGAAGCGAAAGGTTGGCATTCGTCAGATAGGCACCCAGTTCGCGCGACTTGCTCAGCATCGGCAGCATCACCACGGCGCCCACCAGCAGCGCGGCAACCGTAAAGCTGGTGACGGCGGGCGAAATCAGGAACGCGAGCGCGATTTGCGCCAGCAGCATCGCCACGGAGGTGACCGCTTGAACGAGAAAGAAAGCGGCGCTGCCGACGCGCTGAATATCGCCGCTGATGACATGAGTGACGCGCGCATGGCGCAGCTTCGAGGCCTCGCTCCACGCCGCGTTGGTGAGCAGCGTGATGGACTCGCCGCGCAGCGATTCCACGAATCCGATCCTGATCGCCGCCAATGTCACGTCGCGGCGCAGCAGCACGACCGCGCGCAGGGCGATAAGAACCGCGAACATCGCCAGCAGAAGTCCCAGCCGCTCAAGCGTGCCGGAGACACCGACGAACTCGAAAACGCGCTGACTGGCGCGCTGGATTGCACCTCCCCCGGCATTGGTATGGATGATGACGCCGAGCAGCGGAATTACCAGCACCAGGCCCACGCCCTCCAGCAACGAACCCGCGCCGACAAGCAGCGCCGCGCGCGCCGCGCGCCATCCGGCATAGCGCGTGAAGTCGCCGGCCAATTGCCGTGTCTGTGTCAGCAGGACGCGGATACTGGCGATCGTCGCGGCAATGCTGGGCATGGCATTTCTCGAAATTCCGAACGTGGCGCGACGAAGGTGTGAGTAGAGGTATGGCGCCCGCGCGCGGGACAGTGCACGGAATATCTAACATGGTCTAGTATTCAGCGCATCGACAGTTGTCGGCGGACCCGGTGTGGATAACACTGCGTGGCCCATTCAAAGAGGGATTAAGCGTCCATGTTTGTCATGATCACGTGGGGTTTGTGCGCCATCATTATCTTCATGCTGGCCGGCGTCATGTCGAAGATCGACGAGATCAGGCGGCTGCTCGTGAAGGCCGCCGCGGACGGCCGGCGGACGGCAGCACCTGCCGAGGCGAAGCCGGCTGAGACAACCCCCTAGCGCCAAATCCCGCCGGTCAATCGGTGTCCACAGGAAGCTTGCCTTCGATCGCGCTGAGTTCCGCGAATACCCGGCGCATTGAGTAGGCGTAGATCGTGCGGTGCCCCTTCGTCGGTTCGTCGTCCACGTAACCGAAAACAATCCCCAACAGATGCCCGTCGCCCGCGTCGATCACCGGCCCGCCGCTGAAGCCGGGCCCGGCATTGCCTTCGAAGGTGAAGGCAGACTGAACCACGCATTTGGAGCACTTCGGTTTGACCGGTGCGTCCAAAATCGTGACCACACCCTCGGCCTTGCGCAAGACCTTGCCCGGCCCCTGGCCATAAGCGATGACGTTTTCGCCGATTGCGGGCGCTTTCACCGGCAATTTGGCGGTCGCCTTTTCGAGATGGAAAAACAGCAGATCGTAGCTCGCCGATTTTCCGATTATCGATTTGGCGTCGAGCAGATTGTCGTTGTGGGCGTTCGTGACGGCGACGCCGCCGCCGAGCGAAACCGCGGCCGCATTGCCCTCCAGCACCAAAAAGGCGGACCCCGCCAGCGGGATATACGCATTCTGGACGTCGTGGTTGATGAACCCGGTGGCCGGCTCGCCCGATGGCGAGGCGCAGCCCGCCAGGACCAGCATCGTCACCGCTACCCAAACCCGGCGCAGTTCTCGATTCAGCAAATTGTGGATTCCAATTCTCATCCCTCACCCTTCGACACGCTCAGGGTGAGGGAACCCTCATGCTGAGCTTGTCGAAGCATGAGGGAATTGCAGGCGAACCACAAGAAACCTGTACTAGAACGGAATTTCATCGTCCATTTCGCTGCGGTCGAAGCTGGCGGGTGCATCGCCGGCACCCGAGACGCGCCCGGCGCCGCCGCCCTCGCCCTTGGTGTCGAGCATGACGAGCTCGCCCCGGAAGCGGTTCAACACCACTTCGGTGGAGTATTTCTCCACGCCGTCCTTGTCGGTCCATTTGCGGGTGGAGAGCTGGCCCTCCAGATAGACCTTGGAGCCCTTGCGCAGATATTGCTCGGCCACCTTGGCCAGGTTCTCGTTCCAGATCACAACCCGGTGCCACTCGGTCTTTTCCTTGCGCTCGCCGGAGGCCTTGTCGCGCCAGGTTTCGGAGGTTGCCACCGACAGATTGACCACCAGGTCGCCCGAGGTCACGCGCCGCGATTCCGGGTCCTTGCCCAGATTGCCGATCAAAATCACCTTGTTGACGCTGCCCGCCATGCTTATCTCCGTTCTGTCTTTTCGCGACCCTAAACTTGCCCGCCCGCCCGCGCCACCGAGGACGCCCTCAACCCTGTGGACAGGCACGGCCGAGTCGTGAGATAGCATTGTTCTTGATATGTTCCAAGCTTTATGCAGGCGGCGGGCGCTTGCAGGGCATGGTCCCCATCGCGCAAGGTCATCGTTTGCTCAAGGTCCATCTATGCTGAAAAACATCTCCGTGCGTGGCGCGCGCCAGCACAATCTCAAGAACGTCGATGTCGATATTCCGCGCGACAAGCTGACGGTGATGACCGGGCTGTCGGGCTCGGGCAAATCCTCGCTCGCCTTCGACACGATCTATGCCGAGGGCCAGCGCCGCTATGTGGAATCGCTGTCGGCTTATGCCCGCCAGTTCCTCGAACTGATGCAGAAGCCCGATGTCGATCATATCGACGGCCTTTCCCCCGCCATCGCCATCGAACAGAAAACGACCTCCAAGAATCCGCGCTCCACCGTCGGCACGGTGACGGAGATTTACGACTATCTGCGCCTGCTGTTCGCGCGCGTCGGCGTGCCTTATTCGCCCGCCACCGGCCTTCCCATCGAAAGCCAGACCGTCAGCCAGATGGCCGACCGCGTTCTGGCCTTGCCCGAGGGCACGCGGCTGTTTCTCAACGCGCCCATCGTGCGGGGCAGGAAGGGCGAGTACCGCAAGGAATTTGCCGAGCTTCAGAAAAAAGGCTTCACCCGCGTCAAGGTGGACGGAAAATATTACGAGATCGCCTCGGCACCTACGCTCGACAAGAAGCTCAAGCACGACATCGAAGTGGTGGTGGACCGCCTTGTCGTGAAAAAGGACATCGGCAACCGTCTGCCCGATTCCATCGAAACCGCGCTCAAGCTTTCGGAAGGTTTGGTGATCGCCGAATATGCCGACCAAAAGGAAGCCGACGGTTCGCCCAAGCAGCTTTTGATGTCGTCCAAATTCGCTTGCCCGGTTTCCGGCTTCACGATTCCGGAGATCGAGCCGCGCCTGTTCTCCTTCAACAATCCGCATGGCGCCTGCCCGGCCTGCGACGGGCTCGGCACCCAGCTTTACTTCGACGCGGCGCTGATCGTGCCGGACGAGACGCTGACGCTAAAAACCGGCGCGCTGGCGCCGTGGCACAAATCCTCCTCGCCGTTTTATCTGCAGACGCTGGAGGCGCTGGCCCGCCATTACAAATTCTCGCTCAACGAACCGTGGGAAGACCTGCCCAAAAAGGTCAAGGACGTCATCCTGCACGGCTCGGGCGAGGACGAGATCAAATTCATCTATGACGACGGCGCGCGCCGCTATGAGACGAAGAAGACCTTCGAGGGCGTCATCCCCAACATGCAGCGCCGCTTCAAGGAGACCGATTCCTCCTGGGTGCGCGAGGATTTGCAGCGCTATCAAGACGCCAGCCCGTGCGAGGTTTGTCACGGCTATCGCCTCAAGCCCGAAGCGCTGGCGGTGAAGATCGCGGGGCTTCAGATCGGCGAGGTCTGCGCCAAATCGATCAAGCTGGCCGATAGCTGGTTCCGCGATCTCGACAAGGACCTGACCAAGCAGCAAAAGGAAATTGCCGCGCGCATTTTGAAGGAAATCCGCGCCCGGCTGAAATTCCTCAACAATGTGGGCCTGGAATATCTCACCCTGGCGCGCGGTTCGGGCACGCTGTCGGGCGGCGAAAGCCAGCGCATTCGCCTTGCCTCGCAGATCGGTTCGGGGCTGACCGGCGTGCTTTATGTATTGGACGAGCCTTCCATCGGCCTGCACCAACGCGACAACATCAAGCTGCTGGAATCGCTGCAGGGCCTGCGCGATCTCGGCAACACCGTGATCGTGGTGGAGCATGACGAGGAAGCCATCCGCACCGCCGATCATGTCATCGACATGGGGCCGGGCGCGGGCATCCATGGCGGGCACATCGTCGCCGAAGGCACGCCCGACGACATCATGCGCAATCCCAATAGCCTGACGGGCAAATATCTCGTCGGGCTGGAACAGATTCCCGTCCCCGCCAAGCGGCGCAAGGCGATGCACAATCGCTGGCTGAAGGTGGTCGGCGCGCGCGGCAACAATCTGAAGAACGTCACGGCCTCGATACCGCTGGGCACGCTGACCTGCATCACCGGCGTCTCGGGCGGCGGCAAATCCACCCTGGTGATCGAGACGCTGTACAAAGCCGCCTCGCGCAAGTTGAGCCAAGCGCGCGAACATCCCGCGCCGCATGAGAAGATCGAGGGGCTGGAATTCCTCGACAAGGTGATCGACATCGACCAGTCGCCCATCGGGCGCACGCCGCGCTCGAACCCCGCCACCTATACCGGCGCCTTCACGCCGATCCGCGATTGGTTCGCCGAGCTTCCGGAATCCAAGGCGCGCGGTTATGCGCCGGGGCGCTTCTCCTTCAACGTCAAGGGCGGGCGCTGCGAGGCGTGCCAGGGCGACGGCGTCATCCAGATCGAAATGCACTTCCTGCCAGACGTTTATGTGCAATGCGATGTCTGCCAGGGCAAACGCTACAACCGCGAAACGCTGGACGTGAAGTTCCGCGACAATTCCATCGCCGATGTGCTGGATATGACAGTGGAAGCGGGCGCCGACTTGTTCCGCGCCGTCCCCTCGATCCGCGAGAAACTCGACACGCTGACGCGCGTGGGCCTGGGCTACATCTCCATCGGACAGCAGGCGACGACGCTGTCGGGCGGCGAGGCGCAGCGCGTGAAACTTTCCAAGGAACTATCGCGCCGCGCCACGGGTCGCACGCTTTATATCCTGGACGAGCCGACCACCGGCCTGCACTTTCATGACGTGAAGAAACTGCTGGAGGTGCTGCACGAGTTGGTCGACAACGGCAACACCGTGGTGGTGATCGAGCACAATCTGGAAGTCATCAAGACAGCGGATTGGATCGTGGACCTCGGCCCCGAAGGCGGCGACGGCGGCGGCGAACTCGTCGCCCAAGGCACGCCGGAAGACGTGGCGAAGGTGGCGCGCAGCTACACCGGCCAATACCTCAAGCCCCTCCTAAAAGGCACCGCCCCCGGCAAAATCGCGGCATCATCGAAGAAGATGAAGGCGGCGGAGTAGGCATGAGCGACTTCCTGTCCCGCATTGATGTCCTTGTCAGAAACGGCGAAATCATGGTTTCGCGCCACGGCTTCCGGGAACTTGCCGCTGATGGTATATTGCTGGACGATGTTCTTGAGGCACTGACTGCAGCGGTTGTCGTCGAGGAATACCCCGATTATGCCAAGGGTCACTGCGTTCTGGTGCTTGAGCATGACCGAACCGGAAAGCCGGTCCATGTATTGTGGGGTATACCGAAGGGGCGTGAAACGCCCGCCGTATTGATTACCGCCTACCGGCCACAGCCTGAGAGTTGGTCGGCAGATTACCTGAAGCGAGTAAAGCCATGAAACGCAACACGGTCGAGTTCATTCGCGAAGGTCAGTATGCGGCGGAAGTTCCAGTCGAACTGATCGAGGAAGAAGGCGGGTGGTCGCCTTATCTTTCGCTGGACGACGCCAGAAAACTCGAAACGGTAAGACTGGCACTGCGAGCGGGCGATATCCCGACGGCCGCGAAACACGGGCGCATTTTCGAATTGCAGCCCGTTTCGGCGTGAGCGCACATGACGCTGGATGAAGCGCGGAAGATAGTCAAAATTTGGGGCGATTACCTGGAGGTCTGTGGGGCCCGATTGGTAGCCCTCTTTGTGGCCAATATTCCAAAGTCGCTGCTGCCTTTTCCAGTTGAAACACTGGAGGAGGCACTGAATGTGGTCGCCGGGCATTATCACGATCTGGGCGACTACGAGGCTGCCGGCATTATCAATGAGTCGTTCCGCCACCTCGCACTGTACAGCGATGATGACACGGCACTCCAAGGTGCTGCGGTAAAATTCGGCGACCCTCGAATTCGCAATACCATTGCCGCTAAACTCAACGATGTCCAGAATGCAGAGTTCGGCGCGAACCTCTACAAGCCCACGCCCGCCGAACTTGCCGGCATTGAACGCGGCATACGCGATGCAGCGGACGGCAAATTCGCGACAGACGAGCAAGTGAAAGCCGTCTTCGCCAAGCATCGGCGTCTCTAACTCAACTCACGTAAACTCAATTCGTCATGGCCGGGCTTGACCCGGCCATCCAGCGAAATAAAAGAATCTTCCGCCGCACGCTCTTACGCTGTCGCTACTCGCCGCGCCAACTGGATGGCCGCCTCGGAGGGCGGCCATGACGAAGGGATGGATGCGCTAAGCAGATCGTCCCTGCCTCACCTTCTCCCTCAACCACATCAATCCGATGATGGTCTTGGCGTCGGCGATTTCGCCGCTTTCGACTTGGCGCAGCGCTTCTTCCAGCGGCAGTTCGAGCACTTTGATGTCTTCGCCTTCCTCGGCAAGCCCGCCGCCCTTGGCCACGGGGCCGTCGCCGCGCGTTTCGGCGTAGAACAGGATAATCCGCTCCGACGTGATGCCCGGCGTCGGATAGAAACAGGAAATCCGCTCCAGCTTTTCGATTTCGTAGCCGGCTTCCTCCAGGATTTCCCGGCGTATCGCCACTTCCGGCGCCTCGCCCGCGTCGATCAGCCCGGCGACGCATTCGGTCATCCAGCCGCCGCCCCGCGACAACGTCGCGTAGCGGAACTGGTTCACCAGGATCACGCACGCCGCGCCTTGTTGAACAGCACCGCGGCCACGGCGTCGCCGCGCACGAGATCGAGCCGCCGCACCGGCGGCCCCATCGTTCCATCGAACTTTTCGTAGGAAATGTTCACCTCTTCGACCTTGAAAAAGTCATCCAGAAGCAAAGCGTGCTTTTCGATTTTGACTTTACGGTCCATGGCGGCTGTCTATTTCCCGGCCCCGTTCATTCCCGCCGGCACCTTCAGAAATTCCACCGGCGTCAGCGCCCGCGGCGTGAACCGCGCTTCATAGATCGCGCCGTGAAAATAGTTCACGCGATTGATCCGCGTGCCGACCGAGGCGTGGCCGGGCCCTTGCGGCTTGAAGTCGATCGCCGCTTCCATCTGCAGCACGCCGTTCACATAGCTGCGATACATCTTGCCGTCATAGCTCTGCGCCACGGCATACCACGGCCCGATGGGAAAGTTTTTTTCCGGCACCGCCAGCGTCTCTTTGTAGCCCGGCCCCATCACAAAGGCGTCGAGATACCAGCGTTCGCCCACCACGCGGATTTCAAACAGGAAGCGCGCACTGCTGTCCTTGCCCGTTGCGGGGTCGATTTCCGCCAGATGCATCCAGCGCTGCTCGAACGCGCCGCCATCGGGGCGGATGATCGCTTCCTCTGTGAAGGTCGCGGCGCCCGCCAGCGGATGCGCGCCGATGAACAGTGCATCGTCCATACCGTTGAAGGCCACGGCGTTTCCGGCGGGCGTCGAAATAATCTGGGGGTGGCCCTCCACCTCAGTCGGGTCGCCGCCGATATAGCTCAGCTTGTCGAACCGCCAAACCACGGCTTGCGCGCGCGGCGGGCCCGCTTGAAACAGCGCGCATCCCGCCGTTATCGCGATCAGCCCCGCCGTCAGCGCGCCGGAACAAATTCTCTTCATGTCCTAAACCCGGTAATATTCGCGATACCATTCCACGAATTTCGGCACGCCATCGCGCATGGCCGTGATTGGCGCGAAGCCCAGGTCGCGGCGCGTCTCCTCGATATCGGCATAGGTCTTTTCTACGTCGCCGGGCTGCATCGGCTCGAAGATCATCTCGGCCTTCTTGCCCAGCGCGTCTTCCAGCGCGGCGATGAAATCCGTCAGCTTTTCGGAATTGTTGTTGCCGAGATTATAGACCTTGTGCGGCGGGGTGCCGCTCGCGGGCTTCTCCAGCGCCGCCAAAATCCCCGCCACGATGTCGTCGATATAAGTAAAATCGCGCCACATCTCACCCTTGTTGAACACTTTGATCGGCTCGCCCGCCAAGATGGCGCGCGTGAAAATCATCGGCGCCATATCGGGGCGTCCCCAGGGCCCATAGACGGTAAAGAAGCGCAGCCCCGTCAGCTTCAGCCCATAGAGGTGCGCATAAGCATGCGCGATCAACTCGTCGCTGCGCTTGGTTGCGGCATAAAGCGATTGCGGCGTCTCCACCGCGTCGCCCACCGTGAACGGCAGCTTGGTGTTACCGCCATAGACCGACGACGACGAGGCATAGACCATATTGCGCAGGCCCTTCAGCGCGCGCGCCAGTTCCAGCACCACCACCTGCCCCATTACATTGGAAGAGACATAGGCGTAAGGGTCGATCAGCGAATAGCGCACGCCCGCTTGCGCGCCCAGATGGGCAATCTCCGCGATATCGGGAAATTCCCCCGCCAGCGCCAGCATGCCTTCGCGGTCGGCGAGGTCCAGCTTGCGGAAGGCGAAGCCTTTATGCGCTTCAAGCCGCTTTAGCCGCGCCTCTTTCAGGCTCACTTCGTAATAGGCATTGAGATTGTCGACGCCGACCACCTCATGCCCGCGCGCGATCAGCGCTTCGGCAAGGTGATAGCCGATGAATCCGGCAGCTCCGGTTACAAGCACGCGCATGGCAAATCCCGCAAGAAGACGCGCCCCTGCATAGCGCAATCGCGGCGCGCCCGCACCTTCAGCCTTGCAGAAGGCTCGCCGGTTTGGCCGTCAGGGCGCGATAGGCGAAGGCCGGCGCCGCGAAGGTTAAGCCATAGGTGAAGGGTGCCAGCAGAAACCCCGCCCCCATCAGCAGCGGCAAATGTGCCGCCATATTGCGCATTTGCTCTGCCTGAAGCTTGGCCTGCGCCGCATGGTCTTTCATAAGCTCAAGATGGGGATTGAGAAAATCCGGCCCCATGATCGAGACATCGATGATCGCGGTGACGATCATGATCGGTATCAGCGTCGCCAGACCGATGAAGAAAATGCGCCAGAAGCTCCCCTTGGTGAGCTGCCAGCTACGCTCCAGCCCGAAGCCGCCTTCCAAGACGGCGGACGGCACCAGCAAAAATCCCAGCCGCACGAAAAAATAGATCAGCGCCAAAAAGCCGACCAATCCCGTAAGCGCCACAATTCCCGCCACCGGCGCGTGCGATGCCGGCGTGCTGCCCCCGGGAAGCAGCGCATTGGCCACGAAACCGACCGCCATGCAGCCCATCACCACCATGATGGTGAAAACGATCAGCAACACATAGAGGCCGAAGAATCCGCCGACCACGCGAAGCTCGGTCAGCCCCAGCCCGAAGCGCAGGAACGGCGGACGCTTGAGCGGTTGCAGGATCTCACGCGTGATCGCGACGGCGACCATTGCCATCAGCACCGTCACGACAAGGTCGAAGCCCAGCACACGCACCAGCAACGGACCGATCTGGGATGGATCGCCGCTGTCCGATATCTCGGCCATGCCCGCGAAGTACGGCACCATCGTGAAATAGCCGCCGATCGTCATAATGGCGACCGGCAGCCATATCAGCCCAATGACCCTGCCCATGCCTCCAACGGTGAAATTATACGACTCCGCGATGGTTTGGGTCGCTGGGATCTTGTTCATACGCTCGCTGCTCCCTCGTCCGGCTTATCTTGTGGAAGTTCGACCGGCAACACTTGCAGCGGCTCGACCTGCTTGTCCTGCGGCGGCTCAACCGGCGCAGCCTTCGGCGACGCGGTGACGGCGTTATAGGCATTTCCCATGGCGCCCGCCAAGAGGCCCCATGTAGCGATGCGCTGCACCAACGCGATGATCAGGATCGTCGGCCAGATCGGCCACATGGCATGGAAGATGGCCATGAGGTGAGCGGGAACTTCGCCTGGTCCCACGGGATGCGGCAGTTTCATCGCCACGGAAAGGACAAAGGGCAGAATCGTCATTTGCATGACGATGCCTGCAACGAACGCCACCGGAATCACGGTGAGCAACACCACAAGGAATATCCGCCAGAAATTGCCGCCGCCGAGATGCCAGGAACGGCCAAGCCCGATCCTGTTCTCCGCCACCACAACCGCCGGCAGGAAGAAAAAGAGCCGGAAACACGCATAGAAGAAGAACAGCGCTTCGACGACACCCAGAACGATCTTCGCCGCCATCGCAGGGCCGGGCGGCAAATGCGGCGCGCCGAATTGCGCGGCGATCACGAACACCACGGCGAGGACAATGCCCAGCACGATGAGCGCAATTTCGGCCAGCACCAGCGCGGCAGCCATCCGCCACACTTGTCCGCCGAGCGAAAAGAAGATGAACGTCGTCGAGGTCTTTTGCCCGAGCGACAGACGCAGCAGGCCGACAAAAATCATCGACATAATGATCAGCGCCAAAATAGGCACCAAGGGCGCGATCGCGAAGACCGGCCGTAACACCTGCCAGGCCGTATCGTTGTCGAATTGCGGAAAACCTCCCGTCAGCCATGCATGCGGTACGATCAAACAGATCAGACCGGCCATCACGGCGCCGAACACGATGATTGGAAACCAAATGGTTCCGATGATCGAGATGATGTTCGTGAACAAAAAGCGATAGGCACCGACCAAGGTCGGTTCCAATGGTATTTTCTTCATTTTATGATCCCCGTTTCCTCACCCTAAGGGTAGTTTACGCTTCATTCATATTTGCGACAAATGTCGGGCGCCTGGGCGGGGCCTCGTCCTAAGAAATATTTGCCGCTTTTCCGGGATTTGCTCGGCCGTTTCGCGCTCGTGACAGCTTGTCGCCCCACCGCTAGAGTTCGCCAAACCAAGCGGAGTTAATCATGTCCTTCGCCGAATACGGACGCTTTGACGGACTTGGGCTGGCGGCATGCATTGCCAAGAAAGATGTTACGCCTGCCGAACTTATGGACGAGGCCATCGCGCGGGCCGAGCGGCTCAACCCGGCCCTCAACGCCATTATTTTCAAGGATTACGAGCGCGCCCGCGACGCCGCGAAGGCTGCGCCGGGCACCGGGCCGTTCGCCGGTGTCCCGTTCCTCTTGAAGGACATCGCCCTCATGGCGCAAGGCACGCCCACGCGCCAGGGCTCGCGTTTCTTTCCGCCCTTCCCGTCCGACCACGATTCCTATCTGGCGGCGCGATTCAAAAAGGCGGGGCTGATCGCCTTTGGCAAAACCAATGTGCCGGAGTTCGGCCTGACGCCGACGACGGAGGGCAAGCTCTACGGCCCGGCGCACAATCCCTGGAACCTCGCGCACTCCACCGGTGGATCGTCCGGCGGATCGGCGGCGGCTGTTGCGGCCGGCATCGTGCCCCTGGCGCATGCCAATGACGGCGGCGGCTCGATCCGCATACCCTCTTCGTGCTGTGGGCTTGTCGGTCTGAAGCCGACGCGCGGGCGGGTCTCGGCTGGCCCCGATCTCGGCGAAGCGGTGGACGGGCTGTCCATCGACCTCGTCGTTTCGCGAAGCGTGCGCGACACGGCGGCCGCGCTTGACGTCGCCGCGGGCTATGAGCCGGGCGATCCTTATAGCGCGACGGCGCAGCCCGCTTCTTATCTGTTGGCATCAAAGGAAAAGCCAAAGCGCCTGCGTATCGGCTTTACGACCAAGAAGCTCGACGGGAATCCGCTGCATCCCGATTGCGTGGCGGCGGTGGAACGCGCCGCCAAGCTCTGCGCCGATCTCGGCCACAGCGTGGAGGAAGCATCGCCCGATCTCGACCAGGCGATGCTGGTGCCGTCCTTCATGGCGATCTGGTGCGCCAACCTTGCCGCCATAATCGATTTCATCGCGCGGCTGACGGGCCAGACGCCCTCGCTCGACAATCTGGAAGGTCTCACGCTCGGTCTCTATGAAATGGGCAAGCAAGTCAGCGCCAGCGACTATCTGCAAGCCAAGATGATGCTCAATCAAGTCGCGCGCACCGCGGCGCGCTTCCATCGCACGCATGATCTATGGCTGACCGCGACATTGGGCGCGCCGCCGATCGCGCTTGGCGTTCTGAACATGGACGAGCGCGATCCGCAAAAGGCTTTTGCACCGCTGATCGATTATGTGCCCTACACCGCGATCCAGAACGTCACCGGACAGCCCGCGATCAACCTGCCGCTGCATTGGAATGCGAGTGGCTTGCCCATCGGCGTGCAATTCGTCGCGCCCTATGGCGACGAACTCACCCTTTTGCAGCTTGCGACCGAACTCGAGCAAGCCGCGCCATGGTTCGAGCGCTATGCGGCGATAAAGCTATAGGCGAAGCCTAATAGCCCCAGCTACGGCAATAGCGTTCGTGGTGATGGTGATGCCAGCCCCACACCGTGCAGTGGCGATAGTGACGGTGGTGACGGTAATGGCCATCGCCGACGCCGGCATGTATGCCAACCCCGACATCGCCGACATGCACGCCGGCGCCGATCCCGGCGTTCGCGGCTGTCGCGCCCAACAGGGCCAGTGCAAAGATCGAAGCGATCAATTTCTTCATGGACGTTTCCACTTTTGAGGTGAAGCGGCTTGCCGGCTTCGCGATCCCGCTACGGCTTGCCGATGCGAATCGAAGAGATGTTGCCCAGGAC
Organism: uncultured Alphaproteobacteria bacterium; assembly: GCA_963849895.1. Taxonomy (GTDB): domain Bacteria; phylum Pseudomonadota; class Alphaproteobacteria; order Micropepsales; family Micropepsaceae; genus Rhizomicrobium. The sequence continues at coordinate 31,804 of CAWKIU010000021.1, forward strand.
GCCAAACACGTTCAGCAGCCAGAGAACGACACCAATCACGACGACGGCGTTGAGAATGCTCTTAATCTTCCCGTCCATCGGGATATAGGTGTTCACGAGCCAAAGCAGCACGCCGACGACGATCAGAACGATGACAAGGGTAACCAGGGGCATGGGAATCTCCTTCGAGGTTAACGAAGGTACAGGGCGGCCGTCGTTCGGCGGTAGGTTCGGAAACTACTCAGACGGCGCCCACACCGCGCCCAATCGAGCGCTGTTTGTTGACAATTCCATGACGACCCCAGGCGCAAGCCCCGGCTATCGCCCACCCGGCGACCGCATTTCCGATCTCATCGGAAAGCGCATTTTGGGCGATGGCGGTCCGGCGATGATGGTGTCTTCAATGGCGTCCACGCGGCGGACAGGCGTCACAATCGAGGCGTCGTCCGAAACGAGTTTGCCTTGGACGTTATCCGGCGTCGGCGGGCGCTGGTCTTGAATCTGTGCGACCATGAGAACCTCCGTAAGATTTCGAAGCTCCCGGCCAGCGAGCGGGGGGGCAAAGCTATAGCCGGGAGCTTCGATGTATCGCCTTAAGCGGGGCAATGCTTAAGGCGTGAAAAATACTGTCACTTCCGGCGACCATCGGTAAGGTTCGGATTCTACCCAATCGTTGCGCCGCCGCGTGCGAATGCATTACGTGCAGGACAGAGTTTCGCGGTGCCAATGCGTGCAAAGCTATTTTTCCACTACCACTTGTATTAGGAGACAAAATGTACACTTTGCTCCGGCGCGAAGCGTCCGTGCTGTCATACTGTCCGTGAAAGAGACTTGGTGAGCGACGAAATTCACATCATCGGCGGCGGACTGGCCGGCAGCGAGGCGGCGTGGCAGGCCGCCGAGGCCGGCGCGCGCGTCGTGCTGCACGAAATGCGCCCGCTGCGTCCCACCGATGCCCACCAGACCGATGGGCTGGCGGAACTGGTTTGTTCCAATTCGCTGCGCTCCGACGATGCCGAAAACAACGCCGTCGGCTTGCTGCATGAGGAGATGCGCCGCGCGGGATCGCTCATCCTGCGCGCCGCCGATGCGCACAAGCTGCCAGCGGGCGGCGCATTGGCGGTGGACCGCCACGAATTTTCCGCCGCCATCACCAAGGCGCTTGGCGAGCATCCCAATGTCGATATCCGCCGCGAGGAAATCGCGGGGCCAGGGGACGATTGGCGTTCCACCATCATCGCCACCGGGCCGCTCACCGCGCCCGCGCTCGCCGAGTTTATCCGCACACTGACGGACCAGGACGCGCTGTCCTTCTTCGACGCCATCGCGCCCATCGTGCACCACGATTCCATCGACATGGGCATCGCCTGGATGCAGTCGCGCTATGACAAGGGCGACGGCGCGGATTACATCAACTGCCCGCTGAACGAGGCGCAGTATCGCGCCTTTGTCGAGGCGTTGCTGGCGGGCGAGAAAACAGACTTCAAGGAATGGGAAAAGACCACGCCCTATTTCGAGGGCTGTCTGCCGGTCGAGGTGATGGCCTCGCGCGGCCTCGACACCTTGTGCTACGGACCGATGAAGCCGGTCGGGCTGTGCGATACGCGCACCGGACTGCGCCCCCACGCCGTCGTGCAACTTCGCCAGGACAATGTGCTGGGCACGCTGTGGAATATGGTGGGCTTTCAAACCAAGCTGAAACACGGCGAACAGGCGCGCATCTTCCGCATGATCCCTGGGCTGGAGAATGCCAGCTTTGCGCGGCTCGGCGGCCTGCACCGCAACACCTTCATCAATTCGCCGCGCCTGCTCGATGCGCAGTTGCGCCTGAAGACGCGCCCGAACCTGCGTTTCGCGGGGCAGATCACCGGCGTCGAAGGCTATGTCGAGAGCGCGGCCATCGGCTTGCTCGCGGGCCGATTTGCCGCCGCCGAGTTGCAGGGCGTGGTGAGCGAAGCACCGCCGCCCACCACCGCGCTTGGCGCGCTCGTCGCACATATTACTGGCGGCGCCGACGCCAAGACGTTTCAGCCGATGAATGTGAATTTCGGATTGTTTCCTGCACTCGACCCTGCCGCGAAAACACGTGGCCGCGACCGCAAGAAGGCGATGTCGCAGCGCGCCCTAGCGGATTTGGACAAATGGCTCGGCGCGGCGGCGGAATAATCAGAGACGCCCGGTGAGTGCCGCACGAAGATAGACCAATTGCCGGCGATAGAGTGCTGCATCCGGCTTGCGCAGATAGAGCGGCACCAGCGCCGCAGGCATAAACGCCGCCAAAGTGCCGCGCGGAACCCTGCAGGTCCGCGCCGCGGCCAAATGTTCGCGCGCCCTCCACGCGATCGTCCGTTTAACTTTTTCGAGTCCGCCGCCGCCCTGCCCCGCGAAAATCGCGTCCGGCGTTATGTTCTGTGTACGCAGCAAATCCGCCGGCAGAGTGAGCTTACGCCGCGCCGCATGGAACGGGATCGCCCGCACGAGCCCGCTCAGCGCATAAGCGGTGCCCGCCTCGCGCGCCAATTCTTCCGCCTCGCCGCCCAAGATCAGCGCCGCCAGCAGCATCAACGTGCCGGAGGTCGCATCGCAATAGGCCTCCAGCGCATCGAAATCGGCGAAAACATCGGGTGACGCGTCGAATCCACGCGCTTCGATCATCCGCTCGAACAGCGCGGCGGGCAGATCGTTCTCGGCCAGCAGCTCGACCATCGCGCGTGCCACATCGTGATTGCGCGGCTTGCCCAGGCGTGCGCCCTCCACCGTCTCGCGCCACCACGCCAGGCGGATATCGGCCAGCATGGGCTCGCGCACCACCTCGGCGATATGCGCCAGCTCGTAATTGAGGGCATAAAGGGCATAGAGATATTTCCGCTTCCCGGCGGGCGCGAACAACGCGGCGAAGAAGCGGTCGGGATCGCGGCGGCGAACCAATTCCTCGCAAGCGGCAAAAGCGGACACGGCGATCATCCTAACGAACGGGCCGCCCGGTCACCCGGACGGCCCCTTCATACGTCAATGCGACTGCGCTCAATAGATGTTCTGCGCCGCAACCATGGCGAACAGCAGCGGGATCGAGAGCATCGTGTTGATGCGGCTGAACATGCCCGCGGTCTTGGCGGCGGCCGCCTTGGCCTCCGCCGACAGGTCGGGATATTTGCCGGCGATGTTGAGCGCCTTCTGCTGGGCGGGCCAGATCAGGAACCACACGTTGAACCACATGATCGTGCCGAGCCACATGCCGACACCGATGCTGATGGCCTTGGGATTGACGAAGCCCTCGATGGCATCGAGCGTATAAGCCTGCACCAGATAGCCGTTCAGCTGGGCCAGGATGATGCCGAAGACGATGGTGCCCATCGCCGCCCAGCGGAACCAGAACAGCGCCGCGGGCGTGATGTATTTGCCCAGCGCTGGCTTAAGATCGGCGGGAATTTGCGGCATGGTCGGCGTCGCCACGAAGTTGAAATACCACAGCAGACCGATCCACATGATGCCGCACAGCACGTGCAGCCAGCGCACCAGGAACGGCCAGAACAGCACGGCGTCGAAGCCCTGCGCATACAGATAAAACGCGAACATCAGCACCGCGAGCACGACGCCCGCGATCACCGTGTTGCGCAAATTCGAGAAGAAGCCAGCCATTGAAATACCCTCCCAGCGGTATGGAAATACCCTGCGGTAATTTACCTCAGATTCTGAGGTAATGGGAGGGTTTCTGTCAGATCGTGAGCTTTTTCGGCCGGGCGTAATGCAGCCAGGCCAGCACGATCAATCGCGTCACCATCACCGCCGTGAAGAAGGAGGTGAGAATGCCCACGAACAGCGTCACGGCGAAGCCGCGCACCGGGCCCGAGCCCAGCTCGAACATGATGAGCGAGGCCCATAGATGGGTGGCATTGGCGTCGATAATCGTCGCCATGGCGCGCCGAAAGCCCGTATCGATCGAGGCCAGCATGCCTCGTCCGTTGCGTTGCTCTTCACGTATTCGCTCATAGATCAGCACATTGGCGTCGACGGCCATGCCCATGGTCAGCACGATGCCTGCGATACCCGGCAGGGTCAGCGTCGCGCCGAACAAGGTCAGCGCCGCTATCAAAAGTACGACGTTCAGGGTCAGCGCGACGTCCGCGAACAGGCCGAACAACCCGTAACGCAAGAACATGAACAGCCCGACGAGGAACAACCCCGCCACGGCGGAGATGCGCCCGGCCTTCACCGAGTCCGCACCCAGTTCCGCGCCGACGGTGCGCATCTCGATGGGCTTGAGCGGCGCAGGCAGCGCGCCCGCGCGCATCAACACCGCCAGATCGTTGGCGCTTTGCACCGTGAAATTGCCGGTGATCTGCCCAGACCCGGTCATGATCGGTTCCTGAATGACGGGCGCGGTGATGATCTTCTTGTCGAGCACGATGGCGAAGCGGCGCTTGACGTTTTCCTTCGTCACATCGGCGAACTCGCGCGCGCCGACATTGTCGAAACGGAACGTCACAACGACTTGCCCGGTTTGCGAATCGTTGGCCCAGCCTGCGGTCTTGAGGCGGTCGCCGGCGACCCGTACGCGCTTTTCGATCACCAAAGGCGGCAGCTGAATCTTCTTGCTGCCGCTGTCCTGCGGCAGCATTTCGTCGCCGATGGGAACGATGCCCTTCTGCGCCTGCTGGATGTCGGCCGTATCGTCCACCATCTGAAAGGTCATCTTGGCGGTGGTCTGCAAGATCGACAGCAGATGCGAGGGGTCCGACAGGCCCGGCACCTGCACGACGATGCGGTCCTGGCCTTGCTTTTCGATACTGGGCTCTTTGGTGCCCAATTCGTCGATACGCTTGCGCACGACTTCGATCGACTGATCGACGACTTCCGTGTCGGTCTGCTTTTTGTAGGAATCCGTCATCTTCATGACGATGCGGTTTTGGCCGGGCTGGCCGATATCGTATTCGCGCGTGCCGACGGCAAGAACCGAACCGCTGATGGTCGGGTTTATGTCCTTGATCGCCGCCAACGCGTCGTCGAATTGGCTTTGCTCCAGAACGCGCACGCTGACCGAATCGGTCGAAACGGCAAGATCGGTGTAACCGATATGCGCCTTGCGCAGCGCGCGGCGGGCATCGCCAAGCGTCGAATCCAGCCGGTCCTTGACGACTTGGTCTAGCTCAACTTCGAGCAGCACATAGGAGCCGCCCTGCAGGTCGAGGCCGAGGCTAAGCGTATTGGTCGGCAGCCAGTGCGGCAGCTTGGCGCGAAACCCGTCGGACAGCGTGTTGGGCAGCGCGATCAAAATGCCGCAAACGACGACAGTGATGACCAGATAACGGACCCAGGCGGAGACCTGCAGCATCTGCGATCAGCTCTTGTCGGCCTTGGTTTCGACGGGCAGGTTCTTGGCGCGCACTTCGCTGACCGATCCCCTGAGGACGCGAACCTGGACATTGTCGGCGATTTCGACGGTCAGTTCGGGGTCGTCCTTCTGGGGGACCTTCGCCACCCGCCCGATAATGCCCGACGACAGCACGACGGTATCGCCGCGGCGCAGGGCGTCGATCGATTGGCGCAGCTTTTTGGCTTGCTGCTGTTGCGGACGCCACACCAGGAAGTAAAAGATCACGCCGAAGGCGAGCAACAGGGGTAGCGGTGACTGCAGTAGGTTTTGCATGGTTCAGTCCGGCAAGGGTTTTGCGGGGGCGCACCACGAAACTGTCGCCCGCGATGCGTCAGGGCGCGGACTATAGCCGTGCGCTCTGTCATTGCAACTCCATAGAATCAAAGGATTAGCGATGGCAAAAGCCGTCAAATCGACGCCTCGGGCCAAGCCGAAAACACCAGCCAAACCAGACGCCTTCGTCTGGGAGGCCGCGCAGGGCAAACTGTTCGCGATCTCAAAGGTGGCCAGCCTGCCCCTGACCCTGCTCAAGGGCATCGAAGCGGCGCGCGAGACCTTGATGGAGAACACCAGGCGGTTTGCCGACGGATTGCCCGCCAACAACGCACTTTTGTGGGGTGCGCGCGGAATGGGCAAAAGCTCGCTGGTCAAGGCGTTGCACGCCGAAATCAACCGCGCGCGCAAAGGCATGGCCCGTCTGGCGCTGGTCGAAATCCACCGCGAGGAAATCTCCAGCCTGCCGCTGCTGTTGCGCAAGCTGCGCGCGGACAAGCGCCGCTATCTGCTGTTCTGCGACGACCTGTCCTTCGACAAGGACGACACCAGCTACAAATCGCTGAAAGCGGCACTTGAAGGCGGACTGGAGGGGCGGCCCACCAACGTCCTGTTCTACGCCACCTCGAATCGCCGCCACCTCATGCCGCGCGACATGATGGAGAATGAGCGCTCCACCGCGATCAATCCCTCCGAAGCGGTCGAGGAGAAGATATCGCTATCGGACCGTTTCGGGCTGTGGATCGGGTTTCACAACTGCGCCCAGGACGAATATCTGACGATGATCGATTCCTATGCCGCCTATTTCGGCCTCAAGATCGCGGAAGACGAGCTTCACCGCCGGGCGCTGGCCTGGGCGGCAGGACGCGGCGCCCGCTCCGGCCGCGTCGCCTGGCAATTCATTCAGGATTTGGCGGGTGAATTGGGTAAACGGATCGATTAGAGTCCGCTCTCCATCCGCCCCCATGTGTCATGGCCCGCAAATGCGGGCCATGACACGGTGGAGGAGTTTAACGAAGCGTCGTGCCGCTTCTACCGGCTGGCAACCTGCAACGGCCCGAGCATTCCGCGCGGATTGACCGGCGTGGTGCCGTTGCGGATTTCGAAATGGAGCTGCGGCGAATTCACATCGCCCGTTTGACCGGCATAGGCGATGACCTGCCCCTTCACGACATGGTCGCCGCGATTGACGATGACGCGGTCGGCATGCGCATAGGCGGTAACATAGCGCCCGCCATGGCGAATGAGAACGAGATTGCCATAACTCTTGAGATCGTTGCCGGAATAACTGACCGTTCCATCGGCCGCGGCGTGGATGGGTTCGTCATAGTTCGCGGCGATATTGACGCCGTCATTGCGCTCGCCGCTCAGCGTCGAACCGAATTCGGAGATCACGCGCCCGCGCATCGGCCAGGCAAAACTAACGTCGCCGGCCACCGGCGTGTCGATCACCGTTTCGTGCGGAGCGGGCGTGGCGCTCGCCTGATACCAGCCGGGCTGCGGGCGCGCCGTGGGGACCGGCGTGTCGTAGTCGGTGCTGGCCTGCGTGGATGCCACGCGATAGGCCGGGCGTCGCGTGGGAACCACGACCCTGGCGGTCCTGTGGTGAATATTGTCGTTAACGCCCCATTCGAATTGGGTGCGCGGAGAGGACGTGCAGCCTGCCAGCAGCATAGGTGCGGCGAAGATGAAGGCGAGGATCAACCCGCGCGACCACTCAAGTTTTCCCGTTATCCGAACCGTCATGGGATCTTCGCATCTCTTGCGGCACGCCCGAAACCATCGGAACGAAAACCACAGGAATAAGCGCCTCTCGTTTAAGCCCTGTCTCAGTTCGGATCATCTTCGTTAAGTGTTGAGAAAAACTTTCCAACCCGGCATTTCTTGCCGACCCCACCGGCGCGATCAGGATGCCCCCCGGTTTTAACTGTTCGATAAGGATTGGCGGCACCTCGTCCACCGCCGCGGACAGCAAGATACGGTCGAACGGTGCCTGCTCAGGCCAGCCTTTCAGCCCATCGCCGTGTTTGGTCACGATATTGTCGAGCTTGAGCGCCCTGAAGCGGGCTTCGGCCTCGCGCAGCAGCGGCCTGTGGCGCTCGATGGTGTAAACCTTGCGGCAGAGCGGCGAGAGAACCGCGGCCTGGTATCCCGACCCAGTTCCGATCTCCAGCACCCGCATCGCGGGGCCTATCTCGAGGGCCTCGCTGGCATAGGCCACAACATATGGCTGGCTGATGGTTTGTCCACAAGCGATGGGCAGCGCGGTGTTGTCATAAGCGGCGTGCGCGAAGGGCGCCTCGACAAACAACTCGCGCGGCGTGCGCTCGACGGAAGACAGAACGCGGGCGTCCAGAATACCGTTTTTGCGCAGCGCCATTACCAAAGCGATAGGGCGATGATCGGGAACGAACATAACCCGCCTATTCGGCAAACGACTTCTTCAGTTTCTCCATCACCTTCGTGTCCGTCAGATTGAGCTGCAACGGCGTCACGGAGATTTTGTTTTGCTTCAGCGCATTCAGATCGGTTCCCGCGTCGAGCGAGAAGCGCTCGCGCCGAAAACCGATCCAGAAATAGGGATAGCCGCGCATGTCGATACGCCGGTCGATCACCGCTTCCTGCAGATCGCGCTTGCCCTGCGCGGTGATTTCGACACCGGCGACATCGCCGGGCGGGCAATCGGGGAAATTTATGTTCATCAGAACGTCTTGCGGCCAGCCGATGTCGATCAACTTCTTCACCAGAGCGGGGCCATGCGTTTCTCCGCAGGCCCACTGAACCTCACGCTTCTCTTCGAAATTGTAGGTCTGCGACAGCGCGATAGCGGGAAGGCCGAGCGCGCAGCCTTCCATCGCGCCCGCGATGGTGCCCGAATACGTCACGTCGTCCGCCGCGTTCACGCCACGATTAACGCCGGAGATCACCAGATTGGGCGGCTCGCCCTTCATCAGATGCGCGGTCGCCAGCATTACGCAATCGGTGGGCGTGCCCGACAGTGCAAAACGGCGCGGATCGATCTTGCGCAGGCGCAGCGGCACGGTCAGCGTCAGCGAATGCGAGGAGCCCGATTGCTCGGCATCGGGCGCCACGATCCACACGTCGTCGGTAAGCGACCGCGCAATGGATTCGGCAACCTTCAGGCCTGGCGCGTAAATACCGTCGTCATTGGTGACAAGAATACGCAACTTGGTCATTTCTTCTCGATCTTCTTCAAACCGCCCATATAGGGCTGCAATACGTCGGGGATACGAATGGAGCCGTCTTCGTCCTGATAGTTTTCCATGATGGCGATCAGCGTGCGCCCGACCGCGAGGCCCGAGCCGTTCAGTGTATGAACGAAGCGCGTGCCTTTTTCGCCCGTCGGACGATAGCGCGCGTTCATCCGACGCGCCTGGAAATCGCCGCAGTTGGAGCAAGAGGAGATTTCGCGGAAGCGATCCTGGCCCGGCAGCCACACTTCGATGTCATAGGTCTTCTGCGCCGTGAACCCCATGTCGCCGGTGCACAGCGTGACCACGCGATGCGCGAGGCCGAGACGCTTGAGTACTTCCTGCGCGCAGTCGGTCATGCGCTCATGCTCGGCGAGCGATTGTTCCGGCGCGACGATGGAGACGAGTTCAACCTTGGAGAATTGATGCTGACGGATCATGCCGCGCGTATCGCGCCCCGCCGCGCCCGCTTCCGCGCGAAAGCACGGCGTCCAGGCCGTCATGCGCATTGGCAGCGCGGCTTCGTCGAGAAGTTCACCGCTCACATAATTCGTCAGCGGAACTTCGGCGGTGGGGATGAGGCCATAACGGCTTGAGTTGTGCTTGTTGTCGTGCTGGGCAAGAAAGTCTTTAGCTGTAAATGTCACTCCAGCGATATTGACTACCATCTGGACCATTTCGGGAGAGATAGGTTTGCCTATTGGAAGCCACCTTGGAATTTCCGTTCGGAGACTCTTCTGAACCTCCGCAGCATATGTTGCGCTCCTGGGATCTGTGAAAAACAAATCTTCCTCAAATTTCGGAAGTTGGCCTGTTCCAAAAAACGCGTCATCTCGCACCATCAGCGGCACGTTCATTTCGGTGTAGCCGTTGGTCTCGGTTTGCAGATCGAGCATGAAGGAACCAAGCGCCCGTTCCATTCGCGCCAGTGCGCCTTTGAGGTAGACGAACCGTGCGCCGGAAACTTTCGTGGCGCGTTCGAAATCCATCAGCCCCAGCGCTTCGCCGAGTTCGAAATGTTCCTTGGGTTTGAAAGCGAATTTCGGCGCCTCGCCGAACGCCCGCGCCTTCACTTCGACATTGAACGCTTCGTCCGGCCCGTCGGGAACATCCGCCGCCGGAAGGTTGGGCAATACCTCCAGCTTCTTCTTGAGCTGTTCGCCAAGCTCGCGCTCGGTCGCCTCGTCCTTCTGCATCGCCTCTTTGAGGCCCGCGACTTCGGTCATTAGCGCGGCAGCAGCCGCCTCGTCCTTCTTGGCCTTGGCTTGGCCAATGGCGCGCGAAGCTTCGTTCTGGCGCGCCCGGTGCGCCTCGAATGCTCCCTTGGCCGCGCGCCAGCGATTGTCGAGGTCCAGAATATCGTCGGCGGTTTGCTCGGGCGTGCGGCCGTCAAAGGCGGAGGCGCGCCGCGTGAGCCCGGCAACGAAACCGTCCCGGTTTTCGCGAATTTGCTTGATGTCGTGCATGGGAATCTCTCCGGCAGGAGAGGTAATGGCACGCGCGACACGGCGGGTAAAGTTGCGAATTTACGCAGTATCGTCAGGGGCTTCGCGAGCGGCGTCTTCCTTGGCGCGCTTGCGTTCGATCAGCGCCACGCACCAGATCGAAACCTCGTATAGCGCCGTCAGCGGTACGGCGAGGCTGAGCATGCTGAAAATGTCCGGCGGCGTCAGCACGGCGGCCAGCGCGAAGATGGCGACGATGGCATAGCGGCGCACCCGGCGCAGCATCGCCGCCGACACGATCCCAACGCGCCCCAGCAGCGAAAGCAGCACCGGCATTTGAAACGTCAGACCGAAGGCAAAAATCAGCGTCGTCACGAAATCGAGGTAGTCGCTGACCTTGGCCTGCAACTCGATGCCCATCGTGTTGGTCGTGCCGTGGGTCTCGAAGCCCAGGAAAAATTTCAGCGCATAGGGCAGCATGATGTAGAAGACAAAAGCGGCGCCCGCGATGAACAGCACGGGGCTGGCGATCAGGAATGGCAGAAAGGCGTTGCGCTCTTTCCTGTAAAGGCCCGGCGCGACGAACATCCAGATTTGCGACGCAATGATGGGAAATGCCAGGCAAAGCCCCGCGAACATTCCCACTTTCACATACGTAAAGAACGTCTCGTAAACCGCGGTGTAGATGAGATGGCGATTGGGCTGGCCCGCCATCGCATGCGCCAGCGGCTCGGTCAAAAATCCATAGATCGGCTTGGAGAAATAAAAGCAGATCAAAAATCCGGCGAGCAGCGCCAGCAGCGAATAGATCAGCCGCTTGCGCAACTCGACCAGATGCTCGAGCAGCGGCGCCTTGGTGGATTCGATTTCGGCGTCTTCGTCGGCGCGCGGATCGCTCATGGCGGATCCTTGGGCGCGTCCGGCATGCCCACATCCATCATCTCGCTGGGTTCGGATGGTTCGGGGGGAAGTTCATGCGTCACGTCCGGCGTCACTTCCGGCTCGGCTTCCACCGGCGTCTGCGACATGCTCACCATCGCGGGCGGTTCAAGCGCCTTGGACATCGCCTCTTGGGCCTCGGCGAAGGGGCGCACATTGCGCAGCTCGTCGAGTTCCTTGCGCAGTTCGTCAAGATCGCTCTGGCGCGCCATCTCGTCGAAGCTGCGGCGGAATTGGTCGGCCATGGCGCGTGCCTTTGCGGCCCAGCGGCCCATCTCACGCATCACCTTGGGCAAGTCCTTGGGGCCCACGACCACAAGGGCGATCACCAAGACAAGGAGCATATGGCTCCAGCTTAGATCGACGAACATGCGCTATCCTCGTCCCGGCGATCAGGCTAGGGGCGCGCGACCTTGTCCTTGTCCACGGGTTCGTCGCGGCGATCGGAGGGCAGCGTCTTGGGCGGCGCATCGTCCTCGTCGGACATGCCCTTTTTGAAGCTTTTGATGCCCTTGGCGAAATCGCCCATCAGATCGGAGATTTTGCCGCGCCCGCCGAACAGCAACAGGATCACCGCGATCAGGAGCAGCCAATGCAGGGGTCCGAACGTGCCCATGACGAAATTCCTTCCAAAACAGCGCCGTTTGTACCCTTAAAGCCCTTGGCTCGCCGCGATGCAAGCGGGCCGGGTTAACCGCCCACCACCAGGATTTCGGCCTTGCGATCCATGGCCGCGCCCAGCGCGCCCATGCGTTTGCCGACGGTCTCGTCGGCGATCACGCTGCGGCGCTTGGGCACTTCCAGGGCGATCTTGGAGGGGGTGAGCCGCAGCTTGTAATGCGCCAGCTCCCCCGGTGCCGAGGCTGACAGGTCAAACGCCAGCCGCGCCGTCAGGCCGACGCGAAACGCCCGCTTCTCATCCTGCCGGTCGAGCAGACCGGGAACTTCCAAATCGTCGGGCATGTCCGCGTCGCCGGAATAGCGGTGATAGACGGCGGTCGCGATAAATTCGCGCGCCCGATGCGTGGCGCCCGCGAAGGGATAATTCAGCACCTCGGCGAAGCTGCCGCGGGCGCGAAAATCGGGATGGCGGCGCCAGCCGATATCGCTAAACAAGCAAGCCGCTTGGCGCAGACGGCGCTGGTCGGCGTTCTCATCGGCAAACAACGGCGCGGACCATTGGAACATCTCCTGCGCATGGCTGGGAGAACGGCTCAGCCGCGCATTCTCCAGCCCCGCAAAATCGAGCAGCGGATCTTTGGCGCGCTCTTCGTCGGAGAGTTTTTGATAGAGCAATCCTTCGCGAAGTCCGTTGGCGGAAATCACGATCTCCTTGAACTTCACCGCCATGAGCAAACGCTGCAACACCAAGGTGCCGTAAGGCAGAAGCTCCATGCGCCGCTTGGATACACCCGCCAGCAGCTCGAGTGACTTGCGTCCCTGCTTGGCGAGCACGGTGCACAGATCGAGCGCGCGGGCATAAGGGATCGTGTAGTTCTGCAACAAGTGCAGCGAATAATTTTCACGCAGCATGTCGACGCGCGCGAAACTGCGCCATATGCCGCCGACGGCATAGAAGGAACGATGATCGAGCCCGCGCAAAATGGCGAGCTTCTCCAGCGATGCATCGACCAAGGCGCGCGCCCTGTCCATGTCGCCCCGGCTTTGATCGAGCAGGCGCAGCGGACCGAACGGCAGCGAAACGGCTTCGCCGGTGCGCCCGCCCTTGACCAGCGCCATGTCGAGGCTGCCGCCGCCCAGATCGCCCGCCAGTCCATCGGCTTCCGGTAGCGCGGCGAGCACGCCTTCGCCCGCCAGCCTTGCTTCTTCTTCGCCGGACAGCACGCGCACCGGCGCACCCCAGGCAGCTTCGGCGCGGCGCACGAATTCCGGCCCGTTGGCGGCATCGCGCGCCGCCGCGGTCGCCACCGCCTCGCGCACCGTGACGCCGAGCTTGTCGGTCAGAATCCGAAAGCGGCGCAGCGAGTCGAGCGCGAGATCGCAGCCCGGTTCGTACAATCGGCCCGTGGTCGCGATGTCGCGCCCCATCGAGCAGATCGTCTTTTCGTTGTGAACGGTCGAGGTCGTGCGCGAGATCGAACTCGTAGACGACGAGACGCACGGAATTCGATCCGATGTCGACCACGGCCACGCGCCCCTTCGCGGTCCACGCAGAACGCAACGGGACATCCGTTTCGAGGTCGATGGGAAGGGATGGAACGCCGCTCATGGTCAATCGCTACGACCGGCAGCGTGCGCCTGATCGATCTTCAGCGAGCGTCCGCGCCCCGAAAGCGAGGGATTGGTCATGAAATAATTATGCGCCGAGAAGGCGTCCGCGCTGTCGCTTGCCGCGTCGCGCCGGTAATCGCCATTGGCTTTCATGTACCAGCTCTGCGCCTGGTCCTTGAGCAGCGCCACCATGATCTGGTCGAGCACTTGCTGATGAACGGTCGGGTTGTCGATCGGCACCAGCAATTCTACGCGGCGATCCAAATTGCGCGGCATCCAGTCGGCGGAGGAGATATAAACCCGCGCCTTGGCCGACGGCAGGCCATGTCCGTTGCCGAAGCAGACGATACGGCCATGTTCGAGGAAGCGGCCGACAATACTCTTTACACGGATATTATCCGACAGGCCCGGCACGCCGGGACGCAGACAGCAGATGCCGCGGATGACGAGTTCGATGCGCACGCCAGCCTGACTGGCGCGATAGAGGCAATCGATCATGTCTGGATCGACCAGGGAATTGAGCTTGACCCAGATCGCGCCGGGCTTTCCGGCGCGCACATGGGAAATTTCCTGCTCGATCGCGTCGACCAGGCTGTCGCGCAGATTGAGGGGCGAGACGGAGATCTTTTCGAGGCCCATGGGCTCGGCATAGCCCGTCACGTAGTTGAAAAGCTGCGCGGCATCGCGTCCCAGGGCCCGATCGGCGCTGAATAGCGACAAATCCGTGTAAACCTTGGCCGTCACCGGGTGATAATTGCCCGTGCCGTAATGCACATAGGTGTGAAGCTGCCCGCTCTCGCGGCGCACCACCAAGGAAACCTTGGCGTGGGTTTTGAGTTCTATAAAGCCATAGACCACCTGAACGCCCGCGCGTTCGAGGTCTCTTGCCCATTTGATGTTGGCCGCTTCGTCGAAGCGCGCTTTCAGCTCGATCAGCGCGGTGACGGATTTGCCTTGATCGGCCGCTTCGATCAACGCGCTGACGATGGGCGAATCCTGGCTTGTGCGATAAAGCGTTTGCTTGATCGCCACGACGTCGGGATCGGCAGCGGCCTGGCGCAGGAACTGAACCACCACGTCGAAACTCTCGAACGGATGGTGGACGATGATGTCCTTGGCCCGGATCGCCGCGAAGCAATCGCCGCCGTGATCGCGGATGCGCTCGGGAAAGCGCGCGATATAGGGTTTGAATTTGAGGTCGGGGCGTTCCTTCAAGATCAGCTTTTGCAGATCCGATAGCCCTAGCATGTGTCCGACGAAGACGAATTCCTCAAGCTTGAGCTGGAGGTGATCGGCGATGAAGCGGCGCAGATCGGCGGGCATCGATTCGCTGCACAACATGTGAATCACCGAGCCGCGACGACGCCGCTTGAGCAGCGACTCGAACATCAGCACAAGATCTTCGGCTTCTTCCTCGACTTCCACGTCGCTGTCGCGCAGCACGCGAAATTGTCCCGCGCCGGTGACCGTGTAACCGGGGAACAGTTTGTCGAGATAAAGCCCGATGACTTTTTCAAGCGGCAGAAAGCGCGCCTCCTTGCCCTCGCCCGGCAGCCGGATAAAGCGTCGAAGCTGCGCGGGAACCGGCAGCAGCGCCATCACCTGTTTGCCGTCGTTGCGGCGCATGAGCTTAAGCGCCAGCGAAAAGCCGAGATTGGGAATGAACGGGAACGGATGCGCCGGGTCGATGGCGAGCGGCGTCAGCACCGGAAAAATCTGCTCGGCGAAATGGACGTCGAGCCAAACCTTGTCGGCCTCGCCCAGCTCGCCCGGCTCGATGACGGAGATGCCGTTCTTGCGCAGTTCGTCGCGCAAACCCACCCACACGCGCTGCTGATTGTCCTGCAGCCGGCCGGCGCATTCGTTGATGCGCTCAAGCTGTTCGCTGGGGCTCAGCCCGTCATCGCTATGCGCCGCGACGCCTTCATTGACCATGCCTTTGAGGCCGGCCACGCGCACCATGTAAAATTCGTCGAGGTTGGAGGCGGAAATCGACAGAAAGCGAAGCCGCTCCAGCACCGGATGGCGCAAATTCTGCGCCTCTTCAAGAACGCGCCCGTTAAAGGCGAGCCACGAAATTTCGCGATTGACGAAACGGTCCGACGAAGCGGGATCGATGTCGGGCTCGGCAGCGACTTCCTCGACCACAACGATCTTCGGCGTCTCGCTGACGGGATCGCCCTCGCGGACAAGCGTCTGCGCCGCGTCCTCGATGGCTTCGACCAGAGTCTTTGCTTTTGACATCAATAGGTTGCCAGGGCTCCGAGCCCAAGACTAAAGGAAAATCGCTACGCTGTCATGACGCCGTCTATGTGTCTTTCGCCAGCAATTCCCTGCTCGGCGCGACGGTCACCGCCCGTTTGCCGCCAAGAGCCGCCCGGACGCGCGCTCACTCCGGCGCGGTCGCTATCCTCAACGCAACTCCCGGGATAGGCCTGGATGGACGGATCGCGCCCACCAGCTTGGCAAGACCCCAGGCAACCGCAAGGCACACCGCGACCACGCCGAGTGCCCGCACGGGATCGGGATGCTTTGAGAGCCCGAACAGCGGCGTTTCTTGCGCCAGCCGCACAATACCCAGATGGCTGGCATAGAGCGGGTAGGACAACTCGCCGAGCGGTTTGCAAAATCCCGGCGCCTTGGCGTCGGAGCGGATCAAGAGCGCGATCAGCGCCGGACACACGAGAACGACGACAAGCGCATCGATGGTCGGCGTGGTCGTATAGGTCGGAATGACCGCAACAACCAGCCAAAGCGTCAGGAGCAGTTCGGTGGAAACAACCGGCAGCAGCCTGAAGAACGGCAAATCGTGCCAGCGATAGAGCAAGATACCGGCGCAGAATGCCGGGATACCGCGCAACAAGCCTGCCCAATAAATATCGGACTGGTACATGCCGACGCACCATCCGGTTTTCGAATAATAACCGGCCAGCGTCATCAGTCCCCAGCCGATAGCAGCGATCGACAAGAGCGCCCAGGTTTTGAGCCGCACGCCGCCCGCGGCGTAGAGCAGATTCACGATCCATTCGATAAGCAGCGACCAGGCAACGGTTGAGGCTGGATATGGCATATTGTCGGGCGTGAAAAACTCCGGGATCAGAAACAGGGTCGTAACGGCCGAAAGAATCATCAGCGACACGCTATAGCCGGGGATAACGGCATATCCGCCCGACAACAGGATGACGAAACAGGCAATGCAAATCAGCGTGCCGAGGAAATAAGTCGGCAGCAGCCGCCGCGCGCGCGTGCGGATGAAGGCGTTCAGCGTCCAACCGCTTTTCAGCTTCTCTTCATAGGTCAGCGCGATGACGAAACCGCTTAAAATGAAAAAAATATCGACGGCCAGATAGCCGTGCTGGAAGATCGGGCCCTTGTGGAACAGGTCGTCGCAATGGAAGAGCAGGACAGAAATCGCGCAGACACCGCGCAATCCGTCGAGGCTCGGGAACCGCTTTGCCGCCATTTCGCAAGTTTTGGGCGGTATCTATTAAGGATTTCAAAATCCCGTCGTCGCGAAAAATCGCTCAGCCGTTTTTCGCCAGCAATTCGCGGATAAGTCCCAGTGTTATCGGGCGTTTTGCGGCGAGCGCCGCGCGGTCCGCCCGTGCCACGAAATCGCGCAGCGCCGAGGGCGAGCGTTCCAGTGCCCGCACCATTTGGATAATCACCGAATCGGGCGCGCTTAATTGACGGTCGGCGAATAGCTTTCTCGCCAGGGCTTCGAGCAAGGCGTCGTCCGGCGCCCACAGTCCAAAGGACAAGAGCGCACGAAATCGTGACGCAAGATCGGGCAAAACCGCGGGCCAAACGGATGGCGGCTCGCGGCCGGTGAACAGCATCGGCTGGCCGCGCTCGAGCAACGCAAAGAGCGCCGTTTCCGACGCCGACGCCAGCGGCGCGTGATCGACGTTCTCGATGGCCAGGGGTTTCCCCGGCGCAATGTGCTCCAGCACCGCATGGTCCAGCGACCCCGCCTCGAGAAGAAGCGCGCCGGCGCGTGCCGCCCAGGCGCTCGCCAAATGAGATTTTCCCGATCCTGCCGGCCCATAAAGAGCGCCTGCCGGCTGCGGCCAAGCGGGCCAGGAATCGACAAAGCCGACCGCGGCGCTGTTGCCCAGACCGACAATGAATTCCTCGCGCACGAAGTTGGGCGGGGTTTCCAGCGGCAGCGGAATTTGCCTTGGCACGTCGCTCAAGCCGCGCGCCGGCCGGTTGCCACCGACTGCAGCCACACATTGCCGTAAGCCAGAAAGGACCACAGCGCAAAAAACGCCACCATAACGGCGCAGGCCAGCGCGACGCGCGGCTGATCGATCGCAACCGCCCGGAACACCAGAACCAATGCGACATAAACGACTTGCACCACCGTACTCGCCTTGCCCACCATCAAGGGCGCAATTTGCAGCGGCGCGTCCAGCGCGCGCGCCAGCAGAACGCCCAAGACGATGGCCGCATCGCGCCCGATCACCAGCGCCGTCAGCCACAGCGGAATTGCTCCCACCAGGGTGAGGGTCACGAAGCTCGCCAGCATCAAAAGCTTGTCCGCGGCCGGATCGAGCCAGGCCCCAAACCGCGAGGTCAGCGCAAAGCGTTTGGCAAGAAACCCATCGAGCGCATCGCTAAGACCCGCAAGAACGAAGACGCAAAGCGCCGCGGCATCCCTCTCGTCGCGAATGAGCAGCGCCGTCACCGGCGCCGCTACGAGCCGCAGCGCGCTCAGGATGTTTGGGGCTTGGCGCAGCAACCTGTTCACGGCAAGCCCGCGCCCGCCAACGATAAGTGCCACGCACCGCCGCGATTGACCAGCACGATGCCTGCCCCGGCCAATGCGTCATGCAATTGATCGGTGGTGCCGACATAGGAAATCGACAATTGCGCCTCGCCCATGTCGATGGCGACGACGTTCACCGATGTGACATTGCCGACGCCGACCAGCGCGCTTTGCACGCTGGCAAATTGCGCGAGAGAGGTCATGCGCACATCGGCGACAAGATTGCCTTTCTGGCTGTAATCCATCGCGACATGCGACTTCCACATGTCCTCGATGGCATGAACCGCCGCATCGGCGGCGGCCGAATAGGTAGACGCCGCGCCCTGCAGCAACGGCACGTCAACACTGGCCTTGGTCGGCAATTCGCCGATACCGAGCCGGCGCAACGTCACGGTGAGCTTGTTGCCGTTGACCGTCGCGAGCGCGAGCACCGCTTCGGTGGCATTGCGGCGCGCGGCCACCGCCGCGACGTCGTTCCAATTCGCGGTGTCGAATGGCAGCCCGTTGAGCGCGGATTGATCTTGTGCATCGCCGATCGGCACGGCAAATGGAACCAGGCCATAGGAAAAGCGCGGATTGGCCAAGGCATTCGTCCAGCCTGAGCCGCGCGAATAGCCGGGCGCCATCGGAATCACCAATACGCGCTTCGATTGCGCTGCGGTGTAGGGAATTCCGGCTCCCCGCAGCACCTGCGCGACGGCTTGCGGATTGAACAGATAGGTCATGTCGGCGACGTAACGCGTCGTGGATCGCCGCTCGTTCGACGGAAGATAGCCGGACATGATCCGCTGCAACTGCGCAGGATCGAGGACGGGTTGGCGCGCCCAGTCCTGCTGGCGGGTCAGGCGGCGGAACAGCGTCTGCCAAGCGATCTGCCGGCCGCCCGAAATGGCGGCGTTGCGGGCCTCGACAACCGACGAGGCCGAGGCATCGACATGGATCCCCGTGACGGTGAACGTGGCGTCGGCTGCCGCGGGTTGCGGCAGCAGGCAGACGAGCCCGAGCGCGAAGATCAGCGCAGAAAGGCGGTAAAGGCGTCGCATCGGCATCCTGATTTTAAGCGCCGCGACTATAATGGGCATTGGTTGCGCATGAAAGCGGCGCATTTGTCTGTCTGGAATCGGAACAACTCCCCCTGCTTGCGCGGCTGGGCGCACATGATTAAACGAAACCGTCGCCAAATGTTCATGCGCCACATGCCGACGAAACCGAAATCCGGGACCAAGAGCCTTACTTATAAGGATGCCGGCGTGGATATCGACGCCGGCGAAGCCTTGGTCGGACGTATCGCCCCGGCGGCAAAGGCAACCCGGCGGGCGGGCGCGGACGCGGAATTGGGCGGCTTTGGCGGCTTGTTCGATCTCAAGGCAGCGGGATTTGCCGATCCGATCCTGGTTGCCGCCACAGACGGGGTCGGCACCAAGCTTAAAATCGCCATCGATACGGGAATTTTCGGCGGGATTGGCCAGGATCTCGTGGCGATGTGTGTCAACGACATCGTGGTGCAAGGCGCCGAGCCGCTGTTCTTCCTCGACTATTATGCCAGCGCCAAGCTCAACGTCGATAATGCCGCAACCGTAATCGAGGGCATCGCACGCGCCTGCCGCGAATCGGGCTGCGCGCTGATCGGCGGGGAGACCGCCGAAATGCCCGGCCTCTATGCCAAGGGCGATTTCGACTTGGCAGGGTTTTCGGTCGGCGCGGTGGAACGCGGCGCCATCCTGCCCAAAACCGCCGAAATGCGGCCCGGAGATGTGCTGATCGGCATCGCTTCGAGCGGATTGCACTCCAACGGCTATTCACTGGTGCGCCGCGTGGTCGAGCACACCGGGCTTTCTTATGACGCGGCGGCCCCTTTCGCGCCTGACCTGAAGCTTGGCGATGCGCTCCTCACGCCGACCCGGCTCTATGTGAAATCTGCGCTGGCGGCGATTCGCACCGGCGGCATAAAGGGATTGGCGCATATCACCGGCGGCGGCATCACCGAAAATCTGCCGCGCGCCTTGCCGGACGGATTGGACGCCGAGGTCGATCTGTCATCCTGGGCGCCGCCCGCCGTATTCGGCTGGCTGGCCAAATCCGCTGGGATCGAGCAAAGCGAAATGCTGCGCACCTTCAATTGCGGGATCGGATTGGTCGCCGTGGTGGATGAAAAACATTCCGGCCAGGTGATCGACGCATTCCAGGAATCCGGCGACAAGGCCGAACGCATCGGGACGCTCGTGAAGGGCGACGGCGAAGCCAAGGTGCGCGCCAAGGGTGCGCTGAGGCTGTGAGCGCGCGCGCGGCAGTCTTGATATCCGGCCGCGGCAGCAATCTTGGGGCGTTGATCGCGGCAAGTGCGTCGCCCGGCTATCCCGCCAAGATCGCGCTGGTCGTTTCCAATGTGGATTGCGCGGGCGGCCTCGCCCTCGCCGCCGAAGCCGGCATTGCCAGCAAGATCATTCCGCACAAGCCGTTTGCGACCCGCGAAGACTTCGACGCCGCCATCGATGCCGCCTTGATCGACGCGCAAATCGAAATCGTCTGCCTGGCGGGCTTCATGCGAATATTGTCGGATTGGTTTGCTCGCAAATGGGAGGGACGGCTGATCAACATCCACCCCTCGCTGCTGCCTGCTTATAAGGGCGTGCATGTCCACGAGCGCGTCCTTGCGGCAGGCGAGAAAAAATCCGGCTGCTCGGTGCATTTCGTGGTGCCCGAACTCGATGCCGGACCCGTCATCGCGCAAGCCGAAGTGCCTGTGATGCCGGGTGACACGCCGGAAATTCTTGCCGCGCGCGTGCTGGAACAGGAACACAGGCTCTATCCGGCGGCGCTCAAGATGCTGGCAGAAGGCAAAGTTCGGCTTGAAAACGGCCGCGCGGTTTTCGCCGCTTAGCCGATCACCGGTTCGGCACGGAGTTCCGTGCGCCAGTGCAAGGCGCGCTCCTTCAACAACGCGGGGATCAGCAACGCGTTCTCGTCGCTGACTTCCTCCAGCACCTCAAAGGCGAACGCGTCTTCGCCGTGATCCGTCCAGGCGGCATAAAGCGCCGCGTTGTAGAAGCGTCCGCCGTTTCGCAGCGCAAACCAGACGGAGTTTTGCTGGCGGTCGAGATTGGGCGATGAGGCAACCCAGGCTTCGCCGGTCGCGTTGCAACGCACCGCGAATATCCCCGGATTGGGCTTTTGCTCCTTGAAGGTGCGGATGAGATCTTTCTTGCGCGTCTTTTCCATCTAAGCGCCCAAATTCGCGATCTTCGCCGACACATCCCACAAGCGTTTGGCGTCGTCGTCGTTCTGCGCTTCCTTGGTCGGCACGGCTGGCGCGCATTTGTAATAGTAGTCGCCGCTCTTTCCCGCGACGTCGGGCGAGGAGGCGAGATAGACAATCGTCTTGGCGCCGTCCTCGGGCGAGATTGCCGCAATCTTCTTCAAGAGGCCAAAGGCAAACTCCGTCCAACCGCCGTTGTTGTCGCCGAAGCTGCTGGCGACGAAGCCCGGATGCAGGCAATTGGCCGTTACGCCCGTGCCAGCAATCCGCCGTGCCAGTTCGCGCGTGAACAGGATGTTCTCGAGCTTGCTGTTGCAGTAGACGCGAAAGCCGACATAGCTTTTCTCGGATTGCAAATCGTCGAAATTGAGCTTGGCGCTCTTGTGAGCGTCCGACGATGTGCTGACGATGCGCGCCCCCGGCGTGGCCTTCAGCGTGGCGAGCAGCATGTTCGTCATCACGAAATAGGACATATGGTTGAGCGCGAAGGTCATCTCAAGACCGTCCGCCGTCGTCTCGCGCTTGGTGAACACGGCACCGGCATTGTTGATCAGTACGTCGATCTTGAGCTCGGCGGCGGCGATCTCGCCCGCCACGCGTTTCATGTCGGACAGCCGCGACAGATCGCCGAGATAAGCCGTGTGCTTCACCGCGCTGTTCACGACCATGAGCCGCGCCATGGTGGCGTCCCGCCGCAACGGATTGCGCGCGACGAACACGATGCGCGCACCGGCCTTTGCCAATTCCACGGCGGCAACTTCCCCGATGCCCGATGTAGCCCCAGTGATGACGACGGTTTTGCCCTGCATGGTTCCCTCCGCGAGTCTTCGCGAGGGATTATCCCACGATGTCGAGGTCGCTGAAGTAGAATTTGATCTCGTTGGCGGCGGTTTCCGGTGCGTCAGAGCCATGAACCGAATTGGCCTCGATGGATTCGGCGAAATCCTTGCGAATTGTCCCCGGCGCCGCCTTGGAGGGGTCGGTGGCGCCCATCACTTCGCGGTTTTTGGCAATCGCGCCTTCGCCTTCCAGTACCTGCACCACGACCGGGCCGGAGGTCATGAATTCGACCAGGCTCTTGTAGAAGGGCCGCGCGGCATGGACGGCGTAGAACGCCTCGGCCTGCGCCCGGGACAGGCGCATGCGGCGCTGGGCGACGATGCGAAGCCCTGCTTTTTCAAAGCGTGCGGCGATTTCGCCCGTCAGGTTCCGGCGTGTCGCGTCGGGTTTGATGATGGAAAGCGTGCGTTCGACGGCCATGTCCTGCTCCGGGGTTGGGAAAAGCGCGGGCCTTATAGCCATGGCCTTTGCAACCGCGCAAGCCGTGCTATACGCGCGCCCATGCTGGTCATCGACAATCTTACCGTCCGCATCGCGGGCCGGGACATTCTGAAGGGCGCGAGCGCCACCCTGCCCGCCGGACGGCGCGTGGGCCTGGTGGGGCGCAATGGCGCGGGCAAATCGACGCTGCTGAAGGTCATTCTCGGCCAACTCCATCCCGACGAGGGCGACACCTCGGTTCCCAAGGACTGGCGGGTCGGCGCCTTGGCGCAGGAGGCCCCGTCCGGCTCCCAGAGCTTGATCGAAACGGTGCTGGCCGCCGACCTGGAACGCACGTCATTGCTGGTGCGGGCGGAGCATGAGACCGATCCGCACCACATCGCCGATATCCATGGCCGGCTTCACACCATCGACGCTTATTCGGCCCCGGCGCGCGCGGCGGAAATTTTGGCGGGGCTGGGCTTTCCGGCGGAAGACCAGCTGCGTCCCTGCAGCGAGTTTTCCGGCGGCTGGCGGATGCGTGTGGCGCTGGCAGCGGTGCTGTTCGCCGCGCCCGACCTGCTGCTGCTGGACGAGCCGACCAACTACCTCGACCTGGAAGGCGTCTTGTGGCTGGAAGATTTTCTGCGGCGCTATCGCGGCACGGTTTTGATCGTCAGCCATGACCGCGACCTGCTCAACACGGCGGCGGAATTTATTCTGCATCTCGAACACGGCAAGCTGACGCTCTACACCGGCGGCTACGACATGTTCGTGCGCGCGCGGGCGGAGAAACAGGCGCTCACCGCCGCCTTCGCCAAGAAGCAGGACGCCCAGCGCAAGCATCTGCAGGCCTTTGTCGACCGCTTCCGCTACAAGGCCTCGAAAGCGAGCCAGGCCCAAAGCCGCATCAAGATGCTGGAGCGGATGCAGGCCGTCGACATTCCGGTCGATGAGCATTCGCGGCCCATCCGTTTGCCGAAGGCCCAGCCCGCCAGCCCGCCGCTTGTCACGATGGACGGCGCATCGGTCGGATATGAGCCGGGCAAGCCGGTGCTGACGGGTCTGTCGCTCCGCTTCGATCCCGACGACCGCATCGCGCTGCTCGGCAAAAACGGCAACGGCAAATCGACGCTGGCGAAATTGCTGGCGGGCAAGCTTGGTACGATGGGCGGCGAATTGGTGCGCGCGCGCAAGCTCATTCCCGGCTATTTCGCCCAGCATCAACTTGAAGAACTCAACGGCGCCATCACGCCCATCGAGACACTTGGCCATCTGCGCCCGCGCCTCACCATGCAGGAATTGCGCACTCAGCTCGGCGGCTTCGGCTTTTCTGCCGACAAGGCGAACACCAAAGTTGGCAGTCTCTCGGGCGGCGAGCGCGCGCGATTGATGCTGGCGCTGGCCACGCTCGACAAGCCAAACATGCTGATCCTGGACGAACCGACCAACCATCTCGATATCGATGCGCGCAGCGAATTGCTGACGGCGCTCAACGATTTCGACGGCGCGGTCGTTCTCGTTAGCCATGATCGCCGCTTGATCGAAGCGACAGCCGACCGGCTGCTTCTGGTGGCGAACGGCCATGTCGCGCCGTTCGAAGGCGACCTCGACGACTACCGCCGCTTTCTGCTGTCGGGCAATTCCGCACCGGCGTCACACGCGCCAGTGGTCGAAGCCAAACAGACCAAAGAAGAAGCGCGGCGCGAAGCGGCCGAACGCCGCCGTCACCTGAAACCGCTCAAGGACCGCATCGACGCCGCCGAGCATCAGATTGCTGATCTGACTGCCGAACTCGCCAAGCTCGATGCCGCGCTCTCGGACCCGCTTCTCTTCACCAAGGACCCGGCGAAAGGAAAAGCCGTCTCCAAAAAGCGCGCCGATGCCGCGCGCAAGCTCGCCGACACGGAAGCGCGCTGGCTGCAAGTGCATGAGGAATACGAGAAAGGGATGGCGGGCGGCGCTTAGCGAGCGCTACCCCGCCAATTGCTCTTTGGCGATGCGCGACCATTCGCGCTGGCGGCTTTTGTAATAGCCCGGCGCACCGCGCACGGATTTGACGATCTCCTGAAACAGTCTTTGCGCGCGGTCCTTCTGTCCGAGCGTTTGCAGGAACAGCGCGAAGCGGCAGCGCGCCTCCTCCCCCGGATAGCGCGGCACGACATGCTCGTATTGCTTAAGCGCATCGTCCGTGCGGCCCACCAGTACGAGCGAGCGTGCGTAGTCGAGTTCGACATCGGCATCGAAGGCGACGGGATCGAGTTCTTTCAACTTCTGAAATGCGTCCACCGCGCCCGCGCCGTCGCCGGCCAACAGCTTGGCCCGCGCCATGCCGCGCAGCAGCGCCGGATCGCCTTCGCCGAGCGGTCCGCTCATCGCGCCTTGATAAAGATCGACGGCATCCTGGAAACGGCCCCGCTTGATGCATTCCTGCGCCAGCGCGCGCTTGGCGTTGGCGGAGCCCACCATCTCCACCTCGCGCTTCTTCTCGCGATAGCCGCGCCCCGGGTCGGCCATGTCGGCGACATTGTCGGCGAAGCGGCGTGCACCGGCGCTTCCGGCCACATCGGATAACAGCACATAGGCCACATAGCCGATGGCGCCGAGCGTCGGAATGAAGAAGATGAGCAACAGCCACAAATAAGATCGCCCGGTGCGGAACACGTGAACCGCACAGGCCAGCGAAATCAAAAAGCTGAGGCCCAGAATAGGCACCGAATCCAAATCCATGCTTTGTGCTGCCAGCCCTGATAGGCGCGGGCGGGGCGGCAAATCAACCCCGCTTTGCCCGATTTTTGCCGCGGCATCTCTCCATTTTGTAACCTCGCGGGCGGCGACGGACCTTCGCGTGCCCCATGGGCGGGTATGACGCCTTTCGTCGCAACGCCATGCTTTGCACCCATCTTGAGCGAAATTGCTTGATAACGCTGTTCGCTAAACCGTGGTTCCACTGGCAACATTTCTGCTAAGATGAGCCATTGGCCTTGGGGACTTGAATGACCGATAACAGATTTTTTCAGCGCGCCGGCCCGTTTGCGCTTGGCGAAATTGCACGTCATGTCGGGGGCGAAATGTGCAATCGCTCATCGGCCGATTTTTTGGTGCGCGACGTGGCCGCGCTCGAGAATGGAAGCGCCGGCGACATCAGCGTCTTCAGCGACGCCAAATATGCCCGGGATTTTGCGCACACCACCGCCACGGTCGTCGTCACGGACCATGCTCTCGGCACACATGAGCACAACGGCGCCTGGCTGCTCTTTGTGCACAATCCGCGCCTGGCGTTCGCACAGGTCGGTCATCTGTTTTATCCACCCGCCAACCTTGTCGAAGGCGTGCAGTCGGGCAGCCCCGTGCATCACACCGCGACACTCGGCAAGGGTACCGAGGTAAGCTACGGCGCCGTCATCGGGGCCAACGCGAAAATCGGCGAGCGCTGTTCCATCGGTTCGAACGTCGTCATCGGTCAAGGCGTGGTGATCGGCAATGACTGCGTCATCGGCGCCAATTGCGTCATCAATTATGCGCTGGTCGGCGCGCGCGTAACCTTTGCTTCGAATGTTTCGATCGGAAGCGCAGGCTTCAGTTTCGTGCCCAGCTTGACCGGGCTATTGCGCGTACCGCAGCTCGGCCGCGTCGTGATCGAAGACGATGTCGAGTTCGGCGCCAATTGCGCGATCGATCGCGGCGCCATCGGCGATACTCATATCGGCACGGGCGCGATGTTCGATAACCTGGTTCACATCGCGCACAACGTGACCATCGGCCATCACTGCCTGATTGCCGGACAAGTCGGCATTGCCGGTTCCAGCACCATCGGCCCCGGCGTGATGATGGGCGGACAGGTCGGCATCAGCGATCATCTCACCATCGGGGCCGGCGCGCGCATCGCGGCCAAGAGCGGCGTCACCCGCGATGTGGCCGAGGGAGAAACCGTCGGCGGTTATCCGGCACGGCCGGTGCGCCAATGGCATCGCGAGACGATCGCGCTGAAAAATCTCGCGGAGCGCAAGCTGGACTGACAATCCGCGTCAGGCCTGCTTCTCGAATTTGCCGCTGGGCATTTCCTTCCAATAGGTCACCGCGTGACCCGCGCCTTTGGCGTTCTTCCAAGCCGCGCGCGCGCTGTCGAGGGCGGCGGGATCGCGCCCGTTGAACATCAGGACGATGCGCGTCAGCGCCTTCAGCGCCTCGCCATCCCAGGCGGGTGGAGATGCACCACCAACCACGAACAGAACATTGGCGGCGTTGGGATTGCCCTCCTCCACCGTGATGAGCACCGGCTGGCGTGCGCTATCGCCGTCGCCGGCCTGGGCGTGCGGCAGAAAACTCTGATCGTTGAAGGTCCACAAGAGCGTGTCGATGGCGTCGGCGCGCTCGGCGGATTCGGTGCGGATCAGCGCCCGCCAGCCACGCTCCAGCGTCTTCTCGATCAAGCCGGGCAGCACATCGTCCAGGCTGCGCCGTTCGAGATGGTAGAACAGCGTTTCGGTCATCAGCCCTCGTAATGATCCGCGATCAGCCGATCCAAAATCCGCACGCCCCAACCGGTGCCCCAGCTTGGGATCAGCGGCTTGTGCTCATGGTCCTGCCAGGCGACGCCCGCGATATCCAAATGCACCCAAGGCGTCTTCTCGACGAAGCGCTGAAGAAATTGCGCCGCCGTGATCGAGCCCGCGCTCGGCCCGCCGATATTCTTCATGTCGGCGATCTTGGAGCGGATCAGCTTGTCGTAGCCCGAGCCGAGCGGCAGGCGCCAAACCGGCTCGCCCACTTCCTTGCCCGCATCGGCCAGCCGCTCGGACAGTTTGTCGTCGTTGGAGAACAGACCGGCGTGCTCCGCGCCCAACGCGACAAGGATCGCGCCGGTCAGCGTGGCAAGGTCGATCACGAATTTCGGCTTGAAGCGGGTATGCGCGTACCAAAGCGCATCGGCCAGGACGAGGCGTCCTTCCGCGTCGGTGTTGAGGACCTCGATGGTTTGGCCCGACATGGATTTGACCACATCGTCGGGGCGCTGAGCTTTGCCGTCCGGCATATTCTCCACCAGCCCGATCACGCCGACGGCGTTGACCCGCGCTTTGCGCCCGGCCAGCGCCCGCATCACGCCCATCACGGCGGCGCCGCCGCCCATGTCGCCCTTCATCCCCATCATGCCCGCGCCGGTCTTGAGCGACAGCCCGCCGGAATCGAAACACACGCCCTTGCCGACGAAGCACACCGGTGACGCGGTTTTCTTCTTCGCGCCGTCCCAGCGCAGAACGACAAGCTGGCTTTCGCGCTCGCTGCCTTGGCCGACGCCCAGCAGCGCGCCCATGCCGAGCTTCTTCATCTGCTCGGCGCCCAGCACCTCCACCTTCAGCCCGAGCTTGGCGAGGGTCTTGGCCCGGCGGGCGAATTCCACAGGGAAAAGGATATTCGGCGGTTCGTTCACCAGATCGCGCGCCAGGACAACGCCTTCCGCGACCGCCTCGCAAGCAGCCCAGGCTTTCTTGGCCGCCGCCGGGTCGGCGGTCACGATGCTGACCTTTTTGAGCTTGAATTCGTGCTCGACCAGATCCTTGGTCCGGTAGTGGTTGAAGCTGTAGGTCTTGAGCTTGGCGCCCATGGCCAGATGCGCGGCCAGCTTCGCCCCCTTCAGCTTGCCGCCCTTGGGCGGGTCGATCTCGAAGGTGGCTTCGGTCTCGGCGGTGCTCTTAAGCCTGCCCAGGGCGGCCGCCGCAGCCGCCTCGGCGCCATTGGCATCGAAGTCGTCCGCCTTGCCCAGCCCAACCATCAGAATGCGGGAGGCCTTCACGCCGGCTGGGGCCAAAACTTCCAGCACTTGGCCGGATTTTCCCTTGAATCGGCTGACGGAAAGGGCGCGGGTGATGGCTCCGCCCGCCGCTTTGTCGGCCAATTGGGCGGCCGGAAGCAAAGTGGGGCCTTCGGTTGCGCCGACAATCCACGTACCGGTATTGACGGGGGAGTGCGCGGCGAATGCGAATAGCATTGGTGTTCTCCACTTCGTTCGGAAATAGGCCCTGTTGCGGGATGCCCGGAGGGGGATGCTAAAGAGGGCAATGGTAGTTTAAAACGAATCGCCCGATGGGCAAGGCGCCTGCGCCGGACGGGGTTAGATAGAATGCCGCGATTGTCGTCCTACGTCTTGAGGCAGTTGATCGGGCCGATCGCGCTGTTCGCGTTCATTACGACATGCGTCTTCTGGCTGTCCGGCTCCCTGCGATTGCTTGACCTGGTGATTAACCGCGGCCAGTCCGCGCCGACGTTCATATACCTCACCATCCTGATCCTGCCGAGCCTGCTTGTCATCATCCTGCCCTTCGCCTTCTTCTTCGGCACGCTCTACACACTGTCCAGGCTGAGCACGGATAGCGAGCTGGTGGTGATGGCCGCCGCCGGGTTCAGCCGCGCGCAGCTTGCCGTTCCGGTCTTTATCGCGGCCGCGATCGTCATGGCGCTGACCTATTTGTGCGGGCTTTATCTGATGCCCGCCGGTCAGCGCGCCATGAAGGACAAGGTCGTCGATATCCGCGCCGACATCGGCGCCGCGCTGCTCAACGAAGGCATGTTCAATACGCCCGCCAAGGGTCTGACCGTCTTCATCCGCGAGATCGATTCCAATGGGCACGTTCGCGGCATCCTGGTTCACGACAATCGCAATCCGCGCACGCCGATTACCTATTTGGCGCGGAGCGGACAAATCGCGCAGACGCCTGCCGGCGCGCGCCTCATCATGCAGGATGGCACAATCGAGCAGGCCAACAAGGGAGGGGCGCGGCTGTCCGTGCTTAAATTCGACCGCGACGCTTTCGACCTCGACCAATTCGCCGACAATTCACAAGTGACCGACCGCGCGACCAACGAACTTTACTTGAACCAATTGCTTTCGCCGGGGCCTAAATTATCGCCCCGCGTGCGTAATGCTTATATTGCGGAAGCCCACAATCGGATTTCGCAGCCGCTCTATTGCATCGCCTTCGCGCTGATTGCGCTTGCGGCAATCTTGCGGGGAAAGCGCGCCCGCGGCGCCCATGCGCTGAGAATAACAATCGCCTTCTTCGCGGCCGCCGGCCTTCGTATTGCCAGCTTCGGAATTCAAGGCGTAGCGGCGGACAATCCAGCGTATTGCGTGTTGTTCTATCTCATACCGCTGCTGGGTGCGGCGGTGGCGCTGGCGATACTCGTGGGCTCGGTTCCCCAGTTTCTCTTGGCCCGCAAGGATGCCGCTGCGGAGGTGACGCCGTGAGCTGGTCCTGGACACTCTACCGCTATCTGGCGAAACAATTTCTTTTCAGCGTGCTGATCAGCTACGCCATCTTTCTGCTGCTCGCTTTTTCGATCGATTTTGTCGACTTGATCAACCGCACCTCGGGACACGGCGTCGGAACCGGCGCCGTTCTTGTCATGGCGCTGCTTTTCCTTCCCGATCTGGGGCAAAAGCTGCTTCCTTTCGCGGTGCTGCTGGGCGGCGTTTTCTGCTTCGTGCGGCTGTCGCGCCATCAGGAACTCGTGGCGACGCGCGCGGCGGGCGTGTCGGCCTGGGACTTTTTGGTGCCGCCGCTGGCCGTCGCCGTGGCCATCGGCGTGATCGCGGTTCTCATTGTGACACCAGTGTCTTCGCGCATGCTCGGGCAATATGCGTTGCTGGAAGCGAAATATATCAAGGGTCAGTCGTCGCAGCTTGCGGTATCCGGCAATGGCCTCTGGCTGCGGCAAGGCAATGAGGACCATCAATCGGTGATCCACGCCCTGCGCGTGTCGGATCAGGGCGTACGTCTGGACGATGTGATTGTGTTTCTTTATGGCAAAAACGACCAAATTGAAGGACGTATCGACGCCAGCAGCGCTCAACTGAGCCCCGGCGCCTGGATTCTTCATGGCGCATGGGTGAGCGGCCAGGACGGCCATGTGACCCATTACGACGCGTATCCGTTGGCCACGACCCTGACCCCATCGCAGATCCAGGAGAGCTTTGCCTCGCCCGAGACGCTGTCCTTTTGGGCGCTTCCCCATTTTATCCGCGCCGCGCAAAGCGCCGGGTTCTCGGCCTTGCGCTATAGGCTCTATCTCTACTCGCTGTTGACGTTGCCCGCGCTGTTCGCGGCCATGGTCTTTATGGCCGCCAGCTTTTCCCTCAAGCCGGCGCGTGGCGGCGGGATGATCCGCATATACCTGATCAGTGCGCTGTCGGGCTTTGCCGTTTATTATTTCAGCATTCTGACGCGCGAGTTCGGTCAAAGCGGCATTCTTCCGGTGGCGCTGGCCGCCACCGCTCCGGCAGCGGCCGCCATTTTGATCGGCATGACGCTCGTCTTCCATCAGGAGGACGGATGACCAGGCAAACCAAGATGCGGCTGAAGACATTGGCGCTGGGCTTTTCGGCGCTGGTGCCCCTGTGCCTTATGGGCCCGGCGAACGCGGCAAACGCGGCGGTCGCCGCGCAGGGCGGCGAGGTGCTGCTTCAAGCCGATGAAGCGGTGTACGATTCCGACAAGCAATTCGTCACGGCGAAAGGCCATGTCGAGATCGACTATGACGGGCACATCCTGCTCGCCGATGCCGTCACCTATAATCAGAAATCCGATCTGGTGACGGCCGACGGCCATGTCAGCCTGCTCGACGCCGATGGGAACGTCGCCTTCGCCAATCATGTGACGTTGACCGATCATATGCGTGACGGCGCGCTGACCGGCTTTGGCGCGCTTCTCGGCAAGAACGGACGGCTGGTTGCGGCAAGCGCGCGACGCACCGAAGGACGGTTCACCGAAGCGACCCATGTTGCATATACGCCGTGCAAAATCTGCAACAAGCCCGGTCAGCGCACACCGGTATGGCAGGTCGAGGCCGTCCGCATCGTGCACGATCAGGAAAAGCACCGGCTAAAATTCAAGGATGCGACGATCTCGGTTTTGGGCGTGCCGCTTCTCTATTCGCCCTATCTCTCCGAACCCGACCCAACCGTGCGCTATTCCAGCGGCCTCCTCACCCCGGACATCGGCTCGTCGACCTCTATCGGCTATTTTCTGCGCCTGCCGTATTATTTCTCGCTCTCGCCATCGCGCGACGCCACGATCGAACCGCTTCTCACCACAAATGGCGGCGACTTGCTGCTCGGCGAGTATCGTCAGCGTTGGGACAATAGCGGCATGTGGCTGCAAGGCAGCTTTGGCGAAAACCCGAACGGAGGCCTCAGCGGCGAGCAAAGCCAATTCTATGCCCACCTGTTCGGATCCGGCCGTTTCGCGTTGTCGCCCACCTGGCAGGCCGGCTTCGACACGCAGGTCACTTCCAACGACACATACCTCAAACGCTACGATATTTCTCAACTCGACCGTTTGATCAGCGACTTCTTCGTGGTGGGAGAGCAAGGCCGCAGCCGCTTTGCCGTGACCGGCTACTTCTTCCAGGGCCTGCGCGCCAGCGACGACAACCGGACATTCCCGATCGCGCTGCCGTTGATCGAATATACCTACATCCCGAGAGACAAATGGCTCGGCGGCCAGTTCCGGCTGGATGTGAACAGTGTGACCTTGTCGCGGGACATGGGTACCAACGACCAGCGCTTTTCCGCGGAGACGCGCTGGCGGCTGCCCGTCGTGGCGAGCGACGGAGAACTCTGGACATTGCAGCTCGACGCGCGCGAAGACCTTTATCACACCGACACACCAATACCGCTGCCATCGGACAGCCACTATGTCGCCCGGGGACTACCTTATATCGCGCTGGATTGGCGCTGGCCCTTTATCGCAAATGGCCGCAACGGCAGATCGTTCCTCATCGAGCCGATCGCACAGTTGGTCGAGGCGCCCTATATCGGAGCTTCACCCAACATTCCCAACGAGGACAGCCTCAACCTCGAAATCGACGACAACAACATCTTCAGCTTCGATCAGGTACCCGGTTATGACTTGGCCGAGGGCGGACCGCGGGCCAATTTCGGCGTGCGGACGGAAACGCGGTTCTCCTCGGGCTATATCGAGGCGCTGGTGGGCCAAACCTTCCGGTTGAAGGCCGACCCGATATTCTCGCCCGGGACGGGTCTGACGGGGACGGCGTCCGACATTGTTGGGCGGTTCAGCATTAAGTTTCCGCCATATTTGGACCTCACCAACCGCATCGACGTCGATGAGCAGACCGGTGATGTGCGGCGTAATGAAGTTTACCTTACCGGGATTTATGGCCGTTCCAGCACTCAGATCAGCTATATACAGCTTGCCGCCGCTTTGGGGCTGCCGGCGCGCGAAGAAGTCAATGCGCAGTTCGACGTCAATTTTTACAAGAACTGGCAGGGTTTCGCGGCCATTCGCCGCGATTTGATCGCCGATCAGACGCTCGATAACGAGTTTGGGGTCGGCTACGAGGATGAATGTTTGGGCATTTCCGTTGCCTACCGCCGCCAGTATACCAGCGACCGCGATCTGCCGCCTTCGACATCCATCATTCTGCACCTCAATCTGAAGACCACGGATGCGCCGATCCAGGCTTTCAGCCTGTTCCCACAGGACGTCTTCTCGTATACCCATCCTTGAACGAAAATCGGAATTGCTTATTCTGCGCCGCTGGTTAGAGGTGGCCTTCGCCGAGGGGTTTGGAGCATGATCCGTTGGTGCCGGACGGGGAACATGCTCGGGATCCTTTTATTTTCGCGCAATCTTGCGTCGAGCCGGGCTCCATTTCGCCGGATTACGCTCTAGAAACTGGAAACTTGCCTTGATGAAGCGCTCTGAGTTTTGGCTGGTAGTGGCGGCCGCATTGGCCGTGTTCGCGACGGGAGCAAGCCTGCCCGTCTATGCCGCCCATGCCATGGCCGCAAAACAGCAGCGGGATGCGCTGGCGTCGCCGGCGCCTGGGCCGCAGCAACCCGCGAGCAAGGCCGCGGACGAGACGGACACCGCCGCCGCAAATGAGGCCGCCGCGAATGAAGCCGAAGCGAAGGCCGACAAAGCGGCGCGTTTCCACAACGGCATCGTCGCCATCGTCAACGATCATCCGATCTCCGAATACGATCTGCGCCAGCGCGTTGCGTTGGTCATGACGACCTCGAACGTCCCCAGGACGCCCGACATGGTGAAGAAGATCCGCGATCAGACTCTCGAACAACTCGAAACCGAACAGATCCAGCGCCAGGAAGCGTTGAAAAACGATATCACGGTGTCTTCGGTCGAGGTGGACAAGGAAATTGAGCGCATCCTGACCGATTATCATATGAGCATGGATCAGCTCAAAGAATTGTTGGCCAGCGGCCATGTCGCGATGGCGACACTGCGTGCGCAGATTGCCTCCTCGCTTCTTTGGCAGAGGACGGTGTCGGAGGAATATGCCGGCCGCATCAAAATCTCGCCCGAGGCCGTCGACGCCGAGATGGCGCGGATGATGGAGGGCGCGAACAAGGCCCATTTCGCCGTCTCGGAAATTTTCCTGGCGGTCGATAATCCCGATCAGGACGATAAGGTCCGCAAGGACGCGCAAAATCTGGTGACCCAGATTCAGGGCGGTGCGCCTTTCGTGGCTATTGCGCGGCAGTTCAGCCAGAGCCCGTCTTCCGCACAGGGTGGCGACATAGGGCTCGTGTTCGACGGCCAGTTGGCGCCGGAGCTGAATGATGCGCTTGAAAAGATGAAGACCGGCGAGATGTCGGCGCCGATCCGCTCGACCGGCGGATATTACATTCTTTCCCTGCGTCAGCGATACGAACCGGCGGATGCGGAAATTGTCGAGGCAGCGCCCGCCGAAGTAACGTCCGCCGACACGCTCCCGCTCGCGCGCATATTGCTGCCGCTGCCGCCAAATCGGCCCAAGCAATTGCTCGAAAACGCGTTGAAGGTAGCCGATGCCATTCGTTCGCACGCCAGCGATTGCGAAGTGCTGGGCAAAATCGCGCAGAAGGTTCAAGGGGCGACATTCTTCAATCTCGGCATGACGAAGCTGGCGGATTTGAGCCAGCAAATCCGCGATGCGCTGGCGAAGACCGAGCCCGGCACGGCTGCTGCTCCGTTTATCTCGACTGCTGGTGCGGAAATCATCATGCGCTGCGACAAGCAGATCGTGAAAAAGCAACGCTTTGTGTTGCCGACGCGCGAACAGGTCGAAGAACAGCTCTTTTCGGAACAGATCAGTGCGATGGCCCGCCGCTTTACGCGCGATCTGAAACGCAATGCCGATATCGAAGTCCGCTGAAGCGGACGCTCCCATTCTTGTCACGATGGGCGAGCCCGCCGGAATAGGCCCGGAAGTTGCCCTGGCCGCCTTTGACGCGCTCGGCGGCCGCATCGGCCAGCACCCGCTGCGCTTGGTCGGCGACGGCGATGTGTTCGCGCAGTGCGGTGCATTCCCGCGCGAGGCGCTCATTCCAACCAAAGCGCGTGCGAGGCGCAATCCCGGCAAACCAGATGGTGCGAACGCGCCAGCCACCATCGAAGCCATTTCGCTCGCCGTCGCGCTGGCGCTGAAGGGCGAGGCAGGCGCTGTCGTCACAGCCCCGATCAACAAAGCCGTGCTGATGGGCGCGGGCTTCGCCTTCCCCGGACATACTGATTTCCTGGCTGAGCTCACGGGCGCCAAGCGCGCGGTGATGATGCTGGCCAGCGACACGTTGCGCGTCATCCCGCTCACCGTCCACATTCCGCTGGCGCAGGTGCCGAAGGCCATCGCTCGCCAAGCCATCGTTGAGACCGCCGAGATCGCGCTCTCAGCGCTCAGGCGCGACTTTGGGATTGCTGCCCCACGCCTTGCGGTCGCCGGTCTCAATCCGCATGCCGGCGAGGATACGGTTCTCGGCCATGAGGAAGAAGACATCATCGCGCCCGCCATCGCCGAGTTGCGTGCGCGCGGCCATGCGGTGAGCGGCCCGCATCCCTCCGACACGATGTTCCACGCCGAGGCGCGCGCCCGCTATGACGCGGCGCTGTGCATGTATCACGACCAGGCTCTGATTCCGATCAAGACGCTGTCGTTCTGGGACGGCGTGAACGTGACGTTGGGGCTTCCCATCGTGCGCGCCTCCCCCGATCACGGCACGGGCTTCGACATCGCGGGCAAAGGAATTGCCGATCCGCGCAGCATGATCGCCGCCATCAAGCTTGCCGCACGCATGGCCGATGCAAGACATGTCGGATAACCTTCCGCCGCTGCGCGAAGTGATCGCCGCGCATGGGCTTTCGGCGAAGAAATCGCTTGGACAGAATTTTCTTCTCGACCTCAATCTCACCAAGCGCATTGCACGGGCGGCGGATGCGCAGGGCGCGACCGTTTACGAAGTCGGCGCCGGGCCGGGCGGATTGACCCGCGCACTGTTGTCCGAAGGTGCCGAGCGCGTGATCGCGGTCGAGCGCGACGAACGCTGCCTCGCCGCGCTTGCCCAAATCGCCGATGCCTATCCCGGCAAGCTGGAAATCGTTCCCGCCGATGCTTTGGCAATCGATGAAGCCAAGCTGCTCGGCGAATTCGGCGTCACCGGTCCGGTCCGCGTGGCGTCCAACCTTCCCTACAATGTCGGCACGGCGCTGCTGGTAAAATGGC
The DNA here is from genome assembly GCA_963849895.1 of uncultured Alphaproteobacteria bacterium. Classification (GTDB taxonomy): domain Bacteria; phylum Pseudomonadota; class Alphaproteobacteria; order Micropepsales; family Micropepsaceae; genus Rhizomicrobium. The sequence goes on from CAWKIU010000021.1 coordinate 68,063, forward strand.
TGACCGCGACCGCCTGGCCGCCGTTCTGGCAAAGCTTGACGCTGATGTTTCAGCGCGAAGTGGCCGAGCGCGTTATCGCGGCGCCCCGCACCAAAGCCTATGGCCGTCTTTCGGTGCTGGCCCAATGGCGCGCGCGGTCCAAAATTCTTTTCGACGTATCGCGCAGCGCCTTCGTACCGCCGCCTAATGTGACGTCCTCCATTCTGCGCGTCGAACCGCTTGGCGAGCCTGTGGCGCCGGCGCGCCTTTGCGATCTGGAAAAGATGACAGCGATGTCCTTCGGGCATCGGCGCAAGATGCTGCGCCAAAGCTTGAAGGGTTTGACAGATAACACCGAAGCATTGATCCGCTCCGCCGGGCTCGATCCCACATCGCGGCCTGAAGAACTTTCCGTTGCGGAATTTGCAAGCCTCGCCCGCGCTTGGAACGCCTGCATTGATACGGCGACGCCGCGCGTGCCACAGTGAGGTTTCGCAAAAGGACGCCGTAATGCTCAGCCAATCCATCGTCGCGTTCGCAGCGCCCCTGGAGGCCATTGAATCACCGACGCCCGTGCCGCAAGGCAGCGAAGTCCTTCTGAAAGTAATTCATTGCGGCGCTTGCCACAGCGACGTGCACATTCATGACGGCTATTTCGATCTCGGCGCGGGCAACAAGCTCGACTTGTCGAGCGTCACACTGCCCCACACGCTGGGCCATGAGATCGAGGGCGAGGTCGTGGCGCTGGGGCCCGATGTCACAGGCGCCAAGATCGGCGAGCATCGCGTCGTCTATCCTTGGATAGGATGCGGCAACTGTCCCGCCTGCAAGCGTGGCGAGGAAAATATCTGTAGCAGGCCGCGCCAGATCGGCTGTTCGCCGGGCATGGCGGGCGGCTATGCCAGTCATGTGCTGGTGCCGCATTCGCGCTATCTGCTCGATTACGGCGCGACGGCGCCCGCGCTCGCCGCGACCTATATGTGTTCCGGTCTGACCGCTTATGCCGCGATGCGCAAAGTCGGAAAGCTCGTCGGAAGACGAAAACGTCGTCGTGCTGGGCTGCGGCGGCGTCGGCATGATGGGCATTGAGTTCGCCAAGGCGTTGCTCGGCAAAGGCCCGCTCGCGGCCGACATCGACGAGGGGCGTCTCGATGCGGCAAAGATGGCGGGTGCCGCCGCGACCTATAACCTCAAGACGCCTGGCGCGGCCAAGCAATTGACTGCGGACACCAAGGGCGGCGCCGCGGCGGTGGTGGACTTTGTAGGGTCCGAACAGAGTTTCAAATTCGCCAGCGCCGCCGTGCGCAAGGGCGGCAAGATCATTCTCATCGGATTGTTCGGTGGGGTATTGACCATGCCGCTGCCGATGTTCCCGCTGCGCGCCCTGACCCTTGCGGGTTCCTATGTCGGCACGCTGGCGGAGGCCGAAGAGATGATGGCGCTGGTGCGCGCCGGAAAAATCGAACCCATTCCCGTGGCGACCCGCCCGCTGTCGCTCGCCTCGCGCACGCTGGACGATCTGCGCCAAGGCAAGATCACCGGACGGGTGGTTTTGAAACCCTAATTTTCTCTGGTCAGCGCCGCCACGAAATCGCCGACGCCGATTTGGCGGGCGCGGCGAACGCGCTCCGCCACCAGGATCGACTGAACTTTCGCCAGCGCGCGGTCGAGGTCGTCATTGACGATGACATAATCATATTCCGGCCAGTGGCTGATCTCGCTTGCCGCCTTCGCCATGCGGCCCGCCACGACCGCATCGGAATCCTGCGCCCGCTTTTTCAGCCGCCGCTCCAATTCGTCATGCGAAGGCGGCAATATAAAGACGCTGACGAGATCCTCGCGCACGCGCTCCTTCAATTGCTGCGTGCCCTGCCAGTCGATGTCGAACAGCACATCGCGGCCCGCCGCCAATCCCTCGAACACAGGCTTCTTGGGCGTGCCGTAGCGATGATCGAATACCGTCGCATGTTCGAGGAACTCGTCCGCCGCGATGGAACGCTCGAATTCTTCGGCGGCAACGAAATAATAGTCTCTGCCATGAACTTCGTTCGGGCGGCTTGGGCGCGTGGTGGCCGAGATCGAAAGTCCGATATTGGAATCGCTTTCCAGCAAGCGCCGCGCCAGCGTGGTTTTTCCCGCGCCCGACGGCGAGGACAGCACCAGCATCAGCCCGCGGCGTTTGATGTCCATGCTCATTCGACGTTTTGCGCCTGTTCGCGGAATTGATCGATGACGGCTTTGAGGTCCAAGCCGATGCGCGTCAGCCCCACATCCGCCGACTTCGAACACAGCGTGTTGGCCTCGCGATTGAATTCCTGCGCCAGGAAATCGAGCTTGCGTCCGACGGCGACACCGGACGAAAGCAGCTTCTTGGCTTCGCCGACATGAGCCGCAAGCCGGTCGAGTTCCTCGCGAATATCGGCGCGCACGGCCAAGAGGGCCACTTCCTGCGCCAGACGCTCGGGCGAAACCGTGCCGGGCGCGACCAAGTCCTCAATCTGCTTGGTGAGCTTGTCGCGAAAGGCAGCAGGCTGTGCGGCCGCGGCGGTGCCGGCGGCGGCGGTCAATCTTGCGATCTCGGCGATCTGGCCTTCGAGCACAGCGGCCAGCTTCGCGCCTTCGCCGGCACGCGCCCGCGCCAAGGCATCGAAGGCGGTCACCAGACTTTCGAGAATGGCCGCATCGCGCCCGGCATGTTCGCGCGCGGTCAAATCCACCGCGTCGTCCTGGACGATGACGCCCTTGAGCGCGAGAAGGCCGTCGACACTGGCCGGCGGCAGGCCGGTCTCGGCGGCCACTTCCTTTGCGATCTTCACCGCGGACGCCAGCGCCGCGGCATCGATGCGAAGTCCGCGCGATGCGGCTGCCGTCTCGAAGGTCAGCCCCACTTGCAGATTGCCGCGCTTGAAACGGTCGGCGGCCAAGGTGCGCGCGGCGCTCTCTATCCCGTCAAAGCCCGGCGGCAGGCGCAGACGCAACTCCAAGCCGCGACCGTTGACGCTCTTGGCTTCCCAGCGCCAATGCGCGCCGTCGCGGCTGCCATGGGCTTCGGCAAAGCCGGTCATACTGACAAGGGACATCGGGCGACTCCGCAAAGGTGGGACAGGATACTGCCGCACCGCGCCTGCGGGAAGCGCGGATCACTTCTTGTCGGATTGATGCTCGATCTTGCGCCATTTGGCCACGTTCTTGGCCTGGTCCTCGACGGTGGCCGAAAAGACGTGCCCGCCCGTACCGTCGGCGACGAAATAAAGATCGTTCGACTGTTCCGGGTTGAGAACCGCCGCGATGGAATCCTTGCCGGGATTGCAGATCGGCTCAAACGGCAATCCCGCAATGGCATAGGTGTTGTAGGGTGTGGCTGCCGTAATCTCGCTCTGGCGGATCGGACGGCCGAGCGGATAGCCCTTGGTGATGCCGTAGATGATCGTGGGATCGGACTGCAACTTCATGCCCAGCCTCAGCCGGTTGACGAACACCGAGGCGACATGGCGGCGTTCCTCGGGAATGGAGGTTTCCTTTTCCACGATGGAGGCCAGGATGACCGCCTCTTCCTTGCTCTTGATCGGCAGGCCCGGCGCGCGCGTGTCCCAAAGCGCGCTCAGCACGTCGTGCTGCGCCTTTTCCATCTTGTCCAAGATTTCGCCGCGCGAGGCTCCGCGAACGAAGAGATAGGTTTCGGGGAGCAGCGTGCCTTCCGGCGGCACCGGTCCCAAATCGCCGGTCAGCACCGGGTCGGCCTTGATGAGGTCATAGGCCATCTGGCTGGTCAGCCCTTCGGCCACGGTCAGCTTGTGCTGGATGGACTTGCCCGCCATCAGGATATTCATGATGTCGTACATGCTGGCATGGCTCGGAATGGCGTATTCGCCCGCCTTGAGCGCCGAGGTCTCGCCGTGCAGGCGTACGCCGATGCGAAATATTCCGGGCTTCAGGACCACACCGGCATCGGCCAAGGATTGGGCGACACCGCGCAGACCGATCCCGCTCTTGATGACGACGATGGTCTGCGAACCATGCGGCGCAACCGGACCGGGCGCCGCAAACCCCGCGAAACCCCATTCGACAATACCCAAGGACAGGATGACGAGCGCAATCGCCAGCGCGACGAATTTTCTCATGTGCCTAACCTACGCCCCCACAACTATGTTGTTCCGCACATCCGATACGCTTCAGCGCATGGACGTTAGAACCAGACTCGCATTTGTGCCGCCAAATCCGAAGGAATTCGACAGCGCGACGTTAACCTCGCGTTCCCGCGCCTTGTGCGGAACCAGATCAATCTGGGTCTCCATCGCGGGATTGTCGAGGTTGATCGTGGGGGGAACGATGCCGTCGCGCATGGCGAGAATACAGAAAATGGCCTCCGCCGAGCCTGCGGCGCCCAGCATATGGCCGACGGATGACTTGGTCGAAGACAGCAGGACGTTACCCGCCGCGTTGCCCAGCAGCCGCTCCACGGCCCCCAACTCGATCTCATCAGCCATCGTGGATGTGCCATGCGCATTCACATAATCGATATCCGACGGCGAAAGTTCCGCGCGCCGCAGCGCCATCTGCATGGCGCGCAGTCCGCCTTCGCCGTCCGCGGCTGGCGCGGTGATGTGATAGGCGTCGCCCGATAGGCCATAGCCTTTCACTTCCGCGTAAATCTTTGCGCCGCGCGCTTTGGCGTGTTCGTATTCTTCGAGCATCACAATGCCCGCGCCTTCGCCCATGACAAATCCATCGCGGTCTTTGTCATAGGGGCGCGAGGCTTTCTGCGGCGTGTCGTTGTACGCAGTCGACAGGGCGCGGCAGGCGTTGAAGCCCGCAATCCCAATCGGACAGATCGCCGCTTCCGTGCCGCCGGCCAGCATCATGTCCGCATCGTCAAGCATGATCATCCGCGCCGCATCGCCGATGGCGTGCGCGCCGGTGGCGCAAGCCGTCACGACGGCGTGGTTGGGGCCTTTGTAGCCATAACGGATCGAGGCGTAACCGGAGACCAGATTGATCAGCCGGCCCGGAATGAAGAAGGGGGAGACTTTGCGCGGTCCTTTTTCGTGTAGCAGCACCGCCGTCTGCGCGATGCCGTCGAGGCCGCCGATGCCCGAGCCGATCAGCACGCCGGTGCGGCAGCGTTCTTCCTCGGTCTTGGGCTCCCAGCCCGAATCCGTCACCGCCTGATGCGCGGCGGCGAGCCCAAAGACGATGAAGTCGTCGATGCGCCGCAATTCCTTGGCATCGACCCAGTCTTCGGGCTTGAACGTGCCGTTCGAGCCATCGCCGAGCGGCACGTTGCACGCGATCTTGGTGGCGAAGTCCGTGGTCGGGAATTTGGTGATCGCGCGCGCGCCGGATTGGCCTGCGATAAGGCGCGACCACGTCTCCTCCACACCGCAAGCAAGCGGCGTAACGAGACCAAGCCCGGTGACAACAACTCGACGCATCGCGAACAGCGGCCGATCAGGCCTTGCCTTCTTTGTCCTCGATGAACTTGACGGCGTCGCCGACCGTCACAATGGATTCCGCGGCTTCGTCGGGAATTTCGATACCGAATTCCTCTTCGAAGGCCATGACCAGCTCGACGGTGTCGAGGCTGTCGGCGCCCAGATCTTCGATGAAGGACGAAGTGGTCGTAACTTTGTCCGCATCGACATTGAGATGGTCGACGACGATCTTCTTCACGCGTTCGGCAACATCGCTCATGTTCTTTTAAGCCTCTCCTAGCATTTGACCGCCGCAGCTATGTCTCATTTGGCCCGCGGCAAGGGCCCTCACCGATGAACAACGCGGAGTGGGGGTTGGCGGTTTCGTAACACAAACCCTTGCCTCCTACCACACATGCATAAGCCATTGAAATTTCTATCAAATCATTGCCAAGCCGCCATTTGCGTGCAGCGTTTGGCCCGTGACATAGCCTGCTTCCTCGCTCGCCAGATAGACCACGGCGGCGGCAACCTCGCTTGGCATGCCGAATCGGCCAGCCGGTACCCGGCGGAACATGACGTCTCTCTGCTCTTGTGTCAGCGCATCCGTCATCGGCGTGGTCACCAAACCTGGCGACACGCAATTGACCGTGATGTTGCGGCTCGCGACTTCGATAGCGAGCGATTTCGACATGCCGACAAGGCCCGCCTTCGCCGCCGCGTAATTGCCCTGACCCGGATTGCCGATGGCGCCGACCACCGATGTGATCGATATGATGCGTCCCCAGCGCTTCTTCATCATGCCGCGCAGCACCGCACGCGATAGGCGAAACCCCGCCGTCAAATCCACCGCGATCACCTGGTCCCACTCGTCGTCCTTCATACGCATGAAGAGATTGTCGCGCGTGATACCGGCGTTGTTGACGAGTATGTCGATGGGGCCTGCCGCGGCTTCCGCCGCTTTCGCCAAGGCGTCGACCGATGCGGAATCGGTGAGATTGCAGACGACGGTATGCGCGCGATCGCCAAGTTCGGCTTTCAAAGCCTCAAGCGCTTCGGCGCGCGTTCCCGAAAGCACGACGATTGCGCCCTGGCCATGCAGCGCCTTGGCGATGGCCCCGCCGATGCCGCCCGTGGCGCCGGTGACCAAAGCGACTTTGCCGGTGAGATCGAACATCACAGCGTCCTTGCGAAGGCTTCAATGTCAGCGGCTGTGTCGAGTGTCACGTTCGCCAATTCCTTGTCGATGCGCTTGACCATGCCCGTGAGCACCTTGTTGCCGCCGGCTTCCACTGTTGTATCCACGCCGAAGGCGCGAAGTGCCAACACGCTTTCACGCCAGCGTACCCGCCCGGTCACCTGTTCGACAAGCAGGCGACGGATGGCTTCGGGCTCATCGGTTTCGGTCGCCGAAACATTGGAAATAACGGGTGCGGCGGGCGGACGAATCGTCACCGCCCCAAGCGCCTCGGCCATTTTTTCGGCGGCGGGCTTCATCAAGGGACAATGGAATGGGGCGCTCACGGCAAGGGGAATCGCGCGCTTGGCGCCCTTGGTTTTGGCGATCTCGCCGGCGCGCTCGACCGTCTCCTTGCGGCCCGAAATGACAACCTGCCCCGGCGCGTTGTCGTTGGCGACGACGCAAACCGGATCGGCTTCGATAGCGGCTGCGACGGCTTCCTTCGCCGCTTCTTCGGCCAGCGCCACATCGACGCCGATCAGTGCGATCATCGCGCCCACGCCGACAGGAACGGCCTCCTGCATCGCGCGACCGCGAATTCTCAGCAGGCGCGCCGTGTCGGCCAGCGTAAACGCGCCGGCGGCGCACAGCGCACTATATTCGCCCAGCGAATGACCGGCGACGAGACGTGCATGATGCGCGAAGTCCAATCCCGCCTCACGCTGCAATATGCGGATCACCGCCATGCTGGCGGCCATGATCGCGGGCTGCGCGTTCTCGGTGAGGGTCAGATCGGCTTCGGGGCCGTCCCACATCACGCGAGAGAGCTTTTGCGACAGAGCTTCGTCGACTTCCTGGAACACTTCGCGGGCGGGCGCGAAGGCATCGGCCAGCGCCTTTGCCATGCCGACGGCTTGGCTGCCCTGTCCCGGAAAGATGAAAGCGCGTGTCATTTCGGCCTCGCAAATCGGGCGCGAGACAAATCAAGCGGCGCCCGGAAAGTCAAGGACTACACCGCCACGGCGTGGATCGCGCTGCTTTTGCCGAGATAGGTGTCGAAGGCCGATGCGACGAGGCGCACCGCCGCGCGCGAGGATGGCGGGACGCTGAGCCGCGCGCCGTCAATCCGCGCAATGCCTTGCGCCACATAAGGCGCGAGAGTCTCCAATTCGCCGCGGAAATCGGCGGCGGATTTTCCGAACGGCGCTCCCACTGCATCGAGATCGACGGCGAGATCGCACATTAGCCGTTCGATGATGGCGCGGCGCAGCCGGTCGTCGTCGTCGAGCGCAATGCCGCGCGCCACAGCGAGTTCTCCCGCCAAAATCGCCGTGCGATATTCGGGAACCTCGGGCAGGTTCTGGGCATAGCCTTGCGGCAATGCGCTGATCGATGACGCGCCAAGCCCGATCAAGGCGGGCGCGTCGTCGGTCGTATAGCCTTGGAAATTGCGCGCCAGCCTGCCCGTGCGCTGCGCCAGCGCCAGCGTATCGCTAGGCAACGCGAAATGATCCAGGCCCACGGCCTCGTAACCGCTGCCGCGCAGCATGGTGTGCGCCAGCTCGAATTGCGCCACGCGCGCCTCGGCATCGGGCAGCGTCTCCGCCGGAATCAAATTCATATGCTTCTTGAAATGCGGCACATGGGCGTAACCGAACACCGCGAAGCGCTGCGGCGCCAGCGTCAGCGACATCTCGATGGTGCGCGCGATATGCCCCAGCGTTTGATGCGGCAAGCCGTAAATCAAATCGATATTGAGCGCGGCAATCCCGGCGGCGCGTAGCCGCTCCACCGCGCTTTTCGTCGCTTCGAAGGGTTGAATGCGATTGATGGCGCGCTGCACCGTCTCGTCGCAATCCTGCACGCCGATGCTGGCGCGCGTGACGCCCGCTTCGGCCAGCGCCGCGATCATCTCGTCTTTCAACTCCCGCGGATCGATCTCGATGGCGAATTCGGCATTGGCGGCAATCGTGAAATGCGATTTGAGTGACGCCGCCAGACGCTTCACATCCTGCGGCGACAGCATGGTCGGCGAGCCGCCGCCCCAATGGATATGCGTCACCGGATGCCCCGGCCCGACGATGGCCGCGACCGTCTCGATCTCTTTCAGCAGCAGCGCCAGATACGCCTTCACCGGCGAATAGGCGTTCACCACTTTGGTGTGACAGCCGCAGAACCAGCACAGCGTGTCGCAGAACGGCACGTGCAGGTAGAGAGAAATTCCCATGCCCTGTGGCAGCGCGGACAGCCAGCCGCGAAAAATTTCGCCCGTCACGCCCGCATGAAAATGCGGCGCGGTGGGATAGCTCGTGTAGCGGGGCACGCGAGCGGAAAAAAGGTCTGCAGGAGTGCGCATTTATCCCGGTTAATTGAACGTCCGCGAGCTTGTCATTGACATCGCGCAAGTGTGCGATGCAATAGCGATATACCCTTATGGCATTCGGATTTCCTTGACCGCGGCGGCTTGCGGGAGGATGATTTTGCTGCCTCGCTCCTTGTGAGCAGATGAGGCGCAAAGACGGACCCTCCTCGAGGGCCGGTCGGCTCAGCGGTTTCGCCCCGGGCCATGAAAGGGGCGCTGCCTTCGCGACAGCGCCCTGCGCCTTTTACGGGCCTCATCTTCACCCTCCCCTTGAGGGAGGGTCGAAATTCGCGCAGCGAATTTCGGGGAGGGGTACGGCGCACGCCTCCAACACATGCGCGATACCGTCCAATACGATCTGCGGGGTCTTCAAGAACTCATCGTTCGGGTATCGCAGCACACACGATAGCCATTCGCCGCCAGCCATTGCGTTCGCGACGCATCGTAACGGACGTGTCGGTCCTCACCATGCTGGTCACCGTCAAGTTCGATTATCAGCTTCGCCGCTGAGCAATAGAAATCGACGACATACGGCCCAATCGGCTGCTGGCGCCGGAACCGCAACCCTGCAATCTGCTTGTTCCGAAGAAGCGCCCAGAGCTTGCGTTCGGCATCTGTTGCGGAATCGCGAAGGCGTGCCGCGAGTGTTTGCTTTAAGTCTTGTCGTCTTTCAGGACGTTGGATGTTCATCCGGCGCAAGACCACAACAGCCTCCTACCCTCCCCTTGAGGGAGGGTCGAAATTTGCGAGCACAGCGAAGCAAATTTCGGGGAGGGGTACAACGCCGGATAGCCCCCACCCCTCCCCGAAAAATCCTTCGCTTCGCTTGGATTTTTCGACCCTCCCTCAAGGGGAGGGTGGAGTATACTCCGTATTGCCCGGTTCACAGCCTGCAGGGGGAACAGAGATGGCACACACGACCTCAGAAAATCTCGTTGCCGCGATCATCTATTTCGCTGTGATGGGAGGTATTAGTGTTTACCTGCTGTTCTTCGCGAAGCACATATGCGACTTCACGATCAGACAGCTGCAGAAGCGCTGGCCTGTCTTGTTCTATCGTGGCGTGGGAGCATTCATGCTAGCGGCGAGCGTGTTCATTACATGGAACATCGCGACAGATGGAATTGCACCATCTTCGAAGACTGACCTTCCCCCAGTTGCAATGCGCGAGCACGGTGAGCCGCTCGTGCAAGATGCGCAGAGCGCCATCCGCATCGCGCGCGCGCTTGCGCTCGCAGAACGGCCGGATGACAGGGCGATCCTAAGCGAGGCTCAATGGCAGGCGAATTGCCAGGCCAAGTTGGTCGATGGCGTGTGGCACGTTATGCCAAAAGCGCTGGTCACGTCGCACAATCACCCCGATATTACTGGTCCCGCTCCGCTATATTGTTCGGGGGCAGCGGTTTTCGACGTCGGCGCTCAGGACGGCCGGTATATGGGCGAGACTTTTGCGGACTAACCCGCCGCCTTGCCTCCCCACCACCATTCCTCTTTATCCCCGCGTTCACGACGGCTGCGGTCGCATGGGCATAACCCCGCCACCTCGCACTGCGGGCTGCCAGGTCTCGCTCGCGCGTTCACAACGTCATGATTGGTTCGATGGGCCGCCGTTCCATTCTGAAGGTTTGCTAGGCGGCAGGTTGCGAAGCCGAAACTTGCGCGCGAGCTGGTTCACGATCGGCCAGGGAGCGCGTCGCACATCCTCGGCTCGCAACCGGACGACCCGATACCCCTGTTCTGTCAGCCATCGCGTCCTGGTTTCTACAGCGCGAAGGTCCGCTCCGGGTTCACCGCTGTCGAGTTCGATGACGAGCTTCGCGCCAGGACAATAGAAATCGACCAGATACGGCCCGATGGGTTCGTGGCGTCTGAAGCGTTCGCCCTTGATGTGCTTGCGGCTCAGGATCGACCACAGCCTGCGCTCGGCATCCGACGCATTCTCGCGCTGCTGTCTGGCGAACGCCGTCTCCATTGGCCCGGCCGGCGGCTTATCCTGTTCCATAATGCGAACCCTCTTCGAGCGTCGGAAGAACGATCTGTCGCATCCCGAGTAGATGGGGTGGACCGTTTTCTCTGTCAACATCCCGCCTTGCCTCCCCACCCCCATTCCTCTATATCCCCGCCCTCACGACGGCTGCGGTCGCCGGGGGCCTGTTTAGGCAGGTTCGCGCATGGTGCGCTTCCCCGGAGATCCAATGCGGGTACAAGGGCTTAACCCGGCCCCCTCGCACCGCGGCCTTACAAGGGAAGTGGACATGGCTCTTTACGAGCATCTCCTGATCGCGCGCCAGGATATCAGCGCGCAGGCGGTTGACGCCCTTGCTACCCACCTCAAAACCATCGTCGAAGGCGAAGGCGGCAAGGTCGAGAAGCAGGAATATTGGGGCCTTCGCGGCCTCGCCTATCGCATCAAGAAAAACCGCAAGGGCCATTACGTGCTCCTCAACATCAACGCGCCGTCCAAGGCCGTGGTGGAGCTGGAGCGCCAACTGAAGATCAACGAAGACGTGCTGCGCTTTCTGACCGTCAAAGTGGATGCGTTCGAGGTTTCCGCGAGCAAGGCCCGCCGTGACGATCGTCCCGAAGGCGCCAAGCCCGAAGGCGTTGCCGAGGAGATCGCACAATGAGCTACGCAGGCGGACATAGCGGCGGCGGTGGCCGCAGCGGCGGCGGAGATCGCGGCGACCGTGGAGATCGCGGCGATCGCGGCGAAGGCGGAGCGGGCGGCCAACGCCGTCCCTTCTTCCGGCGCAAGAAGACGTGCCCGTTCTCCGGCGCGGGCGCGCCCAAGATCGATTACAAGGACGTGAAGCTGCTGCAACGCTTCATCTCCGAGCGCGGCAAGATCGTGCCGTCGCGCATCACGGCGGTTTCGACCAAGAAGCAGCGCCTGCTCGCCAATGCGATCAAGCGCGCGCGCTTCATGGCGCTGCTGCCCTACGTCGTCGAGTAAGGAGAACAGCCATGCAAGTGATCCTGCTCGAACGTATCGAAAAGCTCGGCCAGATGGGCGACGAGGTAAAGGTGAAGGACGGCTTTGCCCGCAACTTCCTTTTGCCCGAGAAGAAAGCGCTGCGCGCCACCAAGGCGAACCGCGAATACTTCACCACGCAGAAGGCGCATCTCGAAGCCAACAATCTGACCCGCAAGAAGGACGCCGAGGCCGTATCGGCCAAACTGTCCGGCAAGACCTTCGTCCTGCTGCGTCAGGCCGGCGACCGCGGCCAGCTCTACGGCTCGGTCAGCCCGCGCGACATCGCGGATGTCATCTGCGCGGGCGGCTTCACCATCTCGCGCACGCAAGTGCCGCTGGACAAGGCGATCAAGAGCATCGGCCTGGTGCCGGTGGCGGTCGTGCTGCATCCCGAAGTGAAGGTCACCGTCACGCTCAACGTGGCGCGCTCGGAAGAAGAAGCCGAACGTCAGGCACGCGGCGAAGACGTTCTCGTCGAGAAGACCGAGGCCGAAGAAGCCGTGGTCGCCGCCGAGGAACTCTTCGAAGAAGGCGCCGGACCGAAGGCCGAAGACGAAGCCGAGGAAGAAAAGTCCGAGGAATAATCCTTCGACCGATCTCAGAATCAAAAAGCCCTCTGGTCACCCAGGGGGCTTTTTTGTTGCCGTGTCATCCCCGGCAGCCGTGATATTATACGCCGAGCAGCAATGTCCTTGCATGAGGGTTGGCGATGCGCCCGAAGATCGGTCTTGCCTTGGGAAGCGGCGGCGCGCGCGGCTGGACGCAAATCGGTGTGATCGAGGCGCTGACATCCTTCGGGATCGTTCCCGATATCGTTTGCGGCACGTCCATCGGCGCGCTTGTGGGGGCCGCCTTTGTTACCGGCAAGCTTGCGGCGCTCAAGACCAAGGTCGAAGGCTTCGGCCGGCGCGAGGTCGCGGCGATGTTCGATCTTCGCCTGTCGAGCGGCGGACTGATCGAAGGAAAGCGCATCGAGAGTTTTCTCGAAGGCCTCGGCATTACGGGTTCCATCGAATCCCTCGACATTCCCTTCGCCACGGTGGCAACCGAGCTTCGCTCGGGACGCGAAATTTGGTTTCAGAAAGGGCCCATCGGGTGCGCGGTGCGCGCCTCCATCGGCATTCCGGGTATTCTTGCCCCGGCGAAGCATGAGGGCGGCGGCTGGCTGGTCGATGGCGGTTTGGTCAACTCGGTGCCGGTGTCTCTTGCGCGCGCCTTGGGCGCCGACATCGTGATCGCCGTGCGGGTGAGTTCATCCGCGATTGAATCGTTTGTCCGCCGCGACGATGACGACGCCACGGCGCCCTCGGTCCCTGTCTTGCGCGTGCCGCAATGGCTGGGCAACGCGGTCAACCCGATCATGGAGCGCGTGCTTCGCACCACCCCGGAATATCCGAGCTATTTTGAAGTCTTGTCGAGTTCGCTGGACATCATGGAGGATCGCATCACCCGAATGCGATTGGCCGGCGATCCGCCCGACGTCCTCCTGCGCCCCACGCTGCCCGGCTACACCTGGCTCGATTTCCACCGCGCAAAAGAAGCAATCGCCGCAGGCTGGGAATGCGCCCAGGCCGCAAAACCAATCCTCGCCGAAGCATGTCAGCTAAAACAGGCGAGTGGGTGACGGCCTAGTTGACGTCCGGTACTGGCCCACCAATCACTTCTTTCAGGCGCGTGCGATCACCTTGCCTCCAAGCCTCAATTAACTGGCGGCCCTTATCGTGAATATTCACGGCATAAGTGACAAGCTGCCAGTTGTTGTTTGCTTTCTGCTCCACCGTTGCCAGTCCTGCAGCTATGAGACGCGAAAAGTGCAAGAGGCCATCACCGGAAACTACAAGAAAATCCTTCTTGCAGGATTCGAGGAACAGCAGTCGGTCGATTGCTTCGAGATCGAAGGCGCGCGTGATCGCGACTAGCATCGCTTTGTACACGTAAACGGACTCGGCCTTTATGGTTCCGCGATGGTAGAGCGCATGACACGTTGGGCACAGCGCGATCAAATTAGACGGATCGTCGCCGCCTCCAACGGAGACTTCCCAGATATGATGCATGTCGAGCGCCAGAATGTTGCGGCATGTTGGAACGGCGCAACGATATCCACATTCGGTCAGAACGATAACCCGCGTCTTCAGCGATAGTTTTTCGCGTTCACGGGGCTTTCCTTTAGTCATTTATCAAAATGCCCCCGGACTATTTCGAATCCCCTAGTATCGATCTAATCGTCGACTTCGAAAGGCGGCGAAATAGGTTGCTCCACTCGAAGACTATTGTCCCGTCGTCTTGGACTTTCTGTCGGAGTAGGTCGGCCTCGATGAGCGGCTTAAGGTGGTGGTCGAGAGCCTGAGGACTATTGAAGTTGAACTGCGAAATTAGGTGACCTTTCGTTCGCGGCTCAGCGCAATCCTTGACGATCGCCTTTCCCTTATCGGTCTTGAGATTTTCTTCGACGTACTTCTTCACCACGGCTGCATTTGAAATGCTCGCAATCGTCTCTATTGCGCTCAATCGGTCCCTGATCGCGACAAGTTCGTCTTGGAGTGATTGAGAAGAGACCTCCATGCTGACTTTCTCTGGGCCGCTTGTCGCTCACTCCTTCACTCCCGATTTAGGCGAAGCGCCAGCATCAATGAGATCAAAATCGGCCAGGTCGAATAGCCTGACCCGCTTCTTGTCCTGATTTACATCCATCAGACCCATCGACGCGCAGCGGTTTGCAAGTGCGACCAAGCCATTTGGGCTCATCTTGCAAGCGATACGCACTTGATCCATCGAGGCGGTGCCATCTAGCATCTGATACGCGGTGCGCGACTTCGCGTCCGGTAAAGCAGCCTCCAGCAACCTCCTAACCGGATCGTGCGCGGCAGCGCAAATCCAGTTCCGAATTTCTACAAGGACTTCTAAAAGCCCATCTTCATTTTGTTTGTGCATTGTTCTCAAAAAAGTTTGGAGGAATCGAAATGGCGAGGTTCGGTTTCTTCGTGTCACCAACCAGCAGCTTGGCATCATAAAGTTTGCCGACCATGGTGCTGAGGTTGCCTTTGTTCACGGATGTCGCCCCGTGTATTTCAGTTTGCGTTCGAGACCCGTCCATCAAAAACACGGATTCTTGCTTGGTGGCGCTTGTCCCAACGATTTCAAGTAGCGCCGTACGCTGCTTTGCGTCGCGCTGAGCAATCTTGTCTTCGGCGAGCAGTTCCAACAGTCCATAAATCTTACGGACAGTCTCCAAAAGTTCGGTGGAAATCATCACTCATGAGGCGCCCCACCCTGGTCGAAGAAATTCGGGGGAATTGAAATGGTAAGTTGTGGTTGCTTGGAATCCCCTGTTAGGAGTTCCGCAGTTTTCAGTTTCTTCACCAGGCGGCTCAAATCGCCCTGGTTTATTCCAAACTCATTGATCATTCTCTGTTTAAATCCTTGCGCCGTCCATCAGAAGAATGGCCTTCGCCTTCTTCCCCGTTGCGCTGCCAGCAATGTCGCGTAGCGCCTCACGCAGCTTCTTATCCCGTTGGGCGATGGCCGGCTCAGCGATTAAACGAAGAAGATCGCGCATCTCCACCAAAACGCGCAACATTTGTGCAGAGTCTCGCTCATCCTTTGGTCTTACCAACAGTGTCGATTAGATTCGAAGGCACAGGAAACACTAACTTCGGGTATTGTCGTCAGGACCAATTAACTCTGCTTGGCGCAACGCCTTGACCAAGCGGCTCAAGTTTCCGTCGTCGATCCCGCAACCCTTTCGAATGGCAGCTTGTGAACGTACCCCGTCCATAAGAACGACAGCCTCGGCCTTCTGTTTGCTTTTCCCAACAATCTGTTGAAGCGCCGCTCGAAGTCGCTCATCACGCTTTGCAAGCGCGGGCTCGGCCATAAGTCGCAGAAGGTCACGTATTTCGCGCAAAATTTCGGCGTTCTCGACCATAAGGCGCAAGATACGACCCTTGAACTTCCTGTCAAATCCAAAAGCGAA
>CAWKIU010000022.1:0-63279 GCA_963849895.1 uncultured Alphaproteobacteria bacterium
TGATCCATTCGTCGCGCAGAACCTCGCCGAAGGCGCGCGGAGCAGCGTCGCTCATATCGTCACCTCCGCAGCGAGTGCATCGATCATCGCCGTCACCTGGGCATTGGTGTATCCCGCGACATCGATTGAGGCCGAAGGGCATATCGTGGCGCAGGCGCCGCAGCCCTTGCACAACTCGGCCCGTACTTCCGCGACCTCTTTGCCCTCGTATTCGGCTTTCACGATAGTGCCGTCATAAGGACACGCCTGCACGCATGCTTCGCACCATTCGCAGGTTTCGGCATCGACTTTCGCAACCAACGGGGCCCGATCCAGGTATCCCTTCAGCAGCATGGCGGCGCACGTCGCGGTCGCAGCCAACGAGGAGGCTACGCTTTCCGCTAGGTTTTTCGGTGCTTGCGACGCGCCGGCGATGAACACACCGTCCACCATCGTCTCGACCGGCCGCAGCTTGAGATGGATCTCGTTGAAGAACCCGCCCGCGCCTGTCGGGAGTTTGAGCAGGCTCTGGAGCCGCTCGTTGGAGCTCGCGACCATTCCCGTGACCAGCACCACGAGGTCGGCGGGAATCTCGATTTCGTCGCCGCCCGAAAGCTCGTCGTGAACGCGCACCACCAAACCTTCGCCGTCCCGTTCCACCACCGGCGGCTCGTTCTCGGCGTAGCGCACGAAATTTGAACCCTTGTGCCGGGCCTCCTCGTAAAGAAGCTCGTTCTTTCCGTAAGTGCGCATGTCGCGGTAACAGTGGTACTGGGCGATTGCCGGATCGATCTCATGCGCCTGTATGGCGGCGTGCACACCCGCCGTGCAGCAATAGCGCGAGCAATATGTGTTGCCCTCCGCCTGCCGGCTGCCGACACAGTATATGTAGACAATGCTACGGACGTCGCGGCCGTCCGCGCGAAGGTGGCCGTGCGACGCCGTCAGCATTTCGTTGAATTGCGCAAGCGTGACCACCGAGGGCAGCCCGTGGCCAAATTCACCAGGCTGCGGCGCGTAAGGATCGAAGCCGGTCGCGGCGACGATCGCCCCGACATTGAGCGAGAAGGTGTTGTCGCCCGAACGTACCTTGACCGCGAAGCGGCCTGCGCTGCCGCTCTTCTCGACAAGTTCGGCATTGGTGTAGACGACGACGTTCTCGCGGCCATCAAGGCGCTCGCGCAAGCTGGCGACGATTTCGCCGCCGGGCCGGCCCGATGGGAAGAGTTTGCCAAGCGTGCGCACGCGTCCACCGACTTCCGCCGCGCGCTCCACCAAGTGAACCGACAACCCCAGGTCGGAAAGGGCAATCGCGGCGCGCAATCCCGCCACGCCGGCACCAATAACCAGAACGGCCGGAACGGTCTCGACGCGGAAATTATCGAGCGGTACGCCCAACGCCGCGCGGGCCACGCCCGATCGCACCAGGCGCACAGCCTTCTCGCTCGCCTTGGGAATATCATGGCGATGCGCCCAGGAGCACTGCTCGCGCACGTTCACATGGGCGTACATATGCTGATTCAACCCGGCGCGCTTCGCCATGGCGCGAAAGGTCTCGAGATGCAATTTCGGCGAACAGGAAGCGATGACAATACCGTCAAGCTTCTCGCTACGGATTTCCTCCATCATCTCCTGCTGCGCGGCGTCCGAGCAGGCGAACATGAAGGTCTTCGTCACCGCGCAGCCGGGCAATTTCTCTGTGGCGGCGCGCACTTTTTCCACGTCCACATAGTCGGAGATGTTGCCTCCGCAATGGCAGATGAACACGCCAAGCCGTTGAGCGGTCATGGGACCTCCTTGACGGTGCCCAGATACGCCGCCATCTGAGCCGCAGCCGCGCTCGCGTGCACGATAGTGTCGGGGATGTCGCGTATGCCGGCCGCGGTCCCGGCGACAAACACGCCTTCCTGCGTCGTGCGCCCGGGTTCGAGGTCCTCATCGATTTCGCGGACATAGTTGAATTCGTCCGCCTCGACATCGGCGCCCTTCACGATCCCGAAAGCTTCCGGATTGGCGGTCAGCCCAACCGACAACACCACCATGTCGTGCTGCGCCGTCTGTTGGCCTGTGCCGCCGGCAATGTCTTCGTATCGGAGCAGCAGTTCGCCGTCGGTGGTTGCGTCGATCTTAGCGACTCGTCCCTTGACGAAGTGGATGCCCATCCCCTCCGCCTGCTTATAGAATTCCTCGTAACCCTTCCCGAAGGCGCGAATGTCGATGTAGTAGAGGGTTATGTCGGCAAGCGGCAGCGCGCCGGTGAGCAGTTGCGCCTGCTTGATCGAGTACATGCAGCAGACGCGCGAACATAGGCGATTGTCCACCGTGCAATCGCGCGAGCCGGTGCACATGACGTAGGCGATGTTGCTTGGCGTTTTACCGTCGGAGGGGCGCAGCACCGAATTGTAAGGGCGCGTGGGCGCAAGCAGACGGTCCATCTGCATCGAGGTGATCACGTTGGCGTTGCGCTCAAAACCGTAAAGAGGCTTGCGCCGAGCATCGAACAGATTGAATCCGGTGGCCAGCAATGCCGAGCGCACCCGTATGGTCGTCTCCTCGGCCCTCATGTCGAACCGGATGGCATCCGCCGGGCAGGTGGCGACGCACTGATGGCACTGCGAACAAATCCCGCAATCCAGGCAGCGGGCGGCCTCGGCGCGGGTCTCCTCCTCGCTGAGCGTCATCTCGATTTCGGCGGTCGAGCGAGCCCGCTCTTGCGCTGCAAGTTCGCGCATCTTCGCCGGCGCGCGCACGCTGACGGCGCCGCGGCTCATGACCTTGTCGTGCTCAATCGGCGGCAAACGCCCGTCGAACGTCACCGGGCCAGTCTCCCCGCGCAGGGCGCGGTCGATGTGAAACGCGGCGCGCTTTCCCTGGCCGATGGCGGCGATGATCATCGACGGTCCGGTCACGGCATCTCCGCCGGCGAACACGCCCTCAATTGAGGTCGCCAGAGTTTCGGGGTTGGCTACCAAGGTCTCATCGCGGCGGCATTCCAACTCGCCGACAAAAGGATCGGTGCTCGGACGCAGTCCGATCGCCAGGATCGCCATATCCGCCGAACGATAGTGCTCCGATCCGACGACGGGCTGCGGCGAGCGACGCCCTCCGGCGTCGGGCGCGCCCAGCTTGGTCATCTGTAGCTCGATAGCCGTCAGCTTGCCGCTCTGCCCGACGAAACGCGTCGGATTCTTCAACTCATGCAGCTCGACGCCCTCGTCCAACGCCGCCTGCACCTCCCAATCATGCGCCGGCATTTCGCTGCGGCCTCGCCGATAGTAAATGCACACTTCTTGTGCGCCGCAGCGCAGCGCCATGCGCGCCGCATCCATGGCGACGTTTCCGCCGCCAAACACCGCGATGCGCTTTCCGCCGAGGTCAAGCTCGCCCGAATTCGCCGCTTTCAAAAAGCTCATCGGATCGATGACGCTGGCGAGATCGGTCCCCGGAACGTCCAGCTTCTGCGCTTTCATGGTTCCGACCGCGACAAACACCGCGTCGAACCCTTGCGCCTTCAAACCCGCGACGCTGGTGACCGCGCTGTCCGTCTTAATCTCGACCCCGAGCGCCGTGATGTTGCGCAGATCGCGATCGAGCACCGTTCGCGGCAAGCGATAAGGAGGGATGCCGTAGCGCAGCATCCCGCCCGCCTCGGCAGCGGCTTCGAATATCGTCACCGCATATCCGCGTTGCGCCAGGAAATAGGCTGCACCCAGCCCGGCCGGTCCCGAGCCGACAATGGCAACCCGCTTGCCGTTGCGGTCGGCCGGAACACCGTATTCCGGCTCCGGATGCCGAGCGTAATAGTAATCCGTCATGAAGCGCTTGATGGCGCGGATTCCGATTTTGCTCTCGGATTCATCGCGCGTGCATTGCTCCTCGCATGGTGCATAGCAGGCGCGGCTCAGCACACCGGGCAGCGGGGCATCTTCCATGTGCAGGCGAAACGCTTCTTCGTAAAGACCCGCGCGCACGAGCGACACATAGCCATGCGCCTGGACGCCGCCCGGACAATTGAAGGAGCACGGAGAACTGCCCGCGCTTTCGATCACTGCCTTTTTCGGTATCGCCTGGGGAAATGCGATATGGATGGCTCTGCTCGCAACCAGGTCGAAGTTGAAGTGGTCGGCGATGGACACCGTGCATTCGCGCTCGCAATCGCCGCAGCCGGTGCAGGCCGCCGCGTCGACAAAGGTCGGGTTCTTGCGAATCCGAGCAGTGAAGCCGCCGTCCGGGCTGCGCTGAATTTCGTCCACCACGGTGGACGTCATCAACGTGATATTGGGATGATGCGCCGTGGCGGCCATCTTGGGGGTGGAAATACAACTCGCACAGTCCAGTGTGGGAAAGACCTTGCTCAGCAGGATCATTCTGCCGCCGATGCTCGGCTCTTTTTCCACCAGCAGTACACGGAACCCCATGTCGCCGAGCGTCAGGGCGGACTGCATGCCGGCTGCGCCAGCGCCTATGATGAGTGCATCGTAATCCACGTCATCCTCACAGTTTGCCTAACGCGTCGGAGAACTGCTTCATGTGACTGGCGAATGGTTCCGCACACACGGAGCAGATCGCGCCCATTTTGAGCCTTCGAGGGTCCAAGCCACGTTCGGAGAGTGTTTGCTGGGCGCGTTCTACGGCCGATGCGGTCCTCGCCGTGCAGTCGGGCACCAACGCGCAATCGCCGCCGTCGGCGGCAACGAATACGCCGTCGAATCCTGATTCGATCGCATGGACGAGCCAGTTTGGCCTGACCCCTGACGAGCAGGGAATCGCGATCACCGTTACTCCTGGCGAATAGGTGAGATGCGCGCTCCCAGCCAGATCGATCCCAGGGTCGGAGATGGGATTGGTCGAGAACACGAGAATGCGCGCGTCGCGCGGCGTTGAACCGACAGCAGGCATCACTTCCCCCGTCTAACGAACACTCGCCAATAGCCAGCCTCTTCGACATTCCCCAGATATTCGTGTCCGATCTTCTTGGCCCACAGTGGAATGTCCTCGTTGGACCCCTCATCCGACGACAGTATTTCCAGGAGCCCGTTCAGGGGGACCGAAGCCATCGCGCGTTTGGCTTCAAGCAGAGGGCCCGGACAGGCGGTTCCTCTTGCGTCCACGGTTTTGGCCAGGTTCAGCGTTTTCAAATCGATTGTCATGTCTGTCACCCTGCAAACTCTCGGCCCGCCCCAGTTTTCGCATGATGCTCACGACTTGTTGCGGGTACATATTCGAATGTTCGAATGTATACTCCCAAACCGCATGACCGGTCCATTCCACTTCGTCGCATGCACGACATCTTTGTCGCACGCCCGCCATCTTTGCGGGGGACGCGGTGATTGCAGCATGGGGCTTGGGTCCGAATTGCGACTAGTCCGCACAAACCGCAACGGTACTCGGCAGGTCTGGGAGCAGATGCAGGTTCAAGATATTTTTCGGTAGTGGTCTTAATGAGGGCGGCGACTGCTGGAACGGCGCAATAGGCACGGGAACGGTTGCTGTCGGTCGGATCTCGCCATCGCGGATCGTTCGCGTTGGTGCCTTCTTCTATCTTTTCGCGCGCGCAGTCTTTGGAGCCTTACCGACGCGTTTGACTGCTCGCGGCCGCTTGGGGCCGCGGTGATTTGGTTTGGCCGCAACCTTTCGTGAAGACCTCGGACGTGAGGCGGACCGCGCATCCTCTGTCTCTTCGCAATAATACTTATGCAGCGTCAGAAGCAGGTCCGTGACGATCTCGCTGTCCAACGAATAGTAGATGTTCTGGGCGACGCGGCGGGTGTTCACCAACTCCCGGTGGCGCAACACCATGAGGTTCTGCGAAATGGCCGATTGGCGCAGGCCGGTGACGTGTTCGAGCTCGCCGACGGTCTTTTCGCCAGTGACGAGCTGGCAGACGATGAGCAGGCGCCATTTGCCGCCAATGATGCGCAGAAGGGTAGATGCGCGCTCCGCGTTGCGCTCCAGGACCTCAAGATCCGCGTGCTCAATTCTCGGTGCCATTATCTTGTGCTCCCGCCCTCAGACGTCTGCTCGCGCCGCAACGCGGTCGAGGTCGGTCATTAGCGATGTTTGACCCTACGGGCCAGAATGTACCAGAAACTACACCTATACCGGGCGCGGATGTTGCCGCATACGGAGTATTGCGTACAGGACGGCGGCGTTTGGAGCCCCGATTCGAGAACACCCGTCGTGGTTCCGCTGTCCCTCGGCGCCAGACGTCACGGCTGTGCGGAGCCACTGACGACTTCGCAGACATAGGCCGATATTCCGAACCAACCGACACATATAAGACTAAGGCGCGATCTCGCAACACGATCGGGTGTTGAGCAGGCGCTGATCGAGTCACGAAATTCGGATGCACCGGCCACGGTCTACTCACCGAGGGCGATCGCGCATCACGAACATGCGCCACTTGTTGCCGATATATCGCAATAGCGCCGATTTTTTTCGCCAAAAAGCGTGGACCGAGAAACGCGCGACAAAACGCTCTCTGGCGAAAATTTCAGACGGGCACTAAACAGGCCGCGATATATTCACATTATTCGAATATTCGCGATAACCGAATGTTCGAATACATGGCACGGCCTCGGGGCCGATGGCGCGATGAAACGGGCACTCGGAGTCATCCTGCCTTTCGCCTGTCTCCTGATCTTATGGCTGATCATCGACCGCACACTTGCCAGTGGCGTCGTTCTCGCCGTGGCCGGAGTCGTCTCGGCGGGGGTAATCGCGATGATTTTCGCTTGCGGTCTCTCGTTTCTGTCGTGCTTCCGCGTCGCGCCGAGCGGCTTTGCAGAGGCGCTGCATTGCATCACGAACTTCGCCAAAAGCCTGGCCAAGGGCAATTCGGCAAGCATGGAACGTGGCCGCTTGAGAGAGCGGATGCCCGTTCACCGGACACAAGGAAAAAAACCATGAAGGGGAAACGAATGAGAATCACCGCAATGCTGTCGGCAACGACGGCGGTATTTATGTGCGGTTTGCTGGCCGTTCCGGCTCAGGCGACCGAAGGCTATTTCATGCCCGGCTACAGCGCCACGCAAAAGGCGCTCGCCGGCACCGGCATAGCCAATCCAGAAGACGCCATGACGCTGGCATTGAACCCCGCCGGCCTTGTCTCCGTGGGCGACGAGCTCGAGGTCGACGTGTCGCTGTTTTCGCCGCGGCGCAAATATACGGCCACGGGTCCGGGCTTCGTTGCACCGGGCGGGATGTCGTCAGGAACGGTGGAGAGCAGGAACAACTACTTCCTGGTGCCGGGCGTTGCCTATAGCCATCCGATCGACGCGAACTCGTCATGGGGCATCGCGATGTATGGCAATGGCGGCATGAACACCGATTATCCGGCCGTGGCGAACGCAAGCTGTCCGACGGGGTATTCGGGCGTGTTCTGCGGCGGCAAAACCGGCGTGAACCTGAATCAGATGTTCATTTCTGCCGGCTACGCCTTCAAGTTCGGCAGTCTCTCGCTGGGCGTTGCGCCGACTTTCGTGCTTCAGATGTTCAGTGCGAACGGCCTGGGCATATTTGGGATGTATGGACTGTCATCCGATCCCGCCGATCTCAGCGACAACGGCATCGACTACTCCTATGGCGGCGGCATCAAGGCCGGTGCGATCTGGAGCGTGACGCCTACTCTGCGCCTGGCCGTGAGCGGTTCGACTCCGATGTGGATGACGAAGTTCTCTAAGTATAAGGGATTGTTCGCCGGCGGCGGCGGCTTCGACATTCCCGCGAATGTGACCGTGGGCGTGGCATTCGATGCGACGCCGGATGTCACGCTGATGGCTGATTACAAGCACATCCTCTATGGCGGCGTAGAGTCGGTCTCCAATTCGATGAGCAATCCGGAGTTGTTCGGCTCCGACGACGGCCCGGGCTTCGGCTGGGACGACGTGGAC
This sequence comes from uncultured Alphaproteobacteria bacterium, assembly GCA_963849895.1. Taxonomy (GTDB): domain Bacteria; phylum Pseudomonadota; class Alphaproteobacteria; order Micropepsales; family Micropepsaceae; genus Rhizomicrobium. The sequence goes on from CAWKIU010000022.1 coordinate 7,872, forward strand.
GTGATCTCGGCCGGCATCGCGTGGAAGCCGATGTCCGATTTGACGCTCAGGGCCGGCTACGCGCACAACAACAATCCGATCGATACGGATGACGTGACGATCAACATCATGGCCCCGGGCGTGGTGACCGATCACTTCTCTGCGGGCTTCTCCCAACAGATCGCCGAGCATTCGACGATCGACTTTGCGGCGCTCTACGTGCCTGTGCATTCGATCAGCGGTATCGAGGTCACGCCGTTCGGCGCAAATCCGTACCGCACGATAAATCTGTCGATGAGCCAGATGGATTTCACAATCGGCTATCGCCAACAGTTCTGATATGCGCGGATTTGGAGAGAGGCGTTCGCCTCTCTCCAATTGGTTCGTCTAATATGGAAGGGAAAATTGTCATGATGTGGGCAAGACTGTTTGCCGGTGCCGTAATGGTCGCCGCGATCGCTGGTGCTGCGCCGGCAAATGCTGCCGATCTCAAAGCGATGGTCGGTACGTGGAAGTGGACCGACTTCACGATTCAGGTCAAGGACTGCACAACCAATCCATCGGGCGCAGGTCTGTGTGCGACCGTGACCGCGGGTCCGAAGAACGTCGGCATGGAAATGATCCGCTCGAAGCTTGAGGGAAAGCCGGACGGCAGCTTTGTCGGCAAGATCGGCCACCCGGCTTCCGGCGAAACCTACAACACCAAGATGACGATTGGGGGCGATGTCTGGCACATGGATGGCTGCACCGATGCCGGCGTCTGCGCCACCGGCGACTTCATCCGCGTGAAGTAACGCGCCGCGATCTGGAGGTTGGTCTTGAAACAGACTCTGGTTGGCCTGATGGTCAAAATGATGCCGCTGATGATGCCGCTTGTGTATGTGGGCGGCGCGCTGCTGGCGATCGCGGTGTTGGCGCTGGCGCTCAAGTTCGCGACCTGCAAGGCGGGCCGCATCGCCCGGTGGACCGGATGGCTTCTGGCGGCGCTTGGCGTGTTCTTCCTTGTCTGTCAGGTGGCCGGCATGTGGCTGGGCGCAACCCCTTCGATCAATTTCGGCGATTCGGCGAAGTTCGAATTCGATCTGAAGCCGTTCTGGGAGATTGGGCTCGCGATGCTAATTCCGGGCACATTGATTGGCTGGCTCGCCGGACGCGACAGGCACAGCTAACGCCAAACCAAATCTGGCGCGCGACAGCGGATGTCCACTGATGGCGCGTTCCAGCCCTAAGCCAGCTGCCTCCGCATGACAATGCGTGCAGTTGTCACTGACAAGTTCAACGCTGTCCTTAACCGTGACGTTTCGTATTTACCTAAGCAGTTGCCCCAACCAGCCAGCATGCACCCGGCAGAGCGACGCCGTCCGGTCCTGCATATTGTGCCATCAGTTCCCGCAAATACACGCTGATGATTTCGCGCGTATCCTCGTCTAGTTCGGACGCGGCGCGCAACAATGCGCCACTATTGAGCGCTCCATTCGCGGCATCGTCCACATCAACGCCCAATTTCACCTTCGTCACGAGCCGCTCGATACGGATGTTGTGGAATCCCGCTCCGGACAGAATGGAATGCACACGCTTGTCGTCGGCGAAGGCGAACTGTCCTGGCGTATGCGGGTCTTGCTGCGCTTGCAGCGGCACAAGATCGCCCGCGGCTTCAAAAGGCAACGACACCCAGTCGTTTTCCCGCATCGCGCACCAGCAGGACAACGCCAGCCGCCCGCCCGGCTTCAACGCCGTTCGGATATGGGCGAACGCCGCGACGGGATCGGCAAAAAACATCACGCCGAAACGCGAGAAGACCAGATCGTATTCCGAACGATATTCCATGGTTGAGGCATCCGCCTCGACGAATTCGACCGCCGCGCCAGCCGCCCGAGCGCGCGCCGCAACCAGCATAGGCACCGAAATATCTACCCCCAGAACTCTACCCGGCGCACACGTTTCCGCCAGCTTCAGTGTCGTAGTGCCGCAGCCGCATCCGATATCGAGCACGTGCATGCCGCGTTCCGGTGCGGCGAATGCCATCAAGGCGTTCTGTATGTTCTCCAACCGGTAATCGTTACGGTCGCATTGCAACGCCCAACGCTGTCCGGCGGGGCCATTCCAATGCTCGGCTTGTGCAGTGTTGTTGTTCACTTGGCGGTGTTCCTCTTCCGCGTCGGCAGAGTAATTGGCCAGCGCTTATTGAAATACGTTGCCCGGCCGGACGCCGAGCTTCTTGAAAATGATGGCCGCAGGGCAGAAGCCGGTGAAGGCGGCTTGGAACATGTTGAGCCCGGCGAACGCGCTCAAAAGCAGCCACCAGGGGCTATAGATTTGTGCAAGCACGAGGCCGGCCAGGACAATTAAGCCCGCGAAGGCAAGTACTGCTCGGTCGATGTTCATGATGGTTTTTCCTTGTTCCTTAGGGTGCGTTGGCCTGCCGGAGGAGCTGGACGCTTCCATGCCCCCAGCGTTCCAAGAACGGCTCGCCGCTTGACTATATATTCGTCTTATCGTATATACGCAAGTATGCATATTAATCCCAACCAAATGCTGACTTCTGCCGGCGAAGCCGAGGAACTCCTGAAAGCGATTGCCAACCGGCATCGCTTGACGATTCTCTGCCAATTGATTGGCGGCGAACGCTCGGTCGGTGAGCTCGCGGACTTCCTATCCTTGCGTGATTCGACGGTCTCGCAGCACCTCGCCCTCCTACGCAAGGACGGCCTCGTCTCCACCCGCCGCGATGGACAGACGATTTGGTACGCAATCGCGAGCGAGCCGGCGCGCATGGTGCTGGAGACGCTCTATCAAATTTATTGCGCGCCTACGCCGCTATGCAAGCCGGCCAGTAATGGACGCGTATCAACGAACAACAGAAAAATACGCAAATGACTATCAAAAACCTTACCGCCGCCGATGTCGCGCGCGACCTCAAAGACAGTTCCATTGTGCTGATCGACGTGCGTGAGCCGGCGGAATATGCTGCGGAACGCATTCATGGCGCCTTGCTGTTCCCGCTCTCCAGCTTTGATCCGCACGCCCTGCCCGAATGCGGCACGCGGGAAATCGTCTTCCAATGCGCATCCGGCATGAGGTCTGCAAGAGCCGTCACAGCCTGCCAAAAAGCGGGACTGCCCCATGCCAGCCACCTCAAGGGCGGCATTCAAGCCTGGAAGGCAGCCCGGCTACCCACCATCACCATTGATCCCGCGACAGGCAAACCGCGCGGCCACGGATAAGGTGCTCTCTTGTCAAAATTCTTTGCAAGTCTGCTCGCGGTGTTTGGCTTTGGCGCACCGGCGCATCATGCGCCGCCCCCGCCGCCGCCGAGTTACCTCGTGGCGCAGTCGACCGTCACCGACGAAAAGTCGGTTTTTGCGACCATCGAATCGGCCAATGTGGTACCGGCGCGTGCGCGAAACGGCGGCACGATTATCGAACTGCATGTCAAGCAAGGCGATCACGTCGAGCAGGGACAGTTGATCGCAACCGTCGGCGACCCGAAACTGGGCTTGCAGGTGAACTCCTACAGCGCTCAGGTGCAGGCGGCACAGGCTCAGCTGGCGCAAGCGCAACTCGATTATCAGCGCGCGCAGCGGCTCATTGCTGAGGGGGCCATCGCAAAGAACGCCTATGACCAAGCGCGCACGACCTATAATGTTGCGGCCTCGAATGTACGTTCAATGAGCGCGCAGCGGGCCGTCGTCCAGCAGGAAAGCGCCGAGGGGCAAGTGCTGGCACCGACCGCCGGACGCGTCATAACCGTTCCGGTTACAGCCGGAACCGTGATGATGCCGGGCGACACGGTGGCAACCGTGGCAGAACAAGATTTTGTGTTGCGGCTGCAAGTCCCCGAACGCCACGCGCGTTACATCAAAGTCGGCGATACCGTCCGGCTGGACGGCAGCGACATGGGTTTGGACGGCCCGCGTTTTGGTAAGATCAAGCTCGTCTATCCGCAGATCGATAATGGCCACGTCGTGGCAGACGCAACCGTGGAAGGTTTCAGCGATTATTTCGTGGGCGAACGCGTCCGCGTCTGGGTGTCTGCGGGCCGGCGTCAGGCCATCGTGATACCGGTGAATCTCATCGTTACTCGATCCGGCATCGACTATGTGCGTTTGCGGTTAGCAAGCGGCGAAGCAATCGACGTGCCGGTACAGCGCGGGCAGGAAATCCACACGCCGAAACAGCGCGACAGAATCGAAATCCTCTCGGGCCTTGCGCCCGGCGACAGGCTTCTTGCGCCATGAACCTGGGACTCTCGGGGCGGCTGACACGCGCCACCATACAGTCGCCGCTAACGCCGCTGTTTCTGCTCGCCGCCATTGTGTTCGGCATTCTCGCGTTGGTGACAATTCCACGCGAGGAAGAGCCGCAAATCAGCGTGCCGATGATCGATATTTTCGTCCAGGCGAACGGGCTGAAGGCCGGCGATGCCGCCGAACTTGTCACCAAGCCGCTGGAAGAAATCGTCAAGGGCATTTACGGCGTCGAACATGTCTACAGCCAGACGCAGGACGACCAGGTTTTGGTCACCGCGCGTTTTCTGACCGGCACCAATGCGGACGACGCGATCCTGCGCGTCCAAGCCAAGATACGCGCCAATTACGACAAAATCCCGCTGGGCATTCCCGAGCCGTTGATCGTCGGGCGCGGCATCAACGATGTCGCGGTGGTCGTCGTGACGCTCTCTCCCAAGCCGCAGGCGGCGGCGCGATGGAATGAGAAAGACCTCTATTCCCTGGCGACGAAGGTGCAGGCCGAACTTGCCAAGGTCGACAACGTCGGCCTCACTTATATTCAAGGCGGCGCGGCCGACGAAATCAGCGTCGAGCCGGATCCCGAGAAGCTGGCGCTTTACGGCGTCACGCTGCAGCAACTCGAAGCGAAAATCCAAGGCGCCAACCGCTCCTTCCTGGCGGGACAATTGCGCGAAAACGGCCGCATGCTGCAGGCGGTCGCCGGCAAGACGCTTTCGGGCGTGCCCGATATAGGCTTGCTGCTGGTCACCACACGCGACGGACGGCCGGTCTATGTGCGTGATCTCGCCACCGTCGTCATCGGCCCGAGTCCGGCCGAGCATCACGTTTGGTCGCTGCGGCGCATGGGCAATAAGGCCTGGTCGACGGCGCCAGCCGTCAGCATCGCCTTTGCTAAGCGGCCCGGCGCCAATGCCGTGGTGGTGGCCGAGCAGCTAATCCAGCATGTCAATGCGCTCGAGGGGCGGTTCATTCCCAATGACGTCAGCGTCGAGGTGACGCGCGACTATGGCAAGACCGCGAACGACAAGGCCAACGAACTTCTTTTCCACCTGGCGCTGGCGACGGTTTCGATCGTGTTGTTGATCTGGCTGGTGGTCGGCTGGCGCGAGGCCGTGGTGACGTTGATCGTCATTCCCACCACGATCCTTCTTACCCTCTTTGCCGCGAATCTGATGGGCTACACGATCAACCGCGTCAGCCTGTTCGCCCTCATCTTCTCCATCGGCATATTGGTCGACGACGCCATTGTTGTGGTGGAGAATATCGCCCGGCACTGGGACATGAATGACGGTCGCACCAGGCTGCAGGCCGCCATCGCGGCGGTCGCGGAGGTCGGCAATCCGACCGTCGTGGCCACCCTAACCGTGATCGCTGCACTTCTGCCGATGCTGTTCGTCTCCGGCATGATGGGACCCTATATGGCGCCCATTCCCGCCAATGCCTCGGCGGCGATGCTGTTTTCCTTCTTCGTCGCCATGGTGGTTGCGCCTTGGGCGCTGCTGAAACTTGCGGGCAAGGGAAAAGGTCCGCCGCCGGGCGAACCCCACACTGAAGGCGCGATCGGGAAATTCTACCGCCGTCTCGCCACGCCCATTGTTGCCTCGAAGAAGAACGCCAAGCGGTTCCTCGCCTATGTCGCCATCGCCACGGTTCTGGTGTGCATGCTGTTCGTCACTAAGAACGTGACGGTGAAGCTGCTGCCGTTCGACAACAAATCCGAACTCGAGGTGATGGTCGATTTGCCCGAAGGCGCCAGCGTGGAGGACACCGCGCGCGTTCTGTTCGAGGCGGCGGCCGTTACCGAAAGCTTGCCCGAGGTGCGTTCGATACAAGCCTATGCCGGCACGCCCGCGCCCTTCAACTTCAACGGTCTAGTGCGCCACTATTATCTCCGCGATAATCCCGAGCAGGGGGAACTCCAGGTCAATCTGGCGGACAAGTCCGACCGCGACCGCGAAAGCCATGCGATTGCGCTTGATCTGCGCCGCAAGCTGGATGCCCTCAGCTTGCCCAAAGGCACGGTGATCAAAGTGGTGGAAGTGCCGCCCGGGCCGCCGGTTCTCTCGACTTTGATCGCGGAAATCTACGGCCCCAACACCAAGACGCGCCGCGCCGAGGCGGAAGAAGTCAAAAAGCTGTTCAAATCCGTGCCCTACATCGTCGATGTCGATGACTCGTACGGCAAGCCGCGGCCGCGCCTGCGCATCACCATCGACCAGGACAAGCTGGAATATTTCGGCGTCGAGCAAAGCGACGTCTACGACACGCTGAACGCTTTGCTTGGCGGCGTGCCGGTGGGCTATTCGCACCGCGGCGAAGATCGCAATCCCATCGAGATTGTGGTGCGACTGCCCAAGAGCGATCTCACCTGGTCGCAGAAACTGGCATCGACGCCGGTGCCCGCCAATGCGCAGCCCGGCAACAAGGCCGTGGTCGAGCTCGGCGATATTGTCAGCGTCACCCGCGAGGAAGGCTCGCCAGTGCTGTTCCGCCGCGACATGCATTATGCCGACATGGTCACCGGCGAACTCGCCGGCGAATACGAGGCACCGATCTACGGCATGTTTGCGGTCGATAAACTCATCGCGTCCCATAATTGGGGAAAGCTGACGCCGCCCGCGATCCTGTTCCACGGCCAACCCAGCGACGAAAGCAAGCCTTCGATGCTGTGGGACGGCGAGTGGGAAGTCACCTATGTGACCTTCCGCGACATGGGCGCGGCGTTCTTTGTGGCGCTGCTGGGTATCTATGTACTCGTCGTCGCCCAGTTCGGCAGTTTCAAGCTGCCGCTCGTCATCCTGACGCCGGTTCCGTTGACGCTGATCGGCATCATATTGGGCCATTGGCTGTTCGGCGCGCCGTTCACCGCCACTTCGATGATCGGGTTCATCGCGTTGGCTGGTATCATTGTGCGCAACTCGATCCTGCTGGTGGATTTCATCCGCCACGGCAAGGGCGAAAGCGGCAAGCCCTTGCGTGAGGTATTGCTGGACGCCGGAGCAACGCGTTTCAGGCCGATCCTGCTCACAGCCTTGGCCGCGATGATCGGCGCGGCGACAATCCTCACCGACCCGATCTTCCAGGGGCTGGCGATATCGCTGCTCTTCGGGCTGGCGTCATCGACGCTGCTGACCGTTCTGGTAATCCCGGCGATCTATGTCTGGCTCCGCGACCCAGACAGCCCTCCCTCGCCACCCATAGATTGGCGGCGTTACGCCGGACCGTGGATTGAACGAGTTCAAGCATACTTCGGACGGTTCATGCCGAAATGACAGCAGCGCAAATGCTTAGTTGGACCACCTATGCGACAAGATCGTGACCTGAAGATGCTCAAGGCGAATGCCGACGAAGTGGCAGATTTCGTTCGGCTCTCGCCAATAACAAACGTCTGCTGATCCTCTGCGAACTCACAGCCTGCCGAGAGATATTGGTTGGGCCACTCGCCGACGTGGTTGGGCTCAGTAGTTCAGCTATGTCTCAGCACCTCGCAAAGCGTCGCGCGGCGGGCTTCTGCCTGATCTTTCCGGCCTTGGCGCCCCGACATTTCACATCAGTTAAAGCCATTTCCGCGACCTCCGTTGGAGAAAAGCCGTTCGTACCCGGAGGGGGTTTTGAGCCCCCCCGAATACCCAGAAAATACCCAGAAATTTGCCGAGTAGCCCAGAGCGCTGGCGAACGGTGGCGAACGCTAAAGTCGCTATTTTATTGGGTTTTGTGGCTTTCGCGGTCCTTCGCGAACGACCGCGAAAGAACAAATGGTGCCCAGAAGAGGACTCGAACCTCCACACCCTTGCGAGTACCAGCACCTGAAGCTGGCGCGTCTACCAATTCCGCCATCTGGGCCCATCGGGCAAACAACCCTTGGGGGCGCGATGTTTAGGGACGGGCCGCGCCCAAGTCAACGCGGCGCAATCCCACCTCGCCAGCCTCCCTGGATAAGCCCCCAGACAAGCCCCGGACAAGCCGCCGCCCAGGCGCTACAATAGCCCCGGACTCGCGCAAAGGACCCGTCATGCTCGTCACCACCACCGAAAATGTCCCCGGATACCGCCGCACCGAGACGCTGGGCCAATGCTTTGGCGTGGTCGTGCGTTCGCGCGGTGTCGCCGGCAATATCATCGCCAGTCTGCGCTCCATCGTCGGCGGGGAAATTCACGAATACACCCAGCTTCTGGAGGAGACGCGCCGCCAAGCCGTGGACCGGCTGGTCACCAACGCCACGGTGATGGGCGCCAACGCGGTGGTCATGATGCGGTTTGATTCCTCGGAGATCGGCCAGTTCATGAGCGAAATCGTCGCTTATGGAACCGCCGTCGTGCTGAAAGCGGAGAACGAAAATGTTGCGTAATGTTCTGTTGGGCCTGGGCGGCTCGCTCTTCGCGATCGGCCTGACCGGCGTGCTCGCCGCGCATTATGTTCCGGGCATTGTGTCGATGGTGTGGGGCGCGATCCTGGTGTTCGGCATCGTCTATGAGCGCTATGTCTACAAGACCATCGTCGACAAAATTCCGCCGGGCAAAGGCTGGAATAGAACTGCCGAACGCTTTGTCGACGAAAAATCCGGCAGGGTCATCACGGTCTACGTCAAGGCCTATACGGGCGAGCGCGCCTATGTCGCCGAGGCGCTGGGCAAAGTGGTGTGACGGCGGGCTTGCGCCACGCTCCGCTTGCGATATGAAACATCTGGCAGCATCAAGGATTGCGCAATGAATAAGGGCCTTGTCACCATCTTCGGCGCTTCGGGCCTTGTCGGCCGTCACGCGGTACGCACCTTGGCCAAGGAAGGCTGGCGCATCCGCGCGGTCTGCCGCCACCCCAATCTGGGATACTTCCTGTTGCCGGCAGGCGTGCCTGGGCAAATCCAGCTCTTCAAGGCCAATGTGAACGACGATGAAGCCGTGGCCAGCGCGCTTGAGGGCGCCGATGCGGTGGTCAATCTGTCGGGCGTTCTGTTCAGCCGCGGCGAACAAGGCTTCGAGGCGATCCATGTGGAGGCCGCGCGGCGGATCGCAAGGCTAGCCCGCGAAGCGGGCGTGGCAACGCTGGTGCATTTGTCGGCCATCGGCGCGGATGCCGGCGCGGCATCGTCTTATGCGTCATCGAAGGGACGCGGCGAGAAAGCCCTGCGCGAGGAATTTCCAAACGCCACCATTCTGCGCCCGTCGGTGGTGTTTGGGCCGGAGGACAATTTCTTCAACAAATTCGCCTGGGCGGCGCGGCTTTCGCCTGTCCTGCCGCTGATCGGCGGCGGGCACACAAAGTTTCAGCCGGTCTATGTCGGCGACCTCGCGGCGGCGATCCTGCGCACGCTTGGTGATACGGGGGCGCGCGGCAAAACCTTCGAGCTGGGCGGGCCGACGGTCTATAGCTTCAAGGAATTGATGCAATTCATCCTGCGCGAGACCCATCGCAAGCGCCTGTTGCTGCCGGTGCCGTACTTCCTCGCCTCGATCGAGGCGTTCTTCCTGCAACTGCCGAGCATGCTTCTGCCCATCGCGCCGCTGTTGACGGTGGATCAGGTGGAAATGCTCAAGAGCGACAACGTCGTCGGCGAAGGCGCGTTGACGCTGGCCGATTTGGGCATTGTTCCCGAAACGGTGGAAACCATCGTGCCGAGCTATCTGTGGCGCTTCCGGCCCAAGGGACAGTTTCAAGAGGTCGCGCGCGAGCACACCGCTTAAGGCTTCAAGATCAGATACGCCACCAGCACCAGCCCCGCCAAGACGCGGTACCAGCCGAACGGCTTCAGTCCGTAGCGGCCGATGATGGCCAGGAAGGCGCGGATCACGAAATAAGCGACGATGAACGACACGACGAAGCCGATGGCGATGTCGGTCGTCTGCCCGTGCGACAGCGCGGTGCCTTTCTTGTAGAGCTCGTAGACCGTGGCACCCAGCATCGTCGGCACCGCGAGATAGAAGGTGAAGATCGTCGCGGCCTTGCGTTCGACGCCCACGAGTTCGCCGCCGAGGATCGTAGCCCCCGAACGCGAAGTACCGGGAAACAGGATCGCGAGAACCTGGAAACAACCGATCTGGAACGCCTTGGCCAAAGGAAGATTGTCGCCGTCCAAATAGCGCGGTTTCGGCGACAGCCGCTCCAGCAGCAAAATTAAAATCCCGCCTGCGAGCCAGGACGCGGCGATCACCGGCAGCGCGATCCCGGGGTTCATCAATATGCGCTGGATCCAATGATTGAGCAGCACGCCGAAAATCACCGATGGGATGAAGGCGATGAGAATGCCCAGCGCGAATTTCCTGGCTTGCGGCGAGCTCGGCAGGCCGACCAGCACGTCCCAGAATTTTTGCCAATAGATCGCGACGACCGCGAGGATGGCGCCAAGCTGGATGACGACGGTGAAAACGTCCCATTGCTCGGCATCGAGCCCCAAGAGCCGCTCGGCGACCAGAAGATGTCCGGTGGAGGAAACGGGCAGAAACTCGGTCAAACCTTCGACGATCCCAAGCAGGATCGAATTGAATATGTCGTGCATGGAATCCCCCGGAAATGGTGCGAACTCCTAGCATAGAGCGCCAAAAATCCATCTAAAAACTATTTAAGACAATAATATTGACCTTATATACGACCAAACTGCGACAGTAATTGGCGCATAATTGCAAATTCGGTGAAATACTGGACAGAATAACTGTCTTATATTCAAATTTTCGGTGGATTTGGCGGGATTTTTCTAATACTCACCAATCCATGGTCGAGAAAATGCTGAAATTCATCAATCTGGAGCGGCACACGCCCGAAAAGCGGCCAGCCGACACACGCGCGCGCGATTTCCACGAGATCTATGCCGAATTCCTATCCGAGAAAGCCGCCGAGCAGGCTTCGCGCTGTTCGCAATGCGGCGTGCCGTTTTGCCAAGTCCACTGCCCGCTCTCCAACAACATCCCGGATTGGCTGAAGCTGACGGCAGAGGGTCGCCTGGAAGAGGCATACCAACTCTCGCAAGCGACCAACAACATGCCCGAGATTTGCGGGCGCATTTGTCCGCAGGACCGGCTGTGCGAAGGCAATTGCGTCATCGAGCAATCGGGCCATGGCACGGTCACCATCGGCGCGGTTGAGAAATACATCAGCGACACCGCCTGGGCGAACGGTTGGGTGAAGTCGCTGGTGCCGCAGCGCCTGCGGCGCGAATCCGTCGGCATTGTTGGCGCGGGACCGGCGGGGCTTGCCGCCGCCGAAGAACTGCGCCGCAAAGGTTATCGCGTCACGGTCTATGACCGCCACGATCGCGCGGGTGGACTTCTGGTTTACGGAATTCCCAACTTCAAACTCGAGAAAGACATCGTAGGCCGCCGCGTGCAGCGTTTGGTCGATGGCGGCATTGTCTTCAAGCTTGGCTTCGAGGTGACGAGCCTCGCCGAATTGCGCGCGCAGCATGACGCGGTGTTCATCGCCACCGGCGTCTACAAGGCGCGCGAGATCGAAGCGCCGGGTGTGGGGCTTTCGCGCATCGTGCCCGCGCTCGATTATCTCTTCGCCTCCAACCGCAAGGGCTTCGGCGATGCCGTGCCCGATTTCGATTCCGGCGCGCTCGACGCCAGGGACAAAGACGTGGCGGTAATCGGCGGCGGCGACACCGCCATGGACTGCGTGCGCACGGCGCTGCGCCAGGGCGCGCGCTCGGTGTCGTGCCTCTATCGCCGCGATCGCGACAACATGCCGGGTAGTTTGCGCGAAGTGGCGAACGCCGAAGAAGAAGGCGTCGATTTTCAATGGCTGACGCTGCCCAAGGCGTTTCACGGCAAAGCGAATGTCGAAGGCGTGCGCATTTCGCGTATGCGGCTCGGCCTGCCCGATTCCGGCGGGCGCAAGATGCCCGAAGAAATCAAGGACGCGGATTTCCTGCTGGAGACCGATCTGGTCATCAAGGCGCTGGGGTTCGATGCCGAAGACCTGCCCGCGAAATTCGCCGCGCCTGAACTGGGCGTCACCAAATGGGGCACGCTGCGTGTTGCGCCCGCCACCATGATGACGAGCATCGATGGTGTGTTTGCGGGCGGCGATATCGTGCGCGGCGCATCGCTGGTCGTCTGGGCGATCCGCGATGGGCGCGACGCAGCGGCGGCGATCCACAAATATCTTGAGACCAAAGCGCGCATGCCTCAGGCGGCGGAGTAAGACGATGAGCAATTCCACCCGCATCGAAGCCGAAGCCGAAATCGCCCGCTTCATTGCCAATGCGAAGAAGCTTGAAGACGGCCATGCCTATTCGCCCGATCAGGAGCATGATGCCTGCGGCGTCGGCTTGGTCGCGGCCATCGACGGCAAGCCGCGCCGCGAGGTGGTGACGCGCGCCATCGAGGCGCTGAAGGCCGTGTGGCATCGCGGCGCCGTGGACGCCGACGGCAAAACCGGCGACGGCGCGGGCATCCATCTGCAAGTGCCGCAGGATTTCTTCCGCGCCCAGGTCGAGCAGAGCGGCCACACGGTGCGCTCGCGCCGCATCGCGGTCGGCCAGATTTTTCTGCCGCGCACCGATTACAGCGCGCAGGAAACCTGCCGCACCATCGTCGAATCCGAAATTCTGCGCTCCGGCTTCTATCTCTATGGCTGGCGGCAAGTGCCGGTAAACATTTCCATCATCGGCGAGAAGGCTAATGCCACACGTCCCGAAATCGAGCAGATCATGTTCGACGCGGGCGATGGCGACGATCTCGAAACCCTCGACCGCAGGCTTTATCTCTGCCGGCGGCGGATCGAAAAGGGCGTGCGCGAGGCCTCCATCCAGGATTTCTACATCTGCTCGCTGTCGACGCGCTCGCTGATCTACAAGGGCATGTTCTTGGCCGAGCAATTGGCGAATTTCTATCCCGATCTGACCGACGAGCGCTTCGTCTCGGCCTTCGCGATCTTCCATCAGCGCTATTCGACCAACACCTTTCCGACCTGGCGGCTGGCGCAACCCTTCCGCATGCTGGCGCATAACGGCGAGATCAACACGCTGAAGGGCAACGCCAACTGGATGAAAAATCACGAGGTCAAGATGGCCTCGGAATTGTTCGGCACGGCGGCGGAAGACATCAAGCCGATCATTCAGCCGGGAAGTTCGGATTCGGCGGCGCTGGATTCGGTGTTCGAGGTGCTGGTGCGCGCCGGGCGCGCCGCGCCGCTCGCAAAGACCATTCTCATTCCCGAAGCGTGGTCCAAGCACGCCTCGACCATGCCGGAATGCCACCGGGCGATGTATGCCTATGCCAACGCGATCATGGAACCGTGGGACGGCCCCGCCGCGCTCGCCGCCACCGACGGGCGCTGGGTGATCGCGGGCATGGACCGTAACGGATTGCGCCCGCAGCGTTATGCCGTGACCAAAGACGGACTGCTGTTCTCCGGCTCGGAGACCGGCATGGTCGTACTCAACGAGATGGACGTCATCCGCAAGGGCCGCGTCGGGCCGGGGCAGATGATCGCGCTCGATCTCGACGAGGGCAAATTCTACGAGGACCGCGCCATCAAGGACCGCCTCGCGGGCCAATATCCCTATGAGGAATGGATCAAGAAGGTCGTCGATCTCAGCCCCATCATTGGGCCGGGTGAAGAACCGCGACTTTTCGACAATGCCGCGCTGCGCCGCCGTCAAATGGCCGCTGGCCTGACCATCGAGGATTTGGAGACAATCCTTCATCCCATGGTCGAGGATTGCAAGGAAGCGCTCGGCTCGATGGGCGACGACACGCCGCTCGCCGTGCTGTCGGACAAGTATCGCCCGCTGTCGCATTATTTCCGGCAAAATTTCAGCCAGGTGACCAATCCGCCGATCGATCCCTTGCGCGAACAGCGGGTGATGAGCCTGAAGACGCGCTTTCGCAATCTCGGCAATGTGCTGGTGCAGGACGAAAAGCAGACTGAGGTCTTCGTGCTCGAAAGCCCGGTGATCTCCACCGGTATGTTCGCGCGGATGAAGGAGCATCTGGAAGGACGCTTCTATGAAATCGACTGCGTCTTCGAGGTCACCGGCGATGGCCCGCGCGACGGCGCGCTGCATCAAGCCATCGAACGCATCCGCAACGAGGCGGAAGGCGCCGTTCTGGAGGGCTATAATCACCTGATCCTGACCGACGAGCGACTTTCCTCCGATCTCGCGGCGGTGCCGATGATCCTGGCGACCGGCGCGGTGCATTCGCATCTGGTGCGCAAGGGTCTGCGCACCTACACCTCGATCAATGTGCGCTCCGCCGAATGCCTGGATACGCATTACTTCGCGGTGCTGATCGGCGTCGGCGCCACCACGGTCAATGCCTATCTGGCGCAAGAGGGCATCGCCGACCGCCATGCGCGCGGCTTGTTCGGCAAGCTGTCGCTGGGAACCTGCGTCGCGCGCTATCTGGATTCGATCAGCGCGGGTCTGCTGAAGATCATGTCCAAGATGGGCATTTCGGTGATCTCGTCCTATCGCGGCGCTTACCTGTTCGAAGCCGTCGGGCTTTCGCGCTCCATGGTCGCCGACATTTTCCCCGGCATGCCAAGCCGCATTTCGGGCATCGGGCTTTCGGGCGTTGCCAAGAAAATCGCGCGGCTGCACGCGCGCGCCTTCGACGGCGAGGTCACCACCCTTCCCATCGGCGGCTTCTATAAGGCGCGCCAGAGCGGAGAGACCCATGGCAATCGCGCCGATCTGATCCATCTGCTGCAATCGGCGGTCGGCAGCGAATCCTATTCGACCTATAAGCGCTATTCCGATGGTGTGCGCGGCCTGCCCGCTATTTCGCTGCGCCATCTGATGGATTTCCGATCCAGCGAACCCGCCGTGCCGCTCGACGAAGTGGAATCCATCACCGAAATCCGCAAGCGCTTCGTCACGCCGGGCATGAGCTTGGGCGCATTGTCGCCCGAGGCGCATGAGGCGCTCAACATCGCCATGAACCGGATCGGCGCAAAGTCGGATTCCGGAGAAGGCGGCGAAGACCCGGTGCGGTTCAAACCCAAGCCGAACGGCGACAACGCCAACTCCGCGATCAAGCAAGTGGCGTCGGGACGTTTCGGCGTGACGGCGGAATATCTCAACCAATGCCGCGAATTGGAGATCAAGGTCGCCCAAGGCGCCAAGCCCGGCGAAGGCGGCCAATTGCCTGGTTTCAAAGTCACCGAGATGATCGCCAAGCTGCGCCACTCGACGCCTGGCGTGATGCTGATCTCGCCGCCGCCGCATCACGACATCTATTCGATCGAGGATCTGGCGCAGCTCATCTATGACCTCAAGCAAATCAATCCCGAAGCGCGGGTTTGCGTGAAGCTGGTCTCGGCGACGGGTATCGGCACCATCGCCGCGGGCGTCGCAAAAGCGAAAGCCGATGTGATCCTGATCGCGGGTCACAATGGCGGCACCGGCGCCTCGCCGCAGTCCTCCATCAAATATGCGGGCGTGCCATGGGAGATGGGCCTGACCGAGGCCAATCAAATCCTGACGCTGAACAATCTGCGCCATCGCGTAACGCTGCGCACCGACGGCGGCCTGCGTACGGGACGCGACATCGTCATGGCGGCGATGATGGGCGCGGAAGAATTCGGCATCGGCACCGCCTCGCTTGTCGCCATGGGCTGCATCATGGTGCGGCAATGCCATTCCAACACCTGCCCTGTCGGCGTCTGCACCCAGAACGAGGCGCTGCGCCAGAAATTCACCGGCACGCCGGAAAAGGTCGTCAACCTGTTCAGCTTCATCGCGGAGGAAGTGCGCGAAATTCTTTCCGCGCTCGGTTTCCGAAAGCTGGAGGATGTGATCGGGCGCACCGATCTGCTCAGCCAAATCAGCCGCGGTGCGGAGGAACTCGACGACCTCGACCTCAACCCGCTGCTGGTGCAGGCCGATCCGGGAAGCCATGCGCGCTATTCCACGCAAAAGGGCCGCAACGAAGTGCCCGACACGCTGGACGCGCAGATCGAAAAAGACGCCTTTGCCCTGCTCGATCACGGCGAGAAAATGCAGCTCACCTATAATGTGCGCAACACCATGCGCAGCATCGGCGCGCGCATGTCGTCGCGCATCGTGCGCAAATGGGGCATGACGGGGCTGCCGCCGGGCCATCTGACGCTTCGCCTGCGCGGCTCTTGCGGACAATCGCTCGGCGCCTTTGCGGTGCAGGGCGTTAAGATCGAAGTGTTCGGCGACTCCAACGACTATGTCGGCAAGGGCTTGTCGGGGGCGACGATCACGCTGCGCCCGATGCCCTCGGTTCCCTTCGTGGCGCGCGACAACACCATCATCGGTAATACGGTTCTTTACGGCGCGACGGCGGGCAAGCTGTTCGCCGCGGGACAAGCGGGCGAGCGCTTCGCCGTGCGCAATTCAGGCGCCACCGCCGTGGTGGAAGGCTGCGGCTCCAACGGCTGCGAATATATGACCGGCGGCGTGGTCGCGATCCTGGGCGGCGTCGGCGACAATTTCGCCGCCGGCATGACGGGCGGCATGGCGTTTGTCTATGACGCGGACGGGCTGTTCGAACGCCATCTCAATCCCGACAGCGTGGTGTGGCAACGCGTGGAGACCGCGCATTATCAAGACATGCTGCGTGCCCTGATCGACGAGCATCGCCTTGAGACCGGATCGGTCTCCGCCAGCGAACTTCTGGCGCAATGGGACGTGGAATTGCCGCGCTTCTGGCAGGTGGTGCCCAAGGAAATGGTAAGCCGCCTGCCCCAGCCGCTCACCATCGCGCGCCGCGAGGCGATTCCGGCGGAGTAAGGCGTAAGCTGGGTCGCGGACGGAATGGCGGCTTTGCGCTGACATTCCGCTTTGAAATGGTAAGCGCTGTCAACAAACATTTAACCACGATCGCATACACTCTCCATAGTCAATTCGGAGACTGCGCGATGACTGTTATTCCGCCGGGCGCCCATTCGAAGCGTTATCGACTGGCCGTCGGGCTCATTGTGGCGATGTTCGCGCTTTGGGGCTTAGCGCACAGGCTCTACGATACGTTGCTGCCGGAATTTGCCGCGGCGCTGTCGCTCAATGCTTATCGCACGAGCATGGCCCAGTGGATACTCAGTCTCGGATATCCGCTGATGGCGATTCCGGCCGCGATGCTTACGCGAAATTTTGGTTACAAGTCGGGCGTGGTGTTCGGGCTCGGCTGTTTCGCAGTGGGGATGTTCCTATTCTATCCTGCGGCCGAGCAGCACGCATTTGGTTTTCTTCTCGGTGCGGCGCTGGTCGTCGGTTGTGGGTTGGCTTTGCTCGAAATGGCGGCCGATCCCTTGATCGTACGTCTTGGTCCCGTTGAAACCGCCGTACGCCGCCTCAACATCGCGCAAGCCCTGAACCCGGTCGGCGTGGTATTGGGACTCTTCGTCGGGCAGCAGGTCGTTGCGGCCGCGCGCCTGCACCCGGTGGCCGATTTCGCCAAAGCGCTGATCACGCCGTATTCTTTAATCGGCGTCGGCGTGTTGGTCTTCGCTCTCCTGATCGACAATGTCGAATTCCCGCCAGTGGCGCGCGAACGCGTAGCGAAGGACGACGACACAATCACAGATTTCAAGAAACTCTTCTCGCATCGCCTCTTCATGCTGGGGGCGGGCACGTTGGCCATCTGCTCCACCACGCAGGTTGTCATGTGGGGCTTTCTCCCCCAATACGCACGGCTGGCGACGCCTGGGCTTTCCGCGACCGACGTACTCCTGTGGGCGTTTTACGCCTTCACCGTCGGCCGCATCGTGGGAACCGGACTGATGTTTGCGATCAACCCGTCAGTGGTCTTGGCTCTGTTTGCCGCGGGCGGTTCGATATTGGCCGCAGTGGCTGCGTTCTCGAGCGGCTACACGGGCATCTTGTGCATCATCGGCGCCAGTTTCTTCCTGTCGGTGGTGTTTCCCACGATTTTTGGGAACGCCATTCGCGATATGGGGCCACAGACGAAGTCTGGAGCAGCGTTTCTCATGCTGGCCGCCGGCACTGGCGCGATCTCGTTGGCGTTGGCGGACTTGATTGTCAGTCCCGCGGGCATGCACTACGTCATGATCGTTCCGAGCCTCGGGTTTGCCGCGATTTTCGCCTTCGCGATGGTCTTCTACCGCAACGACAAAAGAGCGGCCGCCAACGAAACGCGACGCGCGCCCGTAGAGGTCCCATTCGCTGGCTAACAGCCGCTTTCTTTCAACGTCCTGAGTTGGCGCAAAGCGGACGAAGACCCCCACCCGAAATGCTGCGCATTTTGCCGGAATACCGTACCAGGAGCACCCGTCCCCAAAACGCCCCAATCCCGATAGCGTGGTGTGGCAGCGCGTAGAGACCGCGCATTACCAAGACATGCTGCGCGCCCTGATCGAGGAACATCGCCTTGAGACCGGGTCGGTCTCCGCTGGCGAGCTTCTGGCGCAATGGGATGTCGAGTTGCCGCGCTTCTGGCAGGTGGTGCCCAAGGAAATGGTAAGCCGCCTGCCCCAGCCGCTCACCATCGCGCGCAGCGAGGCGATTCCGGCGGAGTGAGGCGTACGCTGAGATTCAGGCAGACACTCGGCTTTGCGCCAACTCCAGACGTTAACCTCCCCCTTGCGGGGGGAATTATATACTTGACTCAGCACAGTTGAGGGCCTATATTCCTTCTCAGAACGAAGGAACTCCGCCATGGCCGACCCGCTGAACAACAAGATTTTCCAAAGCCCTGAAAAAGCCCGCGCATGGCTTGAGGCGCTTCTGTGGGCCGATGGCCGCGTTTGCGGGTATTGCGGCGTAGAGGGCGAATCGACCGCCATTACGGGCCGTGACGGCTACTACCAGTGCAACGCCTGCCGCAAGCAATTCACGGTTCAGGTCGGCACGCTCTTTGAGCGCAGCCACATTCCGCTGAACAAGTGGCTTATGGCCGCGTTCCTGCTTTGCGCCTCCAAGAAGGGCATGAGCGCCCATCAAATGCACCGTATGCTCGGTATCACGTACAAGAGCGCGTGGTTCATGTGCCACCGTTTGCGTGAGGCTATGGTCCCGTTGAAGGGCGCACTTGGCCCGCTCGGTGGCGAAGGCAAGGTGGTTGAGGCCGATACGACCTATATTGGCGGCAAAGAAAAGAACAAGCATGTCGGCAAGCGTGACCGTAAGAAGATAGGCGGCGAAGGTAAGCAGATCGTCCACACGCTGGTTGAGCGCGGCGGCCGTGCCGTTTCCAACCATATCGCGAACGTGAGCGGTAAGACGCTTCGCCCCGTCGTGATGAAACAGGTTAGCCGCAAATCATCCCTTATGACGGACACGGCGGGCGGTTACATGGAAATGGGCAAAGAGTTTGCCCGTCACGAAATGGTCAATCACGGTGCCGACGAATACGTTCGCGGTGACGCGCACAGCAACACGGTCGAAGGTTATTTTTCAGTCCTGAAACGCGGAATTATCGGCACATATCACCACGTTAGCGAAGCCCACCTAAAGCGCTATTTGGCCGAATTCGACTTCCGCTATAGCGAGCGTTCAGCCCTTGGCGTTGATGATAGCGAGCGCGCAACAAAGGCGTTGGCTGGCATCGTCGGCAAGCGCCTTACCTATCGGCGGATTGACGAAGCCCGCTACACTTCAGCAGAAAGCTAAGGCCTTTCTGCACTGGCTTGATCGTTATACCGTGGACCCGACGGAATAGCATACGCGGGCTTGGCAGGTATGTAATCACGCAAAAGACATTTGGCGGGAAAATAGGGGGCACAAACATGATTGGCTTAGCTCCTCCAGGTGGGCGGAATGACAAGCTTGCTGACGCCATCGAGGAGATGGCGAAAAAGCAGCGCGAGAGCGAAATTGCAGCAGCTATAGATAAAGTTCGCGCGGAGATGACCGCGATCCTGACTGTTACGTTCGATAGGGGTGCCGCTTACACCAACCTAATTACGTTAGGTGGATACGCTGGCATTTTTGGTATTTGGTCTTATACGCGCGTTCAGCTTTCCCCCGGGGCCACAATTTTGGTGGCGCTGTTGTTGATTATTTCGTTGACCGTTTTCATTTCTTTTGAGGTCTACAAAATAGTTCACACCACACAGGTCGGCCTCAAGCAGAGGGCGCTCATTGTTTCAGAGGCCAACCCTGAAGAATTTATCCGCCGATTGGAGGCTTTGAAGCGAGAGGTCAATGAGGAGGGCTTGCGTTGGTATCTGCCAATTTGGGTTATCCACCTCGTGGTTACGATGGTAACGGCACTAGGCGCCATTGGACTTCTTGTCTTTAACTTTCTTGCCGTCCTCCTTGGGTTTGGACAATGGCCTAGCTGATTTGCCGTGCGGCTTATGCCCCATCTTCGCGGCGGACTTCATTAGCGCCTCGAATTTGGGCCAAGCGTCAGGCGATAATTCAACTTCGGCTAGCGAATCGGACGCTCGTGTTGTTTTCTTCGCGGGGGACTTAGGGGCCTTTGCCATGTCATCCAAATCCAAATCAGGTAAGCACTATCTGCCGCCCAAGGATCATCTCGCGGCTATCGGCGCCATCGCGGTCATGTGGACCGCGATAGAGCATATCATGGAAACGACCATCTTGGGACTATACGAGATCGACCTTGGGCGCGGTCTCGTTCTTGTCACATTTCGTGATCGTCTCCCCCTTGAATGTTCGTGTTTTGTGGTATATATACCACACCTGTGATGTTTGAAACACGGGAGACGGCTGATCAAAAAGCGGCGAAGGGCTTTTCGCGGATGCCTGGGTCCGACACGACGCGAGTTCATACAGGGCATGGATGCCGGCTTGCGTGCATCCACACGGATCATACCGGGCCGCCGCCCGCCGAAGCCCTTGGGCGTAGGTTGGTCGCGCATCTGCTCCAAGAGAGATGTGCCAGGCGCAAGGTGTAACCCGCAAAGCCCGAGGAAAAAGCAAAGGTGCATGTCGATTGCCGGCGATGGTCGGCTTCCGCTTGCCTGCCGTAGCTTTACGCCGAAGCGGACTGCGCAATCGCGCACGCCCGCTTTTGGCATATCTGGAAGCGTTTGCGCTGCGATGATCCCAATAAGACCTGTCAACCCGGGCGAGCACAGCGAGGCCATTGCGGCGGAATAGAGCGGGTTTGCATATTTCGCCGGGGCGGCGGAGATTCCGCCCAGACTCACGCGAGCGCACGCCCATTTCTTTCCGTTGCCAGAACACACGCCGCGCCGTTGCGAGGACTTTCCCGCCGGGCCGGCTTTTTGTCGCGCTGTGTGGCGCGGCGGCGGTGGCCTTCTTCTTCCGGGCCCAGATCGCGAACGGTTTCACGCTCCTTTATGGCGACCGCTATGACGGTGTAATCACAATTTCAATCCTGGAGCATTGGTACAACGTCTTCCATGGCCAGGCATTCCCCTTCGATACCTTCGCCTTCTTTCCGCACCCTTCGACGCTTGGTTATAATGACGGCTACTTTCTGCAGGGACTGCTCTATGCACCACTGCGCGCGCTGGGGACCGATCCGTTCCTAGCTGGGGAGTTGGTGTCGGTGCTGCTGCGGGCGCTGTGCTTCGCCGCGAGTTACGGCGCGGCGCGGCGGATATTCTCGCTCGGGCGCGGCTGGGCGGTTCTGGCCGCCATACTGATCACCATCAGCGACAATATGCAGATGCAGGCGCTGCACGCACAGCTGTTCGGCGTCGGCTTCGCCCCCGTGCTGGCGCTGCTGCTGGCGCAATGCGTCACAGCAATGGCAGCGGGCCGCAGCCGTGCCTTGTTCGGCTGGGGTGTGGCATCCGCGCTGTTCCTTGCGGCGTGGCTGATGACCGGTTTCTACATGGCGTGGTTCTTTTTGTTCTTCATTCTGATCGCGCTCGCGGCGTGGCTGGCCCAGGCGGAGCCCGCGCGGCGGCGGCTGGTGCTGCGCCGCATAAAGCGTGAGCGCCGTGCGCTGCTCGGCATCGCGGCTTGCGCCCTGTTGTTCGCTACCCCGTTTCTTGCGCTCTATCTGCCCAAGGCGATCGAGACGGGCCAACACAGCTATGCCGAGGCCTTCGCGAATACACTCTCGTTGTGGGATTTGCCGAACAGCGGACCGGGCAATCTGCTGTTCGGAGGGGTTGAAACATGGCTGCGTGGCCTAGCGGGGCTTTCCACACCGGCCTGGAGTGAGCAGATGACCGGCCTGCCGCCCCTGCTGCTGGCGCTATTTGCCGGTGCGCAGATCTGGTTGTGGTCGCCGAAGCGAAAACACCATTTGCTGCTGCGCGTTCTGTCGGCCGCGACGCTGACCGTCTGGCTTCTCACGCTGCATATCGGTGCGTTCTCCCTCTGGGCAGCAGTCTACGACCTGATACCCGGAGCGGCAGCGATCCGCGTGGTTTCCCGCTATCAACTGTTTCTCACGCTGCCGGTCATTGCCATCACCCTATGCTGGCTGGCCCAGGCACGCCTCGCGCTGCCGCTACGGCTGGTGCTTTGCGGTCTGCTGCTGCTGAGCGAAATCAACACCGCCCCGCCCCTGGCGCTCAACCGCCCGCATGAGCTGGCGCGGCTGCGCGCCGTGCCTTCGCCGCCCGCTGGGTGCCGCGCCTTCGCTGCGACGGCGGCGCGGGGCAAGACGCTCGCGGGCGCGTTCGTCGATGGCGTCTACAGCCACAATGTCGATGCCATGCTGATTGCGGAAACCATTCGCCTTCCCACCCTCAACGGCTTCGCCACCTTCCTGCCGCAGCATTGGAATTTGAACAATCCAGCGCAGCATGACTATCCCGCCCGGGTCCGCGCTTATGCCAAGGCGCAGAACATCACCGGCCTCTGCGGCCTCAATTTGCGCACGCTGCGCTGGAGCGGCCCCTAGCATCGCTTGCGCCGCGAGGCCATTCCGGCGGAATAGCACGGCGAGACAAGCTCTTGCTCCAAGCGACATTGTTGCCCTTGAAGACTTGCATACGAAGGCCCATATACCCCCTATGGGTATAACACCGAAGACCAATCCGAAACTATCGGCAAGGCTCGCGCGCATCGAAGGACAGGTGCGCGGCGTTGAGCGCATGGTCGAGGACGGGCGCTATTGCATCGATATCCTGAACCAGGTTCAGGCCATCAAGGCCGCGCTTCGCAGGGTGGAAGAAGAACTGCTCAAAGGCCATGCCGCGCATTGCGTCGCCCATGCGATCAAAAGCGGCGACGCCAAGGATCAAACAAAGAAATTCGCAGAGCTTGTGGAGTTGCTGAGCCGCTATGGAAATTAAAACAGAAGAAAAAATGCGCGACCCGGTCTGCGGCATGACGCCCAATCCTGAGGCCGCGCGGGCGAAGGGCAACTGGCTGAGCTACCAAGGAACGGATTACATATTCTGCTGCGGCGGCTGCAAAGCAAAATTCGAGGCGACGCCGGAAAAATATCTAAAACCGCCTCAGCCAGACGCCAAACAGCTTGTGCGCGATCCGGTTTGCGGCATGACGCCGAACGTCGACGCCGCGAAGACGAAAGGCAATTTCGTCAACTATCAGGGTGCGGATTATTATTTCTGCTCGGCGGGCTGCAAGGCGAAATTCGAAGCGGAACCGGGGAAGTATCTGGTGGCCCCCTCGCTCGCAACCGCTCGCTCGGCACCTCCCCCCCTGCGCGGGGGCGGAAAGGAAACGGCGAACACCATCTACACCTGCCCGATGCACCCGCAGATCAAGCAAGCCGGTCCCGGCGACTGCCCGATCTGCGGCATGGCGCTGGAACCGCTCGACCCCGGCGTAGAGGACGACAGCGAATATCACGACATGCTGCGCAGACTATGGATTTCGCTGGCGCTCAGCGTGCCGGTGTTCGCACTGGCGATGCTCGGCGGCGTGCTCGATGGCATAATCTCACCGGTCTTGCGCGAATGGATCGAAGCAGCCCTTGCCGCACCTGTCGTGTTGTGGATCGCAATTCCGTTCTTTGTACGTGGATGGAAAGGTGCAGTCACCGGCCACGCCAACATGTTCACGCTGATCGGATTGGGTGTCGGCGTCGCTTTCGCCTACAGCCTGTTCGCGCTGTTGTTCCCGGAAGCGATACCAGCCGCCTATCGCAGCATGGGCGGCGCCCCGCCGATCTATTTCGAAGCATCCGCCGTGATCATTTCGCTGGTGCTGTTTGGGCAAGTACTCGAACTACGCGCCCGCGCCAACACCGGTGCAGCCGTTCGCGCACTGCTCAACCTCGCGCCCAAAATTGCGCATCGCAAGACCGCAAGCGGCATCGAGGATGTTCCGCTCTCCGACGTTCACCCCGGTGATGCCCTCATCGTAAAGCCGGGCGACGCCGTCCCGACCGACGGCGAAGTGATCGAGGGCGAAAGCGCCATCGACAAGTCCATGATCAGCGGCGAATCCATTCCCGTGTCGAAAGCCAAAGGCGATGCCGTCACCGGCGGCACACTCAACGGACAAGGCGCGCTGACCATTCGCGCCACCGCCGTCGGCGCCGACACAATGCTTGCCAAGATCGTTGCCCTGGTCGCCGAAGCTCAGAGGAGCCGCGCGCCGACACAAGGTTTGGCCGATGCCGTCGCTGCGTGGTTTGTGCCGGTGGTGGCCAGCGTTTCCATCATCACCTTCGTGGTGTGGTATTTCTTCGGGCCCGCGCCATCCTTCGATTACGCGCTAATCGCGGCGGTATCGGTTCTCATCATTGCCTGCCCCTGTGCGTTGGGGCTCGCAACACCGATGTCGGTGATGGTCAGTGTCGGCCGCGGCGCGCAGTCCGGCGTGCTGGTGAAGAACGCGGCCTCCCTCGAACGCTTCGCCAAAGCCGATACGCTGGTGATCGACAAGACCGGCACCGTCACCGAAGGCAAGCCCAAGCTCGCCGCTGTAATGGCGGTGTCCGCCGCCAGCGAAGACGACGTCCTCGCCATCGCCGCCGCACTGGAAGGCAAGAGCGCCCATCCCCTCGCCCACGCCATCATCGAAGGCGCGAAGGCGCGCACATTGACGCTTCCCGACGTGACCGGCTTTTCCAGCGTCACGGGACAAGGACTCAAGGGCAGTATCGACGGCAAGCCGGTCTTGATCGGCCGGGCGGAGTTTCTGAAGAGCCAAGGCATCGATACCGCGCCGCTGGCACAGGAAGCTGAGAAACAGCGGACGGACGGCGCGACCGCGATGTTCGTGGCGCGCACGGGCGTCGTCATCGGGCTTGTCGCGGCCAAGGACCCGCTGAAGAAAAATGCACGCGCCTTGCTGGCGGCGCTGGCCAAGGACGGTTTGGCCATCACCATGGCAACTGGCGATGCCGAAGCAACCGCCAAAACCATCGCGCGCGAGGCCGGTCTGGAGAATGTCGCCGCCGGTCTGACGCCCGAGGGTAAGACGGACCTCGTCAAACGTCTTCAGCACGAAGGCCACGTGGTCGCCTTCGCCGGCGACGGCGTGAACGACGCCCCGGCGCTGGCCGCCGCCGACGTATCCATCGCGATGGGCACGGGCTCGGATGCCGCCATCGAAACCGCCGGGCTGACGCTGCTCAAGGGCGATCTTGCAGCCCTGTTGCGCGCGCGAAAGCTGGCGCGGGCGGCTGTGCGCAACATGAAACAGAACCTGTTCTTCGCCTTTGCCTATAACGCGCTGGGCGTGCCCTTGGCGGCAGGCATCTTGTCCCCCCTCACCGGCTGGCTGCTGTCGCCGATGATCGCTGCTGCCGCGATGAGCTTCAGTTCGGTCTCGGTGATCGCCAATGCGTTGCGTCTGGGCCGGGTGAAGCTTTAGTCTGGCGCCCATGGGGGAACGTCTCAAAGCCGCTTATGGCAAGCTTGCCGCCGCCGCCCGCTGGCTCTGGCACGGCGATGGAACGCGCACGCCATGGCTGCGGCGTATCGCGGCGGTGCTGTTTGCCTTGGCGGTTCCCGTTCCCATCCTTCTACTTTTGATCTTCCGCTTTGTGCCCGTGCCCGGCACGCCACAGATGGTGGCCGATCTCGTCACGCTTCAACCGGTGCATTACTTCTGGCGGCCTTATGACGAGATCTCGCCAGCACTCGCGCGCGCCGTGATCGGCTCGGAGGACCAGGATTTCTGCAACCATCACGGCTTCGACTGGAAGGACATCCACGACGCCCTGAAGGAGCATGAGCGCCACCCCAGGAAACACCTTCGCGGGGCAAGCACGATCAGCCAGCAGGTCGCGCGCACCTTGTTCCTGCTGCCGGTGCGCAGCTGGGTGCGCAAGGGCGCGGAGGCCTATCTGACCGTGCTGGTGGAAGCCTTCTGGCCGAAAAAGCGCATTCTCACCGCCTACCTCAACCTAGTCGACTGGGGCCATGGCAATTACGGCGCCGAAGCCGCCGCCCAGGATTATTTCCACGTTTCGGCCGCGGGGCTGAGCAAATCTGAAGCAGCTAGGCTGGCGACCGTTCTGCCCGACCCCGACAAATGGCGCGCCGCCCAGCCGGGGCGCTATGTGGCGCGGCGGTCGGTTACCGTCCAGGGCCGCGCCTGGGAAGTAACCCGCGACAGCCTGGATTGGTGCGTGAAGTAGAGGGCTAGGACGGACCGCGCTCTTTCTTTAGATTGCCCGCCATGCGCCGCTTGCACCATCTCGTCCTGTCGCCTGCCTCACGCCTTGTCCGGTTGATACTGGGCGAAAAGCGCCTGGTCTGTGACCCGCAGGCCGCCGAGGACGCTGCCGCCCATCTGCCGATTTTCGTCGATCTGGACGGCACGCGCTGCGAAGGGCTGTGGGCCATCATCGATCACCTCGAGGGCACCTATCCCGAACACCCGCTGGTCCCCGAGGACGCGGCGGCGCGTGGCGAGGCGCTGCGCTGGCTTGATTGGACGATGGGGATTTTCACCGAGCGCGTGACCAAGAAAATCGTCTTTGAAAAAGCCAACCCGAAATTCACCGGCTCCGCGCCGCGCTCCACACCGGACATGAACATCATCCGCGCTGGGCGCGAAACGCTGCGCGAGATGCTGACCATGCTCGGCAAGGCGGTCGAAGAGCGCGGTTCGCTCGTCGGGCGCGAATGCACCATCGCCGATTTGGCGCTGGCGGCGCAGCTCTCGGCGCTCGACTATTTCGGCGAGGTGCCGTGGGACGCCGTTCCGGCCATTCGCGAATGGTATGTGCGGATGAAATCGCGGCCCTCGTTCCGCTCGCTGCTCGCCGATCGCGTGCCCGGCCAGCCGCCGGTGTCGCAATATGTCGAACTCGATTTCTGACCGGCGCGAGACGATCCGCGCACGCGCGCTTGCGGAAGGCTTCGAGGTCGTGCGTTTCGCGCGCGCCACCGCACCGCACGAGGCGGGTTCGCGCCTACAAATCTATCTTGCCGAGGGGCGCCATGGCGACATGGAGTGGATGGCGAGAAATTCGGAGCGCCGCGGCGATCCGGCTATGCTGTGGCCCGAGGCCAAAAGCATTGTCGTGCTGGGCGCTAATTACGGACCGGACCACGACCCCCTCGACGATTTGAAATACCGCGCGACCGGCGCGATAACCGTCTATGCGCGCGGCGACGATTACCACGACGTGCTGAAAAAACGTCTCAAACGGCTGGCGGGATTCCTGGTGGAGAATTTCGGCGGCGACGCAAAGGTGTTCATCGACACCGCGCCCGTGCTGGAAAAGCCGCTGGCACAAGAGGCTGGGCTCGGCTGGCAGGGCAAGCATACCAATCTTGTGAGCCGCGAATTCGGCTCATGGCTGTTTCTCGGTTCGGTCTTCACGACGCTGGAGATAGAGCCCGACACGCCGGAGAGCGACCATTGCGGTGCTTGTCACGCCTGTCTGGATATATGCCCCACCAAAGCGTTTCCCGCACCTTATCAACTCGATGCACGGCGCTGTATTTCCTATCTCACCATCGAACATAAGGGACATATCCCGCGCGAGTTTCGCGTGGCTATCGGCAATCGCATCTATGGCTGTGACGATTGTCTGGCGGTTTGTCCATGGAATAAATTTGCACAGAAATCGCGCGAGATGCAGTTTCGCGCGCGCGAAGAGCTGCATCGCCCGCGTCTCGCCGATCTTGCGCGATTGGATGACGCGGCGTTCCGCGCGCTGTTTCGCGGCTCGCCGATCAAGCGCATCGGGCGCGACCGCTTTGTGCGAAATGTATTGATCGCCATCGGCAACGCGGGCGACGCGGCACTGGCGGTTGAACCCGAGCGTCTGCTAGACGATGCTTCGCCATTGGTGCGCGCGATGGCGGTATGGGCGCTGTCGAAATTGTTGGATGCGTCAAGATTTGCGGAATTTGCAGCTGAATTTGAAGGGCGCGAAAGCGACGATGATGTTCGCGCGGAATGGCTATTTGCCGCGCGGTAATTCCATCTGCGCCAGATAGCGGCGCGCGCGTTCTGCCGCTTCGCCTTGACCTGAGGCCGCTTTGGTCCAGTCCTTGCGCGCGCCTTCGGTGTCGCCAGCCTCGTATTTCATCGCACCGCGCTCGACCAGCGCGGCGGGATAGTTCGGAAAAAGCGACAAAGCGCGCAGGATATCGGTAGCCGCCTCCGCCTTGTGGCCGAGCGCGCGGCGCGCGCTTGCCCGCAGCACCAAGAGATCGGCACGGTTCTGGTCCGCCACCAGCGCGGTGCTGAGATCGGCCTCAGCGCCGGCCCAATCCTTTTGCAACCCGCGCGTTCGCGCCCGATCGATCAAAGCGTCGATATCATTTGGGAACTCTCGCAATGCGGCGGAAAAGGAATTGATCGCATTGGAGGGCATGTTCGCAAGCAGCCAAGCATTACCCGCCTGATCGTAAAGTGCCGCGCGATCGCCGAGATTGACGACGTCGGGGCTGCGGCCAAGCGCGTCAAGCTGGCGCGCCGCGTCCGCATAGCGTTTCAGTGCGGTGAGCGCGAGCGCAGAGCAATGCATCGCCGCGGAGCCTCCGCCGTTCTTCTGCCAATTGCGCGCCGTCTCTTCCGCCAGCGAAGGATCCTTTTGCACCAGTCCCACGCAACTAGAATAGTTTGTGCCAGCGCCGAAAGCAGCCGCAGGCAGCGTTATGGGGGCAAGAAAGATCGCGGCAATTGCAATGCGTTTCATCGTTCGATCAATCCATCCAGTGTGGATTCCAGAAGTTTCAGGTCCTGCGGCTTCGAGAGCCGATGATCGCCGTTCTTGACCAGCGTGATGGTGATGTCACTGCTAATCGCATCGACCAGTTTCATAGCGTGTGCCCACGGCACGTCCGGGTCGGCCATGCCTTGCAAGACGCGCACGGGATAGGGAAGCGTATGGCGTTGACCGAGGATGAGATTCTTGCGGCCGTCTTCGATCAACGCGCGCGTGATGGGATAATTCTCTTCCGCATATTTGGATTCGCGCTGCCAAACGCCTTTGTCCAGGATTGCACGTTTGGTGGCATCGTCCATATGATCCCACATCAAGACTTCAGTGAAATCGGCGGCCGGCGCGATTAGCACCAGCGCGGCTATGCACTGCGGCATTGCCATTGCGGCCAGCATCGCGATCCATCCGCCCATGCTGGAACCGACAAATATCTGCGGCCCTTCGCTCAGCGCATCGATGGCGGCCAGCGCATCGTCGCGCCAATGCGAGATTGTGCCATTTACAAAATTGCCCGATGAAAGCCCGTGGCCGAAATAGTCGAACCGCAGACAGGCGCGCCCGCGCCGTGCCGCCCAGCCATCGAGCGCCTCGGCCTTTGTTCCGTCCATGTCGGAGCGAAAGCCCCCGAGCCAAACGACACCGGGCCCCTTGCCATGGCGCTTACGATACGCGATGCGTTCGCCGTTGCGATTAAGATAAGAAACGTCGATCATGGCTCGGTCACAGAGTAAGACGCGGCAAAGGGTCATGCCTGGACGCGCGAACAGCGTGCCACCGGCGCCACTCATCTGCTAGGCTCCGTGTAAACGCAAGGGAGAATACCATGAAAAAAGCTGCACGCTGGCTGTTTGCTGCCCTGCTCATCGCGCTATTTGCTTGTGTCGCGGCGCCGCGGGCCCTGGCGCAGG
This sequence comes from uncultured Alphaproteobacteria bacterium, assembly GCA_963849895.1. GTDB lineage: Bacteria > Pseudomonadota > Alphaproteobacteria > Micropepsales > Micropepsaceae > Rhizomicrobium. The sequence continues at coordinate 37,935 of CAWKIU010000022.1, forward strand.
CCGGGCCGATCGCAGCTCCCACCGCCCATATCGTGGTTCAGCAATTGGAGCCGCCGGGCGTGGAGAATTTCGACCCCCAGAAGGCTGTCAACGCCTATCTCGCGCGCGTGAGCGGCAAAGAGAAGGCGCGCTCCGACGCCTATTTCGAGGGCGGCTACGTTCTGTTGCTGGTGGACCTCCTTTACACGCTTGCCGTTGCGGCGCTGCTCCTTTGGCTGCGCATTTCGGCGCGGATGCGCGATCTGGCGGCGCGCGTGACGCATAGACGTTTCTGGCAAGCACCGATCTATGTCGCGCAATATATTGCCATTACAACGGCCGTTACGCTGCCGCTGACAATTTATGAGAGTTTTTTGCGCGAGCACGCTTACGGCCTGTTCAATCAGAATTTCCTGCAGTGGTCCGGTGATTTCGGCATCGAATTCGCGCTCAATCTGGTCGGCTTGACCGTCATGCTGACCATTATCTATGCCGCGATACGCTGGGCGCAGCGCACTTGGTGGCTATGGGGCGCGGGAATCACCATTGTGTTCCTGGTTATTATCGTAGCAATCGGGCCAGTGTTCATCGCGCCGCTGTTCAATCATTATGCACCGCTGCCCGACAGCGCGATGAAATCGTCAATCCTGTCCATGGCGCGCGCCAACGGCATTCCCGCCGAGAACGTCTACTCCGTCGATGCCTCGCGGCAGTCCAATCGTATTTCGGCCAATGTATCGGGGTTCCTCGGCACAACCCGCATTTCTTTAACTGATAATCTGCTCAACGACGGCACGCCGTCCGAGGTCATGGCGGTGATGGGGCACGAGATGGGCCATTACGTTATGGATCATGTCGCCATCTCGATCACTTGGCTCTCCTTGTTGATCTTGATTGCCTTTGCCTTTGTCGATTGGGCGTTTCGCAAGCTGATCCGAGTCTTCGGCGGAAAATGGGATGTGCGGTCGGTCGATGACCCGGCAGGCCTACCGCTCGCCATGGCATTGTTCTCCGTCTTCTTCTTTATCATCACGCCGATTACCAACACGATCTCCCGCACCCAGGAGATTCAGGCCGATATTTTTGGATTGAATGTGGCGCGTCTGCCTGATGCGTTCGCGACGACGGTGTTGAAGGTCAACAACTATCGCAAACTCGATCCCACGCCGCTGGAGGAATTCGTGTTCTACGATCACCCCTCGGGGCGCACACGGCTAAATGAGGCGATGCGCTGGAAGGCGGAACATCTGCACGATCCCGATATCATTTCCGGGCCGACCTCGCCGCAATAACTAGTCGCGAATAGGGAGTAGCGAGTAGTTTTCTACTCGCTATTCGCCAACCTTGCTCCCAATCGTGCCAGCAGCGTGCTCGCAGCGGCACGCGTCTCTTCGTTCCATTCGGCGGCGTAACTCATGGCGAGTTGCGCCTGGCTTTTCAGGATGACGCCGTCGTCCAGGATCTTCAGGCCGTTCGCCTTTAGCGTCGCGCCCGTCGTCGTGATGTCGACGATGATTTCGGCGGTACCCGCCGTCGGCGCGCCTTCGGTAGCCCCGGCGCTACCTACGATGCGGTAATCCGAAATGCCCGCATGCGCGAAAAACCCGCGCGTGATCTGGGTGTATTTTGTGGCGACGCGCAGGCGGCGGCGATGGCGCTGAGCGAAAGCGGCGCATACATCGTCGAGGTCCGCCATGGTGGAAACATCGATCCAGGCGCGCGGCACCGCCACCACGACATCGGCAAAACCGAAGCCAAGCGGATTGAGGAGCGTCACGCGGCCTTCCAACTGCGGCGCTGCCTCGCGGATGAGGTCTTCGCCGGTGACGCCCAAATGCACGTCGCCGCCCACCAGCGCGGCGGCGATTTCCCCCGCCGATAGCAGCATCACGTCGATGCCGGATAGCCCTTCCACCGTGGCGCGATAACCGCGCGCGCCGGCGGTTTGGTTCAACGCAACGCCAGCCTTAGTGAAATAAGCGTCCACCTGCTCCTTGAGCCGGCCCTTGGAGGGAATGGCGAGCGTGACGGGTTCGGACATCAGCGCCCTCCCCGCACGGCGGCAAGCAGTCGCTCGCTGCGAATGGCGATACCAATTGCGGGCGTGCCGCGCGGCGCGCCCAGCGACTCCAAAAGTGTGTCGTAGCGGCCGCCACCGGCGATTTCGAGCGGCGTGCCGCGCGACCAAAATTCGAAAACGAAGCCGGTGTAATATTCTAAATTGCGCCCGAAATGCGCGACAAAACGGACGGAGCCTGGCTCGATGCCAAGCTGCGCAAGCGCGGCCAGCCGTGCCTCCATCGCCGCCAGCGGCTTTTCCATCTTTGCAACCACGGATTTCGTCAGGCTACGGATTTGTTCCAGCGCAGCGGGCGCGAGCCCGCTGACCGCCAACATGGCGGTGATCGTTTGCGCCACGGCGGGCGCGAGCTTCGGCGCGGCGCCATCGGACGCCTGAATTGTGAGCCGCTCGACAATCTCCTGGCGCGTGCGTCCGCCCAGCGGCGCATCGCCTTCCTTGTCGATCAAAGCCTCGATGGCAGGCTTGAGGTCCATCAGGCGGACACCGTGCAGCGCATCGATGCTGCGCTGGGCGTCGTTCATCTCGCCCGACACCATGCGCGCCAGCAAGGTCTCGAAATAGCCGCTGCGCCAGAAGTGACGCTTCAGCCGTCCGCGCCATTGCGCGGGAACGTCGAGCGCGTCGATCAGCGTGGCGAAGAGACCAAGATCGCCGATCTTCATGTCGAATTCGGCAAGGCCCGCGGCGCGCAAGGCATCGACGGCGAGCCGCATCATCTCCACATCGCCGGCGGCGCGATCCTGCAATCCGAGCAGTTCCGCGCCCGCTTGAAGAAATTGCGTCGGGCCGTCGCCGGCGCGCTGACGAAATGCCGGGCCGTGATAGCAAAGCCGCGCAGGATAAGGCGCACCGCTCTCCACCTGCCATTTGCAGGTGGGAATGGTGAGGTCGGGGCGCAGGCAAAGTTCGCGGCCTGAAGGATCGGTGAGTTCGAAAGTGCGCCTGCGAATTTCCTCACCCGAGCGATCTACGAACATCGCAGCGGGCTGCAAGATGGAAGGCTCGTGACGCGTGTAGCCGCGCGCGGCGAACACGCCGAGGATCGCGGCGGCCTGATCGTCCAGCGCCGCGATTTCGTCGGGGCCATAGGTGGGGAAGGCGGACATGGCTCAGCCTTTGCGCGCGAGCAGTTCACGCACTTTCGTGACGAGATCGGTGCGATTCACAGTTTCCTGCGCGGCGCGGGCGCCGACCCATTCGGCGCGGCTTTCAACCGACTTGGACATTTCCGCGCCGAGCTTTAAATCCTTGATGGTGATTTGCGGCGGGTTGGCATTGCGTTCGTCCTCGCCTTCCATGACGACAAGTGCTGCACCGCGCTTGTCGGCATATTTGAGCTGATCGCCGAATTTCTTGGTGCCGACATAGGATTCCGCACGGAGCCCGGCGGCACGCAACTCGCGCGCGGTGGCGAAGCTCTGCGCCGGATCGCCCAGCGAGAGCACGACGATCAGCGGATTTTCTTCGCCGGTGAGGCCACGCGATTGCAGTGCGGTGAGCAGGCGCGACACGCCAATGGAAATGCCGGTCGCCGGAACCTGCTGGCCGGTGAACCGCGCGACCAGATCGTCATAGCGCCCCCCGCCCGCGACGGAACCGAAGACCACCATCTCGCCTGCCTCGTTTGTGACAGGGAACGTCAACTGCGCTTCGAAGACGGGGCCGGTGTAATAGTCGAGGCCGCGGATGATGCTTGTGTCGATAGCCGCCCTATCGTCATCGTATCCATTAGCTCTTAGAATACTCATTATTGCGTTCAAATCTTGAACGGCGAGCGTTGTCTCGTACCTACCAGACTTACTGGTCAACAATTCCATTACGAGTGAAACTTGTTCGGCGTCCAAGCCTGCGCCCTTCGTGAAGTCTCCGGACTCATCTTTTCTACCTGAACCGAGAAGCAGTCTGACGCCATCCTCACCGAGACGATCAAACTTATCTATTGCACGTAATACAGTGCCTTTTTGAGATGCATCGACCCAAGCCGCTTGCAGAACCATATCAAGTAGCTTCCGGCTATTCACCTTCACCACATACTCGCCGCGCTTCAGCCCCAGCGCCTCCAACGCATCGCAGACCATCATCAGCAGTTCGGCGTCGGCGGCGGGGGAGTTGCTGCCGACCGTGTCGGCGTCGAATTGGGTGAATTCGCGGAAGCGGCCTGGGCCGGGCTTCTCGTTGCGCCACACCGGGCCCACCTGATAGCGGCGGAACGGTTTGGCCAGGTTCTGGAAATTCTCCGCCACATAGCGCGCCAGCGGCGCGGTCAGGTCATAGCGCAGCGAGAGCCATTGCTCGTCGTCGTCCTTGAGGCTGAACACGCCTTCATTCGGACGGTCCACGTCGGGCAGGAATTTTCCCAGCGCGTCGGTATATTCGAAGGCGGGCGTTTCCAGCGGCGCGAATCCATAGCTCTCGTAGACGCCGCGAATCGTATCGATCAGGCGGCGCTCCGCCGCGATCTCGCCCGCCGAGCGGTCGCGAAACCCGCGCGGAAGCCGCGCTTTGGGACGGGATGGCTTTTGCTGACTCATGTTGCGCGACCCAGGATGTGCGGGCCTTGTAGCCGCTTAAGCCCTTGTCCGGCAAGGAAAAGACCGGCTTTATCCTGTCCGGCGCGGCCATTCGCCGAACGCCGCAAGTAACGTATTGAAAACAAAGTTTTCTTCATGATCGCAAGGGTTTCCTTGTGCCCGCATAAGGTTCAACAATCCGGCGCATACGGTCCGGGTACAGGATCGGACATGGCTACGAGGAACGCCCAATGAATTTAGCCGCACCTTTGGCCGCCGCTGCGCTTCTCGCGCTTGCCTTGCCCGCAGGGGCTGCGCCTCCAGCCGATCCGCCGACCTATCAAATCACCAAAACCGTGGCGCTGGGCGCACCCGATCGCTGGGACTATGTCGTATTCGATGAGATTTCCGGGCGCGTCTATGTCGCGCATGGCGATCAAGTTACGGTGGCCGATGGGACAAGCGGCACAATCATCGGCAGGATCGAAGGCCTGACCGGCGGGACGCATGGGGTTGCCTTCGTGCATTCCCTCGGCAAAGGCTACACCGATGACGGCAAGGCGGGCATTGCCGTGTCGTTCGATCTCAAGACTTTGAAGATCATCAATCGCATTAAGGCGGAGCCGGATGCGGACGGCATCGTGTTCGATTCGCCGAGTGGGCATATTCTGGTGATCGACGGCAATTCCGGGAAAGTGACCGTGATCGATCCCAAGACCGACACTGCCATCGCCACCATTGATGGCGGCGGCAGTTTGGAATTCGGCGTATCGGGCGAGAACGGCAAATTCTATGTCGATGGCGCCGAGAAGAACGAGATTGTCCGCATGGACACGGCGACAAATGTCGCCGATGCGCATTGGCCGATGCCAGGTTGCACAAGGCCACACGGCCTCGCCATCGACCGCGCGAATATGCGCTTGTTCGCAAGCTGCGCCAACAAAGTGATGACCGTGGTGAACGCGCGAACCGGCGCGGTTATCACGAACCTCCCCATCGGCGAAGGCACGGATTTCGACGCATTCGATCCCTTGCGCAGCCTCGCCTTCAGCTCGAACCGCGACGGCACGCTTTCGGTTATTTCGGAGGTGTCGCCCGATACCTTCGTGACGATGCCGGCAGTCGCAACCGAATATGGCGCACGTACCATGGCGCTTGATCCCAAGACCGGCCGCATCTATCTGGTGACGGCGGACATGACGGTCAACGAAGCTGCGGCGCCCACCGACTACAGGCATCGCTATAGTATCAAGCCGGGTTCGGCGCGATTGCTGTTTCTCGATCCGGTGCCTTCGAAGTCAGGCAAATAGAAGCACGGACGTCAGGCGCGGGGGCCGATGCGTAGAGCGCGTATTCTTGCTTTCGTCGTTGCAGCGCTTGCATTTGGCCGCCCAGCATTTGGCGGGCCGCCTTATGTCACCGACGATCCGCAGACCACGGACTACGGGCACTTTGAGATTTATCTGTTCGACGCGGGCACAACAACGCGGACGGGAACTGGCAGTGCCGCGGGCATAGATTTCAACTATGGCGCCGGTCCCAATCTGCAATTGACCGCGGTCGCGCCGCTTGCCTTCGAGACCGCGCCGGGTGGCGGAACAACCGCAGGACTGGGCAATGTCGAACTTGCCGCAAAATATCGCTTCCTGCGCCAAGAAGATGTGGGATGGGACGTTGCTTTTTTTCCGCGCATATTCCTTCCGGCCGGTTCGCCCGCCTTTGGAGAGCGCCATGCGTCGCTTCTGTTGCCGCTTTGGATTGGGAAGAGTTGGGAAACTTGGTCCACCTTCGGCGGCGGCGGATGTGTCATCGATCGCGGCGCGGATTCGCGGAATTTCTGCTTGATGGGTTGGGCGCTAACCAAGCAGCTGACTCCCGATTTGCAAATCGGCGCGGAACTCTACCACCAGACCGCCGATACCATCGGCGGGCGGGCAAGCACTGGGATCGGCGCGGGCGCGATCTACGATCTGAGCGATCACTATCATCTGATGGCCTCCTTCGGTCCTGGTATTCAGAACGCGGGCGACACCAATCAGTATTCTTGGTACACCGCGCTGCTCTTTACGTTCTAGTGTTCTACATACGGGTTGTGGCGAGGTCGTGCCGTTCATCATGAGAAGGATTACTTGCCGATGAACGAAGCTCTGCGGTTGAACAAGGTTCCCGCCGTCACGCTGGCGTTCTGGGTCGCCAAGATCGCGGCGACGACGCTGGGCGAAACCGGCGGTGACGCCGTGTCGATGTCGATGCACCTCGGCTATCTGATCGCAACCGGAATTTTCGCCGCGATTTTCCTAGTCGCCCTAGTGCTGCAGATTTCACAGAAGCGCTACCACCCGTTCACTTACTGGTTTGTCATCGTCGCGACAACGACCGTCGGAACCACCATCTCCGACTATTTGGACCGCACTGCTGGCCTCGGCTATCCGCTGGCCTCGCTGATCCTGTTCAGCGTCGTGCTGTTGTGCCTTGCGACCTGGCGGGTCAGCACCGGCAGCATCTCCGTCGCGCGCATCGCGGATCACAAGACGGAAATCTTCTATTGGACGACGATCCTTGCCTCGAACACGCTGGGCACCGCGCTTGGGGATTATCTGGCCGACAGCAGGGGTTTTGGGTTTGAGGGCGGCGCACTGGTCTTCGGCGGGTTGATCGCGCTAATTGCAGCAGCGTATTTCTTCACGAATATTCCGCGAACGGTTCTGTTCTGGTCGGCCTTCATCCTCACTCGTCCGCTCGGCGCGACGTTGGGCGACATCCTGACCAAGCCGCTCCATGAAGGTGGACTTAATCTCGACCGCATTCAGTCGTCATTGGCGCTCGCCCTCTTCATGGCCGCCTGCATCATGGTGACGAATTTGCGCAAACCAGCGGCGCCAGGCCAGGGCGCGCATTAAGCGCAGGGCGCGCCATGACTGGTACAGTTGGGTGGGTTCGAACCACCGACCTCCGGATCCACAATCCGGCGCTCTAACCAACTGAGCTACAACTGCATGGCCAGGAAGGCCGGAAACTAGGAGCGAGGCCCCGTAAATGCAAGGTGGCGCCTGCCGCGCGCGGCGATATGATCCCCGGCCATGAACAAATATCTCCGCTTTGGCCTGATCGGTGCCGCCGCACTCTTGGTGCTGGTCCTAATCCTGCCCTTCCTGGTGCCGGTGGACGCCTACCGCGCGCGCATCGAAACCGCCGCCGAACACGCAACCGGGCGCACGCTGAGCATCAACGGGCCGCTCCGGCTGATGCTATTCCCGCAATTTGGCCTAAGGGCGGAAAAGGTCACTTTCGCCAATATGCCCGGCGGGCGCGCCGCAGCCATGGTCAGCGTCGGCGATATCAAGCTCACCATTCGCTTTCTGCCGCTGCTGAAGGGCAAGGTGGAGCTGGCGCAGATCGTCCTCGACCGGCCGACAATCGAGTTGGAAGTGGACGCGGCCGGCAAGGCCAATTGGACATTCGGCAAGCGAGGGCAACCCGGTGGCGGCGGGAGTTCCGTAACGCTGCCCCAGGATACCGAGTTTTCCGGCATCAAGATCAGTGACGGCGCAATCACATATGATAACACCAAGACGCGAACCCATCGCGCTGTCGATCATGTCAACGCCACAATCGACATCACGCGGCTGGACCGGCCGATCAATATCGACGGCAATCTGATGCTGGCCGCGCGCCGCGTCGATTTCAACGCCAAAATCGTGACGCTCAAATCCCTTCTCGGCGACGGTCTTACGTCGCTGAACGTGTCGCTCACCTCCGACATGATGCAGGCGAGCATCAAGGGGCTGCTGGACCCGGGCGGCGAGGTGAAGGGCGATGTCAAATTCGACACGACCCATCTTCGCGCCGTATCGCAGTGGCTTGGCGAGAATCTGCCGCCGGGCGGCGGCCTTAATGCGATGTCGCTGGAGAGTCACATCGTATTGAAGGACAAGATCGCCCGCTTTTCGCCACTGCGCGTTGCCCTTGACCGCCAGAATTTGACTGGTGATCTGACCGTCGACACGCGGGGCAAGACAACCGCGTCGACAGGTACGTTGTCGACCGATCGCCTCGACCTCAATCCGTACCTACAAGCGCCTGGGAAACCGGGGCAGAAGCCCGCGTCTAGTAACAATACCGGCTGGAGCAAGGCGCCGATCAATTTTGCCCTACCAAAAGATATTGACGCCAGCCTAACCTTGCGCGTCGGAGCATTGCGCGTGCGCAACCTCGAATTGGAAAAGACGGTCGCGTACATCGTCGTTTCAAATGGGACGCTAAACGCCCGCCTTGACCCCATCACACTTTATGGCGGGACGGGCCGCGCGGAACTGGACATTGCGCCCGACGGTCATGGCGGCACCTCCATCGGCAACAAGCTCCAGTTTGACCGTATTGCGTTACGACCATTCCTTGACAACACGCTGGGTATCGACCGCATCGAGGGGACCGGATCGCTGACCCTTGCCGTTCAGGCGCGCGGTAGCAACGCATTCGCCGTGATGCATTCCCTATCGGGCAGTGGCGCAATTTCCGCCACGCATGGCCGGATTCGCGGTGTCGATCTGGGCGCAGTGGCGCGCACCGTTCAAATGGTGCTTGGCGGAGAAGCAACGGGCCAAGTGGCGACGACAGACTTCCACGACATGGGCGGACATTTCGTCATTGCGAGCGGCGTTCTGAGCAACAAGGATTTCCGGCTCGCCGGACCGCTTGTCTCGATGACCGGCACGGGCGACATCGATATCGGTAATCGATCGATCGATTTTCGCCTGGTTCCTAAGGCCGCGGTGAGGGGAGTTGCCATAGGCATTCCGTTCCGCGTCAAGGGTTCGTGGGATCATGTACACTATGCGCCGGACCTTGCCGGTGTGGTAAAGGGCGTGCTGCAGAATCTGGAATCGGGGCGCGCGCCCTTTAAGGGACTGTTCGGCGGCGACAACAAGACACACGATAATGCAGCCCCCAAGAAGAAACACAAAAGCACCACCGATGTATTAAAGAACATGTTTGGCATCCATTGAGGCTCGCAAATTCATGAAGCGTTGGATCGTGGTGACGGCCACAGTCGCCTATTTTCTTCTGGTTACGGGCACGTTTGGCTGGCTGTGGCTGACCCACAAAGCCCCCACGCTGACGCTTGCCACATGGCCGGGACAGTACAGTCACGCGCAGACAGCCGCTTTGCTGCTTCCCTTTGCCGATCGCAGCGGCACAAATGCACGCATCGCCGAATATGACGGCGGCGTGGCCGACCTCGCCCGCCAAGTCAGGGCAAAGAAATACGATTGGGACGTCGTCGATCTCGAACTGCCCGACGCCGTAGATGCCTGTGCGCAACGGCTGCTGGAACCGATCGACGCCGCATCGCTCCCCACCGGCCCGAACGGCACGCCAGCGGCGCGCGATTTCGTTGCCAACGCCATAGGGCCATGCTGGGTGGGGAGCGTGGTCTATAGTCAAGTCATCGCGTTTGATCCGCATCGCTACAAAGGTGAACAACCCTCCACGCTTGCCGATTTCTTCGATCTGACGAAGTATCCCGGCCCGCGCGCGCTCAGGCGCTCCAGCGGCAAGCTGAATCTCGAGATGGCGCTATTAGCCGATGGCGTAGCGCCAGCCGATGTTTATGCCACACTGTCGACGCCGCAAGGCGTCGCGCGCGCGCTCGCCAAGCTCGACACGATCAAGAGCGCGCTGCTGTGGTGGAGTGCCGGCGATCCGCCAGCGGCGATGCTGGCGGACGGCAGGGCGGCCTTCGCAACCATCCTCAATGGCGACATCTTCGACGCCGCGACCCATGGCAACAAATTGAGCGTCATCTGGGATCGCCAGTTGACCCAACTCGATGTCTTCGGAATTCCCAAAGGCAATCCCAGGCGCGCGCTGGCGCTAGATTTTATTCGCTTTGCAACTCAAGCTAGGAATCTTGCCGGTGTGGCGAGCTGGGTGCCGTACGGCCCGGCGCGCGCGAGTGCCCTGCCCTATGTGACCGATAATCCCGATCTCAAAATCGCCATGACGCCGTTCGAACCGACGACACCATGCCATTTCGCAACCGCCTTCGCCGTCGACGACAGGTGGTGGCAAATGCATGGCGGCGATGTGGAGATGCACTGGCAGATGTGGCTTGCGACTGTAAAATAGACAAAAGTTGCAAACTTTACGAAGCGATTGCCTGCAATTTATGCAGGCCGCGCCGCGCGGTTTTCGAATCTTTCATAAATTCTTGATATTCCGAAATCGTCGCGCATTGACATGCCAATGACGGTCGCGAAACTTCGATATAACGGTTTGATTCCGTAATGGTGCGAACCGCGAGAAGAGAAACAGATGCTCTCCTATGCGATCCGCCGCTTCCTTGGCGCCTTGCCGACACTGTTTATCATCGTCACCTTCACATTCTTCATGATGCGTCTTGCGCCCGGCGGTCCGTTCGATTCCAACCGCCATTTGCCGCCCGAGATCGAGCATAATATCGAAGCGGCCTATAACTTGGATAAGCCCGTTTACCAGCAGTATTTTCTCTATCTCGACAAACTCTCGCATTTCGATCTCGGCCCATCTTACAAGACCAAGGATTTCACGGTCGGCGAGTTGATCGCCGCCGGATTGCCGGTCAGTGCGAAGCTGGGCATTGCAGCGATGATCCTTGCCCTTGTGTTCGGGATTTCGCTGGGGACGGTCGCCGCGCTGAACCAGAATAAGGCCAGCGATTACGGCGTGATGACGTTGGCGATGATCGGTATCACAATTCCCACTTTCGTCACCGCACCCATTCTGACCTTGATATTCGGCGTCTACGGCGTGGATTTTCTTGGGATGGATTTGACGCTGCCTGTCGGCGGCTGGCACGGCGGAGCATTGCGCAACATGATCCTGCCTGTGGCAGTGCTGGCGCTGCCGCAGATCGCGATTATCGCGCGGCTAGTGCGCGGTTCGACAATTGAGGTGCTGCACTCGAATTACGTGCGCACAGCGCGCGCCAAGGGTCTTCCGGCTCACCTCATCTTGTTTCGCCATGTCCTGCGCGCGTCGTTGTTACCGCTGGTGAGCTACCTGGGGCCAGCCATCGCCGGACTGCTCACCGGATCGCTGATTGTCGAACAAATTTTCGGCATTCCGGGCATCGGACGCTATTTCGTCAATGCCGCGCTCAACCGCGATTACACGTTGATGATGGGCGTCATCATCGTCTATGCCGTTTTCATCATCGTGCTGAATCTGGTCGCCGACCTTCTCTATTCCGTGCTCGATCCGCGTGTGAGCTACAAACGATGATAACGCTATGGCGAGGCTCGCAAAACGCGGCAATGATGGTCGGCGCGCAGGAGATGGCAGGCCGCAGCCTGTGGGTCGACGCACGCCGCCGGCTGTTCGCCAACAAGGCGGCCGTCGCCAGCATGATCGTTCTGGCGATTGTGGCGTTGATGGCGATCTTCGCGCCGCTGCTGTCGCAATACAGCTTTGAATCCCAGGATTGGAACGTGGTGTCGTGTTCGCCAGATTGGTGGCCGGACCAGACCGTCATCTGCAACGCGGGCGGCACGCACTGGTTCGGCACCGATTCCGTCGGACGCGATTTGTTCATTCGCGTTCTCTATGGCGCACGGGTTTCGCTGGCGGTGGGTCTGGTGGCAACCTTGGTCAGCCTTGCGATCGGCGTTCTCTATGGCGCGATCGCCGGCTATGCGGGCGGCACGCTCGATGAGGTCATGATGCGCCTTGTCGATGTGCTCTATTCGCTGCCGTTCATATTCTTCGTCATCATCCTAATGGTGATTTTTCACCGCAACTTTGTCATGCTGTTTGTCGCCATCGGGGCGGTGGAATGGTTGACCATGGCGCGGATCGTGCGCGGTCAGACGCTCTCCATCAAGCAAAAGGAATTCATTGAAGCGGCGCGCGCGGGCGGCGTCGGTCCGTTCGCGATCATCCTGCGCCATGTCATTCCGAATCTGCTGGGGCCGGTGATCGTCTATGTGACATTGACGATTCCGACCGTGATCCTGGCGGAAAGCTTTTTGTCGTTCCTAGGTTTGGGGGTGCAGGAGCCGCTGACATCCTGGGGCGTGCTGATCGGCGACGGCGCCAACCAGATGGAAATTGCGCCCTGGATGCTGATCTTCCCCGCCCTGTTCATGGCGGTGACGTTGTTCTGTTTCAACTTCATCGGCGACGGGCTACGCGACGCGCTCGATCCCAAGGATCGCTGAGATGCCGGAGCCAATTTTCCAGGTTCGGGGACTAGATGTGCGCTTCTCCACGCATGACGGAGAGGTTCACGCGGTCAAGAACGTCAGCTTCGACGTTGCCGAGGCCGAATGCCTTGGCGTGGTGGGCGAATCCGGTTCCGGCAAGAGCCAGCTCTTCCTGGCGGCGGCCGGGCTATTGTCGTCGAACGGGCGCGCCACGGGTAGCGTCAAATATCGCGGCCAGGAAATCCTCGGCCTCAGCCAGAGCAAGCTCAACCGGTTTCGCGGCTCGCGCATCACAATGATTTTTCAGGATCCGCTGACGTCGTTGACGCCGCACCTGACCATCGGACAGCAGATCGTCGAAGGATTGCGCGCGCATCGGCACATTCCGGCCGAGGTTGCCGAGAAGCGCGCGCTGGAGATGCTTGAGATCGTGCGCATTCCCGAAGGGCGCCAGCGTTTGCGCCAATATCCCCATGAACTTTCCGGCGGCATGCGTCAGCGCGTGATGATCGCCATGGCGACGGTGAGCGGGCCGGACCTACTAATCGCCGACGAGCCGACCACGGCGCTCGATGTGACGGTGCAGGCGCAAATTCTGGAGATCATGCGCGAACTCAAGACCGAGCTGAAAACCTCGGTGGTGATGATCTCGCACGACATGGGCGTGATTGCCGGCATTGCCGACCGCGTGCAGGTGATGCGCGAAGGCGAAATCGTCGAGTCCGGCCCGGTCGACGACATCTTCTACCGGCCAAAACATGCCTATACCAAGATCTTGCTTGATGCGATGCCACGGCTCGACAAACAGGAAAAGGCCTCGGCGCGCGCCAATCCCGCACCGGACGCACCCGAACTTCTCGAAGTGTTCGACCTCAATGTTCATTTTCCGGTCAAGGTCGCCCCCTGGATCACCAAGTCGCTACGTGCCGTGGATGGCGTGAGCTTCTGGCTGCGCCAAGGCGAGACGCTGGGCGTGGTCGGGGAATCCGGCTGCGGAAAATCCACGCTGGCGCGCGCCATCCTCCAATTGCTGCCAGCCACCTCCGGCTCGGTGGTTTGGCTCGGGCGCGAGCTAGACGCAACGCGCCGGGACGAAATTCGCAAGCTTCGCCGCGAACTGCAGATCGTCTTCCAGGATCCGCTGGCGAGCCTTGATCCGCGCCGCACTGTTGGCCAATCGATCGCCGAACCCTTGCGGGCGCTAATGCCCGGTCTTTCGCGGTACGAGGTGGCGGCGCGCGTCAAGGCGATGATGGAGCGTGTTGGGCTGGAGCCAGCCTGGATCAATCGCTACCCGCACGAATTCTCCGGCGGGCAGAACCAGCGCGTGGGCGTGGCCCGCGCCATGATTGTCGAACCCAAACTCGTCATCTGCGACGAGGCCGTCAGCGCACTGGATGTCTCTATCCAGGCACAGATCGTGGAGTTGATTTCCGCGCTGCAGGCCGAGACGGGCATGGCGCTGATCTTCATCAGCCATGATCTAGCGGTGGTGCGCCAGCTCGCGCATCGCGTCATGGTTCTATATCTGGGGCGAGTGGTGGAATTCGCCAACCGCGAAACGATCTACCGCGACGCGCGGCATCCCTACACAAAAGCATTAATCGCCGCCGTGCCCGTGCCGGATCCTAAGATCGAACGGGCAAGGACACGCGCCAAGCTATCGGGTGACCTGCCCTCGCCGCTCGATGCGCGCGCCGGTCTCACCTTCCTGAAATCAAAGCTGATCGACGATCCGGGGGCGCAGCAATATCGCCCCAAACTGATTCAGGTCGCCCCTGGCCATCTGGTCGCCGAGCATGACGAGGTTGTTACTTGATGCGCTTTACCTTGAAGACATGCGAATGACCGTCGATCGACAGTTCATAGCTGCCCATCACGGCGCGCTCGATCATGACCTGGTCCTTGCCGTGCGTGCTGAAACGCGCGCGGTCGGCGTCTCCTTGGAGCTGCTGCCAAATCTGGCCGTTGTCGAGGAACACGGTGAAGTGGCCGCTGTCGTTGAATGCAAAGTCGTCGACCGTCGCGGTAATGCTGTCGAGAGGCTTGGCAGGCGGCGTTGCGCCCGGTGCCACCAGTGGTGGCGGCAATACCTCGCTGCCGAATTGCTCCGGCTTCGTCTGACGGGCCGGCGGGGTTTCGTTGGCAAACCACCCGCCAACATCGAGGCCGAACCAGGATTTTGCGTCTTCCTTGGGTGGGGCAGCGACCGGGCTTTGCAGTGCCGGCTGAACCGGCGCGGTGGCGCCCGCGGCAAGCTGGTCATAACAGGCAAGGCGCAGCGTGCTATCGGTCAAGGCGGCGCATTTGCCGAGCCCGGCGACCACATCGTCGTTGGACGCGGCCTCGGCGGCGCAGGCAACAATCAGGATGACGGCCAGGCCGGCCAAAGGACGAAGGTTCATGGTTGTGATCGCTCTAGGTTTCAATTGCATGGCGGCGCATCCCACCCGGAAGGCAGGATGATATGGCAATGGCAGCGCCAATGCGAGGCGGAGAAACATTAATATGACGTCGTCTAACAAACTAACGCGGCGCGGTGCGGTGGCGGGTGGCGCGATCCTCGCAGCCGGTGCGCTGGCGATATCGTTTCGCGGTCATGCCGGAAGCGCGTTCAAGCCTTCAACCTCCGGTCCTCGCACGCTCTATCGCGGCAACGGTGCGGAACCGGACTCGCTCGATCCCCATAAGATCCAGGGCAATTGGGAAAACAACATTGTCTGCGATATGTTCATGGGGCTTATGACCGAGGATGCCAGCGCCATGCCCGTTCCGGGCGCGGCGGAAAGCTATACGGTCAGCCCGGACGGCCTGGTTTATACATTCAAGATCCGCGACCACAATTGGTCGGACGGCAAGCCGGTGACTGCGCACGATTTCGTCTATGCCTTCCGGCGCATTGCCAATCCGAAGACCGCCGCGCAATACGTCGCCATTCTCTACCCGATCGAGAATATGCAGCAGGCCGCGGAGGGAAAGCTGCCCCCCGACAAAGTCGGCGTGCGTGCGCTCGACGAAAAGACGCTCGAATTGCGCTTCATTTTCCAGGTGCCATATCTGTCTCAGCTCTTAATGCACCAGACCGCGATGCCCGTGCCCGCGCATGTCGTGGAGAAACACGGCGACGCATGGATAGAGGCGCAAAATATCGTCACCAACGGTCCGTATGTGCTGAAGCAGTGGCTCTCGAACGACTATATTCGTCTGGTCAAGAATCCTCGGTTCTGCGCGCGTGACAGTGTGGCCGTCGAGGATGTCTATTATTATCCGACACAGGATTCCTCGGCGGCAATCAAGCGCTTTCGCGGCGGGGAGTTCGATCTCTTGACCGACACGATGCCGCCGCAGCAGGTGGACTGGCTAAAGCGCACCATGCCGCGCGAAGTGCGACTGTCGCCCTATATGCTGAGCCAGTATTTCCAGTTCAACCTAGAGGCCAAGCCATTCGACGATCTGCGCGTACGAACGGCGCTTTCGCTGGCCATAGACCGCGAAATTATCTGCGCCAAGGTCATGCGCGGCGGGGAAACGCCGGCTTATGGATTCGTGCCGCCGACGCTTCCTGGTTACCCCGGCAAAGCGCAACTGCGCTTCAAATCCATGGCGATGCCGGCGCGCGCCGCCGAAGCAAGACGCCTGCTTGCCGAAGCCGGGTTCGGCCCCGGCAATCCGCTCGCCTTCGACTTCAACACGATGAACACGACCGAGTCCAAAATTGTCGCCGTCGCGTTTCAGGAAATGTGGCGCCAAGTAGGCTTGCAGGCCCGCATCGTCCCGTCGGAAAGCCAGGTCCATTATGCTTTAATGCGAAAACACGATTTTGCCGTGGGCTGGTCGGGTTGGATCGCCGACTACCGCGATGCGAAGGACTATCTGTTCCTGATGCAATCCTCCACCACCGACCTTAACTACAGTTCTTACGCAAGCCCGCGTTACGACGCGCTGATGGACAAATCCGACATCACCGTCGATCCGCAGCAACGGGTTGCCGTACTGGAGGAGGCCGAGCAGACCGTGCTCGACGACGCGGCGATCGTGCCGGTGTTCTTTGGCGTGACGCGCAATCTGGTGTCGCCGCAGGTCATGGGCTGGGTCGACAATTCGGTCAATTTTCACCGGAGCCGCTGGCTCTCGCTCGACCGCAACGCCGCCCTGGTGTGATAGCGTAGCGCCCGATGGAATCGGGTCCCGCCGCCAGAGCAATTCTCGCCGCCGCGCTGCTGCTGCTGCTGGGGTGTTCGCGCCATGACGACAACAGCGGCCCCACACTCAATCGCGGCAATGGTCCCGATATCACAAGTCTCGATCCTGCTTTCGTGCGGGGTACTTGGGAGAGCTTCGTCGTCGGCGATATGATTATGGGCCTGACGACCGAAGGCCCGCGCGCCGAGCCTATTCCCGGCGCTGCCACGAACTGGGAATCATCGCCGGACGGGCTAACCTGGACGTTCCATTTGCGCAATCACCTTTGGTCCGACGGCAGGCCGGTGACCAGCGCCGATTTTGTGACCGCTTGGCGGCGGCTCGTGGATCCCAAGACTGCAGCGCCCTATGCTTATAATCTGTGGGTGGTGAAGAATGCGCAGGCGATCAGCGCAGGCCGATTGCCGCCAACCGCGCTCGGTATCTATGCCTCGGACGACAAGACGCTGATCGTAACGCTCGAACACCCAGCCGCCTATCTTCCCGAACTGATGGATCATCAAGTCGCCTGGCCGATCCCGCGCCACACCTATCTGAAATATGGCGAGGCCTGGTCGCGCGTAAAACACTATGTCGGCAACGGACCGTATATCGTCAAGGAATGGTTGCCCGGCGATCACGTCACGCTTGAGAAAAATCCACTATTTTACGATGCGGCACATGTGCGCATCCAAACGGTCGTCTATTACCAAACGAACGACGCGAATGCGGCCTTGCGCGAATTTCGCGTCGGCCAGCTCGACACGCTTTATCAGTTTCCCAATTCGCAAATCGATTGGATGCGCGCGCATATTCCCCAGGCGTTGCGCATCGCGCCGTCGCTCGGCGTTACCTATTTCGCGATGAACTTTGCGCGCAAACCATTCCAGGATGTCCGTCTGCGCGAGGTGCTGAATCTCGCCTTCAATCGGGAGGTCGTGACCGGCAAGCTCCACCGCATCGGCGAGACGCCGGCCTATCGCATCGTGCCACCGGGCATCGCGAACTATCCGGGCACGGCGGCATTTTCGTTCAAGGATTTGCCCGCAGGTGAACACATCGCCAAGGCGCAGGCGTTAATGCACGCGATGGGATACGGTCCTGATCGGCGCCTGCGCCTGGGCTATCTCACCTCGGTCAATCCAGACAGCGTGCGCAATGCCGCCGCCTTCCAGGCGATGATGGCCAAAGTCTATATCGAGATCGACATCACCACGGTGGAAGGCCAAGTCTTCCAGCAGATGGTACAAAAGCACGATTTCGACATCGCGTTTCCGTCCTGGATTGCCGATTTCAATGACGCCAGCAATTTTCTGGACATTTTGCGTTCGGGAAGTGGCGAGAATTACGGCGGCTATGCCAATCCACACTATGACGCCCTGCTCGACGCGGCGCAAAATACCGCTGATCCCCAGGCGCGCGCGGCGAAGCTGCTGCAAGCGGAACAGATGGCGCTGGACGATTACGCCTGGGTGCCTGCCTATTTCATGGTCACCCGGGATCTGGTGCAGCTCTATGTGAAAGGCTGGGTCGCAAATCCGCGCGATATCAACCGCTCGCGCTGGCTCTGGATCGACACGCCACCACATTGATCTCATCGTGGCGCTGGTGTTGAGTAGCACCCCAGCCAGCCGAGCAATCGCGTCCGCGATCCCATGGCGGCGGCAATTCATTCCGGTACAAGAAATGCGAGGATTAAATGGCCGAAATTATTAGCCCGCTCGCGGGAAAATCGGTTCCGGCATCGCTATTGGTCAATGTCCCGCGGCTCGTAACTGCCTATTTTACGCAGGTGCCCGACCCGTCGGTCATCGCGCAGCGCGTCGCTTTTGGCACCTCGGGGCATCGCGGCTCGGCCTTCGCGTCCGGCTTCAACGAGGCGCATATCGTCGCGATTTCCCAGGCGGTCTGTAATTACCGCCGCAAGGCCGGAATAGACGGCCCCCTCTTCCTCGGCATGGATACGCATGCTCTGTCGGAGCCCGCCCTTGCCAGCGCTCTGGAAGTTCTCGCCGCCAACGGCGTTGAGACGATGATTGACGAGCATGGCGGATACACGCCGACACCGGTGATCAGCCACGCCATCCTGACTTATAATCGCGGCCGCAAGGCGGGCCTGGCGGATGGAATCGTCATCAGTCCGTCGCACAACCCGCCCGATGAAGGCGGCTTCAAATACAATCCCACCAATGGCGGCCCGGCCGATATCGATATCACCGGCTGGATCCAAGATGCCGCAAACGAATTCCTGGTCAAGAAGCTCGACGGTGTGCACCGGATTCCCTATGAGCGGGCGCGCAAGGCATCCTGCATTCATGCCTATGATTACATCACGCCCTATGTCGCGGACCTCGCCAATGTCGTGGACATGGATGCGATCCGCGCGGCGGGCGTGAAAATCGGGATCGATCCGCTGGGGGGGGCTGCTGTCCAATACTGGCAACCGATTATCGAGCGTTACAAGATCGCGGCCACCGTGGTGAACGCGGCCATCGACCCGACATTCCGCTTCATGACGGTCGATTGGGACGGTAAAGTCAGGATGGACTGCTCGTCGCGCTTTGCGATGGAGAGCTTGATCGCGATGCGCGACAAATTCGATATCGCCTTCGCCAATGATACCGATGCCGACCGCCATGGCATCGTGTGCCCTAGTGGATTGATGAACCCCAATTATTATCTCGCCGCGGCGATTGCCTATCTGTGCAAGAACCGCCCCGGCTGGCGCGCCGATAGCGCCATCGGCAAGACTGCCGTCTCCAGCGGCATGATCGACCGCGTGACGGCGAAGCTGGGACGAAAACTCGTCGAAGTGCCGGTGGGCTTCAAATGGTTCAGCGCGGGCTTAATCGACGGATCGCTTGGCTTCGGCGGCGAGGAAAGCGCCGGTGCATCCTTCTTGCGGCAGGACGGCTCGGTTTGGACCACCGACAAGGATGGCCTCATCATGGGCTTGCTGGCCGCCGAAATCACCGCGCGCACCGGCCAGGACCCCAGCAAACTCTATGCGTCGGTGACCGAAGATTTGGGCGAATCATTTTATCAAAGGATCG
Source organism: uncultured Alphaproteobacteria bacterium (assembly GCA_963849895.1). Classification (GTDB taxonomy): domain Bacteria; phylum Pseudomonadota; class Alphaproteobacteria; order Micropepsales; family Micropepsaceae; genus Rhizomicrobium. The sequence goes on from CAWKIU010000022.1 coordinate 57,925, forward strand.
ATGCCCCCGCTTCGCGCGAGCAAAAGAAACTGCTCGCCAAATTGGAACCGGACCAATTCGACGCGAAGATGCTTGCCGGAGAGCCGATCGAGACCAAGTTAAGCCGCGCCCCCGGCAACAACCAGCCGATCGGTGGAATCAAAGTCGTCACCAAGGATGGATGGTTCGCCGCGCGGCCGTCTGGAACGGAAGAAGTTTACAAAATCTATGCGGAGAGTTTCCGCAGTGAGGACCATCTCAAACAGATCCAGGCCGACGCACAAACGGCTATCGGCGATTTGTTCGGCAAGGCGTGACCAATGCGGCATCCCATTGTGACGCCGCACCCTGCCGAGACGTCTTGATCTGCACGAAACGGCGTGCATTGATTCCAAAATACGACCCCGTAGCTCAGCAGGATAGAGCGGCGGTTTCCTAAACCGTAGGCCGGGTGTTCGAGTCACCCCGGGGTCGCCAGGGTTTCCGCCATTTTTCTTAGGATTCGCGCCATGCACAGCCTGCTTGGGGCACACATGGGGCACAAGTGGTAAGGCGGTTTTGGGTGGTCAAATAAATTTTGTGGATCAGTCGAAACGGAGCCCAAACAGGCCGTCGGCATCCTGTCAGGAGACATGCGTCCTCGCTCTCAATTCACGTCTGCTAATGGAGGAAAGGGCTAGCACCCGTTCTCGTGGTCCGGCAGTCCCTGCATTTCGCAGCTCATCAAGAGTTTACGAGGTGTTCGAGCCGCGCGACGCTTGCGATTACCTGGTCGAAAGTCGGCACGTTACCGAAGATCATGCCCGTCATGGCCCGATAATCGCGTGCAAGATCAGCGATCATCGCGTCCGATGGCGACAATGAGAATGTGCCGGGCGTGGCGGTCGCTAAGTCTAGGTCCGGGCTGTTGAAGAACATGCTTGCATGGCGAACACAGTCAGCGCCCAGCGCTGGATCGGCGGTCGCCCTTTTGCCAATCGGCGATTCCAACAATTGATAGACGTCATAGTAGTGGCGCGAGATCCGATGGCCGCCTCCGCGCAATACACCACGCCGTTCGAACCAACGTCGCAATCCGTGCAAAATTATTACTTTGTCCCAGAAAGTGCGCTCTGCAGCCACCGTCGTGATTGCTGGCACGGTTAGATCAATCTGTTGCAGGTCGTCGGCTACATAGGGTCGGACAATTCTTGCTTCATGAGGGTCGAGAGCAGATTTTGCACCCAATTCAATCTTGACCGCGGGACGCACATACCCCGTGGTCGGCGTCACGGTTGGATACCACACCAGCAAGCTCTGCCCATCTAGATCGTCTGGGTCAGGCTCGACACGCGCACTTTCCGGCGGCAATCCACCTTCCCCTAGCACTCGGCGCAGTTGCTCTCGGACGAGCGTTTGCATGTCGCCCATCACATACTCTCGACAAGCAGCCTTGATGGCATCCAATCTGTTGCGCCGCTTTTGCCCGCTCAATGCTTCGAGTTCTTCCACCGATACGTTTTGCCCGAGGTCGTTACGAAACACGGTAACATCGATGTCTTCGGAGAAGCGCGAGATCAGGCCAAAGGCTTTGGACAGCGACGTTCCGCCTTTGAAGAGTAATCTCGGACTGTCCTTGGGTTGAGCGTGAAAGAGTGCTGCCAAGGTCCAGCATACCCAAAAGTCCTTTTCGACATTTTGCTCCACTGTGCCGAGGCGGCTCGCTGTTCCGAGAAAGGTGTCGCGGCGGTCTTGCTCCCTGGCAGATAAAAATGTTGCAAAATCCGGCGTCATGTTTTGTTCGCCGTGTGTTTTGCGGCGTTCTGACTTGGAGACTGGCGCCGTTTCTTTTCAAGGAGGGGCTTTAGCAGCTTCTGCATCCATTCTGGCAAATTTGAAAAGCCATTTCGCAGGTCGGATGTGATAGCTGGTCCATGATCTGGATCGTTGAGGATCGCGGTGATGCGCCGCAGAATGCGTTCGCGATCGACCTCTAACGTGTCGCGCAGCCAGTGCAGTGATTGGACAACCCGCATGGCCGGGTGATCCGCCCAATAGAGCTTTGCAGGCGATGTCAATCTGAAGGTAATTGTCTGGTTACCCAGCTTGATGTGCCGCAAGCGTGCATCGGTGTGAACTACGATTCGGGCGGGCACGGCGTTTGTTAGTCCTAAGTCGTTGGCCGCGGTGATGCCATCGACAAGCATTCGGGTGGGATCACGACGGGCCAACGCGTCAATAACTTGCCGGGGATCGGGATTGGTTAGTTTTCCGGTTAGGGTGTTTTGCTGAGGCAGATCATATAGTCCTCGCGCGATACGCCGGATGGTGCCGGTTGCGCTCATGCGCGAAAGTGCTTGGTCGATGGTGTTGCGAGAGCCGAGACTGAGAAAGTCATTGGCTGTCCAGACGCCAAAAGGCGCCCGTCTCGTCATGCGGGTGAGGATTTTGGATTTGAGGTCCGATTCGATTTTCATGTCAGAAAAACGTATACACTTTTCTGACAGAAAAATAAAGTGGAACATATCAACTATCTGAAATATAAGGTAATTCTTGTTAAAAAGCCCGGAGCTACTATTCAACCCTCCGCCTGCTCCACACAAGCTGCGCTTCCTTTCCGTCTGCGGCCTCAAACAGCGCCGCCGAAATCGCTTCGGGCAGACTTGGGTCGTCAAGTTTGACGCTGAGATAGTCGCGCGGATTTTCGCCGTTTGTCCTCTGCTTCCAGGCGGCGCCGAGTTCGGACCGGCCCGCGAAGATAAGAAACGCCGGCGCATTCTCGTTTTCGCGATTGTCGTTTGGCACAAGGCGTAGTTTCGAGTTGATCGTCAGGGTGTGGATGCTGCCGTCCCAACCGCCATCCTTGGCGGCCGTGAATGTTCCGATTACAGACATAGTGCTCTCCTTATGACTGTTTGAAAAGTCAGGTGCAAGCCAACTGCTGACGGCTGCCAACTATATTTTACCGATTTTGACGAACGATAATTTCAGGAAACAGCCGATATATTACGGCCTGGACGCAGTACGGCCAGAGCCATCACCAAATAGGTACTGGATTAGGATGAAGGCGCCGCAGCATGAACCTGACGGAGGCCCACCTGATCATGGCGATGCTGTTCTTCGCCAGCCTCTCCTGATCCTTGTCGAGCCGCCGGTAATCACCAAGCCAGGCTAACGAACGTTCCACAACCCATCGTTTGGCGATAGGAACGAACCGTTTTACCTTCTGATGAACGCCTTTCGAGATTTTGACAGAAGCACCTAAAGTAGCGCGCACAAACTGACGGAAAGGTTCTCCGCCATATCCGCCATCGACGTAGATTTTCTTCGGGCTCCTATTTTTCAGCCAACGCTTCATCCTGTTGATGACGTTCTTGCCGCCGACCTTGTCGTGCGTGTTGGCGCTTGTGACTGACACGCCAAGGATCAAACCCAACGTATCAACCACGACATGTCGCTTGCGGCCCTTCACCCGCTTGCCGCCATCGTATCCTTTGTCCTCCGACACCATCTTGCCGGTCTTCACGCTCTGGCTATCAATAATGGCTATAGTCGGAAACACCTTTTTTCCCCGAGCGCTTACGAACGGTCTTCACCAATCGTTGTTGTAGACGTTTGATTGTCCCGTCGGCTCGCCAGTTTTTGAAGTACTCGTAGACAGTCCTCCACGGCGGAAAATCGGAAGGCAGAAGCCGCCAGTGGCAGCCGGATGTGACGAGGTAAAAAATTGCGTCGCAGACCCTGCGAATGTCGGTAGTTCGAGGCCGTCCACCCTCTTTGGCTTTCGGCAATAATGTTTCGATCATGGCCCATTGCTGGTCCGTGAGATCGGTCGAGTACGCCATTTTCGGGTGTATTTCCCGATAATTATCTACCAGCAATTGTACCAAAATATAGCTTCCATTGCAAACTGATCGGCCAACTCTTGTTACGAATAACCGTGTAATATCAAATACTTATATGGTTAATAGAACTAATATTTGCACTGAAAACGACAATACGTCAACATGTACACCGTCGCGTAGCAGCGATCAACAACGCAGGGCAGCCACCGGTCGGGTGGCCTGCCCAATGCAACACCCGGCGAAAGCCTACGGGTGAGCCTAGCGGCTTGCCTTTATGGGAAATAAGCAGGGCACGTTTACGCCTTGCGTTGTCGTGCTGCTAACCACCCGGCACCAGGGTGGTGAGCGGTGTGGTGGTGCGCGCTCGAACCATGGGGCACGCCAATGGCAAAGCAGATTTCTCTCACGAAAGCCCATTACCGTAAAACCAAAGATAAATTTGGGAACCCCAAAACATCCATAAAAGTAAAAACACACTTCAATAAAATTAATCGCAAGCCTCGTAAGAAATAGACGGAGGCTGAGGAGTGAAACTTACTATAGCAGTTCTTACGCTGCTGATTTCGGTTACCTCGGCATTAGCCCAAAGTAAACCAGACAGCAAATACCTATTCGTCACCGCAATCTATCTCGCAAACGGCGAGATGGCGCGGGCAGGTGAAGGTCTTGTTTTTAATTCAGCTAAAGCCTGTGATCGATATGCTGATGGCGTGTTGACAAAAATGATTAAATCTTCGGGGATAGGTTCTTTATCGAGTCATGGGTGGTAAGAGCCTCGCTATCGCAACTGATGCTACTGGGTATATTTGGCTTGGTTGTTTTACCACCTGCTCCTCTACGGAACCCCGAATTTATAAAATATATTGACGTCCGCATAAGAGTGAAGATTTGGCTCAAAACAAGAACGAGATTTCCTCAAATCAATTTGGTTGTGCCCCCCTCTGAAGAAGATGTAAAACGTCAACATGCTGAGGAACTTCAAAAGGAATTTGATTCGCTAGTCGGTCATTTAGATGACCCGTATGCGAGGCATAAATTGAAAATGCTAGCATGGGAAAATCCAGAGATAGCAGAAATGTGCATTGAAAAGGGGATCGATGTAACCCATCTAGATGGTACGTTGCCCGGTCAGGTAAATCAAAATGAAACAATGCGTATAATGAAACCAAGCGACGTTATCAGGCCATAGATTTGCATCGAGATTACTTCTATCTATAATAAGGTGGTGTGGGGAACGGCAATTCCCCCACACCGATTACCACCCATCAACAATTACCTTTGAGGAGCTCTCGTGATGAGCAGTAATGTTTTTTAGATTCTGAATTTAAGTCATTTCTAAAACTCATCAGAAAATTGATGGCCCAATTCGCAGGCGGCGTGGCTGATTCACGATGACCGATATGGCACTCGCTATTGGCGAAGAACTTCATGTCAACATCGCGAATATCAGTCGGTATCAAAGATTGTTGAGGCAAATCCTGCGTGAACCAAGCCAATCGTCGAGCGCTAACTCATTGAGCCAACTCGTGAATTGGCGCAATAAAATTAGCTT
>CAWKIU010000023.1:0-28133 GCA_963849895.1 uncultured Alphaproteobacteria bacterium
AGTCACGTACGGGGACACACGTTGGAAGAGTGGTGTTTGACGCTTTAGCGCTCCGTGTTCAAAAGAGCGGCAGTGGCCGGGTAGTGTGCCGATTCTAAATTAGTCCGCGTGCCGCTACTTTAATCTGCCGAATGCGGGACCTAAATTCCTTTATGGACACCAAGACGACTACAGCCACCCTTAGCCGGGCTGCCTTCCAGGCTTGAATGCCGCCCTTGAGGTGGCTGGCATGGGGCAGTCCCGCTTTTTGGCAGGCTGCGACGGCTCTTGCAGACCTCATGCCGGATGCGCATTGGAAGACGATTTCCCGCGTGCCGCATTCGGGCAGGGCGTGCGGATCAAAGCTGGAGAGCGGGAACAGCAAGGCGCCATGAATGCGCTCCGCAGCATATTCCCCCGGCTCGCGCACATCGATCAAGACGATAGCGTCCGCCTTGAGGCCGCTGGCCACCTCCGTGGCGGTAAGATTTTTGATCGTCATTTGCGGGTGCTCCTGCCGTTCGAGGCTCGCTTTCTGGCTGCGGGTCCGCAAATCGGCGTCGGCGCGCAATAGATTTGATAAAGCGTCTCCAGCAGTTTTCGCGCCGGGGCGCTGTCGATGGCGTACCAGATCGTCTGGGCAGTTTGCCTTTGCCGACGGCGAGCGCGTGCGGACCATTCTGGCCGGTGCCGGCTATCGCGACATTCTCATCCAGCGACTCGAGACGAAGGTGAACATCGGCAAAGATGTGAACGATGCCGCGAACGGCGCACTCGGCAGCGGCATGCTGCTTCGCGCCGCCGCTGAACTGGACGAGGCCGTACGCGAAGCTATTCGCGAACGCTTGCGTACCCTGATGGCGCACTACGCAACGCCGGATGGCGTTGCGCTGCCGGGCGCTTGCTGGCTGGTTGGAGCAACAGCCTAAACGTCACCCTCAGTGACAGCCGCACTCTTCATGCGGAGCCGCCGGTTGCAGCGTGCCAGCCAGATAAGCGCTCACCGCCACGCGCGGATCGGTTTCGCCGGTCGTGACCGCGATGACGCCGCGTTCCTTCATACGCGCAATAAAGCCGGACCCGGCGCTACCGGCGATCAGTACCTGAACGTCGTCTAAGGGATGAGCGCTGCCTGTGAAATTGTGCATCGCCATGTCCTCGGTAAGATCGAGACGTCCGATTTCCACCGGTTCGCTTCCCGGCGCCGCCTCGATCAACAGGAACCGGCGCGTCTTTCCGGCATGCGGCGTGATCGTGCGGAAGTTCTGACTTGTGATGGCGAATTTCATTATCTGACCTCGTTGGGGTTCGCGCCAACCTGTCGATGGCGGGCGCGGTTGTCCTTGCGGTTTGTCAATCGCTTGCGGTGTGAGCGGTGATGTCAATGCCGGTCACGGCGCGTTCAGCCATGTCGCCAAATCTGTTTCCTTGGGTAGCCCGCCCGCATGCACGACCTTGCCGTCGATCACGATGCCCGGCATGGCGGCAATCCCATATCCGGCAATGGCGGCATAATCGCTTACTTTCTCGATCGATATCGCGATGCCAAGCTTGTCGGCTTCGGCCTGAACCATATCGGCGGTGGTCTGGCAGCGCTTGCAGCCCGGGCCGAGTACTTTGATCTGTTTCATGGAAAATCCTTCCGCATCACCAAAACAGGAGATTAAACAAAAACCCGACGGCCAGAATGCCTGTGCCCACCACGCCGGCGAACACGGCGATCAGCCGCACGTTCAACACCTTGCGCAGGATGATCATTTCGGGGAACGACAGGGCGGTAACGCTCATCATGAAGGCAAGCGTCGTGCCCAGCGCCGCACCCTTGCCGAGCAGCGCCTCGACGATGGGAATCACCCCGGCCGCATTGGAGTACATCGGAATGCCGAGGACGACGGCGGCAGGAACCGACCACCAAGCGTCACGCCCCATGATCGATGCCAAGAGGCCGGACGGCACATAGCCGTGGATAAATGCGCCCACCGCAATGCCGGCGGCAACCCAAAGCCAGACCTTGCCGACGATATCTTTCACCGCCTCGATCCCGGCCTTGATGCGATCCACGATGGTGACCTTTGCGGATGGCAGATCGGTAACGCCAGATCTCAGATTGCGCACCCAATCTTCCAGCCAGCCTTCCAGATGCAATCGCCCAATCACCCATCCCGCGACGATGGCGATAGCCAGACCAAAGGCGAGATATGCGACTGCTACTTTCCAGCCGATCAGCGCGAGCAGAAGGCCAAGTGCGATCTCGTTGACCATCGGGGCGGCGATCAAAAAGGAGAATGTGACGCCTAGCGGCACGCCGGCGGAGACAAAGCCAAGGAACATCGGCACCGCCGAACAGGAGCAGAATGGCGTGACAATGCCCAGACTCGCTGCCGCGATATTGCCCAGCCCTTCGTTGCGGCCCGCCAGGAAGGCACGCGTGCGCTCGGGCGAGAAGAAGCTGCGCACGACACCCATGGCGAAAACCACAAGCGTAAGCAGCAACAGTACCTTGGGCGTTTCATAGATGAAGAATGCGGCGGCGTACGAAAATTGGCTCGCCGGTTCCAGTGGCAACAGCGAAGCCGCCCACTGGGAAAGCGTGGCAAGCTCGCCATAGAGCGCGATCCACAAGACAAGAAACAGTGATGTCGCCGCGATCCACACCACGGCCTTTGGCTCCTTGCGGTCGGCGGCGATGGCGGTCATGCGGCTTTCCTGCGCCGCTCGGTGGGTAACGCCGCGATTACGGCGTCGACAATGGCAACCAATTCGCAGCCGAGCGCGGGATTGCGGCGGTAGCGCACCCATTGGGCATCGCGCCGGTCCACGACCAAGCCCGCGCTCTTCAGAACGCCCATGTGACGGGACATGCGCGACTGGGTGGCGCCCAGGCGTTCCATCAGTTCGCATCCGCAATGCTCCTTGCCGTCCCATAGGAGGCGCATGGCACCCAGACGCGTCGGGTCCGACAGCGCAGACAACAAGGTGAATATCGATATCATGCCGAAATCCGCTTATGCGTATCAGCGCATATCTACGAGGCCGAATGATGCTGCGCCATGTGCACATTGCCGCGCCGCGATTTTGCATGGCGGTGTGAATCGCTGCTTTGTTCAACACGATAATGAGAACCGTTGTTATCTGGCGCCGTCTTGTCGGCACGTCGCTTCAATGCTATATGCAAGTTACATCTACATGGCGAGAGGCAACATCAACGCGAAGGAGGTGTGATATGCACCTGATCAGAAATTTTTCTATCGCCGCCGCCGCACTGCTTCTATCGTCCGCAGCACTGGCCGCCGACACGCCGCTTGCTCCGCCCACGGGAATGCGTGCCGGAATTGGTCCTGGCCAATGCCGTGGCGTCATGCGTTATCTAACGCCGGAAGAGCGCGTGATGCACTGGCAGGAAGTGCAAGATGCGATCGGCGAGATGACGGTCAACAAGGCTCGCGCCTATCGAAACAAGCAATGCGACAAGTACACGGCCATGTCGCCCGAGGAACGCGAGAAATATGCCGCAGACCTTCAGGCGAAATGGGATGCACTGCCTGAAGCCGAAAAGATAAAACTATATCACCAAGCTCTGGAGTTCCGGGGCGGCAGAGGGATGGGGCGCGGCTGGTAAGCAACCAATGTTGTGTTCCATGGGCTCCCGCATGTTCGGGAGCCCTCTTCTTGCCAGAGCGCGATACGAAGAGGAATTCGCCAGATGCTGCGTCGGCCATGCCCGCACCACAAAAAGGATTATCCATGCAGCTGCGCCATGGGCAATCTATATCGCTTCGTCGAGCCTCTGCTGCTGTTCCTTCTGAAGGAAGGGGGGCAGTCATACGGCTATGAACTTGCTGCCGAGTTGCCTCGTCATGCAATGACGGATTCGACCATCGAGTTAGCGGCGCTTTACCGCACATTGCGCCAACTCGAAGAAAATGGCTGCGTGACGTCCCAGTGGGACGCCGCGAGCAGTGGCCCAGCGCGCCGCGTCTATGCTCTCACGGCGCGCGGCGACGAACATTTGGAAGAATGGATCGTCGTCCTCGGCCATTTGGCGCAGTCCATGACGCGATTTGTGGGCAAGGCTCGCAAAGCCGCGAATAGAGCCATTGCAAAAGATGCAAGACCGGCCCCGAAATCACGCCGGCAAATTGTCGCGCGGCCACCAACGCGGAAAAGAGACGCGAAACGGACGAGTAAGCGCGTGGCATCCGATTGAAACGCCGAGAGCCAAATGAATTCCGTACTGTAACCATCGCATAAGATCGCAGGGGAGTAGATTTCTATGAGACTAGTCCGTCTTGCAGTTGTGGTCGCAATCGTCAGCCTGTTTGCAATTCCAGCCCAGTCTGTTCAGGCACAAGGGACCGCTTCGCCATCCGCGCCGATATCGGTCCCAACAATCCAGGTTCGCGATCTGCAGCAGTTCATCAAAACCGGAACGCAAATCCTGCTGCTGGATGTCCGCGAGCCCGAAGAATATCGTCAGGGCCATATTGCGGGGGCGGTTTTGATGCCGCTCGGGACGCTTTCGGCGCAATACAGCCAAATTCCCAAGGGCATTACCCTCGTGGTCTATTGCCGGACTGGACACAGAAGCGCGCAGGCCGTCAAATTCTTGCGCGAGCATGGATATGACAAATCCGTCAGCTTGGCGGGCGGTTATACCGCGTGGTCCGGCGCCGCTCTGCTTAGGTAATTTCCGAGGGTATCGGCTCGCAAGATCACGGCTCTATCTTTGCGGCGTTTTCCAGCGACGCGCGGCGTGTTTTGCAGCCGCTCGATCTTGCATGTCGAAACTGGCGCTCACGTCCATTCGGGGCAAAGCCTATGCTGATAACGTTTACGACGAACAAAACGGTGAACGAGACCGCTGCGGCCTTGCAGGCCGCCGTCCCGGCCAACAATTTCGGCGTTATGCATGTTCATAACCTGAAAGAGACGATGATGAAGAAGGGGCTGGAATTCGCCCCCGAGTGTCTGATCTTCGAGGTTTGCCAGCCGCAGCAAGCAAAGAAAATTCTCGAAGGAAACATGAGTGTCTCCACGGCGCTGCCATGCCGGATCTCTATTTACGAGGAGGGCGGAAAGACGGTTCTGGCGACATTGAAGCCGACCGCTCTGTTAGCAATGTTTAACGCATCGCAGCTTGAAGTGGTCGCGCAGGAGGTCGAGAACACGATTATCAAGATCATGAAGGAAGCGGCATCAGCGTGATGGATAGATGGGGAAGACGTGGTGTACCCCACTCGTGAAAGCGCGCGAACAAATTGCCGCCTCCAAAGCGGATGCAAAAAGACGATTTGAAATCTCTGCCGCTGACGGAAGTAGAGAAGGAATTGTCGATGTCGCCGAACGGTCTCGGCCAGGCCGAGGCGGCAGAACGATTGGTCCAATATGGCCCAAACGAAATCGCAGAAAAGAAGCCCAACCCACTCCTGAAATTTCTCTCTTATTTCTGGGGCCCAATTCCCTGGATGATCAAGGTTGCGGTCGTATTATCGGGTTCGGATTCTGGATGCCGTTAAGCCGAAAGAGGCATGAGCCGCGCCCGCCGAGTGGATTTTCTGCAGAATTTATATTGACGTTCGCAAACACCGAAGGCTTATAGCGGACTATGAAACTGTTCCTCTCACCGCGCCGCTTGCGCGTTTTGCTTGTCCATTCGCGTCGCTGGCAGCGCCGGGCGATCTTCACGGTCGGCGGTTTGGTGGTCGGTATTGTCGCGGTCGGCCTCGCCATCGCCGCTGACAAGATGCAGGCGATTTTTCACGCCGTTATCGCGCAATGGCCTTATGCGCCGCTGGCCGCGACCCCTTTGGGTTTCGGACTGATCGTTTTCCTGACCGTGCGCTTGTTCCCTGCCGCGCAGGGCTCGGGCATTCCCCAAGTCATTGCCGCGCGAAAATTGGCGAGTATGGAAGGCCGTTCGCGCCTGGTCGGCATGCGCGTCGCGGTGGGCAAGATCGTGTTGACGCTGCTTGGGCTCCTGGTCGGCGCCTCGACGGGCCGCGAAGGCCCCACGGTGCAACTCGGCGCCTCGGTGATGTTCATGATCGGGCGGCTGACGCCGCGCCGTCTCCCCGGGCTGATTCTTGCAGGATCGGCTGCCGGCATTGCCGCGGCCTTCAACACGCCGCTCGCTGGCTTGGTGTTCGCGATCGAAGAGATGAGCCGCAGTTTCGAGGTTCGGGCTAGCGGGCTCATCATCGGCGCGGTGATCCTGGCGGGCCTGACGGCGCAGGCACTGCTCGGCAACTACACCTATTTCGGCTTTTCCACCGCCTCTTTGCCGATCGGAATTGCTTGGATGGCGGTGCCGCTGTGCGGCGTACTCGGCGGCTTTTCCGGCGCGCTGTTCAGCCGAATTCTGGTGGTGGTCCCCGATGCCATGCCGAAGCGCATGGCAATATGGATTCGGAGCAATCCCATCGCCTTTGCGATGATCTGCGGGCTCGGCGTCGCGCTGTGCGGTTTGGCCAGCGACGGGGCGGTCTATGGTACGGGCTACGAACATGCCAAAGCCGTCCTGCACCATACCGGCGCCGTGCCGCTCGACTATGCGCCGCTGAAGCTCCTGGCGACGGCGCTCTCTTCCATCAGCGGAATTCCCGGCGGCATCTTTTCGCCCTCGCTGTCGGTGGGCGCGGGCATCGGTTCCGACATCGCGCTTTTATTCCACCACGCCGCGCCAGGCCCGATCGTTTTGTTGGGGATGGTGGCGTATTTTACCGGCGTCGTGCGCGCGCCCATCACCGGCTTTGTGATCGTGTCGGAGATGTCGGGCGATCATGGCATGCTGGTTCCCCTTATGGCCACCGCACTGATCGCCGATGGCTGCGCGCGCTTCATCAATCGCGAAGGCGTCTATCATCTGCTGGCGAAGAAATTCTTGCAGCCGGCGGACGAAATTTTGCCGGGTCGCGCAACTAAACGCTCGTGAGAAGCCCGAGCTTGCGCATCAAGAGCGGCATCGTGAGCCCCTGAATAACGACCGAGAATGCCACGACGCCGAACGCGGCAATCAGAATCTGGCTGTGAAATGCCAGCGAAGACGGCAGCGAGAGGGCGAGCGCCAGCGCCAACGCGCCGCGCAATCCGCCCCACCACAGGATATGCTGCTGGCGAAGCGGAATCGCCCATTTTGTCCATCTGAACGGTAAGCAAAGCAGATAGACCGTCACCAGCCGCCCCGCGAGAACTAGGCCAATCGCGCTCAGCAGGGTGACCCAACCAAGACCGCCGAACGGAACGGCCGCGATGGCCACGCCAATCAGAAGAAACACAAAAGAGTTGGCTATAAACGCAGCGAATTCCCAAAACTCCATCAAGAACGCTCGCCCCGCCTCGCTGATAATTTTGCGCTTCGATTTTCCGAATTCGACGACATTGCCGAGTACGAGCCCTGCCGAGACGGTCGCCAGCACGCCCGATAATTGAAAATGCTGCGCAATGAGGAACGAACCATAGGCGGCGATGGTGGTCAGCGCGGTTTCGGTGAGATGATCCCCGGTGCGCCCGGCCACGGCCATGACGGCTGCCGCAACCGTTAGTCCGACCGCGATGCCGCCGCCAGAGGTAAGGATAAGGGTCGCCGCAAAGGATAGCGGTCCGCCGGTGTTCTCGCCGGACGCTTGCGCCCATGTCAGGGCGAGCCCGAACAGCACCGCCGCAACGCCATCGTTGAAAAGACTTTCACTCTCCACCAGCAGCCGAAGCCGGCCCTTGACGCCGGTATCCTTGAACATGGCGATGACAGCCACCGGATCCGTCGCGGCAATCAACACACCGAAGACCAACGCAGGAGCGATGGGCCAACTCAGGAAATATGACATCCCGGCCGCAACGACGAGCGCGGAGATCGCGACGCCCAAGGTACTCAGGGTCAACACAGGAACCATGTCCCGCTTCAGTTCGTTCCAGCGGATGCTGAGCGCGGCTTCGAAGAGCAGCGGGGGAAGTATGACCTCGAATATCAGATCGTGCGTCAGCACCAATCCCGTTTCGACATGCGCCAGCGCCAAGCACGTTCCGGTGACCACAAGGCCGACCGTATAGGGAAGGCGCAAACGGCGCGCGATGATGCCAACAAACAACGCAACAACGAGCAGGCCGACTGTTTGGGCGAGAATGAGGTCCATGTCCTCAACTGTATATCGAAGGGGCAAGGGCCCTGTCACGCGCAGTCGGGCGGGCCACGCCTACATCGCGTAACTCGACAGCAGCAGGCTGGTCTCGGATCCCGCAATTCCCTTGATCTGGCGGATGCGCTGCAGCGCCAAGTCGAACGCCTCCAGGGTTTCGGTATTGAGTTCCAGCACCATGTCCCAACGGCCATTGGTGGTGTGAACCGCGGTGATTTCGGGAAAGCCGCGCAGATGCTTGATGATCCGGTCCGAACGCTCGCCCTCCACCGCGATCATCGTGATGGCGCGGATGCGCGCGGGCTCCGCGTCCGCCCGCACGCGCACAGTGAAGCCTTGAATGGTGCCGCGCGCCGTCAGCCGTGCGATCCGGTTTTGCACCGTGCCGCGCGAAACACCCAGCGTTTGCGCCAACGCCGCGACGGGAAGGCGCGCATTTTGGCGCAAAAGGGCAATGAGTTGACGGTCCTTGTCGTCCATGGCACGCCCACGATTGATCAAATTGCCAATAGTTGCCATCAAAATGACAGATAATGGAGCATAATACAACAACATGCTGGCTATTTGTTGGCATCCGCTTCGCCGATCATGGGACTGCGCGTCAGCCGCGCGCACCAAGCAAAATGGAGTGGTTGTGGACGGCAAGCCGACACTACTGATGACCGGTGCGGAACATTTCGAAGTCTCCTACGCCATCAATCCGTGGATGGACCCGTCGGCATGGTCCAAAGATCGCGATGGCCATTTCCGCGCGGCACAGGACGCATCGGCCGCGCTGGCCAAGGCGCTAGGCGCTGCGGGCGCCGACGTGCTGCACATTGCGGGCGCGCCCGGCCTGCCCGACATGGTGTTTCCAGCAAACGCGGCCATCGTGCTGGATCGCCGTGCGCTTGTTGCGCGCTTTCGCTGCCCCGAACGGCGGGGCGAGGAAGCTTTATTCCTCACGGCGTTTGAAGACTTCAAGGCACGCGGCCTCATCGATGTCGTCGAGCAATTTCCGCAAACCTGCTTTCAGGAAGGCGCGGGGGACTGCATCTGGGATGCGACGCGCGGACATTTCTGGGGCGGCTTCGGCCAGCGTTCGGTGCGCGAGGCGCTCGATGTCACCGCGAAATTCTTCGGCGCAAAGGTAATGCCGCTGGAACTGATTTCGCCACGCTTCTATCACCTCGATGTCTGCTTTTTGCCGCTGTCGGGCGGCGAGGTCGTCTATTACCCCAAGGCCTTTTCGCCTGAGGCGCTGGCCGCAATCCGCGACGCTGTCGCACCGGACAATCTGATCGAGGCAAGCGACGAAGACGCCGCTGGCTTTTGCGTCAATGCCGTCAACATCGGTCGCGAGATCGTCATGGCCAAGCCGCAAGATGGATTGCGCGCGGTACTTGCCGATCGCGGCTATCGCGTGACGGGCGTCGATCTCGCTCCATTCATGATGTCTGGCGGCGGGGCTTATTGCATGACCTTGCGCCTGGACCGTGCATCGCGCTGAGGGGGAGGAAAGGATGGATCACATGACTTCTTATCCCGCGACAAGCCAGGATTTCATCGCGCTGGAGGAGAAATTCGGCGCGTCCAATTACAAGCCGCTCGATGTCGTTCTGACGCGCGGCGAGGGTGTATATGTCTGGGACGTGGAGGGCAGGCGCTATCTCGATTGCCTCTCGTCCTATTCGGCGGTCAATCAGGGCCATTGCCATCCCAAGATCCTGGAAGCCCTCACGCAGCAAGCGGCAAAGCTTTCCATCACCTCGCGCGCCTTTCGCAACGATCAGCTTGGCCTGTTCTATGAGGAACTCTGCGCGCTGACCCGCTCGCACAAGGTTTTGCCGATGAATTCTGGTGCCGAGGCGGTCGAGACCGCGCTGAAAGTGGCGCGCAAATGGGGCTATGAGGTCAAAGGCGTGCCCGAAGGTCGCGCCGAGATCATTGTCTGCAACGACAATTTCCACGGTCGCACGCTGGCCATTGTGGGCTTCTCCACCGATCCGGCCTCGCGACAAAGCTTCGGTCCCTTCGCGCCGGGTTTTAAAGTGGTGCCGTTTGGCGACGCCGAGGCGCTGGAGCGCGCCATCGGGCCGGACACCGTTGCCTTCCTGGTCGAACCGATCCAGGGCGAGGCAGGCGTCATCGTTCCCCCACAGGGTTATCTCCGCAAAGTGCGCGAGCTCTGCACGCGCCATCGCGTAATTCTGATCCTCGACGAGATACAAACCGGCTTCGGACGCACCGGTAAATTGCTCGCCGAGGAGCATGAGGGCGTCGAGGCCGACCTCACGCTGGTCGGCAAGGCACTGTCGGGCGGATTTTATCCCGTGTCGGCTGTGCTCTCGAACAAGGAAGTGATGGACGTGCTGAAGCCGGGCGAGCATGGCTCGACCTTTGGGGGCAATCCGCTCGCTTGCGCCGTGGCGCGAGCGGCGATCCGCGTGCTGGTGGAAGAAGGCATGATCGAGAACGCGGCGAAGATGGGCGACTATCTGATGGCGGGCCTTGGCGCGATCCCGTCGAATATCGTCAAGGAAATCCGCGGACGCGGGCTGATGGTGGCGGTTGAACTTCACCCCGAAGCCGGTGGCGCACGGCGCTTTTGCGTGGCGCTGAAAGATCGCGGCGTCCTCTGCAAGGAAACCCACGACAACACGCTGCGCATCATGCCGCCGCTGGTGATTACGCGGGCACAGATCGACGAAGCGCTGGCGCAGTTTCGCGCGGTGTTGCTGGGGGATGGAGAATAATACCTCCGCCTATGCGGCATTTTGGCAGCCGCGCGCCGATGACACCCCCTCGCTTTAACGACGCTTCGAAAAAGGCGGGAGTGCCCCTTTGCGAAAATTTCTCAAGGCTGGCATTATTGTCTGACAAATATCATCATACCCAGGAACAAGTATCCATATCCCCTTAATGGGGTGCCGCGAAGGAAGTGGAGCAACAAATGAAGCGTCACGCATTCGTTCTTGCTGTCGTGTTTGCCGGCGCAGGCCTTGTCGGGCCTTGTGCCGCACAAGTTCAGGCGGGACCCGCCGGGACTGTCATGAGCCCGAACGCAGACAATGCAACGTCCGGCGTCAACAACACGTCGGATGTGATCGACCAGGAACAATTCAGGCAAAAGCGGAACATGCTCGGCCTGACAGCAGAGCAACTGCAGGCGAAGGACAGGGCCGATTTGGCCGACCTCATCAAAGCGGCTCAGTTTCAGTGTGATGTGACGAACGCCCAAGAAGTACTGGAAGGCAGCGAAACCGTCAGTGGCAAAGCGGTCAAGACAAAAACTTATGAAGCCGTGTGCGGCAGCGGGCTTGGTTATTTCATCGTCGGGCGCGGCCCGGAGGCCAGCTTGTCAGGGTTCACCTGTTTTGCCGCCGACGCGACGCTGCAAGCAGATCTCAAAGCGCATCGCAGCGCGGATCCGGTATGCACGCTGCCTGAAATTTCGGATGTTAAGATGATTGCGAGCAACGTGCTGCTCCGCAAGGGCCATGCCTGCCAGGTGCGTGATGTTAGGTGGGTCGGCATCAGCCCGAAATCCAACACCGATTTTACGGAGATCGCGTGCGGTGATGGCACCGGGTTCATCTTGGCCAGCCCGTTGCCCGGGTCGACGTTGACGCCGCAGCTCGTGAGATGTCGCGACTCGGCCGCACAAGGAATGCCCTGCAAATTATCGGACAACGGCGAACCGATCATAACGCTGCAGACATTCAAGGACGCGTTGGCGCAGCATCACATCGCTTGCGATGCGTCGGGTGAACGCCTGATCGGTAAGGAATCGGTGTCTCAGCGTCATGTCGTTGAATTCAGCTGCACACAACATCCCGGGGGACTGGTTGCGTATATTCCGCTGGGCGACAACAAGGCGCCGTTTGAAACGCTTAGTTGTGCGGATGCCGCCAAACGCGGGGTTGCGTGCAAACTGACGCCGGCAAAATGAACCGGCGAAGCTGGTTCAGTTCCTGACGACCAGGATCGCTAACGCCTTTGGGCCATGCGCGCCGAGTTCCAGCGTCTGCTCGATGTCGCCGGTGCGCGACGGGCCGGTCACAAGGTTGATGGTGGACGGCAGCGGTTTGCCGACGCGCGCCAGCACGTCCTCCAGATAGGGCAGGATGTTGCCTGCGGCGACGACGGCAATCTCAAGTCCCGGCCGGAAATGCCAGGACGCAGGCGTGTCGCGCGCCGAGGTGTAGACCAGCGTGCCGGTCTCCGCGATGGCGAAGGGCGCAAAGGCGATTGCGGCGTCATTCGGTCCGGGTGCCGTGTGTTCAAGCGCGATGCCCGCGCCCCATGGCAGCGCGCCAATCCGCGCGTCGGGCGGAAGGTGAACGCTCGCGGCCATATTGCGCGCGCGCAGAATATCGCCGACGGCATCCGGCACCTCGGCAAGACTGCCAAGGATGCGAACTTCCGCGGCTTCGATTGTCGCGCGTTCGGCAAATCGCTCTATCTGATCGCCCGCAATGGGCGGGGCCTTGTAACGCGGCGGAGGCGGCTTTGAGCCCGTGCGCCGCATGCGGATGGTGGAGAGAATATCCTCGCGCGCGCTCATCTTCGCCGCCACATCTCTTGAAAGGTTTGTCCCTGCGGCGCGGGAAAATCGCGCACCGCGAACCAGCCGTTCTTCAAGGGCAGGGCGCGCACCGCACCGCGCCGTCCCGCCATCACTTTCAGGACACGTGCGCCGATCCGCGCGCCCAGCCTGTAGAGCGCGGGCCGCTTGGCCGCGAAGGCCCACAGCGCCAGCGCGAACACCGGCATCTTGGGCGCCAGGCCCCTGGCATATTCCTGAGCGCGCCAATGGCGCATGATCTTGGGCAGTGGAATCTTCACCGGGCAAACTTCTTCGCAGCGCCCGCAGAAGGTTGATGCGTTGGGATGGTGGTGCGCCAGCGCCATGCCGATCAGACCGGGATTGAGCGCGGCACCAAGCGGTCCCGGATAGGTCGCTCCATAAGCGTGCCCGCCCACGGCCATATAGATCGGGCAGTGATTCATGCAGGCGCTGCAGCGGATGCAGCGCAGAATATCTTGCGCTTCGGTGCCGATGAGATCGCTGCGTCCATGATCGACAAGCACGACATGGAAATTCTGCGGCCCATCGGTCTCGTTCGCCTCGCGCGGGCCGGTCATGACGCTGACATAGCTGGTGATGTCCTGCCCAGTGGCCGAGCGCGTCAGAAGCCGCAGCAGCACGGCGACCTCATCCATATCGGCGACGACTTTTTCGATGCCGGTGAGCACAATGTGAGTCTTCGGCAGCAACCGTGTCAGATCGCCATTGCCTTCATTGGTGACGATGACCGCCGCGCCGTCCTCGGCGCTGAGAAAATTGGCGCCGGTGATGCCCGCGTCCGCTGCCTCGAAGCACGCGCGCAACATGGTGCGCGCCTCGCCGACGAGAGCGCTGCGTTCGGTCAGCGCGCGATTGGGGTCTAGCGTGGTGTGGGCCTTGCGGAAGGTATCGGCGACCTGGTCTTTGTGAAGGTGAAAGGCGGGCGCGATGATGTGGCTCGGCGGTTCGCCGCGAAGCTGAATGATGTATTCGCCAAGGTCGGTCTCCACCGGCGCAATGCCGGCGTCTTCCAAATAGGCGTTGAGGTCGATTTCCTCCGACACCATGGTCTTGCCCTTGGTGACGGTCTTGGCGCCGGCTTCGCGAAGGATGCTCAGGACGATCTCGCAAGCTTCGGCTGGTGTGCGCGCCCAATGCACATGGCCACCGCGCGCGGCGACATTCTTCTCAAAACTTTCCAGCAGCGTATCGAGGTGGTCGATCGCGTGGTCGCGGATGGCGCGCCCAGTTTCGCGCAGCGTCTCGAAATCGCCGAAACGCGCAATGGACTTCTTGCGGCTGACGCTGAAATGGGTCTTCAGCCGCGCAAGCGCCGACTTCAGCCGCGTATCGCCAAGCGCGGTATGAACATTCTGCGGAAAGTTACGCGGGTCGAAGTTCATTTCATGCCCTCGCCAAGCGCGGGGCCATCGCTCATGCCCGCCAAGATTTCCGCAGCATGGCGCACCTTCACGGCGATGCCCTGGCGTTTCATCCGCCCGGCCAAATGCAGCAGACAGCCCAGATCGGGGCCTGTGAGCACATCCGCGCCGGTCGAGAGCGTATCGGCGATCTTGCCGTCCGCCATCTGCTCGGAAATCTCGGGATATTTGACCGAGAACAGCCCGCCAAACCCACAGCAAATCTCCGGCTCACCAAGCTCGGCGATGGTGAGCCCTGCGACGGACGCGAGCAATCGCCGTGGCTCGGCGCGCACGCCCATCTCGCGCAGGGAGGAACAGGAATCGTGATAAGCGACGCGCCCATCGAACCGCGCATCGACCTTTGTCACGCCGCGCACCCGCACCAGGAACGACATCAGCTCAAAGGTCTTGGCGGCCATTGCGCGGGCACGCGCGGCATAAGCCGGATCGTTTTTCAGACATTCGGGATAATGGCGGCGTAGCATGCCGCCGCAGGAGCCGGACGGCACAACAACATAGTCGAATCTTTCGAACGCATCGATGACTTGGCGCGCGATGGCGGCGGCATCGGCGTCCTTGCCGGCGTTCCAGGCAGGTTGGCCACAACAGGTTTGCGAGGCGGGCACGCTGACATCGCAGCCCGAGTCCTCCAGAAGTTTGACGGCGGCAAAGCCGATTTGCGGCCGAACTAGATCGATCAGGCAAGTAACGAATAGGCCGACACGCGGGCGCGCACTCATAGGGCGCCCGAATTGAAGGGGTGTTTGGGCGCGCGCTTGGGCCGTTTGAAACTTGGTCTGGGCGGGGACAGCGCGTCCGCGCCGAGTGCGTAGGTCAGACCACGCAGATGCTGCATGAATTCAGCCCGATCCGTGATAGCGGCGAGCGCCTCATACGGCACGACATCACCGGCGCGGACGTGAATTTCGCTGCCGATCTTGTTGTGAACTTCTTTGAACAGAAGCGACAGGCGAAGCGTCATGCTGATATGGCTCACCACTTGAAACAGCCGGCTGTTCTGACCGGCAAAGAACACCGGCGCGACAGGCGCGCGCGCCTGACTGATCATCCTTGCGGTAAAGGTTTTCCAGTCGGAATCGACAGCGCGTTTGTGCCAGACGGTGGGCGTGGTGGAAACCCCGCCCGCCGGGAAGATGATCAGGCAGCCGCCGCCCATCAGATGCGCCTTGGCATCGGCGCGCGACTGCAGATTGGTCTTCATCGCCTCTTTGTTCTCGGCGAAGTCGATGGGCAAGAGGTACGGTTTAATCTCGTCGGCGCGATAAAGCACCGAATTGGTCAGCACACGAAAATCCGTTCGGACCTTCGCCACCAGATGACAGATGACAAGTCCGTCGAGAACGCCGAAGGGATGGTTCGACACCACGACCAGCGGGCCGGTTCTCGGCCAGGCGGCCATCTTGGTCTCGTCGCAGACGATTTTGAGTTCGAGGCGGCGGATCGCGGAATCCCAGAAGGATTCGCTGGGCGCGGGATGGCTGCGATAATCCTCGTAAAGCCAGCGCAGATAAGGCTGGCCGGTCGCCCGTTCGATGATGCGGATGACCAGACGCTTTAGTCGCGGGTGGTTCTCGTCGGCATAGGAGAAAGTGTCGATCTCGGCCATCGCGGTTTATGCCTTCAGCCGCAGCGCCGCCCAGGCGAGCGCGAGCCAGCCGCCCAAGAAGGCCACACCACCAAGCGGCGTCACGAAGACGAGGACATGCGCGCCGGTCAGCGCATAGGCGTAAAGCGAGCCGCAGAACAGCACGATGCCGCAGAGGAACAGCCACGCCGAAAGCCGCGCGCGGGGCGCTGCTTCGCCGCGCATCGCGAAGGCGGCAAATCCGAGTGCCAGCGCATGATACATATGATAGCGCGCGCCGGTTTCAAATGTGGCGAGCGCCGTTGCATCCAACCGCCCCTGCAGGCCATGCGCCGCGAAGGCGCCGGCCGCGACGGCGAGCGCACCGTTGATGGCGGCGATGGCGAGCCAGGTGCTCACTGACAGCCGCAGCCTCCATGCGCGTGATGATGATCGGCCGGAGCGCCGCCTGTCTTGGTGATGGCAAGGCGCGAAAGTTCCGCGGTGGCTTCGAAATCGGCGCGCACATTGTTCATCAGACCTGCGTCGCTCATCACTTCTAGCGCGGTGAGCGCCATCGCCTTGGCCCCGTCGATCACGGCCGCATCGCCCTTGTCCGATACCGCCCAGCGCGCAAACTCTGGATGATGAATGATGACGCCGGCGGGCGCCACGGCGAGCATGGGATGGATGGACGCAACGCGGTGGCTGACATTGCCCATGTCGGTGGAGCCCGCGAAACCTTGCGGAATATCTTTCACCGGGAAGAAGTCGCGGCCCAGCGCATGGGCGTTACGCTCGAAGGCTTCGGCCATCGGCCAATTGGTCTTGAGGTCGAGATAATCGACAGGACTCCAATTCAGCTCCAACCGGCAACCGGTGGCGAGTGCGCCCGCCTCGAAGCAGGCCTGCACCCGCGCCTTCAGTGGCGCCAACTCGTCGGCATCGTTGGCGCGCACGAAGTAGCGGCAGGCGGCGCGCTCGGGAACGATGTTGGGCGCCATGCCGCCTTCGGTGATGATGCCGTGGATGCGTTCGCTGTTCTTGATGTGCTGGCGCAGTTGCGCGATCGCCTGATAGGCGCTGACCACCGCGTCGAGCGCGTTCAGCCCGCGATAAGGCATGGCGGAGGCGTGCGCCGCGCGGCCATGGAAGATGGCGGTGACATCGGCGACCGCGATGCAGGGCATGGTCATCAGGTTCATGTTGGAGGGATGCACCATCATCGCGGCATCGGTGTGGTCGAAGGCACCAAGCCGCGCCATCAATTCCTTGCCGCCATGGGCTTCTTCGGCGGGCGTGCCGAGATAGCGCACCATGCCGGGCAGCGCGCCGCCGAGCTTGGAGAGCGCGATGGCCGCGCCGTAACCGGATGAGGCGATGATGTTGTGGCCGCAGGCATGGCCGATGCCGGGCAGCGCGTCATACTCCGAGAGGATGGCGATCACCGGACCGCCTTGCTTGCCGAACTCGGCGGCATAGGCCGTCTTCAGCCCGAAGGCTTCGCGGGAGACCGCGATGCCGTGACCGGCAACCGCATCGGCCAAGCGCTTGGAGGCCTTGAACTCTTCCAGCGACAATTCGGGTTCGCCGTGAATGGCATGGCTCAGCGCCAACAGCTCGTCGCGCATCGAATCGACGGCCGATACGACATCTTTCTTCAAGGATTCCAGCGACATGTCACCGCTCTTTGGGCAGGCAAACTATCATAGACACTCCGGGGCGGCTTTGCGAAGGTCGTTCGCCGACCAAACCGGAGCCAAATGTGACGCAATTCGCCGCCTCCAAGGATGGCATCCGCATCGCCTGGGAGGCGGAGGGCGAGGGCAGACCCATCGTGCTGGTCCACGGCTTCGCCTCCAGCCGGGAGCAGAACTGGCGCGCGCCGGGCTGGATCCAGCGCCTGACCGGCGCGGGCTTCCGCGTCGTCAGCTTCGATTGCCGCGGCCACGGCGAAAGCGACAAGCCGCACGACCCGGCGGATTACGGCGAACACATGATCGACGACATCCTGGCCGTGATGGATGCCGCCGGCGCGCTGCGCGCCGACATCATGGGCTATTCGATGGGCGGCATCATGACCATTCGCTTCCTCATGCAGTACCCTGAGCGTGTGCGACGCGCGGTGGTGGCGGGCATCGGCGAGAATTATTTCGTGCAGCAGCAGGATTGGCGCAGCGCCCTGGCCGCGGCGATGCTGATCGAAGATCCCGCCGCCATCGCCGACCGCGTGGCGCGGCGCTTTCGGCTGTTCGGCGGGCAGAAGGGCAAGGACCGTGTCGCGCTCGCGGCCTGCATGCGCTCGCCGCAATACAAATATGTCCCCGCCGATTTGGCGCGGTCAGAGTGCCCGGTGCTGATCGTGTGCGGCGAGAAGGACGACATGACGGGCGCGCCCGGCCCGCTGGCCGCCTGTTTCGCCGATGGGCGCGCGGTGGTTCTGCCCGGCAAGGATCACATGAGCGCGGTGGGCGACAAGAATTACAAGGACGCGGTGATCGAATTTCTGAATGAATAGCGGGTTCGAAAATTCGTTGGTCCGAACGCAGCCCTACTTTTCGACCCTCCCCTTGAGGGAGGGTCGAAAGGAATTCGAGCGGAGCACGAAGAATTTTTCGGGGAGGGGTCCGGTTGCGGCCTGACCCCTCCCCGAAAAATCCGTCGCGTCCGTCGCTGGCGCGCACGAATCCGCCTTTGACCCTCCCTCAAGGGGAGGGTAGGACACCGTGAATTCCGCTGCGCCGCCGTGCTGCATTCCGCCCGCTATCGCCGCGCGCAACAGCGGCAGATGCGCATCGGTTCCCGCGCGCGCATCGACGATCGCGTGCACCAGCGCCACCGTCCAACGCATCCGCTCGCAATAGGCGTGGATGGCTTTATGGCGGGCGATGTTCGCGGCGGCGTAAGCGCCGTGCTTCAGCGCGTTCCTGTTGCCGCGCGGCGCCCCGGCTTTCTTAGCGTTTTTTCCGACGTTCTGTTTTTGCATGGGCGCACAGCGGCTTGCGCGCCGTTCGGCAATATAATTGTTCCCTGAGCAAGCCAACCCCCTCCCCCCTCCCAGGGGCATCGCCCCGGCGCGCCGACGCAAACGGCGTGCGCGCGCCGCCGCCAATATGGGCGGCATATCCTGGGCACAAAGGGCGACCTTCTTCATGCCGCACATTATACGCCCGCGCGGAGACCTTTGGATAAGGTGGGGAAAACTGCGGTGGGCTTGGGAGGCGGCTAGGGACGAGGCGCTGGGCGGACGGCGTTCTTGAGAGGGTTGGGTAGTAGGGATTCGCTGGTCAAATAAATTTACTCTGATCCCGTTTCTTCAGCGGGAAATTCTTCAGATGGGCCTGACCAAAATGCCTGAAGTGACGGCATCAATTCGGGCGTACGAAATCGAGAATTCGATCCCAAGTTATGATTCTAACTGGATGGCTATTGTAGAGATATTTCTTCCTAATTTCGAGAGCGGTTTCTGCTTTTTGGAGTTCTGTTGATCCTTTCAACATACGGCCACTTGTTCCAATTACTAAGCCGCCAATATGTATGTTATCCTGACTAATAATGCCCATGCGCTCGCGAAACCGTTCGTTACCGATTGCCTCATGGAAGTAATGAAGTAATTGATTTTCCCCTTGGAGAAATGCGTCTGTTGGTCGGCATCGATTTTGGGTGTCCTTCTCAAAGAGGTGGCATTGCGGTGCCTTTAATTCCCAAATGTAAGCGCATTTCGAAGTTTGGTTTGTATCGTCTTTGATCTCAGCGCCAATGACTAGATCCGTTCTACCGAAGAAGTTGCGTTCTTCCATGACACCCACTACTCGGGTCGGAGAGCCGGGCAGAAGATATTGAGCCGCGTGAATAAGAAAAGGTTGACACTCACGCTCTCTATGCGTGTCGGCTTCGTTGACATACGCCTCAAAGACGTCGAACTCGGCCTGTGTGAGGGTCATTGGCGTTATGTAACCAAATGTCTAGCCAAAAGAAGATCAAAGACCTCGGCGGCACGTGCCTGTGTAACGTCACGTCCAAGGCGAATGACATAGAGGGCGCCTCGAAGTCTCCAGCCGTCCTCAGCTCCCTCAGGAGTCCGCCAACGAACCCGTGGCTGTTCAACGATTACCGCCGCATTATGTTCAAGTGCGAGTGCACAGCCCGTTGTCGCGTCTAGGGATTCGCGACGAAGAATGAGACCTCGTTGGGTTACGCCAATCTTGCGCCCTCCACTGGCGCTTTCAGAAACAAGTAACCTAGGAAATGGTGAGTCCGTCTTAGTAAGCATTGCCTCGGCTTCGGCGATTGCTTCTTGTGGCCCGATCTGAAGGACCAAATGGTCGCCGAGCGACCAAAGTCTATCCCCAACTGTCGTGCTACCATAAGTTTCGCTAACGATGGCTTCTGCGGCAGTGCGTACACGCCTGTTCACCAATTCGTGTACTGACGCACTCTCTTCTGAAGCAAGCGCTGGCATCACCTCAAGTTGTTTAACTAGCATGGCTTGTAGCAGTGCTGCGAGCGGTGCAACATTCGCAGCTTTGTGTTCACGGAACGTAGTATCGATTTTTGCTAGTGCGTCAAAGTAGTCTGCCCGTCGTTCACGAAGCTGCTCAGGAATTGTTGGTATTCCCGGGAGCATGCCGCCGAGCTTAATACTGAGGATTAGATAACTAAGTGCGCGGGCTGTTCTCCCGTTCCCATCGCCGAATGGGTGTATCCAATTCAGTCGCCAGAGTACATATGCAGCGAGTTCAAGAGCATCGCTTGTATCCCACGATTGATTTATGTGCGCACATAGTTCGTGAATGGCGGTCGGTATTTCCTCCGGGGGCATCGGAACGAAGTCATTTGTCGCGATTCGTACTTGATGTAATCGATAGCCCGGCTGAGGCCCTTTGGGATACGCAAGGACAGCCTGCAGACTCACTATAATTTCAGGAGAGAGGACGAAGCGAGGCGCATTGGGCTCGGTATATTGGCTAACGAGATCAACCATCAGATCATATTGCCGAAGCATGGAATTTAGCTCCGAGTGTCGATGATTTTGTTCGTTTGTAGCGATCACGTCTACGCCGGGTGCTCTTGATTTTCCTTCGGGCATAATCGCCATCGTGACAGTCGCGCGCGAGAATGCGTCGCCTTCGATGTTTCCGTTACCTAGTGCGAAGCTTGCGCGTTGGTGAGTGACATTCCCTCGTGCTGTGCGGCGCGATTCGGTAAGAAGTGTCGATAGGCGATCATCTCGGCTCAAGGTAATGCTCCGCTATACTCGTGTTTACTTTAACACAATAAAGATGGTTCTGCTTGCAGTTCTTCGCTGGGCCGAGTGTCGGCCGAAAAGAATACAGCATTCGTCCATTTCTAACCCACCGTCAGTCTGTCGGTGGATTTCGACATTTGCGTCGGTGTTGGGATTCACCCCACCCGATCTGGCTTCGCCAGATCGTCGGTACGCTGTCGCTACCGACCCCCGCAAAAGGGGGAGGTTAAGCGCACAGCTTGATTCTCAGTCGCGCGCGCCCTGCCATTCGATATGTCGCCGTCGGCTCCGCCTCAGAACGCCGTCCGCTCCGCCCCCGGCGATAGCCGATCTTATTCCCGGCCCATCGCGAGGATCGGCTCGAAGCAGCCCAGGATCAGCCGCCGCGCGTCGAAGGGTGGTTCGCCTTCTGTGTCCATGCGCGGGTCTTGGTGCATTTTTTCTTCGGCGGCGGTGAAGCTCGCCTTGTCGGGCCAGATTTGCCAGGTGAAGACGATCTTCTCGCCGGGCTTAGCGGCGACCGCGCGGCGAAAGTCGGTTTGTTTTCCGTCGGGAACGGTAATCCTCCCAACACTCCACGATCTCCAGGCAGCCATATTCCTTGAAGAACATCGCGCCGTTCTCGGCCCATTTGCGATAGGCCTCCATGTTTTCTTCTGGAACGGGGATTACAAGGCCGGCGACATACATGGCGGGGGCTCCTTCGGATAGTTCGCGCTGCGGCGGCGGCGAACAGAATACAGCAAATCAGGTCTGAGTAGTTTCCGAGCCTACCGCCGCGAACGGGCCGCGCGCATGGTCAATCCATACTAGAGAGTCCGGTTACTTTTCCTTGACGGAGTTGTTGTTGCGGTCGCCCGCTGCCCGGGCATTGCGACGGGCGGGAAGATCAAAAGCCATCCGAACAACTTCTCCATATCGCGCGCCTGCGTCGCAGTCGGCGGTGCCAGCGCGCGCCGCATCTCTAGCAGTCGAAAAATACCATCCAGCTGGGAGACAGCGATGACCAATCTACGAGGATTCGAAACGCCGGATTTGGAAGCGGGGAACAACACCGCCCGAATCTATGGCGCAAGTATTGTTGCCGCTATGATTGTCGTGATTGGCGGCGTCGGTTATGCGACGGGATTGTGGAATTCGAAGCTCCCGCCTGTGGCGGTGTTCCACGCGGTATCCAACCAAGTTCTGCCGCAGACATTGCCGCCCGCGCCGCCGCCGCCGGTGGAAATGGGCGCCGTTCCGACACCGGTCGTTCCGGCGCCGGTGGTGGTCGTGGCCCCCGCGAAAGTTGTCGTCCATGTGCCGCCGGTCAAGACCGTGCGGGCGCATGTTCGTACGCCGGCCGTGATGCCCAAGGCCGAGATCGCGCCTGTCGTGGCGGCGCCAGCGGCCATCACACCAGCGCCCGCGATAGCGCCCGAGCAGATGGTGCCGGCCCAATCCACGCTGGACCAAACTCCACCGGCAACGCCCGCGCCGGTACAAGCCGCGCCGGTAACGCCCGCACAGCCCGCGCCGGTGCAAGCCGCGCCGACAACTCCTCAGCAATAATCGAAACCGGCTAGCTTCCTCCGCTCCAAATTTGGGGCGGGGGAAGACGCTTGTCTCAGTTCAGCGCGCTAAGATCGGCCCTGAGGCGCGCGGCGTCGGCAATCTGATTATCGACCGCCGCATGTTCGCGCTTCCAGATGGGAACGGCGCGCGCCAAGAGCTTGCGCCCGGCGGGCGTGAGGCTGAGAAGGCGGCTGCGCTTGTCTTCCTTGCCGGGAGCGATTTTCACCAGGCCGCGCCGCTCCAGCGGTTTCAGCGCGGCGGTCAGCGTGGTGCGGTCCATCGCCAGCAATTCCGCCACGCTGCCAATGCCTGGCGGCATGGGGCGGTTTAGCGACATCAAGAGCGAGAATTGTCCGTTGGTCAGCTCGAGGGGCCGCAGCGCTTCATCAAAGCGCCGCGCCAGGGCGCGCGCCGCCCGCTGGACATGCAGGCACAGGCACGTATCACGAACGTGAAGCGTAATCTCGTAGGGCAGCGCCTTGCCGGTTGACATGGAATCAGTTATGTTGATATCAACCTATTTGTCAATGAAGCCGGGCTGCGGCAAAATCGTCATCGCCCGGCGCGTCGGAGGGAGCATGAAACCGCACAAGATCGTATCGCCGGAAGAATGGCTGGCCGCGCGCCGCGCCTTGCTGGCGAAGGAAAAAGAATTCACCGACCTACAGGACAAGCTGTGCGAAGAGCGCCGCGCGCTGCCTTGGGTTCGGGTCGAAAAGGACTACGTCTTCAACACGCCGCAGGGAAAAAAGACGCTGGCGGAATTGTTCGACGGGCGCAGCCAGCTTTACCTCTATCATTTCATGTATTCACCGGGTTGGAAGCAGGGCT
Source organism: uncultured Alphaproteobacteria bacterium (assembly GCA_963849895.1). Classification (GTDB taxonomy): domain Bacteria; phylum Pseudomonadota; class Alphaproteobacteria; order Micropepsales; family Micropepsaceae; genus Rhizomicrobium. The sequence continues at coordinate 23,303 of CAWKIU010000023.1, forward strand.
GTCATGGCTGCTCGTTCTATTGCGATCATGTCGACGGCGCCAATCAGCACATCAAGCATCACGACGTGACGTTTGTCGCCGTGGCGCGCGCGCCGCTGGCGCAGATCGAAGCCTATAAAAAGCGCATGGGCTGGCAGTTCGATTTCGTGTCGTCCGAGGGCAGCGATTTCAATTACGATTTCCACGTTTCCTTCACCAAGGAGCAGATCGCGGCGGGCAAGGCGTTCTACAATTTCGCGCCGAGCGACACCAAGATGGAAGACCTTCCCGGTTCCAGTGTATTTTTCAAGGACGAGAACGGCGCGGTGTTCCACACCTATTCGTCGTTCGGACGCGGCGAGGAGCGCGGACTTGGCGCTTATATGTACCTCGACATCACGCCCAAGGGGCGCAATGAGGCGGCGCCGATGGATTGGGTGAAACGTCACGACGAATATGACGACGTAAAGCACACCGACGCCGCCTGAGAGCCACGCCAACAATCGGGAGAATGTCATGAAAGTGAATGCGCATCTCGGCTATAGCGGTCAATGCGAAGAGGCGTTCCACTATTACGAGAAGCATCTCGGCGGCAAGATCACGCGCTTGATGCGCTATGAGGGCAGCCCGGCGGAAAGCATGATGCCGGCCGATATGGTCAAGAAAGTTATTCATGCCCAAATACAGATTGGCGAGACCAAGCTGATGGGCGCCGATGCTTCGCCGCAGCACTTTAAAGAGGCGCACGGCATCGCCATAACGCTGGAAGCCGATACGCCGGAAGACGCCGTGCGGATGTTCGGCGCGCTGGCCGACGGCGGCAGCGTTCAGATGCCGATGGAAAAAACCTTCTTCGCCAAGAAATTCGGCGCGCTGCGCGACCGCTTCGGTATTCCGTGGATGGTGATTTGCGAATAGAGGCGATCATGCAGAAAATTTCCACCTGTCTATGGTTCGACGGCCAAGCCGAAGAGGCTGCCAAATTCTATGTGTCGGTGTTTCGCAGCGGCCGCATCCTTGAAACCGCCACTTGGGGCAAGACGGGCCCCGGGAAAGAAGGCGAGGTGCTGACGGTGCGGTTCGAGATCGAGGGCCAGGAATTCCTTGCGCTGAACGGCGGTCCCGAATTCCATTTCACGCCGGCAATCTCGCTGTCGGTGGACTGCAAAACCCAGCAAGAGGTGGATGCCTATTGGGATAAATTGATCGACGGCGGCAAATCCATGCAGTGCGGCTGGCTGACCGACAAATTCGGCGTCTCCTGGCAGATCGTTCCCGACATCCTTCCCAAAGCGCTGGTGGACAAAGATCGCGCCAGGGCCGACCGCGTGCTCAAAGCGATGATGGCGATGGTCAAGCTCGACATCGCGAAATTGCAGCAGGCTTACGACGATAAATAAGCAACCGGCGGCAAAAGGCGCTACTTGTTGGCCGCCTTGCCCGCCTTGTCGAGCGCCGCGAATTCCTCGTCCGACAGCACGATGTCGACCGCGGCGACGTTCTCTTCGAGATGCGAGACTTTCGACGTGCCCGGAATGGGCAGCATCACCGGGCTGCGCTTCAGCACCCAGGCCAGCGCGATTTGACTGGGCGCGGCGTTGTGATGCTTGGCGACGCTATCGAGCAGCGATCCCGGCTTGGCAAGATCGCCCGCGGCCAGCGGGAACCACGGGATAAATCCGATGCCGTGCTTCGCGCAGTAATCCAGCACGTCCTCGCTCCTACGATCGACCAGATTGTATTGGTTCTGCACCGTCGCCACCTTGAACACCTTGGAGGCCGCTTCGATCTCAGCAACGGAGACTTCGCTGAGGCCGGCATGGCAAATGACGCCTTCATCGAGGAGACGCTTGATCGCGGCGAACTGTTCGCCCTGCGGCACCTTCGGGTCGATACGATGAAGCTGCCACAGGCCGATCTGCTCGACACCTAGATTTCGAAGGCTCTTGTGCGCCTGTTGAATCAAATACTCTGGCCGCCCGAGGGGAATCCACTGCTCGGGGCCGGTTCGCGCGATGCCGCCTTTGGTGGCAATGAGCAGGCCCTTATAGGGATGTAGCGCTTCGCGGATGAGCTTTTCCGACGTGTCCGGTCCATAGGAGTCGGCCGTGTCGATGAAATTGACCCCAAGCTCCGGTAGACGGCGCAGCGTGCGCAGGGCCTCGGCGCGGTCGGCGGGCTCGCCCCAGATGCCGGGTCCCGTGACGCGCATGGCGCCGAAACCCAGACGGTGAATCTCGATTTCCCCGCCGATCTTGAAGCTGCCCGATTTTGCGGCATTGGGATTGGACATGGTGGTAAACCTTTCGTTGGCACGGAATTTCGCCGTCAGCCCGCCTTTGCGGGGGTCACCTGCTAGATAGTAGCTTTGGGCGGCGGGGCAAGCTTTAAGAATGTCGATTACAGAGCAAACATCGTTTCTACCGTCCATTTTGGCCCAGTGGTTCGCCGCGCGGGGATGGCAGCCGCGCACCCATCAGCTTGCGCTGGTGGAACATGCCGCGCGCGGGGAATCGGTGCTGCTGGTGGCGCCGACCGGCGGCGGCAAAACCTTGGCGGGATTTCTGCCGAGCTTGATTGAATTGTCGCAGCGCCCGGCCCGGGGGCGGCGAAAAAACGCGCACCTTGCACACGCTTTATATCTCTCCGCTCAAAGCATTGGCGGTAGACGTGGCGCGCAATCTCGAAGCGCCGATTGCCGAGATGGGGCTCGATGTGCGGGCCGAAACGCGTACGGGCGACACGCCGCCTTCGCGCCGCCAGCGCCAGAAATATTCCCCGCCGGATATTCTCCTCACCACACCCGAGCAATTGGCGCTGCTGGTCTCCAGCCGCGATGCGCCGCGGATGTTCGAGCATCTGCAAACCGTGGTGCTGGACGAGCTGCACGCGCTGGCCAATTCCAAGCGCGGCGATCTCTTATCGCTGGGGTTGGCGCGGCTCGCCAAGCTGGCGCCGGCGCATCGCCGCGTCGGTCTGTCGGCGACCGTGGCCGATCCGGTGCCGTTGCAGCGTTATCTGGTGCCGCAAAAACCGGACAGCGAGGCGCTGGCCGCACTGGTGATGGGCGCCAAGGGTGCGGTGCCGGTGATCTCCATTCTGGCGTCGGAAGAATATGTGCCCTGGGCGGGGCATCTGGCGCGCCATGCGATGGGCGATGTGATGGCGGCGATCAAGACCGCCAAGACCGCGCTGGTCTTCGTCAACACGCGCCGCCAGGCCGAGCTAACCTTTCAGGATTTGTGGCGGGTCAATGAAGACAATCTCGCCATCGCGCTGCATCACGGCTCGCTGGCGCCCGCACAGCGCCGCAAGGTGGAAGCGGCGATGGTGGCGGGCAAGCTGCGCGCGGTGGTGTGCACCTCCACCCTCGATCTCGGCATCGATTGGGGCGCGGTGGATCTGGTGATCTGCGTCGGCGCGCCCAAGGGCGCCGCGCGTCTGGTGCAGCGCATCGGCCGCGCCAATCATCGATTGGATGAGCCCAGCCGCGCGCTTCTGGTTCCCGCCAATCGCTTCGAGGTCTTGGAATGCGAAGCGGCACGCGCGGCGGTGACGGCGGGCGAACTCGACGGCGACAAGCCCAAAGGCGGCGGGCTCGATGTCTTGGCGCAGCATGTGCTGGGCATGGCGTGCAGCGCGCCGTTCGACGCGGACGGGCTTTATGCGGAAGTGATTTCCGCCTCGCCCTATCGCGATCTGGCGCGCGCGGTGTTCGACGATGTGGTGGAGTTCGTTGCGACCGGCGGCTATGCGCTGAAGCGCTATGACCGCTATGCCAAGCTGCGCAAGACGCCGGAAGGCTTATGGCGCGTTGCCCATCCGCGCATGGCCCAGCAATATCGGCTCAACATTGGGGTGATCGTCGAGGAGCCGATGATCGACATTCGCCTGCAATCGCGCGGGCGGCCGGTGGGCGCGGGCGGGCGCACGCTCGGCCAGCTTGAGGAATATTTCATCGAGCAATTGGCGCCCGGCGATACGTTTGTCTTCGCGGGCGAGGTGCTGGCCTTTGAAGGCATTCGCGAGGAAGCCGCCTTTGTCTCGCGCACTAAGGACAGCGAGGCGCAGGTGCCGTCCTATAACGGCGGGAAATTTCCGCTCTCGACGTTTTTGGCGCAGCGGGTGCGCGAGATAGTGTCGACGTCCCGAGAGCTTGGAGCCTGTTGCCCGATCCGGTGCACGAATGGCTGCGCATTCAGGAATGGCGTTCGCTGATCCCGCAGCCGGGCCAATTATTGGTCGAGAGTTTCCCGCGCGGCCAGCGCCATTACCTTGTCTGTTATCCCTTCGAGGGGCGGCTGGCGCATCAAACGCTCGGCATGCTCTTGACGCGGCGGCTCGAGCGGGCGGGGCTGCGCCCCACGGGATTTTCCGCCAATGAATATGCACTGGCGGTTTGGGGGCTGCGCGATCTGTCGGGCGTCGATTTCGCCAAGCTGTTCGATGAGGACATGCTGGGCGACGATCTGGATGCCTGGCTTGCCGAAAGTAATCTCTACAAGCGCACGTTCCGAAATTGCGCGATCATCGCCGGGCTGATCGAGCGGCGCACCGTGAACAGCGAGAAGACGGGGCGGCAGGTGACGTTTTCCTCCGATCTGATCTATGACGTGCTGCGCGAGCACCAGCCCGATCACATTTTGCTGCGCGCGACGTATCACGACGCCGCCACCGGCCTGCTCGACATTGCGCGGCTGGGCGACATGCTCAAACGCGTGAAAGGGCGGATCGTGACGCGCAAATTGGACCGCGTGTCGCCGCTGGCTGTGCCCGCGCTCTTGGAGATCGGCCGCGAAATGGTGGCGGGCGCGGCGCATGAGGATATTCTGCGCGAGGCCGAAGACGCGCT
>CAWKIU010000024.1:0-18313 GCA_963849895.1 uncultured Alphaproteobacteria bacterium
TGGCCGGGGTTGAACAGAGGGCGCCCGGTCAACTAACCCTCTCTTGTCATGGCCCGCCTAGTGCGGGCCACCCAGGTGACAACGGGCGCGATGCCGAACGAATGAATCAAATGGACTCTGAGCCAAATTCTCCCTGGAGTTGCTCAGTTTTCTACCTTCGCTGCCGCGCTCTTGGTGGTTTCGACAACCACACCATTATTCTGCTGTTTGAAGATGCCACGCTTGATGAGAATTTGAATCGCGTCGCGTACAGTACCCGGCGAAACATCGAGTTTCTCAGCAATGTGCTTATGGACACCTGTTTCCCAAGGTTGTTCTGGCAATAAATGCCGAACACGATTGATAAAATCTTCCTGTGGTTCCGACTTAGGCCCGTTTGACTCCGTGGCCCTGATCTCAACCTTTACCCCACCTTTACCTGGTCGAGATAGGAGTAATCGCACACCGCATTGGTCGCAGTTGCGATATGTGGATGAGCCTGGAAAATTATCGAGTTCCACATTCAAATATCCGCGACACTGCGGGCATTCAATATGTTCTAAGATATTTCTCCGCAATTCGAGTTTGGCTGACTCTCGGTTATCGCCAATCGGTTCCACAATTAATTCTGCTGCGCAATTGCCACAGACAGTTTTGCGGATACCGAATCGCCCTGCTTTTGTTCGTTTGACCCGAACTGGTTCATTGCAACGTGGACAAGGCATCTCCACAGGTTCAATTTTTCTCCACACGGGAGAAGTACGAAATTGACTGCTCAGCGAACGAAGTTCTGACCGCAAGGAGCTAAGTTGTTCGCTTTGACTTTGCCCGCTCATCATCATAACGGCTTGAAGCTGACCCAGAATTCCTTCCAACTGTCCTTCACGCGCGACTTCTTCCTGCTTTTTCCGTTCAAGTTCTTCCCCAATTACACCCTCCCAGTCGCTAAGAGGCTGACTGAAAAATAGGCTGGGTGATTTCAATCGATTGTGATTCCGTTGGGTTGCGAAGCTCAATGGAGGTCACGATGGCTTGGACTGAAACCACCCGCCGACACTATCGGCGCGATGCCTTGCGGTACGCAAGCGATCTTACCGATGCGGAATGGACGATGATCGCGCCTTTTCTGCCGACGGCCTCGAAGCTGGGGCGGCCGAGAAAGACGAACCTGCGATCAGTGGTCGAGGCGATTCTGTATATGGCCTCGACCGGCTGTCAATGGCGCGCGATCCCCAAGGACTTTCCGCCTTACTCGACAGTGCAAGGCTATTTCTACGCTTGGTCGCACAGGGGTTTGCTGGCGCACATCAACCACATGCTGGTCATGGCCCTGCGCGAGCGGGTCGGGCGAGAGGCCAGTCCCTCGGCGGGCGTCATCGACAGCCAATCGGTGAAGACCACCGAGGGCGGCGGCCCCAGAGGCTTCGACGCGGGCAAGAAGATCAAAGGCCGCAAGCGCCATATCGTCACCGACACCGAGGGCCACTTGGTCGGGGTGCAAGTTCACGCCGCCGATATCCAAGATCGCGATGGCGCACCAGATCTGCTGGCGTCGATCCGGTCGCTCTATCCGTGGCTGCGTCACATCTTCGCCGACGGCGGCTATGCTGGCGGTAAACTGCGCGACGCTATGGCCGCGCTCGGCCAATGGACCATTGAAATCATCAAACGCTCCGACATCGCCAAGGGCTTCGAACTGCTGCCGCGTCGATGGGTTGTCGAACGTACATTCGCTTGGCTGGGTCGCTGCCGCAGGCTCACAAAGGACTTCGAAGCCAGCATCGAGAGCGCCGTGGCATGGATACTGATCGCCCACATCCGACGACTCACAAGAAGGCTCGCAAGAACGTGAAATCCTGCCGACCTTTATGAGTCAGACTCTTAGGCATTTTGGAGATCCTTCTCCAGAGATATAAAAAGTAGAGCAGGGCTCAGATGAGATTTTATCATTTATCGCGCCGTCGGCACTCGTTTGCTTCCCAATCCTTATCCCAAACGACTCAACCTGCGCTATAATACCGCCAGCAAGCCTCGCCGGGCTTGGGCGGTGGTTGAGGGAGTTGTGGATGGGGTGTCCCCGGGCGTTTCTCCATAACGATGATCTTGCGGGGAAACGTCCCAAAGTCCGCGCCACAGAAAGACTCAGGGATAACCCGGGGGGAGGGGGCTGAAATCTTGAAAACAACCTCCAGCCGTTTTCCAAGCCTAATCAATCCCTTGGCAAAATCCGCCCCGCCGCCGCCCCGCCGCGCGCCCGCCTCGGCCCCTCCGCCACCCCGCCGCACCCGCTCCCCCGCCCCCCATCCTTGCTTCCCCGCCGACTCGCTGATAAATCCTCGGCGCTCCAAGTGGTTCCGAACCCAGGAGCGCCGCCATGAACATCCGCGAAGCCCTTACCTTCGACGATGTCCTCTTGGTGCCCGCCGCCTCCGAGGTTCTGCCCGGCCAGGTCGACACCCGCACCCGCCTCACCAAGACCATCGAACTCGGCATTCCGCTGATCTCTTCCGCCATGGATACGGTGACGGAAGCCCCGCTCGCCATCGCCATGGCGCAGGCGGGCGGCATCGGCGTCATCCACCGCAATCTGTCGGTGGAGGAACAGGCCGAGCATGTGCGCCGCGTGAAAAAATACGAGAGCGGCATGGTGGTGAACCCGGTCACCATCACGCCGGGCGCCACGCTGGCCGATGCGCTGGCGCTGATGGAGCATCACCATATCTCGGGCGTTCCGGTGGTGGAGGCGTCCGGCAAGCTGGTGGGCATTCTCACCAACCGCGATGTGCGCTTCGCCACCAATCAGCGCCAGTTGATCTCCGAATTGATGACCAAAGAGAACCTTGTCACCGCGCCCGAAGGCGTGAAGATGGAGGAAGCCAAGCGGCTGCTGCACGCGCGGCGGATCGAAAAGATCCTGGTGGTCGATGGCTCCTATCGCTGCGTCGGGCTGATCACGGTGAAGGACATCGAGAAGGCGCAGAAATATCCCAACGCTTGTAAGGATGAGCGCGGGCGCCTGCGCGTTGCCGCCGCAACGAATGTGGGACCGGATGGCGTCTTGCGCGCCATGGCGCTGGTCGAGGCGGAATGCGATGTGGTGGTGGTCGATACCGCGCATGGCCATTCCAAGGGCGTGCTCGATACCGTGGCCGCCATCAAGCGCGAGAGCAATTACACCCAGGTACTGGCGGGCAATGTGGCGACGGCCGACGGCGCCAAGGCGCTGATCGATGCGGGCGCCGATGCGGTGAAGGTCGGCATCGGGCCGGGCTCCATCTGCACCACGCGCATCGTGGCGGGCGTTGGTGTGCCGCAATTGACCGCGATCATGGATGCGGTGTCGGCGGCGCGAAAGCAAGGCATTCCGGTGGTCGCCGATGGCGGCATCAAATATTCCGGCGATCTGGCAAAGGCCATCGCGGCGGGCGCCGATGTCGGCATGGTCGGCTCGCTGCTGGCGGGAACAGAGGAAAGCCCCGGCGAGGTGTTCCTCTATCAAGGCCGCTCTTATAAGGGCTATCGCGGCATGGGCTCGCTCGGCGCCATGGCGCGCGGCTCGGCCGATCGCTACTTCCAGGCCGAAGTGAAAGACACGTTGAAGCTGGTGCCCGAAGGCGTGGAGGGCCAGGTGCCCTATAAGGGCCCCGCGCTCGGCGTGGTGCACCAAATCGTCGGCGGGCTTCGCGCCGCGATGGGCTACACCGGCTGCAAAACGATTGCCGATTTCCATGAGCGGGCGCAGTTCGTGCGCATCACCAACGCCGGCCTCTCCGAAAGCCACATCCACGGCGTGATCGTGACGCGCGAAAGCCCGAACTATCCGGGTGGGCGGTAGGCTCGAAACCTGTTCTTGCCCGTCTGGCGAAGCAAAAGGCAGGGCATTTTAGGAGGCTTGCCGAACGGTCAATCTAACGGCTCTTGGCGCCAGCGGGCATTTGTGGTCGTCAGCGCACCAAAATTTTTCACAATCGTTTATAAAGCTTAAACGACACTGCAGTTTGTCCAATCCGCACCCCCTAAAAAAACTACTGCAACCTACTATATCTGAGTCGAATCAAGCGTTAGATTACGTCTCACAATTGGGAGATTATTATGGCTGCACGCAAATCAGTGTTGAAGCGCGCGCCGGAGCGTCCTGAACTTGATGCGCTGCTGGAAGACGCACGCAAGAAGGGTGGCGTAACCGATGAGCAACTTCAGGAACAGCGAGCAAGCTTCGCCTACGGGAACGCTCCGGCGGGCGCTGATCGTATTACGAAAGATTCTGCGAGAGATGCATCAAGGCGCAATCAACTCATTAGTGCTGCCTAATTGTCGGGTTGCATCAATATTTTTTGGTAATCGATGATTGTCATCGAAGAAAAAGACCCTGCTCTCTATGCTCAGGTTCAAGAAAGAAACTTGATCCGACAATATGATCTTCTGACAAATTGTGTCGAAATCGGACTTACCCAGGATCACACTTGTTTCGACAAATACGTGCTTTGGGCATTAAACCACGTTGCCGTTGCAAACATTTCTCAGTTCGGAGGTCGATTTCGTGAAGAGCCGATCTACGTCGGCAACCATAAGCCTCCACACTTCAAGGAAGTGCCGGAACTTATGGATAGGTTTGTGTCCACGCTGCATGAGAATTGGTTCAATTGGCAACCGACCGAATTAGCAGCTTATGGGCTCTGGCGCTTGCTATGGATTCATCCATTCATAGAAGGGAATGGTCGCACAGCTAGGGCCGCGTGCTACTATTTATTATGCGCGCGGTCGGGGACTTTATTGCCTGGCCGAAAAACGGTACCCGAGAGAATCCGCGAAAATCGCCTGCCATACTATGCAGCACTAAGATCGGCGGACAAAGCTTGGGACGACGGCAATTTAGATTTTTCAGAGTTGGAAATCTATTTGGCCGATCTTCTCGCGGCACAATTACGAGATGATGATTGAGCCTTGGTCAAGTTGTTATGTGGGTGGATTTGTCAAAGATAACATCGCCCCCTCGAGGGGAGTGTAAAGATTGGCAACAAGAACATGACCCCCTCCGCCCGTTTGCAGGCTGCGATTGATCTGCTGGACGAACTCGAACGCAGCAACCAGCCGGCTGATCGTTTCATGCGCGAATATTTTCGCGCGCGGCGTTATGCGGGTTCCAAGGATCGCGCTGCGGTCGGCGAGCGCGTCTATGCCATCCTGCGCCATCGCGCCTCACTCGCCTGGCGCATGGGCGAGCAAAACTCGCGCGCGCTGGTGATCGCGTCCTTGGCAAGCGAAAACGGCGCCCCGGAAATCGCCGCGCTGTTCACCGGCGATGGTTACGGCCCGCCCGCGCTGAGTGACGGCGAACGCGCCGCCATCGCCGCGCCGCCCGCCGTCGCGCCGCCGCCGCATGTGGCGGGCGAATATCCCAAATTCCTCGAAGAGGAATTGCTGCGCGCTTTCGGCACGGACTTGCCGGATGAAATGCTGGCGATGCAGTCGCGCGCGCCCATCGATCTGCGCGTCAACACGCTGAAGTCCACGCGTGAGGCTGTGCTGGAAGCGCTGCGCGCCGAAGGCTTCGATGCCGAACCCACCCGCTTCTCCTCCATCGGCATTCGCATTCCTTCCGGCGAAGGCCTCGCCAAGCTCGGCAAGACCGCCGCGTTCCTCTCCGGCGCCTTCGAGTTTCAGGATGAAGCGGCGCAGCTTGCCGCGCTCCTTTGCGCCGCCGCGCCCGGCATGCGCGTTCTGGATTATGCGGCGGGCGCGGGCGGCAAATCCTTGGCGCTCGCCGCCACGATGAACAACACCGGCGAGATCGTCGCCCATGATGTGCGCCCGGCGCGCCTTGCCCCGCTGCTCCCGCGCGCCGAGCGGGCTGGCGCCACCATCATCCACGCATCGGCGGATGCGCCCAGCGGCGTCTTCGACCTCGTCTTGATCGACGCGCCGTGCAGCGGCACCGGCACTTGGCGGCGTCAGCCGGAACTGCGCTGGCGTATCTCCCAGCCGCGCCTCAGCGAATTGATGGCGTTGCAAGACCAGTTGCTGGCGGAGGGCGCGTCCTTCGTGCGCCCCGGCGGGCGGCTGGTTTATGCGACCTGCTCGCTGCTGCCTTGCGAAAACGACGACCGCGTGGCGCAATTCCTTTCCCGCCACGCGGACTTTTCCATCATTCCCGCCGCCGAGGTCTGGCGCGACATCGCCGCGACCGATTCGCCGCAGGGAATGGGCGAATTCTTCAAAGCCACGCCCCGAAGTGCGGGCATGGACGGGTTTTTCACCGCCATTTTCCAGCGCGCGCCAGCCGCTTGAAAAATATTGTGCCTGACCCGGCCCACTCGCTGGACAAGCAAGGCCCCCAGCCCGTAAATCCGGTCATGTCCGCTCCCGTCCTTGTCATCGATTTCGGCTCCCAGGTCACCCAGCTCATTGCGCGGCGCGTGCGCGAGGCGGGGGTCTATTGCGAGATTGTGCCCTTCGACAAAGCCGAGGCGGCGCTGAAAGCGGCCAAGCCCCAGGCGATCATCCTGTCCGGCGGCCCCGCCAGCGTGACCGAGGCGCACACCCCGCGCGCGCCGCAAAGCGTCTTCACCGCGGGGGTTCCTGTGCTGGGCATCTGCTATGGCGAGATGACGATGTGCGAGCAGCTTGGCGGGCGCGTCGAAGCCGGCCATGCGCGCGAGTTCGGCCGCGCCGACATCACCATCGCCAAACCCTCGCCGCTGTTCGCGGGGCTGGGCGATGCCGAGGGCCGTGAGCCCGTCTGGATGAGCCATGGCGACAAGATCGTCTCCATCCCGCCGACCTTCGATGTCGTGGCGACGAGCGAGAATTCGCCCTTCGCCGCCATAGCGGATGAGGCGCGACGCTTTTACGGCGTGCAATTCCATCCCGAGGTGATGCACACCCCGCGCGGCGCGGCGCTGCTGAAGAATTTCGTGGTCGGAATCGCGGGCATTACGCCCAGCTGGAACATGCATGCCTTCCGCGCCCAGGCGATCGAACGCATCCGCGCTCAGGTCGGCAGCGGTCGGGTGATTTGCGGACTGTCGGGCGGGGTGGATTCCTCCGTCGCGGCGGTCTTGATCCACGAAGCGGTGGGCGATCAGCTCACCTGCATCTATGTCGACACCGGCTTGATGCGCGCGGGCGAGACCGAGCAGGTGCTGGCGCTGTTCCGCGGCCATTACAACATCCCGCTGCTGCATGCCGATGCGGGCGATCTGTTTCTCTCCAGCCTCGAAGGCATCAGCGAGCCGGAGAAGAAGCGCAAGGCCATCGGCGCCGCCTTCATCGATGTGTTCGATTACGAAGCCGCGAAGGTCGGCGGCGCGGATTTCCTCGCCCAAGGCACGCTCTATCCCGACGTGATCGAAAGCGTCTCGGCGACGGGCGGCCCGTCCGCCACCATCAAATCGCATCACAATGTCGGCGGCTTGCCCAAGCATATGAAGATGAAGCTGGTCGAGCCGCTGCGCGAACTCTTCAAGGATGAAGTGCGCGCGCTGGGCCGCGAGCTTGGCATGCCCGAGGCGTTCGTCGGCCGCCATCCCTTCCCAGGGCCGGGCCTCGCCATCCGCATTCCGGGCACGATCACGCGCGAGAAGCTCGACATCCTGCGCAAAGCCGACACCATCTATCTCGACGAAATCCGCAAGGCAGGACTTTACGACAAAATCTGGCAGGCTTTCGCCGTGCTGCTCCCGGTCAAGACCGTGGGCGTGATGGGCGACGGTCGCACCTACGATCACGTCTGCGCGCTGCGCGCCGTCACCTCGTCCGACGGCATGACGGCGGATTCCTATCCCTTCGAGCACGCCTTCCTCGCGCGCGTCGCCACGCGCATCGTCAACGAAGTCAAAGGCATCAACCGCGTCGTCTATGACGTGACCTCGAAACCGCCGGGAACCATAGAATGGGAGTGAAGGGGCGATTGCCTCTGGAAAATCCTCTATATAATTCAATAAGTTATGCAGTTCCTGGGATGATCCGATAACATTGTTATCCCCTCCGTCAGATCTCATAACTTATTGAACTAAAAAGCGAATTAGTAATTCGCTGAGCAGTTTTTAATTTCGGTAGCCGGATAGGTTGACGGTATTTCTGACGGTCTTTTTTGAAATGTCCGCCAACCGAAACCAAAAGACCGTCAGATAGAGCGCATAGCGCTGACGGTCTTTTCCGTAGGGCGGCTTGTTCTTGAAAATGCGTTCGGAGGGGTAATTAATAGCCTGTTCGGAACGCTTTTCACGACCAAAAGGATGACCGCCGGGCCCGTTTCCCGGTAAAGGAGTGGTTGACAAATCAACGTCAGAATGGCTATTAATTGCCCATTCTGACGCAGAACTATAGACTTTCCATGCAGCCTCGCCAGCACAAAACCGCCAGCTTCCTGTCGGCTCATCCGGTCTTCACCCGGGCTGAGTTCGCGGCGGCTTTCGGCCATCCGGCGGGCGCGGCCAATGTTACGAGCCTGCTCCGGCATCATCTGCGCGCCGGTAACATCAAGCGGGTCAGTCGCGAGGTGTTCGCCGCCGTACCGGCCCATCTGGCGGCGGACCGGATGGTAATCGACCGCTTCGTTGCGGCGAGCAAGCTACGCACCGATGGCGTCCTCGGGTTTCACTCCGCGCTTGAGCTGCATGGCATAGCCTATTCCGAGTTCAACGAGGTCCTGCTCATCAGCGCCGGACGCACCGAACACGTGGACCTGCCCTTCGGCGCCTGCCGCTTCGTCACCCCGCCGAAGGCGTTGGTGTCGGCCGACAAGGCTGACTACCTGACCATGACGATGGACCGTCAGGGCGTGGCGGTCCGTCTGACCGCAGTCGAACGCACGATCGTCGATATCCTGCACCGGCCGGAACTCGCCGGCGGCGCCGAGGAAGTCCTGAAGTCGCTGGACCTGGTGCGCTATCTCGATCCAGCGAAAGTCGCCGATTATGTCGAGCTGCTGGACAACCGTTCGCTCGCCTCCGTTTCCGGGTGGTGGCTCGAGAAGCGGCGCGCCGCGCTTGGCGTCACCGACGATGTCCTGGCGCGCCTGCGGGCACGGCTTCCGCGCTCGAAGCACTACGCGCTAGGCGCCGAGCCTGGTCATGCCGTGCTCGTCGAGCCGTGGCGCGTGCTTCTACCGCCGCAGGCTGTCGACGCAGCCTTCGAAGGCGTCTGATGGTCGCGTCGCGAGAAACGCTTCAGGACATCGCGGCCGAGCGGCAGCTTCGGCCCGCGACGCTGGAGCGGGTGATCCGGCTGATCGATATTCTCCATGCCTTCGGCGCCGACACGCTGATCGGGCCGCGCGTCGCCTTGAAGGGTGGGACAGCGCTCAATGTCTTCTATTCCAATCTGGATCGCCTCTCGGTCGATATCGACATCAACTATGTTGGCGCGATCGAGAAAGAGCAGATGGATGCCGACCGGCCGGGATTGGAAGACCGGATCGAGCGCTTGATGGAATCGAAAGGCTATGCCGCGCGGCGTGAGCCGTCCGAGCACGCCGGCGGTAAATGGATTTATCGCTATGCCTCCGCGCTGGGCGGCGCAGGGACCATCGAGATCGACATCAACTACCTCTATCGCGGCCCCCTTTACGGCGTGGATCGCATGCCATCGGTGGCAATCGGATCTTACCAGGCCACGAATGTGCCGGTTCTCGATATCCACGAGATCGTCGCTGGCAAGATGGTCGCGCTGATCACGCGGCGCACCGCGCGCGACTTGTTCGACGCGCATCGGATCATCGCCATGCCGGGTCTCGACTGGGCGAAGATCAAGGCGGCCACCTTGATGATCGGCGCGAGCGCCAAGAGCTTCGACTGGCGCACAGCCTCGTCGGACGATATCGGATGCGAGATCGGCGACATCACCGGCAAGCTGACCATGTGCCTGCATGACCGGTATTTCGATGCCTTCGGCGGCGCAGCTAAGTGGATCGAGACCGTCACGGCCGAATGCCGCGACAAGCTCGCGCCATTGTTTCAGCTGACAGCCGGAGAGAGGGCGTTTTTGGATGCCGTGCTGGACCAGGGAGAGATCGCTGCGTCTTCGTTGGATGTGCCGGAATCCGTACGCGTCGCGATAGAAGCCTGCCCAGCATTGCGATGGAAGGTGCAGAACATCAGAGCTTGGAAAGCCGGTGACAAGTCGCTGGCGCCGCGTGCGAGACGAGGGCGTCGACCGCCCGAAGAGCCTACGCTGTGAAGACTCGGCCGAGCGGAGATGTGCGGGAACGACTGACGCCGGGCGCTGGCGTCGAGGCTGCGCATAAATTCGAGGTCGAGATTGAGAAGATTCGAGCCCGTTTAGCCGCAAATGAGGCGGAACGGAAAGAGCTCGAGGCCGCGCTGAGGGATCTCGTGAGCCGGTGCTCGGCGGCGGCTGCAAATTATTCACCACCCGCCATTGCAGATGCGCCGGGGGTCATCGCCGCGTCATCCTCCGTGGAAAAGATCGCGCTGTTTCGGCGCCAATTCGCAGGCCGTGCTGATGTATTCCCTGTCAGGTGGGAAAACCGGAAGACCGCCAAGTCCGGCTACGCGCCCGCGTGCGCCAACGAGTGGGTTAAGGGGATATGCGGCAAGCCCCAGGTCAAATGCGGGGAATGCCCTCATCAAGCCTTCATCCCGGTTACCGACGACATCATCGAAAAGCATCTGCGCGGCGGCGAGGGCGTACGCGGCTCTGGCGCCGATTTCGTAGCGGGCGTTTATCCGCTGCTTCCTGACGAGACCTGTTGGTTTCTGGCTGCCGATTTCGATGAGGAGAGCTGGGCGGCTGACGCCTTGGCCGTGCTGGAGACTTGCCAAGCCAAGGGCGTGCCCGCCGCCCTCGAGCGGTCTCGATCCGGCAACGGCGGTCATGTCTGGATTTTCTTCTCCGAGCCAGTTCCGGCGCGCACAGCGAGACAGCTTGGCGCTGCAATGTTGACCGAGACCATGGAACGCCGCCCCGAGATAGGTTTTGCCTCATATGACCGGTTCTTTCCAAGCCAGGACACCATGCCGGTCGGCGGCTTCGGCAATCTGATCGCCTTGCCTTTGCAGCGCAGGGCGCGCGAGCTTGGTAATAGCGTCTTCATCGACAAGGACCTTCGCCCGTACGATGACCAATGGGCGTTCTTGGCGACGATGCCACGGCTATCCGCCAGTGCTGCATCGGAAATCGTCGACGATGCGGAGACGCGAGGTCGTATTCTGGGCGTCCGCATGCCGGTCGAAGATGAACATGCGGACGAACCCTGGCGCATGACGCCGTCTCGACGCCCCAAAGCGGGCCCGGTCGGCAGCCCTCTATCGGGCAAGATCACCATCGTAGTCGCCGACCAACTCTATATCGACCGGACCGATTTGCCGCCAGCAATGACGGCGCGGCTCATACGCCTGGCGGCCTTCCAAAACCCCGAGTTCTATCGTGCGCAGTCCATGCGTTTCCCAACCTTCGGCAAGCCTCGGATTATCTCCTGCGCCGAACTTCATCCGCGTCATGTGGGGCTGCCCCGCGGATGCCTCGACGAAGCTGTTGAGCTGATCCGAGGCGAGGGCGCCGAGGTTGAGTTGAATGATCTGAGGGTGATCGGCGATCCGCTTGCGAGCCGAGTACAGTTCCAGGGGACGCTGCACGAGCCACAGGTCAAGGCGGTCGAAGCCCTTCTTCCGCACGACCATGGCGTGCTCGCGGCGACGACCGCCTTCGGTAAGACGGTGGTGGCCGCGGCCCTCATTGCGCAACGCGGACGCAATGCGCTCGTTCTTGTCCATCGCCGCGAGTTGCTCACCCAGTGGGTGGAGCGGCTAAGGACATTCCTCGATATCGATCCGAAGGACATCGGCGTCATTGGTGGTGGACGCCGCAAGCCGACTGGCGTCATTGATGTCGCGCTGATCCAGAGCCTCGTGCGACGAGGCGAGGTATCCGACTTGGTAGCGGACTACGGTCATCTGATCGTCGACGAGTGCCATCATCTTTCGGCGGCGAGTTTCGAGCTCGTGGCCCGCCGGGCGAAGGCGCGCTATGTCCTCGGGCTGTCTGCGACCGTGGCTCGCAAAGATGGGCACCATCCGATCATCTTCATGCAATGTGGCCCCGTTCGACATCGCGTAGATGCGCGTGCGCAGGCCGCCGAGCGGGGGATCGATCATCGCGCCAAGCATCGGTCGACGGAGTTTCGGTTGCCGCCGCCTTTGGCTGCCTCGGATCGTCCTTCCATGCCGGCGGTCTACGCGGCCATCGCCCAGGATGAGCCGCGCAACAACCTGATCTTCGACGACGTGCTGAAGGCTCTCGAAGCAAAGCGGTCGCCTGTCGTGCTGACGGAGCGCAGGGACCATCTCGAATACCTCCAAAAGCGCTTTTCACGCTTCGTGCGCAATCTCGTTGTCCTTCGGGGCGGGATGTCTACCGGCGAACGCAAGGCGGCTGAGGCAGCCCTCCGAGTGGCCGATGACCAGGAACGGCTCATCCTCGCCACGGGGCGCTACCTTGGTGAGGGCTTCGACGATCAAAGGCTCGACACGCTCTTCCTCACGATGCCCATATCCTGGAAAGGCACGTTGGCTCAGTATGTCGGTCGCCTCCACCGCCAGCATAACGGGAAGACCGAGGTCGTCGTCGTCGACTATGTCGATGAACTGGTGCCAGTGCTGGCGCGTATGGCGGCAAGGCGGCGAACGGGATATCGGGCGCTCGGCTACACCGTTGAGTAGTCCGCCTCTGCAACAGAACCAGTTGGACGATCGTGAAAACCGTAATGTGTCGATCATCGATTTCGTGGACTCTGGTCACCCGGCGTTGCTTGAAATATGAAGTAGCGTCAGCATTGGGGAAAAGACATGAGATGCCAGATGAATGTCTCGCGAGAAACCTTTGCTGAACGGAATGTACTTCGATGAAATCCAAGCACCGAAACCTGAATTCCGCGACCAAGCCGAACAAGGAACCTAAGCTCTCGCGCACCCACGCGCCCGCCGATCTTTCGCCGTTGGACTGGCAACGTGGCTTGCGCCGCCAGTTCGGCCGCGAGCAGGCCTTCGGGCTTGAAAATCTGAGCAGCGAACCGTTTTTCTCCGAGTTTCGGGTCAGCAATCCTGTTTCGAAATCCAGCTACCGCGTGGCGATTCGAGGCTTGGGGCCGGGCGGCAATTTCTGTTCCTGTCCGGATTATTCCACCAGCGAGTTGGGGACCTGCAAGCACATCGAATTCACCCTTGCCCGGCTGGTGAAAAAGCGCGGCGCCAAGACGGCGTTTGCGCGGGGCTACCAGCCCGCATTTTCCGAGCTCTATTTGCGCAATGACGGCAAACGCAGCGTGCATTTTCGCGCCGGAACGGATTGCCCGCCAGCGGTGCGCGAGGCCGCCGCGGCTTTGTTCGACGCCGAACGCGACGGCATGCTCCCGGACGATCGCTTCGGCGACCTCGAGCTTTTCATGGCGATGGCGTCGAAGTCCGGTCACGAGTTCCGTGCCTATGACGATGCGCTCGATTTCGTCGTGGGAAAGCGGGACGCGGACCGGCGGGCCTCGAAGCTCGAGCAGTTGTTCCCGCGCGGCGGCGCCGATCCCAAGCTGCTGGCACTTCTGAAGGTGCCGCTCTATCCCTATCAGGCCGAGGGCGCGCTGTTCGCGGTGCGGACCGGCCGGGCCCTGATCGGCGACGACATGGGACTGGGCAAGACCATACAGGCCATTGCCGCGACGGAAATACTGGCACAGCATTTTGGCGTCTCGAAAGTGCTGGTAATCTGCCCGACCTCGCTCAAATACCAGTGGCAAAGCGAGATCATGCGTTTTTCGGGGCGACAGGGTGAGAATGCAGCGCGCGTTATCAACGGCGGCCGGGCGCAGCGGCAGAGGGACTACGCCCTGGACGATTTCTGCAAGATCACAAACTACGAGAAGCTCAAGCCCGATCTCGATCTGATCGCCGCCTGGGCGCCCGAATTGGTCATCGTCGATGAAGCGCAAAGGGTGAAGAACTGGAACACCATCGCGGCGCGCGCCTTGAAACGCATCGACAGTGCTTATGCGATCGTGCTGACCGGGACGCCTCTGGAAAACAAGCTTGAGGAACTGATTTCCATCGTCCAATTCGTCGACCAGCACCGGCTGGGGCCGACCTGGAAGCTGCTGCACGAGCATCAGGTCAAGGACGAAGCCGGACGCGTCGCCGGCTATACCGGACTGGAGAAGATCGGCCAGACACTGGCACCCATCATGATCCGCCGGCGCAAGTCCGAAGTGCTGCGGCAACTGCCGAGTCGGACCGACCAGAACCTGCTGGTGCCGATGACCGAGATGCAGATGCTCTACCACCAGGAAAATGCCGACGTGGTGGCGAAGATCGTCCACCGCTGGCGCAAGACCAGGTTTCTTTCGGATAAGGATCAGCGCCGCCTCACTTGTGCGCTCCAGAACATGCGCATGTCGTGCAACAGCACCTTTCTGCTGGACCAGGAAACCGACCATGGCGTCAAGGCCGACGAGTTGGCGGCGCTGTTCGACGAATTGTTCTGCGAGCCCGAGGCCAAAGCGGTGGTGTTTTCGCAATGGACGCGGACTCACGACATTGTCATTCGCCGTCTCGAAGCGCGCGGGCTGGGCTATGTCAGTTTCCACGGCGGCGTGCCGTCGGAGAAACGGCTGGCGCTGGTCGAGCGGTTTCGTGACGACCCCGCCTGCCGCGTGTTCCTGTCCACCGACGCTGGCAGCACGGGCCTCAATCTGCAGCATGCTTCGACTCTGGTGAACATGGACTTGCCGTGGAACCCGGCGATTCTCGAACAGCGCATCGCGCGCATTCATCGCATGGGCCAGAAACGGCCGGTGCGGGTCATCAATTTCGTGGCGAAGGGCACCATAGAGGAGGGCATGCTTTCGGTGCTGGCGTTCAAACGCTCTCTGTCAGCGGGAATTCTCGACGGCGGCAGCAGCGAGATTTCGCTCGGCGGTTCGCGTCTCAACCGCTTCATGAAGGACGTGGAAAACGTCACTGGGCGCATGGGTGAGGGCGAGGCCGTGACGCCGGCCGAGGAAGTGAGGAATATCGTCGCTGCCGTTGATGTCGGCTCCGTGGAAGATGCAAATGCGGATGTAGATATGGGCGCCGGCGAGACGGCGAGCGCGCGGATTGATGGGGCCGGTGCGCCACCGCGCGATACAGGTTCCGATCCGTGGCAAGCCCTGGTGCAAGTCGGTGAGCAGTTCATTGCCGCTCTGGCGGCTGCCAACGATCCTGACGCCGCAGCGCATCCCTGGATCGAGCGCGATCCAGCCACAGGCGTGCAAAGCCTGAAGCTGCCACTGCCGCCACCGGAGGCCGCGAAGCATCTCGCCAATGCGCTTTCCGCGCTTGCGGACAGCTTGCGGGGCAGGATGGCGTGATCGGCGGCAGAGGTTGGACAATGATCGCCTCAGTTGGCGGATCGGTAACCGTCGTTGTCAGGGGGCAGACGGCTGACGGTCTTTCTTTTGCCAAGCCAACGTGGCTGTTCTCGTCGGAGATCGCGAAAATCGACCGATTGGTGCCGATAGTTGCTGAAACCGAGCAGATTTTGAATCGCCGAATTTTTTCTTTGAAATCAAGAGCGCAAATTTCTGACGGATCGGGGAGACGGTGCTTCATAATGCGCATAAAAATTTGTACCTGTAATTCAACGGGTTACGATGCGTTGAGAGAATCGAATGGGAGTAGCTTTCTGCCCCCGCGTAGCGGGGGAAGTGGCGCGCGCGTGAGCGCGCGACGAAGGGGGCCGAGCAACGCGAGGCGCATTTGTGAGGCACACTCAGTACTTTTCACCCTCCCCTTGAGGGAGGGTCGAAAAATTCAAGCGAAGCGACGAATTTTTCGGGGAGGGGTCAGGCCGCTCACCCCTCCCCGAAATTTGCTTCGCAAATTTCGACCCTCCCTCAAGGGGAGGGTGGAAACAATTGCATCAACTTACTTGCCGACGGACGGTTCGCCCGCCGCTGTATCACTGCGCCCGACCACCCTACTGCGCCTCTCCGTCAGATAATCCTTCAGCAGCACAAACCGGAATCCCTTCGCCTCAAGCCCCGCGATCATGCGCGGCAGGGCCTCGGCGGTGTGCCAGCCGCGCCCGTTGATGTGATTGATCAGAATATCGCCGGGCCGCGCGCCCTCCAGCGTTTCGCTCACAATCCGGTTGGCCGTTTCGTGCGGATCGGGATCGCCGACCTCCCAGCGGTAATGCACCACCACAAAGCCCAGCGCCTCGACATCGCCCAGCGTGCGCGCGTCATAGGTGATCGCGGGAAAGCGGAAGAACGCGGTGCGCCGCCCCGTGACGCGCGCAATCTCGTCATCGGTCTTCAGCACTTCGTCGCGCACCGCGTCGTCGCTGAGGCGCGGCATCCGGTTGGGATGGTCCCAGCTATGGTTCTCCAGCTCCACGAAGTCGAGCTTCGCCAGCGCCCGCACCGCCGCTTCATTGTCCTCGACAAAACGGCCCGACAGAAAAATCGTGAACGGAATGTGGTGCGCCACCAGATAATCGGAAATGCCGGTGTCGAGCTTGTTGGGCTTTTGCTGTTCGCAGGCATCGAAGGTGAGGGCGACAACGCGCTCCTCAGTCGGCAACCGCAACACAACCTCCGCCCGCGCCGCACTTAGCGAGATAGCAAACACAGCGATACAAGCAAACCAAGCCTTCATAATACCCAGCCCCCGCTGTCATCCCCGGCGAGTATCGCGCATCAGCGCGATACGAGGGAAGGGGACCCAGGTGGTGACTGCAGGACGGTCCATAAGAAAATTGCGAGTTTGAGCGCTCCTTTGCAGATTGCATGGTCATCTACCTGGGTCCCCTTCCCCTCGCATTGCTAACGCAACGCTCGGCCGGGGATGACAAGTGCGCTATAATAAGAGCATGAGAGAGCATCTCTACTACGTCTACATCCTTGCGAGCCGTCGCAACGGAACGCTTTATGTCGGCGTCTCGAACGACATCATGCGTCGCACCTGGGAACACAAAAGCGGTTTGGTCGAAGGGTTCACGAAGAAATACGGGGTGCATATTCTCGTCTATTACGAACTCTACGACGACATCAACGTCGCCATCGCGCGCGAGAAACGGCTGAAGCGATGGAACCGCGCATGGAAGATCAAGCTGATCGAGGAGAACAATTCCGGCTGGAACGATCTCTATGATCGGCTCACCGGCGAAATCGCGCTGCCGGACCTACCTGGGTCGTTCATACGCTGACGCTATGAACTCCCCTTGCGACACGGACGTGTCGCTCGGCCGGGGATGACAGCAAGGGAGTAATTAATATTGTCATCCCCGGCGAGCGTGGATCGCATCGCGATCCGCGTGAGGGAAGGGGACCCAGGTGTCGATATGGACGCGGTGTATGCCAGACTTGCGAAACATTGGTCGTTCGCCCGGTTCTCCCGCTCTTTGTTGCTAAGTTCGAATTCCGCTATAATAGCCGCTTTAACGCCGACGTTTTCGGGGAAGTGATTAGGGGCTGCTAATGACGGGCGCATTACCATCTGAGCCACCCAGCACCAAGATAGACAAGCCAGCAAGCGAGCCCAGCGACGGGGAAATATCGTTGCCCGAAGAGGCAGCAACCAAACCAAGGAATCGTAGCGACTACTATCGCAAGACAGCCGCAAAATTTGCTGAGAAAATTTGTTTGATTTTCGCCGAGTTTAATTTCTGGCTCGTTCTCGGAACGTGGATTTTGGCTGTAGTAGCCATAGTTTCTTTGAGAGATAGCAGTAATTCCTTGCAGCGCAGCCAGCGCGCTTGGGTCGGTCCGAACGGCGCTAAGATTGACGGTACTGTGGCGCTGAACCAGCCCGTATCTGTTCAAATGACGGTTATGAATACCGGTCGCGAACCTGCGCTGAATTTTCTGCCTTCCATCTTTCCTGGTATCTATAACACTACGGCCGAAACCGAGGTCTCCCTTCAGAAGGAGGTATATGGTTTTGTGCAGAAATGTCGGGCCACGCCCACCAGAATCGGCGCCCAAGTCCTTTTCCCCAGCGTCGGTTTGGGCACTGGATTTTCTTTCACCACCACATTCCCGAAGGAAAAAATCGACCAAGAGGTGATACGCGGAAACAAGGTTTTGATAGCCGTAGGATGTTTGGCCTATGATACGGCTGGGAAAACTCATCACAGCACGTTCTGTTATTTCTTCAAGAACGGAACTACCAAACCAGACAATCTGAACCTCTGCTTTAACGGGAATACTGCCGACTAGGACTTGAGCCTGAGCGCAGTCCCGCCGTCGCCCAAAGCACTTCAATCGAAAAAACGCAAAAAACCGGGGTCAGAGTTGGTTTAATCGGCGTTTGTTCTTGCGCGGCTTGGCCGTTAACTCAGCGAC
>CAWKIU010000025.1:0-62721 GCA_963849895.1 uncultured Alphaproteobacteria bacterium
CGAGCGGCAGTTTGTTGCAATTGCCAGTGATGGGCGCCGCGCTGTTGCTCACCCTTGCGCTGCCCGGCTTCAAGCTGATGACCGAAGAAGCGCGTTGAGGGCGTCATGAGCGCGTTCGACATCACCGAGATCGACGAAGTCATACATGGGCGCTTGCGCCTGGGTGTGATGGCCTATCTCTCCGGCGGCGGCACCGCGGACTTCAACGAATTGAAGAGTGCATTGCAGGCCAGCGACGGCAATTTGTCGGTTCATCTGCGCAAATTGGAGGAGGCCGGTTATGTCGCCATCCAAAAGACCTACAGCCAGCGCAAGCCGCTGACCCGCGTCGCGCTGACCGACAAGGGGCGCAGTGCCTTCGTCGTCTATCTCGATGCCATCGAAAAATTGCTGCCCAACAAATCAGACGCCACGTAAGCGCCCGTTCAGATCCACTCGACCTTCAATATCTCATAGGAACGCGCGCCGCTCGGCGCGGCGACTTCCACCGTGTCGCCCTTGCCTTTGCCGATCAGGGCGCGCGCGATGGGCGAGGAGATGGAGATGCGGCCCTTTTTGGCATCCGCCTCATGGTCGCCGACGATCTGATATTTGCGCTTTTCGTTCGTGTCCTCGTCGGCCATCGTGACCGTGGCGCCGAACTTGACCGTCGCGCCGGATAGCTTCGACACGTCGATCACATCGGCGCGGCCGATCTTGTCCTCAAGCTCCATGACGCGGCCTTCGATGAAAGCCTGGCGCTCCTTGGCCGCGTGGTATTCCGCGTTTTCGGACAGATCGCCATGCGCGCGCGCTTCCGCAATCATCTTGATGATCGCATGGCGCTCGACGTTCTTGAGCTGGTCGATCTCCACTTCCAGGGCTTTGTAGCCCGCCGCTGTCATCGGTATGCGTTCCATATCACCAGCAATCCTGAAATCCGCAAAAGCCTGCCCTCCGGCCTCGTGTGAACAACCCAGCCGGGCACAGACGTTACGGAACTTACCCTAAATCCTTGTCACGCCTTAATCTTTTTGCCCCTCTCGAGGGCAGGCGCAGTCAAATTGTAAGACTGCAGGGGGGCGACTTCAAGGGACCCCGCACGCAATGCGGCTATGGCCTCGGTGGCCGCCGCTGCCCCGGCCATGGTCGTGTAGTAGGGCACCTTCATCGAAAGCGCCGTACGGCGGATCGAGGCTGAGTTCGCCAGCGCGCTGGCGCCCTCAGTGGTGTTGAAGACCAGCTGAACTTCGCCGTTCTTCATGGCGTCCACCACATGCGGGCGGCCTTCCAGAACCTTGTTGACGATGTTGACTTCTAAGCCTGCGGCTTCAAGCACTTTGGCCGTGCCGCGCGTGGCAATCACCTTGAATCCCATGGCAATCAACGCGCGCGCCGGCTCGATAAGGAAGTCCTTGTCCACATCGCGAACCGACACGAAGACGTTCCCGGAAAGCGGTAACTTCAGGCCGGCGCCGATCTGGCTCTTGGCGAAGGCGCGGCCGAACGTCGTGTCCTGGCCCATGACCTCGCCGGTGGAGCGCATCTCCGGGCCGAGAACGGTGTCCACACCCGGAAACCGCGCAAACGGCAATACGGCTTCCTTGACGCAAACCCGATTGGACGGGGGCGGGGAGGGCGCGATGTCCTTCAGGGTTTCGCCCGCCATGACGCGCGCTGCGATGGCGGCGACGGGCAGGCCAATGGCCTTGGCGACGAAGGGCACGGTGCGGCTGGCGCGCGGATTAACCTCCAGCACGAAGATGTCTTCGCCCTGCACCGCATATTGCACATTCATCAGCCCACGGACGTTCAGGGCACGGGCGAGCGCAATCGTCTGGCGCTTGATCTCGGCGATGATAGGGGGCTTCAGCGAGTGGGGCGGGATGGCGCAAGCGGAATCGCCCGAATGCACGCCCGCTTCCTCGATATGTTCCATGATGCCCGCGATAAACACGTCGCCCGTATGGTCGGCGATGGCATCGACATCGACTTCGACCGCGCGGTTGAGGAAGGCATCGATTAGCACCGGATTGTCGCCCGAGATGCGGAACAACTCACCCGATTGCACGGTGGCCTTGAGTTGTGCTTCGTCCGCGACGATCACCATGCCGCGCCCACCGAGCACATAGGAGGGCCGCAGGATCACCGGATAGCCGATGGCCTGCGCCGCCGCGATGGCTTGCTCGGCAGTCAATGCGGTGGCGTTGCGCGGCTGCTTGATGCCGAGGTCGTTGAGCAGGACCAAAAAGCGCTGCCGGTCCTCAGCCAGATCGATGGCGTCGGCGGAGGTGCCGAGCAGCGGCACGCCCGCTTCCACCAATATGTTGGCGAGCTTGAGTGGCGTCTGGCCGCCGAATTGCACGATCACACCGGCGAGCGTGCCATTCGATTGTTCCTTCGCGACGATCTCCAGCACGTCTTCGGCGGTCAGCGGCTCGAAATAGAGCCGGTCCGATGTGTCGTAGTCGGTCGAGACTGTCTCCGGGTTACAATTGACCATGATAGTCTCATAACCGCGCGCCGACAGCGAGAACGCCGCGTGGCAGCAGCAATAGTCGAACTCGATGCCCTGACCGATGCGGTTCGGTCCGCCGCCCAGAATGATGATCTTCTTCGCGTCCGTCGGATTGCTTTCGCATTCCACTTGACCGCCGACCGCGTTTTCATAAGTCGAATACATATAGGGTGTCAGCGCCGCAAATTCGGCGGCGCAGGTATCGATCCGCTTGAAGACGGGATGCACGCCGAGCGCGTGGCGTGCGGCGCGTACGTCTTTTTCCTTGGTCCCGGTCAGCGTGGCGAGCCGCGCGTCGGAGAAGCCCATCGATTTCAGCCGGTTGAAACCAGCGGCATCCTTGGGCAAGCCTCCCGCGCGAATTTCGGCCTCGACGGCGAGGAGGTCGCGGATTTCACTCAGGAACCACGGATCGTATTTGGTGATCGCGACGATCTCCTCGAACGGGAAATCGAAGCGCATTGCTTGGGCGGCAAGCCGCAGCCGGTCCGGCGTGGCGCGCGCCAGCGCCGCGCGGATCGTACTCTTGTCGTCGGCCAGCTCGATTTCATCGAGGCCGGTAAGCCCGGTCTCCATCGAGCGCAGCGCTTTCTGAAGCAATTCCGCGAAGGTGCGCCCAATGGCCATCGCTTCGCCGACGGATTTCATCGAGGTGGTGAGGAGTGGTTCCGCGCCGGGGAATTTTTCGAACGCGAAACGCGGGATTTTCGTCACCACGTAATCGATGGTCGGCTCGAACGCGGCGGGCGTCACCTTGGTGATGTCGTTGTCGAGTTCGTCGAGCGTGTAGCCGACCGCGAGCTTGGCCGCGATCTTCGCGATGGGAAATCCGGTCGCCTTGGAAGCCAGCGCCGACGACCGCGAGACGCGCGGGTTCATTTCAATCAGCACCATGCGCCCGTCGGCGGGATTTACCGCGAATTGCACATTCGAGCCGCCTGTCTCCACGCCGATCTCGCGCAGCACGGCGATGGAAGCCGAACGCATGCGCTGGTATTCCTTGTCGGTCAGCGTCAGCGCCGGCGCGACGGTGATGGAATCGCCGGTGTGCACGCCCATCGGATCGACATTCTCGATCGAGCAAATAATGATGGCGTTGTCGGCCTTGTCGCGCACGACCTCCATCTCGAACTCTTTCCAGCCGAGAACGGATTCCTCGATCAGCACTTCGTTGACCGGGGAGGCGTCCAACCCTGCCTCGACGATCTCGAAAAATTCTTCGCGGTTATAGGCGATGCCGCCGCCGGTTCCGCCCAGCGTGAAGGACGGCCGGATCACGGCGGGAAGCCCAACCTCGTCTAGCGCGGTCAGCGCGTGGGTGAAGGCCTCCGGCGAAAGCTCCATCACCGCGTTGTTGGCGTCGTCGTAGAGGAAGTTGCCGTGCGAGTCTTTCTTGTGCCGCAGATAACCCTTCAAGGTGATGCCGCGCGGCACGTCCAGCCCGATCTTCATCATCGCTAGGCGGAACTGTTCGCGGTCTTCCGCCTTGTCGATGGCCTCGGCGCTCGCGCCGATCAGCTCGACGCCGTATTTTTCCAACACGCCGCGTTTGCGCAGCGAGAGCGCGGTGTTGAGCGCAGTTTGTCCGCCCATGGTCGGCAACAGCGCGAACACCATGCCAGGCGGAACATTCTCTATTTCCCGGGCGATGATTTTCTCGACAAAAGTCGGCGTGATCGGCTCGATATAGGTGGCGTCCGCCAGCCCCGGATCGGTCATGATGGTCGCCGGATTCGAATTCACCAGCACGACGCGGTAGCCCTCGGCCCGCAGCGCCTTGCAGGCTTGTGCGCCCGAATAGTCGAACTCGCAGGCTTGGCCGATAACGATAGGCCCGGCGCCGATAATCAGAACGGTGTGGATGTCTTTTCTACGAGGCATTCAACGCATATCCATAAAAAAGCCCTCGCCGGATGCCCGGGAGGGCCGTTCGATCCCTGAGGTTCAACTTCGCCATCTCAGCGTTCTTTCCTGGACCGGATTGACGAACGGAACCCCGCCCGCCACAGACTCGGACCAAGCCTTCTTGAGGCGGTGGTACCATATCGCTGGCATATCTGCGTCTTGAATTAGCATCAAGGTCGGGTCGAATTTAAGCCCCTCGCGCTGAAGTTCCACAATCTTTCGGTCGTCGCCGATGAAAATCGGCCCCAGCACCATGAAAAACGGCCGGATAAAGCCCAGCCAGGCCGGCCAATAGAAAAACTGCGTCACTTCGGTCGTTTCCGCGTCGCGCGGGGTGCAGACGGTCAGCCCCACGACATCGATCTGGCGGCCCAGCAGGCTGCCCGAAATATTCTCAAACCGGGTGCTGGGGAGTTCGAAGGTAATTTCCGTCGAAACGTCGCCTCCAAACAGCTTGTAGGCCTGCTTGGTGGGCTTATGGCGGGTCATCACGAAGCCGTTGGTCAGCGGGGCGTATTTCTTGGCTTTTTCGCGCGGCTTCACCCGCCACCACCAATGGCTATGGACATAGGGCGCGTGCGCCGGGTCCATCAGGCCGATGACAGCGTGGTCGATCCCGCAGCGGAATGTCTGGCTTTCGACCCATCGCAGCTTGGGGTTCGCCAACATTACTTTGGGGGGCTCGGTGGCGGGCGCGTCGCCTTCATGCCCGGGGGCTGCCATATAGACCCAGATCAGGCCGTCCTGCTCGCGCACCGGATAGGACCGCACGCGGATTTTCACCGGATCCACAGCCTCGCCACCGACCAGCGACGGAATTGCCGCGCACACGCCGTCGGTCTTGAAGCGCCAGCCGTGATAGGGGCACTCCACCGTGCCCTCGGCCATCATGGTTCCTGCCGAAAGCGGCACGCCGCGATGCGGGCAAATATCGCGCAGCGCGAAGGGGGCGCCATCCTTTGTACGCCCAATCAGCACAGGTTCGCCCAGCAGCATCTCGCGGCTGAGGGCGCCCGGCTTCAGCGTCGTGGAACGGGCGCCGAAATACCAAAGATCGCGGAGGAAAAGTTCATCGGCCATGCACGCCATGAAGTAGCGCGGGCAGGGAGCAATGTCGATATCGCTTGTACGAAACGCCTATTTTCCGGCCTTTTTCTTTGCCGCCTCGCGCGGTTTCAGAAGGCTTTCGAGCGGCGTGGCGAACAGCGCGCCCTTATAGGCGCTGAGCTTATAGGCCCAGCGATCCGCATGTGCGTTGATCTCATGGGCCTCGTTTTCGGCGTCCGGCTTACCGGGTTGCGCGCCCGCATAGACCCGCGCCCAGTAATCGGTGCCCTGCTGGATAACATCCACGGTCACGATTAATCCATCGAAGGTACGCGTGACGATGCGCGAGGCGCCATTCGCGAAATCCAGACCGTCGGCGGGCTTGATGTTGTCGAACGTGAAGTCGGCGATGGCCGAGGCAACGGAATCGGGAGCGCCGGGATAGGAAAGTTCGCGGCCGTGCGGCGGATCGACAATTGCGAAATCGGGATCGCTGGCCTTGTCGCGGCGTAAGACATAAGCGGGACCATTGGCGGGATGTACATCTGCTTCCTGAATGCGCGCGCGGTCGACCACCACAACATTCTTCTCCATCCAGTCTGCGGGATTGGCGCGCGGCTCGAATGGACTGGTGACAAGCCAGCTTTGCGCTTCATTCGGCTTGCGCACGAAAAGGCCGACGGCTCCCGAGGCGTCGCCGATATTCTCGCTCTTGCCGACGATAAGGTCCGCGAAGACGTGTCCCTTGTCGTTGCTGACCGTGATGGCGACGCCGTCGCCCTTGGGCGGCGCCACCAGATCGACGTAGTGATACCAATCCGCCCGCGCGGTTTTCGGTTCGATGGTCGAAAGCGCCGCGAGGCCGACCAGCGTCTTGCGGACTTCCGTGAACGAGGCGGGATAATTGTCGCTGCCGGGAAGCACCCAGCCTTTCATCGGGATGAAATCGACGTCGAAAGCGCCGTATTTCTTCGAGACAATATGGATATGCGTGACCTGTGTCAGCTTATGGGCGAAGCGGGGCAGGTATTCTTCCGGCGCGTATTTCGGCGCCGTCTCGGCCGCGCGCTGATCGAGCGCAATTGTGGCCAGGAACAGGCTGAGGAGCGCCAAGGCGGCGAGAACGGCGATATTGCGCCGGCGCGGATCGCGGAGAATCTGTTTCAAGTCCATCGCGCCCTCATGTCCGAATGGCGCGCGCGCGGCGGCGGCGGCGCAGCCACGCCAAACCAAGCGCAAAGAAGGCGACGAGAAGCGGCACCAGCGCGATATTCACGAATGCGAGAAAATCGCCCAGCGCGTCGATATCCTTGCGCAGATTATGCTGCACGTCGCGCAGCGCCGCGCGGGTTTGGATGAGTTCGTGCTTTACCCGTTCGATCTCGCCTTGCTGCTGCGGCGTCAGGGCGACGCTGCCGCTCTTGCCGCCCTCACCCTGCTGTAGATCGCGCAGACTTTGCTGGGCGTCGGTGAGGCGCTGTTTTAGCGCGTCTTCCTGCTGACGGAATTGCGTCTGTGCCTGGGCTTGCAGGTCCTGCACCACGGTGAAGGGTCTATTGCCGGATGCGCGCGTGCGCAGGGAGATGAGATCGCTCGAACCCATCAGATTTTCCACCGCATTCATAACGAAGGCACTGTTGTCGGCGAACGGCGCGGCGATCTGTTTGCCCATGAAGCTCTCGGCATGCACCCAGAAGCGGTCGTCGAAAATGTCTGTGTCGGCCATAACGACGACGTTGATGTCCTTCGCGTGCTTGATTTGCGCCGCGCCCGCGCCGTCGGGCGGGCCGGCTTTAAACGCGCTGTCGGCTGGTCCCGAAGTCCGCGCCGCGATGGTGTAGTGCTCGCCCGTCGGCGTGATCGAGGTAATCAGATCTTGCGGCTGCGGGCTCAGCCGCACTTCCTCTGTGTCCAACAGAGACGCGCGGTCCGAACTGAAGATCAGCGGCGAAAACTGCGTAGTGGCGCCCTTGCGCTGGGACAGCGCGCCGACACTCGCCAGATTAAGCGTCTGCAAATTCGCGGTGACGGGATCGCGCGCATCGAACTGGTCATGCGTCAGATGCAGCCAGACCGGATAGAGCGCCACCGGATTGCGCGGATCGCCGGATGTCTGCACACGCTGCGCCAGATCGAGATCGCCGATTACCTTGTTGGCGTTGAAATCGATGCCCCAGGCTTGGAACAGGCGCGGCATGGCCGATGCCGCCGGTCCGCTCATTGCAGCACTTTGGCCTTGCGCCGCCGCGGCGATTTCAGAATTGGGATCGACGAAGACAAGCGCCCGCCCGCCCTTCATCACGAACTGGTCGATGGCGTAGTCCTGTAGCGGGTTCAGCATGCCCGGCTGCACGATCATCACGACGTCGGTGTCGGCGGGGATGCCCGTGAAATTCGCATCGAGCAGCTGCGTGTCATAGTTCTGCGACAATTGCTGATAGATCAGGAAGGGCTGGCCCTGGCCCTGCATCGCCGCCGCGCCGCCGTCGAGCGGCAGGCTGGAGATCACCGCCAACTTTGGCTTCTTCGGTGTGGCCAGCCGGTAGATCAGCGAGGACAGATCGTATTCGAGGAACGGCTCGCGCTCCGGCGCGAAATAGGAGATCGCCTCCTTGCCGTCGATGCGATTGGAGCCGACCAGTCCGAAATAGACGACGTCGCCGGTTTCGGTTGGCGCGCCCGTCAAACCGTCGGACGTGGCTTCGTCTTCCGCTGGCGTATAGGGCTCCGGGTCGATTTCCTCGAGCACGATCTTGCCGTGGCTGAGCGCCGCATATTCCTGCAGCATGTCGCGCACGCGTCCCGCATAGGCACGGGTCTGGGCGTAATCGGCGGCAATCTCTTTGGAATAGAAGAACTTCAGCGTCACCGGCTCTTTGAGGTTCGCGATGATGTTGCGCGTGCCGTGCGAGAGCGTGAAGCGGCCGTTTTCGGTTAGGTCGAGCCGCGCCGTCGTGAAGGTGGCATCGACGGCGACATTGATGCCCACAAAGATCACCGCGGCGAGCACGATGGCGGCAATGGCATAAAGGCGGCGGGAGAGCGGCTTCATTGCGTCACCCGCTCTTCTTCAGATCGACGATGACAACATTGGCCGCCAGGAATAGCGCGATCAACGAGAGGAAGAATACCACATCGCGCAGATCGATCACGCCCATGGTGATCGCGGCGAAATGGGTAAGGAAGCTGAACGAGGCAACGGCATCGACCAGCGACTGCGGCGCCCAGGCATGGAAGAAGTCGAGTACCAGCGGCGCGCCGGAAACCGTGAACAGGAAGCACACGACCACGCTGACCACGAAGGCGATAACTTGATTGCTGGTCGCCGCCGAGATGCAGGCTCCAATGGCGAGATAGCCGCCCGCCATCAGGAAGCTGCCGACATAACTTGCCACGATCACGCCGTTGTCGGGCTGCCCCAGCACATTGACGGTGATCCAGATCGGAAAAGTCAGCGCCAGCGCAATGCCGATGAAGGCCCATGCCGCCAGATATTTTCCCAGAATGCTGGCCCAGAGCGGTACGGGCAGGGTGAGGAGAAGCTCCATCGTGCCACTGCGCCGCTCTTCCGCCCATAGCCGCATCGAAATCGCGGGTACCAGGAAGAGATAAAGCCAGGGATGAAAGCCGAAGAACACGGCGAGGTCGGCGATGCCGTTGTCGTAGAAATGGCCGACATAGAAAGTGGACGCACCCATCGCGAACAGGAAGATCACGATGAAGACATAAGCCAGCGGCGTCGCGAAATAGGCGGCGAACTCGCGCTTGAAGATCGGCAGAACGTATCTCATGCCCGCGCCGCCTTTGCCCGATCGGCATCCGTCGTCGTGATGGCGCGGAACACTTCGTCAAGCCGGCCGGGTTCCGCGTACATTTCCTTGACGTCCCACTTCTCTCGCACCGCCAGAGCGCTAACGTCTTCGATCAGCAGCGCGCCGCCTTTGGGAAATGCCGTAAGCCGAACCGTGCCGTCGGCGCGCGCGATCTTTTCGACGCCTGCCACGGCAGGCAGGACACGCAGTTTCAATTCTGCCGCATCGCCATTGCCATGAAGCGTCAGCGTCACCGCATTGTGATAGCGCGAGCGCGCCAGAAGCGCGCCCGGCGTGCCGTCGGCGACGATGACGCCGCGGTCGATGATGATCGCGCGGGTGCAGATCGCTTCAACTTCTTCCAAGAGATGCGTCGAGACGATGATTGCCTTCTCAGCCGCCATGGCCCGGATCAGCGTGCGCACGGCATGCTTCTGATTGGGGTCGAGGCCGTCCGTGGGCTCATCCATAATCAGCACCGGCGGATCGTGCAGGATCGCTTGCGCCAGGCCGACGCGCCGCCGGAACCCCTTGGAGAGCGTTTCGATGGACTGGTCGAGGACGGGGGCAAGCTCGGTCTTCTCTACCGCAGCGGCAACGCGCGCCTTCGCCTCGGCGCCGCGAAAGCCGCGCACCTCGGCAATGAAGCTCAGAAATTGACGAGCCGTCATGTCGCCATAGGCCGGGGCGCCTTCGGGGAGATAGCCGATCACGGCCTGCGCCGCGACCGTATCGGTTTCCACGTCATGGCCGCAGACACGCACCGTGCCGGCATCGGGCGCCAGATAGCCCGTTACCATCTTCATGGTGGTGGATTTGCCCGCGCCGTTTGGTCCCAGAAAGCCCAAAACCTCGCCCTTGCCGACTTTCAGGCTCAGGTTCGACACCGCCGCGACGGCGCCGAAGCGTTTTGTCAGGCCCTCGATCTCGATCATGGGGTGCAATCGGTGGTGGACGGTTCAACCCACTTAGAGAAATCGCCTTTGGCTCGCAAGCCCGAAGAGGTTACGAATGAGACATCGGCGTCCGGAGTCTCGGCCATGATCAATAACCGCATCTTGCTGCGCGCGACGATCGCCGGGCTGGTCCTCCAGCTAGTGCTCGCGGCAACCGGCCATTTCATCCCGTGGGTGGTCGTCAACCTCTTCTTGTTCGGGCGGATGATGATCTCGGCGACCGCGGGCTACCTTTACGGAATGGACTTCGGGCGCGGCTATGTGGTGGGCGCGCTGGGCGGCGCCATCGGGGGCGGCCTCTGCGCTCTGCCCGCCATCGCATTGTCGGTGCTGCTGGGCGACACGCTGGCGCCAATGATTTCGCTGGGCACGGGCATCTGCATCCTCACCGGCGGGGTTGGTGGCGGCTTCGGGCAATGGGCCGCGAGCCTTCGCAAGGCGGGGTATTAGAAGAGAAGGGGAGAGGTCGGCTGGCCGATCAAGACAGCTCCGGACTGGGGGGCTGGGGGGCTTGATGAGTCACAGGGCCGTCCATCAACTCGGACCAGCCGACAGGGGGGAACATGACCACCGAGTGAGGCCGTGGGGTGGTCCAATCGTGACCGTTTCGTGGCGCAACCTTACAAATTATTCAAGAGAATCAACGGGTGCGTCATCGTGCGCAGCACGATTGCGCCAAACGCATATCTTGCCGGCGACAACACTAAAAAAGAAAAGGCCCCGATTCCGCATCGGGGCCTTTTCGCTTTGCACTTGGCGTCCGATTAGCGGCGGCCGCCCATCAGGAACAGCATGAACTGGAACATATTGATGAAGTCGAGATAAAGCGCCAGCGCGCCCATGATCGACTTTTTGGCGGCCAGAGTGCCGTCGTCATTGGCCTGATACATGTCCTTGATGCGCTGGGTGTCATAGGCGGTCAGACCGGCAAAGATGCCGACGCCGGCCACCGACATGATCCACATCATCATCGAAGACTGCATGAACATGTTCACGACCATCGCGATCAGGAGGCCCCAAACGCCCATGATCAGGAACGAGCCGATCGGCGAAAGGTCGGTCTTGGTGGTGTAGCCATACAGGCTGAGGCCGCCGAAAGCCGCTGCCGTGATGAAGAACACCTCGGCGATGCTGGAACTCGCATAGATCACGAAGATGGTCGAAAACGACACGCCCATCAGGCCCGCGAAGATCCAGAACGCCGCCTGCGCGCCGCCAACGCTCATCTTTTGGAGGCGGGCGTTGATGTAGAGAACGGCGCCCAGAGGTGCCAGCATGAACAGCCATTTCAGCGGCGAGGTGAACAGCGTCACGCCGAAGCTGGTCAGCATTACGCCGTTTTGAAGCGTGTGCGGCCATAGGCCGGGTCGGTCGTCGCCGCCATCGATATAAACGCCATAGGCCGTCAGACCCGTCAGAAGCAGGCCCACCAGCATGTAGTTGTAGACGCGCAGCATATAGGCGCGCAGTCCCACGTCGATTTCACCGGCCTGCGTGCGAGCCTGTCCGCGAATGATCCGATTGTCGTAGTCCGCCATGGAAAATCCTTCCTTTCGGCCTCGAACGGCCGCGTCATCCCCTAATATCGGTCTTGGTGCCCCTAGTATCAAGGCGCAAGGCTTCCAAAAGTTCCGGTTGTGCCCGATTGTCCGCGCCTGAATCGGGCGCCCCAAGGTCTTTCTGACGAAACCTCCATGTTCAAACGACTTTTGACCGTTGCCGGCTACACAGCGATCTCGCGCATCACAGGATTCTTGCGCGACATCCTGATGGCCTATGCGCTGGGCGCGGGGCCAATGTCTGACGCGTTCATGGTGGCTTTTCGGCTGCCCAATACATTCCGCTCCATCTTCGGCGAGGGCGCTTTCAACGCGGCCTTCCTGCCGCGCTTTGCCAAATTGCGCACCCAGGACGGCCCCGAAGCATCGAATCGTTTCGCCGACGCGGTCTATTCCTGGCAGATCGCGGCGCAGGTGGTCCTCTTGATCGCAGCCTTGCTGGGTATGCGCTATGTCATCGCGGGGCTGGCGTCCGGCTTTATCGGCGATCCGCAAAAGTTCGATCTTACCGTCGCGCTCACGCGCATCACCTTTCCCTATCTGATCATGACGGTATCCTCGGTGCAGCTTTCGGCGATGCTGAATGCCGTGGAGAAATTTGCCGCCGCCGCCGCTTGGTCGATTCTGCTCAATGTCGCGATGATGGCGACGCTTCTGGTGGCGCACTGGTTCCCCAGCGCAGCCTATGCCGCCGCGTGGGGCGTGTTCCTGGGCGGCGCCTTGCAGCTTGGCTTCATCGCCGTCGCCGCGACGCGAAGCCATCTGCGGCTGCACATCCGCATTCCGCGCTGGACGCCGCAGATGCGCGAATTTCTCTGGGCGCTCGGCGCGGCGGTCATTGGTTCGGCCAGTTTTCAGATCAGCGTGTTCATCGATACCTGGCTTTCCAGCTTTCTGACGGACGGCCCCACGGCGCTCTATTACGCCGATCGCATCAACCAATTGCCGTCGGGGGTGCTCGCCATCGCGATGGGGACCGTGCTGCTGCCGCAGATGTCCAATCTTCTGGCGAAGAACGATTTGGCGGGCGCCAATGCCGCGCAGAACCGCGCCGCCGCGCTGGTGCTTTTCCTGACACTGCCGTTTGCCGCGGCGTTCTTCGCGGTGCCGATGACGATCATGCATGGACTGTTTCCCCATGTCGCCTCGGACCCCATGGCCGGGCCCATGGCCGCGGCGGCGATTGCCGC
Source organism: uncultured Alphaproteobacteria bacterium (assembly GCA_963849895.1). GTDB lineage: Bacteria > Pseudomonadota > Alphaproteobacteria > Micropepsales > Micropepsaceae > Rhizomicrobium. Next base: position 12,967 of record CAWKIU010000025.1, read on the forward strand.
TTATGGCGTCGGGCTGCCCGCCTTCGTGCTAGTGCGCATCGTTGCGGCGACGTTCTACGCCCGCCACGACACCGCCACCCCGGCGCGGGCGACGATTGTGGCGATTGCCTTCAATATCGCGCTCAAGGTTGTGCTGGTCTTGGGATTTCATTTCGGCGTGACGGGCATCGCGCTCGGCACCGCGCTGGGTGCCTGGGTGAATGTCGGGATGCTGGCCTGGATGGCCAAGCGCCGTTCGCTGCTTGCGATCAATCAGGTTTTTTGGCGCTCGTTGTTGCCGACCGTCGTTGCGGCCACGGCCGTTGGCGCGGGCGCGCTCGCCGGCGTGATGCTGGGCGGCTATCTCGTTCCGCATCTCGGACTGTTGCACAACGAAACCCTGCTTGGGCTCGCCGTGGTCGTCGGTGGTCTTTGCTATCTGGGGGCTGCCGCGATTTTCCGCAATTCCCTGCCGCTCGAAAGGCTGCGGCGTTGAGGCTCTTTGTGGCACTCGCTTTGCCCGATGACGTAGCGGCGTCTCTCGCCTTGTTGCAGGCGGGCGTTCCGGGTGCGCGCTGGCAAACGCGCGATCAGCTTCATGTCACGTTGCGCTTCATCGGCGAGGTTGACGGGCGAGACGGCGCCGCCATCGATGATGCGCTTACCACCATCGCTGCGCCATCTTTCGAGCTGGAGCTGAAGGGCGTGGGGGAATTCGGCGCCAGGCGTCCCCATGCGCTGTGGGCCGGTGTGCGGCCGAACGAGGCGCTGCTTCATCTTCAGCGCAAGATCGAAACCGCACTGCAGCGCGCCGGTCAGGAACTCGAGGGGCGCAAATACACCCCGCATGTCACGCTGGCACGGCTCAAGGGCACGCCCTACGGAATCGTGGCGGATTTTCTCACCGACCATGCGTTGTACGCCAGCACGCCATTTCCGGTCGCCGGGTTCATCCTCTATTCCAGCCATCTCGGTACAAGCGGCAGCGTCTATCGGGCGGAGAGGGCCTATCGACTGAAAGGATAGCCACCGCGCCGCGCTCTCAACAACACGCCATTCCTCATGTATAGAATTGGGTGGGGCGCAAACGGGAAAACGGAATGGAACTTACGGTCTACACGCTGGATGGGCACTCGATTGACATTCGGCCCGCGCCGCTGGAGCGCGATTGGATGGACGCGTCGAAGGATCGTTTCGCGTATCGCTGCCTGCCGCTCAATATCGCCAACGCGCATGGCTGGGAGATGCTGGTTCCCGTCGGCTTTCAGGCGGTATGGAACGGCACCAAGGATTTGAACGGGATCAGCGTCATAGCCGACGGCGGAAAGGCATCGCCCGCGGCCAGCCATTTCGGGATGGGGGTTCTCACCTTCAACGTCAACTGCCTGTTCCGCACCGAGCCGGGATACGATCTTCTGGTGCAAGGTCCGATCAACCAGCCGAAGGACGCCATCTCCGCGCTGACCGGCATCATCGAGACCGATTGGGCGCCATACACCTTCACGATGAATTGGATGTTCACGCGCGCCGGCGCCGTTGTGCGCTTCGAGGAGGGCGAGCCCTTTTGCCACGTCTTTCCCATCAAGCGAGGCGAAGTCGAAGAATTCACGCCGCGGCTCATTCCAATTGCCGACGAACCCGGAATCAAGCAGCAGCTCAACGCGTGGGAAATCTCGCGCAACAAATTCATCGAGGATCTCAAGGTTCCCGGTTCCGACGCGGATAAAGAGAAGTGGCAGAAATTGTATTATCGCGGGCTGGATGCCGAGGGTAATCAAGTGAAAGCGGTCGATCACCGCACCAAGGTGAAGGTAAAGCCGTTCGAGAAATAAATTCGCTCGCGGTCAAGGAGTTCGCATCATGGAAAAGTTGGATCCGGCTGCACGCGCCGCCGCGCTCGCATCGCTGCCTGAGTGGCATATGGTGGAGGGACGTGACGCCATTGCCCGCACCTTCAAATTCGCCGATTTCAACCGCGCCTTCGCCTTCATGACGCGCGCGGCGCTACTTGCCGAGAAGCTCGACCATCATCCCGAATGGTTCAATGTCTACAACAAGGTCGAGGTGACGCTGTCCACGCACGACGCCGGCGGCGTCACGCATAAGGATATCGAGATGGCGAAGGCGATGGAGGAATATGGGCGCAAATGACCTTTGCACCGCCTTTGTGATCGAATTGCCAATACTGGCCGCTATCTTTTGAGAGCCATTTTTTTCGACACATATAGGCCGCCTGCAATGGTCCCAAAAAGAGCCATGCATAACAAGACGATAATTATACCTTTATAGAAGGTCGCCCTATTAGAAAGAAGAACTATAACAGCCGAGACCGAGAACCCGCAGAAATTTACGGCAAGGATTCCCCAAAACGCGGACAGCGACAGCTGTTCGGAAAATGTCTTTCCGACGTTTCGGATTCGAACAATCAGGAAGAATAGGGCCGTTGCAATCAGCCAACAGTTAATAGCTAAGGTTGTCCAAAGCTCAAACTCTTCTGCGAGTGCGTGGATGGATTGCCAGTTCATGGATGCATTCAACGGAATCGCCAAGAACGGCATAGAGACTATCTTTTAATGCGGCAAGCGCAACATTTGCGACTGTGCATAGTAGCGTTGTTAGACCCGCGATAAAGCAGTCGAACGATTTTAACCACGAGGCGCTTCGCTGAATTAGAAAGTGTAGTGCCATACCATGGCGACTATTGTGAAAAACACCGCCCAAAACACCACGCAACCGGCAAGCGCGATGCCGCCACTATGGACGTCGAGCCATTCGCTGTGGAAGAACGACGGCGCCGCCGTTTGTTCGTTCTTTTCCACCAATTCTGAATCTGCAAACGCCATGACCGCCTCGTTCTAAGAACGAATCACCCGTAATCATTGCGCCATAATTGCTAATTTTTGAATAAGTGAAGGCCGCAACAGTCGCGGAATGTATGGCGCGCGGATGCGCCTCGCGCGGTTGGAACGTCCTTTTTTTTCGCATCCGGTAAACCGGCCCTTAAGCGCGTGCTTAGAATGCAGCGCAGCCGGGCATCCTACTTTGTTGCAGTGCGAACAAGCGTCACGACACCATCGTCTTCCGCGCGGTCATAGGCTTCGACGAAGGGCCGCCCGTAAAAGCTGTCGAGCAGCACCTGCCGCAATTCGGAGATCAGCGGGAAGCGCGGATTGGCGCCGGTGCATTGATCGTCAAACGCCGCTACGGCGATCTCGTCCAGCTTGGCCAGGAAGTCGGCTTCCGAGACGCCCGCCGCCATGATTGAGGCGGGGATTTCCAGGTCGCGTTTCAACTGCTCGACCCAGTCGATCAGGTTTTGCAGCTTGTCGCCGGTCCGCGCCCCGCCCAGCCCCAGATGGTCGGCGATTTCAGCATAGCGGGCGCGGGCCTTGGGCCGGTCATACTGCGAAAACGCGGTCTGCTTGGTCGGGTTGTCGTTCGCGTTGTAGCGAATGACATTGGCGATCAAGAGCGCGTTCGCCAACCCGTGCGGAATATGGAACGCAGCGCCCAGCTTGTGCGCCATGGAATGGCACACGCCCAGGAAGGCGTTGGCGAAGGCGATGCCGGCGATGGTGGCGGCGTTGTGCACTTTCTCCCGCGCCAGCGCGTCTTTGGCGCCCAGCTTATAGGCCGGTGGCAGATATTCCTTCAGCAGCTTGAGCGCCATCAGCGCCTGGCCGTCGGAGAACTCGTTCGCCATCACCGAGACATAGGCTTCGAGGGCGTGGGTCACCGCGTCGATGCCGCCAAAGGCGGTCAGCGATTTGGGCAGGTTCATCACCAGATTGGCGTCGACGATCGCCATGCTCGGCGTCAACTCGTAATCGGCGAGGGGATATTTCATCCCGGTCTCGTCGTCGGTGACCACCGCGAAGGGCGTCGCTTCCGAACCGGTGCCGGAGGTCGTCGGAATGGCAACAAGCTCCGCCTTGATGCCCAGCTTGGGGAATTTGTAGATGCGCTTGCGAATGTCCATGAAGCGCAGCGCCAGATCCTGGAAATGCACTTCGGGGTGCTCATACATCACCCAGATGATCTTGGCCGCGTCCATCGGCGATCCGCCGCCGAAGGCTACGATCACATCGGGCTGGAAGGCGTTGGCCTTCTCCAGTCCCTTGCGCACCACGCTCAGCGTCGGATCGGCTTCGACATCACAGAAGACTTCCACTTCAAGGCCGACCTTCCGCAAGATATGCGCGGTCTCGTCGATGAAGCCATTGGCGAACAGGAAGCGGTCGGTAACCACCAGCGCGCGCTTCTTGCCTGCGACGTCTTTCAGCGCCTCTTCCAGACAGCCGCGGCGGAAATAGATCGACTTGGGAATTTTGTGCCAGAGCATGTTCTCTTCGCGCTTCGCCACGGTCTTGCGGTTGATCAGATGCTTGGGCCCGACATTCTCCGAGATGGAGTTGCCGCCCCATGAGCCGCAGCCCAGCGTCAGCGACGGTGCCACGTTGAAATTGTACAGATCGCCGATGCCGCCATGGGAGGAGGGCATATTGATCAAAATGCGCGCCGTCTTCATGCGTGCGCCGAAAGCGGCCACGCGCTCTGGGTGGCGGTCTTGGTCGGTGTAGAGCACGGAGGTATGTCCGATGCCGCCCAGCGCCACCAGTTCCGCCGCAGCGTCCATCGCTGCCGCGAAATCCTTGCGCCGGTAGAGCGCCAGCGTCGGCGACAGTTTCTCCTGCGCGAAATACTCGTCTTCGGAGGTCTTCTCGACCTCCGCGATCAGCACCTTGGTGTTGGGCGGCACGTCGATGCCCGCCATCACGGCAATCTTGGCCGCCGATTGTCCGACGACTTTGGGGCACAGATGCCCGCTGGGAAACACCGTCTCGCGCACGGCGCCGATTTCGTTGTCGGACAGCAGGTATCCGCCATGAGAGGAAAAGCGCTCGCGCACGGCGTCGTAAACCGCATCGACTGCGATCACCGCCTGTTCGGAGGCGCAGATCATGCCGTTGTCGAAGGTCTTCGACATCAGGATCGAGGCGACCGCCCGCTTGATGTCGGCATATTCGTCGATCACCACCGGCGCGTTGCCCGCGCCGACGCCGATGGCCGGCTTGCCCGAGGAATAAGCTGCCTTCACCATTCCCGGTCCGCCCGTGGCCAGGATCAGGTTGATCCCATCATGTTTCATAAGGGCGTTGGAGAGTTCCACAGACGGCGTGTCGATCCAGCCGATGATGTCGGGCGGGGCGCCCGCCGCGACCGCCGCGTCGAGCACAATCTTGGCCGCGGCGCAGGTCGACAATTTTGCGCGCGGATGCGGGCTGAAGATGATGCCGTTGCGGGTCTTCAGGCTGATCAGCGCCTTGAAAATCGCCGTGGAGGTCGGATTGGTGGTCGGAACGATGCCGCAGATCACGCCAATCGGCTCGGCTATGGTGATGGTTCCGCCAAGTTCATCGACGTCGAGCGTGCCGCAGGTCTTCTCGTCCTTGTACCGGTTGTAGATATATTCCGAGGCAAAGTGGTTCTTCACCACCTTGTCTTCCACCACGCCCATGCCGGTTTCTTCCGCCGCCATCATGGCGAGCGGAATGCGCGCATCCGCTGCCGCGAACGCCGCGCTGCGGAAGATGTGATCGACTTGTTCCTGGGTGTAGGTCGCGTATAGGCGCTGCGCTGCGTTAACGCGCGCCACCAAGGCATCAAGCTCTTTCAGATTCGTAACAGGCATTCGGGCTCCTATTGTCCCGGCGCGCCCGCCAAAGCGTGGCTTTCGCCCCGGAAACGGCGTCATTGCAGCGAATTACTGCACCTTCGACGCTTGCAATAAATAAGTAGTTTCCCAATCCAAATTTACGAGCCCCGCAGCGCATTTGCCGCAGCGGGGCGTTCGCTCACTTGCGCTTGGAATGCTCGATCAGATCGCTGACCACTGCGGGGTCGGCCAGGGTGGAGGTATCGCCAAGATTGGATGTGTCGCCCTCCGCGATCTTGCGCAGGATGCGCCGCATGATTTTGCCCGAGCGGGTCTTGGGCAGGCCCGGCGCGAACTGGATGAAGTCCGGCCGCGCGATGGGCGAAAGGTGGTCCGCCACGAACTTCTTGAGTTCGTCGTTCAACGCTTGTGTCGGCGCTTGCCCGGCTTTGAGGGTGACGAACGCGTAGATTCCCTGGCCCTTCAGATCGTTCGGGCAGCCGACGACGGCGGCCTCGGCGACTTTCAGGTTTTCCACCAGCGCGGATTCTACTTCAGCAGTGCCCAGCCGGTGACCCGACACATTGATGACGTCGTCCACCCGTCCGGTGATCCAGTAATATCCGTCCTCGTCGCGCCGGCAGCCATCGCCGGTGAAATATTTGCCGCGATAGGTGCGGAAATAGGTGTTCACGAAGCGCTCGTGATCGCCATAGACTGTGCGCATCTGGCCTGGCCAAGAATCCAGCAGCACCAGATTGCCGCTCGCTGCGCCTTCGAGCGGCGTGCCCGCAGCGTCGACGAGTTGCGGCTGAATGCCGAACAGCGGCTTGGTGGCCGAACCGGGCTTGAGGTCCGTCGCGCCGGGCAGGGGCGAAATCAGAATGCCGCCGGTCTCGGTCTGCCACCAGGTATCGACCACGGGGCAGCGGCTGTCGCCGACGGTGCGGTAATACCAAAGCCAGGCTTCGGGATTGATCGGCTCGCCCACTGTGCCGAGCAGGCGTAGCGAGGCGCGCGAGGTTTTCTTCACCGGCTCCTCGCCGTCGCGCATCAGCGCGCGGATCGCGGTCGGCGCGGTGTAGAAGATGTTGACCTTGTGCTTGTCGATCACCTCCCAGAAGCGCGACGTGGTGGGATAGTTCGGCACGCCTTCGAACATCAGCGTGGTCGCGCCGTTGGTGAGCGGACCGTAGACGATATAGCTGTGCCCGGTCACCCAGCCGACATCCGCCGTGCACCAATAGATGTCGCCTTCGTGATAGTCGAACACATATTGATGGGTGAAGGCGGCATACAACAGATAGCCGCCGGTGGTGTGCAGCACGCCCTTGGGTTTCCCCGTCGAGCCGGAGGTGTAGAGGATGAACAGCGGATCTTCCGCATTCATCTCCACCGGCGCGCAGGTCGCGGGCACATGCGCCGCCGCTTCGTGATACCACACGTCGCGGCCGGGATGTTTCAGCTCGTGCTTGCCGGTGTGCCGCACCACGATGACATGGCGCACGTCGGGGCATTGCAACAGCGCCAGATCGGTGTTGACCTTCAGCGGTATGGTCTTGCCGGCGCGCACGCCTTCATCGGCGGTGATAACCAGCGTGGATTGGCAATCGAGAATGCGGTTGGCCAGACTGTCGGGTGAGAAGCCACCGAACACCACTGAATGCACCGCGCCGATGCGCGCGCAAGCCAGCATCGCATAGGCGGCCTCGGGGATCATCGGCATATAGATCGTGACGCGGTCGCCCTTTTGCACGCCGTGACGGCGCAGCACATTGGCGAAGCGGCAGACTTCGTCGTGCAGCTCTTGATAGGTGATCGCCTTGGACTGGCTGGGATCATCGCCCTCCCAGATAATCGCCACGCGGTCGGCATGTGCCGCCAAATGCCGGTCGATGCAGTTCGCGGTGACGTTCAGCGTGCCGTCCTCGAACCATTTGATGAAAAGATTGTCCGGGTTCCAGGAGACGTTCTTCACCTTGCTGAAGGGCTTGATCCAGTCGAGCCGCGCCGCCTGCTCGCCCCAGAAACCGTCGGGATCGGCGACCGAGCGGGCGTACATCTCCTCGTATTTGGCCTCGTCGATGAAAGCGTGGCGTTTCCAATCGGCGGGCACGGGCAGCACGGTGTCGGTCATGGGCTTCCTCATGGTCTTGTTTTGCCCCGAGTGTGGCCGGACGGGGCGACGGCTTCAAGACAGGGCAAATTGGTCTTATTCTGCTTATAGGGATTAGGGGCGGCCGAAATGGCGACCAAGGCGGCGAGCAAGGCAAAACCCATCATGACCGACGCGGGCATTCGCGCGAAAACCGGCCATGATTGGGGATGGTGGTTCGCAGCCCTCGACAAGGCGGGCGCGGCAAAGCTCGACCACAAGGGGATCACCACGCTCCTTGCCAAGAACTGGAAGCCGGGCTCGTGGTGGGGCCAGATGATCGCCGTCAGCTACGAACGAGCGCGCGGCATCCGCGCGATGAACCAGAAATGCGACGGCGAATTCTCCGTCGGCGTCACCAAAGTATTTCCCGTGCCACTCGCGAAACTCTATGCCGTGACGGCGGATCCCAAGCTCTGGCCGAAATGGATGCCCAAGGGCGCCTTCGAGGAAACTTCGCGCACCAAAGACAAATATCTCCGCGCTAAATGGAAGAAAGACGCGCGCATCGCGGTCAACTTCTACGCCAAAGGCGCGGACAAGGCCCAAATTGCCTTCGACATCGGCAAGCTCGTCCGGCATTGAAGCGGTCGAACGCGAACGTGCGGCATGGAAGACGGCGGTGGAAAAGCTTGAGCTGTTGCTGGAATAAATCAGCTGTCATCCCCGGCGAGCCTCGCGCAGCGAGGCGAGGGAAGGGGACCCAGGTGGTTGGATTGGGCGAGGTTTATGACCCTGGATCCCCTTCCCCGCGCGATGCTTGCGCATCGCTCGGCCGGGGATGACAATGTTGGTTTAGCGACGGAATAACCATGCAACTCCATCTCTCCTCCTGGCTCGGAAATCGAGGCCTATCTCGAGACCTCGAAGGCCATCCTCATTCCCATCGGCTCGACAGAGCAGCATGGGCCCAACGGTTTGCTCGGCACCGACGCGCTATGCCCGGAAATCATCGCGCGGCGCGCGGGCGACGAGGCGGGCATTCTGGTCGGGCCGACCTTCAATGTCGGCCAGGCCCAGCATCACATGGGATTTCCCGGCACCATCACGCTGCGGCCGTCCACCATGATCGCGGCGATGACCGATTGGGCCGGGTCGCTTTCGCGCCACGGCTTCGAGCGCATCTATTGGCTGAACGGCCATGGCGGCAACACCGCCACGATCAACGCCGCGTTCTCGGAAATTTATCACGGCGTGACGTTCGGCAAAGCGGGATCGAACCATCCGCCGGTGCGCTGCCTGGGGCGCAATTGGTGGGAGCTTCCCGGCGTGATGGATTTGTGCCGCCAATTATTCCCGGTGGGCGAGGGCAGCCATGCCACGCCCAGCGAAGTCTCAATCACCTATTTCGCCTATCCCGAGGCGATCAAGCGCGTGGCGATGTCGCCCAAGATCGCGCCGACAGGCCCAATCTACGATGCGGAGGATTACCGCCGCCGCTTCCCCGATGGCCGCATCGGCTCCGATCCCTCCCAGGCGAATGTCGAAGCAGGCAGCAAACTCGTCGCGGCGGCGGCCCAAGCCGTGATCGCGGAATTCAAGCAATTCGCAATGTCCTGATCCGGGAGACGATCATGATCAACGGCGCACACATCGTCATCCAATCGAAGGACGTCGAGGCCGACAAAGCCTTCTTCAAAGACGTTCTGAAATTCGGCCATGTCGATGTCGGTAATGGCAGGTTATTTTTCCGTCTGCCGGATTCGGAACTCGGCTTGCACGAGTCTGAGAAGAACGATTCCCACGAACTCTTCCTGATGTGCGACGATCTCGATGCGGAAATCACGCGGCTGATGGCGGCGGGTGTCGCTTGCGATCCGCCGGACGACAGGGGCTGGGGGATCGTCACGCGCCTGCGGCTTCCGGGTGGCGGCAGTCTCGCCCTCTATCAGCCGAGACACGCGCGGCCCTAGCGCACGAAGGTGTTCTTCACGCGCTTGGATAGTAGGAAATAGGCGCCGATCACTGCCCAGGTTGCCGCAATGATGAGGGAGCCAATTACATTTGGACCGCGCGGCAAGAGGCAGAACACCAACGCATAGGTCATCGTCGTTCCCGACAAGGCGAGCATCAACCTGCGTATCTGACGTCGTCTCTGCACGAAGCGGACGAGGCAGTAGAACGAAAAGCCGATGATCGCGAGGCCTGTCGCGAAGCGGTAGACGAACTGGCTGCCGTGACTAATCGACCACATCAGCCGTTGCGGAAGCGTGGCGATGCCGATCGCGTAGCCCGCAGTCATCGCCACACACCACAACGCGACGAGGATGAACATCACAATCAGCCAACCACCAATTCCGACCCGTTCCGAAGGTTTGGTCCGTGGCTGGGCCACCACCACAAACGTCTGCTTCACCCGCTCCGACTGGAGGAAATAGCCGATCCACACAACGCAGAGTGCGGCCTGGATCAAGGACGGCACGAGATGTCCTGCAACAAGCGATCTCGCGGCCAAACGATCTGCAAAGGCGTAGCCGCGCATCTGCCCCACCAACGCCACAACGAGAGTGGTGAGGTTCAATACGTAGAAGACGATCATCAGCACGGGCGTTTCGCGCCTCTTCTGCAGGAACCGCACGAGGCAGAAGATCACAAAGCCGAGCCATGGCAGCGCAAGGATGGCAACACCAGCCAATGCCGCCGCTCTGCTATTTTGGACGCGCGCGAGGACTGCGGGAATATCCCGATACAGTAGCCAGATGAAATAGAGCGGATTAACGATAAGGCTGAACAGCGGCAGGAGCAACGCGCCGTCGATACCGTTCAGGTCTTCCAGTTGCTCTTTGGGGGTGGGCTGCGGAAGAGCGGTGTCGGCCATGAATGTTCCCCAATTCGTTTCAGCGCACGAAGGTGTTCTTCACGCGCTTGGAGACGTCGAAATACAGGATCAGAAGCCCCAGGATAACAAGCTGAACGACGATGCGAATTTCCTCAGCCATCATCGTGACCTTCGGTCCGCGCAGCTCAATGGCCATTTTGAGGAAACGGTCCGGGTCGATCGACATCTGAAATCCCATCAGAACAGCCGTCGCAATGCCGATCGCATACCAGGTGATCATCAGCCGTTTGACCTGCCGCTTTTTCTGCAGGAACTGTACAAGGCAATAAAGCCCCCACAGGAATGACACCACCACCAATAGGGTCACCAAGCCCACCAGCGAATAGAACAGCGGTGCGCCGGAAATTTCGGCCCAATTGGGCAGCGGCATGGGATGGCGCATGCGCAGGACGAGGAAATAGATCATGCCGACCGGCGCGAGGATCAGTTGGATGAGTGGTATCAGCGTCCAGCCGAGGATTCCCTCATATGTTTTTGGCTGCTCGGCGGCCTCCGGCAAATTTGCATCGATTTGCGACATGGTTCCCCTCCGCAGTTTGGCTGCAATATGCCACCGGAAGTTGGCCTTCGCCACACCTCCGGCGCCTTGACACCACCCGCTTTCGGGGGATTATCGGCTTATCCCAGGGGTGCCCTGAAGCAACAGGGCTGAGATCGCAATGAAGCGAGTCCCTTAGAACCTGATCCGGTCCGTACCGGCGTAGGGAGAGGCGCGATGAACAAGCCCATACTCAATTCGAAAGCCGTGGAAATCACGCGCGGGGCGCTGCCCGGTTCGCGCAAACTGCTGATCGATGGCGTGCCCTTTCGCGAGGTGCCGCTGTCGGGCGGCGAGGTGCCGGTCCGCCTCTATGACACGTCCGGTCCGTACACGGACGATAAGGCGGTCATCGATATTCAAAAGGGTCTCGCCACCGCCCGCCGCGAATGGATTTTGGCGCGCGGCGATGTTGAGGAATACGACGGCCGCCCGCGCAAGCCGCAGGACGACGGCCTGAAGGACGGCGAGCTTCTCTCGGTGCCGCAATTCGACCGCGCCGGCCGCAAACCCTTGCGCGCCAAGCCGGGCAAGAACGTCTCCCAGCTTCACTATGCCCGCCAAGGCATCATCACCCAGGAAATGAAATTCATCGCGGCGCGCGAAAATCTCGGCCGCTCCGCACTGGCCGACGGCAATTCTTTCGGCGCCTCGATCCCCGCCGAGATCACGCCAGAATTCGTGCGCAGCGAAATCGCGCGCGGCCGCGCTATCATTCCCGCGAACATCAACCATCCTGAAACCGAGCCGATGATCATCGGCCGCAATTTCCTCACCAAGGTCAACGCCAATATCGGCAATTCCATCGTCACCTCGGGCGTCGCCGAAGAGGTCGAGAAGATGGTTTGGTCGATCCGCTGGGGCGCGGACACGGTGATGGACCTGTCCACGGGGCGGCACATCCACACTATCCGCGAATGGATCGTGCGCAATTCGCCTGTGCCCATCGGCACGGTGCCGATCTATCAGGCGCTGGAGAAAGTCGGCGGCGTCGCCGAAGACCTCACCTGGGAGCTTTACCGCGACACGTTGGTGGAACAGTGCGAGCAGGGCGTCGATTATTTCACCGTCCATGCGGGCGTGCGCCTAGCGCATATTCCGCTGACGGCGGAGCGTGTCACGGGCATCGTCTCGCGCGGCGGTTCGATCCTGGCGAAGTGGTGCCTGGCGCATCACAAGGAGAATTTCCTCTACACGCATTTCGAGGAGATCTGCGAACTGCTGGGGCAATATGACGTGTCGTTCTCGCTGGGCGATGGCCTCCGCCCCGGTTCCACCGCAGACGCAAACGACCACGCGCAATTCGCCGAACTGGAAACGCTGGGCGAACTCAACAAGATCGCGCAGCGCCACGACGTTCAGGTGATGATCGAAGGCCCCGGCCATGTGCCGATGCACAAGATCAAGGAGAATATGGATCGACAGTTAGCGGCGTGCGACGAGGCGCCGTTCTATACGCTGGGGCCACTGACCACTGATGTCGCGCCGGGCTACGACCATATCACCTCGGCCATCGGCGCGGCGATGATCGGCTGGTTCGGCTGCGCCATGCTTTGCTATGTCACGCCGAAGGAGCATTTGGGCTTGCCCGACCGCGACGATGTGAAGGCGGGCGTCATCGCTTATCGCATCGCGGCGCATGCTGCCGACCTCGCCAAGGGCCATCCCGCCGCGCGCATCTGGGACGATGCGATGATCAAGGCGCGCTTCGAGTTTCGCTGGCACGACCAGTTCGCACTCGCGCTCGATCCCGAAACCGCGCAGGAATTTCACGACGAAACGCTACCGGCCGATGGCGCCAAGGTGGCGCATTTCTGCTCGATGTGCGGGCCGAAATTCTGCTCCATGAAAATCAGCCAGGAAGTGCGCGACGTCGCGCGCGGCCAGAACAACTCCCTATCCACCGCCGAAATCCGCGCCGCGATGGAAAAGAAGGCCGCCGAATTCCGTTTACACGGTGGTGAGATTTATCTGCCAAAAGATGCGGCGGAGTAATCGCCACCAAGGCGGGCCGCAATGCCGGCATGGGGTAGTTTCGAAAAGCCACCGATCGTCGTCACGTCCTCGCGCCGAAAAGCGCTCATTGGAGTGGCGTTCGGCCTAATTTTGCTGTTCGGCGCGGGAATTCAGATCGTTCGCCATCAAGCGACCGCCCTGACCTATTTCGGCGCGGCGTTCTTCTCCTTGTGTGTTGTGGTTTTGATCTGGCGGCTATGCGTACCCGCCCGCCTCGTTCTGGCGCGCCAAGGCTTGACGTGGTTCACCGGCGTCAAGACCTGGCGCTTTTCCTGGCGTGATTTCGACGAGTTCAAGGTCTTCAAGCCGCCGCACGCGCGCACGTGGCATATCGGTTTCACGTATGCGCCGGGCTCGGCCAAGAACACGAAATCCAGCGCCCGGTTGAAGAAGCATACGGGCCTCGACGGCGGGTTCGGCTGCAATTGGGATGTCGAGACACGCGCCCTAGCCGCCATACTGAACACCGCCAAGACACGATGGGCTGATGTCAGGCCCACATCCTTCCGCGGTCGTTCGGCAGGCGCGGCTAACGCGGCTGTGAATTGCCGAAGCGTCCTTTTCCCCGTCACCGCGTGCCACAGAACAGCACGACGACGCTGCTAGAACAACGGCCCCTCTACCGCCGAATCCGCGACCAGGGCGGGAGATTTATCTGCCGAAAACTGCGGCTGAGTATTTGCTCAGCACGTCAGCCATTTGTCCCAGCCCAGCGGGACCGGGTGGGCTTGAATCCAGGTTGCCCAGCTGCTGAGTGGCGCGGCGGTGCCGTTGGTGATTACCCAGATCGCCGACAAATTGTGGCGCGCGGTGCTGGCATCTTTGTTTTGTGCCGGCACGTCCATCACGATGTACAGAACCGTCTGTCCGGCCTTTGCGCCATATTGCGGAAGCGGAACATTCGTCGCATCGATCCAGGATTTGTCTTTCTGGATCGGTGATGCTGCAGGCGGCAAGACGCTTGGCAACGGATTTTCCCGAGGCAGACGGAATGTCGTCGAGTGCCTTCGAGACGGCTTTCCAATCGCTATTGGGCGTGGCCAGCGCTTGCGTGCTGACCAATGCAAAGCTGGCGGCGGCGGCGATTGCGATCGCGCTTCTGAACATGGTGTCCTCCCGGTTCGTACGGCCCCTGAAGATGAGTCCATTCATTATAGCGCAGATCGCTCCTTCATGCCTCAGCGCAGCGTTTTGTCGCCGGTCGCCGCATGCCACAGGACGAGGACGATGACCGCGCCGAGCACAGCCACGAACATCGATGCGAAGCTGAAATGGAACCAGACCGGATGGCCCAGGGCTGAGAAAATCGCGCCGCCCGCCAGCGCGCCCACAATGCCGAGCGCGATGTTCAGAAAGCAGCCTACGCCCTGCTTGTTGACGATTTTGCTCGCGATGAAACCTGTAATCAGACCAAAGACGATCCAGCCGAGAATGGACATGTGGCACTCCTTTTTCTTAAGAAATGGGAAGCCCCGCGGCGTCCCGCAAGGCCTATTGCTTCTTACTCTGTGCCAGCTCCTGCAACATCTCGATCTGCATCTGCTGGATTTCCAGCAGATGTCCCCATTGGCTGTGCAGCAACTGGTCGAGCCTTTCCGACATGGTGCGCACTTCGATCTCCGCCTTCAGATTGACCTGATAGTCGTTTTCGGCGCGCAGCCGGTCGCGCGATTCCTGGCGGTTCTGACTCATCATAATGATCGGCGCCTGAATAGCCGCCAGCATCGAAAGGATCAGGTTGAACAGAATGTAGGGATAAGGGATCCCACGGGTGCCACAGCAAGTAGACGCTATTGGCGACAATCCAAATCGCCATAACGGTGAAGAACAAGATGATGAACTTCCAGCTGCCGCCGAACTCGGCCACCTTGTCGGCCAACTGGTCGCCGAAACTCAGTCGCTTGTCGAATTCCTTGTTCAAATCGTCGGCGACCAGCATGCCGTCGTGAAAACTCGTCACCACTTCGGTCTCGAGCGCTGAAAGCTGGCCGCGGTCTTTCTCGAGCTGCTTGCGAACGAATTCCGTGCGAAAGCGGTTAAGGCATGTCGTGCAGATGACGCCGTCGTTCGACCAGGTCGGCTTTTTGAGGCGGATCTGGGCGTCGATGCTCGGACGCACCATGATGGCGGGAATGGTGTCGCTGCTCGGTTTGGTCTCGCCGCAGACGGCGCAGGTTTCGGTGTGCTTTTTCATAGTTGCTCCATCATGACGACGGTTTTGCCCAGTGCCTTGCGATCCATCAACAGGCGCAGCGCCTTGCCCGCATCGGCGAGGTTGTAGCGGGCGCAGATGTTCGGCTTCAGCGCGCCCTGCGCGATCCACCGCGAAAGCTGCTCGATGTCAGCGAACATCCCATCACGGTCGCGCGCCACGGCACCGCCCCAGAACACGCCCAGAATATCGCAGCCCTTGAGCAGCGCCAGATTGAGCGGAATGCGCGCGATCTCGCCTGCCGCGAAGCCCACCACGAGATAGCGTCCCTGCCACACCATCGCGCGCAAAGCGGGCTCGGTATAGTCGTCGCCGATGGGATCATAGAGCACGTCGGCACCGCGTCCGTCCGTCAGCCGCTTGATCTCGTCCGACAAGCCTTTTTGCTGTTCCTTGCTGAGCGGCAGCGGCGGATAGACAAAGCCGTCCGCCGCGCCATGCGCCTTGGCGAAATCCACCTTCTCTTGCGTCGAAGCGCCTGCGATCACGCGCGCGCCCATCATCGCGCCCAGTTCCACCGCGGCGATGCCCACGCCGCCTGCAGCGCCCAGCACAACCAGCGTCTCGCCGGGTTTGATGCGCGCCCGATCCTTCAGCGCATGATAAGATGTCCCGTATGTGACGATGAATGACGACGCCACGTCGAACGCCATGCCGCCCGGAATTTTCATGCAGCGCTGCGCATCCGCCAGCGCCACTTCGGCAAATCCGCCCGAGCCGATGGAGGCCGCGACGCGATCACCCGGTTTGAACGTGGTGACGTCCGCGCCGGTTCGCGATAACGGTTCCCGCCACTTCGCCGCCGGGCGAAAAGGGCAACCCCGGTTTGAACTGATATTTGTCCTGGATCATCAGCACATCGGGAAAGTTGACGCCGCAGGCACCGATTGCAATCGCCACTTGGCCCAGACCGGGCACCGGGGTGGGAACCTCACCCAGGATCAATTTTTCCGGCGGGCCGAATTCGGTGCAGAGCAGAGCTTTCATGAATTTCATCCGGGAACCGGGGGCACGATAGGCGGGGCGCCTGGTTCCGCCAAGCCTCGCGCGCACCCAAGGGCTCGAAATCGCGTGCGGACCTCGGTACAATGGGAGCGAGGGGCGCCCTATTGAAAAGGACTGGGAGCCATGAAGAAGGTAGTTTTGACGGCGGCGGTATTTCTTGCTGTCGCTGCGCCCGCGTTCGCTGCGGGCGATGTCTGTTTGATGCATCGCTATGTCGATGGATGGGGCAGCCACGGCGACCATGCGGTGGTCGTCAACGACAGGTTCGGAAAGAAATATCTGCTCTCTCTCGCGGGCTCTTGCAGCGATATCAATTTCGCCTTCGGCGTCGGGATTCGTTCGCCCATCGGCGATAACGGCGATAGCTGCGTCGAACGCGGCGACAAGATCGTCATGCGCGGCGGCGGCGTTGTTGGCCCCAATGATGCCTGCTGGGTCACCAAGGTCGAGCGCTATACGCCGGAAATGGAAAAGGCCTACCACGACGCCGTCGAAGCCAAGCGGCACGATCACAGCTAGATCGTCGTAAGGTCGATTTCCGAGAGCGCCGGTGCGGGCCGGCGTTCGCCGACATTTGCGCCGCGCGTATTGAGCACCGGTGCGGCAAGGAATTCACGCGCGCTGTCGTCCACGACGCCAAGCTTGATTAGAATCACGGCGATGACGGTTTCGGCCGCGCGCGCCGCGCCGTCGTCGATCTTGAGCGCGATGCCGAAACCCGTCTCGGGAATCATCCCGGCATAGACGCCCTCGGCGCCGATCTTCACCACGGCGCGTCCTCCCGCCGCGCGCATCAGCGCGGTGCAGGCGCGCCCGCTGCCGGCGACAAGCTCGGGATGCGCCGCCATGGCGCGCAGGATTCGCCCCGCGCCGACGGTGCGCCGTCCGGCCAGTTGGGCGAGGGCACGCGCGAAGCCGGAGAGCGGCAGAGCGAAGTTCGGCGCCGCGCAGCCGTCCACGCCCCAGGGCAGATCGGCAACGCCGGATAACCGCCGTAGCGATGTGGCCACCGCCTGCTGTACGGGATGATCGACGCGCTCATAGCCCGCGGTCGCCACCTGCCAGTGCCGCGCCAGGGTCAAGAATCCGGCATGCTTGCCAGAGCAATTGTTGTGTAATCGCGTGGGCTTCTCGCCCGCCCTTAACATCTCGTCTAAAGCGGGTTCATAGCGTGGCGGCTGTGGCCCGCACGCCAAATCGGCCTCGCTGCAGCCGATTCGCGCCAACCATGCCGCGACGCGCGAGGTGTGCATCGGTTCGCCGGAATGGGAGGCGCAAGCCAACGCGACCTCTTCATCCGACAGGCCGAACGCCTCCGCCGCGCCCGATTCGATCAGCGGCAGCGCTTGGATCGGCTTGAGCGAGGAGCGCGGATAGACCGCCAACTCAACGTCGCCCAGCGCGAATCGAATCACCCCGCTCGCATCGGCGATGGCGATGGAGCCGCGATGGACGCTTTCCACCAGTGCGCCGCGTGTCACCTCAACAAGGACGGGATTTGGCATGGCAGTCCTTCGACAAGCTCATAATGAGGGCCTATCAATGCACCCTCATGCTGAGCTTGTCGAAGCATGAGGGGTATGTGCAAGCAGCGGGGCAGGAATGCGCGGCTATTTCGCGGTGGGCGTGGACGGAATCTCCAAGCCGATGAATCTGGGCAATCTCCTGCGCATTGCCCATGCCTTCGACGCAAGTTTCTTCTTCACCGTGGCGGCGCAGGTGAAGCTCTCCGACGCCCAATCCGACACCTCCCACGCCCAGGGCACGTTGCCGGTTTATGCTTTCCCCAAGGCAGAGGAATTTCGCCTGCCCATCGGTTGCCGCTTGGTCGGCGTGGAAATCACCGACGAGGCGACCGAGTTGCCGCGCTTTCGCCATCCCAGCCGCGCGGCCTATGTGTTCGGCGGCGAGCGCACCTCGCTGTCGGCGGCGATGCTGAAGCGCTGCGAGTTTGTGGTGAAAATCCCGACGCGCTTTTCGATCAATGTCGGCATGGCGGGCGCTATCGTGCTGTATGACCGGCTCATCAGCCTTGGCGGTTATCCGGGCCGCCCCATCGCACCCGGCGGAAAATCCGCCGACATCCCCGCGCCGCACAAATGGGGCGCACCGATCATTCGGACAAAGGGGCAATAGGCGGACGCGCGCCATCCGCCTCGCACATTCTCACGCCTCGTCAATCCCCAGCGCGTCGCGCAATGGGCCGAGCCATTGTTCGTAATGCTTGGCGCGGCCGATGGCGCTGCGGTAAAGCGGCTGGCGCACTTGCTGCACGCTCTGGGTTCGCACCGGCCGTTCGGTTTTATGGAACGCCAGGCAGCGTTCGTCCCATGCAAGGCCGCAATATTCGACGATGCGCCGCGCCTCGGTCTCGAAATCATCGACCAGCGTCTCGTATTGCACATCGAGAAACGCGCCTTGCGGCAACACGTTTCGCCAGTGCGCCATCAGCATTTCATAGGCTCTGTAATCGCGCCCCAACTCGCCAAGATCGTAGGTAAAATAGAGATGTCGGAAGTGCTGCAAGTAGCATGAAAAGCAAGTGTCGAGCGGATTTCGGCGAACATGAATGATGCGCGCATTCGGCAGCGCTAAACGAATTAGACCGATCAGGCGGAAATTGTCGGGCATCTTGTCGGTAATGCGCCTGGCGCCAGGCGCAAGGGCGCGAAGCTCCGCCACATAGCGCCGGCCAATCTCACCCAGCCATTCATCGCTTAGGAGGTCGGCTTCCAGAGGGAACAGTCCACCGCTCGGACGCGACTCCAAGATGATGTCCAGATTGCTGATTTCGCCCGCGCCGAAGACATCAGGATGGCTCGCCAGAATTTGCTCGACCAGCGTCGTGCCGGAACGCGGCATGCCGACGATGAAAATCGGAACATCCGAAGGATTGCCAACCCCGTCATGCGCCGCCAGGAACGCGGGCGTGAATGCGGCCGCGATTTCGCGCAATTCGCCCAGCCGCCGGGCCTCGTCATACACGATGGATTGGCGCTTGAGGTCGTTGGCCTTTTTGAGGCACACGAATGCCGCCTCGAAGCGCTGCAATTCGTCATAGGCCCTGCCAAGCGCGAAATAGAGATCGGGCCTTTCCTTTTCGGGGACACGCTCCTCGTCGCGCGCCAATGCCTCCAGCGCCGCAAGCCGTGGATCGCCGGGCGTGAACCGCGCGACTTCCGCCAGAAAGCGGTGGCACACGGCCGAATTGGGCGACAGGGATACCGCATGCTCGAACGCCGCGCGTGCCTCCTGGAACCGGCCGATGGATATCCAGGCGCTGCCGATACCCAAATAGGCCATAGCCTCGCCCGGATCGGCGGCGAGAACTTTCTCGAAGATGGCCAAGGCTTCTTGCGGCTGGCCTAGATAATTCAGCGCATCGCCCAGCCCCAGATAGGCCGGAGCGAATCCCGGCAGCACCAGCAGCGCGCGTTCGTATTGCGCAATCGCGTCGCGCTGTTGGCCAAGCTCCGCAAGAGAGCGTCCGAAATTCTTCAGCGCGACAGCCAGATTCCGTTTGGCGGCATCGGACCCCGGCATGAGACGAAGCGCGCGCTCGAATTCCAGAACCGCCTCCTGGTGACGGCCAAGTTTCGTCAACGACATGGCCAGATCGTTGGCGGCGGCGGCGCTACCGGGATCGAGCGCGATCGCCCGGCGGTAATGGCCGACGGCTTCTTCGTGCCGCTCAAGCTTGGCCAATGCCAGGCCGCAAAGGTAATGGGCGGCGGTAAAATTTGGTCTGAGCGTCAATGCTTTTTCAAAATGGATAACAGCTTCTTCATCGCGGCCGAGCTGCGAAAGCGTGGAGGCGAGACTGCAGATTGCTTCAGGGTGTCGTGGATTGAGTGCGACAATCTTCTGGCGAAAGGCCAACGCCTCCTCGGGCCGGTTCAATTCTCTCAGAACAATGCTCAGATTGGCCAGCGTCTGAACGGCATTCGGTTCGCGCGACAGGCTTTGGCGCAGATAGGGAAGCGCCTCTTCGTAACGCCCCAGAGATGTCAGGATGAAACCGAGATTGTTGAGGGCTTGCAGGTCCGGCGAGCCGATGGCGACCAGCTTTTTGTAAACCTCAGCCGCTTCCTCAAGTCGCTTGGCTTGGGCGAGGGCCATGGCCCGCGCGCTCAGGGCCGCGGCGGACTCCGGCCCGCTGGAAGGCTTCGATTGCGGCATTTTGTCGGAGCCATCTGACATCGATCCGGCGCGTCTTTCTGATTTCTGCTCGGGCCCGCAATCGGCTAGCCTATATCCACGCCGCGTCCAGCCCAGGGCAAAAGGACAAGGTGCAGCAAGCTACCATCTGTGGAGGCGATATGAAGGTACTTTTTATCGGTGGCAGCGGCATCATCAGCGCGGCCTCGACGCGGCTGGCGGCGGAGCAGGGCATCGATCTGACGCTGTTGCGACGGGGCCGGCGCGCCGCCGACCTTCCAAAAGACGTCCACACCATCACGGCGGATATCGCCGATGAGGCGGAGGTAACGCGGGCGCTCGGCGGCCAGTGTTTCGATGCGGTGGTGGACTGGCGTGCTTATACGCCCGCCGATATCGAGCGCGACATCCGTTTGTTTCGCGGGCGCACCGGGCAATTCGTTTTCATCAGTTCTGCAAGCGCCTATCAGAAGCCCGTCGGGCACTATCTGATTACGGAATCCACGCCGCTCGCCAATCCCTATTGGCAATATTCGCGCGACAAGATCGCCTGCGAAGACGCGCTGATGAAGGCCTACCGCGACGAAGCTTTCCCCATCACCATCGTGCGTCCGTCCTTGACCTATGGCGACACGCAGATCGTACTGGCGGTGAACTCCTGGCTGAAGTCGTACACGGCGGTAGACCGCATGCGGCGGGGCAAGAAGGTCATCGTCCCTGGCGATGGCTCCTCGCTCTGGGTGATCACCCACAACAGCGACTTCGCCGTCGGTCTGGTAGGCCTCCTGGGACTTCCCCAAGCCATCGGCAACGCCTTCCACATCACCAGCGACGAAGTGATGACCTGGGATCAGTTTTACACCATCACCGCCGAGGCGGCGGGTGTCGAGGCCAAGATCGTCCATATCACGTCGGACTTCATGGGCGTTTGCATGCCGGAGGAAATCGGCAGCCTGACCGGCGATAAATCCGCCAGCGTGGTTTTCGACAACAGCAAGATCAAGCGCTTCGTCCCGGCGTTCGGCGCCAAGGTTCCGTTCGCACAAGGCATTCGCAGAACCATCGATTGGTTCGATGCGGACCCAAGGCGTAAGGAGATCGACGAAGGGGCGAACGCTTCCTGGGACAAGCTGATCGAGGCCTATGAGGGCGGCTTGGCGCAGGCATTACGGAAATTCCGGTCTTAGAGCGGGCTTTGTCCGCTTGGCCGAATTCCGCTATGTTGCCGCTATAACCCAAGAGCGGGCCACGCCCGCCGCATGGCGAGGAATCCTTTGGCAGCCGCTAGCATCACCGCCTTCTCGGGCGCGGACATTCTCCCGCTCGGTATGATCCGCACGGAGAAGTCGATCTTCCAGGCGCTGATCGACGCGCGCGCCCGCTATGGCGGCAAGCGCCCCGCGATTATCGACGGCGATGAACGTGTCATGACCTATGACGAGCTGGTCCGCGCGGCACTGGCGCTCGGCAATGCCCTGAAGAAGGGAACGTCGCTACGGGAATCCGTCGGCGTCATGCTGCCGACCAGCATCGCCTCCGTCGTGACATTCTTCGGCGTTTCCGCATTCGGCCGCGTCCCGGTGATGCTGAATTTCACCAGCGGTGCTAGCGGCGTGATGAGCGCGGTGCGGACCGCAGTCGTCAAGCGCATTATCACGGCGCGCAAGTTCATCGAACTGGCCAAATTGGATGCGCTGGCGGCGGAAATTTCCAAGGTGGCGGAACTTGTCTATCTCGAGGACGTCCGCGAGAAATTGTCGATCTTCGACAAGATCGCGGCGGGCGTCGGGCAATTCGTGCCAGGCCTTGTCGTCTCGCGGCCGGGGCGCGAGACGCCCGCCGTCATTCTTTTCACCTCCGGCACCGAGGGCACACCAAAGGGCGTGGCGCTGTCGCATGCCAATCTACTGGTCAACGTCAAACAAGTGTGTTCGCACGAGGCGCTGTTCCCGCACGATATTCTCTTCAACCCGCTGCCCACCTTTCATTGCTTCGGGCTGGTGGCCGGCGTGCTGTCGCCGCTCTTTCTCGGGATCAAGGCGGTGCTTCATCCCACGCCGTTGCGGCCGCATGAAATCGTTCAGCGCGTCAAGGATACCGCCGCCACGATCCTGCTCACCACGGACACCTTCATGTCGCAATATGCGCGTGTTGCCATGCCGGGCGATCTGAAATCCGTGCGCTTGGCGGTGTGCGGCGCCGAACGTGTGCGCGACGAAACGCGCCGGCTGCTGCGCAATAAGCATGGCATCGACCCCATTGAGGGATACGGCTTGACCGAGACGTCCCCCTTCGCGGCCGCAAATCGGCCCGGCGATAACCGGCCTGGAACGATCGGCCATCTAATGCCGGGGATGCAGGCGCGACTGGAGCCGGTGGAAGGAATCCCGGGCGCAGGCCGCCTCTTCTTGAAGGGGCCGAACGTCATGCTCGGATACATCAGAGCGGAAGACCCTGGCGTCGTCGTTCCGCCCGAAGACGGCTGGCACGACACCGGCGATGTCGTCTCGATCGACGACGAAGGCCATATCTCGATCAGGGGCCGGCTGAAGCGCTTCGCCAATGTGGGCGGCGAGATTATCTCCCTGGCGTTGGCGGAGAATTGTGCCGCGTCCCTCTGGCCGGATCAAAGCCATGCGGCCGTCGCCGTTCGAGACGAGCGCAAGGGCGAGCAAATCGTCTTGCTCACGACCTATCCCGAGGCGAAGCGTGTCGATCTGGTCGGCTGGGCGCAAAATCACGGCGTTGCCGAGATCGCCCTGCCGCGCCGGATTGTTGTCGCCGATTACGTCCCCGTGCTGGGCAACGGAAAAACGGATTATATGACGGTCGAGCGGATCATATCGGCCGCGACTTCAATCGCTGGCGCGTAGCCGATATCCTACACCCTGTTCGGTCAAAATGAGTTTGGGCTGTTCGGGATCGGCTTCGATCTTCTGGCGCAATGTGCGGATATAGACGCGCAGATATTGCACATCGGTTTCCGCGCCCCATACTTCGCGCAGGATAAGTTTGTGCGTCAGCACCTTGCCCGCATGCGCAACCAAGAGGCGCAGCAGATCATATTCGCGCGGCGTCAGTTTTACCTCGCGTTCGCCCACTGTTACGACGCGCCGCACAAGGTCCATACCGAGATCGCCGCTCTTGAACAGCGCCCGCTCGCCTTCCTGTTGCAGGCGATGGCGTACCGCGGCCCGAATGCGCGCCAAGAGTTCGTCCATGCCGAACGGTTTGGTCACATAATCGTCGGCGCCGAGGTCCAAGGCCCGGACCTTGCCAACTTCGTCCGCGCGGCTGGAAAGCACGATGATCGGCAGCGCCGAACCTTGGCCGCGCAATTGCGCGATGACGTCGAAGCCGTCCATGTCCGGCAGGCCCAGATCGAGCACCAGAACGTCGACGGCATTGCGCCGAAGCATGGCGAGCGCGGTCGCGCCGTCTTCGGCTTCCAGCACCACATAACCCTGCGCGGAAAGGCTGGTGCGCAGGAAGCGCCGCATCGCCGGTTCGTCATCGACCGCCAGAACGCGCAGAGGATTTGATGCCGCCGTCATATCTGCCTCGCGCTTTCATCCGTGGGGCGGATGCTAGACCTTTATCGGGCGCGGCGCAGCGGTCGCATTCAGAGCGTGGTCTGCGCGCCCATTTCGACGACCCGGTTGGGCGGCAGATGGTAAAACCGCGCCGGCGACAGGGCCGCTCCCGCAAGCTGCATATAAAGCCAGGTCCGCCAGCGGCCGAGCACGGGATGTTCCGACAAAACCAGCGTTTCGCGGCCGACAAAGAATGTGGTGGTCTCGACGTCCAACGCCAGGCCGAAGGAGCGCGCATCGAGCAGAGCCTTGGGCACGTCCGGCGTCTCGAAGAAGCCATGGCGGATGGTCATGGCGAAGAACCCCTTGCCGAGCTTCTTCACGTCGATCCGCCGCTCCTTGGGAACGAACGGCGTATCGGCGATCTCGATATGGGCGAGGATCACACGTTCGTGCAGAATTTTGTTGTGCTTGAGGTTGTGCAGCAGCGCGCCGGGGATAACGTCCGCGCGCGCCGCCAGGAAGACCGCCGTGCCCGCGACGCGCGCCGGCGTCTTGTCCGCCCGCTCCAGGAAAAGGTCGAGGGCCATGGAATTGTCGCGCAACTGCGCCAGATGCACCCGCCGCCCGATGCGCCAAGTTTCCATGATGATGTAGACGCCGATGGCGATTCCGATGGGCAGCCAGCCACCTTCGACGATCTTGAGCGCATTGGAGGAGAGGAAAGCGAGATCGACCAGCGCCAGCGCGCCGAACAGCGGGAAGACGACGAATTTGCTCCAGTGCCATTGGCGCAGCGCCACCGTGCCGACCAGGATGGTGCTGAACACCATGATGCCGGTTACCGCGATGCCGTAAGCCGCCGCCAGTGCGCCGGAGCTTTTGAAGATCAGCACGATCAGAACCACGCCGATGCAGAGCAGGGAGTTCATCCCCGGCACATAAATCTGGCCGTATTCGGTGGCCGAGGTGTGGCGTATCTCCATGCGCGGAAGCTGGCCGAGCTGCACCGCCTGCTGCGTCATCGAATAGACGCCGGAGATCACCGCTTGCGAGGCGATGATCGTCGCGATGGTGGCGAGCATCACCAGCGGATAATGCGCCCAATGCGGCGCAACGGCGTAGAACGACACCGGCGTCTTGCTGGGATCGAGCAGTAATGCGGCGCCCTGGCCGAAATAGTTGAGCAACAGCGCGGGAAACACAAAGCACAGCCAAGCGATGCGGATAGGCAATTTTCCGAAATGGCCCATATCCGCATACATCGTCTCGCAGCCCGTGACGGCCAGGACAACGGAGCCCAGCGCCACAAAGGCGACCCACGGTTCGCGCGCGAAGAGGGCTATGCCGTAATATGGATTGAGCGCGTTCAATATCGCGGGCGCGCGAATGATGGCGGCAAGGCCGAGCGCGGACAGCGCGAAAAACCAGATCACCATCACCGGGCCGAACAGCGCGCCGACTTTGGCCGTTCCGCGCGATTGGATGAGAAACAGCCCGATCAGAATCGCCAGCGAGAGCGGCACGACCAGAGGCTGAAGGGCGGAGCTTTCGACGCTCAATCCCTCCACGGCGCTGAGTACCGAGATCGCGGGCGTCAACATGCCGTCGCCGAAAAACAGCGCCAGCCCCAGGATAGCAACCGTGCCGATGGCCGCCTTGGCGCGGCGGCTGAGACCGGGCGAGCGATGCGCCAGCGCCGCCAGCGCCAGAATGCCGCCTTCGCCTTCGTTGTCCGCGCGCATGATCAGCATGATGTATTTGACCGTCACGACAATCGTCAGCGACCAGAAGATGAGACACACCGCACCGAGCACCGCGGCGTGGCTCGGCGTGGCGCCGCCCGCGGCCAGCGCGGATTCGCGAACGGCGTAAAGCGGGCTGGTGCCGATATCGCCATAGACAATGCCGAGCGCGGCCAGCGTCAGCGTCGCCGTGCGGCGCCGCGATGTCGGTGGGGAGCCGTCGGATTTGCTATCGCTGGTGTCGTGGTGGCTCGGCGACGGGGCAGGGTTACTCATGCTTCACGCGACCGCCAGTCATGAATACCGCAATGTGCCTTCGCTCAATTCCCAGTAACGGATTTCGAGCGCCCGGGCAAATCGCGCGGATTGGGCCCTTATCTGAACGATATTTCAGACACGCGCCATGCTGAGGTGAGCTTGGTGGAGGATACTCCTTCGCGTTCTCAACATCAGGAGAGACACATGCGAATTGTGCGAAATGCTTTGTTGGTTGGCGGCGCCTGTATCGCGGTTGCGGGCCTTGTCGGACTGGCGCAGGCGAAATCGCCCGCGGTACATCAGCTTCGCGTAACGCTTCCCGGCGGCGCGGTCGAAACGATCAGCTACACCGGCAATGTCGCGCCGAAGGTCAGCATCGCGGGGAACCCGCTATCGGCAGGCGGCTTCCTGCCGATGGGCTCGATGTTTCCCACCAATTCGGCGTTCGCGGAGCTCGACAGGATTTCCGCGGCGATGGATCGGCGCGCCGCGCTGATGATGCGCCAAGCCGAGGATCTGACGGCGGGTACGGCTGCTAACACGCCGCTTGAGGCCGCGTTCGGCCGGATGCCGGCGGGTGGCCAAGCCTATTCCTTCGTCTCCACCATGTCGGGCAACAATGTCTGCATGCGCAGCGTCCACGTCACTTATCAAGGCGGCAAACGGCAGGTTGCGTCGTCCAGTTCGGGCAATTGCGCCAAGCAATCCGCACCGCTACCGGCGCTGATGATGGCGCCGGCGCCAAGCCGACCCGATACGCTTCAGGCGAGTGCGCCGCTGAAGGACTCCACCGGCGCAGTGCAAGAAGTGTCGTACCGCTAATCCTCTTGAATTCCCGCGCGGCGCGAACAATTCAAGTTAAAAAAGGGTTGTACCCTTATTAAAGGCTGGTTAGTTACCTCGTGTTAATTTCACTTTTCAGGGAAGTGAGATGACGAGGTCTTTTGGTGGGCACGCGGAAGAATAGCGGGTTGCGACGCGAGCGCTTATCGCTGCTTTCGCGATACTCTTCCGACTTCGGCCAATGCCTTTCGCGCGAGCGTTCGGAACACGCGCTGCGCGGCGCCGCCATCGAGCACGCGTTGGCCAATCGTGCCAAGACCGAATTCCTCGCCAATATGAGTCATGAGCTGCGCACGCCGCTGAACGCGATCATCGGATTCTCCGATTTGATCGGTCATCCGCTGACGGGCGAACCCATGGGGAGCAAGACCGCCGAATATGCGGCCATGGTCAATCGCGCCGGCCGGCATTTGCTCGCCATCGTCTCCGACATTCTCGATATTTCGAAGATCGAAAGCGGCACTTTTACGCTCGATCTGCAGCCTCATCCCTTGCGCGACTTGATCGGCACCAGTGCAAAACTTGTGGAACCGCGGATCAAGGAAAAAAATCAGACCTTGACCGTCAAGCTATCCCCCCTGCTGACCACCATCAATGCCGACGGCCTGCGCATGAAGCAGGTGCTGACCAATCTCTTGAGCAACGCGCACAAATTCACCCCCGAAGGCGGGCAGATTACCGTGATCGCCGTGCCGGGCGCGGATGAATCCATCGTCATCACCGTGCAGGATACCGGCATCGGCATGACGCCCGAGCAGATCGCCATCGCGCTAAAGCCGTTCGGGCAAGTGCAATCGAGCTATTCGCGCAACCACGAAGGCGCCGGCCTCGGATTGCCGATCGCCAAGGCGCTGGTCGAACAACATAAGGGCGCGTTCCACATCGCCAGCCAGTTGGGCACCGGCACCGCCGTCATATTGACGTTCCCCAAAACCGATTTCGTATCCAACGATTCCAGCAAGGACCGTAAATCATGGGCACTTTAGCAACAGGCGCCGCCACGCCGGCCTCCGTGGGCGTGCCGCCCATGGCCACCCAGCCGAATTTGTCGCCGCGCGTCGCGCACATCGTGTCGGTATCCGGCGCGCAGGCCGTGGCCGTGCTGGAACGCAGCGCCGTGTTTGGCAGCAGGCAGCTTCCGGTGCGTGTTGAAATCGGCGCGACCATGACGATCCCGACGCCGCATGCGACGGTCGTCGGATTGGTCTCGGCGATGAACGTGCCGATGCCTGATGCCGCCGGGGGCGAAGACAATATCAGCCTGATCGAACTCAATCTCGCGGGCGAGATCGTGGTGGATCGCGCGACCTCGCGCCTTACCTTCCGCCGTGGCGTCTCCAGCCTGCCGAGCATCGGCGACGGCGTGCATCTGGCCGATCAATATGCCTTGACGCTGGCCTATACCCAGCCGGACGCGGCAACGATCGATGTCGGCACGTTGTTTCAGAATTCGGCGGTTCCGGCGCGGCTGCTGGTCGACGATCTGTTCGGCAAGCATTTCCTCATCGTCGGCACCACGGGCTGCGGAAAATCCTCCGCACTGACCTGCATCCTGCAAAGCCTGATGCCGGAATACGCTCATGCGCGCGTTGTCGTCCTCGACATCCACAACGAGTATTCGGCCGCCTTCGGCGAGATGGCGGAATCGATCGATCCGTCGAGCCTCAACATTCCTTTCTGGCTGTTGAACTTCCAGGAACTCATCGCGGCCTTTGCCAGCGACGACGAGCAGCGTGAGGCGGAAATCGAAATTCTCGGCGATGCGGTGTTGTGGGCCAAGCGGCGCTATTCGGACTCCGTTACCGGGCGCCTGCGCAAGACTCTCGACGGGCAATACATCACCGTGGATACGCCCGTGCCGTTCCGTCTGGCCGATCTTGTCGCCTTTATCGACGAGCAGCTCGGCAAGCTGGATCGCACGCTCAGCACCTTGTCCTACAAGCGGTTGAAGAACCGCGTCGAAACGCTGGTCAGCGATTCACGCTACAATTTCATGTTCGGCAGTCTGATGATCGAAGACACGATGATCGATGTGCTGGGCCGCTTGTTCCGCGTGCCTGTCGCCGGCAAGCCGATCACCGTCCTCAATCTTTCCGCGGTTCCGGCAGAAATCATGGACGTGGTGATTTCGGTCATCTCGCGTCTGGCGTTCGACCTGGCGAGTTGGAGCGAGGCGCGCCTTCCGATCCTGATCGTCTGCGAGGAAGCGCATCGTTATGCGCCCGCCGACGCCGGGCAGAAATTCATGCCGACAAAGCAGGCCCTGGCGCGGATCGCCAAGGAAGGGCGCAAATACGGCGTGTCGCTGGCGCTTATCACGCAGCGCCCGTCCGAGCTCGACACCACCATCCTTTCCCAATGCAGCACGGTGATCGCGATGCGGCTCTCCACCGAGCGCGATCAAAGCGTCGTGCGCGCCAACACGCATGAAGGCGCGCTCGACCTGCTCGATTTTCTTCCGCTGCTCGGCGATCGCGAAGCCGTCGTGCTGGGGCAGGGCGTGGTGATCCCGATGCGCATCCGCTTCCGCGACCTCAAGGGCGGCAAGGTTTCCGAAAATCGCCACGCTGCCTTCTCGCAGGCCTGGAAGCATTCGGAGATCGACCGCGAGACGCTCGCGGGCATTGTCCATCGCTGGCGCTCGCCCACAAAGCCGAAATATTAGGGCGTAGCCTCAAACCGGCCGCTTGAATCCCGCTGCCGCGTAGATCGCCTCGATGCATTCCATGGTGGCGATGGCGTCCGCGCCGCCGGTGAGCGGCTTGGCGCCGCGCAGCATCACATCGCCGACATGGGCAAGCTGCGCGGAATAGGTCGGCAGCCCGTCGGTCGGCTCCTGCCGCGTCTTGCCGCCGACTTCCACGGTGAACTCACATCCCATCTGCGGCGCGAGGAAGTTGGAAATATCCATCGAGCCCTTCTCGCCCCGAACATGCAGCGTCGCCATGAAGCCGGGCGCCTTCATCGTGGTGTGCATCTTGGCCTTGAAGCCGCCCGGAAAGGTCAGTTCCGCCACCGTGGTCTCGTCCACATCATGCACGATCTGGCAATCGGCGCTGGTGATGCTGGGCTCGCTGCCCGCCACCATGCGCAGCACATGCACGCAATAGCAGCCCAAATCCATCAGCGCGCCGCCGCCTTGATCGGGTGTCCAGCGCAACTCACCTGGCCTATAGGGAATGTTGACGTCGAACACCGCCTCCGCCTCGATCAGACGCCCAAGCTCGCCCGACGCGGCAATGGCGAAGGCGCGCCGCAGCACGGCGTGATAGCGATAATGGTATGCCTCGATCAGAGGCCGCCCGGCCTTCATGGCCGCCGAAACCATGGCGCGCGCCTGGGCCGACGTCAGCGCAAAGGGCTTTTCGCACAGCACAGCCTTGCCGGCCTCAGGCGCCGCGATGGACCAGGGCGCATGGCCGGCGGGCGGCAGCGCCACAAACACCAGATCGACGTCGTCCCGCGCCACCAACTCCGAATAACCATCAGCAACATGGGGAATATTGTGCTCGGCGGCAAAGGCCTTGGCGCGGTCCTTGTCCCGCGCGCCGACCGCCACGATCTCGAATTCGGGGTTGTCCCGCACCGGGGTGATGATCGCCTTGGGCGCAATGCGCGCCGCTCCCAAAATTCCCACGCGAATTTTATTCATGATAGTTCCCAACTGGCCCGTGGTCATGATACGTCATGCCGCCCATGACTCCAGCCCTATCGATATCACATCTGCGCAAAGTCTATCGCCGCGGCACTGTCGCGGTGGAAGACCTCTCCATGGCCATCGCGCCGGGGGATTTTTTCGGCTTTTCTGGGGCCGAACGGGGCGGGCAAATCCTCCACCATCCACTGCGTCACCGGCATCGCGACGCCGACATCCGGCACCATCGAAGTCTTCGGCGTGGACGCGGTGAAGGATTACCGCGAGGCGCGCCGGCTGATCGGCCTCAGCCCGCAGGAGTTCAACGTCGATCCCTTTGCGACGCCGCGCCAGATTGTGGAATGGATGGGCGGCTATTTCGGATTGCGCGCCGCCGAGCGCAAGCAGCGCACCGACGCGCTGCTGGAGCGCTTCGATCTCGTCGAGCATCAGAAGAAAGCCTTCCGCGAATTGTCCGGCGGGCTGAAGCGGCGCGTCATCCTGGCGCGCGCGCTGGTTCACGATCCCAAGCTACTCATTCTCGACGAACCGACGGCGGGCGTGGACGTCGAACTGCGCCGCGATTTGTGGCGCTATCTGACCGAGCTCAACCGCGACGGCACCACCATCCTTCTGACCTCGCACTACCTTGAGGAAGTGGAACGGCTGTGCCGCACCATCGCCATCATCTCCAAGGGCAAGATCGTGCGCAACGGCCCGAAGGCGGAGTTCCTGACGGGCGAGGGGCTTGAAGCCGCTTATCTCACCGCTACGGGCGCCCAGCCCGATCACATCGCGGGTGCCGCATGACCCCGATGGTCGTCAATTGGATCGGACTGTGGACTATCATCCGCCGCGAGCTTGTGCGCCTGCTGCGCGTGCCGATTCAGGTCTTCCTGGCGCCGTGGATTTCCGCGCTGCTGTTCATCTTCATCTTCGGCTCTGTCGTGGGGCCGCGCATCGCCACCATCGGCGGGCACCGTTATCTGGAATTCGTGCTGCCCGGCATCTTGATGCTGAACATCATCAACGCCGCGTTCCTGCAAGCCACTTCGCAGATCTATTTTCAGCGCTTCCTGCGCTATATCGAAGAGACGCTGGTTTCCCCGCTCTCTTATGCCGAGATGATTATCGGCTCGCTGGCGGTGGTGGTGCTGCGCTGCGTGGCGACGGCGCTGGGTATTTTGGCGATTGCCGCGCTGTTCGGCGTGACCTCGATCCATAACATTGGGGAGTTCCTCTTCTGGGTCGTGATCGTGTCGGTGATCTTCGGGCTGTTGGGCATCATCGTCGGCTTATGGGCGAAGAATTTCGAGCAATTGACGATGCTTAACGTCTTCCTCATCACGCCTTTGTCCTTCGTCGGCGGGGTGTTCAATACCGTCAATATGCTGCCGCCCTGGATGCGCTGGCTGGCCTATGGCAATCCTTTCTTCTATTTCATCAATGGCCTGCGCCACGCCATGATCGGTTTCAGCGAGGGTTCCGAGCTGCTGGGCGTGGTGTTTTCGCTGGTCCTTTGCGCCCTTCTGGCGGCCTTTGTCCTCAGGCTGTTTTCCAAAGGCTATGGCTTGCGCGAATAGCCGCACGGGTGCATTAACACTCTGACCCCGCGAATAATTCGGGCCTACGGGCATGGACGCGCTGACGCCGTAATCTTAATCTGCGCGGCCGCGCCGAGCCCCCAAAACTTGCCGCCCGGCGGCTTCAGTCGAGGAGACGAAGGTTCATGTCCCTATTGCCCCGCGTTGCTTCCGTTCTGGCGGCCACTGCCGTGACCTTTATGGCGGCCTCCGCCGCACCCGCTCCCAATGCAACCTTGCTCGGCGTGGCGAAGAACTGGTCCGCCTATCAAGCCGTCACCGGCGGCAACAAGGTCTGCTACGCGCTGTCGAAGCCGAGGGCGACGGAACCGAAGAAAGCCGTGCGCGATCCGATCTATATGCTGATCAGCGATTGGCCCAGCCGCAAGGTTGAGGGCGAACTCGAGATCGTGCCGGGCTATGCCTACAAAGATGGCGCGTCGGTGATCGCGCAAGTCGGCTCGGTCAAGACTGAATTCTTCACGCGCAATGACGGCAATTCGGGTTCTGCCTGGGTGAAGAACTCCGGCGACGAAGCGGCGCTGCTCGCGGCGATGCGCAAGGGCTCGACACTGACGATCAGCGGCGAGTCGGCGCGCGGCACCAAAACCCGGGACACCTATTCGCTCTCCGGCATCTCGGCCATGCTCGAAAAGGTGCATGACGCCTGTTCGAAATAGGGTTGACCCTTCGACAAGCTCAGGGCCACGCGAAACCTATGACGGATACAACACCTCTCATCGGCCTATCGCCCGACGCCTTGAAGGACGCGCTGATCGAAGCCGGCATCGCGCCCAAGGCCGCGCCCATGCGCGTGCGCCAGTTGTGGAACTGGGTCTATGTCCATGGCGCGCGCGACTTCGCGGCGATGACCAATCTCGCCAAGGATTTCCGCGCCGAGATGGCGCCGCGCTTCTCGCTCGAGCTGCCCAAAATCGTGACCGAGCAAATCTCCAGCGACGGCACGCGCAAATGGCTGCTGCGCGGCGAGGGCGGGCAGGAATTCGAAACCGTCTTCATTCCCGAACCGGGGCGCGGCACGCTGTGCGTTTCCAGCCAAGTCGGCTGCACGCTGACTTGCCGCTTTTGTCACACCGGCACGCAAAAGCTGGTGCGCAATCTCACCCCCGCCGAAATTCTCGGCCAGGTGATGGTGGCGCGCGATGCGCTGGGCGATTGGCCCAGCACCGCGCCGGGACGCCGCGTCACCAATGTGGTGATGATGGGCATGGGCGAGCCGCTCTACAATTTCGAAAATGTGAAATCCGCGCTCGCCATTGTGATCGACGGCGATGCGCTGGCGCTGTCGCGGCGGCGCGTGACGCTCTCCACCGCGGGCGTGGTGCCGATGATCAAGCGCGCGGGGGAGGAGATCGGCTCCTCCCTGGCGATTTCGCTGCACGCCGTGCGCGACGATATCCGCGACGTCATCGTGCCGCTCAACAAAAAATATCCGCTGAAGGAATTGCTCGACGCTTGCCGCCATTATCCCTGCGTCTCGAACGCGCGGCGCATCACGTTTGAATATGTCATGCTGAAAGGCATCAACGACAGCCTCGCCGACGCCAAGGAATTGGTGCGCGTCATTCGCGGCATACCGGCGAAGATCAATCTGATCCCGTTCAACCCCTGGCCCGGCGCGCCGTACGAATGTTCCGATTGGGAGCAAATCGAAAAATTCGCCGAGATCGTCAACCGCGCCGGCTATGCCATCGCCCGTCCGCACGCCCCGCGGCCGAGACATCATGGCCGCCTGCGGCCAACTCAAGAGCGAAAGCGTGAAGCAGAGGGCGAGTGAGCGCATGGCGGAGATGCGCTCAACAGAACTTTCCAGGATGCCTTCATAACCTTGCTTGTCATCCCCGGCGAACTTCGCGCCAGCGCGCGAAGTGAGGGAAGGGGACCCAGGTGGCGATAATATGGGTGCTGCATGATTTCACTTGATGACGACGAAACAACGGTGCGGCAAATTCTTATTGCCGTTGCTGCAAAGAAGGCCCCGACCAAACGTGTTGGTTTGATTTCCTATAAGGAATTGTGGGAACTGATTAGTGACGAAAAATGGGGGCAAGCAAATACGAGAAAGATCGTTTCTATCATTACCAAAGTTTCTGCTTACGATATCGAGCGAGGTCGCCCTCCTTTAAACGAGCTTGTGGTCCAAACGCAAAAAAAAGAGCCAAGGGAAAATTGGCGATCGATCAGGAGCTATTGGAAGAGGACGTGGAAGGTTGTTGCTCCATATACCAGTCATTTCGAGGCGCAAAGTGCATGCTGGGAGTATTGGGCGTCGACTGGTGACATCGGACGAGAATTAAATGCACAGCCATCAGATAATAGTGGAGCAGACGACGCTGAAGAGGGGTTTAGACAAGATCGCACAGTTACATTTCGCGTGCGAAATGCTAGGTTGATCACAAGGCGTAAGCAGCTTGACAATTACACCTGTCAATCATGCGGCTTTCGTCTACAAGTTCGCGGTTATTACATAATGGATTGTCACCACAAATACCCTCTAAGTATGGCGGACGCGCCGGTACTTACAAATATTGATGACCTCGTCTGCCTGTGCCCAACGTGCCATCGAATTGCACACTCGCAGCAAAATCCGTTATCGGTTTTGGAGATCAAGCAGTTACGAACGCGGCTCGCTTGACCACCTGGGTCCCCTTCCCTCGGATCGCACGCGATGCGCGCGATCCTCGCCGGGGATGACAGCGAGTTATTGACGGGCTTTCGCGCCCTCACGCCGCCTTCACCGTCGCATCGATATGAATGGCGTCGAACGGAAATTCGATCTGCCCGTCCTCCGTCTTGCACAACACACCGGCATTAAGTAACGCCTGCACGTCGCCATGCACCGCCTTCACGTCGCGGTCCACGCGGCGCGCCGCCTCGCGGATCGACATCGGGTCTTGCCCTGCCATGGCTCTGAGCAATTCCCAGCGCCGTTCCGTCAAGGTGCGAAACATCAGCTCGACAGACGCGAAGCCGATGCGCGAACCCTGCGGCTTTCCTGTCTTCCAGGCTGCGACGAAACGGTGGCCGACGGCTTTGAGATCGGAAACTTCGAAGGTTACGGTCTTCATCTTTGCCTCACTCGCTTATCGACCTCGGCCATAAAGTCGGCCATCAATTGCTCGACCGTCGTGAAACGATACGCTTCTTCCCGGCCCTCGATATGGCGATGGTCGCCCTTTCCGGCTTCGTTGTCGTATCGCACCGTGCAGACGCCATCTTCCACGAGCGCAAGGCGATATTTGTAGCCATGGGGCGAATGTCGAACCGGAATTGGCACGCGCCACAGGACGAATTCGGCGAAGGCGTTCTCAGCCACGGCGATCCGCGTTCGCACAAGCAATTCGGCCTTCATGTTGGAGAGTAATACAACACTTGGTCGGTGTTGTCAATCAGTCCAACACCCCTACCGCTTCCTGCGATATCCCGCCGCGAAGCTGGCGATGGCGAGGCCTGTGGTGAGCCACTCGGCGATGTTGGCCACGGAATCCGGCAGCAGCCAAGACGACAATCCAATCCCCAGCGTGGCGGCGATGCAGAAGGAGCGCCACGGTTCGCGGAATGAGCGCTTGCGGATTTTGCGCATCGTTCTGTAGTCCGCCACCTCGCGCTCGATCGCGGCATCGGGGTCATCGTCGCCGTGCAACAAATTCGCCGGCACAGGTTGCGGCTCCACGGCGTGCAACGGCGCGGGGCGCGGCTCGTCAAACCGCAACGGTGTGGGGCCAAGCCCCTCGGCCCGCGCCAGCTTCGGCCTCGCGGGCGGCGGTGTTTCGCGCTGTGCCGGGGCACGTTTGCCGAATGGGCGTTGCGGCTGCATGGAATTCTCCTGCGCCAACATGCCATGGCGCCGTTTAGCGAGGTCTTAACAACCGCCGCCCCGAACCGGCTGGCATTTGCGCGCGCGGGCCGTATATTGCGGCTCTTTTCCAAAGGGCAAGAGCCGTGGCTGCGAAAAGCGTGAAGAAAGTTGTGCTGGCCTATTCGGGCGGGCTGGACACCTCGGTGATCCTGAAATGGCTGCAAACCGCCTATGGCGCGGAGGTGGTGACCTTCACCGCTGATCTCGGCCAGGGCGAGGAGCTGGCCCCCGCGCGCGCCAAGGCCGAGATGCTCGGCATCAAGCCCGAGAACATTTTCGTCGAAGATCTGCGCGAGGAATTCGTGCGCGATTACGTCTTTCCCATGTTCCGCGCCAATGCCGTGTATGAGGGCGTCTATCTGCTGGGCACCTCCATCGCCCGCCCGTTGATCGCCAAGAAGCAGATCGAGATTGCGGAAGCGGTTGGCGCCGATGCGGTGTGTCACGGCGCCACCGGCAAGGGCAACGACCAGGTGCGTTTCGAGCTCGCCTATTATGCGCTGAAGCCGGACATCAAAGTGATCGCGCCCTGGCGCGAGTGGGACCTGACCAGCCGCACCAAGCTGATCGAATTCGCCGAGAAGCACCAAATCCCGATTTCGAAAGACAAACGCGGCGAAGCGCCGTTCTCGGTTGATGCCAACCTGCTGCATTCCTCCTCGGAGGGGAAGGTGCTGGAAGACCCGGCGGTCGAGCCGCCGGATAGCGTCTATCAGCGCACGCTTTCGCCCGAAGAAGCGCCCGACAAAGCCACGGTGATCGAGGTCGGCTTCGCGCGCGGCGACGCGGTGTCGATCGACGGCGTGGCGCTGTCGCCTGCCGCGCTGCTGACAAAGCTGAACGAGCTTGGCAAAGCCAACGGCATCGGCCGCATCGATCTGGTGGAGAATCGTTTCGTCGGCATGAAATCGCGCGGCGTTTACGAGACGCCGGGCGGCACCATCCTGCTCGCGGCGCATCGCGCGATAGAGAGCATCACACTCGACCGCGGCGCGGCGCATCTGAAAGACGAGTTGATGCCGCGCTATGCCGAGCTGATCTATTACGGTTTCTGGTTCGCGCCCGAACGCGAGATGCTGCAAGCCGCCATCGACAAGAGCCAGGAATTCGTCGGCGGAACCGTGCGGCTGAAACTCTACAAGGGCAACGTCATCGTCATCGGGCGGTCATCGCCCAATTCGCTTTATTCGCAGGATTTGGTGACCTTCGAAGACGACCAAGGCGCCTATGACCAAAAAGACGCGCAAGGCTTCATCAAACTCAACGCCCTGCGCCTTCGCACGCTGGCGATGCGGAAGAGGAAGATGAAATCCTGATTGTCATCCCCGGCGAGCACGGATCGCAGCGCGATCCGTGCGAGGGATGGGGAGCCAGGTAGTTCAGGCAACGCGATCTCACCGTATCTCGCACTGAGATGCGTTGCGAAATCATTCTTCGGCACCGAGTTATCTTAACCGCCTGGGTCCCCTTCCCCTCGCGCTCACCTTCGGTTCGCACTCGGCCGGGGATGACAATTGCTTTGTCATGGCCCGCCTAGTGCGGGCCACCCAGGTGACACTCTTCGATCTCTCAGAACGCCTTCGGATCATTGCAGGCGGCCCAACGATTTGCATATCCAACTGGGTGGCCCGCATTCGCGGGCCATGACACGCTAGGGCGTGCGTCTAAACATCCAACGCCGCATACAGCGCATTGTCCTGGATGAACTCCCGCCGGGGTTCCACCAACTCGCCCATCAGCTTGGCGAACAGGTCGTCGGCTTCGTCGGCGTGTTCCACTTTCACCTTCAGCAAGGTGCGCGCGTTTTCGTCCAGCGTGGTTTCCCATAGCTGCTGCGGGTTCATTTCGCCGAGCCCCTTATAGCGCTGCAGCGAAAGCCCCTTGCGGCCCCATTCAAAGATCGCGGCCAAAAGCTCGCTGGGCGCGCGCACTTCGCGCGTCTCGTCCTTGCGCACCAGCGTGCCGACCTTGAGGTAAGCGCCCTGCAAATCGCCCGCCATGCGGTCCAGCTTGCGCGCATCGGTGGAGGCGATCAGCGCGCCGTCGATGGCGACGGCCTCGCGCACGCCGCGCACTTCACGCCAGAATTTCAGCCCGCCGTCCGGTGTCGGCTCGCCGTGCCAGCCGCGTTCGGTCTCGTCCGACAACATATCGAGCCGCCGCGCGATATAGCTTGCCGCATCGTTCGCCTTGGCCGCATCGCCCAGAATGTCGGGATTGAGCGCGCCCGCAATCGCCGCCTGCTCCAGCACGAAGCGCGGATAATGGCGGGGGAACCCGCTCAGCGCCGCCGATGCCGCGCGCGCTTCTTCGACCAGCGCCATGAAATCGGCGCCCGATACCGTCTCGCCGGTGTGCAGGGTGAACATCGCGCCCGCCGAACCTTCGGCGATCAGATGATCCTCAAGCTCACGCTCGTCCTTCAGATAGCGCTCGGACTTGCCGCGCGCCGCCTTATAAAGCGGCGGCTGGGCGATATAGAGGTGGCCGCGCGTGATCAGCTCCGGCATCTGGCGATAGAAGAAGGTCAGCAGCAGCGTACGGATATGCGCGCCGTCCACGTCGGCGTCGGTCATGATGATGATCTTGTGATAGCGCAGCTTGTCCGGGTTGAATTCCTCCCGCCCGATACCGGTGCCAAGCGCGGTAATCATGGTGGCGATTTCCACACTCGACAGCATCTTGTCGAAACGCGCGCGCTCGACATTGAGAATCTTGCCGCGCAACGGCAGCACGGCTTGGTTGGCGCGGTTGCGCGCCTGTTTGGCGCTGCCGCCGGCGCTGTCGCCCTCCACCAGGAACAGCTCGCATTTACTGGGATCGCGCTCCTGACAATCGGCCAGCTTGCCGGGCAGCGATGCACCGTCCAGCGCGCCCTTGCGCCGCGTCAGCTCGCGCGCCTTGCGGGCGGCTTCGCGCGCGGCGGCGGCTTCGACCACTTTGCCGACCACTTGGCGCGCTTCGGCGGGATGCTCCTCGAACCAGCGGCCGAGTTTTTCGATCACCACGCCTTCGACAATCGGGCGCACTTCGGAGGAGACCAGCTTGTCTTTGGTCTGCGATGAGAATTTCGGGTCCGGCACTTTCACCGACAACACACAGGTGAGCCCTTCGCGGCAATCATCGCCCGACAGATCGACCTTGTCTTTCTTGCCCGCCATCTCGCTGGCGTATTTCGTCACCACGCGCGTCAGCGCGGCGCGGAAGCCGGCCAGATGCGTGCCGCCGTCGCGCTGGGGAATGTTGTTGGTGAAGCACAGCATGCTCTCGTGATAGCTGTCGTTCCAGGTCAGCGCCACTTCCACCGTGGTGCCTTCGCGCTCGGCGATCATCAAGATGGGCGAGGGCATCAGCGCGTTCTTGGTGCGGTCGAGATAGCGCACGAACTGCTCCAGCCCGCCTTCGTAATGCAGCTTGGTTTCCTTCGCCTCCACACCGCGCTTGTCGGCAAGGTAGATCGTCACGCCGGAATTGAGGAACGCGAGTTCGCGCAGCCGGTGTTCCAGCGTGGGATAATCGAACTCGGTCATGGTGAAGGTTTGCGTCGAGGGCAGGAAGGTCACCTCCGTGCCGCGCCCGCCTTTGACGTCGCCCACCACTTTCAGCGGTGCGACGGGATCGCCATGGGCAAAGCGCATGTAATGTTCTTTGCCGTCGCGCCAGATGCGCAGGTCGAGCCATTCGCTTAGCGCGTTGACCACCGACACGCCCACGCCGTGCAGGCCGCCGGATACCTTATAGGCGTTCTGCTCGAACTTACCGCCGGCATGAAGCTGGGTCATGATGACCTCGGCCGCCGAAACGCCTTCGCCCGCGTGAATATCGGTCGGCACGCCGCGGCCGTTGTCGCGCACCGTGCAGGAACCATCGGGATTGAGAACGACGTCGATGCGGTCGGCAAAGCCGCCCAGCGCTTCGTCGACCGCGTTGTCGACGACTTCATAGACCATGTGATGCAGGCCCGAGCCGTCATCGGTGTCGCCGATATACATGCCCGGCCGCTTGCGCACGGCATCCAGGCCCTTCAGCACCTTGATGCTGTCGGCGCCATAATCGTCGGATGCCTGTTGTTGGGCAGCCGCTTGTTTCGCCGCTTCGCTCATCGTCTCACCTTAACTTGCCGCCACGCCGACACCGGCGCCCACCATGATGACGGCGGCTGTTTTGTTGATGCGGCCCCGTGCCTTCGCACTCGTCAGAAACAGACGCGCGCGCGAGGCCAAGGCCGCATAGGAAAGTGTGATTGCGGGGATCAGAACCAATGTCGCCGCACAGAGTTGCAGATAGCTGATCGCGTTCAGCGCGCTCAAATCCACCACGGTCGGCAGCAGCGCCGCGAAGAACACGATGGCCTTTGGATTGCCCAGCGTCAGCGAAAGCTGGCTCAGGAAGCCCTGGCGCGCGCTGGCGGGCACCACGGTTTCCACCTCGCCGACCCGCGCCGTCCAATAGCGATAGCCGAGATAAACCAGATACGCGGCGCCCGCGAGTTTCACGATCAGGAACAGCCCACCCATCGCCTTCGCCACCATCGCGAGGCCGAAGGCCGACAGCGACATCAAGATCAAATCGCCCAGCGCCGTGCCGATAGCGGCGGGTACGGTGGCGCGAAAGCCCGAGCCCAGCGCGCGCGCCACGATGGCGACGATGCCGGGTCCCGGCACCGCCACGGCGATGGCGTAAAGCCCGCAATAGATCAAATAGGAATGCAGCGGCAGCATGATCTATTCCTGAACCGTGAAACGGCCGGCATCGACCGTGAAAATATCGGCGCGCGACGACAGCGTATCGAACAGCGCCAGATCCGTGCCCGTCATCCACGCCTGCGCGCCGAGTGAGAGAATTTCCTCGAACAAAGCGGCGCGGCGGCGCACATCCAGATGGGCGGCGATTTCGTCGAGCAGCAGCAGCGGCGCATGTCCGCCGCGCGCCTCGGCCAGCTCGCGCGCATCGGCCAGCACGATGGAAATCAGCAGCGCCTTTTGCTCGCCGGTAGAGCATTCGCGCGCATCGGCGCGTTTTTGCATATGGCGCACCGCGAGATCGCTGAGATGCGGCCCAAAGGTCGTGCGTCCCGCTTCGGCGTCGCGCATCCGCAGCGCCGCGAATTGCGCGCGCATGGCGTCTTCGCCGCTCTCCTGCAGCAGCGCATCCGCTTCGCCCGCCAGCGACAAATGCGCCGAGGGAAACGCCCCCGCTTCACCGCGCGCCGCCAGCATGGCGTTCAGCCGCGCCACGGTCTCAGCCCGCGCCAGAACCATCGCGGCCCCGGCCTCGGCCATTTCGGCTTCCAGCCCGTCCAGCCACATCGGATCGCGCGGGCCAAGTTTCAACAGCCGCGCGCGCTCGCGCATCGCGGTTTCATAGCGTGTGGTGCGCCGCGCATGCGCCGCATCGAAGCCGAGCACCAGCCGGTCGAGGAAACGCCGCCGTCCGCTGGCGCCTTCGGTGAACAGACGGTCCATGGCGGGCGTCAGCCAGACCATTTGCACGATCTCGCCGAGATCCGCCGAACCTTGCGCCGCCACACCGTTCAGCCGCACCGCGCGCCGTTCGCCGCCGCCAGGGCCCAGCGTCAGCCCGGTGCCGACTTCGTAAGCCTCAGTGCCGCGCGCAACCGTCGCCGCCACGGCCCACAAGGCCTCGCTGGGCGCCGAAGGACCGCGCCGAATGTGTTCGGAAAGCTTGGCGCCGCGCAGCCCGCGCCCCGGCGACAGCAGCGAGATCGCATCGAGGATGTTCGTCTTGCCCGCGCCATTCGGCCCCGCCAGCACCACGGGGCGCCCGCTCACACCAAGCTCCGCCTCGGCATAGGAACGGAAATTCATCAGCCGCACCCGCGTCACGGCAAGGCGGGCGGTAACGGACACTTCGTTCAACCCTCCCCTTGAGGGAGGGTCGAAGGAGGCTTCGCGCGCAAGCGCGGAGACGACTTCGGGGAGGGGTCCAGCCGAAGCATGCCCCCTCCCCGAAATTTGCTCGCTTGCTCTCGCAAATTTCGACCCTCCCTCAAGGGGAGGGTAAGATTTTTTCTGCACGGTCACACCCGCATGGGCATGAGGACATAGAGCGTGCGCGCGTCGTCGGCGTCCTCGATGATCGTGGGCGAGCCCGCATCCGACAGCAGCAGCCGCACCGATTTGCCTTCGATCTGGCTGGTGATGTCGAGCAGATAGCGGGCGTTGAAGCCGATCTCCAGCGGCGCGGCGCTATAGGTGGCGCCGACTTCTTCGGTCGCCGTGCCGCTTTCGGGATTGACCACCGAGAGCGTCACCTTGTCCTTGGCGAGCACCAGCTTCACCGCGCGCGTCTTGTCGGCGGAGATGGTGGAGACGCGGTCGACCGCCTGGCCGAACTCCTTGGCCTCCAGCGATAGCGCCTTGTCGTTGCCCGCGGGAACGACCCGCTGATAATCGGGGAAGGTGCCGTCGATCAGCTTGGACATCAAATCCACGCCGTTGAAGGCAAATTGGATCTTGGTGTCCGACAGCGAAATCTCGATCGCGCCGTCGGCATCGTCCAGCAAGCGGCGCAATTCGCCGATCGTCTTGCGCGGCACGATCACGCCGGGCATGTCCGAGGCGCCGTCGGGCAGTTCCAGCTCGTAGCGCGCCAAGCGGTGGCCGTCGGTCGCCGCCGCGCGCAGCGTCGGGGCTTTGCCCTCTTTGGAGGCGTGCAGATAGATGCCGTTCAGATAGAACCGCGTCTCCTCGCTGGAGATCGCAAAGCGCGTCTTGTCGATCAGCCGCTTCAGATCGTCGGCCGCGAGGCGGAACTTGTGGGGCAGGGCGCCCGCCGCCATCTGCGGGAAGTCTTCCTTCGGCAGACAGGCCAGCTCGAACCGCACCGAGCCCGCCGAAACCGCCAGCCGCCCGCCCTCGCTGGTGAGAAGCTCGGCCTGCACCTGCGCGCCTTCGGGCAGCTTGCGCACGATGTCGTAGAGCATGTGCGCGGGCGCCGTG
The DNA here is from genome assembly GCA_963849895.1 of uncultured Alphaproteobacteria bacterium. Taxonomy (GTDB): domain Bacteria; phylum Pseudomonadota; class Alphaproteobacteria; order Micropepsales; family Micropepsaceae; genus Rhizomicrobium. Next base: position 55,963 of record CAWKIU010000025.1, read on the forward strand.
GCCGAGCCGTTGCGCAGCACGTCGGCGGGAATGGCCTCGACGATCTCGATGTCCAGATCGGTGGCGGTGAGCTTGAGCTGCCCTTTCGCCGCCTCGATCATCACATTCGAGAGAATGGGGATGGTGTTGCGCCGTTCGACGACGCTTTGCACATGGCTGAGCGCCTTCAAAAAAGCGCCGCGTTCGACGTTGATTTTCATGGGTCTTTCGACTGCCGTCCGGTTTCTAGCAAAGCCCCTTGCGAAACCCCATTGAGGCGCCCGCAAGCCCTTGATTTCCCTGAACTTCTGAGGACAGAAGACTCAAGTCAGAAACTATAGCAGTCCCCCGCTCAAGTGACCAGCTTTTGCAGGGCCTAGAGACACGCTTCTGCACCTCTTTTCACCTCCCCCTTGCGGGGAGGTCCGAGCGCGCAGCGCTCGGGGTGGGGGTGCCGCGCCGCCGCTCTGAGTGTTTCCCGATGCTGCCCTTGGCAAACGCCCATCCGCTATGCTGCCTTGTGCCGAACAACGGCTCGAGGAGTCGGCCTATGTCGCCTGGATCGATGCGAATGGCCTTGTTGATGAGCGCTTTTGCGCTGGTGCCGGCGGCATGCCAGGCGCCACCCGCCGCCGATGTCACCGCGCCAATGCTAGCCGCGACGCCAACACAAGCAACAGCGCCGAAGCAAGCCGCGAAGCCCGAACAACCCGCCACGCCCGCGCAATCGAATTCCGCGCTGGATCTTCCCATCGAAAAGATTGCCGCCACCCCGGGCGGACGCGCCATTCTGGACAAGGATTTTCCGGGCCTGTGCACGCACCCGATGTATAGCTCTTTCGAGAGCATGTCGCTCAATCAGCTTGCCGCGATGTCCAGCGGCAAGATGACCCCGGTGATGCTCGCCAAAGCACAAAAAGATTTGTCGAAGCTGCGCGGCCTTCGCACCGACCCTCAAACGACCACCGCCGACGCCACCCCCGCGCCATCCGACAACCAGGCATCCCTCAGCCCGAAAAAATAGGCGAAGCAACAGCGGCCTCGGTCACCGACGTTGCGCACAACTCAACAAGTTGCGATCTTCAGCTTAATCACATTCTCATTGCGAGGCTTTCGATTACTACCGCCCCAAGTATTTTCGATCTTGCCGGCTTTGGCGAGGTCAACGCAGATGTCCTTAACGTTGGTTTCGCGCAACATGAAAGTTTGAAGCAGCCGAACCATGACATTGGAAAAGTTCAACGACGCGCTAACTGAAAGAACTGCCAATAATTCAGCAGAAGCCAACGCTTTTTGCTCATCGACGATTTCATCAATTGTGGCTTCTTGCAATTCGGCTTGATGGCCTGCGAATAAGTCTGTGATATTCGATTTTTCTTCGCGTTTTTTCTCTCTTGCGGTTGCTCGATTTTTCTCATGCTCGCGCAGGGCATCATATTCTGTTTGACGAAACGTCTTCAGGCCGTCAGGGCTTTTCGTTCCATAGGTTATAAAGAAATGTGGGCGTTCAGCTGTAGACTTGTCGATCTTGGTTGAAACGACGTAATCGAAATTTCCCGCTGACCTGAGAGTTTCACGGAATAGCTTTTCAACGGCGGAGCCGCGTGGAAGATTCGGGTCGAGGCGATCCCGCCAACCTGGTCCACCCAAGATTGGATCCAGCGAAGCGACGATGTTTTCGTCATCACTGTGAGCGAAGCGATTTACGAACTCGTACATGAAATTGATCAAGACTTCGCACTTAGGGCGCACGAATAGCGGCTTGATCTTGTCGAAAGGGTAACCCGTCCATCCCGTAGGGTCGATAAAGATCAGAGGAAATGAATTACCGATAAATGATTGAATTTCGCCGATAGCATCTTCGAACTTACCGCAGTATGTCTTTATCTCAAATCCATCGTCAGGCCTGTGGAATGGAGCTACCGCCTCTTGAAGTTGTGTGAATGCTTCCGCACTGCTCTCTGAAAAGAAGCAGCGAATTCGCCGCCGATTGCCCATCCGCTTTTGCGCATCTTGCAGCACCGCGATTGCAATCATGAAAGAAGAATCGCTGAAATTCTCAGTTTGGGTCCGCCAGGGGCCTGAGAAGCCGTCTACATATGTAACGTCCGAAAACGTTAGGACTTTGAAAGCGAGCGCCTGAAGGTAACGCTTGAGAATGAAATGTTTTGCCTTGGTTTGCTCGCGACCAGAATATGGATCGCTCACTTAATATCCTTCCTATTCTGCGGCGGTTAATCCCAAATTGTGGCTCTTGGGGCTACGCGGATATTGATTCCATTCGCGCCCACGCAGCAGTCGTCCGCCAGACTTTGGCCGAGTTCCACCCCATTGTTTGAAGAAGAATGCGACCTTAGCACTCCGGCATTGGTCGCGGATTTCAAGCGCCCATTCCTCAGCCATTGGTCGCGCACGCGGCCCGCTCTCGCCGCCGACAATGGCCCAATCAATTCCTACGAGATCAATTTTACCGACGGGGCCAAGAAGCGGCTCGAACGAGACGAATTTGATGGATGCTCGCGCGGCCTGAAGGTGCTTTAGCCGTACGGCGCTGGTAGAATCCTCGATTGAGACCCCAAGCCAAATATGCGGAGGCGCCGCACCATCTCCATATCTGCTGCGAAGATATCGGACCAATAGCGAACTGCGTTTGGTTAGAACCTGATACGTGTGCCAGTCAGCCGCTTCCATCGTGTCAAACACGTTGTCAATAAATGACCGGGGGATTTCCTTGTGAAAAAGATCACTCATGGAGTTAACGAAAATACGACGAGGTCGTTTCCAATGCAGCGGCTGCGTCAAGCGTTCCGGCTTTAGCGTTAGATCAAAACCATTCTCAAAGGGATGTCCGGGAACGCCGCGGAATCTTTCCGCAAAGCGTTCCGCATAGCAAAAGTCACAACCGCGCGTTATTTTCGAGCAGCCCGTTACCGGATTCCAAGTCGTATCCGTCCATTCGATTTGAGTCGTTTCGGACATAATCTCACCATAGAACAAAAAGAGAACTAATACAAATGCCCTCTGAGTCTATTGATCAATATCACTTTGCATAGGCCTCGGAGCATATCTGCGTCCGGTGGGGGAAGCACTTTGGCTCGTGCCGTTGCTCCTTACCGTTTCACGCAGCCTTGATTGTCGCGATCTTGCTGACATTCACAAGTTGTTGAAGCCGGTGCCTGCGGAAATCCGAACTTCAGTGTCAAAGAAAAATTGAGTCGGGTATAATGCGCGCGACGCTCTCGTATGTTTCGCACTTCTGACGCACAATCGACCTGTTTCAGGATCGTAACATGGCGCACAGCAAACAACCCGATCTGTTCCTTCCCGATCCTCAGCTCGAATTGCTGGAGGACCGGCCCGAGCATGTCTATCGCGCCGATCCCGACGAAGTGCGCCGCGATCTGATGCGGCTTCTGGCACAGGCGCGCGCGGCTGAGACCATGCCGTGGGAGCCGCGCAAGGTCCGCCTCTACCGCACCATCTTTCCCCAAATGGCGAACTGGCTGCCCGAAGAGGAAGCCGCGCAATTGCGCCTCGAATTCGAGGCCGAGATCACGCGGCTGGAAGCGGCCTAATTTTCTTTCGCCGGCACCGCGAAAATATTTCGCCGCGCGCCCCTTGTACTTCCCGCATTATTTCCTATCTCAAGATGTCGCCCGCGTGGTGCGGGTGGTTGGAGATGGATGAGGTTTCTAATTCGGCAATTCGAATGCCCCTTCAAAGCGTTAGAGCCCAAAAGCCCTATTCGAATTCGACTTTTGTGAAAATTCGAAATGGGGGGAGGGGAGGGGGTGCCGAATTTGAAAAACGAATGGCAACGGGAGGCGCAAGCAGGAAACGGCCCTGCAGAGTGCGGAGTGGTTGAGCGGTAGGTGAGTGAACGCGGAGGAATGCGAGCGCGTAGCGCGTAGCGGTGGCATGACCCCCCACCGAAAAATTCGCTGGGCGAATTTTTCCGCCTCCCCCTCAAGGGGGGAGGCAGAAAATTGGATCACATCCGCTTCGACAGCATCTGGCTGAGGAAGTCGACTTCCTGCTTGAACAGCGCGTCTTCGGCGCACAGCGCCTCGATGCGGCGGCAAGCGTGCAGCACGGTCGTATGATCGCGCCCGCCGAAGCGCCGCCCGATTTCGGGGAGCGAACGCGTCGTCAGTTTGCGGGCGAGATACATCGCCACTTGCCTGGGCCGCGCCACGCGGCGCGCGCGCTGCGGCGAGTAGAAGTCCTTCACGTCGAGTTTGTAGAACTCGGCGGTCTTCCTCTGGATGTCCTCGATGGAGGTTTTGGCGCCCGGCGCACTGCGCAGGCCCACGGCTTCCTCGGCCATCTCCGGCGTCACCGGCTTTTTGGTGAGGTCGGCATAGGTCGCCAGTTTCGTCAGTACACCGATGATCTCGCGCGGGCTGGCATCCTCGATGTCGGCGATGCGTTCCAGAACGCAGTCCGGCAGGATGACTTCGGGGCGCAGGCGCGTGAAATCGGCGGCGCGCGATTTCAAGATGGCAAGGCGCGTGGCGTGGTCGGGCTTGTCCAGCTCGATCACCAATCCGCCCGTCATGCGCGATTTCACGTCGGCGCCAAGTCCTTCCAGCGCCGAGGGTGCGCGGTCGGCGGCAATCACCACCCGGCGGCGCAGATCGGCGAAGGCGTTGACGGTATAGAGAAACTCCGAAGCCGTCGCGGTGGAACGGCAGATGTGCTGCAGATCGTCGATGATCAGAACGTCGGCGGTGCGCAGCTCGTCCTTGAAGGCCAGCGTGTCCTTGCGATAGAGCGCGCCCAGGAAGTGGCGCATGAAATCCTCGGCGCGCAGGAACAGCACGCGCTTGTTGCGCTTGCGGAACTCCAGCGCCGCGGCGTTCAGCAGATGCGTCTTGCCGAAGCCGAAGCCGCCATGGATGTAGAGCAGCGGAACATCGGTGCCGCGTCCTTCCGCGAAGGCCCGCGCCGCGCCATGGCCGAACTCGTTGATCGCGCCGGCGATGAAGCTGTCGAAGGTCTGCTGCGGGTGCAGCATCCGCGTCCAAAGCCCCTTGGGCGCGGGCGGCTCGTCGCCGCCGCCATTGGGGAGATAAGCGACCGAGGCGGGCGCCAGCGGCTCGACGCGCAGCGGCTCCTTGTAGATCCCGGCGCCGATCGCGGGCGCATTGGCGGTCACCACGATGGAGAGCGACGCGGGCTCCGCGCCCTCGGCGCGAAACGCGCGCTCGATCCGCGCCACATAATGGTTGGCGACCCAGTTGCGCACAAAGGGCTTGGCCGCGCCGATGCGCAGCTCGTCCTTGTCGCAGCCTTCCAGGGTGAGCGGTCCCACCCATGCGTCGAACACCGCATCGCCCAGCTCGCGGCGAAGTCTCTCGCGCACGCCGGCCCAAGCCGCATGCCAATCTTTTTGCAACGGATTATTTGAAGACTGTCCCATATCCCACACCCACTGCTTGTCCGCACACGCTGGCGCGCCAAGCTTTTTTTGGTTGTTCCTCCGGGCCGTGCGCCCGGTCGTCTAGTGGCCTGCTGTGCGCCGTCCCGGCGGCGCCTTCATACTTCGCATGTTCCCCTCCTAAGTTTGATTCCAGGGAAGACCAGCGGCCTTCCATCCATTTGTGTCCCCACGGTGCTTGGTCGCGCTCAGATCGCCTTCGAAGCCGCCCACGATGTTGTAGGCGTGGGTATAGCCCGCCGCCGTCAGCGCCATGGCCGCCGCGCGCGAGCGTCCGCCCGAACGGCACAGCAGCAGCACCGGCGAGCCCTTGGCCGCTTCCAGCGCGGCACCGGCCTGCGCCACGAAGCTGGGGTTCGGCGCCATGCTGGGAAAGCCCTGCCACTCCACGCAGTGAACCTTGCGGCCCAGGGGGGAGAGGTCCGGCAGACCCACGAAATTCCACTCCGCCACGGTGCGCACATCCACCAGCTGGGCGGCGGGATCGCCAGACATCAGCGCCCAGGCCTCGGCCGCGCTCAGGTCCCCGGCATATCCAGGAGTATGATTTTCAGCCGCCATGGCCCCAAATCCCCACAAAAACGACACCGCGCGCGAGCAAAAGCCCGCGCCCAAAACCCACTAATTTAAGAATTCACTATGAGTTTGACTTGGTACTCGTCAGACAGGCGAGCCGAGAACTACCCAATACCTTCATGATATTTGTTCTTATCTTTGTCATGGCTGTTCTCATGCCTTCACCCGAGCGGTAACCATATGCTTATGCTCCAAGGCCATGCAAGAGGGCAAACCGGGAACATGACGATTTTGTGTCGAAAAAAATCATCCGTGTTCGCACTAACCATATGTTCTTCATACGGAAAATAGAACGCACGAACTATCCTTAACGAATCATGCACTTACGTGACAGCCGTGACATCTTGCAGCGCACAATCGTCATAGTTGTGTTTTGTCAGTCTACAGACCAATAAAAATGGGCCAGAAAACCATTCTGACCCATTCCAACGCAGATTCGGCAAAGAATCCAGAGGACTAGATTATTTGCTCAGTTTTGCGACACGCTTGGTCAGACGCGACACTTTGCGCGAGCCGGTATTCTTATGGATCGTGCCCTTGGTGACGCCGCGCATGATTTCGGGCTCGGCTGCCTGCAGGGCCGCCTGGGCCGCCTTGGGGTCGCCGGAGGCGATCGCCTCTTCGACTTTGCGCACAAAACCGCGAATGCGGGTCTTGCGGGAATGGTTGATCGCAGCCCGCTTGGTCTCGGTGCGGACGCGCTTCTTGGAGGAGGCAATATTGGGCATCGGTCTCTCTAGTCCTTGCGGAGGCGGCGCGTATAG